>NZ_JBWKLF010000028.1:0-1091 GCF_056430475.1 Streptomyces sp. NPDC045968 | reverse complement strand
ACGGTTCTGGTCACGGGTGGTACGGGTTCGTTGGCGGGGTTGTTGGCCCGGCATCTGGTGTCGGTGCATGGGGTGCGGCATTTGGTGTTGGCGAGCCGTCGTGGTCCGGCGGCCGAGGGTGTCGCGGAGCTGGTGGAGGAGCTGACGGCCCAGGGCGCCTCGGTATCCGTCCTCGCCTGCGACGTCTCCGACTACGACGCCGTGGCCCGTCTGCTCGCCGACATCTCGGCCGAGCGCAGGCTGACCGGCGTCATCCACACCGCCGGCGTCCTCGACGACGCCTTGCTCGGGGCGCTGGACACTGAGCGGCTGGCAGGTGTGTTTGAACCCAAGGCTGCCGCGGCGCATCACCTGGACGAGCTGACGCGCGACATGGGCGTGGACGCGTTTGTGGTGTTCTCCTCCGCTGCGGGCATCTTCGGCTCGGCGGGTCAGGGCAACTACGCGGCGGCGAATGCCTATATGGATGCGTTGATGATCCGTCGTCGGGCCGCGGGCCTGCCGGGTGTGTCGCTGGCGTGGGGTCTGTGGGCGCAGGCGGCTGGTATGACCGGTCACCTCGGCGCTGCGGATCAGGCGCGTATGGGTCGTGGTGGTGTGCTGGCGCTGTCGTCGTCCGAGGGCATGGAGCTCTTTGACGTTGGTGTGGCTGGTGATCAGGCGCTGCTGGTCCCGATCAAGCTGGATCTGCGTGCGGTGCGTGCGGAGGCCGCTGCGAGCGGTGGGGTTCAGCCGGTGTTGCGTGGGCTGGTGCGTCCGGGTCGTCGTGCGGCCCAGGCTGGTGCCGGTGACCGCAGTGCTCTGGCCCAGCGGCTGGTGCGTCTCTCCACCGCCGACCAGGAAAAGACCCTGCTCGATCTGGTCCGGAACCACACGGCGACCGTGCTGGGACACGCATCAGCCGACCGCGTCGAGACGGACAAGGCATTCAAGGACGCCGGCTTCGACTCGCTGACGGCGGTCGAGCTGCGCAACCGGCTCAGTACGGCGACGGGTGTCAAGCTCCCCGCCACGCTGATCTTCGACTACCCGACCCCGCGAGCCCTGGCGCGCTACCTGCGCGACGAGTTCAGCGGACAGACGGCCACCGC
>NZ_JBWKLF010000027.1:0-1324 GCF_056430475.1 Streptomyces sp. NPDC045968 | reverse complement strand
TCAGCCCTTGCGGGTGTGTACTTCTTCGGTGAGTTGGGGGACGACGGTGAAGAGGTCTCCGACGATGCCGTAGTCGACGAGGTCGAAGATGGGGGCTTCGGCGTCCTTGTTGATCGCGACGATGGTCTTGGAGGTCTGCATGCCCGCGCGGTGCTGGATGGCGCCGGAGATGCCGGAGGCGATGTAGAGCTGGGGGGAGACGGACTTGCCGGTCTGGCCGACCTGGTTGGTGTGGGGGTACCAGCCGGCGTCGACGGCGGCGCGGGAGGCGCCGACGGCCGCGCCGAGGGAGTCGGCGAGTGCTTCGATGATGTGGAAGTTCTCCGCGCCGTTGACGCCGCGTCCGCCGGAGACGACGATCGCGGCTTCGGTGAGCTCGGGGCGTCCGGTCGACTCGCGGGGGGTCCGCGAGACGATCTTCGTGCCGGTGGCCTGGCCGGAGAAGGTCACCGGCAGTTCCTCGGCCGTGCCGGCGGCGGGGGCGGCCTCGACGGGTGCGGAGTTCGGCTTGACGGTGATGACGGGGGTGCCGCGGGTGATGCGGGACTTGGTCGTGAACGAGGCGGCGAAGGCGGCCTGTGTCGCGACGGGGCCCTGGTCACCGGCTTCGAGGTCGGTCGCGTCGGTGATCAGACCCGATCCGATACGGACCGCGAGGCGGGCGGCGATCTCCTTGCCCTCCGCGGAGGACGGCACCAGGACCGCGACCGGGGAGATCGCGGTGTGGGCGGCCTGGAGGGCGTCGACCTTGGGGACGACGAGGTAGTCGGCGAACTCGGGCGCGTCTGCGGTCAGGACCTTGAGCGCACCGTGCTCGGCCAGCACCGCCACGGTCTCGGCCGCACCGTTGCCCAGGGCCACGGCGACCGGGTCACCGATCCGGCGGGCCAGGGTCAGCAGTTCGAGAGTGGGCTTGCGGACAGCACCGTCGACATGATCGACGTAGACGAGGACTTCAGCCATGGGAATGCTCCTGCGTGAATGAGTGAAGAAGGGGCGGTTCGGCCAGTGGCCCTTAGATGAACTTCTGGCCCGCGAGGAACTCGGCGAGCTGCTTGCCGCCCTCGCCCTCGTCCTTCACGATCGTGCCCGCCGTGCGGGCCGGACGCTGCACCGCGGAATCCACGGCCGTCCACGCACCCGCCAGGCCCACCTCGTCCGCCTCGATGTCCAGATCACCCAGATCCAGGGACTCCACCGGCTTCTTCTTCGCCGCCATGATGCCCTTGAACGAGGGGTAACGCGCCTCACCGGACTGGTCGGTCACCGACACCACCGCCGGGAGCGAGGCCTGCAGCTGCTCGGAGGCGGTGTCACCGTCACG
>NZ_JBWKLF010000026.1:0-3691 GCF_056430475.1 Streptomyces sp. NPDC045968 | reverse complement strand
GGTGAGGGTGTGCCTGCGGAGTTGGAGGGTTTTGCGGGTACGGGTAGTGCGGGCAGTGTGGCGTCGGGCCGTGTGTCGTATGTGTTCGGGTTCGAAGGCCCGGCGGTGACGGTCGACACGGCGTGCTCGTCTTCGCTGGTCGCGATCCACCTGGCTGCGCAGGCGCTGCGGCAGGGCGAGTGCACGATGGCACTCGCCGGCGGAGCCACCGTGATGTCCACCCCGGACACGTTCATCGGCTTCTCGCGCCAGCGCGGTCTGGCCGCCGACGGCCGGGTCAAGGCCTTCTCCTCCACCGCCGACGGCACGGGCTGGGCCGAAGGCGCGGGTGTCCTGCTGCTGGAGCGGCTCTCGGACGCGCGGAGCAAGGGCCACCAGGTGCTGGCGGTGCTCCGTGGCAGTGCCGTCAACCAGGACGGTGCGTCGAACGGCCTGACGGCTCCGAACGGTCCGGCGCAGCAGCGGGTCATACGCAAGGCGCTGTCGAATGCGGGTCTGTCGACGGCGGACGTTGACGTGGTCGAGGCGCACGGCACCGGCACCAAGCTGGGTGACCCGATCGAGGCGCAGGCACTGTTGGCCACGTACGGCCAGGGGCGTGCTGAGGGGCAGCCGCTGTGGTTGGGGTCGTTGAAGTCGAACATCGGGCATGCGCAGGCCGCTTCGGGTGTGGCGAGCGTGATCAAGATGGTCGAGTCGATGCAGCACGGAATCCTTCCCGCGACGTTGCATGTGGATGAGCCGACGTCGCAGGTGGATTGGTCTGCGGGTGCGGTGGAGCTGCTGACGGAGGCGCGGCCGTGGCCGGAGACCGAGCGTCCCCGCCGGGCTGGTGTGTCCTCCTTCGGCGTGAGCGGTACGAACGCTCACCTGATCCTGGAGCAGGCCCCTGAAAGCGCCGTGCCGGACTCCGAGCCGATTCCCCTGGATGGTGATGTGGTCATGCCGTTTGTGGTGTCGGCGAAGGGTGTGGGGGCGCTGCCTGGGCAGGGGGAGCGGCTTGCTTCCTTCATCGAGGCGGGTGAGGCGGTCTCGCTGGCTGGTGTGGCGGGTTCGTTGGTGTCGGGGCGTGCTCTGCTGGCGGATCGTGCGGTGGTGGTTGCGGGTTCTCGGGATGAGTTGCTGTCGGGTCTTGGTGCGTTGGCGCGGGGTGAGTCTGATGGGGCGTTGACGAAGAGTCTGGTTCCGGGTGGGGGCAGTGGTCCTGGCCGGTCGGTGTTCGTGTTCCCGGGTCAGGGTGCTCAGTGGGTGGGGATGGGGCGTGGGTTGCTTGATTCCTCGCCGGTGTTCGCCGCGAAGGTTGCTGAGTGTGAGGTGGCTTTGGCGCCGTTTGTGGACTGGTCGTTGACGGATGTTCTGCGTGGTGACGCGGATGCTGTGCTGCTGGATCGTGTGGATGTGATTCAGCCGGCGAGTTTCGCGGTGATGGTGGCGTTGGCCGCGGTGTGGCGTTCTGCGGGTGTGGTGCCGGATGCGGTGCTGGGTCATTCGCAGGGTGAGATCGCTGCCGCTCATGTTGCGGGTGTGTTGTCGCTTGGGGATGCGGCGCGTGTGGTGGCGTTGCGGAGTCAGGCGATCGGCCGGGTGTTGTCGGGTGCGGGTGGTATGGCATCGGTGGCATTGCCGGAGGCGGATGTCCGTGACCTGCTCGTGGAGGGTGTGGAAATCGCGGCGGTCAACGGCCCCTCGTCGGTCGTGATCGCTGGTGACGCGGCAGCCCTGGACGGTCTGCTCACTGTGCTGGAGGCCCGTGGTGTGCGGGTGCGGCGGGTCGCGGTGGATTACGCCTCCCACACCCGTCACGTGGAAGGCATTGAGGAGATCCTCGGGCAGGAGCTGGCGGGTATTACCGCGAACGCTCCGGAGGTTCCGTTCTTCTCCTGTGTCGATGGCACCTGGATCGATTCGGCAGGTGTGCTGGATGGTGGGTACTGGTATCGGAATCTGCGCCGTCCGGTGGGCTTTGAGCCGGCGGTGCGGGAGCTGATCGGTGCGGGCTTCGGTGTGTTCGTCGAGGTCAGCTCGCACCCGGTGCTCCTTCAGCCCGTGAGTGAGATCGCTGACGCGGCTGATGCGGCGCCGGTGCTGGTGGGCTCGTTGCGTCGTGGTGAGGGTGGTATGCGGCGCATGCTGACCTCTCTCGCGGAAGCCTTCGTACGCGGAGTGGACATCGACTGGTCGGCCGTCCTGCCGGCCGGCGTCGCGGGTGCGCGGACGGCTCTGCCGACGTATGCCTTCGACCACGAGCACTACTGGATCCAGAGGACGAAGTCGGCCACGCGCGCCGACTCGCCTGGCCAGACCGAGTCCGATCACCCGCTCCTCGGCGCCGTCGTCGAGCTGCCGCAGTCGGACGGGCTGGTCTTCACCTCCCGCTGGTCGCTGCGCACGCTTCCCTGGCTGGCCGATCACGCCGTCCACGGTGCGGTGCTCGTTCCGGGCTCGGCCTACGTCGACCTGGCGATCCGGGCCGGAGACGAGTTCGGGTGCGAGGTGCTGGACGAGCTGATGATCGATGCTCCGCTGGTGCTGCCCGAGGAGGGTTCCGTCCGGGTGCACGTCACCGTCGGCGGCGAAGACGTGATGGGGCGTCGCTCCGTCGCGGTGTACTCGTCCGGCGACGCGGTTGAGAACGGCGGGCAGGAGTGGACGCGGCATGCTTCCGGCACGCTCTCGCCCGAGGCGTCGCTGTCGGGTGCCGGTGCGGGTGCCGGTGTCGACTTCGCACAGTGGCCTCCGGCTGATGCCGAGCCGGTCGACATCACCGACTTCTACATCGCGCTGACCAAGCGTGGGTACGCGCATGGGCCGGCGTTCCAGGGCCTGCGTGCCGTCTGGCGCCGTGGCGAGGAGCTCTTCGCCGAGGTCGCCCTGGACCAGGACCAGCGTGCCGAAGCGGGCCGGTTCGGCCTGCACCCGGCGCTGCTGGACGCGGCGCTGCAACCCGCGCTGTCCGTAGGCGGTGCTGTCGCCGGCACCGACGCGGACGCGGACGCCGTGCTTCCGTTCGCGTGGACCGGTGTGGTGCTGCATGCCGAGGGTGCCTCGGATCTGCGGCTGCGGCTGGCTCCGAGCGGCTCCGGTGCGCTGTCGTTCGAGGCGGCCGACGAGACCGGTGCGCCGGTGCTGACGATCCGGTCCGTCAGCTCTCGTCCGGTCTCCGCCGATCAGCTCGGCGCTGCCGGCGGCGGGGCCAAGACCCAGTCGCGTGGACCGGTTCGCAGGCGGCGGCCCCGGGTTCAGGCCGCGGTCTCCGTCGACGAGCGGCTTCAGCTGGCCGAACGGCTGGCGACGCTGTCCGACGCCGAGCGGGAAGAGCTCCTGGTCGACGTGGTGCGTACGCAGGTCGCCGCAGTCCTCGGGCATGCCACGGCCGACCGGCCCGGAGCCGACCAGGGCCTCTTCGAGATCGGCTTCGATTCGCTGATCGCGATGCAACTTCGCAACCGGCTCGCTGAGTTGAGCGGGACGAAGCTGCCGTCCAACGTCGTCTTCGAGTACCCGACGCCGTCGATGCTCGCGGCGTACCTGCACGGCCGGATGTCCGACCGGCTCGCCGGCTGACGTACGTTCCCGGCCGGCCCTGACCGAGACGTGGCCCCGGGGGGGGGGGGGGGGGGAACGGGGGGGGAACAGAGACAACCGATCCGACCCCAAGAACAGAGGGGGGGGAGAGTGCCTCCCTCCGCAG
>NZ_JBWKLF010000025.1:0-4214 GCF_056430475.1 Streptomyces sp. NPDC045968 | reverse complement strand
ACCGGCGACAGCACACCAGACGCATGCCGCGTCCACTCCTGCCCGCCACCCTCACCGGCATCGCCCCGAGCCGCGTACACACCGACGGCACGACGGCCCGTCCCGTCCTCGCCGCCGACCGCGACCTGGATCCGTACCGAACCCTCCTCGGGCAGCACCAGCGGAGCATCGATCACCAGCTCGTCCAGCACCCCGCACCCGAACTCGTCCCCGGCCCGGATCGCCAGGTCGACATAGATCGTGCCCGGGACGAGCACCACACCCTGAACAGTGTGATCGGCAAGCCACGGATGCGTACGCAGCGACAGCCGCGAGGTGTACAGCAGGCCGCCCGTCTCCGGCACATCGACCTTCGCGCCGAGGAGCGGGTGATCGGTGGCCGACAGTCCGAGGGACGTGGCGTCCGAGGGGGCGCCCGCCGTACGCAGCCAGTAGTGCTCGTGGTCGAAGGCGTACGTCGGCAGAGCCGTCCGCGCACCCGCAACTCCGTTCGGCAGAACCGCCGTCCAGTCCACATCCACACCCCGGACGAAGGCCTCCGCGAGCGAGCCCAGCAGCGTCTGCGGTTCGTCGCGGCCGTCCCGCAGCGCCGTCACGAACACGGCATCCGCCGCGTCGGGCGTCTCGGCGGCCAGCTCCTGTACGAGTCCGGTCAGCACCGCACCCGGGCCGAGCTCCAGGAACACCTGGCCGCCGTGCGCCAGTGCGGCCTGGGCGCCCGCGGCGAAGCGCACGGGGCGGCGTACATGCTCCACCCAGTAGTCCGCCGTCTGCATCAAGGCGTCCTGCACGACGTGGCCCGTGACATTGGAGACCACGGGAATGCTCGCCGGCTGCCATTCCACACCGGCCAGTTCGTCCGCGAACTCACCGAGCATCGCGTCCATCCGGGCGGAGTGGAACGCGTGCGACACCGCCAGGCGCTTGACCTTCCTGCCCGACACCCGCAGCTTTTCCGCGAGTTCGAGCACAGCGGCCTCGTCACCGGAGAGCACGACGGACGCGGGGCCGTTGACGGCAGCGATGTCCACGCCGTCGGTCAGCAGTTCGGCGATCTCGGTCTGGCTCGCCGCCACCGCCACCATGGCGCCACCGGTCGGCAGGGACTGCATCAGCCGCCCCCGGGCCGCGACCATGGTCGCGGCGTCCTTCAGCGACAGCACCCCGGCCGCATGTGCGGCGGTGATCTCACCGATCGAGTGGCCCATCACCACGTCGGGGCGGACCCCCCACGACTGCACGAGCCGGAACAGCGCGGTCTCGACGGCGAAGAGCGCCGCCTGCGTGTACACCGTCTGGTCCAGCAGCTCCGCTTCGGCGCTGCCCTCGGCAGAGAAGACGAGGTCGCGGATGGACCGGGACACCCATCCCGTCAGGCGATCGTCCAGCTCCGCGCACACCTCGTCGAAGGCTGCCGCGAACACCGGGTAGCGGGCGTAGAGATCGCGCCCCATTCCAGCGCGCTGCGCACCCTGGCCGGGGAACAGCAGCACCAGTTTGCCCGTACCCGTACGGGTCCCTGCGGCCGCACCAGGGCCGGACTCGCCGGCGGCCAGTGTGCCGAGGCCGGCCAGGAGTTCGTCCCGCGTCCCTGCCACGACCACCGCGCGGTCCGAGAGCAGCGCCCGGTCGGCAAGGAGCGAAGCGGCGACGCCGGTCAGCGAGACGGTCTCGTCGGCCTCGATGAATGCGGCGAGCCGCCGCGCCTGCCCGGCCAGCGCACCCGCACCCTTCGCCGACACCACGAACGGCATGACCGCGTCGTCCTCGGTCGTCGGCTCCTGGTCGACGGCGGCCTCCTGCGGCGCCTGCTCCAGGATGAGGTGGACGTTCGTACCGCTGACTCCGAAGGAGGAGACGCCCACGCGGCGGGGACGCTCGGTCTCCGGCCACGAGCGTTCTTCGGTGAGCAGCTCGACCGCGCCGGCCGACCAGTCCACCTGTGACGTCGGTTCGTCGACGTGCAGCGTCGCGGGAAGGATTCCGTGCTGCATCGACTCGACCATCTTGATCACGCTCGCCACGCCTGCGGCGGCCTGCGTGTGACCGATGTTGGACTTCAGCGAACCGAGCCACAGCGGCTGGCCGTCCGGGCGCCCCTGGCCGTACGTGGCCAGCAGGGCCTGCGCCTCGATCGGGTCGCCCAGCGTCGTACCCGTGCCGTGCGCCTCGACGACGTCGATGTCCGAGGCGGAGAGACCGGCGTTGGCGAGCGCCTTGCGGATCACCCGCTGCTGCGCGGGACCGTTCGGAGCCGTCAGACCATTGGACGCACCGTCCTGGTTGATCGCCGAACCCCGTACCACCGCCAGGACGTGATGTCCGTTCCTCCGCGCGTCCGAGAGCCGCTCCAGGAGGACGACACCGACGCCCTCGGACAGCACCGTGCCGTCGGCGGTGGACGAGAAGGCCTTGATACGGCCGTCGGCGGCCAGGCCGCGCTGGCGCGAGAAGCCCAGCACACCGGCCGGAGAGCCCATCACGGCGACGCCGCCGGCGAGTGCCATCGTGCACTCGCCCTGCCGCAGCGCCTGCGCGGCCAGGTGGATCGCGACCAGCGACGAGGAGCACGCCGTGTCGACCGTCACTGCCGGACCCTCGAACCCGAACACGTACGACACACGGCCCGACGCGACGCTTCCGGCGATGGCCGTCGTCGCGAAGCCTTCGAACTCCTCCGGAACCTGCTCCAGCGCTCCGAGGTAGTCGTGGATCGACACTCCGGAGAAGACACCGATGTTGGTGTCCTGTGCGCGGGTCGGGTCGATGCCCGCACGCTCGAAGACCTCCCACGAGGCCTCCAGCAGCAGACGCTGCTGCGGGTCCATCGCCATGGCCTCGCGCGGGGAGATGCCGAAGAACCCGGCATCGAACCGGCCCGCCTCGTGCAGGAAACCGCCCTGCTGGACGTACGACGTCCCGGCCTGGTCGGGGTCGGAGTCGAACAGCCCGTCCAGGTTCCATCCGCGGTCCGTCGGGAAGCCGGACATGCCGTCGCGGCCCTCGCTCACCATCTGCCACAGGTCTTCCGGACCCGCCACACCACCCGGCAGGCGGCACGCCATACCGACGATGACGATCGGGTCGTCCGTGGAGACACTCGTCGGCATCGCCGTCTGGACGGCGGTGGCCGTCTGTCCGCTGAACTCGTCGCGCAGGTAGCGCGCCAGGGCTCGCGGGGTCGGGTAGTCGAAGATCAGCGTGGCGGGGAGCTTGACCCCCGTGGCCGCGCTGAGCCGGTTGCGCAGCTCGACCGCCGTCAGCGAGTCGAAGCCGAGCTCGCTGAAGCCGCGGCCGCCCTGGCCCAGGTCGCCGACGTTCACGCCGAGCACGTCCATGGCCTCGGCACCGATGATGTCGAGCAGGGTCTTTTCCTGGTCGGTGGTGGAGAGACCCACCAGCCGCTGGGCCAGAGCACTGCGGTCACCGGTACCAGCCTGGGCCGCACGACGCCCCGGACGCACCAGCCCACGCAACACCGGCTGAACCCCGCCACTCGCAGCGGCCTCCGCACGCACCGCACGCAGATCCAGCTTGATCGGGACCAGCAGCGCCTGATCACCGGCCACACCAACGTCAAAGAGCTCCATGCCCTCGGACGACGACAGCGCCAGCACACCACCACGACCCATACGCGCCTGATCCACGGCGCCGAGGTGACCGGTCAGGCCGGTGGCCTGCGCCCAGAGGCCCCAGGCCAGGGAAACCCCGGGCAGGCCCGCGGCCCGACGACGGAACATCAGCGCGTCCACGTAGGCGTTGGCCGCCGCGTAGTTGCCCTGGCCTGCGGAGCCGAAGGTACCCGCCGCGGAGGAGAACACCACGAAGGAGTCGAGATCAAGGTCGCGCGTCAGCTCGTCCAGGTGATGGGCCGCGGCGGCCTTGGGCGCGAAGACGCGCGCCAGCCTCTCGTCGTTCAACGCCCCGAGGACACCGTCGTCGAGGACGCCGGCTGTGTGGATGACGCCGGACAGTCGGCGCTCGGCCGTGACCGTCTCCAGCAGTTCCGCCACCGAGTCCCGCTGTGAGACGTCGCAGGCGAGTACGGACACCGAGGCGCCCTGGGCCGTCAGCTCCTCCACCAGCTCCGCGACACCCTCGGCCGCCGGACCACGACGACTCGCCAACACCAAATGCCGCACCCCATGCACCGACACCAGATGCCGGGCCAACAACCCCGCCAACGAACCCGTACCACCCGTGACCAGAACCGT
>NZ_JBWKLF010000024.1:0-3182 GCF_056430475.1 Streptomyces sp. NPDC045968 | reverse complement strand
TTTGAGAACTGCACAGTGGACGCGAGCATCTGTGGCCAAGTTTTTAAGGGCGCACGGTGGATGCCTTGGCACCAGGAACCGATGAAGGACGTGGGAGGCCACGATAGTCCCCGGGGAGCTGTCAACCAAGCTTTGATCCGGGGGTTTCCGAATGGGGAAACCCGGCAGTCGTCATGGGCTGTCACCCACTGCTGAACACATAGGCAGTGTGGAGGGAACGCGGGGAAGTGAAACATCTCAGTACCCGCAGGAAGAGAAAACAACCGTGATTCCGGGAGTAGTGGCGAGCGAAACTGGATGAGGCCAAACCGTATGCGTGTGATACCCGGCAGGGGTTGCGCATGCGGGGTTGTGGGATCTCTTTTTCATAGTCTGCCGACTGTGAGACGAGTCAGAAACCGTTGGTGTAGGCGAAGGACATGCGAAAGGTCCGGCGTAGAGGGTAAGACCCCCGTAGCTGAAACATCAACGGCTCGTTTAAGAGACACCCAAGTAGCACGGGGCCCGAGAAATCCCGTGTGAATCTGGCGGGACCACCCGCTAAGCCTAAATATTCCCTGGTGACCGATAGCGGATAGTACCGTGAGGGAATGGTGAAAAGTACCGCGGGAGCGGAGTGAAATAGTACCTGAAACCGTGTGCCTACAAGCCGTGGGAGCGTCGCTGTTGTTCTTCGGAACAGCAGTCGTGACTGCGTGCCTTTTGAAGAATGAGCCTGCGAGTTAGCGGTGTGTAGCGAGGTTAACCCGTGTGGGGAAGCCGTAGCGAAAGCGAGTCCGAATAGGGCGATTGAGTTGCACGCTCTAGACCCGAAGCGGAGTGATCTAGCCATGGGCAGGTTGAAGCGGAGGTAAGACTTCGTGGAGGACCGAACCCACCAGGGTTGAAAACCTGGGGGATGACCTGTGGTTAGGGGTGAAAGGCCAATCAAACTCCGTGATAGCTGGTTCTCCCCGAAATGCATTTAGGTGCAGCGTCGTGTGTTTCTTGCCGGAGGTAGAGCACTGGATAGGCGATGGGCCCTACCGGGTTACTGACCTTAGCCAAACTCCGAATGCCGGTAAGTGAGAGCACGGCAGTGAGACTGTGGGGGATAAGCTCCATGGTCGAGAGGGAAACAGCCCAGAGCATCGACTAAGGCCCCTAAGCGTACGCTAAGTGGGAAAGGATGTGGAGTCGCAGAGACAACCAGGAGGTTGGCTTAGAAGCAGCCACCCTTGAAAGAGTGCGTAATAGCTCACTGGTCAAGTGATTCCGCGCCGACAATGTAGCGGGGCTCAAGCGTACCGCCGAAGTCGTGTCATTCATACACATATCCCCAACGGGAGTATGGATGGGTAGGGGAGCGTCGTGTGCCGGGTGAAGCAGCCGCGGAAGCGAGTTGTGGACGGTTCACGAGTGAGAATGCAGGCATGAGTAGCGATACACACGTGAGAAACGTGTGCGCCGATTGACTAAGGGTTCCTGGGTCAAGCTGATCTGCCCAGGGTAAGTCGGGACCTAAGGCGAGGCCGACAGGCGTAGTCGATGGACAACCGGTTGATATTCCGGTACCCGCTTTGAAACGCCCAGTACTGAATCAGGCGATGCTAAGTCCGTGAAGCCGGCCCGATCTCTTCGGAGTTGAGGGTAGTGGTGGAGCCGATGAACCAGACTTGTAGTAGGTAAGCGATGGGGTGACGCAGGAAGGTAGTCCAGCCCGGGCGATGGTAGTTCCCGGGGTAAGGGTGTAGGCCGTGTGATAGGTAAATCCGTCGCACATTAAGGCTGAGACCTGATGCCGAGCCGATTGTGGTGAAGTGGATGATCCTATGCTGCCGAGAAAAGCCTCTAGCGAGTTTCATGGCGGCCCGTACCCTAAACCGACTCAGGTGGTCAGGTAGAGAATACCGAGGCGTTCGGGTGAACTATGGTTAAGGAACTCGGCAAAATGCCCCCGTAACTTCGGGAGAAGGGGGGCCATCACTGGTGAGGGAACTTGCTTCCTGAGCTGGGGGTGGCCGCAGAGACCAGCGAGAAGCGACTGTTTACTAAAAACACAGGTCCGTGCGAAGCCGTAAGGCGATGTATACGGACTGACGCCTGCCCGGTGCTGGAACGTTAAGGGGACCGGTTAGTGCACTTTCGGGTGTGCGAAGCTGAGAACTTAAGCGCCAGTAAACGGCGGTGGTAACTATAACCATCCTAAGGTAGCGAAATTCCTTGTCGGGTAAGTTCCGACCTGCACGAATGGCGTAACGACTTCTCGACTGTCTCAACCATAGGCCCGGTGAAATTGCACTACGAGTAAAGATGCTCGTTTCGCGCAGCAGGACGGAAAGACCCCGGGACCTTTACTATAGTTTGATATTGGTGTTCGGTTCGGCTTGTGTAGGATAGGTGGGAGACTTTGAAGCGGCCACGCCAGTGGTTGTGGAGTCGTCGTTGAAATACCACTCTGGTCGTGCTGGATGTCTAACCTGGGTCCGTGATCCGGATCAGGGACAGTGTCTGATGGGTAGTTTAACTGGGGCGGTTGCCTCCTAAAGAGTAACGGAGGCGCCCAAAGGTTCCCTCAGCCTGGTTGGCAATCAGGTGTTGAGTGTAAGTGCACAAGGGAGCTTGACTGTGAGACCGACGGGTCGAGCAGGGACGAAAGTCGGGACTAGTGATCCGGCAGTGGCTTGTGGAAGCGCTGTCGCTCAACGGATAAAAGGTACCCCGGGGATAACAGGCTGATCTTCCCCAAGAGTCCATATCGACGGGATGGTTTGGCACCTCGATGTCGGCTCGTCGCATCCTGGGGCTGGAGTCGGTCCCAAGGGTTGGGCTGTTCGCCCATTAAAGCGGTACGCGAGCTGGGTTTAGAACGTCGTGAGACAGTTCGGTCCCTATCCGCTGTGCGCGTAGGAATATTGAGAAGGGCTGTCCCTAGTACGAGAGGACCGGGACGGACGAACCTCTGGTGTGCCAGTTGTCCTGCCAAGGGCATGGCTGGTTGGCTACGTTCGGAAAGGATAACCGCTGAAAGCATCTAAGCGGGAAGCCTGCTTCGAGATGAGTATTCCCACCCCCTTTGAGGGGTTAAGGCTCCCAGTAGACGACTGGGTTGATAGGCCAGATGTGGAAGCCCGGTAACGGGTGGAGCTGACTGGTACTAATAGGCCGAGGGCTTGTCCTCAGTTGCTCGCGTCCACTGTGTT
>NZ_JBWKLF010000023.1:0-17154 GCF_056430475.1 Streptomyces sp. NPDC045968 | reverse complement strand
AACGACAACGCATCAACACCACACGGCGCCACCCGAACCCGCAACGCCGACGCACCAACCGCCGCCAACACCACCCCATTCCACGCAAACGGCAGCACGTTCCGGCCGTCGTCCTCCCGTGCCACGAAGGCGTTCGTGTGCAGGGCCGCATCGAGGAGAGCCGGGTGCAGACCGAACCGTCCCGCGTCCTCACGCGGTTCACGTGGCAGAGCGGCCTCGGCGAAGAGCTCCTCGCCACGGCGCCAGACGGCACGCAGGCCCTGGAACGCCGGCCCGTACGCATAGCCACGCTCGGTCAGATCCGCGTAGAACCCCGTGATGTCCACCGGCTCCGCGCCGGCCGGAGGCCACTGCACGAAGTCGAATCCCGACCCCGCAGAAGTGGGAACCACCGGCGACAGCACACCAGACGCATGCCGCGTCCACTCCTGCCCGCCACCCTCACCGGCATCGCCCCGAGCCGCGTACACACCGACGGCACGACGCCCGGTCTCATCGGCACCGCCGACCGCGACCTGAATGCGAATGGCCTCGTCCTCGGGCAGCACCAGCGGCGCGCCGATCACCAGCTCGTCCAGCACCCCGCACCCGAACTCGTCCCCGGCCCGGATCGCCAGGTCGACGTAGATCGTGCCCGGGATGACGGCTGAGCCCTGGATCGCGTGGTCCGCGAGCCACGGGTGCGTACGCAGCGACAGCCGCGAGGTGAAGACCAGCCCGTCCGACTGCGGCAGCTCGACGACGGCGCCGAGGAGGGGGTGGTCGGTGGAGGCCAGACCGACGGATGCGACATCGGTGTCGGCACCCGTCATCTCGATCCAGTAGTGCTCGTGGTCGAAGGCATACGTCGGCAGAGCCGTCCGCGCACCCGCGACGCCGGCCGGCAGGACGGCCGACCAGTCGATGTCCACTCCGCGTACGAAGGCTTCCGCGAGAGAGGTCAGCATGCGCCGCATACCACCCTCACCACGACGCAACGAGCCCACCAGCACCGGCGCCGCATCAGCCGCGTCAGCGATCTCACTCACGGGCTGAAGGAGCACCGGGTGCGAGCTGACCTCGACGAACACACCGAAGCCCGCACCGATCAGCTCCCGCACCGCCGGCTCAAAGCCCACCGGACGGCGCAGATTCCGATACCAGTACCCACCATCGAGCACACCTGCCGAATCGATCCAGGTGCCATCGACACAGGAGAAGAACGGAACCTCCGGAGCGTTCGCGGTAATACCCGCCAGCTCGCCTGCGAGGATCTCCTCAATGCCTTCCACGTGACGGGTGTGGGAGGCGTAATCCACCGCGACCCGCCGCACCCGCACACCCCGGGCCTCCAGCACGGCCAGCAGACCGTCCAGGGCTGCCGCGTCACCAGCGATCACGACGGAGGACGGGCCGTTGACCGCCGCGATTTCCACACCCTCCACCAGCAGGTCACGGACATCCGCCTCCGGCAATGCCACCGATGCCATACCACCCGCACCCGACAACACCCGGCCGATCGCCTGACTCCGCAACGCCACCACACGCGCCGCATCCCCAAGCGACAACGCACCCGCAACATGAGCGGCAGCGATCTCACCCTGCGAATGACCCAGCACCGCATCCGGCACCACACCCACCGAACGCCACACCGCGGCCAACGCCACCATCACCGCGAAACTCGCCGGCTGAATCACATCCACACGATCCAGCAGCACAGCATCCGCGTCACCACGCAGGACATCCGTCAACGACCAGTCCACAAACGGCGCCAAAGCCGCCTCACACTCAGCAACCTTCGCGGCGAACACCGGCGAGGAATCAAGCAACCCACGCCCCATCCCCACCCACTGAGCACCCTGACCCGGGAACACGAACACCGACCGGCCAGGACCACTGCCCCCACCCGGAACCAGACTCTTCGTCAACGCCCCATCAGACTCACCCCGCGCCAACGCACCAAGACCCGACAGCAACTCAGCCCGAGAACCCGCAACCACCACCGCACGATCCGCCAGCAGAGCACGCCCCGACACCAACGAACCCGCCACACCAGCCAGCGAGACCGCCTCACCCGCCTCGATGAAGGAAGCAAGCCGCTCCCCCTGCCCAGGCAGCGCCCCCACACCCTTCGCCGACACCACAAACGGCATGACCACATCACCGTCGAGCGTCGGCTCCTCTTCCGCAGCGGCCTCCTCCTGCGGCGCCTGCTCCAGGATCACGTGGGCGTTCGTACCGCTGGCTCCGAAGGAGGACACACCCGCGCGACGCGGACGCTCCGACTCCGGCCACGGCCGGGCCTCCGTCAGCAGCTCCACCGCACCCGCAGACCAATCCACCTGCGACGTCGGCTCATCCACATGCAACGTCGCCGGAAGAACCCCATGGCGCAACGACTGAACGGTCTTGATCACCGCAGCGACGCCCGAGGCGGCCTGGGCGTGTCCCAGGATGGACTTGACCGAGCCCAGCCACAGCGGCTGCCCCTCGGGACGCCCCTGACCGTAGGTCGCCAGCAGGGCCTGGGCCTCGATCGGGTCGCCCAGCGTCGTACCCGTGCCGTGCGCCTCGACGGTGTCGATGTCCGAGGTGGAGAGGCCCGCGTTGGCGAGCGCCTTGCGGATCACCCGCTGCTGCGCGGGACCGTTCGGAGCCGTCAGACCATTGGACGCACCGTCCTGGTTGATCGCCGAACCCCGTACCACCGCCAGGACTTGGTGACCGTTCTTACGCGCGTCCGAGAGCCGCTCCAGCAGCAGAACGCCCACACCCTCGGCCCAACCGCTGCCGTCGGCCGAGGACGAGAACGCCTTGATTCGGCCGTCGGCGGCCAGGCCGCGCTGGCGTGAGAAGCCGACGAAGCCGCCCGGCGTCGCCATCACGGTGGCTCCACCCGCCAGGGCCATCGAGCACTCGCCACGGCGCAGCGCCTGCGCCGCCAGGTGCAGGGCGACCAGCGAGGACGAGCACATGGTGTCGACGGTCACCGCCGGGCCCTCAAGCCCCAGGGTGTAGGCGACGCGGCCGGAGGCGACACCGCCGGCGGTGCCCAGGGCCCGCTCAAGGCTCAGGTATCCCTCGAACCCGCTCAGGTCCGGTGCGTAGTCCTGGTGCACCATTCCGGTGAAGACGCCGACGTCGGAGCCCCGCATGGAGTGCGGGTCGATGCCGGCGCGCTCGAAGGTCTCCCAGGAGACCTCGAGAAGCTGCCGCTGCTGCGGATCCATGGCGAGCGCCTCACGCGGCGAGATGCCGAAGAACGCCGCGTCGAACTTCGCCGCATCGTGCAGGAACGCGCCCTCGCGCACGTAGGTGGTCCCGGGGTTGTCGGGATCCGGGTCGAAGAGTCCGTCCAGGTCCCAGCCGCGGTCGGTGGGGAACTCCGTGTAGACGTCGGCGCCATCGGACACCACCTGCCAGAAGTCCTCCGGGTTGGTGATCCCACCCGGGAACCGGCACCCCATCGACACGATGGCGACAGGTTCGACGGCAGCAGCAGCGAACTGGCTGTTCTCGTGCTGCAGCCGGGAGTTCTCCTTCAGGGACGCACGCAGTGCATTCACAAGCTGCTCGTCAGGCGATGCCATTATTTCCTCCACGATCTGATGTAACGGGTCAGCTTGCGTCGTCGCCGAGGGCCAGCTGAATCAGGCTGGCGACGTCCATTGCGTCGATGAGTTCCGAGTTGTCCTCAGCCGGCGCCGCCGTGTCGGGGGCGTCCGTCTCGGCCAGCTTCAGAAGGGCGTCCAGGACTCCGGACTCCTTGAACCGGGCGAAGGGGACGGTCGCCAGGACACGCCTGATGTCGTCCTCCCGCCCTTCGAGCTCGTCTCCGGTCGTCCGGAGGAGTTCCGCGCGCAGGTACTCCACCAGCGCGTCGGGGGTGGGGTAGTCGAAGATCAGCGTCGCCGGCAGGCGCAGCCCGGTGGCCGCGTGCAGGCTGTTGCGGAGACCGACGGCGGCCAGCGAGTCGAACCCGACTTCCTGGAAGGCCTGCAGCGGCCTGATGGCCTCGGCGCTGTTGTGCCCGAGGACGGTGGCCGCGTGGCTGCGGACCAGCCTGAGCAGAATCCGCTGCTGTTCGGTTTCCGAGGCTGCCGTCAGGCTCGCCACAAGGGACGAGTTGGCGTCCTCGGTGCCCGTGTCGGACTGCGCGGCCCGCATCGCCTCGCGTGCCTCGTCGAGGTCGCCGAACAGCGGGCTCGGCCGGACGGAGGTGAACGCCGGGATGAAGGCGGCCCAGTCCATGTCGGCCACGACCACGGAGTTCTCCGCGGCGCGCAGGGCGTGCTCCAGGATGCTGATGGCGACCTCGGGGGCCACCGGGAGGACTCCTCGACGGCGGAGCTGCTCAAGAGCGGCCGGGTCAGCGCCGACGCCGATCTGGTCGAGGGCGCCCCAGGCGAGGGAGGTCGCCTTGTGTCCGCGTGCGCGACGGCGTTCGACCAGGGCGTCGAGGACGGCGTTCGCCGCGCCCGACAGTCCCTGTCCGCCGCCGCCCCACACGCCGGCGATCGACGAGAACGCGACGAACGCGTCGAGCTCGGTGTCCTTGAGCAGGTCCTCGAGCCAGACGGCGATCTCCACCTTCGCCGCGAACACCTCTGCGAGGTCGCCCCGGTCCGTGTCGCCGATGGAGCTGGTCTGCATCACGTCGGCGGCGTGGACGACGGCCGTGAGCGGCCGGTCGACGGGCAGCTCGGCGAGCAGGCGCGCGATCGCGCCGCGGTCGGAAGCGTCGCAGGACGTCACGGTCGTACGGGCGTCCAGCCGCGACAGTTCGGCGCGCAGCGTCTCCACGCTGCCGGCCGGGGTGTTCGCGGTGGTGGTGACGATGAGCTCGTCGGCACCGCCGAGCGCGAGCCACAGGGCGGCATGCCTGCCCAGGCCTTCGGTACCACCCGTGACGAGAACCGTTCCCCGGGGCTGCCACTGGTCCGCGCCGGCTGTCCTCGCCAAGGACTGCAAGGACTTGCGTACCAGCCTGCGTGCGTAGACGCCCGTGCGCCGGATCGCGAGCTGGTCCTCGCCGGTCGCGGCGTTGAGCACCCCGAGCAGGCGCTGAACCGTCCGCGTGTCGATGTCGACGGGCAGGTCGATCAGGCCGCCCCAGCGGTCCGCGTACTCCAGGCCTGCGGCACGGCCCAGGCCCCAGTGCGCTGCCTGGGCGGGGGACGTCACGCTGTCCTGCATCCCGGTGCTCACCGCGCCGGAGGTCAGGCACCAGAGCGGCTGGTCGGCTCCCGTGTCGGCGAGCGCCTGCAGAAGAACGAGAGTCGTCTCGGCGACCGCTGAGGCGTGCTCGGGGTCCTGCTGCGCGTGCTGCTGCTCCAGCGTATGCAGGGAGAGAACTCCGGAGAGGTCGTGTTCGGCGAACTTGCCGCGCAGCAGTCCGGCGAGCGATGCCCGGTCCCGGAGCTCGGCGTCCGCGACCTCCAGGAGAACCATGCTGAGGCCCTGGCCGGCCAGTACGTGCACCAAGTCCGCGGAGCCCTTGTCCGAGGTGCGCTCGGCCGGGGCGACCACCAGCCAGGTGCCACCCGGTACACCGGGGGCGTTCTGCGGCAGCGGCTGCCAGGTGACGGCGTAGCGGAGGCCTTCCACGACGGACTGCTCACGGCGGCCTTCCCGCCAGTCCGCCAGCAGCGGTACGACATCGCCCAGCGCAAGCCGACGGTCGGCCGTATCGGCCTTCAACAGCGCCGCGAGCCCGTCCAGGTCGGCGCCGTCGACGGCGGTCCAGAAGTCGCGGTCGGCGTCGTTGACCCCGTTGTCGCTGTCGGCTGGGCTGTCGGGGGCCTTGAGCCAGTAGTGCTCGTGGTCGAAGGCATACGTCGGCAGAGCCGTCCGCGCACCCGCGACGCCGGCCGGCAGGACGGCCGACCAGTCGATGTCCACTCCGCGTACGAAGGCTTCCGCGAGGGAGGTCAGCATGCGCCGCATGCCACCCTCACCACGACGCAACGAGCCCACCAGCACCGGCGCCGCATCAGCCGCGTCAGCGATCTCACTCACGGGCTGAAGGAGCACCGGGTGCGAGCTGACCTCGACGAACACACCGAAGCCCGCACCGATCAGCTCCCGCACCGCCGGCTCAAAGCCCACCGGACGGCGCAGATTCCGATACCAGTACCCACCATCGAGCACACCTGCCGAATCGATCCAGGCGCCGTCGACACAGGAGAAGAACGGAACCTCCGGAGCGTTCGCGGTAATACCCGCCAGCTCGCCTGCGAGGATCTCCTCAATGCCTTCCACGTGACGGGTGTGGGAGGCGTAATCCACCGCGACCCGCCGCACCCGCACACCCCGGGCCTCCAGCACGGCCAGCAGACCGTCCAGGGCTGCCGCGTCACCAGCGATCACGACGGAGGACGGGCCGTTGACCGCCGCGATTTCCACACCCTCCACCAGCAGGTCACGGACATCCGCCTCCGGCAATGCCACCGATGCCATACCACCCGCACCCGACAACACCCGGCCGATCGCCTGACTCCGCAACGCCACCACACGCGCCGCATCCCCAAGCGACAACACACCCGCAACATGAGCGGCAGCGATCTCACCCTGCGAATGACCCAGCACCGCATCCGGCACCACACCCGCAGAACGCCACACCGCGGCCAACGCCACCATCACCGCGAAACTCGCCGGCTGAATCACATCCACACGATCCAGCAACTCCGGACCTGCCTCACCGCGCAGGACATCCGTCAACGACCAGTCCACAAACGGCGCCAAAGCCGCCTCACACTCAGCCACCTTCGCGGCGAACACCGGCGAGGAATCAAGCAACCCACGCCCCATCCCCACCCACTGAGCACCCTGACCCGGGAACACGAACACCGACCGGCCACGAGCAGCAGCAGAACCCACACCCGACGTCACACCCGGACCCAACTCGCCCCGGGCCAACGCCCCCAGACCCGACACCAACTCCGCGTCAGACCCCGCAACCACCACCGCACGATCCGCCAGCAGGGCCCGCCCCGACACCAACGAACCCGCCACACCAGCCAACGAAACAAGCTCGCCCGCCTCGACAAACGCAGCCAACCGCTGCGCCTGACCCGCCAGCGCCCCCGCACCCTTCGCCGACACCACGAACGGCAGAACCGCATCGCCGTTCGTCGGGCTCAACTCGGAGTTCTGGAGGTCACTTTCGGGGGCTTGCTCCAGGATCAGGTGGGCATTGGTGCCACTGGCCCCGAAGGAGGACACACCGGCCCGGCGAGGGCGCTCCGACTCCGGCCACGGCCGGGCCTCCGTCAGCAGCTCCACCGCACCCGCCGACCAATCCACCTGCGACGTCGGCTCATCCACATGCAACGTCGCCGGAAGCACACCATGGCGCAACGACTCCACCATCTTGATCACACCGGCGACACCGGCCGCAGCCTGCGCATGCCCGATGTTCGACTTCAACGACCCCAACCACAGCGGCCGACCCTCAGCACGCCCCTGGCCATACGTCGCCAACAACGCCTGCGCCTCAATCGGGTCACCCAACGTCGTACCCGTGCCATGCGCCTCGACCACATCAACATCCGCCGACGAAAGACCCGCACTCGACAACGCCTTGCGAATCACCCGCTGCTGCGCCGGACCATTCGGAGCCGTCAGGCCATTGGACGCACCGTCCTGGTTGACGGCACTGCCACGGAGCACCGCCAGCACCTGGTGCCCGTTCCTGCGTGCCTCCGACAGCCGCTCCAGCAGCACCACGCCCACACCTTCGCCCCAGCCCGTGCCGTCGGCCGAGGCCGCGAACGACTTGCACCGGCCGTCCGCCGCGAGGCCGCGCTGGCGCGAGAACTCCACGAAGGCATCCGGGCTGGACATCACGGTGGCTCCGCCTGCCAGGGCCATCGTGCACTCGCCCTGCCGCAGCGCCTGCGCCGCCAGGTGGATCGCGACCAACGACGACGAACACGCCGTGTCGACCGTCACCGCCGGACCCTCGAACCCGAACACGTACGACACACGGCCCGAGGCCACACTGCCCGCGGTACCGGCCATGACGTAACCCTCGACACCTTCCGGAGCCTGGTTCAGTCGCGTCACATAGTCGTGGTGGACGATTCCGGTGAAGACGCCGATCTCCTCGGAGCCGGTGGACCGGGGGTCGATGCCCGCCCGCTCCAGCGCCTCCCAGGACGTCTCGAGGAGCAGCCGCTGCTGCGGGTCCATGGCGAGTGCCTCGCGCGGGGAGATCCCGAAGAGGCCCGCGTCGAACTTCGCGGCGTCGTGCAGGAATCCGCCCGTACGGGCATAGCTGGTGCCCTGGTGGTCCGGATCCGGGTGGTAGAGGCCGTCGAGGTCCCAGTCGCGGTCGACGGGGAACCCGGAGATCGCGTCGCGCTTGTCCATGACCAGCCGCCACAGGTCTTCGGGGCTTTCGACCCCGCCCGGCAGGCGGCAGCTCATGGAGACGATCGCGATCGGTTCGTTCTGGTCGGGCGCGACGGGCACGGGGGCGTCGGGGACGGTCTGCTCGCCGAGGAGTTCGGTGCGCAGGTGCCCGGCGAGCAGGACCGGTGTCGGGTAGTCGAAGACCACCGAGGCGGAGAGGCCGTCGATCCCGGTCTCGTGTGCCAGTCGGTTACGGAGCTTGACCGCCGCGAGGGAGTCGAATCCGAGGTCCTTGAAGGGACGGGCACGGTCGAAGCCGTCCGCTTCGCGGTGGCCGAGGACGACGGACGCGCCGGACTCGACGAGTTCCAGCAGGATGCGGTGCTGCTCGGTGGGCGTCAGCCCGGTCAGCCGCTCGGCGAACGATCCGGCGGCGGCCACGTCGCGCGTCACCGCACGGCGGCGTACGTCTCCGGTGGCCGGTGCGGTCGGGGCCGCTGCCACCGCAGCTGTCCCGGTTCCCGCAGCCGCCTCGGCCTGCGACGACGTGTGGCCGAGGTCCAGCGGCCCCATGGAAGCGACCGGCGCTCCCGTGGGGTCCGCGAGCTCGACCAGGTGGCGTCCCGGTGCGCCCGGAACGGTCGGCCCGGTCGGGGTGATCCGCACGCGCAGCGCGGTGGCGCCGGCCGCGTGCACGACCAGCCGGGCGCAGAACGCGATGTCGTGCGGACGCGTGTCGACGAGGGTGGCCGTGTCCGCACCGGTGGCAGCGGCCACGAGGCGCACCACGGTGTCGAGGAGGGCCGGGTGAAGCGTGAACTTCTCCGCTTCGTCGAGGAGATGACCGGTGGGCGCGACCTCGGCGAAGGTCTGCGCCCCGTCCTGCCACACGGCGTGTACGCCGGGCAGGGCCGATGCCGAGTCCGCGGCGGGCGACCAGTTCCCCAGGTCGAACGTTGCCTGCGGCATCCCGGCCACCAGGAATCCGCTCGCATGGCGCGTCCACGGCGTCGCTTCCGCGCCAAGGGGCCTGCCGTACACGTGCACCGCACGGCGGCCGACGGAGTCGGGGCCTTCCACGGCGACCTGGACCTGAACGGTGGCGTGCTCCGGCAGTACGAGGGGGCTTTCCACGGCCACCTGTTCGAGCGACCCGCACCCGACCGCGTCACCGGCCTTGACGATCATTTCCAGCAGCGCGGCGGCGGGGACCGTCATGGCTCCCTGGGCCACCTCCTGCGCGGTCGCGCCGAGAAGGCGGCCGTGACGGCGTACCGACAGACGGCCCGTGAAGACGATCCCGTCGTCCCCCGGCATCTCCACGGCGGCGCCGAGCAGCGGGTGGTCCGTGCCGTGGGCATCGCCCGCGCCCTCGTCCATGGCTCGGTCGAGCCAGTACCGCTGGTGCTGGAACGCGTAGGTGGGGAGGTCGGTCCTGGCTTCGCGGGGCTCCTCGTACAGGGCGGGCCAGTCCACGGCGACGCCTCGTACGTGCAGCTCCGCGAGCGCGGTCAGGACGCAGACGTCCTCCGCGTGGTCGCGGCGCAGCGTGGCGACGCAGTCACCGGCCGGCGATCCGCTCGCACCGGATGTACCGGGCGCGTCAGACGCACCAGGCGCCCCGAGCTGGGCGAGCGAGTCGAGCGCCATCCCGGTGAGGACGCCGCCGGGGCCGAGCTCGAGGAACGTCGTGGCTCCCAGGCGGCTCAGCGTCGCAACGGCGTCGGCGAACCGCACCGCGTGGCGGACCTGGTCCACCCAGTAGCCCGGGGTGCCGAGCTCGTCGCCCGACAGTTCCTTGCCGGTGAGCGTGGAGACCATGGGAAGGGTCGCCGGCCGGTAGTCCAGGCCTTCGCAGACCGTACGGAACTCCGTGAGCATCGGTGCCATGAGCGGCGAGTGGAACGGGTGGCTGACCTGAAGCCGCCTGGTCTTGTGCCCCCTGTCGGCCAGCTCGGCCGCGACGGCCAGTACCTCGGCCTCGGCGCCGGATATCACCACGGAGCCGGGGGCGTTGACGGCGGCGACGCACACGGCAGCGGCCACGCGGGCGTCTTCGGCGAGCAGCGACAGGACGTCGGCCTCGGACGCCTGGACGGCGACCATCGCGCCGCCCTCGGGCAGCGCCTGCATCAGCCGGCCGCGCGCGGCGACGAGGGTGGCCGCGTCCTCCAGGCTCAGTACGCCCGCGACATGGGCGAGGGTCACCTCGCCGATCGAGTGCCCGGCGAGGAGGTCCGGCTTGACCCCCCATGACTCGTACAGCCGGAAGAGCGCGGTCTCCAGGGCGAACAGCGCCGCCTGCGTGTACATGGTCCGGTCGAGCAGCGTGGCCTCGGCCGATCCGGGAGCGGCGAACACGATGTCGCGCAGCGGCCGGTCCAGGTGGTCGCCCAGCCGCTGTTCGACCGCCGTGCAGACGGCGTCGAAGGCGGCGCGGAAGACCGGGAAGGCGTCGGCGAGTTCGCGGCCCATGCCGGCCCACTGGCTGCCCTGGCCGGTGAACAGGAAGGCCAGCTTCCCCGCGACCGGAGTGCCGCTCACCATGCCGGGGCCCGCGTCACCGCTGTCCGCCAGGGCGCGCAGATCCGTGCCGAGCCGTTCCCGGTCGACGGCCACGAACACGGCCCTGTGGTCGAGGTGGGCCCGCGTCGTCGCCAGCGAGTACGCCGCGTCGGCGACGCTCACGTCCCGGCGGTCCCCGACGAATGAGGCGAGTCGCCCTGCCTGGCCGCGCAGTCCGTCCACCGTTCTGCCGGAAACCGGGACCAGTACGGTCCTGGGCGCGGCCTGGTGGGTCTCGGTGGGCGAGGACGGCTGAGGTGTGCCGGTCTGCGATGTGCCGGTCCGCGTCCCCTCCACCGCCTCGTGGTCCGCCGCCGCCGTGTCCTGTTCGAGCACCACGTGCGCGTTGGTCCCGCCGATGCCGAAGGAGGACACGGCAGCCCTGCGCGGGCGGCCGGCCGTCGGCCACGGCCGCGCCTCGGTCAGCAGCTCCACCGCGCCCGCCGACCAGTCCACGTTCGACGAGGGCTCGTCCACGTGGAGCGTGCGGGGCAGCAGACCGTGGCGTATCGCCATCACCATCTTGATCACGCCCGCGACTCCGGCCGCCGCCTGGGTGTGACCGATGTTCGACTTGACCGAGCCGAGCCACAGGGGCTGGTCGGCGGGCCGGTCCTGTCCGTAGGTCGCCAGCAGCGCCTGGGCCTCGATCGGGTCGCCGAGGGTGGTGCCCGTGCCGTGCGCCTCCACCACGTCGACGTCCGCGGTGCTCAGGCCCGCGGTGGCGAGAGCCTTGCGGATGACCCGCTGCTGCGCGGGGCCGTTCGGAGCGGTGAGCCCGTTGGACGCGCCGTCGGAGTTCACCGCCGAGCCCTTGAGTACGGCCAGGACCTGGTGACCGTGACGGCGGGCATCCGACAGCCGCTCCACCAGCAGCAGGCCCGCTCCCTCGGACCAGCCGGTGCCATCGGCGCCGTCCGCGAAGGCCTTGCAGCGCCCGTCCGGGGCCAGCCCGCGCTGCCGCGAGAACTCGACGAAGGTGTCCGGGTTGGCCATGACCATCACGCCGCCGGCCAGCGCCATGGAGCACTCCCCCTGGCGGAGCGCCTGCGCCGCGAGGTGCAGGGCCACCAGCGAGGAGGAGCACGCCGTGTCGACGGTGAGGACCGGGCCCTCCAGGCCGAGGTGGTAGGCGATACGACCGGAGAGGACACTGCCCGAACTGCCGGTGAGCCGGAGCCCCTCGACCTCGGGGGACCGGTGCAGGAGCAGGCTGTAGTCATTGCTGTTGATGCCGGCGAACACGCCGACGTCCGTGCCGCGCAGGGTGGTCGGGTCGATTCCGGCGCGTTCGAAGACCTCCCACGAGGTCTCCAGGAGCAACCGCTGCTGCGGGTCCATGGCCAGCGCTTCCTTCGGTGAGATACCGAAGAAGGCGGCGTCGAAGCCCGCGGCGTCGTCGAGGAAGGCCGCGTGGCGTACGTATGTCTTGCCCGCGCGGTCGGGGTCGGCGTCGAAGAGCCGTTCGGTGTCCCAGCCGCGGTCCGCGGGGAACTCGGTCACCGCGTCGACGCCCTCGCTCACCACGCGCCAGAGGTCTTCGGGACTCTGGACACCGGCCGGGAACCGGCACGCCATGGCAACGATCGCGATCGGCTCGTCGGTGAACGTCCGGGCATCCGTCGCGTCCGTCACGCCCACGCGGCCGGTCTCGATTCCCAGCGACCCGAGGAGCGTGGTCCGCAGCAGGTCGGCGAGCAGAGCCGGCGTCGGGTAATCGAAGACCGTCGTGGGGGAAAGACGCAGACCGGTCGCGACGGTGAGCCGGTTGCGCAGCTCCACGGCGGTGAGCGAGTCGAATCCGGCGTCCTTGAAGGCCCGGTCGGCCGCGACCGCGTCGGCGGTCGGGTGTCCCAGTACCTCGGCCGCGTGGCGGCGTACCAGAGCGACGAGCGTCTCGGTCTGCTCGCGGGTGCTCAGGCCGGCGATGTGCCCGGCCAGTGAGCCGGAGTCCGCGGAACCGGCGCGGGCCGTCGGCCGGCCCGAAGGGGCCAGACCGCGCAGCAGCGGGGTCACCGGGCCGTTCGCGGCGCGGGCGCGGAGAGCACGGATGTCCAGCTGGGTGGCGACCAGGAGATCGGCGCCGCTGCGCAGGCCCGCGTCGAAGAGCGCCATCCCGCGTGCAGCGGACAGTCCGACCATGCCGTTGTGCTTGTTGCGCTGGAGGTCGGCGCCGGCCAGGTGCTCCGTCATGCCGCTCACCTCGGCCCAGTAGCCCCAGGCGAGGGAGGTTGCCGGCAGGCCGAGGGCCTGGCGACGGTGTGCGAGTGCGTCGATGAAGGCGTTGGCGGCCGCGTAGTTGGCCTGCCCGGGATTGCCGAGCACGCCCGCCGCGGAGGAGAAGAGGACGAACGCCGAGAGGTCCAGGCCCCGGGTCAGCTCGTGCAGGTTGAGCGCGGCGTCCGCCTTGGGCCGCAGCACGGTGTCGAACCGTTCCGGGGTCAGGGCGGAGACCACACTGTCATCGAGGACGCCCGCGGCGTGTACGACTGCGGTCAGCGGGTGTTCGGCGGAGACGGTGTCGAGGAGCGCCGCGAGTTCCGTACGGTCCGCCGCATCGCATCGCGCGATCGTGACGGTGGCTCCCAGAGCGGTCAGCTCGTCGCTCAGACCGGCGGCGCCGACCGCGTCCGTGCCACGGCGGCTCACCAGCAACAGGTGCCTGATGTGGTGCTCCGTGACCAGATGCCTCGCGACGATCGCGCCGAGCGTTCCCGTACCACCGGTGATCAGTACGGTGCCTTCGGCATCGAGGGGACGCCCACCGCCGCCACCGGCCTCGGCGGCCGCACGGACCAGGCGCGGCACCTCGGCCACCCCGGCGCGCAGCCGGATCTGCGGCTCGCCGCTGTCCAGCGCGGCGGCCAGGGCAGGCCGGGAGGTGGCGTCGGCCTCGACCAGGAAGATCCGGTCGGGGTGCTCGGACTGGGCCGAGCGGACGAGACCCCACACGGCGGCGACGGCCGGCTCGGCGGTGTCCGTGGTCAGCACGACGAGCCGCGTGTGCGCCAGAGCGGGCTCGGCGAGCCAAGCCTGGAGGACGCCCAGCGCCGCTGCGGTGGTGGCGCGCGGGTCGGTCTCGGACGGGTCCACCTCGTACACCAGGTGATCGGGGGCCGTGCGCTGCGAGGAGGCAACCGCGACGACATCCGCCGCCGACGCCACGGAGGAGAACTCCGCGGAGCCGGAGGTGTGCGCGGTCGGCAGCGGCACAGCGGTCCATGCGACGCGGAACAGCGCGTCATGGGTCAGGACGTCGGCGACGCCGGTCTCCTCGGGAGAGAACTGCCTGCCGAGCACACCCGCGACGGACATGACCGCCCGGCCGGTCCGGTCGGCCAGCTCAAGCCGGCCGGTCTCGCCGGACGTACGCGGCGCCCGCACCTTCAGGGCGGAGGCGCCCGACGCCAACAGGGAGACGCCCGTCCACTCGTACGGCTGCATGCCGTCGGCGAGCACCACACGGACGGCGGCGTCCAGGAGGGCGGGGTGCAGGCCGTACCGGTCCGCGTCGGTGACTCCGTCCGGCAGGGCGACGTCCACACCGCTCGCGTCGACGGGGGCGGGCTCGTGCTGCCGCGCCGGAGGTGCCAGCGTGCCGTACGCGTGCCGCGTCCACTCCTCCTGCACGGTGGAGTTCTCGGCACGGGAGTACATCTGGACGGTACGGCGTCCGGATTCGTCGGCGCCGTCGACGGTCACCTGTAGGGACCGGCCACCTCGCAGCGGCAGAACGACGGGGCTGTCGATGGTCAGCCGCTCCAGCGTCGGCGCCCCGATTTCGTCGCCGACCTTGACTGCCAGCTCGACCAGGGCGGCGTTCGGCGCCACGATCACGTCGGCCTGGGCGTAGTCGGCGAGCCAGGGGTGCGTACGCAGCGACCAGCGGGAGGTCGTCACGAAGGCGTCCGAGCCGGGGAGGCCGACGACGGCGCCGAGGAGGGGGTGGTCGGTGGAGGCCAGACCGACGGACGCGACATCGGTGTCGGCACCCGTCATCTCGATCCAGTAGTGCTCGTGGTCGAAGGCATACGTCGGCAGAGCAGCCCGCGCACCCGCGACCCCGGCCGGCAGGACGGCGGACCAGTCGATGTCCACTCCGCGTACGAAGGCTTCCGCGAGGGAGGTCAGCATGCGCCGCATGCCACCCTCACCACGACGCAACGAGCCCACCAGCACCGGCGCCGCATCAGCCACATCGGCGATCTCACTCACCGGCTGAAGCAGCACCGGGTGCGAGCTGACCTCGACGAACACACCGAAGCCCGCACCGATCAGCTCCCGCACCGCCGGTTCAAAGCCCACCGGACGGCGCAGATTCCGATACCAGTACCCACCATCCAGCACACCTGCCGAGTCGATCCAGGTGCCGTCGACACTGGAGAAGAACGGAACCTCCGGAGCGTTCGCGGCAATGCCCGCCAGCTCGCCTGCGAGGATCTCCTCGATCTTCTCGACGTGACGGGTGTGGGACGCGTAATCCACCGCGACCCGCCGCACCCGCACACCCCGGGCCTCCAGCACAGTGAGCAGACCGTCCAGGGCTGCCGCGTCACCAGCGATCACGACCGACGAGGGGCCGTTGACCGCCGCGATTTCCACACCCTCCACGAGCAGGTCACGGACATCCGGCTCGGGCAGGGCCACCGATGCCATACCGCCCGCACCCGACAACACCCGGCCGATCGCCTGACTCCGCAACGCCACCACACGCGCCGCGTCCCCAAGCGACAACGCACCCGCAACATGAGCGGCAGCGATCTCACCCTGCGAATGACCCAGCACCGCATCGGGCACCACACCCACCGAACGCCACACCGCGGCCAACGCCACCATCACCGCGAAACTCGCCGGCTGAATCACATCCACACGATCCAGCAGCACAGCATCCGCGTCGCCGCGCAGGACATCCGTCAACGACCAGTCCACAAACGGCGCCAAAGCCGCCTCACACTCAGCCACCTTCGCGGCGAACACCGGCGAGGAATCAAGCAACCCACGCCCCATCCCCACCCACTGAGCACCCTGACCCGGGAACACGAACACCGACCGGCCACGAGCAGCAGAAGAACCCACACCCGACGTCACCCCCGGACCCAACTCGCCCCGGGCCAACGCCCCCAGACCCGACACCAACTCAGCACCAGAGCCCGCAACCACCACCGCACGATCCGTCAACAGGGCCCGCCCCGAAACCAACGAACCCGCCACACCAGCCAACGAAACAGGCTCGCCCGCCTCGACAAACGCAGCCAACCGCTGCGCCTGACCCGCCAGCGCCCCCGCACCCTTCGCCGACACCACGAACGGCAGAACCGCATCGCCTTCGAACGACGGCTCCTCTTCCGCAGCGGCCTCCTCCTGCGGCGCCTGCTCCAGGATCAGGTGAGCGTTCGTACCGCTCACGCCGAAGGAGGACACACCGGCCCGGCGGGGACGCTCCGACTCCGGCCACGGCCGCGCCTCCGTCAGCAGCTCCACCGCACCCGCAGACCAATCCACCTGCGACGTCGGCTCATCCACATGCAACGTCGCCGGAAGAACCCCATGGCGCAACGACTCCACCATCTTGATCACACCGGCGACACCAGCCGCAGCCTGCGCATGCCCGATGTTCGACTTCAACGACCCCAACCACAACGGCCGACCCTCAGCACGCCCCTGGCCGTAAGTAGCCAGCAGGGCCTGCGCCTCGATCGGGTCACCCAACGTCGTACCCGTGCCATGCGCCTCGACCACATCAACGTCCGCCGACGAAAGACCCGCACTCGACAACGCCTTGCGAATCACCCGCTGCTGCGCGGGACCGTTCGGAGCCGTCAGACCATTGGACGCACCGTCCTGGTTGACCGCCGAACCCCGTACCACCGCCAGGACTTGGTGACCGTTCCTACGCGCGTCCGAGAGCCGCTCCAGCAGCAGAACACCCACACCCTCGGCCCAGCCCGTGCCATCAGCAGCTGCCGCGAACGACTTGCACCGGCCGTCCGCCGCAAGGGCGCGCTGGCGTGAGAAGCCGATGAAGGAGTCGGGGGTCGCCATGACGGCCACGCCGCCGGCGAGTGCCATCGTGCACTCGCCCTGCCGCAGCGCCTGCGCAGCCAGGTGGATCGCGACCAGCGAAGACGAACACGCCGTGTCGACCGTCACCGCCGGGCCCTCGAACCCGAACACATACGACACACGGCCCGACGCCACACTGCCCGCACTACCCGTACCCGCAAAACCCTCCAACTCCGCAGGCACACCCTCACC
>NZ_JBWKLF010000022.1:0-34416 GCF_056430475.1 Streptomyces sp. NPDC045968 | reverse complement strand
GCTGATCCGATTCGTTGTCACGACAATATGGCACTCAGTACCCTCTCGCAAGGTACGTAGTGCCATTCGGTGCATTCCGGTGTTACGTTCCCGGCATGACTGAAGCGCGCAGAGGACGCAGGGCGGCGGCCGGCCCGGCATCCGGTGGTTCCCCCGCGAAGGTGCCCATGCGGGAGGCGCTTGCCGAAGCGGCCTTCCAGCTCTTCCTGGAGCGCGGCTACGAGCGGACCACGGTCGACGACATCGTGGCGCGGGCGGGCGTGGGGCGCCGTTCCTTCTTCCGGTACTTCCCGTCGAAGGAGGACGCGGTCTTCCCCGACCACGAGCGGTGTCTGGCCGACATGACCGCGCTGCTCGACGGCCGTGACGGACCCGATCCGGTCGGCGCGGTGTGTGACGCGGCCAGGCTCGTGATGCGGATGTACGCGGCGAACCCCGAGTTCTCCGTACAGCGCTACGGGCTGACCCAGGAGGTTCCGGGGCTGCGGACCTACGAACTGTCCGTGGTGCGCCGGTACGAGGGCACGCTCGCCGGCTACCTGCGCCGGCGCTGGGCGGAGACTCCCGAAGGCGGGCTGCGGGCCGACGTGGTGGCCGCGGCGGTGGTTGCCGCGCACAACAACGCCCTGCGCTCGTGGCTGCGTTCGGGCGGAGTGGGGGACGCCGAGGCCGCCGTGGACCACGCCCTCGGTCTGGTGCGTGACGTATGGGGGGCGGCGGTCGAGAGGCCCGCCGTGGACCAGGGCGCCGACGGGGAACCGGACGAGGGGCCGCACCGCGCCCCGGGCGCGGATCTGGCCGTCGACTCGCGCGAGGACGTGATCGTCATGGTGGCCTCCAAGGGGGCTCCCATGTGGCGCGTGGTGCAGAGCCTGGAAGCGGCCATGACGGCGGGCTGAGCAAGAAGGGGCACTCAGTACCTTTACGGCCCGGCACTCAGTGCCATATGGTGCGGGGGCGTCGCGCGATGGTGCGGCGCTCACCAGCCGAGTGCAGGGGGTCGAGACGTGTCCCAGCCAGGAAGCGGCACCGCTACGGCGGTGCGTGAAAGAACCGGACTCACCTATCAGCGTTGTCGCTGGTGCGGCACGGCGTCCTTCCGGCGGCTCCTGTGCCCCGTATGCCAGTCGAGCGATCTCCAAACGGAGTTGAGCGAGGGTCACGGAGTCGTGGTCCGGTCGACGGTGGTGCACCGCTACACCGAGTTCGCCCGCAACGAATCCCTGGTCCGGTTCCCCGAGGGCTTCATGTTCCGTTGCCGTGTGATCGGAAGCCCGCCCCAACTGGTGTGGCCCGGCGCGAAGGTCCGTCCCGCCTCCGGCGCCGATCTCAGCACCGGAGAGGTCGTCCTCGAAACGGTGGAGAAGGTCGAACGCGACCCCTGGCGCTGAACGTCCGCTCGGCTGTTGTGCCTTCACTCGGGAGCCGTGTCATCCGGGAACGAGCACGATCCAGACCTGGCCGCGCGCGAACGTCATCGGCTTGCCGTCCTCGGTGGTGAACTCCGTCGCCGAGGCGGCGGTGTCACGCTCCCACGCGAGGTCGTACGCCTTGCCGTCGCGCAGCGCGAGCGCCGAGCCGGACCCCACGGTCTGGGTGAACGGCGAGGTGTTCCCCCACCGGTCCCGGAAGCGGGAGGGGCCCAGCGTGACGTTCTGCAGGAGCACGGTGGCCGCTTCCAGCCGGTCCCCGGAGGCCGTACGGGACGGCTTGCCGTCCATCGTGACCAGCCATTTCCTCTGCTCCGGCGACCAGGTGAACGTGAACCGCGCCGACGGGTAGGTGACGGTGCGTTCGCCGGTGGGTGTGCCGCCCTCCGGCGCGGGCGCGAAGCGCAGTCCGATGTCCTCGGCCGCGTTGACCCGTGTCGCCGGGTGCGGGATGTCTCCCGGGCGCAGATACAGATTGTGCGGTGCCGGACGGTCCCGGTCCCTGAAGTAGGCGTTCGGTGCCTTCGACGGGGGCAGCGCGTCGAGCGGTGCCGCCTCGATCGACGGCATCAGTGCCGACTGGGCGCCGGAGTACGCGAGTGTGGGCCCGTCGAACTGCCGGAGCAGTTCCAGGTCGGTCTCCCGGGCGCTGCGTACAGGCCCGACCACGGGCGGGACGTCGGAGGAGTAGACGGCGAGTATGCGGCTGAGTCCCGCCTCCACCTGCTCCACATAGACGAGATCGGCGTTCTCCAGCCCGGTCGGGGGACGGGCTGGGGCGACGTTGTCGATCTTCACGGCGAGGGCGTCGGCTCGTCCTGCGGACGTGCCCGAGTCGTCCGGGGAGGGAGTGTCCCCTCCGCCCTGGCAGCCGCAGACCACGGCGACGACGAGGGCGAGGACGGCGAAGGGCGTCGCGGCCGGTCTCTTCGATCCGGAGGTGCGCATGGCGGCCGCCCCTTTCGAGCCGTTCGGCACGCGGGTGCCGGCTCATGTCTGCTGCGGCGATGACTCTCCTGTCCATCATCACGCAGAAGACCGGCGGGACGGTTCCCACGCTCCGGAAACGCTCCGGAAATCGCCGAGCGAGCGCGAGCGGCGTGCGGCCGGGCGGACGCGCGAACGAATGAGGCCCGGGCGGGAAGCGTGCACCCGCCCGGGCCCGGCAGAGGGAGCTCCTACCGCCCGGAGCTCCTGCCGTCCGTGGTGTTGTCGTCCTGCTCACTCTGCGCCAGGAGCCGCTGGGCCTTCTGCTGGAGGCGCAGGCGGTGCTCGGGGTCGCTCGTGCGCTCAGCGGCCTGACTCAACTCGCTCGCCTTCTGGCGCATGTGCTGGACGCGGCCCGAGGGTCCGGATATGGCGCTCATGATCACTCCTGGGTTCATGGAGAGCGGACAGTGCCAGAGAACCAGCCTCCTGCGAGGACTGCACCCGCTACCGTCACGTTCCGTAATCAGGCGTGCTCACGACCATCCTTCGCCCCGTGCCGGTGGAGGGCCGGTGACCGAGGCGACACAGAACACGGCGCCATAGGGGTCGCGGAGCGTGGCCCCGTCCTCATGGGCCGAGATCCGGCGTTCGATGACCCGGCCGCCGTGCCGGACGGCGGTCTCCAGCGCCGCCTCCACGTTCTGCACGGGGAAATGCACGTTCCAGCGCGGCCCCCGTCCGGGCACGGTCTCGCTGTTCTCGGCGCCCGCCGTGATGAGCGCGGCGACACGGCCGTCGTCGCGCAGCACGACGTCGTCGTGCTCGTACCCGACGTCGCAGTAGCCGGGCTGCTCCGACGCCCAGTCGAGGATCTCTCCGTAGAAGAGCGCGGCCTCGAACGGGTTGGGGGTCGTCAGATCCAGCCACCAGGGGCGATGCTCCCGCCAGGCCCGCGAGTCGGCCACGAGACGCCCCTGCCAGACCCCGAAACGGGCGCCCTCGCGATCGGCGGCGACCGCGGCCCGGCCGATCGGGAAGTCGATCGGCCCGACCGCGAGCGTTCCCATGCGCTCCCTGATCCGCGCGGCGGCCACATCGGCGTCAGGGACGGCGAAGTACGGCGTCCAGTCGTTCGCGATGTGCAGCGCGTCCGTCAGCTCCCCCAGACCGGCCGTCGGTACGCCGTCGTAGAGGGCCACGCTGAACTCCTCGCCCAGGTCCGTACCGCGGAAGGTCCACCCCAGTACGGCCCCGTAGAACTTCTGCGAAGAGGCAAGGTCGCGCGTGGCGAGACTTGCCCAGCACGGCGCCCCGAGACCCGAGGCGTCCGTCGTGGACCTCTGCTGCGGCGACCTGCGTCGCGGAGTCTCCTGCTGTGGATGCGAGCCGATCACGGTGCGTACACCTCCAGAGCGGACCGGCGTGACCCTTGCCCGGCCCTCGCGGGCGCCCGGATGCGGCCGTGTGCCGCATCCGCGGACGTCGGTCGGCGAGTGGCCGCACGTCGCCGGGTGCGACGCCGCCGCCCTTGGGGCTCCTGCCATGGACTTGTGCGTAAGTGTCCCGGCCGTTGCCCTCACGGCATGCGCGAAGCGCGGCCGGTCCTCGGTGACCATGGTGCCCGAAGGCGCGGGGGCGGGCCACTCGTGCGCCGTGCCTCCACCGCCGCATTCCGGGTGGCACCCGCGTCCGGGGCCGTCGGTCCGGCGCCTGGACAGCCGCCGACGACACCCGGCCCGGGCGCGTCAGCCGCTGTGTTCGCTCGCCGCGGCCTCGACCTGGTGCAGCGTGCGCCCGGTACGGGCCGAGCGGGCGTGGTACGGGTTGGGGGTGCCGGGCCTGTCGTGGACCGCCCGGTTGTCGTTCGCCTTGATCAGCAGCCAGGCCACCTGGCCCGCCCCCGGCGCCTCGTCGCCGACACGGAAGCGGGTGAGGGCGAATTCGCCGTGGAGTTTGGCACCGTCGAGCCAGAAGGTCGCGTGACCGCGCTCCAGGGCCTCCTCGAACGACACGGGCGTGCCCTGCTCGTCGTGGCTGAGCGGCCGGTAGGTGCCCTGGTCCCAGACGATGACCGTGCCGCCGCCCTGCTCGCCCGGCGGGATGACGCCCTCGAACTCGCGGTACTCCAGCGGATGGTCCTGCGTCGGTACGGCCAGCCGCTTGTCCCGAGGATTGTCCGAGGGGCCCCTCGGCACCGCCCAGGACTTCAGTACGCCGTCGACCTCCAGCCGGAAGTCGAAGTGCATCCGGCGCGCGTCGTGGATCTGCACCACGAACCGGGGCGCGCTGCCGTTCGCCGCGTCGTTCCCGCGCTGCTCCGGACCCGTGCCGGTCCGCCGTACGTCGTCGGTGTTCACGCCAGGTCCTCCCGCCCGCAGCCCCTTCTTCCACTGTGCGGCCCGGGGCGGTGGACCGCACGGTGGTGAGCCGGTGGCCCGACGGGACCACCGGCAGACTCCGTGTCAGTCGGTGTGCTCCGCGAGCACCACGTCCGCCTCGGCCCGGGTCGGGTGCCACCAGGTGGTGACGGGTTCCCAGACCCGGATTCCGTCGGGCGCCCCGAGGGAGGCGGCGTCGATCGTCAGCCCGTAGTGCGCGGGATGCCCGGCGACGGTCATCCGGTCCACCAGCCGCAGTTCCGTCGACGCAGGGTCCAGCGTCCGTACGGCCGCGTACGCGGACCGGCCCGCGGCCAGCCGGTACGGCGCGCTCCCGGTCTCGGGCACCGGCAGCGCCGCGCCGTCCAGTTCCCCGAACGTCACGGTGGGAATCCGGTCGACGACACAGGGGCGCGGGCCCTGGTTGGTGACACTGATCCGCACCACGTCCGCGACGTCGGGCGAAGCGGTCGCGGCCACCTCGACGGCACGCTCCGCGCACACGGCGGGACCGGGGGCCGCGGCCGCGGGAACACCGGACGTGGCCAGCAGCGCGAGGGTGGCCGCCGACGAAGCGGCGAGAGCAGGACGGATACGCATCGGAATCCCCGTTCGTTGGCGTGGGCGTCGACGCACGCGGCGAAGGAGCCGGACGAGACGGCTCGGGCGGCGTACGCCCGACCAGCATCCACCGCGGACCGGCGGTCTGCCTGATATGACGCGCCTGCCCGGCCATCGGTTGTAGGGAATGAACCAGCGGACCCGAGCCGGGCCTCAGTCGTCGTCGTGGTCCTCGCCCTTGTGCTTCTTGTCCCTCGCCTCGCCTTGTTGGCCGTCGCCCTGTTCGTCGTCCTCGGTGGCGTCCTGCGGCGTGGAGTCCTGGGGTGCGGCGCCCTGGGGCGCACCGGAGGAGGCCGCGCCCGTCGCCGGTCCGTCCTCGGCCGGTGTCACGGGTCCGGTCGTCCCCGTGGGGTCGGTGGCCGGCGTCTCCGCGGAGCTGGGGTCCGGGGCGAACAGGATCATCCCCAGGTACACGGCAGCGATGAAGGCGGCCGTTCCCGCGATGGCGCTGGCCACGCGCGGCCGGCGCCGGATCGCCTCGCGGGTGCTGCGTCTGCGGGCGGGCACGGGGGCCCGTCTTCGGCCGGTGGCCTGCGGCAGCCGGTACGTGGTCGGGCCCGCGGCCCCGCCCGCGGTGTCCGGACCGGCGGACCGCTGCCCACCCGTGGGCATCGGTGAGGGGAGCGGGCGCCGCGCCGGGGGAGACGCCGGCAGGTGCGCCGGACCGGCGGGGGCGGCGTGCGGGGGCAGTGGCTGCGGGCGCCCGCGCCAGGCGTCGGTGCGGAACCAGTCGGACACCTGCTGGGCGCCGGGCCGGTCCTCGGGCTGCTTGGCGAGCAGGCTCAGCAGATACGCGTCGAAGGCGGGGGAGATGTCGACGCCCCGCTGCCGCAACGGTACGGGAGGGGTGTCCACGTGCTGATAGAGCGTCGCGGTCGCCGTATCGGAGCGGAACGGCGGGTGACCGACCAGGAGTTGGTAGATCACGCAGCCGAGTGAGTACATGTCCGAAGCCGAGTCGGCCGTGCGGCCGAGTGCGCGTTCCGGGGCCAGATAGAGACTCGTACCCACGATCTGTCCGGCGGTGGTCAGTGCCGTGGCGGGATCGTCGACGAACTGGGCGATCCCGAAGTCGCCTATCTTGACCGACCCTTCGGCGTCCAGCATGAGGTTCCCGGGCTTGATGTCCCGGTGCACGACGCCCTGCCGGTGGGCGGCGGCCAGACCGGCGGCCGCTTCGCCCGCGATCCGGGCCACCTGCTCCGGATGGACCGTCTCCTGGGCCGCGAGCAGATCGCTGAGGCTCCTGCCCTCGACCAGTTCCATCACGAGATAGAACCGGTCCTCCCAGGCACCGAAGTCGAACACGGCCACCAGGTGAGGGTGGCTCAGCCGTGCGGCGGTCTGCGCCTCCAGCCGGAAGCGGGCGGCCGACGACGCGTCGTCACGGTCCCCCAGCAACAGCTTCACGGCGACGGCCCGGCCGAGGACTTCGTCCGCCGCGCGCCACACCTCACCCATGCCGCCGCGGCCGATAGGGGATATCAACCGGTACCGACCAGCTACCAGCACTGTGCACCAATCTCGAATCTGTGGCCCGCTTCGACAGCCGCGGAGGCGACCTCATCGGTCTCATCGGGATCGGGATGAGGAAGGGGCGCGCGGCAGGGTCAGGATATCGGCCTGCGGGACTCCAGTTGGCACCGGTGACCTGCTGACCTCCCCCCGGCGCGCCGGTGGGGGCGGCATTCAGCCAATCGCCGCGGTGGACCCCGGGCCGCCCTCCCCGAGGAGCCACGCGAACGCGGCCCGGGCCGTGAACTCACGCTGCCCGCCCACGAAAAGCAGATCCGCCGCCAGGAACGCCGGATCGTCCGCCGTCCCCGCCACATAGGGGACCGCGAGGCAGCGCATACCGGCCGCACGTGCCGCGGCCGCGCCGGGCGGGGCGTCCTCCAGCACGACACAGTCGGCAGGTTCCGCTTCCAGCCGCCGCGCGGCCTCCAGGAACACATCGGGCTCCGGCTTGCCGTGCGGTACCTCCTCCGCGGACACGTAGAGGGAGAGGTACGCGTCCAGGCCGGTGACGGCCAGCACCGCCCCGATCGCCGCCCGGGACGAACCCGAGGCCACCGCCATCGGGACGCCCGCGCCGTGCAGGCGTTCCACGAGCGTCCGCATCTCGGGGAAGACCTCGGTGGAGGAGCCGGCCAGTTCGAGGTAGAGGGCGTTCTTCCCGGCCAGCAGTTCGTCGACCGGAGCCTCGATCCCGTACTCGGCGCGCAGCGCGGTCAGCGTCTCGCGGGTGCCGATCCCGATGAAGCGGGTGTGGTGCTCCCAGCTGAAATCCGGCACGCCGTACCGGGCGAGGAGGCGGCGGCCCGCCTCGTAGTAGTTCGGCTCGCTGTCCACGAGAGTGCCGTCGAGATCGAAGATGACGCGTGGGGCCCGGGTGCGCGGTGAACTCATGGTGCCCAGCATGCCGGGCGGATGATCAGCCCGGGCCGCCGGCCGTCCGCCCCACCGCCTCGACCAGGGGCAGCACCCGGTGCGCCACCCGCTCGCGCAGAGCCACCTCCGTACGCGTCCTGACCACGCCCGGAAGCTGGATCAGCTGCTGGATCACGTCCTCCAGATGTCCGTTGTCGCGGGCCACGACCCGCGTCAGCAGATCGCCGCCGCCCGTCGTCGAGAACGCCTCGATGATCTCCGGGACGGCGGAGAGCGCCTCGCCCACCTCGTCCAGATGCCCCTGGGTGACCTCCAGGTGCACGAAGGCGAGGACCGGGTGGCCGAGGGCGGCGGGGGAGAGCGCGGGTCCCGTCCCGGTGATCACGCCGTCCCGCTCCAGGCGGTCGAGCCGGGCCTGCAGCGTGCCGCGGGCGATCCCCAGGATGCGCGCGTACTCCCGCGCACTGGTGCGCGGCCGCTCGATCAGCAGCCGCAGGATGCGGGTGTCGAGAGTGTCCACGGCCATGGTCCGTTGGCCTCTTCCTGGCTCGGTGAAACGTGCCCTCACTGTACCAATGGCACAGCACTCGCTCGTCGAGTTGAGCCACTGTCCGGCAGGATGCTTTCCTTGACTCATCCATGGCGCTGCGCAGCGCCGGACGGCGACGAAGCCGCTTCCGGTTACGCGGCGCCTTTGCCGTTCACAAGAGGGTGTTCTCCAGTCGAAGGGGGCGGTCCGACCGTCGTGAAGAGGATGTTCATCGCTCCTGATCCGGGGCTTGTGCGACTGCGTTTCGCGGCCCGTGGGCTGCTGGGAATCGGGTTCGCCGTGGTGGTGTGCGGGCTGGCCGGGCAGTCGCTGACCGCATCCATCACGGGCGGTCTGGCGGCCCTTCTCGCGCTCTTCACCGTCACGGATTCCACGGTCCGGGGCCAGGCCGTCACCACGGCGCTGCTGCCCGCTGTCGGGTTTCCCGTGCTGGCCCTGGCGGCGGTCCTGCATGACCACCCGCTGGTACGGGACGCGACTTTCCTGGCGATCGTGGGCCTGGGCGTCTACGCCCGCAGATGGGGGCCGCGCGGGCACGCGCTCGGGATCTTCGGGTTCATGACCTTCTTCGTGACGCAGTTCCTGCACACGGTCCCCGGCCAGCTGCCGGAGCTGTACGGCGCGCTGCTCCTGTCGCTCGTCTCGTCCTCGGCCGTGCGCTTCGGGTTCTGGTGCTACGAGCGGAACACGGTGGTGCCGGCCGTACCGGTCATCACGGCCGGCAGAGGCCTGGCGCGTGTGACGACGCGGCAGGCGGTGCAGGCGGTCGCGGCCGGTGCCTTCGCGCTCGGCGTGGGGCAGTTCCTCTCGGAGGACCGTTGGTACTGGGCGGTCGGCACCATGTGGTGGGTCTTCGTGAACACCGCCTCACGCGGCGAGACCCTCGTCCGCGGTTTCCGCAGGGTGCTCGGAACACTGGTGGGGATCGCCGTCGCCATGGGGATCGCCGTGCCGTTGCACGGCGCGCCGGTACCCACCGCCGCCCTGCTCGCCGTGTGCGTGTTCGCGATCTTCTACACGGCCGCGGTCTCGTACTCCTGGATGATCCTCGCCGTCACCCTGATGGCCGGTCTTCTGTACGGTCTGCTCGGTGTCCTGGACACCGGACTCCTCGCGCTGCGTCTCGTCGAAACAGGTGTCGGAGCGATCGGTGCGGCCCTCGCCGTGCTCCTGGTCCTGCCGGTCACCACCCACGAGACCACCGACGCCTGGATACGCCGCGCCCTGCGCTGCGTCCAGTCCTGCACATCCGAGGCGGCCGCCCGGCTCGCAGGCGCTCCGGACGCCGATCCCGCCCCGCGCGTGGCCGAACTCGAACTGCTGCTGGGACGCGTCCGGCTCTCCCTCGCACCCCTGGTGCATCCGTTCAACCCCCTGCGCGCGCGCAAGGCGCGGGCGTACCAGGTGCTCGCCCTGCTCGACCTGTGCGTGCGCGAGGTGCGCGGCCTCGCCGCGGTGGCCGCTGATCCGGACGCCTCTCACGACGCCCGTCTCGCAGCCGCCTGCTGGCGCGTCGAGGCGGCCGTGGAAGCACTGGTGGAGCCGACGAGCTCCGCGTCGGCGAAGCTCGTGCAGCACGACGCGGCCGACGCGCATCAGGGCCATGCCGCCCTCGCGCACCTCCAGGGCCTGGAACGGGCCCTCGCCGGCCTGGAGGCCCCCCTGCGCGGCGCTCCGGGATCCTCGCTCATCAGCACCTGACGCCCTGCGGTCCCGGTAGGGGTCCGGACGAGAACACACCACGGTGACGCCTCGGCCGGACCAGGGGCTCGGCCGGCCATCCGGATTGGTCTGGACCAAAAGCCGGCGCCTGCTACCGTCGGCCCAAAGATCACGACAGACGGTGAAGAGGGGTAGCGCGATGAGCGGGAACAGCGTCGGACGGGCATTCATTGGGTCGTTCACCTCGGCGGGCGGGCAGGGGATCACCGCCGCCGCCGTGGACCGGGAGACCGGTGCGCTGACCGTGCTCGGTTCCACCGATGCCGTCCCCGACCCGTCGTACCTGGTCAGCGGCCTGGGACCGGGCGGAACTGTTCTCTACGCGGTCAGTGAGACCTCGCAAGGGGCGGCGGCCGCCTTCGACCTCACGGGCGACGTGCCGCGGCTCCTGGGCGCCCCGCAGTCCGTGCGCGGGGACGGCCCCACGCACCTGACGCTCGCCGCAGGCCACGTCGTCACGGCGAACTACGGATCCGGCAGTGTCACCGTGCTGCCCGTGCTGGCCGACGGCTCGCTCGGGCCCGCCGAATCGGTCCTTCAGCACGAAGGCAGTGGGCCGGACTCCTCCCGCCAGGCGGCCCCGCACGCCCACGAGGTGCTGGCCGACCCCTCGGGCCGGTGGCTGCTGAGTGTGGACCTCGGCACCGACTCCGTACGCGTCTGCGTCGTCGATCCGGCCACGGGGGAGCTGCGCCTGCACGGCGAGACGGCGCTGAGTCCCGGTACCGGACCGCGCCATCTGGCCTTCCACCCGGCGGGCCGCCTCGCCTACGTCGTCGGCGAACTCGAACCGACCCTCACGGTGTGCACCTGGGACGCGGACACCGGCGTCCTCGAACCGGCCGCCGTCACAGCCGTTCTGCCCGACAACGTACTCACCGAGGCCGAGGTGCGTACGTATCCCTCCGAGGTGGTCGTCTCGCACCACGGACGGTTCCTCTGGGTCGCGAACCGGGGGCACGACAGCATCTCGGTCCTCACCCTGGACGAGACCGGCGAGAAGGCGGCCCTGGCCGCGACCGTCAGCTGTGGCGGGCACTGGCCGCGTGACCTGGCCCTCGACCCCACGGGGCAGTGGCTGTACGCCGCCAATGAGCGCTCCGGGAACGTCAGCTGGTTCGCCGTGGACGCCGCGACGGGCATCCCCCGCCACGCGGGCTCGCTGGACGTCCCGGCGCCCTCCTGCGTGACCTTCGCCTGAGGTCTGCGAAGGCGGGGCGTGCACCGGCGGGGCGCGCGCACGGAAACGGCCGGTGCGGTACGGGCCAGGGGATTCCTGGTCCGTACCGCACCGGCAGGCCTGCGGCGTGTCAGTGCGCCTGAGCGCCCAGCGCCCCCTGCGGCGTGGCGGGGGTGATGCCGAGCGCCGTCGCGTACAGCGACAGCACCAGCTTGCCGATGGCCGGGTACGCGCCGAGCGGCTCGGCCATCGCGCAGCCGGCCTCCTTCGCCGCCGCGTCCAGCAGACTCGCGTCGATCTCCGGGCCCACGAGGTACGGCGCGAGCGCCAGCTGGGACGAACCGGAGTTCTGCAGCTGCTCGGCGATCGAGGCGACCGAACCCTCCACGTCGAGCGCCGCGGCCATCACCGGCACGGCGAGCCGTGCGGCCAGCAGCATGCCGGTGATCCCGGCGGCCTGCACGGCCTCGTCGCCGCCCACCGTGGCCAGCACGATGCCGTCCGCGGCGGTCGCCACGGTGAACAGCCTGGCGCGGTCGGCGCGCGCCAGCCCGGCCTCCGAGAGGCGCACGTGCAGCGCCTCGGCGAGCAGCGGGTGCGGGCCGAGCACGTCGGTCAGCTCGACCTGGGTGCCGCTGTCCATCACTGCCTGCCGTATCCGCCGCATGAGGGCGTTGTCCGGTCCCGCGAGGAGCGGCACCACGACGGCGGAGGGACCTTCGGGGGCGGCGACCTCACGGCCCGCGGCGACGGCCTGCTCGTAACGTCCGACGCGCTCGGCGGCGGCGTGGGCGAGTACGGAGGCAAGCGAGGGGTACTCGGCGTCGTCACCGTCGAGATATCCGATCCGGGCGTTCAGGCCGGGAAGCTCGGAACGGGCGATGCTGATCACCTCTTCGGCCAGGCTTCGCGTGGCCGAGGAGGGGGTACCGGGAAGGGCGAGAACGAGCGCGGCAGCGCCCTCGGGTGCGACCACGGGCTCCGGGCGGCGGTGCCGTCCGGACTGGCGAGGTCGCGGCATTCGTACAGGCAGGCCGGAAGCGGGCCCAGTGGGGGTGCTCATGGCGCCGCATGCTACTGGTTTTGGGTACTCCTCTGTTCGGGGAGGGCCCAGTCAGGCGTTATCTGTCCGCTAATGTCCGTTGAGTCGCATAGCGGTCAACTGCCCCGCTCTGTCGGCCGCAACGCGTTCCCGAATGACTGCTCGTATCCCTAATCGGCACCCGGGTCTCGCCCCTTCCCGGGCCCGGTTGCGGCCTCCGGCGCGGTGGACGGTGCCCGGCCCGGTACGAACAGCAACGTGGGATGTGGCGGCAGCCGAAGACCGGAGCCGGCGAGCGCCCGGGCGATCCGGAGGGAACCGGTGAGCGGGTCGCCCTCAGCGGGTACCACCACCGCCTGCGGCACCTGCCGCGCGAGCTCTTCGCGCAGGGGTACGAGGAGGGGGTCGCCCATCCGGAACAGGCCACCGGTCAGGGCCACTTCACGACGCCCGGCGCCGTCGGGTCCGGCGTCAGGGCACACCGCGGCGGCCGTCTCGGCGATATGGGCCGCGGCCTCCCGGAGGATGCCTTCCGCGACCGGATCGTCACCCGCGCACGCCGCGACCTCGGGGGCGAAGGACGCGAGCAGGGCCGGCCGGTCCGTCCGCGGATAGAGCAGGCCCGGCAGGTCCGTCGCCGGACCGAAGACCGCCACCAGCCGGGCGAGCAGTGCGGCGGATCCGCCGCGCCGCCCGTCGTGGGCGCGCATCGCCGCGTCGAGCCCCGCCCGCCCGATCCAGGCCCCTCCGCCGCTGTCACCCAGAAGATGACCCCAGCCGTCGGCCCTGCGCCACCCCGAAAGATCCGTGCCGAGGGCGATCATGCCCGTGCCGCCCGCGACGACGGCGCCCGGCCGCTGGCCGAGCGCGCCCGCGTACGCGGTCACCGCGTCGGCGGCCAGCGCCAGTCGCCGCACGCCCAGTCCGGCCGCGAGCGCGCCGGGCAGTTCCGCGCGCAACCGCTCGCCGAGCGTCGCCATCCCGGCGGCCCCGATCGCGAACGCGGCGATCCCGGCGGGGGAGTCCGCGCCACCCCCGTACCGCTCCGTTGCCGCGTCGAGCAGCTGCCGGACCGCGGGCAGGAGCTGTGCCAGCAGATGGTCCGCGTCGATGCCCCCGGGGCCCGTCCGCACCGGCTCCGGACAGACCGTCGTCGACACGGGCCGCTCCCCGTCCACCATCCCGAGCGCCACCCGCAACCCCGATCCGCCGGAGTCCACGCCGATGACGAACCGGTCCGGGGGAGCCGTCACGGCAGCCGCCAGTCGACCAGCCGCGCCCCCTGGCGCTCCAGCAGCTCATTGGTCCGGCTGAACGGCCGCGAGCCGAAGAACCCCCGGTCCGCCGACATCGGGGAGGGGTGCGAGGACTCGATCGCCGGAAGGTTGCCCAGCAGGGGGCGCAGATTGCGGGCGTCACGCCCCCACAGGACCGACACCAGGGGAGTGCCCCGGGCCACCAGTGCGCGGATGGCCTGCTCGGTGACCTCTTCCCAGCCCTTGCCGCGATGGGCCGCGGGCCGCCTCGGCGCGGTGGTCAGCGCCCTGTTGAGCAGCAGCACCCCCTGCCGCGTCCATGGGGTGAGGTCGCCGTTGGACGGCCTCGGGAGCCCCAGATCCGCGTGCAGTTCCCGGAAGATGTTCTCCAGGCTGCCCGGCAGTGGACTGACCTCGGGCGCCACGGCGAAACTGAGACCGATCGCATGCCCCGGCGTGGGGTACGGGTCCTGACCGACGATCAGAACCCGCACCTCGTCGAACGGCTGCTGGAACGCCCGCAGGACATGGGGACCCGCAGGCAGGTAGGTGCGTCCCGCGGCGATCTCGGCACGCAGGAAGTCGCCCATCGCGGCGACGCGTTCGGCCACGGGTTCAAGGGCCTGCGCCCACCCCGGCTCGACGATTTCTTTCAACGGTCGTGCTGCCACGGGCCGCACTCTACTGGTGATACGACCACACTGATCAACTGACCTGTGGGGGTGCCATCATCCGCCATGCCCTCCCACGCGCACCGGCCGGTCAGCCGATCACCGCCGCCCGTACGCACAGCACGTCCGGCAGGTGCGAGAGGAGCTGCTGCCAGGTGTCGCCGTCGTCGGCGCTCGCGAACACCTCGCCGTTGCGATTGCCGAAGTAGACACCCGCGGGATCGGCGTCGTCCGTACAGAGAGCGTCGCGCAGGACCGTGCCGTAGTGCGGGCCCTCCGGCAGTCCCGCGGACAGTGGCTCCCAGGTCCGCCCCGCGTCGCTCGTACGGAACACCCGGCAGCGGCGCTCGGCCGGGACGCGGTCGGCGTCGGCGTTGATCGGGAAGATGTAGGCCGTCTCCCCGCGATGGGGGTGCGCGGCGGCGGCGAACCCGAAGTCGGACGGCAGGCCCTCGCCGATGTCCGTCCACGAGTCCCCGGCGTCGTCGCTGCGGAACACCCCCCAGTGGTTCTGGAGATAGAGCCGGTCGGGATCGGCGGCGTCCCGCGTCACCTTGTGGACGCACTGGCCGAACTCCGGATCCGGGTCCGGCAGGAAGACCGCCGAGACGCCCTTGTTCGCCGGGGCCCAGCTCGCGCCGCCGTCCTTCGTCCGGAACACGCCCGCCGTGGAGACGGCCACGGTGACCGCCTGGGCGTCCCTCGGGTCGGTCAGGATGGTGTGCAGTCCCTCGCCGCCCCCGCCGGGCACCCACTTGGAGCGGGTCGGGTGCTCCCACAGCGGACGGACCAGCTCGAACGACTCGCCGCCGTCCTCCGAGCGGAAGAGGGCCGCCGGCTCGGTGCCCGCGTACACCACGTCCGGTGCCTCGGGGCCGGCCGGATGGAGCTGCCAGACCCTCTCCAGCGAGGCCTCGGTGAACTGCGGGAATTTCACCGCCGGTTGCTTCGGCTCGACCCAGGTCGCCCCCAGATCGTCGGAGTGGAAGACCGAGGGGCCCCAGTGCGCGCTGTCGCCGCCGACGAGCAGCCGGGGCGTCTCCCGGCGGGTGTCGATGGCGATCGAGTAGATCGCCTGGGCGTTGAAGTGCGGGCCGTCGAACTCCCACGTACCGCCGCGCCTGCGGCCGATGAAGAGTCCTTTGCGGGTGCCTACGGTGAGCAGTACCTCGGTCATGACAGAGACCTCCCGAAACGCCGTTGAGTCGGATACGGGCCAGTCTGCACCCGGCCACTGACAGTGGCGTGGAGTGACGCCGTTCACGCAGGTCAGGGCGGCGACGACGGGCATCCGGGCGGGTGTGCGGCCCCGGGTACGGGCAGGCGGTCTTGACCCTCTCCGGGGCGCGTCCTAGCGTCCCTTCAGAAAGCGCTTGCCCAGCGCACCGGGCGGGGTGCCGAGCCGAGGAGCTCCTGTGGTGACCTTCGAAGGACTGCCGGGCGCCGTCGCCGTTTCCCACCTGCGGGTCTACGACTGGCCCGCCGAGGACGGCCTGCGCGGCGGCACCCCGCACCTCCACCTGACCTGCTCCGAGGGCTATGTCGTGGTCGGCGGCAGCGGCTTCGTGCAGACGCTCACGGCGACCGGTTTCCGGCAGACCCCGCTCGCTCCCGGAGCCCTCGTATGGTTCACGCCCGGGACGATCCACCGCCTGGTCAACGAGGACGGGCTGCGCATCGTCGTGCTGATGCAGAACAGCGGGCTGCCGGAAGCCGGTGACGCCGTGCTCACCCTGCCGCCCCGCTTCCTGGCCGGTCCCGACGTCTACCGCGCGGCCACCGCCCTGCCGGCCGACGGCACCGAAGCCGAACAGGAGAGGGCGGCCCGCGTCCGCCGCGACCTCGCCGTCGAGGGCTTCCTCGCCCTGCGCGCCGCCGCCGGAGCGGGCGACCCCGGCCCGCTGGCCGCGTTCCATCGTGCCGCGGCGGCCCTGGTCCGTCCCCGCGCCGATGACTGGCGCGAGCGCTGGCAGCGGGGCGCGGCCGCCGCGTCGGAGGCGACCCGTACCCAGCTCGACGCCCTCGCGGGCGCCGACGCCGGCTACCTCGCGGAGGCCTCCGTCCACGCGGAACGGCCCTCCGCCCACGGGAGGTTCGGGATGTGCGGCCGTCTGGACGTCTACGCGGGCTGACAGCCGCCGCGGTACGTACGGCCGTCGGCCCCGGCATGGTTTCCCCAGGTCACGGCTAAGGTCGTGGACGGGACGAGGAGGCGACAGCCATGAGTATCGAGATCGACGACGCCCAGGGGCGCCGTGTACCAGTCGAGGTGACCCCGGGCGTGCTCCAGGTGGGCATCCGGCTCGCCGCGCGGCCGGAAGGGCTCTCCTGGTCCTGCACCCCGGCGGCGGCGAGGGAGCTGGCCGCCGCGCTCGTACGGTCCGCCGAGGAGGCGGAGAGGATGTCGCCGGCGGAGCCCGTCACCGTCAAGGCGCACGAGCTGCGCCGGGGGGACGTGCGGGACGGGGACCGGGTCATGACGGTCGAGGGGGTCAGGCACGACGGCGCCACCGCCCATGTGACCTGGAAGTCCGGCGCCGGACGGAGCTGGACCCAGGCCTACGGAGCCGACGCCGACATCACGCTCCGGCACCGCCTGGGGACGGAGACCTGAGCGCCCGGGCCGCCCGGCAGCGGGCCTGAGCGGCAGGGCGCCGAGCCCGCGCGCACCGGAGCCGCGGCACGCAGTTGTACGAGAGACGTCGTAATTCGACGATCGCCGTAGTACGGTATCTCTCGTACAAGACGCGGTGTCCATCCGCCGCGTCCGCCGTGCCCGTCGCACCAGGTGAAACGGAGTCTGTCGTGAGCGCCCTTTTCGAGCCCTACGTCCTGCGATCTCTGACCATTCCCAACCGCATCTGGATGGCACCCATGTGCCAGTACAGTGCCGAGGTCTTCGGGCCGAACGCGGGCGTCGCCAACGACTGGCACTTCTCGCACTACGCGGCCCGCGCCGCGGGCGGCACCGGCCTCATCCTGGTGGAGGCCACCGCGGTCAGCCCGGAGGGCCGGATCAGTCCCGCGGACCTGGGCCTCTGGAACGACACGCAGGTCGACGCGTTCCGCCGTATCACCGCCTTCCTCACCAGCCAGGGAACCGTTCCCGGTATTCAGCTCGCTCACGCGGGACGCAAGGCCTCCACCGAACGCCCCTGGCGCGGCGGCGGCCCGATCGAAGCCGGCGTCCCGGACGGCGAGGGCTGGCTGCCGGTTGCTCCCAGCCCCTCGCCGTACGACGACGACCGCCCGGCCCCCCGCGAACTCACCGTGGACGAGATCGGCGAGATCGTCGCGCAGTTCGCGGACGCCGCCCGGCGGGCGCTCGCGGCCGGCTTCCAGGTCGCGGAGATCCACGGCGCGCACGGATATCTGATCGGTGAGTTCCTCTCCCCGCACAGCAACCACCGCACCGACGCCTACGGCGGCTCCTTCGAGAACCGCACCCGCTTCGCCCTGGAGGTCGTCGACGCGGTGCGCGCGGTGTGGCCCGAGGAGCTTCCGCTGTTCTTCCGCATCTCCGCCACCGACTGGCTCAGCGAGAACGCCGACGACGAGCGGGAGGGCTGGACCGCCGACGAAACGGTCCGCCTCGCACACGAGCTGCGGGCGCACGGAGTCGACCTGCTCGACGTCTCGACCGGCGGGCTCGCGCCCCGGGCGCGCATCCCTGTCGGTCCCGACTACCAGGTGCCGTTCGCCGAGCGGGTCCGTACCGAGGCGGGCCTCCCCGTGGCGGCGGTCGGCCTGATCACCGACCCGGTCCAGGCCGAGAAGATCGTCGCCGACCACCGGGCCGACGCCGTACTGCTCGGCAGGGAACTGCTGCGCGACCCCTACTTCGCCCGCAACGCCGCGCGCGAACTGGGCAGCGGCACGGTGCCGGTTCCCGAGCAGTACGGCTGGGCGGTCTGACCAGGCCTCCCGTGCGGAGACGGGGTCCTCTGTGGGTACGCTGATCCGCGATGCTCACTCCAGAGGGCCCCACGCTCCGCGAACTGGCCGTCCAGGCGCTGTCTTCCGTCGAGCGCGGATACGACCTGCTCGCCCCGAAGTTCGATCTGACGCCCTACCGGACCCCGGACGCAGTGCTCGACGCCGTCACGCGGGCGCTCCGGCCGCTCGGCCCGTTCGGAGCGGGACTCGACGTCTGCTGCGGCACCGGAGCGGGCGTGGGCGTCCTGCGGCAGGTGTGCGGAGAGCGGGTCACGGGTGTCGACTTCAGCGCGGGCATGCTGGCCGTCGCCCGGTCCGCTCCGGCCGACCCGTCCGGAGCCGGTCCGGCGGTGCACTGGGTGCGGGCCGACGCACTGGCCCTGCCCTTCGCGCCCGCCTTCGATGTGGCCCTCAGCCTCGGGGCGTTCGGCCACTTCCTGCCGAAGGAGCGGCCCGCCCTCTTCGCGCAGGTGCACGCCTCGCTGCGGCCCGGCGGCCGCTTCGTCTTCCCGGTGGGCGCGCCACCCGTGGTCGGCTCGAAGGCCTACTGGTCGCTCCTGGGCTTCGACCTGGCCATGCGGGTGCGCAACGCCCTGTGGCGGCCGGCCTTCGTCATGTACTACCGGACGTTCCCGCTCCCCGATGTGCTCGACGATCTCACTGGGGCCGGATTCACCGTGCGACTGCTGCCGCTGACCGAACTGGGCAGTCGCCCGGACGGCAGTCCCCGCGCCCGTCTGGTGGTGGCGACGCGCGCGTGACCGGAATCCCGCGGCTCCCGCGCGACGGAACGGCTGGCCCTTCCGTACCCCAGAACTACGACGGCTCTCGTACAATGGAGCCCCCTGGACGAAGTGGAGCCACCGTGACCCCCGCAAGCGCCACCACCGCAGATCCCGCAACGGCCGCCGGCTCCCGCGCCCTGCCGCACCCCGCCCGCGAGGAGATCCGGGTCGAAGGCGTACTGCACGCCCTCGCCGATCCGGTACGACTGCGCATCGTGCGGCAACTGGCGGGCACCGCTGACCTGTTGGCCTGCTCCACCTTCGACCTTCCGGTGTCCAAGTCCACCACCACGCACCACTTCCGGGTGCTGCGCGAGAGCGGGGTCATCCACCAGACGTACCGGGGCACCGCCAAGGTGAGCGGCCTGCGGACGGACGACCTGGACGCGCTCTTCCCGGGGCTGCTCGACACCGTGCTCGCGGCCGCGGACCGGCAGGCCGAACGCCTCGCGGCCTGACCCCGCCCGGCGGCTCCGCGCCCTCAGAGGCCGTCACCCCGGGCCGCGCCCAGCAGACCGTCCCAGTCCGGGATCTTCACCTGCCCGCGCCCCAGCGACTGCCCGAGTGCGGCCTCGGCGCGTTCGATCGACAGCCAGCCGTCCCATTCGACCGGCCGCAGCCCCCAACTCCGCAAGGTGTTCAGGGGATCGGCCGCCACGGGCCGCCGCAGCAGCAGCGGAGCGTCCTCGATCAGCGAGGCGACGGTCTCCTTGGCGCACGAGCGGTTCGAGCCGATCACCCCGGTCGGACCCCGCTTGATCCACCCCGCGACGTACTCCCCGGGCGACGGCGTCCCGTCCCTGAGCACCCGCCCCGCCAGATGGGGCACGGTTCCGCGTGCGGTGTCGAACGGCAGACCGGGCAGCGGCAGCCCCCGGTAGCCGACAGCCCGCAGGACGAGCTGGGCCTCGATGTCCTCGTACGTACCGGTGTCCCGTACGCCCCCCGTGCCGTCCGGTGCCGTATGAGCGAAGCGCACCCCGGCGACCCGTCCCGCGCGTTCCAGCAGCTCCACCGGCCGCAGGAAGAACCGGAGGTGGATGCGGCGCATCCGGTCCGCCCCGCTGGACACCGGGTCCGCCGCCCAGCCGCGCAGAACCTCCAGGTTGCGCCGCACCACGGCAGGCAGCGGCGCTGTGTCCGGCCCGCCCGCCGGGGCCGCGTACGCCGGGTCACGGGCCAGCTCCGCGGCGTCCACGACCATCCCGGCCTGCGGCAGCGCGCCGAGTTCCCGCAGCTCCTTGGTGGTGAACCGGGCCTGCGAGGGGCCGCGCCTGCCCGCGATGTACACGTCGCGCACCAGGCTTCCCGCGAGCGCGCTCAGCGCGGCGGGCGGCACGTCCGTCGACCTGAGTTCCCCCGCGCCGCGAGCGAGGATCCGGGCCACGTCGACGGCCACGTTCCCCACGCCGATCACCACGGCGGAGCGGGCCCGGAGCGCGAAGGTGTCAGCGGCCGCGTCCGGGTGGGCGCTGTACCAGGAGACGAACTGCGTGGCCGAGAAGCTGCCGGGCAGATCCTCGCCCGGCACCGAGAGGCCGCGGTCGGCCGCCGCCCCCACGCAGTACACGACCGCGTGATAGAGCTCCTTGAGCCGATCGGGTGAGAGTCCGCTGTCGCCGCCCACCTCGACATGGCCGACGAAGGTGATCCGCTCGTCCTCCAGCACGGCCCGGAGGCTGTTCTGGAGAGACTTGATCTTCTCGTGGTCGGGCGCGACGCCGTAGCGCACCAGCCCGTACGGCGTCGGCAGCCGGTCCAGGACGTGCACCCGCACGTCCGGCACCAGGGACTGCTGGATCAGGGCCTGGGCGGCATAGACCCCACTGGGGCCGGAACCGACGACGGCGACACGGAGCACGGCGCACCTCTTCCCGCGGGCTGCTTCCAGCATCGCACCGCAGCGCGGATCGAGGCAGGGTCGCGGGCGTGTCTTCCGCGGCCCTCGTGTCCGTCACTTCAGCAGTGAGCGCATCCGGTCGATCTCCACCGTCTGCTGGGCGACGACATCCGTCGCCATCTCCTCGACGGGCACGTCATTGCCCTCGGAGAGCGCCTCGGTCGCCATGGTGACCGCTCCCTGGTGGTGGGTGATCATCAGCTTCAGGAAGAGCTCGTCGAAGGCCTTGCCGCGGGCGGCGCGCAACTCCTTCAGCTGTGCCTGCGTCGCCATGCCGGGCATCGTGGAGTGGTCGTGGGTCTGCTTGCGCTTGTCCCCGCCGTTGTTTTTCAGCCAACCTTCCATCGCGGCGATTTCTGGCTTCTGACCTGATGCGATGCGATCCGCGAACCGTTTGACGGAGGAGGAGCCCGCGCGGTCGGGGACGAGATCCGTCATCACGAGAGCCTGCGTATGGTGCTCGATCATCATCTGCGCATAGCGGAAGTCCGCAGAGTTGGGGGCGGGCTTCCCGGCCTCCTTGCGCGCTTCCTCGGCGGAGAGGCGCCGGGCAGGCTCGCCCGGTTTTCCGGGCGCCACCACCGAACGGCCCTTGTCCGCCTTGGCGTTGGCGTCCTTGTCGCCGCCGCCCGAGTCGCAGGCTCCGAGGGTGAGTACGGCAGCGACGACCGCTGTCGCGAGAGCGGCTCCGCGCATGCCTCTGGTCTGACGGCGGATCATCACGGCGACCTCCTGAGCCACATGGGTGTGTTGCACACCGTCCTAACACGCTTCCAGAGGGCAATGATCAAAAACTTTTATTACGTCTCTGTTGCCATCTGTTGATGTGCACATGGAAGGGACGATACTGCCGGGGTCCGTGAAGCCGTTCAACTACGAACGGATACTAGGGAGGACGCAGTGACCTCGTTGCACACCACCCGCGTGCGGCGCAGACGTCTGGGTGTGGCAGCAGCCGCGGCCGGGCTCTTCGCCACTCTGCTGACCGCCGGTACCGCCGTCGCGACGCCCGATCCCGGTGACGCCCCCACCACCCGCAAGGGCATCTCCGCCGGCCAGGAGGCCGAAGCCACGGCCGCGATACAGAGCGGTGAGATACCCGGCGTGGACGAGATCGTCCACAGCCCGAACATCGAGCACATCGCCAACGTCCCGAAGGACGCCCTCAAGGGCACCAACTCGGACCTGGCGTTCCAGGGGAAGTACGCGTTCTCCGGCAACTACGACGGTTTCGTGATCTACGACATCAGCAAGCCGTCGTCCCCGAAGACCGTCGCCCAGGTGCTGTGCCCCGGATCGCAGAACGACATCACGGTCTCCGGTGACCTGCTTTTCCTGTCCACCGACTCCTCGCGCAGCGACGACTCGTGTGCGAGCACCTCGCAGCCCGCCACGGAGAAGTCCTCCTGGGAGGGCATGAAGATCTTCGACATCAGCGACAAGCGCAACCCGAAGTACGTCGCCGCTGTCGAGACCGCCTGCGGTTCGCACACCCACACGCTCGTCCCCAAGCGTTCGAACGTGTACGTGTACGTCTCCTCGTACTCGCCGAACGAGACCTTCCCCGACTGCCAGCCGCCGCATGACGGAATCTCCGTCATCAAGGTGCCGCGCAACGCCCCCGAGGAAGCCCGGATCGTGAACTTCCCGGTGCTCTTCGCGGACGGTGGGAACCCGGGCGCGCCGACCAACCCGGGCGTCTCCAAGACGACCGGCTGCCACGACATCACCGTGCTGCCCTCGAAGGACCTGGCCGCCGGAGCCTGCATGGGTGACGGTCTGCTGTTCTCCATCGAGGACCCGGAGAACCCGAAGATCATCGACCGGGTCCAGGACAACGTGAACTTCGCGTTCTGGCACTCGGCGACGTTCAACCAGGGTGCCGACAAGGTCGTCTTCACCGACGAGCTCGGCGGCGGCGGCGCGGCGACCTGCAACGAGGCGATCGGCCCGAAGCGCGGTGCCGACGGCATCTACGACATCGTCGGCCGCGGCGACCACCGCAAGCTGGTCTTCCGCAGCTACTTCAAGATCGACCGCCACCAGGCCGACGCCGAGGTCTGCGTCGCCCACAACGGTTCGATCATCCCGGTCAAGGGCCGCGACCTGATGGTCCAGGCCTGGTACCAGGGCGGCGTCTCCGTCTGGGACTTCACCAACTCCTCCGCCCCCAAGGAGATCGCCTTCTTCGAGCGCGGTCCGGTCACCCTGGACCGGGTCACCACGGCCGGTCCGTGGTCCGCGTACTACTACAACGGCCACATCTACAGCAACGACATCGCCAAGGGCTTCGACGTGCTGAAGCTCAACGACCGGCGCACCGACCCGGCGAAGAAGGTGCGGCTGTCCGAGCTCAACGTGCAGACGCAGCCGGACTACTTCGACCGCTAGGCCGTGTCCGCAGGCCGCCATCGGCCGACGAGCACCACAGGGACACGCACGCTGCTATCTGCGCCGGCCGGACTCGTCACGGGTCCGGCCGGCGCGGTGTTCGCGGTGTCGGCCCGGCTCCGGCGACGCAGGGGATCGCCGGATTCCCGGGCTGTGAACGACGGGACCACGGGACTGCCGCGCTCAGGCACGCTCCATGCAGACCAGGCCGTCCCGGACGTCCCACGAATCGACCACGGTGAAGCCGAGCCGCTCGTAGAGCGCGATGGCTCCCGTGCGCCAGCTCCACACCGAGAGCGCCACCGGACTCGCGCCGGTCTGGGCCGCGTGATCCAGCGCACACCCCACCAGCGCGGACGCGACACCGGCGCCCCGCATCGCGGGGTCCACCCACAGCCGCTTGATCTCGGTCCGCCCGCCGGCCGGGGCGGTCACGACCAGACAGCCCACGGGGGCGCCCTCACTCCTGGCGATCACCACGATGTCGTCGGCGAAGGCGGTCTGCGGCGACTGGATTTCCGTGAGGTACCGCGCGGGCAGCGCGTCCACATGCTCCACGGCCAGGCCCTTCTCGGCCTCGGTACGCAGGTGGTACGCGGTCAGCAGCGAGGTGAGCCCGTCGGCGGGGGAGAGGTCCCGGCCTGCCAGACGGTGTATGAGCACGGTGGGCCGGTCGATCATGCCCAGCAGCATCGCACAGGCCGTCGCGCCAAGCGGAGCGTTTCCGTCCGTCAGGCGGCGGACCGCTCGGCCGTGCCCGCGGCCGCTGCCCACTCCACCAGCAGTCGCTGGTACTCCGCCTCGTCGTCCGGAGACAGGTATCCGCCCGAGCTCTGCCACAGGTCGCGAATTGCTTCGTTGACGGCGGAGGCGGAACGCACGGAACCTGACGAGGTCGGAGAGGTGGACATGCGTACAAGGCTACGACCCCGATCCGACAATCAGACACATTGTGCGACGGGGATATCCCTCACATCTCCACATCGGCCATGTTTATGGCTGGTTCCGGTCGGCGTGTCACGTCAGCCCGAGGGCGTGCGGTGCGCCCGGAACACGGTGTATCCGAGGATCGAGAACGCGACCGCGGCCACGCCCAGCAGTGTGCCGCCCACCACATCGGTCATCCAGTGGACGCCGAGATAGATCCGTGTGAAGCCGACTCCGACGACCGAGACGGCCGCCACCACCAGCGCCGTCCACCACCACAGGGCGGCCACTTTGCCCAGGCGCAGCAGCCACAGCAGGAGGGCGCAGGTCACCACCGCCGTCATCACGTGGCCCGAGGGGAAGGCCGCGTAGTGCGCGGAATCCACCGGGTCCGTCCACTGGGGCCTCTCCCGGCCGACGGCGGCTTTGAGTCCTTGCTGTACGAGGGTGGCGAGCGCGCTCGTGGCGGCCACCCAGACGGCGAGCCACCGGGCGCCGCGCCACCACAGGGCGATCACCGTGACCGCGATCACGGTACGCATCGTCCAGGGGTCCCAGATCCAGTCCGTCAGCACGCGGTTGACGTGGACCAGGGTCGGTTCGGTCACGGCGTTGCGGTGCAGGGCGTCGGCGATCGTACGGTCCACCGACATGAGCGGGGACCAGCCCGTCGCCACCAGGGCCACCAGCACCACCGCGAGGGCAGTGCAGGCGATTCCCGTACGGGCGAGGCGGGGGTCCGGGCGATGGTGGTCGGAAGCGGAAAGGTGTGGGGGGTCCATGAGGCGCATGGACTGATCCTCTCCGACGTTCGGCCGCGCCCGGCTATCCCAGCGCGCTGAGTCCTGGCACGAAAGCCACCAGCAGCGGGACGACGGGCAGCAGGGCGGCCGCCGCGGTCAGCCGCAGCTTGCGGCCGGCCGTGAGCCGCTCACCGGGCGTCAGCAACCGGTTGACCCGAAGCGGGACTTGGGCGTTCGTCGAAGGGCACGGGCCGAACACGCCCCGGTCCTCGTTGAGTCCGACCAGCGCGAGCGCGGTCGTGAGCCGGCCGAAACGGCGCGATGCCACATCGTCGGCGGCGAGTTCGACGAGCCGGTGCATCTCCCCGCGGAACGCGGCGAAGACGGGAATCTGCGGAAAGCCCGTGGCCAGCGCTCCCGAACAGTGCAGCAGCCAGTCGTGCCGCGCCCGCGCGTGTCCCTGCTCGTGCGCCAGCACCGCGTCGAGCTGACGGCCCTTCAGTCGGCCGAGTGCGGCGGTGGTGATGACCAGTTGGGGTGCGGTGCCGGGCAGCCACCAGGCGTCGGGACGCTCGCCCTCCAGCACCACCAGCCGCCCGCCACCCGGCTCCTCGCCGGGCAGCAGGGGTGAACGGACCAGGAGTTCCGTGCGGCGCCGTGCCCGGCGCGACCGCGCCCGGCGGATCTCCCGGACCAGCATGGCCAGGGTCCACGCCCCGCCGAGGGCCAGCAGTACGGCGATCACGGCGGACCAGGGACCGTACGCCGCCAGGGCGTACGCCTCGACCACCGCGTGCGGTGCGGGCGCGAACACATGCCCACGGACCGCCTGCCAGGCGGCCGACGCACTGAACATCATGGAGAGACCGAACGACAGCAGCACCCCCGCGACGACGCACTGCCACACCCACAGGGCCACCACCGGCTCCCGCTCCGGCCACCGCGCCCGTGCCATCAGGCTGGGCGTCACGAGGGCGGCCAGTGCACCGAGCAGCAGCAGCACGAGGGAGACCAACATGCGGTCAGCCTATGAGCGCCGCACAGCCCCGGGTATGGCTGCGCTCGGCAAGTGACGTACGACACGGCCCGGCGCCCCTCCTGTCTCACAGGGTGAGCAGCATCGCGAACATGGCTATGCCCATCGTCAGCCGGCAGGCCAGGGTCAGCTCCGGCCGTGCCCCCGCCCCGCCGCCTCCCGGGGTTCCCGCGGTGGCGGCGACCGGGATCAGCCGGCCCGCCGCTGCCAGGACATAGAGCGCGTAGTACGCCAGCAGCAGCCCGGTCAGCAGGGGAACGCCCCCTGCGGACGCGGCGGTGTGCTCGGCATGCCCGCCCCCGCCCGCCCCGGGTGCCATCGCCACCGCCATGTAGACCATCGCCAGCGAGCCGACGAGGTGGTGCAGGTGGTGCAGGTGGTGTCCACCGCTCCGTATGAACCAGAGGGCGCGCAGCGCGGCGCCGCCGAACAGCACGGCGTACACCGCCCATGCCCAGGCCGGTGGAGTGAGGAGCACGGCGGGCACCGCCATCGCGGCCATGCCGAAGCCCATCACCGCTTCCGCGCGCGCCGCTCTGCGTTCCTCCCCCGTGGCGCCGCGCGTACGCGACAGGCAGTAGGCGCCCGCCACCCCGCACAACACCATCAGCAGCCAGCCGGACAGCGCCGGTCCGTGCACGGCGCACCTCCCCCTCAGGCGTACGACACCGGTGTCGCCCCATCGATGCCCGTGTTCCGCCCTCCCGTACCCGGCGCATTGAGGTGCAGGGGGAGCGCGGGCGGGCCCGCGGGGGGCGGTCCCGGCCGGGTTAGTCTCGTGCGGCAGCGTCGGCAGCACAGAAACGGAGAGCATCACCATGGAAACGGCCCCGCCCCGGGACTCCGGAGAGCTCACCTTCCGCGAGGCGACCGAGGACGACGTACCCGCACTCGTGCGGCTCATCGAGTCCGCCTACCGCGGCGACTCCAGCCGGGCCGGGTGGACCACCGAGGCGGACATCCTCCAGGGGCAGCGGACGGACGCGGACGGAGTGCGCGAGGTCGTCACCGCGGAGTCCGGCCGTCTGCTCGTGGTCGAACGCGACGGAGCGCCGATCGCCTGCTGCCAGCTCGAACACCGGGGCGATGCCGCGTACTTCGGGATGTTCGCCGTGCGGCCGGAACTCCAGGGCGCGGGCCTCGGCAAGGTGATCATCGCCGAGGCCGAGCGCACGGTCGTGGAGAGCTGGGGCGTGCGGGAGATGCACATGACGGTGATCTCCGTCCGTGAGGAGCTCATCGCCTGGTACGAGCGCCGTGGCTACCGCCGGACGGGAAAGCTGACCCCCTTCCCGTACGGCGACGAACGCTTCGGTGTCCCGCAGCGCGACGATCTCGCGTTCGAGCTGCTGATCAAGGAACTGCGCACACCCTGATCCCGGACGCCCGCGCGGCGCCGCCCCGCCCTATGCGGTGAAGCGGCCCGCGCGGCGGATCTCCGGGAAGTCGGTCGTCGCGCCGTCCAGGCCGAGCGCGCGCACCAGACGCAGCTGGTCCTGCGTGTTCACCACCCAGCCGATCACCTTCAGACCCTCGCCGTGCGCCTGCTCGACGGTCTCCAGCGTGAGGCGGCGGATGTTCAGCGCGAGCGTCGCCGCGCCCACGGCCTTCGCCCGGTCCACCACGTCGGCGCCCCAGCGGCTGGCGATGAGGACCGTCCGGACGCCCGGGACCAGCTGTGCGATCTCGGCGACCGCCTCGTCGTGGAACGACGACACCTCTACCCGGCCGACGAGATCGCGCCGCAGCATCACCTCCGCGAGCGCCCGCGCCGCGGCGACGTCCTTGATCTCGGCCTGGATCGGCGCCGCGACGGCGTCGAGAACCTCCTCGAAGACCGGCACCCGCTCGCCCTGCCCGGCATCGAGCTCACGCAGCTCGGACAGCGTCTTCCCGGCGATCGGGCCCTTGCCGTTCGTCGTGCGGTCCACGGCCGCGTCGTGCATGACGGCGAGCGCGCCGTCCTTGCTCAGATGAAGGTCGAGTTCGATGGCGTCCATGCCGGCCTGTTCCGCGTGGACGAAGGACCGCAGGGTGTTCTCCGGTTCGACACCCATGACCCCGCGATGACCGATGGTGAGAAAAGTCAAGGCAACCCCGCTTCCGTCGACGACTCCCCGCGTGCGGTTCCTACCCACGCGGCACTACGGCAGTCGGGAGCCTAACGGCCGGCCCCCGCGGGCGGACCGGCCGTGCACGGGGCACCTGGGCGGTGTTGCCCGGCGCCCCGCAAGACACCGACGGAACCCGCGCTACCGCCGTCCATCGCAGGAAAAATAGCGGTTACCACGGGGGGTCGGCAGGATAATCTTCTGGACCCCACTTGTCCGAAGCGACCGCACACGGATACGGTTGCTTCACGCGAGGTTCTCCCGTGGAGGAAGTGTTATGACGGAAATTCTTGTGCACGACGTCGCCGACGGCGCCATAGCGACCGCCCCGCGGGTGGTCGAGCACCCTGCCTGGCCCGCGCTCAAGAATGCCGTGGAGGAGATCCGTCCCTGGCAGTCGAAGGACGGTTCCATCGACTTCGGCGCCGAGCAGGCGCCGTCGCCCACGACGGCCGCCGCGACGCTCGACCGTGTGGTCACCGCGATCGACGAGCTCTCCCCGCTGCTCCCGCACGACGCCGCGTACCACCGCGCCCTCGTCGCCGACCTGCGCCGCTGGGCCGCGGAGGGCTTCGGGGTTCCGGACTTCCTCGACTCGCTGCTCGCCTTCCAGCCGGCCAGGAGCCGCGCCGACGGCCTCCAGCACCTGGTCGTCTTCGCGATGTACACGCAGAACGGCAACCCGGACCGCAACCTCGAAGCGGTCGTGCTGCGGATGGTCTGGCCCGAGTGGCTCGCCACCCTCGAAGCCACGCGTTATGACAACCCGCTCTTCTGCGGCATCACCTTCGAGGACTTCACCTCGGGTTACGACACCAACTCGGCGGTCCTCTTCCCCGAGACCATCGCCGTACGCGAGGCCCCCGAGCGCTTCAGCTGGGGCGGCATCTTCTGCGACCGCGAGGCCGCCCGCTTCCGCCGGGTGACCGAGGCGTCCGTCGACCTCCTGGGCGTCGAACTGCCCGAGGACGTCCGCGAGATGATCGGCGACCAGACCCGCTGCGAGCAGGCGTTCGTGCTCTGGGACATGGTCCACGACCGCACCCACAGCCATGGCGACCTGCCGTTCGACCCCTTCATGATCAAGCAGCGCCAGCCGTTCTGGATGTACGGCCTGGAGGAGCTGCGCTGCGACCTCACCGCCTTCAAGGAGGCCGTGAAGCTCGAAGCCGAGGGCAACGCCCACGGCCGCGACGTGCAGTTCGCGGTGCTCTTCGACCGGATGTTCCGCTTCCCCGTCACCGGCGAGCGCGTCCGCAACTACGACGGACTCGGCGGCCAGCTCCTCTTCGCGTACCTGCACAAGCACGACGTGCTGCGCTGGACGGACAACACGCTGAAGATCGACTGGGAGCGGGCGCCGCAGGTCACCAACCAGCTCTGCGCCGAGATCGAGAAGCTCTACCGGGACGGCATCGACCGCCCCAAGCTGGTCCACTGGTTCGCCGCGTACGACCTGGTGTCGACCTACCTCGCCCCGCACCCCGCCTCCCGCTGGGCCAAGGGACCGGACGCACTGGATCTGACTCAGCCGCCGCGCAAGCTCGTCGACGACGTGCTTCCGGACGAGTTTCCCCTGAGCATGTTCTATGAAGCACTCTCCAAGAAGCTGAAGAACGTGATCGCCTCCACCAAGGGGATCACCGCGGCCGACGCCGGGCAGGCAGCCGCGTGAGCGCTTATCCCAAGGAGGCGGAGTCCATGACCGGAACGACGGGTAACGGCAACGGGGGCGCGCTCGACGGCGCGGTCATCGCCGTGGCAGGAGCGGCCGGACCGGCGGGCCGGGCCACGCTGCTGAGGCTCGCCGAGGCGGGCGCGACCGTCGTCGCCTCCGACGCCAACCCCGAGCGGCTGGCCGAGGCCGTCGATGCCGCGCGATACGCCCACGGCGGCGCGACCGTCACCGGCGACACCGTCGATCTGCTCGATCTGGCGGCCGCCAGGGAATGGGCGGACAAGACGGAGAAGGAGTTCGGCCGGATCGACGGGCTGGTGCACCTCGTCGGCGGCTGGCGCGGCAGCCGCACCTTCGCCGAAACCGATCTCGCCGACTGGGATCTGCTGGAGAAGCTGCTGATCCGCACGGTCCAGTCCACCTCGCTCGCCTTCCAGCAGGGCCTTGAGCGCAGTGACCGGGGCCGCTACGTGCTCATCAGCGCGGCGGGGGCCAGCGCGCCCACCGCGGGCAACGCCGCCTACTCCGCCTCCAAGGCGGCGGCCGAGGCGTGGACGCTCGCGCTCGCCGACGCCTTCCGCAAGGCGGGGGGTGACGAAGGCCCGAAGACCGCGGCTGCGATCCTGGTCGTCAAGGCACTGGTGCACGACGCGATGCGCGCCGAGCGCCCGAATGCGAAGTTCGCGGGCTTCACCGATGTCGAGGAGCTGGCCGAGGCCATCGCCGGCGTCTGGGACATGCCCGCCGGAGAAGTGAACGGAAAGCGCCTGTGGCTGACCCCGCAACCGTAAAGACCGACGCGCGTCGTCACCACGATCCGCGGGTACGCGGCTTCGCCAGTGACAACTACGCGGGTGCGCACCCCGAGGTCCTCGCCGCCCTCGCCCTCGCCAACGGCGGCCACCAGGTCGCCTACGGCGAGGACGACTACACCGAGCACCTTCAGCGTGTCGTGCACAGTCACTTCGGTTCCAGTTCGGAAGCCTTCCCGGTCTTCAACGGGACCGGCGCCAACGTCCTCGCCCTCCAGGCGCTGACGGACCGCTGGGGCGCCGTGATCTGCGCCGAGTCCGCGCACATCAACGTGGACGAGGGCGGTGCGCCCGAGCGCATGGGCGGTCTGAAGCTGCTCACGGTGCCGACGCCCGACGGCAAGCTGACACCCGAGCTCATCGACCGGCAGGCGTACGGCTGGGACGACGAGCACCGGGCGATGCCGCAGGTCGTGTCGATCACCCAGAACACCGAGCTGGGCACCGTCTACACCCCCGACGAGATCCGCGCCATCTGCGACCACGCCCACGGGCACGGGATGAAGGTGCACCTCGACGGGGCCCGGATAGCCAACGCCGCCGCGTCGCTGAACGTACCCATGCGTACGTTCACCAACACGGTCGGCGTGGACGTGCTCTCCTTCGGCGGGACCAAGAACGGCGCGCTCTTCGGCGAGGCGGTCATCGTCCTCAACCCGGACGCGGTCCGCGCGATGAAGCATCTGCGCAAGCTGTCGATGCAGCTCGCCTCGAAGATGCGTTTCGTGTCGGTCCAGCTGGAGGCGCTGCTGGCGCGTGACCTCTGGCTGCGCAACGCCCGCCACGCCAACGCGATGGCCCAGCGGCTCGCCGAAGGCGTCCGCGGCGTCGACGGCGTGGAGATCCTGCACCCCGTACAGGCCAACGCCGTGTTCGCGCGGCTGCCGCACGCGGTGAGCGAGCGGCTGCAGAAGCGCTTCCGCTTCTACTTCTGGGACGAGTCGGCCGGCGACGTCCGCTGGATGTGTGCCTACGACACCGCGGAGGAAGACGTCGACGCCTTCGTGCAAGCGCTGAAGGAAGAGATGGCGAAGTAGTTTTCGCATACATATGCGGTCGACCGGAAAGTCATTGGCTTCCGGTCGGCCGCTTCCGTATGCTCCCCGGACATGGAGCTCACTCAGCAGATTTCCGACATCTCCGCATATCTTGCTGCCGATAACGTGATCGATCATGAACACCCCCGCGTACGGAGGACGGTAGATCGCCTCCGGTCCGAAGCGCCCGACGCATACGCATACGCCTCCGCCGCCTTCGACTTCGTACGCGACACCATCGAGCACTCCGCCGACTCCGGGGACACACGCGTCACCTGGCGGGCCTCGGACGTCCTGAGCGCCCGCACCGGCATCTGCTACGCCAAGGCGCACGCGCTGACCGCGCTGCTGCGCGCGGCGGGCATCCCGGCCGGGCTCTGCTACCAGCGGCTCGCCGACGACGACGGCACGAACCACGCCGTGCACGGGCTGGTCGCCCTGAAGCTGCCCGGCCGGGGGCGCTGGGCGCGTCAGGACCCCAGGGGCAACAAGCCCGGCGTCGACGCGCGGTTCTCCGTGGAGGAGGAGCGGCTGGCCTGGACCGTCCGGCGAGAGTTCGGCGAAATGGACTATCCGGTGCTGTATGCGGCACCGCATCCGGCGGTCCTCGGTGCGCTGCGCGCTGCCGCGGACCGCCGGATGCTGTGGCGGACCCTCCCCACGGAACTCTGACCGTCGCGCGCCGGAGGCAGGCGGACGACGACCCCGGCCCGCACCGTTCCGACGCCGGCCGTCAGCCCTGCTCGCGCACCTCGGCGGGCGTCGGGGCCGTACCGCCGAGATGGGCCGGGACCCACCACGTGTCACTGGCGTCCTTGGGGCGTACCGGATAGGCGCGCTGGGCGGCTTCGAGGAGCTCCTGCACCCGGTCCCGCAGCCGGCGGGTGATCGCACCCGCGTACTGGTCGGTCGGAGCCTCCATCGGCTCGCCCACCCGCATGGTGATCGGGATGTGGCTGCGCCCGAAGTTCCGGGGCTGCCCCTTCGTCCAGATCCGCTGAGTGCCCCACAGCGCCATCGGGATCAGCGGCACGCCCGCTTCCTGAGCCAGGCGCGCCGCGCCCGACTTGAAGCTCTTCAGCGTGAACGACTGCGAGATCGTCGCTTCGGGGAACACCCCGATGATCTCGCCGGACCGCAGCGAGGCGAGCGCGTGCGTATACGCGTCCTCACCCTGTTTGCGGTCGACGGGGATGTGCTTCATCCCCCGCATGAGCGGACCGGAGATCTTGTGCCGGAAGACCGATTCCTTTGCCATGAAGCGCACCAGCCGCTTCTGCGGCAGCGCGCCCAGGCCCGTGAAGATGAAGTCCAGGTAGCTGATGTGGTTACTCACCAGAACCGCACCGCCGGTCTTCGGGATGTGCTCCGAACCCTGCGTGTCGATCTTCAGGTCGAGCGCCTTGAACAGCGTGAGAGCGGCGCCGATGACCGGCCGATAGACGAGTTCTGCCATCGGGGAAGACCCTTCTTCAGTGCCTGGGGAGGTTCTCCCGGCGGAAGTTACGCAGCCGTAGGTTTTCGGCATTGGGCCGATCGTGCCCCATGCGCGACGCCGTGGCCAGCCCCGGCGGGGACGGGGCGCGAGATTCTCATCACGTGGAACCTCCGGGAATGTCTCCCGGCCGCGCGGTGCTGACCCTTTGCGATGAGCTCTGACAGGAGGCCGACGGTGGACGGGCAGACACGTGCCGACAGGCTTGACGCGTCCCAACTCGGCGCGGAATTGGGGGAGCGGGCCACGCTCGTACAGTTCTCCAGCGCCTTCTGCCAGCCCTGCCGCGCCACCCGCCGCACGCTCGCCGAGGTGGCCGGCATGGTCGAGGGAGTCGCACACGTCGAAATCGACGCCGAGGCACATCTCACTCTGGTGCGCCGGCTGGACATCACCAGAACACCGACCGTCCTGGTCCTGGACGCGGGCGGCAGGATCGTCCGCCGCGCCGCGGGACAGCCGCGCACCATCGATGTCGTCGCGGCTCTGGGGCAGGTGATGTGACGGACCGTGATGCATCTCCCACATTGCGGAACGCACTTGACTGCACCCGCCACGCATCGTCAGTCTGACGCTATGCCGCCAGAACTCCTTCTCTACGGCCGGGCCCATGTCGACCTGGCCCGCAACGCGAGTGCGCGCTGTCCGGGTGTCTGAGCACCCACGGCCCTGTATGCACCCACAGCAGAAGGACAGTTCCATGACGGCTTCGCCCGAGCTCGAAAGCCCCCGGACGGCCTCGCCCGACCTCCTCCGTTCCGTCTTCCGGCAGCACGCCGCAGGCGTCGCCGTGATCACCGCGGCCGGTGCGGCCCCGGTCGGATTCACCGCGACCTCTCTCAACTCCGTGGCAGCCGACCCGCCGCTGATCTCCTTCGGTGTGGGGACCTCGTCCTCCAGCTGGCCGGTCGTCGCCGAGGCGGAGCACATCGGCGTCCACATACTGGGGGAGCACCAGCAGGAACTGGCCGCCACGTTCGCACGCAGCGGCGCCGACCGCTTCGGCCCGTCCACCGACTGGCGTAGCGGGCCCGAAGGTGTGCCGCTCCTGGGCGGCGTTCTCGCCTGGCTCGTCTGCCGTGTCGTGGCGCGGGTCCCTGCGGGGGACCATCGCATCGTCATCGCCCAGGCCGTGGTCGGCGACCCGACCGGAGGCGGCCGTCCGCTCGTCTATCACCAGGGTCGGTTCACCGCTCTGCGAGACTGATCCGGCCCAGGCGTACCAGGGGCTCAGTGCGTTGGGCAGATCACAGTCCAAGCGCTTGCTTATGGGTGCGGCAGTGGGTGTACTGATGAGTAATATTCCGGTCGGAGCGCCGGTCGCTCCGACCGGAAACCGCCCCATCAGGCGCCTATGCTGCGAGCAACAAGGCAGCCCGGAAATGACGATGCAG
>NZ_JBWKLF010000021.1:0-35410 GCF_056430475.1 Streptomyces sp. NPDC045968 | reverse complement strand
TTGACGTTGTCACCCGTCTCGGTCTGCCACTTCCCCGCGTCGACGGCCGAGCCCGCGGCCCCGTCGAACTCGTCGGAGAACGTGACAGCGGCCGCTGCTGCCGTACGGGCCGAGGGCTCCGTCACAGGCGTGGGCGCACCCTGCGCCAGTCCGGTGGACAGCGACGCGAGGGCCAGGACCGAGACGAGCGACACCAGCAGACGCCGGGATAAGCGCGGGGAATCCATGACTGTCCCTTCATGAAACATGGCGGGGGGAAAGGGGCGTACATGTCATGCATATGACAGATCTGAACTCGCCCCGCAGGGCACTTAGTTCACTACGTGATTGAAGGAGTGAGAGATGGCCCTGTCAAGGGTTTGGTACGGACCAGCGTCCTCACTCCGTACAGGTGACGCCCTCCGGCGAAGTCCGCAGCTTGCCGAGCAGTCCGCGTAGCGCGACGAGATCGCGTTCGGACAGGTCCGCGCACAGCTCGCGCTCCACGGCGTCGAGTGCGACGTCCGTTGCCCGGAGACGCGAGGCGCCTCCTCCACTTCATCGGTGCGGTCATCACTCACCTCCCTGCGAAGGACTTCGAGATCGCGCCCCCGGCGATCCTTGCGCTGCCGGCCGTCGCCGCGCTCCTGCTGCGGGTGATGTCGGCCTGAGCTCTCGGCGCCCCTGGCCGGGGCGCCGAGCCCGGACTCAGATCCGACCGAGGTCCGAACTGACCCAGCGCTGGGGCCGCATCCGGATCACGACCTGCTCACCGTGGTTGTCCCAGGCGAAGTCGACGTAGCCCGCGACCTTCTCGGCCGGCAGATAGCGCGCCGCCATCTCCTCCAGGTCATCCCGCGTCGCGGCGCGGGTCTCGGTGACGGGCCCCTCGACGGAGACGTAACGGATCGTCGGCTCCAGCCGGTCGACGAGCAGGGAGAACCGGCCCGCCACGCCGATCAGATCGGCCTTGCGCGAGGTGCGGCCGGTCATGACCCAGAGGTCGCCGCCCGGTGCGTACTGGTACCAGACCGGCACACTGAGCGGAGCCCGGTCACTGTCCTGCACCGCCACGGCCAACGCGGCGACATGCGGCTCGGCGAGGAATTGTTCGCGCTCTTCACGGGTGAGTGCCACAGCAAACTCCTTCGTACGGGATCGGGGCCTATCTGCCTGTCCAGTGTGCCCCCGCCCCCCGCACCCGATCGCCGCGTCTGCCCGGAGTGCGTGTCGTGTCGCGTCCCGCCCGCCGAACGAACGGGGAGTTTCGTCATCCTTAACGGGAAACCGCGGAATGAATAATGCAGTACCCCACTGCTGAGACTTTCCGAAATACCGTTCAATCATTGCCGCACATAACGTCACGCCGTTACGCTGAGGCCGCTTCGCCGAGTGGCGCGGCGGCTGCAGCGGCGTCCGGGGAGGGATGCCGACCGCAGTTTTCGGGGGTGCGGAGAAATTCGGGGACGGCGTCGCCCTGCGGGAGAAATGGTTCCGGCATGCGCGAAGCGACCGGTGCTGTTGTGCCGTAAATCCGCCGAGAAGACGACCTGAGCCCTTGCGGGCCCCAAGCCTCGCCACCCCCGGAATTCGTATGAACGAAAGGCAAGGAATACCTGTGCGACGCATAACCTCCGTCCTTCTTTCTCTCAGCGCCGTGGTGGCCGCCTCCGCGTTGTCCGCCCCCGTGGCCGGAGCCGCCCCGCAGGCCGACCGGCCGGGCGCGGTGCCCAGCGGGTGGGAGGCAGTGGACGGCGCCGAACTGGCGAAGATCGCTGGGGAGACGGGCGCCCTCAGGGCCCCCTCCGCCACCGCTGACGGGCTTTCCACCACGGCGGACGAGCCCGAATTCCTCGCCATGCAGTCCGCCCGCAACGCGCAGTTCGTCGCCACCGAGCGGAACTACAGCGCCCCGAACACCGGTGTCCTGCGGGCCCGTTCCGTCGAGTTCGGCGGCTCCTGGGAGACCTTCGCCTTCGAGTGGGACGCGGTCACCGAGACGTACGCCCTGAGGTCCCTGGCCAACGACCGCTATGTGGCCGTCGAGAAGAACTACACCGGCAGCGCCCAGAACGTACTGCGCGCCCGCTCCACCACGGTGAGCGGCTGGGAGCGGTTCGTCGTGTACTACAACGAGGAGCTGGGCCGCTGGGCGCTCCAGTCCACGTTGAACGGTCTCTTCGTCACCATGGAGAACAGCTACACCGGATCGCTCCAGTACGTGCTGCGCGCCCGCTCCACGGACATCACCGGCGCCTGGGAGGAGTTCGTCCTCCACGACGTCGGCGCCTGACGCCGGGAGCAGGCGTTCCGCCCGGTGCGGTCACGGGTGACGCACCGGGCGGTCGCCGGCGTCCCGGTTCACGAGGTGAAGTTCCTCAGCTCCGCGGCCAGCGAACTGATCGCCGCGGGGTTGCGCGGGCTCTCCACCAGGTCCACGTAGTCGAGGACGACGATCCGGTCGTTCTTGATCGCCGAGACGTTGGCGAGCGGCTTGTAGGACTTCAGGAAGCTGCGCTTCTGGTCCGCGCTGGTGTCTCCGTAATCGTTGATCACGATCACCTCGGGGTCGCGGTCGACCACCGTCTCCCAGCCCACCGTCGTCCAGCTGTCCTGAAGGTCCTTCATGATGTGGTCACCGCCCGCCTTGGTGATGATGTCGTGGGGCCCGGCGTACGCCCCCGAGGTGAACGGCTTGTCCTTCCCGTCGTCGTAGAGGAAGACACGCGGGCGGTCGCTGCCGTCCGCGGCCTTCGCCTGCGCCTCGGCGACCTGCTTCCGGAACGACGCGATGAGGGTTTCGGCCCGGTCCTCGACGTCGAAGATCCGTCCCAGGTTGCGCAGGTCCGTGTAGAGCGCGTCGAGCGGTGCCATCACCCCGCGCGCCTTGCCCTGCCCGTTGCGGCACGACTCGCTCAGCAGATAGGACCCGATACCCACCCGGCGGAGATCGGCGGGGGTGAAGCCCTCCCCCTCGCTGAAGCCGTAGTTCCAGCCCGCGAAGACCAGATCGGCATCTGCGTCGAGGACGAGCTCCTTGCTGATCCTGTCCTTCGAGAGCCACTTGGTCTTCTGATAGCCGTCCTTCCAGGGCACGGACGTGAGGTCGCCCTTGTCGTCGGGCATGACGTACCCCGCCATGTGGTCTTCGAGTCCGAGCGCGAACATGATCTCGGTGATGCCGACGTCATTGGTGACCACGCGCCGCGGGGCCTTGTCGTAGGTCTTCTTCTCTCCGCAGTTCTCGACGGTCACCGGGTAGTGGCTGTCGGCTGCGCCGGAGCCGGCCTTCCGGCCGTCCTGCGAGGTGACCTCGGCTCCGCAGCCGGTGAGGGCCAGGGCGGCGGCGAGCGCGAGTGCGGCGGGGCGTGCGGGATTCGGCATGGTGACAGTGGCTCCTTGGGACTTCGGTCAGGCAGCGAGGAGGCGGTCGAAGAGCAGCTGGACCGTGCCGGTCTCCGGGTGCGGCACGCGGTGCGCCCGTACGCCGAAGACGTCGGCCAGCAAGTCGGGCGTGAGGACGTCGTGCGGAGCCCCGGAAGCGACGATCCGGCCGCCGTCGATGACGTGGATGAGGTCGCAGTGGAGTGCGGCGAGGTTGAGGTCGTGCAGCGCGGTGAGGACGGTCAGTCCGCTCTCGCGCACCAGCGCGAGCACCTCCAGCTGCTGCGCGATGTCCAGGTGGTTGGTGGGCTCGTCGAGCACCAGGATCCGGGGCTGCTGGGCCAGCGCGCGAGCGATCAGGACCCGCTGCTTCTCGCCGCCGGAGAGGGTGAGAAAGCCACGGTCGGCGAGATGACCGGCGCCGACACCCGCCAGCGCGGCGTCACACGTCCGCCGGTCCTCGTCGGTGGCCCGGGCCATGGACCGCTGGTGCGGCAGCCGTCCCATGGCCACGACCTCGGTGACCGTGAAATCGAATTCGGTCACCGCCTCCTGGGGAAGAGCGGCGAGCCGGCGGGCGCTTTCGCGCGCACTCATCGCGTCCAGGTCCTCGCCGCCGAGCCGGACCGCGCCCGCCGAGGGACGCAGGGCCCGGTAGACGCACCGCAGCAAGGTGGACTTCCCGCTGCCGTTGGGCCCGACGAGGCCGACGAACTGCCCCTCACCGGCTCGCAGCGTTACCTCGTCCACGAGTCGCGCGCCGGCGATCTCGACCGTCAGGTCATCGACGTCGATCCGCATCACGCGCCTCCGAAGGTATAGGAGCGGCGGCGCATGAGCAGGATGAAGCACGGTACGCCGATGACCGCGGTCAGGACGCCCACGGGCAGTTCGGCCGGTGCGAGCACCACCCGGGAGAGGATGTCCACCCAGATCAGCAGGACGGCGCCCGCGAGCGGCGCGACGGCCAGGAGCCGGCGGTGGTCCGCACCGACCAGCATCCGTGCGGCATGGGGAACCATCAGACCGACGAAGCCGATGGCACCGCTCACCGCGACGACCGCGCCCGTGACGGCCGCGGAGACGAGGAACAGTTCCTTGCGCAGCCTTCCGGCGTCCACCCCCAGCGCGGCGGCGGTCTCGTCGCCCATCGCGAGGGCGTTGAGACGACGCGCCGACCACGCGAGGTGGGCGAGCCCGGCGAACACGGCTGTCGCCGCGATCGGCACAGAGGCCCAGGTGGCTCCGCCGAGGCTGCCGAGCAGCCACATCATCGCCGAGCGGGCCGCCTCGCCGCGTTCGGCGGCGAACACCATGAAGGTGGTGACGGCCGAGAAGCCGTAGTACATGGCGGTGCCTGTCAGGACGAGCCGCAGCGGGGTCAGGCCGCGGTCGGTGCGTGCGACCGCGTACACCAGCACCATGGCGAGAAGGGCGGAGAGAAAGGCCGCCGAGGACAGGGCCCAGATTCCGAACGCGCCGAACGCGCCGAAGATGAGCACCGCGTTCGCGCCGACGGCCGCGCCCGAGGAGATTCCGAGGACGAACGGGTCGGCCAAGGCGTTGCGGACCATGGCCTGCACGGTGACGCCGATCGCCGAGAGGCCCGCGCCGACGACCGCCGCCAGGAGGGCTCGCGGAAAGCGCAGCTCCCAGACGATGGTGTAGGCCGGGACCTGGTCGGGGGCTATGGGACCGCCGGTCAGCCCGGCCCAGAGGTAGTGGAGCACCTCGCCCCAGGAGAGTCCTGACGCCCCCGTTCCGGCGCCGAAGGCGAGGGACACCGGGAGCGCGACACACAGGCAGGTGACGAGCAGCGGCAGGGACACGCGCTTGGGCGGCGCGGGGCCGGCGGCGGGGGCGGCCCGCTGCGGCGCGACAGGTATGCGTTCGAGGGAGGTGGCCACGGGCGGATCGCTTTCGCCTCGGGCCGTGCATCTACGTATCCAAAGGAGCGGCCCGGGACTCGGGGCCCCTGCGCAGCACCTCTCGCAGTCCACGGCGAATTGACAGGAGCCAACACCACCGCGGGAAATCGGGCTTACGGAGACCTGTAAGGGCTCCGACTACCGTTGCGGGTCAGCGCCGGATTTCGACCGGACTTCCCCCGCGGGGCGTCTGCAGCTTAGCGCGTCATGGTTCCGGCCCGTCAGAAACAGAAGAAAGGCCGCGGTGAAGCGGCGACATCGGATTCATCGCTGCCCGAACCCGCCGTGCCGCAACGGCAGTCGGCGATTGCGGAAGAGGTTGCCGGAGGCACCGGTTGTCGGCGTCACCACCGCATGTGAGAGATTGGCACTCCTCTTGTGAAGGCCCCTGAACAACTCCGGGCGGCCGGGAGCGAGGGATGCGGGGACCGTCCGTGGCGGATGCGGGCGCTCCTCCCAACATGCTTGCAAACAGGGCGAGTTGACCACGTTCGGACCCAAGGCCGACCTCGGTCGAGGGAGGGATTCCGGTGATAGCATCCGGGCATCTGCGATCTTGATCCACTTGATTCAGATGCTGATGTGCGATCGGCGGCCTGCTCTCCACGCAACAGCGGCCGGGCAGTACCGAGCGGCCGTGTCGCGCGTCCTCGCGAGGTGTGTCCGTCGCCGTCCGCCTGCCATGCGCCGGGAAAGGTTTCCATGATTCAAGATGCACTCGTGTGGTGCTTGGTCGCGGTGGCGGCGACAGCCGTTGTCGCCGTTGTGGCACTCGCCGCCCGTAACAGGGCCCTAGGGGCGAAGAAGCAGCAGACCGAGGCCGAGCTGAGACGCCAACTGCACATATCCGACAGTCAACTCCATCTCACGCGAGCGGAGTTGCAGACGTTCAGGAACGAGCAGGACCGCACCCTCCGGGAGGCCAAGGAGGCCGCGGAGGAGAACACCAAGGCGGTCCTCAAGGGAGCGGCCAGCTTCCTGCAGAGTCTCGCGGCGGAGCAGACCACGCTCCTGGACGGCGTACAGCGGAAGTACGGCGGCCACGCCGTACTCAGCGATCTGCTGGAGGTCAACCACGCCAACGCCCAGATGGCGCGCAAGGCGCAGGGCATCGCGGTGATGTGCGGTGCGCCGCTCGGCCGCCGCAACAGGCCCGCCAGCGTCTACGACGTGGTGCGCAGCGCCCAGGGACAGATCCGTAACTTCCACCGGGTCGCCATCATGCAGCAGACCGGTCTCGCGCTGAAGGCGTCCGCGGTCGCACCCGTCGCCCTCGCCGTGGCCGAACTCCTTGACAACGCTGCCAGCTTCTCCCAGCAGGACGCTCCGATCGAGGTGACGTTCCAGCGGGTCCAGAACAACCTGTGCATCGTCATCGACGACGCCGGGGTCAGCATGAACGACGAGGACCGGCAGCGGGCCACCGAGCTGCTGTCCGGCGATGTCGTCCCCCGCCTGTCGCAGCTCGGGAACCAGCCGAAGTTCGGTTTCCCGGTGATCGGCCTGATCGCGCGTCAGTACGGCTTCAAGGTGGATGTCACCGGAGTCTCCCGGTACGGCGGCGTCCGGGCCGTCGTCCTGCTGCCCGAGGAGCTGTGGACCATGGAGGAGACGCCGCCGGCCCAGGAGGCCGCCGTCAGCAGCATCCTGCGTACCGAGGGCCGGGCCCCGGCCGGGACGACGCGTACGACGCACGGCCTGCCGAAGCGCGGAGCACGCCAGGCGCCCATCGCGAGCGTGCCCGACCCCGAGGTCACCCGGTCGGCGTCGCGGGCTCCCGAGGAGACCCGCCGTGCCTCCGGACGCAGCCTGGGGGCCTTTCAGCGCGGCACGCTCTCGGGCCGCAACCTTGATGCCACGTCGCTCGAAGGGTCCGAAGACGCATGACCGCCGACCTGTCGTGGATGCTCGAGGACATCGTGCACAACGTGCCCCGGGCACGGCACGCCGTCCTGCTGTCCGCGGACGGCCTTCCTCGTGGGGCCACGGACGGCCTGGCCGAGAAGGACGTACGTACCATCTCCGCCGCCATGGCCGGGATGCAGTCGCTCAGCCGGGCCACGGCTCACTTCGCCGGACCGGAGGAGGACCGGCAGTGGAACCAGACGATCATCGAGTTCTCCCACGGCTGGAGCTTCCTGATCGGAGCGGGGCAGGGTGCCTACCTGGCCGCCGCCGCGGCGCCCGATGTGGACATGCAGCAGATCTCCTTCCGTATGCACCGCCTCGTCGCCCGGCTGGGCAACAACCTCACCTCACCGCCGCGAGTGAACACCGACGACGACGCCGGTACGCGCGCCACCGGCCCGGCCCGGCGTGAGAGCACGGGCTCTTCCGGGTTCGTGCTCGCCGACCTCGACCAGGTCGTCGCCGATGTGCGGGGCGCCCGCCACGCGGTGCTGCTGGGGGCAGACGGTCTGCCCCGCGGGGCGACCAGCGGGCTGAACAGGGACCTGGCGGACACGATCTCCGCGGCCATGACGGGCATCCACGCCTACAGCAGGGTCACCTCGCAGTTCGCGGGCGTACTGGAGGACGCCGAGTGGCGCCAGACGGTCATCGAGTTCCAGCACGGCTGGATCTTCCTGATCGCGGCCGGCACCGGCGCCTTCCTGGCCGCCGCCGCCGAGCACGACTGCGACATCGAGGAGTTCACGACGCGCCTGCACGAAGTGATCCCCAAACTGACCACGCCGGCAGCACACGGAGAGGGGCCGGGCCATGCCTGACGAGCCCGAGCAGGAACTCGAGCTGACGTCCCCGTTAGTACCCCTCTTCGTGATCACGAACGGACGGGCCCTGCCCCCGGACCACGAGTACGAGCACACCACCCTGGTCATGGCGGCACAGGACGCGTCGGCCGCGGCGCGCATCCTGTCCCCGGAAGCGGGCCAGGTCATGGATCTGGTCGCCGACGGCTTCCTCTCCGTGGCCGAGGTGGCCGGCCACACGCACCTGCCGCTCGGCATCGTGCGCATCCTGCTGGCGCAGTTGGAGGAGGACAGCCTCATCCTCGTGAGGAGGCCGATACCGCGCGCCGAACGTGTCGACAGAGAACTGGTCAGCGCCGTGCTCGAAGGCCTGAAGAATCGATTCGGAGCGTAATTCGTGTACCTGGATCCAGATGTCTCCCACGCGGTGAAGATCCTCATAGTGGGGCACTTCGGGGTCGGGAAGACCACCTGCATCGGAAGTCTCTCCGAGATCGAGCCGCTTCGGACCGAAGAGGAGATCACCGAGGCCAGCGAGGGTTTCGACGACCTGTCGGGCACGCCTCACAAGAAGACCACCACCGTGGCCATGGACTTCGGCCGCCTCACCCTCAGCGACACGCTGGTCCTCTACCTCTTCGGAACGCCCGGTCAGGAACGTTTCAAGGAGATGTGGGAGGAGCTGTCCCGGGGCGCACTGGGCGCGCTCGTCCTCGTCGACCCCGAGCGGCTGCACGAGTCCTTCCCCGTCCTGGACCTGGTCGAGAGCTTCGGCCTGACGTACGCCATCGGCGTCAACCACTTCGAGGGCACCACGGACTACCCGCTCGACGAAGTCCGCGAGGCGCTGAACCTGGCTGCCGACACCCCCGTCGTGAAGTGCGACGTACGCGACGAGGCCACCTCGGCGCAGGCACTCATCACTCTCGTCACACACCTCATGTCCCTACTCGGCTAGGAGCCCCCGAATGCAACAGCCGCTTGACGCCCAGGAGATACCTCCCGGCTGCCCCGCGCACGGGAACGTCCAGCTGTACGGCCCCTCGTTCGGAGCCGACCCCGACGGCCACTACGCCCATCTGCGTTCGTTCGGCCCGAGCGCACCCGTGGACATCGCCCCGGATGTCCAGGTCGAGCTGATCACCAGCTACGACGCCGCCCTGTACGTCCTGCAGAACCCCGCGTCCTTCGTCCGCGACTCCCGCCGCTGGAACGCGCTGAACGAGGGGCGTGTCGCGGCGGACAGCCCGGCGCTGCCGATGATGAGTTACCGCCCCAACGCGCTGTTCAGTGACGGCGCGGCGCACGCCCGTCTGCGCCAGGCGGTCACCGACAGCCTCGCCACGGTCAACGAGCTCCAGCTCGTCAGGCAGACACAGCAGTCCGCCGACTACCTGATCAGCCGCTTCAGTTCCGAGCCCCGTGGCCAGGCGGAGCTGATCGCCGAGTACGCCCAGCCCCTGCCGCTGCTGGTCTTCAGCGACCTGTTCGGCTGTCCGCCCGAGATCGGTGACCGTGTGATCGCCGGGATCAGCGGCATCTTCGAGGGCACCCCCGGTGCCGACGAGGTACTGGGCGGGGCGCTCGCCGAGCTGATCGCTCTCAAACGACGCCACCCGGCGGCCGACCTGACGACACGTCTGATGGAGCACTCGGCCCGGCTGAGCGACGAGGAGGTGCTGCACCAGCTCGTGACGCTGCTCTCCGGCGGCACCGCTCCGCTGACCGCCGCCATCGGTACCAGCGCCGCGCTGTACCTCGGCGAGGAATGGCAGAGCGGGCTGCCGGTCGAGGACGCCGTCGCCCAGACCCTCTGGAACTACGCGCCGATCGCCAACTACGCGGCCCACTACCCGACCCACGACGTCGATCTGGGCGGCAGGCTGCTGCGGGCCAACGACCCGGTCCTGATCTCCTTCGCGGCGGCCAACACCGACCCCAAGCTGACCGAGCACCGGCAGCAGCTCAGCGCCAAGGCCCATCTGGCCTTCGGGGCGGGCCCGCACGCGTGCCCGGCCAAGGACCCCGCCTTCATGATCGCGGTCACAGCCGTCGAGACTCTCCTCAACCGGCTGCCCGACGTCGAGATGCGCGTCCCGTTCAAGACCCTTGCCTGGGCGCCGACTCCGTGGAGCCGCTCGCTGGTGACCCTTCCGGTCCGCTTCACCCCGCGAACGGTGTCGTCGGCAGCCGAGCCCGTCCATCCGGAACCGGCCCAGGCGCCCCAGCAGTCGGCGCCCGCCGAACAGCGTTCCGCCGCCCGTTCGTCCCGGCCGTCGGCTCCAGCGGCACCGCAGCACAAGGGGGGTCTGTTCACCCGCTTCCTGGCGTGGACGAGGGGAGAGTGATTTAAGTAACCTCCTGAGACCCCTGTGTTATTGGATGCTTCAACGATCTTGTGGGTATGCATGGCGGCTGGTTCTCAGAAAGGAGCCGCCATCATGGGAGTCGTCACAACTCCGTCGTATGACCGCAGGGCGTCCGCCTCCCTCTTCTCCCGTCTACGGACGGCAAGAGGGCAGGCCGATCCCTTCCCGATATACGAGGAGCTGCTGTCGAGGGGCGAAGTGAGCCCCGCACCCTGGGGCGGCTCGTTCGTGACGGGCTTCGCCGTCTGCGATCAGGTGCTGCGCAGCCGTGACTGGCTGGAGCCCGACAAGCGGTGGCGCGAGCGGCAGGGGCCGGGCACGCGCTGGAACGCCTCCTCGTCGCGGGAGATGAGCAATACGCTGGCCGCGCTCAACGCCCCGGACCACACCCGCGCGCGGCGGGCCGCCGGCACGTTCGACCGGGCCGCCGTGGAGGAGATCAGCCGGACCGTGGGCCGGACGACGGACCGGCTTCTGGACACGCTGGCGGAGCGGTTGCGCGACGGGGAGGCGGACTTCTCGGCCCTGGTGGGCGAGGAACTGCCCGTCGCCACCATAGGTGAGTGGCTCGGGATCCCGGCCGCCGACTGGCCTCGCCTGCGGGAGTTGACCCATGACCAGGTCTTCACCCAGGAGCTGCTGCCCTCCGCCAGCCAGTTGGCCGGATCGGACGCGGCCACGGCCGAACTGCGCGCCTACTTCACGCAGCTGGTGAGTGAGCGGCGCGCCCACCCCGGCGAGGACCCGGTGTCCCGCTGGATACAGACGTGGGACTCCATAGAACGCGACCGGGACAAAGCCGATGAAGGGGTCTACTTCCTGGTCCTGTTCGTCCTCCTGGCCGCGCTGGAGACCACCTCGACACTTCTGACCACCATGACGCTCCTGCTCGTCGAGAACCCGGAACGCTGGAACATGGTCGCCGACAACCCGGACCTGGTGCCCGCGTTCGTTGAGGAAACGTTGCGCTACGACCCTCCCACCCACGTCATCAGCAGGGTCGCCGCCGAGGACCGCGTCCTGGGCGGGATGGAGATACGCAAGGACGAGATGGTCCACCTCATGGTGGGAGCGGCCCACCGGGACCCGGCCAGGCACAGTGACCCCCACCGGTTCGACCCCCTGCGCAAACCCGCGCACCTCGCCTTCAGCGGAGGCATCCACTACTGCCTCGGCGCGCCGCTGGCCCGGCTGGAGGCCCAGATCCTGCTCCGTCAACTCATTCGGCGTCTCCCCCGCCTCACGCTCGTGCGCCGCCCGTCGATGGCGCCCCGGGTGGCGTTCCGGCGCCTGCTGAACTTGGATGTCGCCCTCGCATGAGCGAAACAACACGTACTCTCACCAGCCCCTCCGGCAAGGCGATACGCGTCGAGCAGGACGGGCCCGTGCTCCATGTCCGCCTCAACCCGTGGGGGCAGGACGACACACTGGGCGTCGCCGTCATCGACGATCTCCTCCTCCTGCTCGATGACCTCCACGAGCGCCCGGACATCCGCATCCTGACCCTGTCGTCCCTGGGCACGGACTTCTGTCTGGGCGCCGACCGCGGCGAGTACGAGGCTGCGCTCGCCGCGGACCCGACCGGAGCCGGGCTGCGGCGCATCGCGGACAAGGCCCACCGTCTGTGCCAGGCACTGGAGAGCACCCACGCCGTCACGATCGCCCGGCTCCACGGCCGGGTGATCGGTGCCGGACTCGCGCTCGCCTCGTTCTGCGACCTGCGCGCGGGCGCGGACACCTGTCGCTTCCGCATGCCGGAGATCGGCGTCGGGCTGCCACCCGCCTGGGGAGGAGCGATGGGCCGCCTGGTCTCCGAGGCCGGCGCCGCCAGGATCCGCGAACTCATGCTGACCTGCGACGTGTTCGACGCGGTCACCGCCCACCGGCTCGGTCTGCTCCACAAGACCGCCCCGCTCGACCGGCTGGACGAGGTGGTCCACGCCTGGACGAGGCCGCTCGTCCGGCGCTCACCCGAAGCCCTCGTCCTGACCAAGCGCATGCTGGCCGGCTACGCGCGGGCCGACCGGACGGCGGACGTCTCCCTGCTCGACGCCCATCTTCTGACGGCCCACATCAATCAGAACCGGCCGACGGCCGTATGAGATGCCACCGCACCCCGTCCCAACCGCGTGCGCGGACACCGGACGGGGTGCGTTGGCGTCGGCCGCGACTAACGGAATCCTAAATTCCGACCGTGTCGACGGGGCCCTGGCCGCAGAGTATGGGCCACGACGGCGCCTGTCCCGCGTACGCGTCGATAGTGTGGCCGTGCCCTTGTGCAGTGCCGGGCTCAGGACACCGAACGTACGGACAGGGGCATGGACGACAACACGCACCCGCATGGCATATCGCCGGCCGGAACCGGGATGACCTACCGGACCATCGCCGTCGTCGTACGCGCGGCCTCCCGCGTCCTGGCGCGTCGCGAGTGGCGCGGCGGGCATCATCTGCCCCGGGCGGGGGGCTACATCACGGTGATCAACCACAACTCCTATGTGGACGCGCTCGCCTACGGGCACTTCCAGTACAACAGCGGCAAGCCGCCCCGCTTCTTCGTCAAGGCATCGCTCTTCAAGGTCCCTGTACTCGGCGCCGTACTGCGCGCGACCGGCCAGATCCCCGTCGAGCGGAGCAGCCCCCGGGCGGCGGACTCCCTGCGGGCGGCGTACGAGGCCGTCCGGCGCGGGGAGTGCGTGGCCATCTACCCGGAGGGGACGCTCACCCGCGACCCGGACCTGTGGCCCGGCCCACCGAAGACGGGCGCGGCCCGCCTGGCCCTGACGACACGGGCCCCCGTCATACCGGTCGCGCAATGGGGCGCCCACCAGATGGTGCCGCCGTACGCCAGAGGCAGCAGGCGGGTCAGGTTCCGTCCGCGGCCCACCCTGGTGGTGCACGCCGGGCCCCCGGTGGACCTCTCCGACCTGTTCGACGCCGGGCTCACGGTCCCGGTGCTCCTGGAGGCCAGCGGCAGGATCATGGACGCGATCGTGGCCCTGCTGGAGGAGATCCGCGGCGAGCAGCGCCCCTCCGGGAACGACGCGTAGGAGCTGTTGCCTTCAGTGGATGGCGCCCGTCTCGGTGCGGTCGGCAGCGGACCCGTCGGGCGCGCTGCCCAGCCCGGCCGGACCGGCGACGGCCTCGGCGCGTGAGGCCCTGCGTGTACGGACCACCTCGATCACGACCGGAAGCATCGAGACGCCGATGATCAGGAACACCGCCGGCAGCAGATAGGTGTCGATGCTGCCCTTGAGGGTGTCGCCGAGGCGGTATCCGAGGAGCAGGATGCCGACCGTCCACACCACACCTCCGATGGCGTTCCACACGAAGAAGGTGCCGGCGCGGATTCCCAGAACCCCGGCCACCGGGTTGAGGAACGTCCGCACGACAGGGATGAAGCGCGCCAGGACGATCGCCTTGCCGGCTCCGTAGCGGCCGAGGTACGCCTCGGCCTTCTGGACGTACTCCTGCCTGAACAGCCGTGAGTCGGGGCGGGCGAACAGCCTGGGCCCGATCCGTGCGCCGAGCAGGTGCCCCAGCTGTGCCCCGGCGACGGCGCAGATGGGGGCCCCTATGAGGAGCATCGGCAGGGAGAGGTGGAAGCCGGGCCGGTCGAAGACCTCGGCGGCCGCGCCGGAGGCGCCCACACCGGCCAGGAACAGTAAGGAGTCACCGGGCAGGAAGAAGCCGACCAGCAATCCGGTCTCGACAAAAATGATCACGAGAATGCCCGCCAGCCCGAAGGCGGTGATCATCGACTGGGCATCCAGCACATTCACGGCAAGGTTCACAAGGGCTCCTCGGAAAGGGGTGGGAGCGTGATGCGGGCTCAGGTGGCTGCGGACGTGGCGTAGGCGGGGACGTACTCCTGGCCGGAGAGCGCGGCGACCGCCGTCGTGACCATGTCGGCCGCGAGACGTCTGGCCCGGGCCTCACCGGCCCGGCCCGCGAACTCCGACAGGTCCACCGGCGGCCCGAAGGCGATCCGGACCCTGGCCGGCCGGGGCAGGTGCCGGCCGGGCGGGAGCACCTTGTCCGTGCCGGACATGGCCACGGGCACCACCGGAGCTCCGGACTTCAGTGCCAGCCACGCCACACCGGTCCGGGACCGGTACAGCCGGCCGTCCGGTGACCGGGTGCCCTCCGGATAGATACCGAAGACACCGCCTTGCTCCAGGACCTCCAGACAGGGGTCCAGCGAGGCGACGGCCGCCCGCTGATCGGCTCGGTCGACGGGTATCTGGCCGCTGCTGTTCATGAACGAGGACGTGAACCTCCCCAGCAAGCTGCTCCCCCGGAAATACTCCGCCTTCGCCATGAACGTGATGCGGCGGTCCAGAACGAGGGGCAGAAATGTGGAATCCACGATCGAGAGGTGGTTGGACGCCAGCAGCACCGCCCCCGATCGCGGCACATTCTCCAGGCCGGTCGCTTCAAGGCGTACCGCCGCAGAGAGCAACGGGCCTGCGATCCGCCTGATGTGTTGGTAGGTCCGCACCTTCGGGTTACTCCGCTCTGTTCTCGCATATCGATTGATGAGCGATCAGAAATTCCTGCACGAGCTCGATGGATATTAGGCACCGCTCACCGGCCGGTCAAGTGGCGTTGATTCGCTTAGGAATTACTGAATGAACGCCACCGAACTCGCTAATCTCTGGCTAAAGAAATAACGCCCCGTCCTCTCCGGCCGGGGCCGGAGGGGACGGGGCGCTGTCCGAAAGGCGCTGCGGGACGTGTCAGGTGCGCTTGCTCCGCAACCCCAGTGCGGCGACCAGTGATCCCACGAGGGCCACGGCCACCGCCGCGCCGAGCGCGTAGGCCATCGCGTCCATGAAGACGGAGGAGCTCAGCTGCTCCCAGGACGAGGCGAGTTCGGCGGGCATCCCGGCGATCGGGCGGTGCAGACCGACCGAGGCGTCGTCGATCGCCCGCGAGAGGACATCGGGGTCCATCGAAGGCCCGCCGGCCCGGTCGAGCTCGGTGCGCAGGACGTCCTCGGCGCGGCTGCCGAGCATGGTTCCCATCACCGCGATACCGATCCCGCTGCCGATCTGCATGCCGGTCTGGTGGAGCCCGCCGGCCAGTCCGCCCAGCCCCGGCGGCACGCTCGCCACGATGATCTTGGTGGTTCCGACCAGGGCCGGCGCGAGCCCCAGCCCCAGGGCGAACAGCAGGAGGCCGAGCTCCAGCGAACCGGTGTGCGGGCCCAGCCGGGACAGCCCGTAGGTGGCGGCGGCAGTGACCAGGAGCCCCGCGGCGACCACCACCCGGGCCCCGGCCCGCCGCATCGCGAAGCCCGACAGCGCGGCCGCGACGATCAGGGTCCCGGTGAGCGGGAGCACATGGATGCCTCCGGCGACCGGGTCGAGTCCCAACTGGTTCTGGACGTAGTAGGAGAGCACGAAGAGGGTGCCGATCATGGCGAACGACAAGGTGATGACCAGGAAGAAACCGACACCGAGCGCCGGAGTCCGCAGGAGCGCGGGGGGCATGAGCGGGTCGCGGACGCGCTTCTCGATCCGCGTGAAGACCCAGGCGAGGGCGACGACGAGGACGACAAGACCGGCGCTGCGCAGGTCGACCAGCCCGTAGGAGGTGATCTTGGAGACGCTGAAGAAGAGGGCGAACAGGACCGTCGCCAGGACAGCGGCGCCCACGAAGTCGAAGCTGCGCGGGCTCGACTTCGTGACGCGGCGCGCGGGCCTGCCGCGCCACAGGAACACACCCGCCAGCACGGTCAGGAGCCCCAGCGGGACGTTCATCAGGAAGACCGCCCGCCATGAGAAGTGCTCGACCAGCAGCCCTCCGACCACCGGGCCGGCCGCTGTGGAGGCGGCGATCGCGGCGCTGCGGATCGCGATGGGCATGTCGAGCCGGTCGTCCGGATAGGTCTCCCGCAGCAGCCCCAGCGTGGCCGGCTGGAGCACGGCGCCACTGAGTCCCTGCAGCACCCGCAGGCCGATGAGCCAACCGGCGTCGTGGGCCCCGGCGATCAGTCCCGAGGTCACGGCGAAACCGGTGACTCCGATCAGGAAGGCCCATCGGTTGCCGATCCGGTCCCCGATGCCGCCGGAGATCACCAGGAGGCTGCCGACCGCGAGCAGGTAGCCGGTCGTGACCCACTGGACCTGCTCCAGGCTCGCCCCGAGGTCCGCCTGGAGCGCGGGCTGGGCGAGCAGCACGACGGTGCCGTCGAGGGAGACCATCATGGCGCCCAGAGCGACGACGGCGAGTATCAGCCAGGCCCTTCGCGGATCGAAGTCCGTATCGGGTGGCACGGCGCTGGGCTTCCTGCTCCCGCTGGTACTCGAGTCGTCGATACGTGACATGCGAACCGCCTAGAACTCCGCGCCGGTGAGGATGGAACGCCCGCGACGATATCCGAGACAGTGCACGGTGCAACGGTTCTCGGCCGACTCCTGACCGCTCGCCAGGACGCCACCGGTGCACGGCCCGGGCCATCGCGGCGGTCCCGGGACGCTACGCGGTAACGACCGACCGCGCCCCTCGCTAAAGCAACTGCGTGAACGCGGTAAAGCCCCCTGAATCGGCCTTGAGTTGGGCTCGGTGACTTCGACATAGTGGGCCACCGAGACGGTGTCCGAAGCGGACCCGAAATGAATTCGCCCTGGGGGAAGTCATGGCCGGCCGTGAGATCGTGCGCAAGATTCTGTCGGGTCTGGCGGTCGCCTATTTCCGGCCCCGCGTCACAGGCGCCGCCCATATACCGAAATCCGGTCCGTTCGTCGTGGCGGCGAATCACCTGTCGTTCTCGGACCATATTTTCCTGACACTCTTCGTGCCCCGCCCGGTGTATTTCGTGGGTAAGGCCGAACGGCTCGGCAGGAAGGGTCTCAGGGGCCGGCTCAGCAGCTGGTTCTTCGAGCAGGTCGGCATGATCCCGGTGCGCCGGGACGGCGGCCGGGGCGGTGTCGCCGCCCTGGAGATCAGCCGTGAACTCCTGGAGCAGGGCGTGGGGGTGGGGATTCACCCCGAGGGCACCCGTTCCCCCGACGGCCGGCTCTACCGCGGACAGACGGGGGCGGCGTGGCTGTCCCTGACGACGGGTGCGCCCGTCGTGCCGTGCGGACTGGTCGGCACCGACCGGGTCCAGCGGCCTGGGCGGCTGCTGTTGAAGCGGACCGCCTTCGAAGTGCACTTCGGCGCACCGCTCACGCCCGCCGAGTACGCCGGCCGGGAGAAGCAGAGCATCAGCCGTCGGCAGTACACCGACCAGATCATGCGCGAGATCGGGGCCCTGTCGGGCCAGGAGATCGCTGCTGAATTCGCCGTCAAGGGCGCGGCGTTGGCCGCCGGATGAGCTCCGGTCCCTACGGCACCGACCGGACCGGCCACGAGCGGCCCGCCCCGGCCCACTCCGATGCACCACTCTCCGATGGGAGTCACAGATGACAGCGTCCGACGTCACGGACAGCCAGCTGAGCCCGGCCGCGGGCGCCGATGCCGAGAAGGCGTCGAACCTGGGGCTGATGGCCTCACTCATCTCCGAGATCACCGGTCTGCCGAAGGACTCGGTCGTGCCGGAGGCCGATCTGATCGAGGATCTGTACATCGACTCGGTGGCGAAGATCGAGCTGATGGTGGCCTGCGAGACCCGGTTCGGTGTCCAGATCCCCGATGACGTCGTGAACGAACTGCGCACCGTCGAGGCGGTTCTGGACTACCTGGCCGAGCACAAGGCGGCGTCATGAGCATTGCCGTCACCGGCGCGGGCGCCGTCACGCCCATCGGCACGGACGCGGAGAGCTTCTACCGCGGCCTGCTCTCGGGCAGGTCCGGCATCCGGCTGCTGGACGGCCCCGGCTTCGAGGGGCTGCCGACCCGGCTCGCGGGGGCCGCCGATGTCGAGGGCCGCCTCGACCGGATGACCGCACGGACCCTGGAGCGCGTCCAGCAACTGGCGCTGATCGCGGCCCGCGAGGCGTGGCACCAGGCGAAGGCCACGGATGTGGCACCCGAGCGGCTCGCCGTGGTCATCGGCACCGGCATCGGTGGGGTCCAGGCCGTCCCCGGTCAATTCGAGGTCCTCAGGGATCACGGACCGCAGCGCATCAGCCCGTACCTCATGTCCCAGCTGATGCCCAACGCCGCGGCCGCGTGCGTGGCCATGGATCTGGGGGCACTGGCGGGAGCCCACACCCCTGTCAGCTCCTGCGCCTCCGGTACGCAGGCCATGGCCGTGGCCATGGACCTGCTGCGGCTGAACCGGGCGGACGTCGTCGTGGCGGGCGGGGCGGATTCCTGCCTGCACCCGATGACCGTGGCCGGCTTCGCGCAGTTGCGCGCGCTCTCCCGCCGCGACGGCGACCCGTCGGCGGCCAGCCGGCCCTTCGACCAGGACCGGGACGGCTTCGTCCTGGGCGAGGGCGCGGGCATGCTGGTGCTGGAGCGGGCCGAGCACGCCGCGGCCCGGGGGGCCACCGTCCTGGGCACCCTGCTGGGTGCGGGCACCACGTCCGACGCGTATCACCTCATGGCCCCCGACCCCTCGGGCAGCGGCGCGGCGCGGAGCATCGAGATCGCCCTGCGCGACGCCGGTGTGACGGCGGCCGACGTCGGCCATGTGAACAGCCACGGGACGGCGACACCAGCGGGGGACCTCGCCGAGTCCCGCGCCCTGAACCTCGCCTTCGGCAGCCACCGCCCCGCGGTGACCGCCACGAAGTCCTGCACGGGTCACCTGCTGGGCGCCTCCGGGGCCGTCGAGGCGGTGGCGACCGTGCTCACCCTGCGGGACGGACTGATCCCCGCCGTCCGCAACCTCGACCGGCCGGGTGACGGCATCGATCTGGACCTGGTGCGCACACGGCCCCGGGCGTTCGAGCACCGCGTCGCCCTGTCCACGTCGTTCGGCTTCGGCGGCCACAACTCCGCCCTGGTCTTCGGGCGCTGACCGCCCGGCCGGCCCCGAGACCGCCCGGACGCCCGGCCACCACCAGTTCGCCGGCAGCGCCGGAAGTCCTACGAGAGACACAGCAAACGGGAGTACCTGGATGACCACGCCAAGCCCGGTGAAGGCGCCGGCCGAGACCCCACAGCCCCGGCCCAAGGGCCCACCACTGCTCGATTCACTGACCGGCCTGCGGGGGCTGGCCGCCATCCTGGTGTTCTTCTTCCACTTCACCACCTTCAGGATGGTGTTCGGCGAGAGCGGCGGCCTGGAGTTCGCCTCACTGACCAGGCCCCGCTTCCTGACCATGAGCGGCAACTTCGCCGTGGGGAGCTTCTTCATCCTCAGCGGTTTCGTCCTGGCGCTCACCACCCGCCAGGGCACGAGCATGGCCAACTTCGCGGCCAAGCGTGTCGGCAAACTCGTACCGGTCTACCTGTTCACGTCCGTGCTGGCCATCGCCGCCATCCTCCTGATCGGGATGCCGATCAGCCTGAGCAACGTGATCCTGCACCTGACGCTGCTCCAGTCCTGGGTGCCGTTCCAGGACATCTATCACGGAGTCAACCCGGTCACGTGGTCGCTCAGTACGGAGGGATTCTTCTACCTGCTCTTCCCGGTGGCCCTGTTCCTGGTCCGCCGGCTGGCCAACCGGGCCCTGTACTGGCTCCTGGGTACGGCGGTGTTCCTGGAGTTCGCCCTGCCGCTGTACGTGATGACGTACTTCGCGGTCGGTGACACCGGCGGACACGAGACGTACATGAGCACGGGGTCCAAGGGCGGCGATCTGGCCTACTGGTTCACCCTGCCGTTCCCGCCGTACCGCTTCCTGGAGTTCCTGGTCGGCATGATCGCCTGCATCCTGCTGATGCGGGGTGCGCTGCCCACCATCCGGCTCAGCCGGGCCTGGTCGCTGTGTGCCGTCGCCTACGTGATCGGTACGTACACCCCCGGGCCGCTCCAGCGCACCGCCATCGGCATGGTCCCGCTGACGATCCTCGTGGTCGCCCTGGCCCAGGCGGACTTCGCCGGCCGGACCTCGCTCCTGCGCCGCCGGCTCTTCGTCGAACTGGGGAAGCTGTCCTACGGGATGTACGCCATCCAGCTGCTCATCTTCCTCCCGACCGGGCCCTTCGTCATCCGCTGGCTGTCCGGTGCGCTGTCGCTGCCGACCGAGACGCTCGACGGGGCGGTGTACCAGATACCGATCGCGCTCGCGTATTTCGGCCTCATCATCCTCCTCGCCATCCCGATCTACCGGTACATCGAGGTGCCCGCCTACGACTACGCCAAGAAGCTGTACCGCGACCGCAAGGGCTCCGATCTGTTCGCGGACCCCGGCACGGCGGAGGGACAGCCCCGGTGAAGGTCTGTGTGATCGGCTCGGGCATCTGCGGCATCGCCGCCGTACGCGAACTCCAGCGCCACCTTCCCGCCGGTTCCCTGCACTGGCTCTCCGAGGACCGGGAGGCCGGCGGCCTGTGGAGTTCCTCCTCGCGGCACAGCCGGGTGTACGACGCGCTGTACCTGAACACGTCACGGGAGCGAAGCGCCTTCACCGGCAGCCCGGTCCGTGCGGAGGCCCCGGTCCAGTACCTGCACCACTCGGCCTACGCGGCCTACCTCGAAGAGGTCGCCACCGAGTGCGACGGCGCGGAGCGTCACTGGGAGTGCCGGGTGACCTCGGTCGCCCGGCGTCCGGACGGCGGCTGGCTGGTCCGCTGGACGGAGCGCGACGGCGCGGCCGCGGAGGCGGAGTTCGACGCGGTCGTCGACGCCACGGGGCACAACGGGGAACCCCGGGGCCCCCGGGTCCCGTCGGCCGCCGATCCGGCCTACGCGTACGTGCACTCCTCGGCGTACCGGAACGCCGATCCGTACCGCGGCAAGCACGTCCTGGTGGTGGGGAACGGCGCCTCCGCCGTCGACATCGCCTGTGACCTCGTCGCCGGGGCGGCCAGTGTCGGCATCAGCATCCGGACACCGAAGTGGCATCTGCCGAAGGTCGTCCTGGGCAAGCCGGTCGACCACTCGTCGGACGGCCGGCTGCAGCGGGTCCCGCTCGTCGGCGGGCTCGCCGCACGGGTGGCGGAGTCGGTCGTACGGCGGCTCACGGGCTCCTACACCGCGTACGGTCTGCCGGCGCCCGGCAAGCCGCTGGCCGAGTCGACCCCCGTGCTGAGCGACCACTTCCTGTCGCACCTGAGCCATGGCCGCTTGCGCGTGTACAGCCACGTCGCGGCCCTGGAGCAGGAGGCGGTGCGGTTCGCCGACGGGTCCGCTGAGAAGTTCGACGCGGTCATCGCCGCCACGGGGTTCCGTGAGAGCTCGCCGCACCTGCCGGCCGGCGCGCAGCGGGTGCTGCGCGAGGGCGGGCTCGGCCTGGCACTGGAGGCGCCGGGATACAGCGGCCTGTTCCTGATGAACCGGTTCCGGTGCGGCGAGGCGGCAGTCCGCTGTGCCGAGTCCCAGGCGGCGGCCGTCGCCCGCGCACTGAGCGGAGCGCGCCCCGGCAAGGGCGCGCCACCTGGGGCCCCGGCTCCCTCGGGAACCGGTTCCCGCGTCACCGCCCGCACTCTGGAGAAGGTCTACGAGGCATACCGATGAAGACAACTGAGCAGCGGATGGGTGTCGCGGGCCTGGGGTGGCACGTCCCCGGTCTGCGTATCGACAACGAGACGATCTCCCGCTGGAGCGGTGCGGACCCCGGCTGGGTCGTCGACCGCACCGGCGTCGAGGAGCGCCGGTACGCGGCAGCCGACGAGCCGACCTCCGCGCTGGCGGCCCGGGCCCTGTCCATGGCCCTGGAGGACGCGGGCCTGCGCGGCGAGGACCTGGCCGGGGTGGTCGTCTGCACATCCACCCCGGATCAGCCCCAACCGCCGACGGCGGCCTTCGTCCTGGCCCGCCTGGGACTCACGGGGATGCCCGCCTTCGACGTCAACGGCGTCTGTGCCGGGTTCCTCTACGGGCTCGGTGCGGTCGAGGGGTGGCGCCGCCGCGGCCCGGTGGCCCTCATCGGCGCCGACAAGTACTCCTCGATCGTGAATCCGGCGGACCGCAGGACGGTGAGCCTGTTCGGCGACGGCGCCGGCGCCGTCATCCTCGAACCGCCGACCGAGGACTCCGGACTCATCAGTGTCGTGGCCCGGTGCCAGCCCGAGCACCTGGACCTGGTACGGGTGCGCGGGGGTGGCAGCGCGCTGCCGCTGCGGGACTCGGCGGACCCGCTGGCCGACCGGTTCGAGATGGAGGGCCGCTCGATCGTCACCTGGGCCGAGAAGGCGCTGCCGGTCGTCGCGCACCAGGCGTGCGAGGAGGCCGGGCTGTCCCTGGCCGACATCGACCGGTTCGTACTGCACCAGGGAAGTGCGCGCATGGTCGAGCTGTGCACCAAGTGGCTCGGGGTCGCTCCCGGCAAGGTGGCGCTGTCGGCGGACCGGTTCGGTAACACCGGGGCCGCCTCCATTCCCCTGACCCTCGCCATCGAAGTGCAGCAGGGGCGCATCGAGCGCGGCGACCGCGTGATGCTCGCCGGTCTCGGTGGCGGGACAGCGGCGTGCGCCGCCGTCGTGAAGTGGTGAGCCCGTACGGGGCGAGCCGTCCAGCAATGAGCCGTGAAGTGGTGGAAGAAATGACTGTTGACGTGAACACCGGCGCCTCGGACCGCCTCGGACCGACCGAGCTGCCCGAACTCCCCCAAGGCGCCCCCGCCGGTTGCCCTTTCGCCCCGCCGGAGGCGGTTGCCAAGCTGCGGGAGGAGAGCCCGCTGGCCCAGGTGGCCATGCCCGACGGCACGTCGGCCTGGCTGGCCACGAGCCATGAACTGGTCCGCGAGATCCTCACCCTGCCTGGCTTCAGCGTCAATCCGAAGGCGCCGGGATTTCCCCGCTGGAACCTGCCCGGCGGGACGGACCTGCCCCTGAGCATGACGCACGCGGACCCGCCCGAGCACCCGCGGCTGAGGGGCATGGTGGCTGCCGAGTTCACCCCCAAGCGCATGGGACGGATGCGCCCCGACATCGAGCGGATCGCCCGGGAGCGGTGCGAGGCCATCGAGGCGCTCCCCCAGCCGGTGGATCTCGTCAAGGAGTTCTCCACCCCCATTCCCGCCACGGCCATCAGCCTGCTGCTCGGAGTTCCGTCCAGCGAGCTGGACTTCTTCGAACGCAACGTCAGGATCGTGCTCGCGCACGACGAGCTGGAGTCGGAGGAGCGCGACCACGCGAAGCTGGAGCTGCTGCAGTACGTACTGAAGCTGATCGAGCTCAAGCGTGCGGAGCCGGACGGCAACCTGCTGTCCATGATGATCAGCGATCATCCCGAGCTGAGCGACATCGAGCTGGTCTCGTTCGTGGCGCTGCTGCTCTTCGCCGGCTTCTCCACCACGGCCCATCAGATCGAGCTGACGGCCCTGACGCTGATCCAGCGGCCCGACCTCGCGGAGCGGGCGCGTCAGGACCCCTCGGTCATCCCGGCGTTGGTGGAGGAACTGCTGCGTTACCACTCCATCGTCCGGGACTCACCGCGACGGGTGGCCCTGGAGGACGTGGAACTGGGCGGCGTCACGATCCGCGCCGGTGAGGGCGTCATCGCCTCGGTCCAGGCGGCGAACTGGGACGCGGCGGCCTTCCCCGATCCGGACGTGATCGACCTCGACCGCCCGCGCAACCCGCGCCAGCTCGCGTTCGGCCATGGCATCCACGTGTGTCTGGGCGCCGCGATGGCCCGGATCGAGCTCGAGGTCGTCCTGGAGCAACTGGTGACGCGCTACCCGAACATGAAGCTCGCGATTCCGGAGGACGAGATCCCGTTCCGTACCACCACCCACCTGCACGGCTGCTACTCGCTGCCGGTCGACCTCGGTCTGGAGGACAGGGCATGACGGACACCGTGACCCTGAACACCGGCGCCACGGTCCCCCGGCTGGGCGTGGGGACGTGGCAGATCCCGGACGACCAGGCGGAAGCCGTCGTCGGGAACGCGCTGAAGGCCGGCTACCGCAGCATCGACACGGCCACCAGTTACCGCAACGAGCGCGGCATCGGGGCCGCCGTCGCCGCCTCCGGCATCCCGCGCGACGAGATCGTCGTGACGACCAAGCTGTGGAACGGCGACCACGGCGCCGAGGAGACCCTGCGCGCCTTCGACGCGAGTCTGGAGAGCCTCGGGCTCGACCACGTCGACCTGTACCTCATCCACTGGCCGCTGCCCATGCGCGACCGGTACGTGGAGACATGGCGCGCGATGGAGAAGATCCACGCCGACGGCAGGGCGCGGGCGATCGGGGTCTCCAACTTCACCACCGGGCACCTGGCCCGGCTGATGGAGACCTGCGACATCGTGCCGGCCGTCAACCAGGTGGAACTCCATCCGCTGTTCCCGCAGCGGGAGCTGCGCGAGTTCCACACCGCCCATGGCATCGCCACACAGGCGTGGAGCCCGCTGGGCTCCGGGCAGGGGCTGCTGGACCTTCCGGTCCTCGGCGAGATCGCGCGGGCCCACGGCCGCTCCCCCGCCCAGGTGGTGATCCGCTGGCATCTTCAGCTGGGCAACCTGGTCATCCCCAAGTCGGTCACACCGAGCCGTATCGCGGAGAACCTCCGCGTCTTCGATTTCGCTCTGGACGACGGCGAGATGGCCGCCATCGCGGATCTCGACTCCGGCCGGCGCTGGGGGCCGGACCCGGACACCTTCGACTACGGGTAAGGCCTGTCCGGCCGCGACGACGCGCCACCGGCACACACCAGAGCAGAGCAGTTCGGACATCACAGGAAAGCAGGGGGACACATGGAACCCGTCAGGGAGAAGAACGCCGGCACAGGCGGAGCGACGCAGCTGCGGGAGCTCTTCGCACGGCCGGGAGTGGTCCGGATCGTCGGCGCGCACAATCCGCTGGGAGCGCGGCTGGCGGAACGTGCGGGGTTCGACGGTGTCTGGTCGAGCGGTCTGGAGATCTCGGCGTCCCAGGGGCTGCCCGACACCGACCTGCTGACGATGGCGGAACTGCTGTCCGTCGCCGGTTCGATGGTCGGCGCGGTGGACGTTCCCGTCGTCGCCGACTGCGACGCGGGGTACGGAAACGCCCTCAACGTCATGCACATGATTCGGCGGTACGAGCGCGCCGGGCTGGCCGCCGTCAGTATCGAGGACAAGGTCTTCCCCAAGGTCAACAGCTTCATCGCGGGCCGCCAGGAACTCGCGGGACTCGACGAGTTCTGCGGGAAGATCGAGGCCGCCAAGAGCGCCCAGCGCGGCTCGGACCTCATGGTGATCGCCCGTATCGAGGCCCTGATCGCCGGTCACGGGATGGAGGAGGCGTTGCAGCGGGGCGAGGCCTACGCCGAGTCCGGGGCGGACGCCGTGCTGATCCACGCCAAGGGCTCGTCTCCGGAACCGATCCTCGAGTTCCTCCGGAGCTGGCGCCTCGACGTGCCCGTCGTCGTGGTGCCCACGACCTATCACACGATCACCGCGGACGAACTCGGCGCCGCGGGCGCCAAGATGGTCATCTACGCCAACCATGGGCTGCGGGCGGGGATCAACGCGGTCACCGAGGTGTTCGGCGAGATCCTCGCGGAGGGGCGCAGCACCGGGATCGAGCAGCGCATCGCGCCGCTCGCCACGGTCTTCGATCTCCAGGGCATGGCCGCGCTGAAGCAGGACGAGGAGCGGTTCGTCCGCGAGCGCGGCCCCCGCACCCGGGCCGTGATCGTGCCCGGAGCGCCCGTCGGCGCCCCGGGGATTCCCGACGGCTCCCGTTCCGGTCTCGCCCGGCTGCGCACCGCCGCGCTGGAGGAGAGCGGCGTCGCCGACGTCGTGGCGGCCCCTGAGGCCGCCGGGCAGTCGGCCGGGGACGCGGCCGCGGCGCTGGCCGAGGTGCCGGCCGGGTTCGCCGGCCGCACCGTGGTGAGCACCGATGACGTCTTCGCCGACGCCGAGTCGCTCACCTGGCTGACCACCTCGGCCGCCGACATCGCGGTTCTGGTCGATGTCACCGCGCGTGGCGGTGTGCCGGTGGCGCTGTCCTCGAAGACCATCGGCGGACGACTGCTCGCCGGCACCGGCGGCCATGTCGTCACAGCCCTCGGTGAGCCCATGAAGGGTGAGGCGGACGGTGAGTTCACCGGCGTCGCGGCCTTCTCGGCGCGCGGCTTCACCGCGCTCCAGCAGGCGGCGGAGAAGCGCAGCACGTTCCAGGACCGCCCGGTGTCCCTGGCCGATCTGCTGTCCGACCTGATCGCCACCGGCTGGACGGTCCGGGCGACCGGTGTCGCCGGAGGGTGGACTCAGGTGCGCTCGCAGGACGAGCTGCGTGAGCTCTCCGCGCTGGTGTCCGAGCAGGTGACGGCTTGAGCGCGGTCCTCGACCCCGCGAAGGTCGTCGCACTCTTCGACGAGGCGGGACTCGGCCCGTTCACCGGGGTGCCGTGCTCCTTCCTCGGGCCTGTGATCAGCTGCCTCCAGGACATCCGGCCGGACCAGTACCTCATCGCCGCCAATGAGGGCGAGGCGGTGGCCATCGCCGCCGGGTCGCGTCTGGCCGGCCGGCACCCGGTCGTCATCCTCCAGAACTCAGGCCTCGGCAACGCCGTCAACCCGCTGACCTCGCTGTGCCACACCCTGCGACTGCCCGTCCTGCTGCTCGTCACCTGGCGCGGTGAGCCGGGCTCGCCCGACGAGCCCCAGCACGAGCTGATGGGCCGGATCACTCCGGACCTCCTGACCGCCATGGAGATCCGGAACGAGATCCTGCCTCAGGACGAGGCGACGCTGCGCGAACGCCTGCTGGTGGCCGACGCGCACATGCGGGAGACGGGACTGCCCTTCGCCTTCGTCGTCCGCAAGGGGGCCATCGCCCGCTACGCGCCCGCGGAGCGCGGCGCTCAGGTCCCGGCCGCGGCGCCCGAAGCGAACCCGCGGGAGGAGGCAGCCGGCGGGCACATGCTCCGCAGCGAGGCCATCGCCCACGTGATGCGCGTCGTCGGTGAACGGGCCCTGGTCGTCGCCACCACAGGCAAGACGGCCCGCGAACTGGAGCACGCGTGGGACCGGCCCGGGAACCTCTACGTCGTCGGCTCCATGGGCTGTGCCTCCAGCATCGCCCTGGGTATCGCCCTGCACGCACCTGCCCGCCAGCTGGTCGTACTCGACGGCGACGGCGCCGCGCTCATGCGCCTGGAGGCGATGGCCACGATCGGCCGGCTGGGCCCGCCCAACCTGCTGCACATCATTCTCGACAACGAGGCGTACGAGTCCACGGGCGGCCAGCCGACCGGGTCCGCCCACCTGAACTTCACCGAGGTGGCGGCAGCGTGCGGCTACATCCAGGCCGCCGAGGTGACGAGCCCCGAGGGCCTGACGGCCGCGCTGAAGCATCAGCTCTCGCACATCGGGCCCTCGCTCCTGCGCGTACGCATCGCTTCGTACTCCGACCCCGGGCTGGGGCGCCCCGCCCTGCCACCGCCGGCCTCCGCCGCTCGATTCCAGGAGATGATCGCCTCGTGACCAGCGACTCCTTCGCTGTCCCGGCCGAAGCCACCGGCCCGGCCGAAGCCGCCGCCCCCGGGCGCCGCCTGGTGCTGATGAACCCCGGCCCGGTGAACACCGTCGAAGCGGTGCGCAGCGCACTCGGCGGCCCCGACATGTGCCATCGCGAGCCGGAGTTCGGCGAGCTCATGAACCGCATCCGGCGCAAGGTCACCGCGGTCTGCGGAGGCGGCACGGATCACACGTCCGTCCTGCTCACCGGCTCCGGCACAGCCGCGCTGGAGGCCGCCGTGACCTCGTCGATCCCGGCGGACGGCGGGCTGCTGGTGGTCGACAACGGCCACTACGGCAAGCGGCTGTTCGACATCGCGCGCGTCCACGGCCTCCGCGTCACCCACCTCGACCTCGGCTGGGGCACCCCGGTGGACCCGGCGGCGGTCGGCCGCGCCCTGGCCGCCGACCCGTCCCTCACCCATGTCGCCGTGGTGCACCACGAGACCAGCACGGGGATGCTCAACGACGTCGCCGGCATCGGCGCTGTGGCCCACGAGCACGGGTGCCGCACCATCGTGGACGCCATCAGCAGTGTGGGCGCGGAGACCCTGGACATCACGCGGGACGGCATCGACTGGCTGGTCGGAACGGCGAACAAGTGCCTGGAGGGCATGCCGGGCGTCTCCTTCGTCTCCGCCTCCCGGCGCGACTTCGACGGCCTCGCCGCTCACCCCGCGCACACGTACTACCTCGACCTGAACCGCCACTACCAGGCACAGGAAAAGGCCGGCGCCCCCGCCTTCACACCGTCGGTCCCCGTGTTCTACGCCTTCGAGGCGGCCCTGGACCTCGCACTCGCCGAGGGTGTCGCCGCCAGGGGCGCGCGCTACCGCGCCCTCGCCGAGCGGCTGCGCGCGGGCCTGACGGAGCTGGGGCTGCGCATCATGCTGGCGCCCGAGCACCGCGCGGTGAGCCTGAGCGCGATCCAGCTGCCCGCCGGAGTGCCGTACGAGAGCCTGCACCAAGCCTGCAAGCGGGCCGGGTTCGTGATCTACGCGGCCCAGGACCAGCTGGCAGGCGGCTTCTTCCGCCTCTCCACCATGGGCGCCATGGACGAGCGGGAGATCGACAGGTTCCTCGCCGCGCTCGGCGCGGCGCTCTCCGGGCCGGGGCGGTCCGCACCCGTACGCACCGGGCCCGGGGAGGCGGCGTGACCGCCACACCGAGGGTCCACCGGCTGGCCGTCGTCGGTGGCGGGCCCCGCGCCACGTACGCCCTGGAACGGCTGTCGGCCGATGTCGGCCGCCTCGGCCAGGGACGCTCGCTCGAGATACGGGTCTTCGAGCGGAGCGGGGAGTTCGGTTCCGGGGAGGCCCACAGCCCGACGCAGCCGAGGACGAGCTATCTCAACCGGATCGGCGACCAGGTGTCGTTCGCCGCCGACGAGTCGGTGAAGGACGCCGGGCCGCTGCGCCCGCCGGCTCTGCGTCCCACCCTCCACGAGTGGTGCCGGCGCCGGTTCGCACAGACCGGCCACCCCGACCTCGACCTCGGCCCCGAGGACTGGCCCAAGCGCTATGTCCACGGCATGGCGCTCCAGGACATGTTCGACAGCTACCTGGCCGAGCTGCGCTCGCATCCGCATGTCGAGGTGTTCCTCCACCACGAGGAGGTCGTGGACGTACGGCGGGAGGGCGAGGGCCTGACGGTCCATGTGGCCGGCGGCGCCGGGTTCCCCTGCGACCAGGTGCTGATGGTGACCGGTCACACCCACCACGATCCGCGCCGGTCCGCGCGGTCGCGGGCGCTGATGGACTTCGCTCACCGCACCGGATCCTCCTACGTCCCGTACGCCTACCCGCTGGACAAGGCGCTGCCGGCCGATGTCAGTGGCGCCGGCCGTGTCGTGGGCATCGCCGGGATGGGTCTCACGGCGATCGACGAGATCCTCTTCCTCACGGAGGGACGAGGGGGAAGCTTCGTACCCGACGGGCGGCTCGGCCTGCGCTACCTGCCCAGCGGGGAGGAGCCCGCGAAGCTGCTGGCCTTCAGCGAGACGGGCCTGTTCACCTTCGCCCGTCCCGACAACCACAAGGCTGCCGACCCGGCCCGCCTCGAACACCGGGGGGTGTTCCTGACGCCTTCGGCCGTGGACCAGCTGCGGGCGAGTGTCGGCGTTCCCAGGGCGGGCGCGGGGCCCGGCCAGCTGGACTTCGAGCGGGACGTCCTGCCGCTCGTGGTCCTGGAGATGGCGTTCGTCCACTACACGACCCTCTTCGGCGGTCATGCGGCCGACTTCTTCGGCGACCGGCTCGCGGGCGTCTACCGCGGGTTCCTGGCGGGCGGTCCTCCACACGGCGAGCGCCCGGACGACCCGGCGCGACTGCTCGGTCCGCTGGAGGCCGCCGTGAGCGAGCTGGCCGACGTGGTCGACGGGGTCCTGCACGGCCGCGTGACGGTGGCGCAGGCGGAGGCGGGCCTGCCCGGCCTGCCGGTGGAGGCCACCGTGCTGCGCTGGATCGGGGTGGTCTTCGGGGCCGAGCGGGAGGCGGCCACCCGGGCCGCCCTGTGCCGCAACCTCGCCGCGCCGGAGCGCGCCGCCGCCTCGTGGGTCTCGCCCTGGCGGCTCGACGAGCAGCCGCACGGGAACCGCTTCAGCTGGGAGCGCACCCTCGCTCCCCTGGACCCGGGCTCCTCGCGGTCACCTGAGGAATACCGGGCGGCGGTCCTCGACTTCATGGACCGTGACCACGTGTGGGCCGTGCACGGCAATCTGGACAACCCCCACAAAGCAGCCGCGGACGGGGTGTGGCGGGATCTGCGCGGGGTCATCTCGTACGCGGTGGACGACGGCGGTCTCACCCCCGCGTCCCAGCGCGTCTTCCTCTCGCGGTACGTACGGGTCCACAACCGGCTCGCCAACGGAGCGGCCGCCGACGTCATGTCCCGTGTCCGGGCGCTGATCCGGCACGGTGTGCTCGATGTCGGCACCGGTCCCGGAGCGGTCGTCGTCAGGGACACGACGGCCGGGTGCTTCCGCGTCGACGGGCCGGCCACCGGGGCGTCCCGCCAGGTGGACACCCTGGCCGACGCCAGGGTCCACCCCTTCGACCCGCAGCTGGACGCGTCGCCGCTGTTCCGCAACCTGCTGGAGCACGGAACCGTACGGCTGTGGCGCAACGCCTCCGAGTCGGGCGACAGCTTCGAACCCGGCGGGCTCGACCTCACCGACCGTTTCCATCCCGTGCGCGCCGACGGGACCGTCGAGGAACGGCTCACCGTGCTGGGTCCGGCGGCGGAGGGCCGCAGGTCGTTCCTGCTCTCCGCGCTCCGCCCGGGCGCCGACCACTACGTCATGCGGGACACGCTCACGTGGCTCCAGGACTTCTGGCGGCTGCTGGAGAGCGTCGAAGCGGCCGGCGCGAGGGTATGAACCGGCAACCACAGGGGGCGGGAACCGCAGTCGCGGTTCCCGCCCCCTGTGGTTGCTCGGCCGGTCCTCTACACCGTCGTCCTCACCACTTCCTCCCCTTCCTTCTCCTCGTCCGGTGCCGCCGCCTTCGCCGCGGGACCGCGCAGCATCAGCCACCCGGCCAGGGCGGCGAGGGCCGCCACGGCGCCCGAGATCAGGAGGGTGGTGTCCATGGCGTCGATGAAGGTGCCCGGCACGACGGACGCCGCCTCGGGTCCGAACCATCGCGGTGTGATGCCCAGCGAGACCGAACGGGCCGCCTCGTCCAGTTCCGGCCCCGACAGCCGTACGCCGCTCTCGGTGAGACGCCGCGGAAGAAGTCCGTCCACGCGGGCCACGAGTACGGCGCCCAGCACGGCCGTGCCCAGGCTTCCACCCACCTGCATGGCGGTCTGCTGGAGCCCTCCGGCGACGCCCGCGTGGCGCAACGGCGCGGCGGCGACGATGAGATGGGTGGAAGCCACGATCACGGCGCTGAAGCCGAGCCCCAGCACGACGAACCACAGCCGCAGTTCGCCCAGGGACGACCCGGTGCCGGTGGCGTGCGCCAGACCCGCCGCGGCGACGGCCGTGAGCGCCATGCCCAGCAGAGCCGGTGCCCGCGTACCGGTGCGCCGCATCAACAGGCCTGTGGCGATACCCGCCACGACCATGGCGAGGGTCAGCCACAGCACCAGGACGCCGCACTGCAGCGGGGACAGGCCCAGCACGTTCTGGAGGAAGAACGTGCAGACGAAGGGCACGCCGAACATGATGAAGGAGACCAGCACCATGAGCAGCACCCCGGCCGAGAACGCGGGTGAGCGGAACAGCGACAGGGGCACGAGCGGTTCGGTCGCCCGTGCCTCCCACACGCAGAAGCCGGCGCCCAGGACACAGGCGCCGGCGAGTGACGCCCAGATCCTGATGTCGCCCCAGCCGTATTCGGGTGCCTGAACCGATCCCCACAACAGCGCGAGCAGCGCTCCGGCGAGCAGGACCACGGCCACGGGGTCCGAGGATCTCGCCGCCGCGTCCGGGCGCGCCTCCCGCAGGACCAGCAGGCCCATCGCGATGGTCACGACGCCGAGGGGCAGGTTGATGAAGAAGATGGACTCCCAGCCGCTGTACTCCACCAACAGCCCACCGACGACCGGACCGGCGGCGGTAGCGATCCCGAGCGCCCCGCTGCGCACGGCGATCGGCACGTTCAGATGGTCCGTGGGGAACGTCGCACGCAGCAGGGCGAGGGTCGGCGGCTGCATCAGTGCCCCGAACACGCCCTGGACCACCCGCAGTGCGATGATCCATGTGATGTCCGTGGACAGGCCGATGGCGACGGACGTCGCGACGAAGCCCGCCGACCCCGCCAGGAACACCCGACGGTGTCCCAGCCGGTCGCCGAGCTTGCCGGCGACGACGAGCATGGCCGCCAGCGCCAGCAGGTAGCCCGTCGTCACCCACTGGATGTCCCCGACCGACGCCCCGAGACCGGCCTGCATGGCGGGCTGCGCGACGGCGACGACCGTGGTGTCCAGGGACACCATCATGCCGCCGAGGGCAAGGGGCGCCAGCGTGAGCCACGGGTGCCCGCGCAGGCGGTTCATGCCGCGGTACGTTCCGGGGCCGGGCTGTTCCGGGCCTGCGGAGGCTGCCAGCCGGGCGGCCCGAACACGTATCCGGCGCGATCACGCCAGGAGGCCGCGCCGCGGATGTCACGGAACATCTGGGCGAACTCGTGAGCCTGGATGCGCCAGATGCTGTGCGTGCCGATCTGCTTCGTCAGTCCGTACGTGGGGCGGTGGAGCTCCGGCTGGAACGTGCCGAACATCCGGTCCCAGATGATCAGCATGCTGCCGTAGTTCTTGTCCAGGTACTCCGGGTCGCTGCCGTGGTGCACCCGGTGGTGGGAGGGCGTCACCAAGATCGCCTCGATCGGGCGCGGGAGCTTGCCGATCTTCTCGGTGTGCGCGAAGAGCCCGTAGATGAGATGCAGCGAGTGCATCGTGAAGACCAGGGAGGGCGGGACACCCATCAGCGGGAGCGGCAGCCACATCAGCTTCTCGAACCACTGCGCCCACTTGCGCCGCAGGGCGACCGAGACGTTCAGGTACTCGCTGGAGTGGTGGACCTGGTGTCCGGCCCACAGCAGTCTGATGCGGTGGGTCATGCGGTGGTAGCAGTAGATGGTGAGGTCGACCGCGACGAAGAGAACGACCCACGTGTACCAGGCGTCCGCGGGCAGATGGAACGGCGCGACGTAGACGTAGATCCACGCGTAGAAGACCAGAGCCGCGGTACGCAGCACACTGGAGATGACCAGGGCCCCGAGCCCGGTGAGGATGTTGGCGCGGGTGTCCTTCTTCGAGAAGCGCTCGCGATCCTCGTCGTCGAAGCGTATCGCTATGAATTCGACGAGGATAATAAGTGCGACGGCGGGAAGCGCGTACATGATGGGATCGTGAAGGCGTTCCGATAGATGAGATAGCAAGAATTCCCCCGCTGTATCGGACGATGGAAACATCGAGTGGCTTATGGCCCTGTCCGGGCGCAGCGACAATAACAGCGGGCAGTATTGATCCCGCTAAAATTCCGCTAATCAGCAGACGGCCGGAAGAACCTGGCGGGCCTCCAGCGAGGGGTCCCTCGCCAGGATGGCCGCGTGCAGCAGCCGTATCCGCTCGCCGGGTTCCAGTCCGAGCTCGTGGACCAGCGCGTCGCGGAGCCGGCGATACGCCTCCAGAGCCTCCGCGACGCGTCCACTGCGGTACAGAGCAAGCATGAGCTGCGCGTGGATGGTCTCCCACGTCGAGTGTTCGCCGGCCAGGCCGTACAGCTCGGCGACGACGTGCTTGTGCCGGCCCAGGCTCAGCTGGATGTCGATCCGCCGCTCCAGGACCTCGATGCGCCTCTCGTCCAGCTGCCGGGCGAGATTGTCGAACGTGGGCAGCCCCCGGAGATCCGCCAGGGCGCCACCGCGCCACAGGGCGTGGGCGGCATGGAGGCTGGTCAGCGCTTCCTCCGGGCAGCCTGCGGCCGTGGCCGCCCGGGCCTGCTGCACATGGCGGTCGAACTCGTGCAGGTCGAGCTCCCCGGCCCGCACCTCCAGAACGTAGCCGTGCGGCTTGGTGATCAGCCGGTCCGCGAGTCCGCCGTGCGCGTCGAGGTACTTGCGCAGCTTCGACACGTAGACCTGCAGCGCGGTGCGCGCGGTCCTGGGCGGATGACCCGCCCACAGCGCCTCGACCAGGCTGTCCCGGGAGACGACGTTCCCGGCGTTCACGCAGAGCAGGGCGAGGACCGACCTGATCTTCATGGGCTGCGGCGTCACCGCCCTGTCGGCCTCCACCAGCTCTAACGGACCCAACACCTTGAAGCGCACCACACGTTCCCCCCGTCGCGTTTGGTGGTAACCAAACAGCGGACCGCGAATTGCGGCCGCAGTGGGACGATGCCGGAGACCGCCGGTACGAGCAACCCATAAAACGGCCTCGGCCCCGGGAGCCCCGTAGGTATACGGGGCGGTCGTCGCGTGCCCCCTACTCCTTGCCGGCACCCGTAGCCCTCTGGGGGCCCCATTCGGTGCCGCACGGGTTTCGCCGAATAGGGGTTATCCACACGGGGGGGGCTGCCTAGGCTGCCTTGCCGGCGCACGTTCTTTCGGCGGTCCCTATTTTGCAAGGAAAATCACGTGAAGGAAGTCATCGAAACCGTTCTTGCAGGCGATGCGACAGCGAAGGATTTCGAATCCCTCCGGATTCCGGATAGTTACCGGGGCGTCGTCCTGCGCAAGGAGGACGTCGGCATGTTCACCGGGATGGCCAGCCGGGAGAAGGACCCGCGCAAGTCCCTCCACATCGAGGACGTGCCGGTGCCGGAGCTCGGCCCGGGCGAGGCCCTGGTGGCGGTCATGGCCAGTTCGGTCAACTACAACACGGTCTGGAGCTCGATCTTCGAGCCGATGGCGACGTTCGGGTTCCTGGAGCGGTACGCGCAGCGCGGTGAGCTGGCCGCCCGTCACAACCTCCCGTACCACGTCATCGGCTCGGACCTGGCGGGTGTCGTGCTGCGCACCGGCCCTGGTGTGAACGCCTGGCAGCCGGGTGACGAGGTCGTCGCGCACTGCCTCTCGGTCGAGCTGGAGTCCTCCGACGGCCACAACGACACGATGCTCGACCCCGAGCAGCGGATCTG
>NZ_JBWKLF010000020.1:0-43328 GCF_056430475.1 Streptomyces sp. NPDC045968 | reverse complement strand
CCCCCCCCCCCCCCCCCCCCCCCCCCTCCCCCCCCCCCCCCCCCCCCCCCCCCCCGCCCCCCCCCCCCCCCCCCCTTTTTTCCCCCCCCCCCGCCCTGGGGCGGGATGCGAACAGGGCCGTGCTGTGAACTGGTTCAGGCCAAAGAATCAGTCGCGATCCGTCCTTGTGTCGTGGATCACAGACACCGCATTCCTGTGTGAATACTTTGTGGATCAACCGAGAGGCGTCCAGGATTCCTGACGCTTCCTCGCGCACGGGGGATCAGGGGGGTCATTCCGCATGTCCAAAAAGGGCTATGAAGCGTGTCGGCCGGTGCCGCATCCGATGAGAACTGCTTGCCGGTCAGGCCTGCCGTCTTTGTCGTGAAGGCCGTCCGCGGTCAGCTTCTCATCCGTGGTCCAGTGCCCCGACCCACCCTTTCCGGGCGCTAATTCTCTCGTTCCCTCTCCTGCGCGCGTGGGGCGAGCTGGGTCTCCGTTGTGGCCACGCTCGAACATTCCGATGCCCCATCCCATATATATGGAGGCAACATCTTGAAACGGGCCAACAGATTAAAGTCTGTTCGTCTTGCGGTCAGTTGTGCCGTCGTCACCGCGATATCCGTAGGTTCCGTGACGCAGGCGCAATCCGTACAGCAACAACCGTCGCCACCTCCCAATGCGGCCGAAGGCTGGTCCGACCCCTCCGCTGCCCGCGTGCGCGCGGACAAGGAGGGTCACAAGGACCGTGTTCCGGCCAAGGAACGCAGCGAGGTCCTCGGCGCCGGCTATACCAAGTCGTCCGATACCGCCTGGACCACCATCGGTGACGCCACCGGCTTCCACCTGATGACCGCCGACGAGGCCGACGGCTACCGTTGGAAGACCGCCGCGACCCTCATCGAGCCGGGCTTCTTCGACACCGACACCTGGATCGGCAACGCCTGCGTCACCGCCTCGGGTGACCGGGCCGTCGTCGCCTACGCGCCCCGTACCTTCACCAACAAGCCCGACATGATGGCCCGGGGCGCGTTCACGGCCGCCGTCGACCTGAACACGGGCAAGGTCACCAAGCTGCCGTACCAGGCGAGCCTCGCCTACTTCTCGCCCGGCTGCGGCGACGGCGAGCAGGCCGTTCTGTCGCAGTTCACCGATGAGAGAACATCGAGCAAGAACGAGACGCGTCTCATCACCGTCGACGCCCGTACAGGCAAGACGGGTACCCCGGTCACGGTGAAGGGGCAGATCACCTCCGCCGTTCCGACCCGCAAGGGTATCGCCGCCGCGCAAGGCAACGCGATCGTACGGATCGGCGCGGACGGCAAGTCCAAGCTGATCACTCGTACGGACAACACCCCCTTCAACCTGTCCGTGACGAAGGACGGCGGCCTCGCCTTCCTGGATCACCGGAGCGGTGCCAAGGCGGCCAGGGCCGCCAAGGGCGTGAAGCCCGGCACCGCCGTCGAGGCCGCGTCCGCGGGCCAGACGTCCAAGGTCAAGTACCTGACCGGCGGGCAGCTCAGGAGCAAGGGAGCAAAGGCCCGGACCGTCGCCGAGGGCAGCCTCACCGGTCTCGACCTCGTCCGCGCCGCCGACGGAACCGCCGTCATCACCGGTGGAGCCAAGAGCCTCGGTGCCCTTCCCAAGAACGTGCGGAACCCGGGCGGGCTCGACAAGGACGCCACTGTCTCCACCAAGGCCCGCGCCTTCGTGAACGTCGCGTGGGCCGACGGCAAGGACACCCGTATCCGCGCCTCGGAGTACGACACGGCGCGCACGGCCCGTATCGAGATGCGGCACCTGCCCTCCGGCAGCACTCCCGTCTTCGAGGCCAACCCGGCCGCCTCCCCGGTCAGTCGTGACACGGCTCAGGGACAGGACCGCTCGCCGGCCCTCGGCACCGTTCCCGCCGGGAGTGGTAGCAGTGCGGGCAGCGGCAAGGTGACGACGATGCTGAACATCGCCGAGCCGGAGTCGGAGCGCACCTGTTCCGTGGAGCGGGGCAACCCGCAGAAGCAGGCGTTCCAGCCGAAGCCGCGCCAGGTCGAGTGGGCCGTGGACCGTGCCATCGAAGGCACCATGGACGGTCATGTGTCCCGGCCCGCCAACTGGAAGAACATGGGCATGGGTGCCTACACGCCCCAGTCCCTGGTCGGCGGCCTCACTCCCCTCGCCGGCGGCGGGCGTATCCCGGCACAGGTGTTCCTCGGCATCACCGCCCAGGAGTCCAACATGTGGCAGGCCACCCGCTTCGCCGCACCGGGCACCACCGCCAACAGCCTCATCGGCAATTACTACGGTCTCAAGCACGATGAGCACGGCCAGGTCAATGACCCCTGGGCCATCAACTGGAAGGCCGCGGACTGCGGTTACGGGATCACCCAGGTGACCGACGGCATGCGGCTGCCCAACAAGCCGTACGAGGACGGGGAGATCCGGCCGTCCAAGCCGCGCCTGTACCAGGAGGCTGTCGCGCTGGACTACACCGCGAACGTCGCGGCAGGCGTGAACATCCTCGCCGAGAAGTGGAACCAGACCCGCAACGACGGCCTCACCGTCAACAACGGTGACCCGAAGGGTATCGAGAACTGGTTCTTCGCCCTGTGGGCCTACAACTCCGGCTTCTACCCCAAGGCGGCCGCGGGCACGAACGGCGGCAAGTGGGGCGTGGGCTGGGCCAACAACCCCGCCAACCCCACCTACAAGCCCAACCGCACCCCGTTCCTGGAGAACGCGCTCGGCGGGGACGACTACTCGCACGCCGCCAACCCGCAGTTCTGGCCCTACCCGGAGAAGGTCATCGGCTGGGCCGCGCGCCCGCTGGAGGCCCTTGAGGAGCCGGGCAAGCTCGTCCACGGCTACCGGCCCGCATGGTGGACCGAGCCCATCTACCGCACCATGGCCAAGCCGCCGGTCAACCTGTTCTGCAACAGCTCCAACGAGTGCGACCCGTCGAAGATCAAGGAAGGCGCGTCGAACGACTCCCCCCAGCTCGGCCCGTGCCAGCGTACGGACTGGAAGTGCTGGTGGAACGGCAAGGTCGAGTGGAAGCGGTGCGAGAGCTCGCAGTGCGGATTCGAGCTCTTCCGCTTCAACAACACCTATCCGGAAGAGGCGGACGGCAACTCGCACCCGCCCCGGTGCAACTCCGGACTCCCGATCGGCACGCCGATCGTGGACAACGTGAACACCGGCCAGCGCATCGCGGGCGCCGATTTCAGGCGATGCTCGGACACCGCGCAGTCGTCGGGATCGTTCAAGTTCGACTTCGCCTCGCCTTCCGCCAAGATGGACACCCATCAGCTCGGCGTGGGATACGGAAACCACGTCTGGTTCGCCACTACCCACAAGGCGGCCTCTGCCGAGGCTCCGCGTCTGAAGGTCACGGGCACCTGGACCGCCGCCAGCACCGTCAAGGGCTGGACCCGTGTTCTGGTCCACATGCCGAACGTGGCAGCCAGGTCCCAGCAGGCCAAGTACACCGTGTCGGGCAGCGACGCCGGCACTGCTCCGTTCCGTGTCTCGCCGCAGCGCATCCGGAGCAACGAGTGGCGTTCGCTCGGCGTCTTCAACTTCACCGGAACCGCGTCGGTCGCCCTTTCCAACATCACCGAAGAGGGAGTGGGGGTGGACATCGCCTGGGACGCCGTCGCTTTCCAGAAGCTGGCCGCCAAGCCCACGCAGGTCGTCGCCATGGGCGACTCCTTCGCCTCCGGTGAAGGCGCCGACGCCGGGGACGGAAAGGACTACTTCCGCGAGTCGGACTACAAGGAGGACATCGGCAAGGAACAGGTGGTCAACAAGTGCCACCGCTCCAAGTACGCCTGGATCCGTCAGGCGACCCTGCCGGGCAAGACGAAATCCATCGGTGAGATCTCCGACACCTACGGGGATGTCGATCTGAGCTTCCTCGCCTGTTCGGGCGCCCGGACGTTCAACATCTGGACAGGCGGCTCCAAACAGGAAAATCAGCTTCCGCAGATGGATCTCGGCTACCTCGACAAGAACACGGATCTCGTCACCATCGCCATCGGCGGCAATGACTCCCTGTTCACCGATGTGATCGAGGAGTGCATCTACAAGGCGGGCCTGAAACTCTGTCAGGACGCCGAGTTCGAGAAGCGGGACCCGGACACGGGGAACAAGACCGGTGAAATGACCGGCCCGCTCAAGGACTTCATTCCGAAGTGGATCACTGAGCAGACCAAGCCGCGTATCGTCAAGGTCCTCAGCCAGATCAAGACCCGTGCTCCCTCGGCCAAGATCGTGCTCGTCGGCTACCCCAAGCTCCTCACCGGAAGCGGGGGTTGCATCCCGGGCATCGGCACCGAGGAGGCGCCGTGGCTGAACGACGTGGTCGCCACTCACCTGGCCAAGGAGATGGGCGCCGCCGCCGCGTCGGTGGGGGCCACGTTCGTCGACCCCGAGCCTGACTTCGCGGGCAAGGCGATCTGTGGTGACCCCGAGTCGATCAACGGGATCGTCCTCAGCGGCTACGCCGAGGCGGACAACGCCTCACCGCAGCCCTCGATGAAGTCGTTCCACCCGAAGATCACGGGCGCCCGGCTCTACGCCAACGCTCTGGAGCGCGCCCTGAAGTAACTTCGGGCGCACCACTCGGTAGTCATCGTCCACACATGGCCGGTGGGCCCCAACGAACCTGTTGGGGCCCACCGGCGTGTCCAGGGAAGGGTCCTGCACATGAAGCACGTACGTCACGCCAAAGGAGCTCTCGCGGTCGTCGTCGCCACCGCTGCCTGCCACACCCTCATGTCCGCCGGCTACGGGTGGGCCCGGGATTCCGAATCGAGCAGCGGCGACACGATGTTCGCCGGAACGGTCGAGTTCCTCCTCACCACAGCCGCCTCCTGGGCCCTCATGCCGCTCCTGCTGTGGGCCGGGATGCGCCTGATGCGGGAATCCGGCAACACCCTCCTCGTTCTCGCCGGCGGGTTCGCCTGGATCATGCTCTCCGGGTACTTCATCGACGACATCGACCGCGAGGGCGGCCACATGCCGGTCCCCGCCCTCATCGCGTACGTCCTTCTCGGTACGGCGTTGGCAGGCATCGGGCCCGGAAGCCGACGCGGCCGGGGAACCGCCGGGGGCGGTCTGGCGTGACGCGGAGGCTGACGCGATCACGGTGTTGCCGTTGGCCGAGAAAAACGCGTGGACCGCCTGGACGCCGTCGCAGGACACTGTGCTTCCTGACCTCTCGTACGCGCGTGGGCACGGCGCCTCCCCGGAGACGCGTGAGCGGGCTCGCCGCACGACCACACGGGGTGGAAATGGGATTGTCCGAAGCACACAGGGAACCACCGGGCAAGGGGTCGGTGCTCCTGGCCTTGCGTTACTACGGACGGGAGCTGGTCCGGCTCCGGTGGCTGACGGCGCCCGCCATGCTGTCGCCGGCGCTGGGCAACATCGGCATCAACTACATCGCCCCGCTGATCGTCGCCAAGCTCGTCGGCCACATCGCCGACGGCGGGGACACCACGCTCGGTTCGATGATGCCCTACGTGCTCGGCTTCGCCGGTGTCCTGCTGCTCGCGGAGGCGCTGTGGCGCATCGGCCTGCACTTCCTGAACCGCCTCGACGCGCGGGGCATCGAGCACCTGTACGTGATCGGCATGGACGAGCTGTTCGCCAAGGACGCCACGTTCTTCCACGACAACTTCGCCGGGTCGCTGACCAAGAGAGTCCTGAGTTTCGCCTCCCGCTTCGAGGAGTGCGTCGACACCCTGACCTTCTCGGTCGTGGGCAGCTTCGTGCCGCTGCTGTTCGGGTCGATCGTGCTGTGGAGTTACGAACCACTCCTGGTCGTAGGTCTCCTGGCGATGATCGCACTGACCGCGCTGTGTGTGATGCCCCTCATCCGCCGCCGCCAGGCACTCGTCGACCAGCGCGAAGAGGCGATCGCCAAGGTGTCGGGCCACGTCGCCGACAGCCTGATGAACATGGACACGGTCCGGGCGTTCGGCGCCGAGGCACGCGAGGCCGCCGAGCACCGGTCGCGCGTCGCGGAGTCGCGGCGCCTCACGCTCCGGTCCTGGGACTACGGGAATCTGCGCATCGACACGCTGGTCGCTCCGATGTCCGTGCTGACCAACGCCATGGGCCTGCTGCTCGCGGTCACGCTCGGCGGGGGCGGGCACGGCGTGGAGGCGGTCGTCGTCGCCTTCACGTACTACACCAACGCGACGCGGATCATGTTCGAGTTCAACCAGATCTACCGCCGCCTGGAAAGCTCGATGACGGAGGCCGCGCAGTTCACCGAACTGCTGCTGACACAGCCGACCGTGCTCGACCCGGCGTCGCCGGAGCCGCTGTCGTCCAAGGCGGCCGACGTCCGCTTCGAGCAGGTGACCTTCGCCCACGCGGGCGGGAAGCCGCTCTTCGAGTGCCTGGACCTCGACGTGAGCAGTGGCGCGAAGATCGGGCTCGTCGGCCGGTCCGGCGGCGGGAAGACCACGCTCAGCCGACTGCTGCTGCGGATGACGGACATCGACGCCGGCCGGATCCTGATCGGCGGGCAGGACATCAGCAAGCTGCGCCAGGCCGATCTGCGCAGCCTGATCGCGTACGTACCGCAGGACCCGGCGATGTTCCACCGCACGCTGCGGGACAACATCGCGTTCGCCCGGCCCGACGCCACCGACGCCGAGATCCGCCGCGCGGCGGATGCCGCCCATGTCACGGAGTTCGCCGACGGGCTGACGGACGGCTTCGACACCATGGTGGGGGAGCGGGGCGTCAAGCTGTCCGGCGGACAGCGCCAGCGGGTCGCCCTCGCCCGGGCGATTCTGCGCGACGCGCCCATCCTGCTGCTCGACGAGGCGACCAGCGCCCTGGACTCCGAGAGCGAGGTCCTCGTCCAGAAGGCGTTGTGGCACCTCATGGAGGGGCGGACGGCACTGGTGGTGGCCCATCGGCTCAGCACCGTCGCCACCATGGACCGGCTCGTCGTCCTGGACCGCGGGCGGATCGTCGAACAGGGCACGCACCACCAACTGCTCGCAGCGGAGGGCGCCTACGCGAAGTTGTGGCAGCACCAGTCAGGTGGCTTCCTGAACGAAACCCCCGCGCGGGCCGACCTGGCCTGAACCGGACGGCCGGAGCCGCGGAACCGACGGAGCCGCGGGGGAGGGCGTCAGCCCGGCGGCGCTTGCGAGGCGCCGCCCGGCGGCGCTTCCGAGGAGCGCCAAGCGGTCGCGAGTCCTTCCAGCCAGGCCGGGGGCAGTTCCGCGTGCTCCCATTCCGCCCGGAGCGCTGACGGAGCGGCGGTGAGACGTTCGAGTACGGCGATGCTCGTGGGGGAGTGGAGGAGGGAGTAGCGGCTGTGGACGGCGATGCGGCTGCGGGGCCCGTACTGGGCGTACAACCGAGTCAGCCGCTCACGGTGGGACTCGGTGAACTGCTCCAGTTGTCCCGCGTACCCGACCCGCCCCACGACGCTCATCGTGCCGAGTACCGCCGTGAGGACCTCGCCCGACTCCTCGGGGTCGAGGTCCGAGGCGTCACTGAAGGCGAGATAGAGCGGCATCACGGCGACCTTCGCACGCTCCACGTCCACCCTCCCGACGTGATGGCCTTGAACGGTGTCCCCCGAGCCGGACGTCGCCGGGCCGATGGCGCGCTCAAGGGCGCGCTCGGCGATGCGCAGGAGCTCGTCACCGACGGCCCGGGCGCCGTCGTGCCAGCCGATGCCGTACGGCCCCCCGTGCTCGTCCGGGACGCGCTCCGCCTTCCCGGCCTCGCTGTGCGCGTCCGCGATCGCACCGGCCTCGACGAGCGCGATCAGCTCTTCGGCCTCGCCCCGGAACACTCCCGCGCGGCCCAGAAGCTCCAAGAGGGTCTTCTTCGCGTTCATGACGCTGGCGGAGTCCAGCGGGTGCCTGTCCGTCTCGGCGGTGCTCATGGTGTCCTCCTCGTCGGCCTTGGTCTGGTGCGTCCGCAGCTGCTCCAGCAGGACGTGAGTCTCTCGCCCCCAGCTTCCAAGTCTCCACGACACGACGGGCCGTCGCCGCGCCCGGGGCTTTTCCGGTCCTCCCGGACGAGCCCCGGGTGACTCGCCCCGAGGTGACCGGTCAGCGGGAGCGGCGGGCGTTCAGCCGGGCGGCCTGGCGTATCAGATGGTCGCGCTCGGCGAGATCGGGTGCCTTCCGGGCCGCCTCGGCGTACAGCCGTGCCGCCGTCGCGAGGTCCCCGTCCCGCTCGTGGAGGTACGCCGCCACCGCGGCGTGGCGGGGCAGCGAGTCGTCCAGTTCCCCGAGCGCCGCCAGGCCGGCACGCGGTCCGTCGGCCTCGCCGACGGCCACCGCGCGGTTGAGCCGCACGACCGGGCTGTCGGTCAGGAGCGCGAGCTCGTCGTACCACTCGACGATCTGCACCCAGTCGGTCTCCTCGGCGGTGGGCGCGTCGGCGTGGAGTGCCGCGATGGCGGCCTGGGCCTGGAACTCGCCCAGCCGGTCGCGGGCGAGGGCCGCCTGCAGAATCTCCACGCCCTCCGCGATCGACTCGGTGTCCCACCGGCCGCGGTCCTGCTCGGCGAGCGGCACCAGGCTGCCCTCGGGCGTGGTCCGGGAGGCGCGCCGGGCGTGGTGGAGCAGCATGAGGGCGAGCAGCCCCGCCACCTCGGGGTGGTCGATCGCGGCGGCGAGCTGCCGGGTGAGCCGGATGGCCTCCGCGACGAGGTCGACGTCGCCGGAGTAGCCCTCGTTGAAGACCAGGTAGAGGACGCGCAGCACGGTGGCGACGTCGCCCGGCCGGTCGAACCTCACGGCGGAGACAGTGCGCTTGGCCCGGCTGATGCGCTGCGCCATGGTCGCCTCGGGTACCAGGTACGCCTGGGCGATCTGGCGGGTGGTCAGCCCGCCCACGGCGCGCAGCGTGAGCGCGACCGCGGACGACGGCGTCAGCGAAGGGTGGGCACACAGGAAGTAGAGCTGGAGCGTGTCGTCCACCGCGGACGCGGGCCCGGGCGCGGGCTCCTCGTCGACGAGGTCCTCGCGCCGGCGACGTGAGGTGTCCGCCCGGGTCGCGTCGAGGAACTTGCGCCAGGCTACGGTGACCAGCCAGCCCTTCGGGTCCCGCGGAGGGTCGGCCGGCCAGACGCGGACCGCCTCGACCAGCGCGTCCTGGACGGCGTCCTCGGCCGCCGCGAAGTCGGCTCCGCGGCGGACGAGGATACCGAGCACGCTCGGTGTGAGGCTCCGGAGCAGGACCTCGTTCACCTGTGAGGTCACTCCGTGATGGTGTGCGCCGCGGTCAGGAACGGCCGCACTTCGAGCCACTCGTGGATCGGCTTCCCGCCCGCCCCGGGGGCGGCCGACAGTTCCCCGGCCAGCTCGATGGCACGCTCGTAGCTGTCGACGTCGATCACCATCCAGCCGGCGATGAGGTCCTTGGTCTCGGCGAACGGGCCGTCGGTGACCGGCGCGCGGCCCTCGCCGTCGTACCGCACGAACGTCCCCTCGGGGGCGAGCGCCTGGCTGCCGACGAACTCACCGGTCTCCTCGAGCCGGGCCGCGAAGTCGTTCATGTACTGCACGTGGGCCGAGATCTCCTCCGGCGTCCACTCGCCCATGGGCACGTCGTTGACCGATGCCGGGGCGCCGCGGTAGTGCTTGAGCAGCAGGTACTTGGCCATCGTGGTTCTCCTCGGTGTGCTGGTGCGACCCATTCTGGCCGCGTTCACTGCGGGGACGGAGCCGGACACGGGTTCTCGACATCCCCATCCGCGAACCCGGCCCGGTCAGCCGGACGAGCCGGCCCGCCCGGCCCGGGCTCGCCGCGCGTGCGCCGGGTCTGCTGAGGACGCTGCGCGAGCATGATCCCGACTTCGTCCTGCTCGACGGAACCCACGCCGAGTGCGACCGGGTCGGCGACGGCCGGGCCGACCACTCCCACAAGCACCGGCGCCACGGCGTGAACGTGCAGGTCGTCACCGATCCCGGCGGCCGGCTGCTGTGACTCTCGCCCGCCCTGCCGGGCCGCACTCACGACCTGACCGCCGCCCGCACCCACCGGATCATCCGCATCTGCGGACCCCCACTGAGAAGACCCGCAACCGTGCCCTGGCCGCCACACGGGCACCCGTCGAACGCGGCGTCGCCCACCTGAAGTCCTGCGGATCTTCCGCAGGTCCCGATGCAGTCCCCACCGCATGACGTCAATCGCCAAGGCCGCCTCACACTGGAGCTGCAACGCTGAAGAAGCTCAGTGATGAGTTCGGAGGCCGGTCGGAGGCAGCGGACAGGCCGCCGGCCCGTTGAAGGGCTGGGGAACGGTGTCCTCGGCGCGGGTCCCTGTCACTCGCAGGGATAGCTGGTGATGCGGACGAGGTACGCCGCGGAGACCCAGCGGTTGGTGCCCACCTTGCGGAAGCCGTTGGTGGTGGATGCCGACGCGAGGATCGTGGAGCCGTTGGGGTAGGACCCGACGACCGGGTAGCTGGTGCCGGGACCGCTGCGGACCAGCAGACCGCCGCTGGCGTTGACCCTGTAGTAGCACTGGGTGGCGAGCACAGCGGCCGGCGCGAGCTCCACGGCCGCGCCCGTCGTGCGGGCGAGTGCGGCGGCCTGGGCTGTGAGACCGCCGCCGAGGAGCGCGGCGGCGGACAGGGCCGCCACGGCCGCCGTGCGGGCGGCGGAGCGACGCGGTGACATGGTGCGGCGTGCTGCTGTGACGGTCATGGAATCGATTCCCCTTGCGTCGTCGGTTCTGGGTGCGGAACACGTACGTAGGAGCAGCCCGGGCCGGCCGAGCCGTGTCACCGCTCAAAGACACCGGAGCCGCGCACGACGTTAGCGCCATCAGGCGAAATCAGCCGCCTGAAACACGAGAACTCCCCAACCGGAACGGGGGGAGTGGCCCGTTCCGGTTGGGGAGTCCGTAAGACGCTGCGGAAGAACGGACGGGGCTCCGGCGGTGCGCCCGAACCCCGTCCCTGGTCAGCGGTCAGCGGTCAGCCGCTCAACTGGTGGGGAAGCTGTCGGGGGTGCTGATGCGGCTCTTGAGCAGCGCACCCGATTCGGTCAGCACGCCGCCGCTGCTGTAGTCGCTGCCGTTGCAGGTGCCGGGCTTGAACGCCGCGCTGCTCTCATTGGCGTCGGAGTAGGTCCAGTTCGCGTAGCCGATCTTGAACTGGTCGAGCAGGTCCAGCCAGGCAGTGGTGCTCGCCCGGTCCATCGCTCCCCCGCCGGTGGCGCTCACCGTGCCGAACTCGGTGACGAACAGCGGTAGCTTCGAGGCCGCCCGGCTCAGCGTGGCGCGGTAGGAGTCCTTGTGGCTCGCGGCGTAGAAGTGGAACGCGTACATGATGTTGGCGGCATTGACGGGGTTGTTGACGACCTCGCTCTCGTTGGAGCCGTCCGAGACTCCCAGCGAGGACCAGCCACGGGTGCCGACGATGACGACGGCGTCCGGGTCGGCGGCCCGGATCACCGGGATGACCTGCTCGGCGTAGCTCTTGATGGCCGTCCAGCTCACGCCGTTGGGCTCGTTGGCGATCTCGTAGATCACGTGCTTCTTGTCCGCGTTGCGGGCCGCGACGGACGCGAAGAACGTCTTCGCGCGCTCCAGGTTGTAGTTCGGGTCACCGGGCGTCAGGGTGTGGAAATCGATCAGCGCGTACATGCCGCGCGCCTCGGCCATGTCGACGAGGCTGTTCACACGGCTGGTGAAGCCCGCCGGGTCGGTCTCGTAACCGCTCTCCTGCACGTACATGGCGACGCGCAGCAGGTCAGACTTCCAGTCCTTGGCCAGCGCGTCCACGGACGCGGCGTTGTAGCACTTGCTGAACCACTGGATGCCGTGCGTGCTCATCCCCCGCAGCTGTACGGGTCGGTTGTACTGGTTGCACAGGTGCACGCCACAGACGTGGAGCTTTCCGTTGATGTCCACGGGGGTGCCGGTGCCCGGGACGGGCGGGTCGACGGGCGGGGGCTCTTCTACGGAGCCCGTACAGGCGACGCCGTTGAGCGTGAACGCCGTGGGCTTCGGGTTGGCGCCCGTGAAGGAACCCACCATCCCCAGATCGGCCGACGCGCCGGTGGCCAGTGTGCGGTTCCAGTCGAGGTTGACGGCGGCGGCCGTGGAACCGGACTGGGACCAGGTGGCGTTCCAGCCCTGGACGACCTTCTGCCCCGCGTCGGGCATCGTGAACTTCAACGTCCATCCGTTGACGGGTTCACCCAGGTTGGTGACCTTCACTCCGGCCTGGAAGCCACCCTGCCACTGGCTGGTGACCGTGTAGTCGACCTTGCATCCGGTGGCGGCCATCGCCGGGGGACTGGACAGGGCCGAGAGGCCGAGGACCGTCGCGCCGGTCGCCAGTAAGGCCAAAAAGCGTTTCACGGCATTCCTCCTGGTACGAGTACGGAGTGGGAACGACACGGGGGAAGCCGGCCGCTCATCGTCGCGAGGCCGTCCCGCAGACCTGGTCGTTCAGCCTGAAGACCTGAGGGTCGTGCACGAGACCGGTGGGCCGGCCGTTGAAGCCGAACCGCACGGTGCCGCCGGGCGCGAGCGTGGCATTCCAGCTCAGGGCCTCCGCGGTGACCCTCGGGCCGGCCTGCCGGATGGCGGCGCCCCAGGTGTCGGTCACCCGCTGCTGGTCGGCGAACGTCCAGTCGAGCCGCCAGGGCTGGACGGGCTGGGGACCGGTGTTCTTCACCACGACCTGCGTGGTGAAGCCGCCGCTCCAGCGCTGCGAGGTGTACGTGACCTCGCACCGCGTCTTCACGGGCGCGCCGCTGCCCAGATCGTCCACGTAGGACGCGACCCAGGCGAGCGGGGCGTTCCAGTTGATGGTGATCTCGTTCGTGGCCCAGGACTCGATGTCGTCGATGTAGCACATCGCCGGTGCGCAGCCCTTCAGCTTGGCCTGCGCGACCGGGTCCTGGATGGAGGCGTTCGGACCACCGGCCAGGGAGCCGGGTGCGGGGTTCGGCAGGGCCGGGTCGAGCTGGTCGGCCCAGAACCGGTGGTGCTGGTTGTGCGAGTCCCGCTCGCCGTATCCGGTGACGTAGGACTGGTTCAGCGCGTTGCGGCCCAGCAGGTAGTCCAGTCCGCGCAGTACGGCGTCACGGTAGGCGGTCTTTCCGGTCAGGTCGTGCGCCGAGCCCAGGACGACCATGTTGTTGGCCACCTGGCTGTTCGAACCCCACACGAAGTGCCCGTTGTCGGGCGCGTACGGAAGGCCGTACGCGCCCCCGGCCGAGTCGGCCGCGTACCCGTCGGCGGCTTCGGTCACCATGCCCCGCACCGTGGCGAGCAGGTCGGTGGAGAGCTTGCTCGGCACGGCCGCGAGGTTCAGGGCGCCGAGACCGGCGACCGACCCCCAGGACATGCCGCCGCGCGGGAAGACGGCGTCGGTGTCGCCGTGGAGCGGGGAGCGCAGGACTTCCTGGAGATACGCGTCCTCGCCGGTGGTGAGGAAGAGTTCCGCCGCCGCCCAGTAGAACTCGTCGCGCACGTCGTTGTCGCTGTAGGCGCCGCCACCCGTGCCGTCCTGGGGATCGGCGAGGATGTCCGGGTGGGCCTTTGCCGCCGTCCATGCCGTCCGCGCGGCTTCCCCGCACCGGGCGGCGAAGTCCGCGTCGTAGACCCGGAAGAGGCGGGCGCACTGGGCCGCGGTGGCCGCCAGGTTGAGGGTGGCCGCCGTGGTCGGCGGGTGCAGTTCCCGGGGCTGGGGGTCACGGTCCGGCCGGGTCGGCAGTCCGGTCCACGCCTTGTCGTGCAGCTTGTGATGGGCCATGCCGGCCAGCGGCTCCCCTGCGGGCACCTGCATCCTCATGAGGAACTCCAGCTCCCAGCGGGCCTCGTCGAGGATGTCGGGAGTCGCGTTCCCGTGCTCGGGCAGCCGGAGCGCGCCGTCACCGAGTGGCCCGGCGTCCGCCGTCTCCTCGGTCAGGGTCCGCTCGAAGGTGGACATCAACTGGGCGACGGAGATGCCACCGTTGACGACGTACTTGCCGTGGTCACCGGCGTCGTACCAGCCGCCCGCCGCGTCCAGGCGGTAGTCGCATACGCCGGGCTGGCAGGGCACGTCGTTGTCGCCCTGATTGGGGCTCACTCCCACATGACCGGCCGGCCGCGCGTACTGCTCGCCCACGATGTCCGCGTCGATCTCGATGCCGCTGCGGTTGTGGTAGAAGTACGCGAGCGCGTCAGTGCGCAGTGAGTCGTAGAGGTCGTCGCCGATGGCGAAGGGCTCACTCCTCTCTCCCGCGACCGTGACGGTGTACCCCTCCCCGGCGGTGGTCACCGCGCTGAAGTCGAAGGTGTGGACGTGTCGCCGCGAGGCGGTGTCCACGCCCGCCGGAGTGGTGGTGCCCCCGGCCAGGCGTGTCCCGTCCGCCGAGTCGAGCGTCCAGGGCAGCTCGTCGGTCACGTCGGTGACGACGGTTCCGCCCTTGGGGCCGTGGGTGAGGTATCCGACCTGGTTGACCCGGACCGGGGACCCGGTGTCCGGTTCGTACGGCGGCGGCGCGGTGCCGCCCCGCAGCGATACGTCGTCGACGCAGAAGGTGAACGCCTGGGCGCTGCCCCCGATCTGGAAGGCGAGTTGGGCGGCCTCGTGGTCGGCTCCGGCGGTGAAGGTCTCGGTGACGCGTTCGGCGGTGGTGCCGACCGGCTGCGCGGTGGAGAGTTCCGTGCTCCACGGTTCGGTCGCCATCTGCACGTTTGTGCGGATGGTGACCGGCACGGTGGAGGTCGCCGTGTAGCTCAGGATGTATCCCTCGCCGGCGGTGAGTGCGAGCCCGTTCTGCCCGACGATGGCGTCCCACGGGTTGGCCGTGCCCGCGGGGACGTCGGCGCAGAGGCGTCCGTCCGAGACGGCGACGGGGCTGTTGGCCGTCGACCACCAGGGGGCGGTGCCCGCGGAGAAGTCCCCGTTGACGATGACCTCGAGTGCCTCGGAGGCTTCATCGACGGGTTCGGCCGCACCGGCGGGTGCGACGAGGCTGACCGCCAGCAGCCCGGCGGTGGCCGTCACGCCCGCTAACACGCTGACCAGTCCGGAGCGGCCCGGTCGGCGGAACGTACGGGACGGGAGGGAAGGGAGAGGCTGATGTCGCGGCACACTGAAGTCCTTACGGGAGGGGGGAAAGGCACGCAGTGACTGGAGCACCGACATTGCGTCCGGTGGGGGCGCAACAGAAGTGGGAGCGCTCCCAATCTCGTGGGTCACGAGACGCGCCGTCAAGCCGTTGGACAGGATTCGCCGCCGCCGCGGCGCCAAGGGGCTACGGCCGGGGCGCACAGCGGCACTCCGCGACCGCGCGCTTCCTGACGGCCCATCGGAACCCTCGGCCGGGCACCCGCCGGGCCGTAGGATCGGGGGCTCTTGGGGGTGGGACATGTTGAAGCGAAGTTCCGGCACACCGACGCTGGAGGAAGTGGCCGCCCTTGCCGGAGTGGGGCGGGGCACGGTCTCCCGGGTGATCAACAACGCGACGGGCGTCAAGGCGTCCACGCGCCGCGCCGTGCAGCGCGCCATCGAGGAACTCGACTACGTGCCCAATCTGGCCGCCCGTTCACTGGCCGGGCGGCGCGCGGGCGCCGTCGCGCTGGTGATGACGAAGACGGACTGGCGGCTGTTCGGGGAGCCCTTCTTCTCGGAGATCGTGCGGGCGGTCGGGGACGCCCTGACCGAGGCGGACGTGCAGCTGCTGCTCACCCTCGTGCGCACCGACGCCGAGCGGAAGCGGCTCGTGGAGTACGTGCGCGGCGGCCGGGTCGACGGAGCACTGCTGATGTCCGTGCGGGCCGAGGACCGGCTGCCGGACATGCTCGCCGACGCCGGGCTGCCCACGGTGCTGCTGGGCAGGCGCTCGGGTGACGAGCGGGTGACCTACGTGGACGCGGACAACGTGGGCGGCGCGCGGGCCGCGGTCGCCCATCTGGTGGCTGGCGGACGGAAGGCCATCGCCGCGATCACGGGCCCGCCCGACATGTACGTCGCCCAGTGCAGGCTGCGCGGTTACCGGGAGGCGCTAGGCGACGCCGGGCTCGACGTGGTGCCGTCCCTGGTCGTACAGGGCGACTTCACCGAGACCAGCGGACGGCGGGCGATGGACGGGCTCATCGCGCGGCACCCGGAGGTCGACGCCGTCTTCGCCGCGTCGGACAGCATGGCCGCCGGGGCACTGGACGCCCTGCACGCGGCGGGGCGGCGGGTACCGCAGGACGTGGCGGTGGTCGGCTTCGACGACTTCGAGCTGGCCGAGCGGACCGAGCCGCCGCTCACGACCGTCCGCCAGCCGATGGAGGAGATAGGCCGGACCATGGTGCGGCTGCTGCTGGAGGAGATGGAACAGCCGGAGGTGGCCTGGCGCCATGTGATCCTGCGAACGCGTCTGGTGGTACGCGAGTCGGCCTGACGCTGTTCGTACGCCGCGCCGGCCGCCGTGACAGCCGGGCCACCGCCGGCGCGCACCGGTGCGCCGCCGCATCCCCGCACCGTCCCTGACCCACGCCTCCGAGATCCACTCGACCTGTTTCGTCCCGATGGGTTGTCAGGACTCGGCGACGCTCCTACAGTCCCCTACGAACCAGCTACTGGGAGCGCTCCCATAGATGGGACGGTCGCACAGCCCCGATTCCGCGCCCGCCCTGCCAGCTCCCACGTTCAGGACGCGGGCCGCGCGCCCCCGCCCGCGCCGCATTTTCCCACTCCTCCGGCCCCCACCCGGAAAGGCGCCACCGCCACGAGCCCGAACCTCGCCCCATCGCGCCTCGCCCCGTCGCGCCACCGCCTGGCGAACGACGCCGCGCCGCGCAACGGACCGCAGGAGAGAACGACCCCGACCGGAAGCCATCCCCACATAGGCACAGGAGACATCATGGCTCGACGCAAGAAACAACTTGCCTCTCTGGCGGCGGTGCTCGCGACGCTGCTCGCCGGAATCGGCCTGACGTTAATGGGCCAGGGCAACGCGCAGGCGCACGGCGTCACGATGACGCCGGGATCGCGTACCTACCTCTGCTGGGTCGACGCCAAGACCAGCACCGGCGCCCTGGACCCGACCAACCCCGCGTGCAAGGCCGCGCTCGCCGAGAGCGGCGCGACCGCGCTGTACAACTGGTTCGCCGTACTCGACTCCAACGCCGGCGGCCGGGGCGCGGGTTACGTGCCGGACGGAAAGCTGTGCAGCGCCGGTGACCGGTCGCCGTACAACTTCACCGGGTACAACGCCGCCCGCTCCGACTGGCCCCGGACGCACCTGACGTCCGGGAGGACGATCCAGGTCAAACACAGCAACTGGGCGGCGCACCCGGGTTCGTTCAAGGTGTACCTGTCCAAGCCCGGCTACTCACCCAGCACCGAACTGGGCTGGGACGACCTGGAGCTGGTCGAGACCGTCACCAACCCGCCGCAGACGGGCTCACCGGGCACGGACGGCGGACACTACTACTGGAATCTGGACCTGCCCTCGGGCCGCTCGGGTGACGCGGTGATGTTCATCCAGTGGGTGCGCTCGGACAGCCAGGAGAACTTCTTCTCCTGCTCCGACGTCGTCTTCGACGGCGGCAACGGCGAGGTGACCGGCATCCGGGGCTCGGGCGGCACTCCGACGCCGACACCCACGCCGACTCCGACTCCGACTCCGACTCCGACGCCCACCGACCCGCACTCCGGGTGCATGGCCGTCTACAACGTGACCAACTCCTGGAACGGCGGCTTCCAGGGTTCCGTCGAGGTCATGAACCACGCCACGACGGCGCGCGAGGGCTGGGCCGTGAGGTGGACGCCCGGCGCGGGCGCCAAGGTCAGCAGTGTGTGGAACGGTGCGTTGACCACGGGATCCGATGGGGCGCTCACGGTCAAGAACCTCGACTACAACCGGACCATCCCGCCGGAGGGCAGCGTCACCTTCGGGTTCACGGCGACATCGACCGGCAACAACTTCCCCGTCGGCTCGATCGGCTGCGTCAGCCCGTAGCCGCTGACCCAGGCAGTGCCGGTTCCCGCATCGTGCGGGAACCGGCGCTCTCGTGTCTTCAGGCTCCGTTACGGCCCGGCCCGGGACGCCCTTGGTCCGGGCCGTTTGCCTCAACTCGGCTGTCAGTCCCAGAGGTTCACCGAAAGCTCAGAAGCGTTCAGACGTTCGCGGCGATCACGCAATTTCGGCGATGACCGTGTCTTACCTCGTACGGTGACCCTCTGGTCAGGACTGACGCGCCCCGCGCCCTCCCGCCGATGAGCCGGCAACGATGCGTGAATCCGATCGATTAACGGTTCAGTGGCGCTTTAGCGGGGTGTAGTCGGCCCTTTAGCCGAATCTGTTTCCATGGAGCGGACCGTTGCCCTTGTGAGCAGGAGGATGCTGTGCCTACGCAGGCCACACGTGATCTGGTCGAGGAATTCGTCATCGAAACCCTGGTGGACTGCGGGGCCGATAGAGAGCTCATCAACCCGAGTGCCACCTTCGAGAATCTGGAAATAGATTCCCTCGACATGGTGGATCTCGGCCAGTCCGTGAACAAGGAATTCCGGATACGGCTGCACCCCAAGGATCTCGACGGCGTCAAGACCGTAGGCGAAGCCCTCGACGTCATCTGTGCCACCGCGGGTCTGAAGTGACCCGACGGCGGGTCGTGGTCACCGGTGTCGGTGCCGTGACGGCACTGGGCACCGGTGCGGCACTGCTGCACGACCGGGCCGTCGCGGGGGAGTCGGGCATCGAGGAGGGCGAGGGGCGCTGCCGTGATTTCGCGCCCGAGGAGACGCTGACGCGCCGGGAACGGCGCCGTATGGACCGGTGCTGCCAACTGGCCATGGTGGCCGGCAAGGAAGCGCTGGACCAGGCCGGATGGGGCGACACCCCGCCGTATCCGGGAGAGCGCGTCGGCTGCGTCATCGGCACCGGGATCGGCGGTCTGGAAAGCCTCGAACAGCAGCTGGAGGTGCTGCGCACCGAGGGCGCGCAGGACGTCTCCGCTCTCACCGTTCCCATGATGATGGCCAATTCCATACCGGCGCAGCTCGCCATCAGGTTCGGTCTCAGGGGAGAGACCTACAGCGTGATGTCGGCGTGCGCCGCCGGTACGCAGGCGATCGGCGCCGGAGTGCGGCTCATCAGGAGCGGTGAGGCGGACGCCGCCGTGGTGGGGGGAGCGGAGGCAGGGCTCTCCGACTTCATCAGAGCGGCCTTCCTGAACGCCGGAGCGCTCTCGCCGACCGGTACGTCCGTGCCGTTCTCCCGCGACCGCGACGGTTTCCTGCTGGGTGAGGGCGCGGGCGTGCTCGTCCTGGAGGACGCCGCCTCGGCGGCCGGGCGCGGAGCGCGGGTGCTCGCCGAGATCACCGGGTACGGCTCCACCACCGACGCCCACCACCTGACCGCGCCCGAACCCGCCGGGACCGCCGCCGCGCAGGCCGTACGGCGCGCCCTGGAGGATGCCGGGGCCTCTGGCGACGCGGTCACGTACATCAACGCGCACGGCACCGGCACCGAACTCAACGACCTGGCCGAGGCCTCCGCGCTGGCACAGGCGCTGGGGGACCGGCTGGCGAAGGTGCCGATCTCGTCCACCAAGTCGGCCGTGGGCCACCTGCTGGGCGCGGCAGGCGCGGTCGAGGCGATCGCCACGCTGCTGGCGCTGCGCCACCGCGTCGCGCCGCCCACGGCCGGGCTGCTCGACCCCGACCCGCGCCTCGACGGCCTCCGTCATCTCATGCGCGCGTGTCCTCTCGGGGAGGGGACCGACGGCCCGTTGGTGGGGCTCTCCACCTCCTTCGGCTTCGGCGGCCACAACGCGGCCCTCGTGCTCCAGGCATGACCGGGGCGGCCGCCCCCGATCGACGAGGGAGTTCCATGACACAGACACAAGCACAGACGCAGACACAGGCACAGGAACGGAGCCCGCAGGCCGGCGTACCCGCGACCGGGCTCGAAGCCGCGGAAGCGCAGCTCTCGGCCGAACGGACGGTGCCCTGCGGCTGGGTGCACAAGCACGCCGTGGAGCAGGTGCTCGTCACCGACGTCCGGGAGATCGACGGCCGGCTCTTCGCGCTGGCCCAACTCCCGCGCACGCACCGGCTCTACAACGACTCGCACGACTTCGGCTACGACGTTCTCCTGCTCGGCGAGGTGGCACGTCAGGCCTCCGAGGCGATGGTGCACCGACTGCTGGGCGTCCCGCTCGACCGGCCGTTCGTCATCGGCACCATGCGGGTGGAAGTGCTGAACCGGGAGGCGGTCGCGGTCACCCGCACCTCCGCCGCGGTGCTGGCCGAATTCGTGGTGAAGAAGGCGAAGCGGTGGCCCGACGGTACCCCCCGCCATCTGCTGAGCTCCACGATCCTGTACCGGAACGGCGTCCCGGCGGCCGAGTTCAGCGGAACCCTGATGATGCTGAAGGCGGACTCCTACCGTGCCCTGCGGGACAGCGCCGCGCCGGTGGCCGACGCGGCGGCGCACCGGACGCGCGGGCCGCGCGCCGCGCCGGAGCAGGTCGGCAGGAGCGACCCGCGCAACGTGGTCGTCGGCGGCCTGCGCGAGGAGAACGGCGGAATCACCGCGGACCTCGTGGTGGACCTCGACGACCCCGTCTTCTTCGACCACGAACTGGACCATCTGCCCGCCATGCTCCTGCTGGAGGGGGCGCGGCAGAGCGCGGTGGCGGCCCGCGCGCGACGGGACGGCGTTCCCGCGCGCTCGCTGGGCGCCGTCGACTGCGCCGTGAACTTCCAGCAGTTCGCCGAACTCGGTGCCCCGGTGACGTGCACGGCGGTACCGGACGGCGCCGACACCGTCGCGGTCCGGCTCGTACAGGACGACGCCGTGATCGCGGAGGGGGACATCACGCTGGTCGCTGACAGTGGACCGGCCGCCAGAGCAGCTGACTGACCGCAGGACCGTACCGACCGAGGGAGCAGCAGTGTCGCATTCGAGGCCCACCGAGCCGTACTACCTGGGTGAGAACCCTTCGCAGCCCGTTCCGTTCGACGGCGTGATAACCGCGTCGCACTACATCATGCCGCTCTTCGCGACGATGGACTGGAACCAGGTCCCGCGCGAGAAAGTGATCGAGAACATCCACAGCCTGCAGAACCCGGGCGGGAACATCAATGACGAGATCATGATGTACATCCATGTCCCGTACTGCAAATCGTTCTGCCATTACTGCAACTTCAACCGGTTCCACTATCCGAAGCAGGACTCGGAGCGCCTGGAGACGTACACCGATTACCTGATCAAGGAAATCGACTGGTACATGCGCCAGCCGTACGTACAGGAGCGCACGTTCACCGGCATCTACATCGGCGGCGGCAGCCCCTCCACGCTGCCCACCTCCGCGGTGGAGCGACTGAGCGAGCACCTGAGCAAGGTCGTGCCGAACTACGACTCGATCGAGAAGAGCTTCACCGGCGAGCCGCGCACCCTGCGCAGGCCGGGGCTGCTGGACGTCCTCAAGGACCACGGCTGGGACCGGATCACCTTCGGCGTCGAGACCCTCGACCCGGTGATCCACAAGAAGATCGGCCGGCACGACACCCGCGAGGACGTCGACGCGGTCTTCGACCGCATGCGCAGCATCGGCTTCGACGCCGACACCTGCGTCGACATGATGTACGACCTCCCCGGTCAGTCCCTGGTCGGCTTCCAGGACGAGCTGGCGGAGCTGGTCAGCTGCTACGACCCGAGCGAGATCGACCTCTTCACCACGATCTACCTGCCGTACCGGCCGCTTCACAAGATGATCCTGGACGGCCGGGTCGCGCAGCCCGGAAGCCCCTGGCAGCTGCTCTCCATGCGTGAGCACCTGTACGACTTCCTCACGGAGAAGGGCTACCACAACACCATCGCCGAGACCTGGTCGAAGAGCCCGGAGCCGTCGCAGTACCAGACGGCGCACTGTGCCCGCCAGGACATCATCGGCATCGGCTGCGCCGCGCGCGGCAACCTGCGGGACATGGTCTCGGTCAACCCGGAGAAGGTCGACGACTGGCAGAAGAACGTCGACGAGCACGGTGCCTCGACCGAGACCCTGCAGTCCATCGGGTACGACGGGGTCCTGGACCGGGTCATGGTGATGTTCCCCCGCTTCAAGCAGCTGGACAAGAGCTACCTGGCCGACTTCGGCGAGAAGGTCGAGCCGGAGGTGTTCGAGCGGGTCCTGAACGTCATCGACGGCCACCTCGAACGGAACGTGATCGAGGACGAGGGCGACAAGTTCAGCGTCACCAAGCTGGGCGTGATCTGGCACGGAAACCTGCAGACCGACTACCTGCGCCACGCCCTCAACACCCAGGGCGAGGTCCTCATCGAGCATCTGACCGAGACGAAGGAGAACTTCGACCGGGAGGACCGCTTCCAGGTCAACGAGGAGACCGTTTTCATCAAGGAGAACGACGTGCTGTACCCCAAGCTGATGAAGTGACATCGGTCCACGGACACCCGCTCCTTCCCCACCGGCCACGGAGGGGCCCCGGGTTCCCCGGGGCCCGGCGTCGGCATCGATGAGAGGACGAGCACGAACATGACGGATCAGGAGCGACACACCGCACCGGACGAGGCGATCCCGGAGCAGGCGCGGGCGGACGGTGCGGGACCGGCGACGGCGGGCCCGGAGCAGGACTGGGAGTCCGAGGAGTCCGTACGCGTACGGTCGTCGGGCGGCGCCGAGTTCGTGGTCCGGCTGCTGCGTGCGGAGCGGCCGGACGCCCCGGTGGCGCTCGTGGTCCCGGCGATGGGGGCGCGGGCACGGTTCTACGCCCCCTTCGCCCGCCGTCTGCACCGGGCGGGGCTGCACGTGGCGGTCACGGATCTGCGTGGCCAGGGCGACAGCACCCCGGTGGCGCGCCGCGGAGTGGCGTACGGCTACCGGGAGACGGTCGAGGACGACCTCCCCGCGGTCGTCCGTGCGGTCTCCGCGGAGCTCCCGCGTTCGCCGGTGGTGCTCGTCGGACACAGCCTCGGCGGCCAGCTCGCGCTGCTCAGCAGCGCGACCGGGCTCGCCGGGGTGCACGCCGTCGTGCTGACGGCAGCCGGGTCCGTCTGGTGGCGGGGATTCGGCTCGGTGCGCGGGCTCCGCAACCTGGTCGGCAGTCAGCTGTTCGCGGCGCTCGCGCTGGTGCTCGGCTACTGGCCGGGGGAACGGCTCGGCTTCGGTGGCACCCAGGCCACGGCGGTGATGCGGGACTGGGCGCGGCAGGGCCGCACCGGCCGATACACGCTGCGGGGGAGCGGCACCGATTACGAGGCGGCGCTCGCGCGGCTGAAGCTTCCCGTCCTCGCGGTCGGCGTGGACAACGACATTCTGGCGCCGCAGGGCGCGACGGACCATCTGCTGCGGAAGATCCCGGCCGCTCCGGTGAGCCGGTGGCACTACACCGAGGCCCTCGCCGGCGGACGCCGGCTGGACCACTTCCGCTGGGTCCGGCACAGCGACGGCCTGAGCGCGTACATCGCGGAGTGGATCTCCGGCACGCTCACCACCCCGCAGGGCGGCGCAGCCCGGCAGAACACACGGCAGGACCCGGCCGGCAACGGCCGCCCCGACGAAGGAGGACACTGAGGTGACCGCAGGCACCACACCGGCGCCCGGAGCAGAGCCGGTCGACGAGCGCAAGGGCCACGGGCCCGACATAGCCGTGGTCGGAGGTGGCTGGTCCGGCATCGCCGCGGCATGGCGTCTGCACTCCGCCGGCGCCTCGGTCACCCTCTACGACGACCAGGAGGAGCTGGGCGGCCGCTCGGCCGGCGTACCCGTCGGCCCCCGCACGCTCACCGCGGGCGGCAAGAACATCGGCCGCAAGTACGCGAACTTCCGCGACTTCACCCATGCCCTGGGCGCCGACGACTACGAGTTCTTCGGCATCAACTCCGCGCGCAGCGAGGGCGGCAAGCTGCGCACCATCGACAGCACCCGCCGCTTCTCCAGCATCTTCCAGCTGCTGCGCAAGCTGCCCGCCCGGGACATCTACCGGATGCTGCGGCTCGTACGAGTCATCCGCAGCCGCCGCGAGAACAGCTTCTGCGGCGGCCCGGACCTGGTGCGGATCGCCCGGAAGGCCGGCGACCCGCCGCTGTCCGAGTACTTCGGCAAGGGCATCCAGGAGAAGCTGGTCCGCTCGCTGACGGTCCGGATGAACGGCGCCGAGGCCGACGAAGTGCACCTGGAGTGCTTCGGTACGCACCTGGGGATGGTGCTGGACACCTTCGAGCAACTGAGCAGCGGCTTCGAGGAGTTGTTCGCCCAGCTCGCCAAGCAGATCACGGTACGCAGCAGCACCAGGGTGACCGCGTTGGACGTGGACGGCGGGCGGGTGACCGGTGTGGTCGCGCGGGAGCGCGGCGGCGAGGAGGTCCGGACCGGCCACGACGCCGTCGTGGTGGCCCTGCCCGGGCCTGCCGCCTCGGCGCTGCTCGAACCGCTGTCGGCGGGGCTGGCCGCGGAGCTGAGAGGCATCAACTACTTCCCCGCGGCGGTGGTGCTCGCGGAGTACGACCGGCCGGTCTTCGGCGAGCAGGTGCGGGCCGTCGTCCAGCCCGCGGACAGCCCGCTGAGCAACGCCGGTGCGTACGGGATCAACGACCGCCACATCATCCGCTACACCTTCAGCGGGCGTGCCTACCGTGCGGCCCACCGGGAGGACGCCGAACTGCTGGACCTCGCCGAGGAGCAGCTGGCGAAACACCTCGACCTCGACGGCGTCAACCGGGTCCGGGCGGTGACCAAGCGCTGGGAGCACGCCTATGTCGGCTACAGCCGGTACCACAGCGCCACCGTCCGGCGGATCGACCAGGAGCTGAAGCCCTTCGAGGGCCTCGCGCTGACCGGCGACTATCTGCGCGGCGCCTCCATCGAGGCGTGCTTCCGCGCGGCCTACGAGCGCACCGACGTGCTGCTGGCCCGGCTGGGCGCCCGGTCCGGGGGACGCTGATGGCTGATCTGGTGCTGCTGGAGACCCGGGGCACCGTCGCGGTGGTGACGCTCAACCGGCCGGACGCGGGCAACGCGATGGACCACGCGCTGCTCATCGAGCTGCGCGCGGTGACCGAACAGCTGCTGGAGACACCCGGGTTGGGCGGGGTTCTGCTCACCGGCGCGGGGAAGGACTTCTGCCGGGGCGGTGACCTGCGAGAGATGCGGGAGCGGCTCGACGATCCGGCGATCGACTCGGCGGCCTACAGCGACGAGCTGACCGGAATGCTCTCCGCCGCCGTACGGAACCTGCGCGCGCTCCCGTGCCCCGTGCTCGGCGCGGTCAACGGACAGGCGGCGGGTGCCGGGATGTCCCTGGCCCTCGCCTGCGATCTGCGGATCGTCTCCCGCAAGGCCGTGTTCCACTTCGCGTACGGGGCGATCGGCGCCTCCACGGACGGCGGGATGGCCTGGTTCCTGCCCCGGATCGTGGGCTACGCACGTGCCCTCGAACTCCTCCTCGAACAGCCGGTGATCCGGCCCCGGGCGGCCGCCGGGATGGGGCTGGTGTCCGCCGTCACCGAGCCCGACGAACTGCTGGACACCGCGCTGCACCGGCTCACGGTGCTGGCGGACGCCGCCCCGCACAGCATCCGCAGTGCCAAGCACCTGCTCGACTCCAGCCTCAGCTCCTCGCTGGAGGAGCATCTGACGGCGGAGAGCAGGGCGTTCGCGGCCGGGGCGGTCTCCGCCGACCTGCGGACCGGCATCGGCGCCCTGTTCGCGGGAGAGTCCCCTGAGTTCGTCGGCCGGTGACGGCCGGCACGGCCCTCTGGTGCAGGTGTGGTTCACCCGCCTGTGCGCCGACCCGCCGGGCCGGATGCCGCAGGAGACCAAACGCCGGGTGCGCGAGGCCACCCGGCGCTGGGTGCACGGTGTGGTCGCCCGTCGGCTCGCCGTGCCGCCCCGCGCGTTGCGCTGGGAACGGGACGACGGGGGCAAGCCGTTCGTCACCGCTCGCGGCCGCACCGTGCACCTCAGCTACAGCCACTCGGACGGCGTCGCCGGACTGGCCGTGTCGGAGGCCGCCCCGGTCGGCCTGGACGTGGAGCGGGTGCGGGAGCGCACGCACCTGGAGGCGCTGGCACAGGGGTGTCTGTCCGCCACCGAGTTCGCACAGTGGCGACGGCTTCCGGAGCGGATTGGGCCGGAGGCCTTCTGCCGGCTGTGGACGCGCAAGGAGGCCGTGCTCAAGGCGTGGGGGAGCGGGGTCCCCGCCCTGCTGGACCGGGTCGGCACGGCACTCGGGCCCGCGGGCGCCCCGGAGCCCGGGGGCGACGTGGGCGCCCCGGGGCCTCGCGGCGGCGGCGTGGTACCGATCGTGCACCTCCCCGCGGAACTCGGCCCGGCCGCCGGCTGGACGGTGCACGACGTGCCGGCGCCCCCGGGCCACCTCGCCGCCGTGGCCGTACGCGCGGCGGGGGCCCGCGTACGCATGGTTCCCACGCCGCTGAGTCCGACCGAGCACGACCACAGGGAAAGGCCATCCTCCGATGTCGCCCACCGATGAGAACGCTACCGAGAACGCCCCCGGGAGGGCTTCCGCGAACGCCTCCGGGAGCGCCGCGCAAGCCGCCGCTCCGTTGCGCCGGGCCATGGAGACGATCCGCTCGCTCCGCGCCCAGCTGGACGCCGCGCGCAGCACGCAGCGGGTGGCCGTCGTCGGCGCGGGGCTGCGCGCACCCGGCGGCATCGCCGACCGCGAGACGTACTGGCAGGCCCTGCTGGAGGCCCGCGACCTGACCGGTGAACTCCCGGACCAGCGGCGGGTCGCCGGCTCCTGGGACGGCCTGCTCTCCCGGGGCGGCTACCTGGACGACGTCCTCGGCTTCGACGCGGACTTCTTCGGCATCTCCCCCCGGGAGGCGCGCAACATGGACCCGCAGCACCGGCTGCTGCTGGAAGTGACGTGGGAGGCGTTCGAGGACGCGGCCATCGCGCCGGCGGCGGTCGCCGCGAGGACCGGGGTGTTCGTCGGCATCACCGGCCAGGACTACCGGACCTGGGCGACGGACGACCCGAGCCCTTCGTGGCTGATCGGCAACGGGCACTGCTTCTCGGCCGGCCGGATCGCCCACACGCTGGGCCTCCAGGGCCCGGCGCTGGCGATCGACACGGCCTGTTCCTCCTCGCTCGTCGCCGTGCATCAGGCATGCCGTGCGCTGGCCGCGGGCGACTGCGACGTGGCCGCCGCCGGGGGCGTGAACCTGGTGCTCGCCCCCCGCTCGACGACGGAGATCCAGCTCACCTCGGCGCTCTCCCCGGACGGCCGCTGCCGTCCGTTCGACGCGCGGGCCAACGGGTTCGTACGAGGTGAGGGCTGCGGGGTGCTGGTGCTGAAGCGGCTGGCCGACGCCGAGCGGGACGGGGACCGGATTCTCGCCGTACTTGAAGGCACCGGCGTCAACCACGACGGCGGCTCCACAGGCTTCACCGCGCCCAACATGCTGGCGCAGGCCCGGCTCATCGAGTCCGTGCTGGAGAGCGCCGGACTCACCGCATCCGACATCGGCTACCTGGAGGCCCACGGCACCGGGACCCCGCTGGGCGACCCGATCGAGCTGGCGGCCGCCCGGATGGCGCTGGGCACGACCGGCCGTACCTGGCACGTCGGTTCGGTGAAGTCCAACCTCGGGCACACCGAGGCGGCCGCGGGTGTGCTGGGGCTCCTCAAGGCGCTGCTGTGCCTTGAGCACCGGCGGATTCCGCCGCAGGCCGGGTTCGGGACGCTGAACCCGAGGATCGAGCTGGGCGACGGGCTGACCGTGCCACGGGAGGCGGTCCCCTGGGATCCGTCCGCGGGCCGGTGCGCGGGCGTCAGCTCGTTCGGCATGAGCGGGACCAACGCCCATGCGGTGCTCTCGCCGTACGAGCACACCCCGCCCCCGCACACCGGGGCTCCGAGCGGCTTCCTGGTGTCCGCGCACACGGAATCGGCACTGCGCACCCTGGCGGCCCACTACGAGGACCGGCTCCCGGACGTCGGCTACCCGGCGTTCGCACACACCGCGACCCACGGCCGCACCCGCCTCCGGCACGCCGTGTGGATCACCGCGGACGGTGTACGCGAGGCCCGCGAGGCGCTGACCGCGCTGGCCGCGGGCGCGGAACACGGCCGGATACAGCAGCTCAAGCCGGACGACCCGCTGCCGGAGCCGGTCGCGGACACCGGTCGCGCGGTGGTCTCGCTGCCGGGGTACCCCTGGGAGCGGCGTACCCACTCCATCCGCCCGCTCCCCACGGCCTGAGGCATGTGACGCGGGGTCACCACCGGCCTTCCGGGGGCCCGTCAACAGGTGCGAGCCCCGGGAGGGGCTCGCACCTGTTGACGTGTCCGGACGGCTACCGGATCACGCCGGTGCCGGCTCGGCCGGAACCGTGCTCGCGGGGGCCGGTTCCTGCGGGGCGGGCCCCGCCGGCCCCTCACTCGCCTGGTCCAGCAGCTCCGACAGCGCCGTGCCGAGGCGCGCGAGGCTGCCGTACTTCCACAGCAGCGTCGGGCTCAGCCGCAGGCCGAGAGCGGCCTCCAGCCGGTTGCGCAGCTCCAGCGACATCAGCGAGTCCATGCCGAGCGACCTCAGCGGTACGTCCCGGGCCAGCCGGTCCGAGGAGATGCGCAGCACCTGCGAGGCCTCGGCGCGCACCAGCTCCTCCACCAACTCGCGCCGGTGCTCCGGGGGCACGTTCCACAGGCCGGTCTCCGCGGCGGGCCCGTCCGTCTCCGCGAGCTGCTGCCAGCTCGCCAGCGCGGCGGCGGCCGGATAGGTCTCCAGCCAGCGCTGTACGTCGAGTGCCACGTACGCGACCACGTCCTCGTCGGTCTCGATGAACCGGCGCAGCGCCAGCCAGCACTCCTCGGCGGTCACGCTGCCCATGCCACGGTCCGCGAGCCGGCCGCCGCGCGCCGCGTCGAGGGCCGCGAGGCCGATCCCGGAGACCGGCCCCCACTGCACACTCAGGCCGGGCAGCCCGGCCCTGCGGCGCTCCCGAGCCAGCGCGTCCAGGCTGCTGTTGGCCGCGGCGTAGGCGGCCTGGCCCGCGGTGCCGACGAAGGCCGCGGCGGAGGAGAACAGCACGAACAGATCCAGTCCGTCCGCGGCGGTCAGCTCGTGCAGCACCCGGGCGCCGTCGGCCTTGGGGCGAAGGACCCGGTCGGTACGCGCGGGGTCGAGCCGCTCCACGGTGGCGTCGTCGAGGATGCCCGCCGCGTGGAAGACCCCGCGCAGCGGCGGCATCGTCGCCCGGATCTGCGTCAGCACGGTCCGCATCCGCTGGGCGTCCGTGACGTCCGCGGACCACACCTCGACCTGGGTGCCGGTCGCACGCAGCGCCTCGATCCGCTCCGGCTCACCCGGCTCCGAACGGCTCAGCAGGGCGATCGCACCCGCGCCGGAGGCGGCCAGGAACTCCGCCAGCGACATGCCGAGGGCGCCCGTCCCGCCGGTGATCAGATACGTGCCCCCCGCGCGGAACCGGCCACCGGGCAGCGGCTCGGGCCTCACCGCGATGCCGTCCGACGGGTGGGTGAGCACGAGCTTCCCGATGTGTTCACCCCGCGACATCGTGCGGAAGGCAGCCGCCGCCTCGGCGAACGGCGACGTCCGTACGGGGAGCGGCGCGAGCTCCCCGGTCCGCACCAGCTCCCAGACCGTGCCGAGCGCCCGCGCGAACCGTTCGGGGCGCCGCCGCAGCAGACCGGCGATGTCCACCGCGCTGACGGAGACCGACTTCTTGAACGCGCCGAGCTCGACGGAGGTCCCGTCGTGGATGTCCCGCTTGCCGACCTCGATGAACCGGCCGTCCTCGGCCAGTACCTCCAGGCCGAGCGGGATGGCCGCGCCCGACAGCGAGTTGAGCACGACGTCCACACCGCGGCCGCCGGTCGCCTCGCGCACACCCTCGGCCCAGTCCAGTCCACGCGAGTCGAAGACGTGCCGCACCCCGAGCTCGCGCAGCCGGTGCCGCTTCTCCGGGGTGCCCGCGGTGGCGATCACCTCGGCCCCGGCCCGCCGCGCGATCTGGAGCGCCGCCAGGCCGAGACCGCCGGTGGCGGAGTGGATGAGTACTGTCTCGCCCGGCTCCAGCCGTGCCAGGTGGACGAGCGAGTACCAGGCGGTGACCAGCACCATGGGCAGCGCGGCCGCCTCCGGCAGGCTGAGCCCCGCGGGTACCGGCAGCACGTGCCGGGCGTCCACCGTGACCTGCGTGGCGAGCGCCCCGAAGCCGCACGCCACCACCTGGTCGCCCACGGCGAGACCGGTCACCCCGGGGCCCACGGCCGCCACGGTGCCCGCGCATTCGAGCCCCAGGACGTCGCGGTCCGGCGAGGTGTCCGGGTACACGCCCAGCGCCTTCATCACATCGATGAAGTTGAGCGAGGCGGCCGCCACGTCCACCGCCACCTGCCCATCGGCGAGCGGTGCCCGGTCCAGCGGCAGGGCACACAGCGAGTCGAGGCTGCCCGCCCGGGAGATGCCCAGCCGGTACGGCTGTACTCCCGCACCCGTGCGGTGCGGCGCGGGAGCGGCCGGCGCCCCGCCGCGGACGCGCCGCCCGACGAGGCGCTCACCGCCCCGCAGCGCGACCCGGTCCTCGGTGGCACCGAGCTCCTCCAGCACCTCCGGGGAAAAGGCGTCGACCGTGATCAGCCGGGTGCCGAGCTGCGGGTGTTCCGCCTGCAGCACGGCCACGTATCCGTCGTAGAGCCCGGCTCCGGGGTCGCCGTCCCGGACCACCACCGCCAGCCGAACCGAGGGGTTCTCGGTGAGACAGCGGCGTACCAGATCCGTCAGTTCGGCGAGTCCCTGCCGGCCGTCCTCGGGAGCGACGAAGACCACCGTGCCGGCCGCGGCCAGATTCTCCGGGCCGGTCACCTCCGGGAGGGCCTCCGCCCGCCCGCGTACGACCACCGGGCCGGGGTCACCCGTCTCCCTCGGCCGCGGTGCGAACCGTGTGCGGAACACGTTCCGGACCAGGTCGTCGTCGTCCCCGCGGACCGGCAGATCCGCGAGGACCACGCCGTCGAAGTGGCCGACCTGGTGGTGCGCGGTGTCGAACACCGTCAGCTCGAAGCCCCGCTCCCCACGCCGGGCATGGACCAACAAGGCGGGTGCGTCGACCGCGTCGAGGACCGCCGAGCGGATCGCGACCGGCAGCGAGGGGCCGTCGCTCACCACGAGGGCGGCCTGCAGAACCGCGTCCCAGAGCACCGGGTGGAGCGCCCCCGCCAGCCGCCCCGAGGGACTTCCGCCCGGCAGCTCCACCGAGACCAGGGCCTCGCCGTCGCCGAGCCGGGCGCCGGTCACCGAGCGGAAGGCCGGACCGTAGGCCAGGCTCCGTTCCGTACAGCGCCGGTAGAACTCCTCCGCCGAGAGGTGGTCACCGTCGAGCAGATGTCCGGGGAAGGCATGGGCAACCGGCGGTCCGCCCCAGGAGGCCACCGCCCGGCAGTGCCGGGTCCAGCCGGTCTCGCCGCCGGAGGCCGCCGTCAGGATGCCCGCCGAGCCCGCGCCCGGGCGCCAGGTCACGCCGAGCCGCACCGGCTCCTCACCCACCGTCAGCGCCGCCGACAGGTCGACGTTCCGCAGCAGGAGAGGGCCCTCCGCCCGGTCGCGCAGCGCGTGCTGCATCAGCGCCAGATAGCCGCCCGCCGGGAAGAGCGCGGCGTCGTGCACCTGGTGGTCGGCCAGCCAGGGATGGTCCTGGACGGTGAGCCCGACGGCGTCCTCCCAGAGGCCGTTCGCCGTGGAGGGGGCCAGCCGCAGTTCCAGCCGCCCGTCGCGCGAGGAGGGCTGCAGCCCCTGTCGTACCCAGTAGCGCTCGCGCTGGAACGGGTAGGGCGGAGGCACCGCGGACGGCCGCCGGGCAGGGCGCGGACCGCAGGCCGGCAACCCGGACACGTACGCCTCGGCGAACGCCCGGACCAGGTCCTCGGGCCGTCCCTCGCCGCGGCGCAGCGTGCCCAGCACCACCGGCGGCTCCTCGCGGCCGGAGCCGAGCTGCCGCAGCGCGGTGCCGAGCCCCGGGTGCGGGCTGATTTCGACGAGGTGGCTGACGCCGTCGTCGAGAAGCTGGTCCACGGCCTCGGCGAACCGCACCCTGCTGCGCAGGTTGGCCGCCCAGTACCCGGCGCCGGTCTCGGTGCCGTCGAGCCATTTCAGGCCGACGGTGGACAGCATCGGCGTATGCGCGGCGCGCGGGACCACCGGGGCCAGCGCCTCGTGGATGGCCGGTCCGATCGCGTCGATCTGCGGGCTGTGCGACCCGTAGTCGACGTCGACCAGCCGGCAGAACACGTCGTCGGCCTCCAGGATCTCCTTCAGCAGCAGCACCGAGTCGGTGTCACCCGCCAGCACACAGGACCGCGGTCCGTTGTGCACCGCCAGCTCCACCAGCCCCTCGAAGCCCGCGAGGGCCTGCTGCGCACCGGCCGGGTCCAGGTCCACGGCGAGCATCCGGCCCTGACCGGCGACCTGCCGCAGCAGGGTGCTGCGTCTGCTCACCACCAGAGCGCCGTCCGCCAGCGAGAGAGCTCCGGAGACGGTGGCGGCGGCGATCTCGCCCTGGCTGTGGCCGACGATGACATCGGGGCGTACGCCCGCCCGCTCCCACGCCGCCGCCAGTGACACCGAGGTGGCCCACAACGCGGGCTGCACCCGGTCCACGCCCGTCAGGTCCGCGCGGCCGGTCACCAGGTCGCGCACGTCCCAGGAGACATGGCGGGAGAGCGCCTCCGCGCACAGGTCCATGGTCTCGGTGAAGGCGGCGTCGTGCCCGTACAGGCCGGCGCCCATGCCCGCCCACTGCGCACCCTGGCCCGGAAAGACGAACGCGACCTTGCCCTGTTCCCGGGCCCGGCCCGTCACCGCCTCCGTCAGCCCGGGGCCGAGCAGCGCACGGCGCTCCGGAAAGTGGTCGCGGTGCCAGGCGAGCGCCTGCGCCGTCTCCCGGGCGGACGCGCCGGACTTCAGCCGCGCCTCGACCTGCTCGGTGCGGCGGGCCAGCGCCTGGGCGTTGTGACCGCTCAGCGGTACGAGGAAGGGCGCGGCGGAGGGCTCCGTGGCCGGCTTCGCGGGCTCCGTCACCGGCTCGGCCGAGGGCGGGAGCGCGACGACGGCATGCGCGTTCGTGCCGCCCCAGCCGAAGGAGTTGACGCCGATCAGGCTGTCCGGCTCCAGGGGCAGCGGCTCCCTCGCCACGGCCAGGTTCAGCCCGTCGAAGTCGATGTCGGGGTTGAGTTCCTCGGCGTGCAGACTCGCCGGGACGGTGCCGTGCTCCAGTGCGAGCACCGCCTTGAAGAGCCCGGCCAGCCCCGCGGCCGGCTCCAGGTGGCCGATGTTGGTCTTGACGGAGCCGATGTGCAGCCGACCGCCGGTGCGGGCCGTTCCCAGCACCTCCCCGAGCGCGCCCGCCTCCGCGGCGTCACCGCGCACGGTGCCCGTGCCGTGCGCCTCGACGTAGGCGAGCCGCTCCGCCGGTACGCCGTCGGTGCCGTAGACCCGCCGCAGCAGCTCGCGCTGCGCCTGCGGGTTGGGGGTGACCAGGCTCTCCCCGCCACCGTCGTTGTTGACCGCGCTGGCGGCGATCACCGCGCGCACCCGGTCGCCGTCGCGCAGGGCGCGCTCGTACGACTTGAGGTAGACCGCGGCGACCCCCTCACCGCGTACGAAGCCGTCGGCGCCCGCGCCGAAGGCGTGGCAGCGGCCGGTCGGTGACAGACCGCCGAAGTGCGTGAGCCCGACGGTGACTTCGGGGGTCAGCATGAGGTTCGATCCGCCGACCAGCGCCGCCTCCACCTCACCGGACCGCAACGCCTGGCAGGCCTGGTGGAGCGCCACGAGTGAGGAGGAGCAGCTGCTCTCGATGGTCAGGCTGGGGCCGGTCAGCCCCAGGAAGTACGAGAGCCGGGCGGAGAGGATGTCGAGCGAGTTGCCGACGATGCTGTGCTGGGTCGCGCCGCCGGCGCTGTCCTTGCGGAGCAGCTCGTAGTCGTGCCAGAGCCCGCCCACGTACACCCCGGTGCGCGAGCCGCGGATTCCCGCGGCCACCTCGCCGGCGTCCTCCAGGGTGTGCCAGACGGTCTCCAGCATCAGCCGCTGCTGCGGGTCAAGGACCTCGGCCTCGCGCGGTGAGATCCCGAAGAACTCGGCGTCGAATTCAGCGACCCCGTCGATGAATCCGCCGACCCCCTGGATTTCCCGTGTCGGGTCGATTACCCGGTCCGGGTCCCAGCGTTCCCGCGGAACCGGGATCACCGCGTCGCCACCCTTGATGAGCAGTTCCCAGAACGCTTCCAGATCCGGTGCCTGTGGGAATCTTCCTGCCATTCCGACAATGGCGACCAGGTCGGCGGCGACCAGCTCGGACGGGGTGGTGCTCACAAAGCCCTCCTCTGTACCGCACTGCGGGCGTGCCCAGCCCTCAGGTTAGGAGCGCAGGCCAAAGCGTCACTAAAGCCTGACTAACGGTCCGCCAGGAACCCGATGCCGTATGGCATTTCGGCGGTCGGTCCGCTGACCTGCCGGCCTTTCGTGCGGTAGGGTTTTCGGTTGCGCAGGGAGCATTTCCGGGATCAGGCACGGCCGATCGGAGAGCGATGATTCACCGCACGAGCAGTTCTTCCGAACCCCTCTCCGAGCGGACCGGCGTGGGGGATTGGGTGTGTGACCGGGCATTGGTGAACCGTCTCGTCCGGGACGTGTATGGAACGGGTTCCACATTCAGCCGCAGCCCCTTCGACGAGCGGAAACTCGCCGATATACCGGAGTCCTCGGCAGAGGACGTCGGCCGTGCCTTCGCCGGTGTGCGGGAGGCACAGGAAAAGTGGGCGGCCGTCCCGGTACGGCGCCGCGCCCAGGTGCTGCTGAGGTTCCACGACCTCCTGCTCGCACGCCAGGAGGAGATCCTCGACCTCGTCCAGCTGGAGACCGGGAAGACGCGGCTGCACGCTCTGGAGGAGGTCCTCGCGTCCGTCGTGGTGGCCCGCCACTACGGCCGGGCGGCGCACTCCTATCTCAGGCCACGGCGCCGGGGCGGGGCGATCCCCGGGGTCACCAGGACGGCGGAGGTGCGTCACCCGGTGGGGGTGGTCGGCCAGATCGTCCCGTGGAACTACCCGCTCGCGCTCACCGTCAGCGACGCGCTGCCGGCGCTCGCGGCCGGCAACGGCGTGGTGACCAAGCCCGATACGCAGTCGGCGCTGAGCACGCTCTGGGTCCGGGAGCTGCTGGTGGAGGCGGGTCTGCCCCGGGAGGTGTGGGCCACCGTCATCGGCGAGGGGCCGGTCGTCGGCCGGGCCGTGGTGGAGCACGCGGACTACGCCTGCTTCACCGGCTCCACCCGTACGGGGCGCGAGGTCGGCCGGCAGGCGGCCGGCCGGCTCGTCGGCTGCTCGCTCGAACTCGGCGGCAAGAATGCCATGATCGTGTTCGAGGACGCCGATCTCGACCGGGCGGTGGACGGAGCGCTCCGGGGCTGCTTCGCCTCCGCCGGGCAGCTGTGCATGTCCATCGAGCGGCTCTATCTGCACGAGGCTGTGGCGGGGGAGTTCCTCGCCGCCTTCGCGGAGCGTACGGCAGCGCTGCGGCTCGGCGCGGGTCTCTCCTACGGTCCGGACATGGGCTCGCTCGTGTCCAGGCAGCAGCTGGGGACCGTGCGGGAGCACGTGGCGGACGCGGTGGCGAAGGGGGCCGAGGTGGTCGTCGGCGGGCGTCCGCGGCCGGACATAGGACCGCTGTTCCACGAACCCACCGTCCTGTCGGGGGTGGACGCCTCCATGCGGGTCTTCGCGGAGGAGACGTTCGGTCCCGTCGTCTCGGTCTACCGGTTCGCCGACGAGGGCGAGGCCGCCGAGCTCGCCAACGGCACCGACTACGGCCTCAACGCGAGCGTCTGGACCAGGGACGGGGCCCGCGGACGGGCCTTCGCGGCCCGGATGCGGACCGGCATGGTGAACGTGAACGAGAGCTATGCCTCCGCCTTCGGAAGCGTCGGGTCCCCGATGGGCGGCCGGAAGAACTCGGGTCTGGGCCGCCGGCACGGGGCAGAGGGCATCCAGCGTTTCACCGAGTCGCAGACCATCGCCCAGCAGCGGCTCCTGCCCATGGCGCCGTTCGCCCTCGGCCCGGTCAAGGTCGAGGGCGCCGGCTACGCCGCTTTCATGACGAGGAGCTTGCGGCTGCTGAAGCAGCTCCGGCTGCGCTGACGGCAGCGCGGCGCCCTGGATGCCTACCAGCGCACCGGCAGCCGCCGCACCCCCCGGATCAGCAGTCCGGGACGCCAGTCGAGCGCCGCCGGGTCGGTGTCCAGGGTCAGCCCGGGGCAGCGCTCCAGCAGCGTACGGATGGCGATCTGGGCCTCCAGCCGTCCCAGCGGGGCGCCGATGCAGTAGTGGACGCCATGGCCGAACGCGAGGTGGGACTGGGGGGAACGGTGGATGTCGAAGCTGTCGGGCAGCGGGAAGCGGGACGGATCGCGGTCGGCGGCCGCGAGCACCACCCGTACGATCGCACCCGCGGGAATCACCGTCCCGGCGAAGTCGATGTCCACCTCGGTGAAGCGGAAGGTCGACGTCTCGACCGGGCCGTCGTAGCGGAGCATCTCCTCCACGGCGCCGTCGAGAAGCGAGAAGTCGGCCTGGAGCGCCGCCTGTTGTGCCGGATTGCGGAGCAGCGAGAGCAGGCCGCCGGATATCAGGTTGGCGGTGGTCTCCTGCCCGGCGACCAGCAACAGGAAGGCCATGGCGATCAGCTCGTTGTGGGAGAGCCGGTCACCGTCCTCGGCGCGGGTCCTGATCAGGGCGCTGAGCAGGTCGTCGGCCAGTGCCGAGGATCGTTTCTCCTCGATCAGCTCGTCGAGGTACGTCTCCATGGCGGCGACCGCGGCCGCCGCGGACGCCGGGGAGGTCGGGGCGACGAAGTCGTTCGACCATCCGCGGAAGGCCTCGCGGTCCAGCTCGGGGACGCCGAGCAGCTCGCAGATCACGGTCATCGGGAGCGGGAACGCGAGGGAGTCCACCAGGTCCGCCCGGCGGTCCGGCCTCGCCGCCAGCTCGTCGACCAGCTCGTCGGTGAGCTCCTGGATGCGTGGCTGGAGCGAGGCCATCCTCCGCGCGGTGAACGCCTTGGCCACCAGCTTCCGCAGCCGGGTGTGGTCCGGCGGGTCGGTCTCCAGCAGGTTGGCGTCGATCGGTGACACCCGGTCGTTGTCCGAGTTGGGACGGGACTTGCGCCGCCAGTCCTTGTGCAGTCGGGGATCGGTGAGCGCGGCCCGGACGGCGTCGTACCCGACGATGAGCCACTGCTCGCCCTCGTCCGTCAGCACACGGTGCACGGGGCCGAGTTCACGTAACTTCGCGTAGAGCGGATAGGGGTCGGCGGTGAACTCGGCACCGTGCGCGGTGAGATCCACGATCTTGGTCATGCGGAGCACTCTAGACACGTGAGTGAGAAGCTGCGACCGCTTATAAGAGCCCTGTTTCCCGGAATTAAGGATTCCGGGAATTCGCAGGTTCTGGCACCGCTGAACCCCGACCGGCGGACGGGAGTTCGTCAGCCGGTCGGTGAAAGCACGGGCCTCGCGTCGAGATACGGATCGCGGACCAGGATCGACTGATGGAGCCGTTGAATGCGCTCACCGGGCTCCAGGCCGAGTTCCCGGACGAGCGCGTCGCGAACCGTGTGATAGGTCTGGAGCGATTCCGCCACCCGGCCGCTCCGGTACAGCGAGAGCATGAGCTGGGAATGGACGTCCTCCCACAGGGGGTATTCGGCGACCAGACCGCGGAGTTCACTGATGATGCCGGCATGCCGGCCCAGACTCAGCTCCAGGGTGATCCGCTGCTCCAGGGCGTCGATACGCTGCTCGTCCAGCTGCCGGGCGAAGTTCTCGAACACCGGAAGCCCCCGCAGATCGGCCAGGGCGGGGCCCCGCCAGAGGTCGCACGCGGACCTCCAGTTCGCCAGCGCCTCGTCCGTACGACCGGCGGCGGCAGCCGACTTGGCCAGGCCGGCCAGCGACTCGAAGGCATGGAGGTCCAGTTCCGAGGCCCCCAGCTCCAGCACGTAGCCGTGCGGTCTGGTGATCAGCCGGCCGGCGAGTCCCGCGTGCGTGTCGAGGTGCTTGCGGAGTTTGGAGACGTAGACCTGGAGCGCTGTACGCGCCGTGCGCGGAGGGTTTCCCGACCAGAGGGCGTTGATGATGAAGTCCCTGGAGACGGCGGTCCCGGACTTCACGCAGAGTAACGCCACAAGGGATCTGATCTTCGCGGGCTGCGGGGTGATCGAGTGGATGCCTTTGGTGATTTCCACCGGTCCTAATATGTGGAACTGAACGTTCACAGTGCCTATTTCCCCCCGTGTCGTTCGGCTGCTGACAGCTGACCGGGATCGCATGCTGCCAGAGGCCAGTGGCCCGAACAACCCCGAAGGGGCGATTTCAGGGTCGTGAGTCCTCCCGCTTTGTCCGAAGACTTCCGGTCTTCTTGGCGGTGAGGAGTCGTGGATTCACCGACGGAGCGCCCGGCCGGAGGGGGCAGGGGACGAACGCGACGTCCTATGGCCAAAGTTGTCTGAAATCGTTGATTCGGCCGAACTGTGTCCGTGACGTTTCGATGGCGGATCGAGCTCAAGGTTTCCTCAAGTGCATTGTGGCCGCGAAGCGCGGTAGGTAGGTTTTGCATGCCGACTCGTCCACATGTTCGATTTTGGATGCAGTCCCACCGGCCGTTGCAGCAACGAAGCTGCGAGCGGGAACCCGGCACTTGCCTTAGCTTCCAAGGTAGGTTGATCAACGGTCCAAGCTTTGCGAATGACACGGGGGCAACTCTATGGATCTGTTGGATCGCACGCGTGCACGGCAAGTCCTCAAGGGCATGGCCGCGCACGCGGCCGGGGGTGAAGGCCGGGCCGTGCTCGTCGCAGGCGCACACGGGATGGGCAAGACCGTTCTGCTCCGTGACGTCCAGGCCCACGCCGAGGCGGCAGGCGCGCTGGTTCTGACCGGTGTCGCCTCGCGTGCGGAGCGCGACGTGCCGATGGGCGTGATAGGCCAGTTGACGGGCGCCGGCGGTCTGCCGCCCAGTCAGGCCGCCGAACTGGCACGGTTGGTGGAGGCCGCTCAGCGGTTTCCCGCCGAGTACTGGGACTCCTCCCGGCTGCCGCCCTCCGAGGCCATCGCGGTGATCGACTCGATCCACGGGGTGATACGGCGGCTGGCCGAGCGCCAACCCGTCGTCATCACGGTCGATGACACCCACGAGATCGACCCGGCCTCCTTACATTGTCTGCTGTACGGGATACGACGGGTGGGACTCTCGCGCGTCCTCATCGTTCTCGGTGAGTGCGCCGAGGTCCCGGAGGCCGCCTCCACCCTGACGGCCGAGTTCGTCCGGAACCCCCGGTGCGCTCTGGTCCATCTGACGCCGCTGTCGCAGGAGTGCGTCGGGTCCTCGATCGCACGGCAGGCGGCCCGGCCGGAGGGCGCCCTCGGGATGCTGTCCGCCTGGCAGCGCGCCTCGGGAGGCAGCCCGCTGTTGCTGCAGGCGCTGCTGACGGACCGGCAGACGGCCACAGCGGACGGGTTCGGGTCCACGCCGGTCGCGGGAAAGGCGTTCGGACTGGCGGTCCGGTACCTGGTCAGCCAGGTGAGCGACTCAGTACGCCACATAGGCCACGGTCTCGCGCTGCTCGGCGAGGCGGCGACACCGGCCCGCGTCGAGCGGCTGATGAACCTGGCCGGCGGTGGTGCCACACCCGCGATCGCCGTCCTGGACACCATCGGGCTGACCAGCCAGGGGCGTTACAACCTGGAGGCGGCCCGGACGACCGTGCTGGCCGACGTGGCCCCCGCCCACCGCGCCGCGCTGCACCGCGAGGCCGCGCGCCTGCTGTACGAGGACGGGGCGGCGTCGGCGGTGGTCGCCAATCATCTGGCGGCGGGCGGCCCGGTGGACGACAGCTGGGCGCTCCCGACGCTCCTGCACGCGGCCGAGCAGGCCCTTCGCGACAACGACGCGCAAGGGGCCGTGACACTGCTGCGGGCGGCGCACGACGCGTGCAGGGACGATCGGCAACTGGCCGCGATCCGCTCCGAACTCGCTCAGGCGGAATGGGAGATGGACCCTGGCGCCGTCCGTCACCAGCTCGGCAGGATGCTGGACGACCACCGCTGCGGCCTTCTGGAGCCGCGCCACAGCATGCGGCTGGTCGGCCACCTCCTGTGGCACGGGCAGCCCCAGGAGGCGGCGGAGGTGTTCGCGGATCTCGACGTCGTCGAGGATCAGCTGGTGAGCGAGTCCAGGACCCGGCTGGAGACCCTGCGGATCTGGTTCGCCTATGTCTATCCGGCTCTGGGAGCGCGCTACGCCGGTTCCAGCGCACTCGGCAGTGCGATGTCGGACCCGTTTCCGAGGTCCGTCGACCCGGAGTCGGAAGGGGCGCTGCTTCTGCGCACCCTGCGGTCCGAGGGTCCTGTCAGCAGCGTCGCGGAGACCGCCGCGCGGCTCCTCCAGGGCATGGCCCTCCAGGACCCGCCCGTGGCGGCCGCCGGCGCGGCCCTGACCTCGCTGTTCGACGCCGCGTGGCTCGACGAGGCCGCCGAGTGGTGCGACGTGCTCTACCGGGACGCCGACCACCGGTCACCCACCGTCCGGGCGATCCTCGCCGCGGCCGGCGCCGCGGTGGAGACCCGGCTCGGAAACTTCGATGTGGCCAGGCGGCGGGCCGACGAGGCGCTGAACCTGCTGAGCCCGGCGGCATGGGGCATCGCGCTGTGCATCCCCCTGTCCGCCAAGGTGCTCGCGTGCACGGCGCAGGGCGACCGCGAGGGCGCGGCGGAGTGCTTCAGAATCCCTTTGCCCGACGCGATGTTCGAGACGGTGCCGGGGTTGCAGTACCTACAGGCGCGCGGCAGGTACCTCCTGTCGGTCGGGCGGTACCAGGCCGCCCTCGGCGACTTCTACGCCTGCCGTGACCTGATGGCCGCGTGGGATCTGAACTCCTCGGTGTCGCTGAGCTGGCAGGTGTACGCCGCTGAGGCGTTGATCGGGCTCGGGCACGAGAGGGAGGCCGACCAGTTGCTCGTCGCGTCGGGCGCGAAGCCGAGGACGGACGGCCGGCCTCCGCGCGAGCAGCCGGTGCCGCGGTTCGAACGGCTCGGCGGCACGCGGGTGCCGGTCCAGGCGAGGCGGGTGTTGCAGGACCGGACCAGGTGGCCCGGGACGGTACTGCGGGATGCCCGGGACGGCACGCAGAGGCTGGGCTCCAGGCGCGTCGAAGTCCTCAGCCGGGCCGAGCAGCGGGTCGCCATGCTGGCGTCCCAGGGGTGCACCAACCGGGAGATCGCCGAGGAACTGTTCGTCACGACGAGCACGGTCGAGCAGCATCTGACACGGACGTACCAGAAGCTCGAGATCCGGGGGAGGTCGGACCTTCCCGTGATCATGGGACTGCTGACGAGCGGGAAACCGGCCCGGAGCGGCAAGTAGCCCGGGCGGGGTTCCGTGGGCCGGGGCCACGGAACCCCGTTCCCCTACGCCCAGCAGCGGAACCCCTGACCACTCTTGCGGCCCAGCAGACCACCGGCGACCAGCTCTTCGAGGACGGGCGGCACGGCGAAGTCCGGTCCGGGGAACTCCGCGCGCAGGCGCCGCATGATGGCCAGCGAGACGTCGAGGCCGATGGTGTCCAGCAGGGTGAACGGCCCCATCGGATATCCGAATCCCCGCTCCACGGCGGCATCGGTCTCCTCGATCGAGCTGCCGTGGCGGTCCAGCGATCGGACGGCGTCACCGAGATAGGGGAAGAGCAGGTGATTCACGATGAAGCCGGCCCTGTCCTCGCACTCGACCGCGGTCCTGCCGAGCCGAGCACAGAAGGCCCGCGCGGCCGTGACCGCCTCGTCCCCGGTCGTGGCCGTGCGGGACAGCTCGACCAGCTTCATCGCGGGCGCCGGGTTGAAGAAGTGCAGACCCAGTACGTCCTGGGGCCGCCCTGAGGCGTCCGCGCAGGCCGCGACGGACAGGCTGGAGGTCGTGGTCGCCAGCAGAGCACCCGGCCGGCACACGGCGCCCAGCCGCGCGAACACGGACTGCTTCAGGGGGAGTTGCTCCGCAGTCGCCTCGATCACGAGGTCGCAGTCACCCAGCGCCGAGAAGCTGTCAGTGCCCTCGACCAGCCCGAGCGCTGCCGCCTTCTGCCCGGGTGTGACCCTGCCCCGTCGTACGGCGCGGGTCAGCGATGCGGCGATCGCCTCCACCGCCGCGTCCGCCTTCCCCGGGCTGCGGGCCACGAGGACCGTGCGCAGCCCGGCGACCGAGGCGACTTCCGCGATCCCCCGGGCCATCGTGCCCGAGCCCACGACGCCGACAAGTCCGATGCCCGTGGTGCCGGAGCCACCGCCCTCCCGGAGAGCGCCGGGCACGGACGGAGCACGCACCGTGCCGTCGGGCGCGCCGGTCTCGTCGTACCGGTAGAAGCCCTGTCCGGTCTTCCTGCCCAGCGCCCCGCTCCCCACCATGGAGCCGAGCAGCGGCGCGGGACGGTACGTGGCGTCGCCGGTGCGCTCCCACCGGTCCGTGAGCGTGGAATGCACGTGGTCCAGGCCCAGTTCGTCCAGGAGCCGCAGGGGTCCGAGCGGCTGACCGCAGCCCAGCCGCATCGCGGTGTCGATGGCGTCCCGGTCGGCGTATCCGTCCTCGATCATGGCCACGGCGCGGTTGAGGAAGCGGTACACCGAGGTGATCGCGTCGTCGCCCGCGCGTGCCCCGACCGTCGCCGGAGTCAGCCCGAGCGATGCCGTCAGGCCGTTGACCACGGCGACGGCCTCGGCGCGGTTCATGGCCGTGGTCACCACCTCGACAGCGGTCCCCGAGGCAGGGGGCCGCAGGAGGAGCAGTGCCAGGGTCCGGTCCGGCCTGCCGGATGCGGCGGCGAGCCGTACGAGGGGAAGCGCGGCGGTGGTGCTGACGAGGACCGTGTGCCGCGCGCACAGGGCGCCGATCCGGCGGAGCGTCTCCGTCTTGGCCGCCAGGTCCTCGGGCACGGCCTCGATGACGACGTCGGCCCTGGCCGTCGCCGCCAGGTCGGTCGTGAGGAAACAGCGGCCGCCACCGGGCTCTTCGACCGCCGCTGCGGCCTTCATCCGCCGGTCCACCCGTGCCACGACGTCCGGGTCGGTGTCGACACCGACGACATCATGGCCGGCCGCGTACAGCGCGCGCAGCAGGGGCTCTCCGACCGATCCCAGTCCCACGACGCCTACCACTGACGGGTTCATCGCCCTGCCTCCTGTGCCTTCGGCTCCGTCGGTGCCGGGCGGAAGCGGTTGATCGCGTCGATGTGCTGCTCGCGGAGTTCGTGGTCGCGGACGCCCAGGCCTTCGCGGGGGGCGAGGGCGAGGACGCCGACCTT
>NZ_JBWKLF010000019.1:0-65999 GCF_056430475.1 Streptomyces sp. NPDC045968 | reverse complement strand
ATCCGCGCGCTCGGCAAGTGCCTGGACGTGGCATCCGGCGGAACGACCGACGGCACCGCCGTCCAGCTGTGGGAGTGCAACGGGACCGCCGCCCAGCAATGGGCCACTCCCGAAGCCAAGGACATCGTCAACCCGCAGGCCGACAAGTGCCTGGACGCCGCGGGCGGCAGCTCGGCCAACGGCACCCGATTGCAGATACGGACCTGCACCGGGGCCACCCATCAGAAGTGGACGGTGACCCGATGACCACGAGACTCCTCCGCAGGCCCACCGTGCGCGGTGTGCTGGGCACAGCGGCGGCAGCCGCCCTCCTCACCGGCCTGACCGGCGCTCCCGCGAGCGGCGCGGCAGCGGCGACCGGCCAGATCACCGGGCTCGGCGGCAAGTGCGTCGACGTCGCGGGGGCGAGCAGCGCCAACGGCGCCGCCGTACAGCTCTACGACTGCAACGGCACCTCGGCGCAGCAGTGGAACGTCGGCAGCGACGGCACGATCCGCGCGCTGGGAAAGTGTCTGGACGTGGCATCCGGCGCCACCGCCGACGGCAGCCGGACCCAGCTGTGGGACTGCAACGGCAGCGCCGCCCAGCAGTGGTCGGTCACCGCGGCCCGCGACATCGTCAACCCCCAGGCGGACAAGTGCCTGGACGCGACGGGCAACAGTTCGGCCAACGGCACCCGGCTGCAGATCTGGAGCTGCACCGGCGCCGCCAACCAGAAGTGGACGGCGCCGGGCGGGGGCGGTACTCCGGCGCCCGGACCGGGGGCCATGGCCGTGGCGCCGTACCTCTACAACGGCTGGGGGAGCCCGCCGAGCCCCACCACCGTGACGAACGCCACCGGCGTCAAGTGGTTCACGCTCGCCTTCGTCCTCAGCAACGGCTACTGCAACCCGCAGTGGGACGGCAGCCGGCCGCTGACCGGAGGCGTCGACCAGCAGACGGTCAACACCGTGCGGGCGAACGGCGGCGACGTCATCCCGTCCTTCGGCGGCTGGAGCGGCAACAAGCTGGAAAGCTCCTGCGGCAGCGCGGGCGAGCTTGCCGCGGCGTACCAGAAGGTCATCAACGCGTACGGGCTGAAGGCCATCGACATCGACATCGAGGCGGCGGCCTACGACAGCCCGACCGTCCAGCAGCGCACGGTCGACGCGCTGAAGACCATCAAGGCCAACAACCCCGGCATCAAGGTGTACGTCACCTTCGGCACCGGGCAGAACGGCCCCGACAGCAGCCTGATCAACAAGGCCGCCGCGTCCGGTCTGACCGTGGACAGCTGGACGATCATGCCGTTCAACTTCGGCGGTGCCGGCCAGAACATGGGCCAGCTCACGATCCGCGCCGCCGAGGGCCTCAAGAACGCCGTCAAGAGCGCATACGGCTACTCGGACGACCAGGCCTACCGCCACACCGGCATCTCCTCGATGAACGGCATCACCGACAACGGCGAGACGGTGACCGTCGACGACTTCCGCACCATTCTCGGCTACGCGCAGCAGCGCCACCTCGCCCGACTGACCTTCTGGTCGGTCAACCGTGACCGGCCCTGCACCGGCGGCGGAGCCGACACCTGCTCGGGCGTTTCCCAGCAGCCGTGGGACTTCACCCGTGTCTTCGCCCAGTACAACGGCTGACCCACCCCTCCTCCAACCCCCCACCAACGCCGCACCGGCGGCACAGGAGAAGACGTGCTCCGAGCCCTGCGACCACCCATCGGCCGCCACACCCCAGCTACGGCCCGTACCGCGCCCCCTTGGATCGCGGCCTTCGTAGCCGCCGCCGCGGCCGCCTCGATCCTCACCGCAGTCCAGCCAACCCAGGCCGCGACCTTGGAGGCTGTCACCTCGCCGGTCGCAACCGAGGCCGCCGCAGCCCTGCCCACGAGCTGGTCCACGGTGGTGAACGGAGGCAGCGGCAAATGTCTGGACGCCCGATCGGCCGCGACCGTGAACGGCACCGCGGTGCAGCAGTACACGTGCAACAACAGCACCGCGCAGCAGTGGAGCTTCACGCCGACCAGCGACGGTTTCGTGCGGATCGGCAACCGCAATGACGGCAATCAGGTCGTGGACGTGAGCAACACGTCCTCGGCCGACAACGCGGCCGTGCACCTGTGGACGTACGGCGGCGGCAACAACCAGCAGTGGCAGGCCGTCGACGAGGGCGGCGGGGCGTACCACTTCGTCAGCCGGCACAGCGGCAAGTGCCTCGACGTCCCGTCCGCCTCGACGGCCGACAGCGTCCAGCTGGTGCAGTACACGTGCAACGGCTCGGCGGCCCAGCGCTTCCAGGTCACGCCCGTGAGCACCGCGCCCGGGGACATCGACCTCGGCCCCAACGTGGTCGTCTTCGACCCGTCGATGCCGTCATCCACCATCCAGAGCCGGCTGAACTCCATCTTCCAGCAGCAGGAGACCAACCAGTTCGGCTCCCAGCGCTACGCGGTGATGTTCAAGCCAGGTACGTACAGCAACGACGTCAACGTCGGCTTCTACACCCAGGTACTCGGCCTCGGGCAGTCGCCCGACTCGGTCACGATCAACGGCGCCGTGCACGTGGAGGCGGACTGGTTCCCGCCGCAGAACGCCACCCAGAACTTCTGGCGCGGTGCCGAGAACCTGTCGGTGAACCCCACGGGCGGCGCCGACCGGTGGGCGGTCTCGCAGGCGTCCGGGTACCGGCGCATGCACGTCCGCGGCAATCTGGAGCTGAGCGACGGCGGCTGGTCCAGCGGCGGGTTCATGGCCGACAGCAAGATCGACGGTCAGGTGCGGTCCGGTACCCAGCAGCAGTGGCTGACCCGCAACTCCCAGCTCGGCAGCTGGACCGGTTCCAACTGGAACATGGTCTTCGTCGGCAGTCAGGGCGTGCCGGGCAACAGCTTCCCCAACCCGCCGTACACCACGGTGAACCAGACGCCGACGGTCCGGGAGAAGCCATTCCTGTACGTCGACAGCGCGGGCGCGTACAAGGTGTTCGTGCCGTCCCTGCGAACCAACTCCTCGGCCACCAGCTGGGCGAGCGGGACCGCGGCGGGCGGCTCGCTCGGCATGGACCAGTTCTACGTCGTCAAGGCCGGAGCAACGGCGACACAGATCAACGCCGCACTGGCCGAAGGCAAGAACCTGCTGGTCACTCCCGGTGTCTACCATCTGAACCAGACCTTGAAGGTGACCCGGCCCGACACCGTCGTTCTTGGTCTCGGCCTCGCCACCTTCATTCCTGATAACGGTGTCACGGCGATGACGGTCGCCGACGTCGACGGCGTGAAGGTCGCGGGTGTCCTCTTCGACGCCGGCACCACCAACTCGCAGACCCTGATGGAAGTGGGCCCCGCCGGCGCCGCCGCGGACCACGCGGCGAACCCCACCTCCCTGCACGACGTCTACTTCCGGGTCGGCGGCGCGGCCGTCGGCAGGGCGACGACGAGCCTGGTCGTCAACAGCGACCACGTCATCGGCGACCACATGTGGATCTGGCGCGGCGACCACGGCAGCGGCATCGGCTGGAACAGCAACACGGCGGACACGGGCCTCGTCGTCAACGGTGACAGCGTCACCATGTACGGCCTGTTCGTCGAGCACTACCAGAAGCACCAGACCGTCTGGAACGGCAACGGCGGGCGGACGTACTTCTACCAGAACGAGATGCCGTACGACCCGCCGAACCAGGCCGCCTGGATGAACGGCTCCACCCAGGGCTACTCGGCGTACAAGGTCGCGAGCTCGGTCACCAGCCACCAGGCGTACGGGCTCGGCAGCTACTGCTACTTCAACGTCAACCCGAGCGTGACCGCCGAGCGTGCCTTCGAGGCCCCCAACAACCCGAACGTGCGCTTCCAGAACATGGTGACCGTCTCGCTCGGCGGTACCGGGACCATCCGGCATGTCATCAACGACCGGGGCGGGCCGTCCAACTCGTCCACCAACGTGGCCAACCTGGTGAGCTACCCGTGAGGCGGCTGGCAGCACGGCTGCTGATCCTGCTGGCGATGGTGCTGGGGCCGGCCACCCCGGCCCACGCCGGACTCACGGCCTCCGCCGCACCCCAGGCCGCGGCCTTCAAGGTGATCGCCTTCTACAACGGCACCTGGGACGCCGCACACATCGACTTCGTCAAGGAAGCCAACGAGTGGTTCCCGCGGACCGCCGCGCAGAACGACTTCACCTACACGGCGACGACCAACTGGGACCTGCTCGCGAACGGCGGGGTGAACGACTACCAGGTCGTCCTGTTCCTCGATGACGCCCCGAAGACGGCCGCCCAGCGGTCCGGTTTCGAGCGGTACGTGCGCGCCGGCGGAGGCTGGATGGGCTTCCATTCCTCGGCGTTCACCACCGACGCCGCGTCCTGGCCCTGGTACTACAACGGGTTCCTCGGCAGCGGGAACTTCAAGTCCAACACCTGGGGGCCCACGACCGCGCTGCTTCGCACGGAGAACCGGACGCACCCCTCGACCACCAGCCTGCCCGCGACGTTCACCTCGTCGGTCAGCGAGTGGTACAGCTGGTCGAACGACCTGCGCGCCAACGCGAACATCAAGGTTCTGGCATCGGTCGACCCGACGAGCTTCCCCCTGGGTACGGACCCGAACCAGTCCTGGTACAGCGGCTACTACCCGATCCTCTGGACCAACACCCAGTACAAGATGCTGTACGCCAACTTCGGACACAACGCCATGGACTACGGTTCCAACACCCGGCTGTCCTCGACGTTCGCGAGCCCCACACAGAACCGCTTCCTGATCGACGGGCTCAAGTGGCTCGGCGGAGCGGCCGGTGATCCCGCGCCGACCGACCCGATATCCGAGACGGCGTGGTACTCACTGACCGACAACGCGAACGGCGCCTGCGTCGACGCGCGAGCGGCGGCCACGGCCAACGGCACGGCGATACAGCAGTACACCTGCAACGGGACCACCGCCCAGCAGTTCCAGTTCCGCCCCACCGACAGCGGATACACGCGGATCGCGATCCGCGGTAATCCGCAGCAGGTCGTCGACGTCACCGGTGTGTCGACCGCGGACAACGCGCCGTTGCAGCTGTGGTCCTACGGCGGTGGTGGCAACCAGCAGTGGCTGCCGGTACGGGAGGCCTCGGGCCGCTACCACTTCACCGCCCGGCACAGCGGCAAGTGCCTGAGCACCCCAGGCAGCACGGCGAACGGCGTGCAGCTGGTACAGCGCGCCTGCGACAACTCGGCCGCACAGAGCTTCCACCTCGCTGCTCAGCCGTGAGGCGATGAGCCTCCGATCTCCGCGTTCGGGGAGAACAGCCTGTACCGGCCGGGTCACCCGGCCGGTACAGGCCCCGCCCCGCCTCCCGGCGCAGAACGCCGCACGGTGCCGCTGCACCACGAGGCAAACGCCAAGCGACCCCGCAGAGGGAAAGGTCCCCCCACCATGACTGTCTCCCGCCGTACCTTCCTGGCCGCCTCAGCGGCCGCCCCGTTCCTCAGCGGCCTGCCCGGCACCGCATCCGCCGAGGCCGTCGCACCGCTGGCCAGCCCGCCGGGCGATGTCGTCGGCAAGATCACCGTCGGCTACCAGGGCTGGTTCGCGTGCACCGGGGACGGCGCGCCGATCAATGGCTGGTGGCACTGGTCCCGCAACATGTCCCAGCCGCCGTCGCTCAGCAACACCACCATCAAGAGCTGGCCCGACATGCGCGAGTACACCAGAGGCTACGCAACCGCCTACCCCGACCTGAACAGCGGAGGGCAGGCGACCCTCTTCTCCTCCTATGACCAACAGACGGTCGATACGCACTTCCGCTGGATGCAGCAGTACGGCATCGATACCGCCGCACTCCAGCGGTTCAACCCGAACAGCCCCGAGGGCCCCACGCGAGACGCGATGGCCACCAAGGTGCGCGCGGCCGCGGAGGCGTACGGCCGCAAGTTCTACGTCATGTACGACGTCACCGGCTGGACGACCATGCAACAGGAGATCAAGACCGACTGGGCCAACAAAATGCGCGCCCACACCGCCTCGTCCGCCTACGCCATCCAGAACGGCAAACCGGTGGTGGGCATCTGGGGCCTCGGCTTCAACGAGGACAACAAGGCGTGGTCCGCCGATGTCTGCCTCGACGTCATCAACTGGTTCAAAGGACAGGGCTGCTACGTGATGGGCGGAGTCCCCACCCACTGGCGTACCGGGACCGGCGACTCCCGAGCCGGGTACATCAATGCGTACCGGGCCCTGAACATGATCTCCCCCTGGATGGTCGGCCGCATCGGCAGCGTCACCGACGCGGACAACTTCTACCAGAACGTCAACCTGCCCGATCAGGCCGAGTGCAATGCCCACGGCATCGACTACCAGCCCTGTGTTCTCCCCGGCGACCTGCAAGAACGCCAGCGCGCTCACGGCGACTTCATGTGGCGGCAGTTCTACAACATGAAGCGCGTGGGGGCCCAGGGCATCTACATCTCCATGTACGACGAGTACAACGAAGGCAACCAGATCGCCAAGACCGCCGAGAACACGGCCCAGGTACCGTCCGGTTCCGGGATCCTCGCGCTCGACGAGGACGGCACGGCCTGCTCCTCCGACTACTACCTCAGGCTCACCGGCGACGGCGGCCGGATGCTGAAGGGGCAGATCGCTCTCACCGCGACCAGGCCCACCCGGCCAATGGACCCCACCGGCACGGTGATCAGCCTCCGTGCCAGGGCCAACAACCGTTACGTGACCGCCGAGGGCGCCGGCGCGTCTCCGCTCATTGCCAACCGCACGGCCGCCGGTACCTGGGAACGGTTCGACATGATCGACCTGGGCAACGGCAACATCGCACTGCGGGCACACGCCAACAACCTGTACGTGACCGCCGACGACGCAGGCGCCTCGCCCCTTGTCGCCAATCGCCCGACGGCACAGGGCTGGGAGACCTTCCGGCTCGTCCACAACGCGGACGGCACCGTCAGCCTGCGCGCGCAGGCGAACAACCTGTACGTGACCGCCGAGGACGCCGGCGCCTCGCCGCTCATCGCCAACCGCACGACGACAGGACCCTGGGAGTCGTTCGACCTCATCACTGCTTAGTCGCGCTTCGCGAGATCTGAAATACCGGGGCCGCGACCTTTTACTCTGTCGGCAGCACGATCGAGAGCCCGACCAGCAGCATGAACAGGTTCCCGAGCGCCGCGAACCAAAAGATCCCTTTCCGCGGCCCCATCTTCTGCCCGTTTCTCGGGGCCCAGGCGGGCAGGGCGTCAGCCGAACGTCTTGTGCGGCGTGTGTTCGCCCGTGCCGAGCGCACGGACTCCGGAACGGGCGTGAACCCTGGGCGCAGCGCCGGCGCGGGCAGGGGTAGCGCCAACGGTGCACGTGCAAGGGGCGGTGGCGTCGCTGCTCCCGCGGCTCCTCCCCGGTGTCGTGCACGGTCACCACATGCGGGTCCCGGAGCGCGGCCATGGCCTGCGACTCGCGCCGGAACCGTTCGGAATGGCCCGCGTCCAGGGCGAGCCCGGGCAGCATCGTCTTGATCGCCACCGCCAAGAACCGAGGCTCCCGAGGCGTCACCCCACTGGTTTCGACTGTGAGCGCTACAAGAGACGCAACACCTTCGAACGCACCATGCGTCCTTCGTGATGATTTTGCCGTGGGGCGGGGAGATCTGAGGGGACCCCGTGAGCTGTGACGAGCCCTGCGGCAGACGGTGGTCGTAGTGTCGAACCTGTCCCCGAGGAGGACTTCTGATGCGCAGCGTGACCTACTCGATGGGCGTCTCCCTTGACGGCTACATCGTCGGGCCGAACGACGACTTCGACTGGACGGGGCCCGACGAAAACGTCTTTCGCTTCGTCACCGACGAGATCCGCGAGGTCGGCGTCTACGTGATGGGGCGACGGCTGTACGAGACGATGCTGTACTGGGAGACCGCCGACCAGGATCCATCGCTCGACGACTCTATGCTCGAGTGGGCCGCGATCTGGAATTCGCTCCCCAAGGTGGTGTTCTCCACCACGCTGTCGACGGTGCAGGGCAATGCCCGCCTGGCCTCCGGCGGCCTGGCAGAGGAGATCGAGCGGTTGCGAGCCGAGCCGGGGGAGGGCGACATCGCGATCGGCGGCGCGACTCTCGCTGCCGAGGCGGCCGATTTGGGTCTGATCGACGAGTACCGGGCCAGGGTCTATCCAGTGCTGGTTGGCGGTGGCACCCCGTTCTTCCCCCAGCGCGAGCGCCGGGTAGATCTCGAACTCGTCGAGACCCGCACCATCAGCTCAAAAGTCGTCTACCTCCGCTACCGCGTGGCGCGCCAGGCAATGCTTTAGAACTTGTTGAGGGGCTGGGTGGGCCGTCCGGGAACGTCGCGGGCGGCCATGCAGATCGTGAGGTCGCGGGTAATCCGCCCGATGCTGATCTCGGTGGCGAGGCATGAAGGACCGGAAGATCCTGCGCCGACTGCCGTCTCAAGGGGCGACGACGGCGTCCACCACGCGATGCCCGGCATCGGCCGCCTGCACCACCTCGCCCGCCGGATGGACGAGCGGCCCTGCCCAGCGGCCGACCGTCTCCCGACTGCGGGACGGCCCTCAACTCGCCTCGGCGTGGGGCACTCGCCGACCGCTCACCGCCCAAGCCCGGGCCGTGAGCGCGATGGAACCGTCCGGCCTCCTGGGGACAGCCGCGCTGAGGGCGCCACGCACTCGCTCGCGGTGGGCCGGCGTGAGGGCAGCTACGTAGCCCGGTGCAGGGCCCTGCCCCGCCAGGAAGGGGTCCCACAGGTCGGCGAAGTCGGTGAAGACGGTGGCCACCTCGATCGAGGCGGTGGACACATCGACGAGCCCAGCGTCAGCCCATACCGCGCGCAACCGCTCCGGATGACATACAGGGAAGCGGCGGGCCTCGTCCAGGGCGGCCGCGGACGGATCCACCTCGACGGCGGCGTCCCAGAAGCCGCGAATGATCCCCATGCCGTCTGCGTAGTCCCACACGTACGCCGCGATCAGGCCACCCGGCCGGACCGCCCGGACCATTTCTGCCACCGCCTCAGTGGGTCCAGGAAGGAAGTTCAGGGCAAGGCCGCTGACGGCCACATCGCACGCTTCGTCGCGTACTGGAAGCGACATCGCGTCTGCCACGGTGAAGTATGCCGAGACTGGAGCTGTTGTTCGGGCTGAGACCACGAACCCCTCGGACCGGTCGATACCCACCATCAATCGAGGCAGGCACCGGGCCGTCACCACAGCCGACAGCACACCAGTACCGCACCCCACGTCCACCCACCGCAGCTCGTCCTCGCAGTCGAGCCACGCCACGAACTCCTCCGCGACAAGCCGACTCCACCGACCCATGTACCGCTCGTACGCGGCCCCGACTGCCCACACGTCAAACGGCTGATTGTCCATGGCACTACGATCCCCGCCCCAGCGCCTCACAAGCCGCAGCCACGCGAGTGTGCCGACTGGCGGCCCCGGGCAAGCGGATGAACCCGGAACCCAGTTAAGGGAGAGCCAGGGCGTGTTGTGAAAGTGCCGACCATGTCGCACAACGATGTCTGATTTCCGCGAGCGGGATGCGCCTTTGCTGATCATGCTGGCGCCATGACGATGTCATCCACTACAGACCCAGTGACAGTCCTCACCGGCATGTATGCGGCTGAGGCCGAGTATCTGGCGGCCGGAGGCCCTGGCGAGGCTTCGTTCGACTTGCTCGCTCCCTTCTTCGCGTCCAATGTCGAGCTGCATCAAGCGGATGCTCTGCCCTACGGAGGTACGTGGCGTGGGCACAAGGGAATGACGCAGTTCTTCCTCGCGATGGGGCGGGTCTGGGAGACGTTCGACATGGTGGAGCAGGAGTTTCTTGCCACCGGTGAGACTGCGGTCGTGCTCACTCAGGTCCGTGCTCGCGCTCGTGCGACCGGCCGTGAACTCAGCTTCCCCATCCTGCAAACGATCACGGTCAAGGACGGGCAGATCACCGAGGTCCGGCCGTTCTACTGGGACACTCAGGCTATCGCCGACGCCTGCGCCGGGGCCGCGCCGACAGACTGAGACCGACTGTATATCCGCTGGTCACAGCCACTCGTTGAGGACTGCCACCAGTACAGCCGCCGCTAAGGGGATGGCGCGTTGGTGTCATGGTCCGGTGCGCGCCGGGCGACGACCCGTCCGGCGCCCCCCGGATGCTGTGCAGAAACCCGAGGTAGATCACGCGGCGACCGGCGGCACCGGATCCGCACTTTCACGGCGCAGGGTGGTCACCGACGTTCCGAAACTGCGGGGGCCTGGCCCAGTGAACGGGGCTATCCAGGACGGCTCCGCCGCCGTGATCACACCAGCCACGCCGAGACCATCTCACCCCGGGGTCAGCGGTTACGGGGCGATCCTCAGACGGCAACCCTCAAGGCCAAGGCGGCGGTAGCTAGCAGAAGGAACGGGTACTGCAGACCGAAGGAGGAGTCGCGTGCTCTCAAGTGCGTCACGATGGCGGCGCCAAAGAAGAGAACGAGACCGGCCGCCGCAGCCATGGCGATCATCGGTATCCAGAAACCAATGAGCAGTCCAAGTGCGGCCGCTGCCTTGGGGACTCCGAGCCAGGGCATCCACAGCCGGGGCACGCAGACCGTGTCCATGGCGACGCCGACACGCCCCAACGCACGAAGTCGGCGCCGGCCGAGAACAGGCAGTACGCGATGGCGTCGAGGACGGACTGGGGGACTTCCGCCGACGGGTCGCCCTTCTCGACGTGGTCGACGACCGGAGCCAGCGTGGAGGCACACGGCGGGCCAGCGACAGGGCATAGGCGTTGGGACCGCCTTTGGGCCAGAGGCCGGGCGCCTCGCCGAGCGAGCCGACGGACCGTCAGCGTCGAGAGAGCAGGCGGGTCGCCGGCTTGGCGTGACGCAGCTGTTGATTCCGTGATGGCGCATGCGGACGTGCGCACGGCCCACTGCTACAGGTCTCGTGACTGACCGTGGACAGTTCTGCCGATGAGTTCTCGCAGACCATGTCGCGGGGGCTGGCGACCACTCCGGCGGGCGGAATGCACCGGAGCGGTGGCGATGTCGTCAGCGTCAGCGTCCACGAAGGACAGCGGCGCCTCCAGGCGGCGGCGGAAGTGCGGGTCGCGGGCCGCCCCTCGCGTCCTTTCGGTCCTTCCGCAGTTCCGACCGGGTGACAGCGGGAGCGGCGTGGCTGTGCAATGCCGCAGCTCATCCGTCCGGCCGCCAGACTGCCAAGGGCCCATCGACACCGCGGATTCCGGAGCCCCGTCATGCCCCAGTCCTCCACCGGCCCGAACGAAGCGGACAGCTTCCTGACCGTATGCGGCCACACACACCTCTTCCCGGGTGCTCGCTGCCGCATCCAGGGGTTGGCCGACCCCCACACCTTCGTAGAAGAACCACAGCCGATCGAACTGCAACTGCGCCTCGCCGACGACGTGGTCACCGAGGCGGAGTTGCGCACCGTGGATCCGATGGGCCCCGTACTCACCGTCCCGGCCTACACCACGGGCGCCGGAACCTCCATCGACGGTCGCACCTGGCTGGTTCGAGAGTTCATTCGAATGGGAGACGACGTCGAGCTGACGATCGGTGGGCGTGCCTCGACCTGAGTACCGGGCCCGCTGTGCCTGCCGGCCAGACGGCGCGCAGGTGGCCGCGGCCGACACCGGCGAGGACATCAACTGGGTCGTGTCGGTGGACTCCACGATCGTGCAGGCTCACCAGCACGCGGCCCGGCCTGAATAGGCGGGGGCCCGGTCGGTGAACCCGACGACCACGCCATCGGGAGCGCGTCGAGCAGCAGCCGTCGCAGGTCCGCGCGCTGTGCTTCCGGGCGGCCGTCGGTGCCGTCATCACTGTTCTCGAACAGGACACGGCCGGCGTGTCCCAGAGCGCGCATCGCCTGACGCCCCTCCAAGGCGGTGGCGCGGAAGATGGCGCAGACAGAGGATCAGGCGCTCACGCTGTCGCCGCCCGCAGCCTTCTCGCGCGGGCGGCGCGTCGCGGCCGACGGGCCCGGCGGAAGCAGTTCGGCGGTGATGAAGGCCGTCACTGCCGCCAGGATCACGACGGGGATCGTCTCGGCGTTGCCGAGCACCAGGACCACCAGGGCCACGCTGCTGACCGGAAGCCGCAGAGCGGCTGCGGCTGCTGCGGCCATGCCCGCGGCAGCGCCCGGGACCACTCCGAGGCCAGGCAGTGGCGCGAGCAGCACGCCGGCCGCTGCGCCCAGGAAGAGAACGGGGAACACCAGTCCGCCGCGGAGGCTGCCCAGGCACAGGGCGTACGCGGCGGCTTTGAACAGCAGGACGGCCAGAAGTGCGCCCACGCCCCAGGCATGTGGATCCGAAGCGAGTCCGGCCAGCGTGGCCTGGCCGGACGAGGCGACCTCGACCGGGGAACGGCCCGTGACAACCGTGTAGATGGCGGCGCAGCCTCCGGCGGCGACCGCGCAGATCACGGTCCGGACGAGAGGAGAGACTGACACGAAAGTGGCGGTCAGCCGACCGCCGATGATCACCAGGTGCACCAGCGCACCCACGCCTGCCCCCAGCACGATCGACCACACCACGTCGCCGGTGTCCAGACGCGGAGGAGTGGTGGGGAAGTGGACGGTGAGACTGCCCGTATCGAGGCCGGTCCAGCGTCCGAAGCCCGTGAACACCACCGCTCCCACGCCACTCGACAGCAGCGCGGGAAGCATGACGATGAACAGCTGTGGACCGCCGACGCCCGCCACTTCGATCAGAAGCACCGCGGCGATGAGCGGATTGCCGAAGATGGCGGCGATGGCCGCCGCCGCGCCGGCCGCACCTAGCAGTGCGGTGCTCTGGGGGGTGGCAGGGGCGCGGACGAGATGCCGGAAGAGGAGGGCGAGGCCGCCGCCGAGTGCGATCAGGGGCGCCTCCGGGCCGAGGACGGCACCGAGCGGCAGGCTCGCGGCCGCGGCGATGATCACCCCTGGCAGGGCGGCCGCCGAGGGACCCCCTGCGTGCAGGCCGTACGCCGGAACGTGACCGCCCGCGCCGGGCAGATGGGTCACCACCAGCCCCACGGCGACCCCCGCGACGGCGAGCAGCGGCAGCGGCCACCAGGCCGGGGGAGTGTCCCAGCCGAGTGCCTTCGGTAGGTCCGCCCACATCACGTGCTCCAGCTCGTGCAGGCCGACGAGGAACCAGAAGGCCGCCAGGGAGATCGGGACGCCGATCAGAGCGCTGAAGACCAGGAGCTTGGTGTATGCGGGCGTACGCAGGAGATTCCGCAAGCGGTCGGCCTCTGCGGCCTCTGCGGCCCCCTCGGGCTCGCCGGAGGGGCCGGGGTGGGCGTTCGGCGCCGTCATGGATTCCGTCCTTCCGGACTGGGGGGCGTGGACGTCATGGCTCGGGCTGCTCGGGTGCCGTGGAGGACTGACGTCGCTCCAGCCCGATCCGTACCGCTCCGACCATGACCTTCGCGATCAGGCCCACGAGAACGAGGTCGGCCACCATCTGGAGTGTGGTCAGTATCCGAGCCGTCTGTGAGACGGGCACGATGTCACCGAATCCGACGGTGGCGAAGACGGTCACCTTGAAGTACAGGGCGTCGTTCCTGCTGAGCGGTTCGGAGAAGGAGTGCCCTCCTTGCCTGTGCGCGTACAGGAAATACGTGGCCGAGAACAGCAGCAGAAAGAGGGGGACCGCGGTGGCCAGAGCTTCGACGGCGCGCAACCGGGGGTGCGACGAACCGATGATGCTGACCGCTTGCAGGGCCAGCAGTGTGCCGATTCCCAACAGCCCGAGGATGAGCCCCTCGGCGGTGTGCCGGTCGAGATCACGGTCGAGGGGGAGCAGGTAGTACGCCGTGACGGCCGCTGCCACCACGGCCGTGGAACGCAGGAGCGGCAGGAGCAGGTACACGTGGTGCGCACTGAGCCGCCGGCCCCGGCCACTCCCCGGGGGCGCGTTCATGAGGGTCGCGGTTCCTTCTCGCCGTGCTGCCGGCCGGTCCCGTCCGCCGCATTCGCATCGTCGAGGAATTCGCGCACGGCGAAGGCGGCCAGGAACGCGGCCACGATCCACATGACCACCTCGGTGCTCGGATACGACCAGGTGACGAGGACGATCAGGGCGGTGAGCAGGATGAGGCCGCCGATCCAGCGCTTGTGGCAGCGCGCGGCGCGGGAAGAGCCGGATGTCACCAGCTCGTTCTTGGCCCGACCCGCGATGGGGCCGACATCGATGGCCACCTGATCGCCCTTCAGCGTCACAACGCCGCCGCCCCGCCCGTCAGAGTTTTGTCCAAGGCCCGGTGCGGGACACGGATGGCGTCCGTCCCCAGCGTTTCGAACGCGGAACTCGACACGAGCCGGTGGACCTCGGCATATCGGTCAGTTTCCTCCACCATGCTGTCGGCCCACACCGCAACGACCGACAGAACGGACAGCAACGCGGTCAGGATCACCAGCACAGCGGACAGAACCGACCGCCACTGATGCCGACGCGGTCTCCCGCCGTCCTCCAGCTCCGCGAAACGGCGCCGCAGATCGGCGAACTCGCTCGGTTGCCCTTCCCGAGAGGGCGAGCCGTGTGAAGGATCCGGCCTGCTGGGCTGAGGTTCCATACGGATCTCCTGAAAGAGCACTCCGCGGGTGGCCGCGAGCGACGGAGCACCCGCCGCCGGTTCCAGCAAACGCGCTCCTTCCAGGTCCCGCGACCGGAGCCACGCCGCACGGGCCCTCCGGGAGCGCCCCGGTCATGGCGCCACTGAAGGTCACGAGCCGGGAGCCGCACGACCGCATACGGCCGGTCGGTTGAACGCCAACCCCCTGACTCAGTTCGCCTGTGGCAGTTCTGCGGCCCGTTCCCCCATGACGACGGTGTCGGCCCCCGCCGTGCCCGCCTCCCGAAGCTCGCGCTTGAGGATCTTGCCCGTGGCATTGGTGGGCAGGACATCGAAGAACTCGACCAGACGGGGGTACTTGTAACCCGCCATCTGGTCCCTGCACCAGGCGATCAACTCCACCTCGGAGAGCGTCGCTCCCGGGGCGAGTACCACGCAGGCCTTGATCTCCTCACCATGGCGCGCGTCCGGCAGGCCGATCACGGCCGCCATGCTCACGGCAGGATGCGTGAGCAGTACCTCCTCGACCTCGCGCGGGTACACGTTGAAGCCACCACGGATGATCATGTCCTTGGCACGGTCCACGATGTAGAACCATCCGTCGGCGTCGCGGCGGGCCAGGTCACCGGTGCGGAACCAGCCGTCCCGCATCACCTCGGCGGTCGCGTCGGGCCGGTTGAAGTAGCCCTTCATCACGTTGTGCCCGCGGACGACTACCTCGCCGATCGCGTCGGCACCCCGGACCGGGGTCCAGTCCTTACCGACAAGGCCCACCTCCACGCCCCAGACGGGACGTCCGATGGAGCCGGGGCGCACCGGTTCCCCCCGGGGCGAGAAGGTGGCGACGGGGCTGGTCTCCGAGAGGCCGTACCCCTCCAGGATCGTGAGGCCGAACCGCTCGGCGAAGCGGTGGTGGATCTCCACGGGGAGCGCCGAGCCCCCCGAACCCGCCATACGCAGGTTCCTGGCGATCTGCGGCACGTCCACGTCGGAGGTGTCCGCTCCCAGCAAGGCCCAGAACATGGTGGGGACGCCCGCGAAGAAGGTGACGGCGTGGCGTTGCATGAGGGCGAGGGCCGCCCGGGCGTCGAAGCGTGGCAGCAGCACCAGGGTCGCCCCTGACGCGAGGCCGGCGTTCATCTGCACGACCTGGCCGAAGGAGTGGAACAGCGGCAGCGCGATCAGGTGCACGTCGTGCTCCACCTCGCCGAACAGCTTCTGGCAGGTCAGCACGTTGAGCATTACGTTGGAGTGGCTGAGTTCGGCGCCCTTGGGCCGGCCGGTGGTGCCGGACGTGTACAGGATGACCGCGGTGTCACCGGGCTCCGTGGCCACCGTCTCGAAGTTCCCGCTCCGACCGGCCAGCGCCACCGTCAGGCACTCGGCGCCCTCGATCGGGGAGTCACCGGAGAGAGCGGCCGTCATGACGAAGAAGTGCTCGCAGTCCGGCGCCTCACCGAAGCCGGACCAGCCCTCCTGCCCGAGCGGGAGCTCGGCGCCTCCCTCGAAGCAGAAGTATGCCTTGGCCTGGGAGTCGGCCAGATGGTAGGCGATCTCTCGGCCCTTGAGCAGCACGTTGAGCGGTACCACCACCGCCCCGGCCTTGAGGATGCCGTAGTAGACGATAGGGAACCAGGGCAGGTTGGGGCAGGACAGGGCGACCTTGTCGCCCGGCTCGATACCGCGCGAGCGGAGGAGGTTCGCCACGCGGTTGGCGGCCGCGTCCAGCTCCGCGTAGGTGAGCCGCTGGTCGCCCAGGACGATGGCGGTGCGGTCGGGCAGGGCGCGGGCGCTGTTCTCCAGCACGACGGCGAGGTTGAGCATGGGGTCTCCGTAGGGTGTGTCGGTGCGAGCCGCAGGCGAGCGGGTGTCAGCCCCGCAACGCGGACGCGAGGAGGGCGGGCAGCTTGGTGAGGCTCGGCGCGGCCGTGAAGCGGGTGAGGCGCTGCACCGTGGTGAGAGCGGTGCGGTGGGTGACGAAGTACGGCGGGCGTGGTGACAGGGACGCGTCGCCCGTGACCAGGCCGCGCGGAGCGGGTGTGAAGGGCGCGCGCAGCACGGTCTTCTCGATGTCCTCGAGCATGAACGCGTTGTGTACGAAGCCGAGGCCGCTGCCGATGTCCTGCCGCGTGTGGCCGGGGAAGGCGCCCCAGGGGGTGAAGCCCAGCAGGAAACCGACCCCTGACCAGCAGTTGACGCCCAGCGTGCCGTAGCGCAGCTCGGCGATGGCGGTACGCACCGCCTCCCGATGGGTCTTCTCCGTCCTCGGGTGGACGATCAGGGTGGCGCCGAGGGTGCCGGGCAGGGTGTCGTTGGCGAAGTCGACGGCCTGCCGCAGGAATTCGGCAGGGGATGCGCCAGACAGACGTACGACGCCCAGGGCGCTGCCGAAGACCTCGTCGCGAACGAGGAGGTCGTCGTGATCCGTGACGTCGGGCACGAGCAGTCGGCAGCCGTCGCCGTGGGCCTCCGCCGTCGGGTGAGCTGCTCGTACGGAGGCGAGACGGTCGGCGGCGCCGGGGTAGTAGTCGGCGCGCGGGGGCAGCCGGCGCAGCACCTTCCGGATCTCGTCGAGCAGCCGCTCGGTACCGTCCCAGTCACGCGGCAGGACCAGGATCTGGCTGGCGATGCAGTTGTGGCCCGAGTTGTTCATCTTGCTGGTGACGATGTGCTCGGCCTGGAAGCGGAAGTCGGCTTCACTCCACGGGCCCGGCGCCACGATGCAGGGGCTGACGCCGCCCAGTTCGCTGCTGAAGGGCTTGGCGATCAGCGGGAGGTCGTCACGGCGGCGTCGCTCGGCGTCCTCGCCCGTGCCCCAGACGATGGCGTCGTGGGTGCGGTCGCTACCCGTGACATGAATGGCGTCGACGCCTTCGTGGCGGGTGAGGTAGCTGCCCTCGGCCGCGCCGCCGTCGACGAAGCGCAGCCAGCCCCGTTCGACGAACTCGGCGAAGACGTGCTCGAAGTGGGGGCGCAGATAGGCGTTGACCGGGTTCATCTTGGCGATGACGACCTGGCCCTCGGCGTAGAGCTTGTGCAGGATGTCCAGCGCGGTGATGGCGGCGACGTTGCCGGCGCCGAGCACCAGGGCGAGGCCAGGGTCTCCCCGCCTGCCCCGGTACTCTCCCGCGGCGCGCGCCCGCGCCTGCTCCGCGGTGACGCCGGGGCGCATCCACACCTGGGCCGTGAACCCGTTGAGCAGCAGAACGTCCCAGCCGGTGGCGGGGAAGACGTCCACGCGGGTGCGGCCGTTCTCCTCGTAAACCGTCCTGCCGTCCAGTGGGTCCCCGCCCGCGGCGATCCGTCGCAGGACGTGTAGGAGCGCGGCAGCGTTCTGCGCCAGGGCCCAGGGCCCGCCGGTCCAGTCCTCGGCCGCCCAGGGGGAGCCCGGTCCGTACCCCTTCGCCCGGGCACCCGCACCGGCGATCTCGGCCGCACTCGCGACGACGCGCGGCAGCAGCCGCTCCAGGAGGGCGATGCGTTCGGAGAGCGGGGTGGCGCACCAGGACGCGGCATGGGCGCGTACGTCGGCCACGGTGCGGTCGAGCAGGGAGGTGTCGAGGGCGCTGGTGTTCAAAGTCGATCCTTGCGGAAGGTAGGGGAGGAAAGGGCGGGCCCGCTCCGTGAGTTGCGCGAGGAGCAGGCCCGCCTGCTCACGCGGACAGCCGACGGGCGTCGCGCTCCGGGTCGATCAACGCGAGGGCGGCGACTCCGCTCAGCAGGAGAACGGCGCCGGTGATGAGGACCGCGTGCTGGTAACCCGCCGCTCCCCGGGTGTCCACGAGGTGCCCGATCAGGGTCGGGGCGATCAGACCCGCGGTGGTCACCACGGCGTTCATGATGCCGAGGGTGCCGCCGCGGCGATCCGCCGGAGCCAGTTCCGTGACGGTGGTGACGGCAACGCTGCTCATCGCTCCGGCCAGCCCGAATCCCGCGACCAGGAGCATGGCGGTCACGGCACCGGCCGGAGCCAACGGCAGGGCGAGGCATGCTGCGGCGCCTATGAGCAGCAGAACGCCGCCGACCCCGCCGCGGGCCCACCGACTCGTGATCCCCCGGCGTAGCAGCCACCCGGTCAGGCCTGCCTGTCCGAGCACCACGACCCCGCCCAGCCCCCAGACCAGCATCAGCACCCGGGTGGAACCGGCCGAGGAGTAGCCCAGCGCGTCCTGGAGGTACGAGGGGAGCCAGACCAGGGCGAAGGCGATGACCCAGTAGGTGCCGAAGTAGGCGGCCGTGGCGCCGATCCATGTCCGGGTCGCCAGGATCCGCCGGTACGACGTCCTTTGCGGGGCCGTCCCCGTTTCGGCGCCTGCCGGCCCCTCACTCACCCCGGCCGTGGAGTCGGCTGACGTCGTGGTGGCCGGTGCGGCCGCGTACGGCCCCTCCCCGCCGAGGGGGATCCACAGCAGCGCCCACACGACACCGACGAGCGCCATCGCGGTTACGGCTGAGCGCCAGCCATGGTTCTGGATCACCCACGTCAGGACGGGAGCGGCGACCAGGACCCCCAGAGTGATGCCGAGGACGATCAAGGCCCCGGGCAGGTTGCGTCGGTGGTTGGGGAACCAGGACAGGGCGGCCTGCTGGGCGACGGGAAAGGCGGGGCCTTCGGCGGCGCCGAGGAGAACACGTGAGGTGATGAGCACCGCGAGCCCTCCGCCCACCGCCAGTGGCGCCTGGGAGATGGACCAGAGTAGGGCCATCGCGAGAAGCAGCCACTTGGGCCGTATGCGGTCCGCGAGCAGTCCCACTGCGGCACCGGAGATCGAGAAGAGCAGGAAGAAGGCGCTGCTGGCGAGTCCGAAGGCTGATGCGGACAGGCCGAGGTCTTTTCGGATCTCATCCGCAGCCAGGCCGAGCACGGACTTGTCGGCGAAATTGATCATCATGAAGACGACGAGCAGGGCAGTGACGGTCCAGGCGCGGCGCCGCGTTCTGATCGGCGCGTTCAGGGTGCCGGCGGGGACTGCGGGTGCGACATCGGTGTCGGTCACGAGGGCTCCGCGGTGACTGGAGAGGGAAGGTGGGGCCGAGCGCTCGTTCAGGAGAGCGGGACGCCGGCGATGGCGATGCGTTCCATGACACGGCGCTGCGGGAAGTAGTCGCTGATCGCGTAGTGCTGGGTGGCGATGTTGTCCCAGATCGCGACCGATCCGGGCTGCCAGCGGAAGCGGACCTGGTACTCGGGGATACGGGCCTGGAGGACGAGCTCGTCGAGCAGTTCGCGGCTCTCCGGGTCCGACAGGCCGACGATCCGTGTGGTGAAGGGCTCGTTGACGTACAGCAGCTTGCGGCCGGTGCGCGGGTGGCGTACGACCACGGGGTGCTCGACGGCAGGCAGGTTCTCACGGTGTGCCGCAATCTGACTGTCGGTCATCAGCGCACCCCAGCTCGGCACCCAGTCGTGCACGGCGGTGAGCCCGTCGATCCGGGCCTTCATCGCTTCGGTGAGGTTGTCGTAGGCGGCAGCCATGTCCGCCCACATGGTGTCGCCGCCGGCGGGCGGGATCTCGACGGCCCGCAGTACGGAGCCGAGCGCCGGCGCAGCCATGAACGAGTGGTCGCTGTGCCAGATGTTCTCGGTTCCGACGGCCATGGCGTCCTTGGCCAGCCGGGAGACCCCGACGATGTCGCCCTTGGGGAAGAAGGGGTTCGCCTCCGGCTGACCCCACAGGCCGGAGAACGCGAGCTGCGACTGCGGGTCGAAGGCGTGCTGGTCGCGGAAGAAGAGGACCTTCCACTCCAGCAGGGCCTGCCTGATCTCCTCCGCGAGATCCTCGCCGATCGGGAGCGAGAGGTCGACGCCTTCGATCTCGGCGCCGATGTGCGGGGTGAGCGGGCAGACGTCCAGGATCCGGTAGTCGGGCTGCGGGGCGTCCGGAGCGATGCGGTCGAGTGTGCGCTTCCCGTAGTGCATCAACGGCTTGTCGAGTGCGGGGGCGGGGGCGGTGGTGGCCATGAGTCCTCCGGGCGGGGGCGGAAATCGATACTCGGAGTATCGTTATTTGGCCGGAGTGAGGCAAGAGGCATGAGGGCACGAAAATGTGAGGCCGGGAACCGCCGCCGTTGCGGAGGCCGTCAGCAGACGGGGCCGACAGCGCGGGCGACGAGATCGACCAGGCTGTCCACGAACCGGGCGTCGGGCATCTCCTGCTCGCCGATCAGCCGGAAGATCAGTGGCGCGGCCACCAGCGTGGCGGCGGCCCTGACATCGGTGTCCGGTGACACGTCACCGCGGGCGATCCCGCGTTCGAGGATGCGCCGTGTCTCACTCGTGATCCGCTCGGTGTACTCCGCGTACTGGCCTCGTACCGCGCCGGTCTCGGCCGCCGCCCCGATGAGGCCCGCGATCAGCCGGTCCGTACCCGGCAGCCGGTAGGCCTCCAGGCGAGCGGTGAGTACGAAGCGGAGTTCCGCCCGGAAGTCGTCCAGGTCGGGCACTGACAGGATGCCGATGCGGGTTTCCGCGGCTGCGATGATCAAATCCTGTTTGGTGGGCCACCGCCGGTAGATGGCGGGTTTGCTCACGCCGGCCCGTGCCGCGACGGCGTCCATCGTGACCGCCCCGATCCCCTGCTCGTGGACCATGTCCACGACCGCCTTGAGGACGGCTCCAGTGACCCGTTCCTCTCGCGGGCGTCCCGGCCCTCGTGCGGTGCCGCCAGACTGCGTACCCATCATGTCCCGAGCCTACGGCCGGGGCCCCGGGCGTATGGAGACCGGGGCCGCCTCAAGGCGTGACCCTACGACGAGTACTGCCCGCCGATGCCCTGGTGGTCGGCCGCCTGCGCGATGGCCCGGCGGGCCGGGTCGGTGAACTCCCGCTCGACCGCCTCCCGCAGAAGACTCATCTCCGCACGCACCGACGCGTGCTGCGCCGGCGGCAGGGCGTCGAGCAGGTCGTCGAGCAGGGCACGGAGCCTTCGGCAGACCTGCGCGGATGAACTTCCGTAGTCGCGGATCTCGCAGACGGCGAGCCGCAGGTAATTCTCCCAGTCCCGCCCCGGCAGCGCGAGGCGGGTGCGCCCGTGGCGATCGGCCAGCACGTGACGAGCGGGGAGGGGCGTGGCGCCGACCGTGTGCAGCAACCACTCGATGTAGTTGATGACCTGCACCGCGGTCGTGGGGTCGTTCACCGCCGGGGAGAGGGCCCTGATGGCGATGTCGACGAGGACCCTCAGAGCGAAGGCGGGGTCCTGTTCGATGGTGCGCTCGGCCCCGAGGGCAACCAGGGCGGTCACCCGGTCAGGGTCCGGTTTGGACGTGCCCCCGTGGACCTCGAAGAGAACGGTGCCGGGCGGTACGAAGTCCCCGATGAGCCGGGTGACGACGAAGACACAGTCGTGGCGCGCTGCCTCCGCGACCAGCGCGGTCACGTTGAACGCCTGGATGGCTCCACCGCGAGCGGTACGAATGCGCATCACCGGGCTGTCGGTAGGTACGGACACGTCCCCGCGCGGGGCCGCGCCCCGGATCGCCGCGGCCCCGCGCGTGAAGACGTCCTCTCCCATCCGCGCGACCATCTCGGCGATGGCCACCGGTCGGAGACTGTGGGTGAACCTGTTGAGGTAGATGAGCAGGAGCACGAGGCTGACGGCCACCGCCGCACCGGCCAGAGTGATCCCGAGGTCGGGGATGGAGTCGGATTCGATGGTGCGCAGCAGGGAGAACGCGAACGCGAACGTTCCGGTGAAGGTCGCCAGCACTGCCTTCTGCAGCCGGTCTCGGTACCACAGGCGCATGTAGCGGGGTGAAAGGGTTCCGGTTGCCTGTTGCACGACGAGTACGCCGATGGTGACGACGAATCCGAGCAACGCCACCATGGCCCCCACGATGGCGGTGAGCACGCCGCTCGCCGTCGTCGCGGAGTAGTGCCAGACGCTCGGCGGCCAGTTCGCGTCGTCCGCGGCGACGGCGAGCTCAGCGAGAAGGGCGCCGAGGACGAACCCGAACATCGGCACGATCCACAGACTCGCCTTGACGTATTGCCGCAACCTGAATCTGGCCGCCCAGGACGTCAGGACACCCACGTCACGCCCCCTTCACCCGGAGGAGTCCGTTGCCCATGAGGCATACGAGACAGCGGGCCGGTTCTCTGGGCGCGACCGCCGTCACCTCACGGTAGAGCCGTTGTCGGCCCGGCGCAGCGGCAGAACCCCGCCGCCACCTGGTGCGACGCTCCCGCCAGGACGGGGCGGCACCCGGGGCCTAAGCTGACCAGATGGCGCCCGGCCCGCCCATGCGCCGCGTGACGGTGTCCGATCGTTGTCAGCCGGGGCCGAAAGGGGCTCACGATGGACGACTACCCCCTGATCGAGAACCACGGCCTGATCGGTGATCTGCAAACCGCGGCTCTCGTGACCACCGACGCGACCATCGACTGGTTCTGCTGTCCGCGCTTCGATTCGCCCAGCGTCTTCGGTGCTCTGCTCGACCGGAGGAAGGGCGGCCACTTCACCGTCAGACCGGTCGCGGACACGTACACCACCAAGCAGCTCTACCACCCGGACACCGCGGTTCTGGTGACGCGTTTCATGACCGAGGCCGGGGCGGGGGAAGTGGTCGACTTCATGCCGGTGACCGGCACGACGCCCACGGACCGCCACCGCCTGGTCCGGATGCTGCGCTGTGTCCGGGGCAGCATGACGTTCGAAGGGGAGATCGCTCCGCGCTTCGACTACGGCCGCAAGCCGCACGAGCTCCACATCACCGAGCAGGGGGCCCTGTTCACCTCGGCGGACATGGACCTCGCCGTCCACGCCGTCCGTGAACCACAGGACGAGCGGCTCTTGAACATCCTCTCGGGTGACAAGGACCTGCGGTTCACTCTGACTCTGCGGGCGGGGGAACAGCGCGGCCTGGTCATGGAGTCGTCACCCGGCGGGCCGCCGCGCGAGGTCCGCGTGGCGGAGTTCGAGCAGCTCTTCGACGAGACGGCCCGTTTCTGGCGCTCGTGGCTGGCCCAGTCCACCTATTCGGGCCGTTGGCGGGAAGCGGTGGAACGCTCGGCCGTCACGCTGAAGCTCATGACCTACGCGCCGACCGGCGCCCTGGTCGCCGCCCCCACCACGGCACTGCCCGAGCAGTTGGGTGGGGAGCGCAACTGGGACTACCGGTTCACCTGGATCCGTGACGCGTCGTTCTCGGTGTACGCCTTGCTGGGCCTGGGCTTCAAGGAAGAGGCGGCCGCGTTCATCAGCTGGCTGCACGACCGGGTGAAGGAAGAGGCCGGCCAAGGGAACGGCGCCGGGCCGCTGAACATCATGTACCGCGTCGACGGCTCATCCGACCTGGTCGAGGAGACCCTGGATCACTGGGAGGGGTACCGCGGTTCGGCCCCGGTCCGCATCGGTAACGGAGCAGCGAGCCAACTGCAACTGGACATCTACGGCGAGGCGCTCGACAGCATCTACTTCGCGCACCAGCACGGTATGCATCTCGACCACGGGGGCTGGACCGCGCTGCACACCCTTCTCGACTGGCTGGTCGACCACTGGGATCAGCCCGGGGAAGGGCTGTGGGAGACCCGTGGCGGCCGGAAGGACTTCACCTACGGCCGTGTGATGTCCTGGGTCGCTCTCGACCGTGCCCTGCGGATCGCCTACGACGACGGCCGCCCCGCGGCCGGCGGCCGGTGGGTGGAGGCGCGTGACAAGATCTACGCGCAGGTACTCAGCCGGGGATGGGACCCGAAGAAGCAGGCATTCGTGCAGCATTACGGCGACGATGTGCTCGACTCCTCGCTGCTGCGTATGCCTACGGTCGGCTTCATCACGCCGGACGATCCGATGTGGAAGTCCACCCTGGACGCGATGGACCGTGAACTGGTCAGCGACAGCCTGGTCTACCGCTACAACCCCGATGCGTCACCCGACGGGCTGCGCGGGTCCGAGGGAACCTTCTCCCTGTGTACGTTCATGTACGTCGACGCCCTGGCACGGGCCGGACGCGCCGATCAGGCCAGGCTCGTGCTGGAGAAGATGCTCACCTACGCCAACCACCTGGGCCTGTACTCCGAGGAGATCGGCCTGACGGGGCAACAACTGGGCAACTTCCCGCAGGCTTTCACGCACCTGGCGCTGATCGATGCGGCGATCACCCTGGACGCGAAGCTCAATGAGGCGCACAGGGGCGGGGCGTAGTCGCACGAAGCCCGCTTGCGCGATTCACGGGCCGGCGTCCGCCGGGACGGAACCGAGGAGGACGACGGTGTCGCCCTCCTCGGGGACGGCCTGATGCCTCTCGGTGACCGGGTCCAGCCGCTGGTCCGCCCGCACCACGAAGAGAGTGTCGTGTTCGGTCGGCAGCGGGGCGGAGGCGGGCTGCACCACGAACCGGGCGCCCCGCTCGTAGCGCTCCGCCAGGATGTGACGGACGAGGGAGCGGCCGAAGAGGATGTCGCCGCCGGTGTAGGGAGCGACCACCCCATGGCTGTCGTGCGGTGGTCCGACCCGGTAGACGGGCCCCTCGACGTTGTCCTCCATCACGACCGAGGCGAGCGCGTTGAAGTCGTCGTCGTCGGTGGCCAGGAGTACAGCCGCCACTCCCTCCAGCCGCGCCCCGGGGTTGATGCCGGTGGCCAGTAGATCGCCCTTGGCCAGGTCGAGCCCCGCGGCCTTGATCAGGGCCCGTTGCTCGTCGAGCCCCGCCCACATCAGCACGTCCAGTCCCGCGGACCGCAGGGCCCTTCCCAGGTCGACGACCCACGGCTCCCCGCCCACCAGGAGGACGCGTGTGCCCGCCGCTTTGACGACACCCAGCCGTCGGGCCATCGGCGCAGCCGACAGCGAATAGAGCAGCACGGTGCCCACGATCACCAGAAACGTGACGGGGAGGATTCTTGCGGCCCCGCTCACCCCCCGGTCGACCAGGCTGGCCGAGAACGCCGATGCGGTGGCCGCCGCGACGATGCCGCGCGGGGCCATCCACCCGATGAAGGCCCGCTCTCCTCGGGTCAGACCCGAACGCACCGTTGCGGCGAAGGCCACGAGCGGCCGCACCACCAGGACGAGGATCGCGATGAGGGCGAGGCCGGGCAGGAGTACCGGCACCAGGGACGCCGGGGTGACGGTGGAGGAGATGGAGACGAACAGCAGCCCGATGATCAGCTGCACCAGGGTCTCGAAGAAGGGGCGCCGAGCAGGCATGTCGAACCCCCGGATGTTGACGACGGCGAGTCCCGTGACGATCGCGGCGATGAGCCCCGTATCGTCCCGCACGACGTCGCAGCCGGCCGACACGGCGATCACCGTGGCGAGTTGAGCCAGCGTGCCGAGGGTCTCGCCGAGCCGGAGGACCCGCAGAGTGAACCACAGCAGCACGGTTCCCACGGCCCCGCCGACCAGCCCGACGGCCAGGCTGAGGCCGAACTGGCCCAGCTGGTAACCCCGGCCGATATCGACCTGATGCGTGCTGGCGATGGCGTGGAAGGTGAGCGCGCCGAGGATGCCGCCGATCGGGTCGGTGAGCGTCCCCTCCCAGATCAGGATGCGCCGCACCTTGTCACTCGGCCGCACGAAATCGAGCAGGGGGCCCACGACGGTGGGCCCCGAGACGACGAGGATCACGCCCAGCATCGCGGCCACTCGCAACGGCATGTCGAACATCGCCGGTGCCACCGACGCGGTGACCAGGAACGTGAGCAGCACCCCGTACACCAGCAGTCGTCCTACGATCCCCCGGGTGTTGCCGGTGAGCTTGCGCAGGTCGAGCCCCAGACCGGCGTCATAGAGAATCACCGCGACGGACAGCGACACAAGGACGGAAAATGCGGGCCCCATCAGCCTGTCCGGATGAATGACATCCGTGATCGCACCGGCGGCGAAGCCGACCGGCAGCAGAATGATCAGGGCCGGGAGGCGCAGCTTGCTCGCCAGGATCTGCGAGCCGGTGGCGAGCACCACCGTCAGGGCGAGTCCGAGAAGGATCTCGTCGTCGGTCACAGTGGGTTCCTTCGAGTCCGGGTGCGAGGGAGGAGGTCGGGCGGGGCGGGCGTTCAGCCTGCGGGTGCCGCACCGTCACCGTCCGTACCGCTTGGTCTTCGCAGCTCGGCGTCGGTGAGTTCTTCCAGCTCACCGTGGGTGTCCAGCCAGTAGAGCAGGACGACGGCCGGCATGACGAGCACGAGGGCCACCAGGGTGACAATCGCCAGCCATGTCAGCGTGGCGGGTGCGCCCGCGGCGTCGGCCACGGTCATCGAGGTGGGGATCAGGTACGGGCGCTGGGCCATGCCCCAGGCGATGACGGCGGACGCGACGACCCCGATCGCCGTGACGCGCACCCAGGTGCCGGGCGTCCGCATGAGCAGCCAACCTGTCGCGACTGCGGCCGCCCCGGCCACGAGAACGAAGAGCAGTCCCAGGCCGTGGGTGAGTCCGTGCCACACGTGCGGGGAGTCCTCGTGCGTGACGAACCCGGTGACCACCGCCAGGACCGTGAGCACGGCGAGACTGCTCAGCGCCCGCCGCCGGAAGTAGCCGACCAGATCGGGCGCGTCGAACCGGCGGGCGTCTCCCGTGAGGAACACCGCGCCGAGGAAGGCCGTGGTCGCGACGGCCACGAACCCGAACGTCAGAGAGGTGGGGTTGGACCAGGCGTCCGCCGAAGCCGCGGTACCGGCCGCCACCCGTCCCGACGCGACACCGCCGACGGCGGCGCCGAGGAAGAACGGCGTGACGACCGAGGCCACGGCGAACATGGCGCCGTAGAACCTTCGGCCGACGAGCCGCCGGGAGGGCTTGCGGAACGCGAAGCCGGCGCCGCGCAGGACCAGGCCCATGGCGGCCAGCGCCAGCGGGAGCCACATCGCGGAGAACACGGTCTCGAACAGCGTGGGGAAGCCGGTCCACATGATGACGAGAACGAAGATCAGCCAGACGTTGTTGACCTCCCAGACCGGAGCCATGGCGTGGTCGATGAGCCACCGGGGGCGCTTCCCGCGTTCGGTGCCGCCGGCCGTCAGGTCCCAGAAGCCGGCCCCGTAGTCCGTCCCGCCTGCCGAGGCGTACGCGGCCAGGGCGACGAGGAGCACCACGGCGATGACGTCGGCGGCGGTCATGGCCGGCGCTCATCGGGCCGGGCGGCTCCACCGCCACCCGCGGGGATGGGCGTCCGCGGCCCGTAGGGAGTGTCCCCCTCCGGCATGTGGGCCACATCCCCGGCGGCCCGTTGCTCGTCGGCGAGGCGCCAGCGCGTGCGCATCCTGAGCAGGATGACGAGGAATGAGCCGAACAGGAACACGTACACCACCATCACCACGCCGAGCATGATCCACAGGGTGGTGGAGCGAGTCGCGGTCACCGCCTCGGCGACCCGCATGTTCTGGTAGACGATCCAGGGCTGTCGTCCTACCTCGGTGGCGATCCAACCGCACTCGACAGCCACGACGGAGGCGACGCCCGCACAGGCCGCGGAGCGGTAGAACCACTTCGAGGCGGGAAGCCGGCGGTGCCGCAGCCAGACGAGTCCGTACCAGAGGGCCAGCAGCACCAGGGCGGACCCGATCAGGACCATGATGTCGAAGGCCCAGTGGGCGATGGTCGCCTGAGTGGCCGTCGGCCGTTGGTCCGCCGGGACCGAGGTCAGGCCCACCACCTTGGTATCCGCACTGAATCCGGCCAGGAACGAGTCGAGCAGGGGGACCTTGATGCCTCCCGAGACGGTTCCGTTCTCGTTGAGGCGCCCGAAGAGGTACTCCGGCACTCGGGTGTCGGTCTTCCAGACGATCTCCATCGCGGCGAACTTCACGGGTTGCTTGTGGAACACCGACCGGGCGATGGAGTCGCCCAGGACGAACTGCACGGGAGTGGCCAGCGCCGCGATGGTGAAGGGAACGGCGAAGCCGAGCCGGTGGTAGTGGTCCCGGCGGCCCCGCAGCCATCCCACGGCGTAGACCCCGGACACCATGAAGCCCGCGGTGAGAATCATCGCCACGACGAAGTGCCAGTACTGCGGCCCGAACATCGGCGTGAAGATCGCCTTCCAGACGTTCACGTCGACCGGGTTGCCCTCGGGGTCGAGCGAGAAGCCCTGTGGCGTGTTCATCCAGGAGTTGGCGGCCAGGATGCCGAACGCCCCGAGGAGCGCGGCGGCCGGGAGCGGTAGCGCGAGCAGGAAGTGCGTACGGGGCTTCAACCGCCGCCAACCGTAGAGATAGATGGCGATGAGGACGGCCTCCAGGAAGAACGCCCAGGCCTCCACACCGAATCCGATGCCGAAGACGTCACCCCATCTCCCCATCAGGCCGGGCCAGAGGAGACCGAACTCGAAGGAGAGCACCGTGCCGGTCACGATACCGAGCGCGAACTGCACCGCCATGACGGCTGACCAGCGCCGCGCCAGAAGCAGGGCCGCGGCGTCCTTGCGACGCAGGCCGCGGTAGTGCATGACCAGGGTGATGAACGGGAAGGCCACGCCCAGGGGCACCAGGATGATGTGGGAAGCCAGCGTGAAGGCCATGAGTTCCCGGGCCGGCAGGAGTTGCGCCGGGGCATCCGCCAGCAGGTGGAGCGAGGTGGGCATAGACGCCTTCGCTGTTCGTTCGTGACAGTCCGGGAGCCGGTCAGCCGCCCGTGGCGAACCCCGGGAAGAGGGTCATCCCGCCGTCGACGTAGAGGGTGGTTCCCACTACGTAGTCCATGAGGTCGGAGGCGAGCGCGACCACGGCGTGGGCAATGTCCTCGGGGTCGCCGATCCGGTCGTACGGGATGAGCCGCAGGAGGTCCTCGCGGGCCTCCGGGGTCTCCCAGGCATCGCGGTTGATCGGCGTCTTGATCGCCCCCGGCGCGACCGCGTTCACCCGGATCTTCTCCGGTGCGAGCTCCTGGGCCAGGGTCTGCATCATCATCTGCACACCGCCCTTGGAGGACGCGTAGTTGACGTGGCCCGCCCAGGGGATGATCTGGTGCACCGAACTCATGCAAATGATCTTCCCGGCGGAACGGGACACCTCGGAAACCACGCCGCGACGCCGGAATTCCTTGACCGCCTCCCGGGCACACAGGAACTGACCGGTGAGGTTGACATCGATGACCTTCTGCCACTCGGCGAGGGTCATCTCCGTGAACCGGGCATCACGCTGCAGTCCCGCGTTGGCGACCAGGACGTCGATGGTGCCGAACTCCTGGACCATCCGGTCCATCATGGCGACGACCTGGTCCTCCTGGGACACGTCGGCTTCGTAGGCCGCCGCGCGCACACCGAACGAGGCGATCTCCTCGGCCACTTCCTCTGCGGCCTCGCGGCCCGAAACATAGTTCACGACGACGTCGGCGCCGGCTCGGCCCAAGCCGATGGCAGTGGCCTTGCCGATGCCCGAGTTCGCACCGGTGACCAACGCCTTCTGTCCCTGTAGCAAACGAGCCGGGATCACGCCCTGCGGTGCTCCGACGGTGGAGTCCATGCCGTCCTGCCTCCTCGATGCGCACGGCTGCGCTGTGCCCGGCAGCGCAGCCGGGCACAGTCACGCAACCACCGGCCGTGGGTGCCGGCACCCTCGGAGCGTCACCATTGGGCCGTTGGGCCGAGCATCTTCGTCCTAACGGCCCAGCGGACGGTCCTCCGTCCAGCCCAGCCGGGTCAGGAGGTGGTCGCCGGCCCGCAGGGCATGGGCGATGGCCGTCGAGGACGGGTTGACCGGAAGCCGTGCGTGGTCATATCGGTCGCCGCCGACGGGCCGTGGGCGGAGTCACGACCACCCCCATGGGCTCAGGCCCCACCGGAGCACGTGGGAGTCGCCCGGCTGCAGGACGGTGAGATCCGTGCCGTCACGGAAGGCGTCCGGTGGACAGGACATCGCCTCCACGGCGATTCCGCGCCGCCGCCGTTCGGGTTCGGCCAGGGTGTCGCCCGTGTACACCTGCACGTAGCGGGTTCCCTCGCCGAGCCAGAGATCGACCCCGCGCGACCCGGAGGGATGCGCCAGCCGCACGACCGACCGCCCGTCAGGAAGGCGGTCCATCCCGGTGTAAGCGGTGTCCAGTCGCAGATCGCCGATGGGGCGGGCGGTTCGGAAGTCGTACGGGGTGCCGTCGACGGGCTCTCGGCGGATCGGCAGACCCAGGTCGTCGGTACGCAGCAGGTATCGGGCGGGAACGGTCAGCACGGCGCTGTCGACGAGGCCGGTGCCGGCCGTCAGGTAGGGATGCTGGCCCACTCCGTAAGGGGCGGGCTCCCTGCCGGTGTTGGTGGCGTGGACGGTGGTCGTGAGCCCTTCGGGCCCCAGTCGGTACTCGACACGGACGTCGAGGAGGAACGGATATCCGGGCTGCGGGCAGAGCGTGGTGCCGAGCATCACCGCATCGTCCGTGCGGGCAAGCAGCCTCCACAGGGTCCAGCGAAGCAGTCCGTGGATCGCGTTGTTCTTCTCCGGTTCGGTCAGCGGGAGTTGCCGGTCCTCGCCGCCGAAGTGGTAGCGCCCGCCGCCCACGCGGTTCGGCCAGGGGATGAGCAGTTGGCCCCGTCCGCCCGTGATGGCGGATCCGGCGGAGAATCCGTCGAGCAGCGGTCGGCCGTTCACGGTGTAGTCGCGCAGGGCGCCGCCCAGCTGGACCACCACCGCACTCTGCTCTCCGTGGCCCAACCGCCACCACACGCCTGTCGGGCTCGGGGACGCGGCAGGGCCGTCTCCCACGCCGTCTTCCACGAAGGTGTGGACGGTCCGCTCCGTGAGGGAGCCTGCCGGCGGCTCCCGGGAAGAGGCTTCCCCGCGTACACGCGAAAGCACCGCTGTGACGACGGCCTCCGCAGTCTGGTCCGACTCCACCACCAGCGGGTGTTCGTCGGGCTCGGGCTCCTGGAGGTCCGCGAGCTGACTGTCCAGCAGGCCTGCCGGGAAGAAGTGACCGTGCCGCGCGGCCAGCCGGGAGCTCAGCAGCTCGCGGGAGCCGTGCAGGTACACCAGAAGAACTTCGGGGCGCCCTGTCAGCAGCTTGTCCCGGTAGTCACGCTTGAGCGCGGAGCAGGTCACGACGGCCTGCCGACCGGACGCGATCACCTGGTCCATCCACTCCCTGATCGCTTCGAGCCACGGCCCCCGGTCGCTGTCCGTGAGGGCATGACCGGCGGCCATCTTGGCGCGGTGGGCCTCGGAGTGGAACTCGTCCGCGTCCCGGTACGCCCAGCTCAGTCGCTCAGCGAGGAGGCGCCCCACTGTCGACTTGCCCGACCCGGAGACGCCGACGACGAGCACCAGCCGCGGCAGTTCCCCTGTCGCTGTTCCGTGTGCCACGGGACAGTCCCGCCGTCAGCCCCTCGTCGGCCGGGGGGCGACGCACAGCCCCCAGATGACGAGAGCGTCGATGGCGATGAACACCAGTGCCCACCACGGTGTGTAGGGGAGCCACATGAAGTTCGCGATCATGCTGAGGCCGGCCAGCCCCACGCCGACGATCCTGGCCCACGTGGCACCCTTGAACAGGGCGGCGCCGGTGAGCACGATCAAGATGCCCAGGATGAGATGAATCCATCCCCAGCCGGTGAGATTGAGCTCGTAGACGTAGTTGCGAGTGGCCAGGAAGACGTCGTCCTTGGCGATGGCCGATATGCCCCCCAGCACCGTCATGATGCCGCTGAAGATCATGATGACGGCGGCGAACACCAGCCAACCGCTGCTGTGTGTTGCCTCGCGCCTACCCGGTGCACTCGTGTGGGTCGTCATGACTGGCTCCTCCATGTCGTCCAGCCTGCCCGCCGAGGCGTCTCCGTCCGGTGGGTCGGATACCTCCAATCTGACCCCCCTTCGGCCCCGGCGCATGTCGGCCGAACGAGAAGGCGCGGGTCGCCACGCCCACCCGTGCGACGGGAGGACCATCTCCGCCTGTCAGCGGCACGAGCAGGCCGGTGAGTGAGACCCGGTGTTCCGGCGGACCAACCCCGTCCGTACGGCGTCATACCGCCCGGAATCGCGGGGTTCACGCCTGACAAGCATCTGCCATGGCAAGGACTTGTCGTCATGAGGCCTTCACGACAGCAGCCAGGGGTCGATAGACCCATGGCATGTACTCCCCCTTTCATGCTTCCGCCTTCCGGCGCAGGCGCTGGCAGCTGATCTCGGCAGCCACCGCGGTGCCGCTGCTGGCCTCGGGTCTCGCCGTTCTGCAGGCACCCGCGCAAGCCGCCCCGACCAAGCCCCCCGTCCCCGCCAAGGCCTCGGGGTCTCACAAGGTCACCCTCGTCACCGGTGACGTCGTCACGGTCACCACGACGTCCGACGGCAAGCAGATCGCCGAAGTCGACCGCCCGGACAGCGCCGTCGGCGGCGTAAAGCTCCAAGAGATCAAGGGCGACTTGTTCGTCATCCCGGACGAGGCGGCGCCGCTGCTGGGAACGGACAAGCTGGACCGGCGGCTGTTCAACGTCACCGACCTGATCGAGATGGGGTACGACGACGCGAAGTCGGCTGTCGTACCGCTGATCGCGACGTACGCCGGGCCGGCGTCCCGCGCGACCGCCGAGCCGACGGCCCCCCGCGGCAGCAAGCTGACCCGCAAGCTCAAGGGCATCCGCGGCGCGGTGCTCAGCACCGAGAAGCGGCAGGCCCGCACCTTCTGGACCTCCGTCGCGCCGCAGGGCGGTGCCGCGCTCGGCGCGGGTGTCGACAAGCTGTGGCTCGACGGTCGCGTCAAGGCCAGCCTGAAGGAGAGCGTGCCGCTGATCGGCGCGCGCGAGGCCTGGGCTGCCGGGTACACCGGCAAGGGCGTCAAGGTCGCGGTGCTCGACACCGGCATCGATGTCAACCACCCCGACTTCGCCGGCCTGATCGACGGCACGGCCAGCTTCGTGCCGGGCGAGGCCGTCACCGACGTCAACGGGCACGGCACGCACGTGGCCGGCACGATCGTCGGTTCGGGTGCCGCCTCCGGAGGCGACAACAAGGGCGTCGCCCCCGGTGCCGACCTGTTCGTCGGAAAGGTGCTCGGCGGCGCGGAGGGTTACGGCCAGGACTCCTGGGTCATGGCGGGCATGCAGTGGGCCGCGGAGTCCGGTGCGGACGTCGTCAACATGAGCCTCGGCGACTCCTACCCCACGGACGGCAGCGACCCGATGTCGCAGACGGTCGACGCGCTGTCCGAGCAGTACGGCACACTGTTCGTCATTGCCGCCGGCAACTCCGGCCCGGAGAGCATCTCCGCCCCCGGTGCAGCCGCCTCGGCGCTGACCGTGGCCGCCACGGACAAGCAGGACCAGCTCGCGTCCTTCTCCAGCACTGGTCCGCTGGCCTACTCCGGCGGCATGAAGCCGGACATCGCGGCGCCCGGCGTGGACATCACCGCGGCCCGCTCGCAGGAGATGACGGACGGCGGTGAGGGCCTCTACCGCACCATCAGCGGCACATCGATGGCCACCCCGCACGTGGTCGGCGCGGCGGCGATCCTGTCCCAGCGGTACCCGGACTGGACCGGCGCGCAGCTCAAAGAACACCTGATGAGCACCGCGAAGGGCCTGGACGACGGGTATTCACCGTACGAGGTCGGCACCGGACGGGTCGACGTGGCAGCCGCCGTGCACACCACGGTCCGCGGCTCCGGATCGCTCTTCTTCGGCAACTACACATGGCCGCACGAGCCAGGTGACGTCGCCGTCACGAAGGACCTGACCTTCACGAACACCGGTTCCACCGACGTCACGCTGAACCTGGCTCTGGCCAACGACACCGGCCCGTTCGCGCTGGGAGCCACCGAGGTGACCGTCCCGGCGGGCGGCACCGCCGCGGTCCCGGTGACCGGCGACCCGAAAGCCGCCTCGGCAGGCCGGCACGTCGGCTATGTGATCGGAACCGACGCGGCCACCGGGAAGCCGGTGACCCGCACCTCGGTGGCGCTGCTCAAGGAGGAGGAGCGCTACAACCTGAACATCAAGCTGGTCGGCCGGGACGGCAAGCCCGCCGCCGGCCAGGTCGCCATCAACCTGGCCGGCGACTTCTGGCCGTGGTCCGTCTACGTCGACGGCTCGACCACCATGCGCATGGCACCTGGCCTGTACACCGTCGCCGGGTACCTCGACGTGGCCGGCGAGAAGGCGGACCGCTCGGGTCTGGCCGTGCTGGTCGCCCCGGAAACCGTGCTCAAGGACGGCTCCGCCGACGTGGTGCTGGACGCGAGCAAGGCACGCCTGCTGCAGACGGAGGCGCCGCAGCGCTCCGAGGACCGCCAGCGCAAGGTCGACTTCAACGTCCACTACAAGGGCCTCGACCCGTACATGGACTACCGGAGCGCTTACGTGCTGCCACCGACGTACGACGATGTCTACGTCGCGCCGACGAAGCCGATGGCGCACGGTGAATTCATGCTGACCACCCGCTGGCGCAAGGGCGAGCCGCGGCTCGGCCTCAGTACGCCGGACGGTCGTCTCCGCTTCGAGACACTGGTGCAGGCGGGCAGCGCCCTGGGCACCGCCACGGACAGGCTGGGTGTCGTTCACGCGGGCGACGGTGCGGCGGCCTCCTACGAGAAGATCAGGGCCAAGGGCAAGGTCGTCGTCATCACGCGCAGCGACGAGGTCTCGCCGCAGGAGCGCACCGAGGCCGCGGTCGCGGCCGGTGCGAAGGCGTTGGTCGTGGTCAATGACGGTGCCGGTGCCCTGATGGAGTACGTCGGCGAGTCGAGCATCCCGGTCGCCACTGTGCACCGCGACGCGGGCAAGTCCCTCGTCTCGATGGCCAAGGCCGACATCGTGAAGCTGACCCTGGAGCAGACCGAGTACACGCCGTTCGTCTACGACCTGACCCGCGAATACCCCGGCCAGGTGCCGGACCGGGCCCTGGTCTACAAGCCGACCAAGGAGGACCTCGCCCGGATCGATGCCCGCTACTACTCCGCCACGGACGGCGGTGTGGCGGAAGGCTACCGGTCCGACTTCACCCTCAGCCCGTCGTTCAACTTCCCCGAGGGTGAGTGGCACCCGGGCACCCGCACCGAATGGGTGACGCCGGGCCAGGTCTGGAGGGAGTTCCATGCGCAGGGCGTCGACGGGAACCTGCCGTGGGTGATGGTGTCGGGCGACAACACGTACACCAAGGGCAGCACCACCCAACTGGACTGGTTCGCTCCGGCAACCCGGCCCGGCCAGGGCGAGTCCTTCGGTGTCTACAACTCCCGGTGGCAGAACTACATGACCTGGAACGTGCAGGCATGGGCCTCCGCGAGCGACAACATGCGGCTGGGGGGCTTCCTGCCATGGGGTGAGACGCCGTCCCACTTGAAGGTCTTCCAGGGCGACACCCTGATCCACGACAACCCGGTCAGCGGAGACATGCAGTGGCAGGAGGTGCCTGCGGGCAACCTGCCGTACCGCGCCGTCCTCGACGTGGAGCGGCCCGGTGACGTCTTCCGGCTGTCGACGCGCACCCACACGGAGTGGACCTTCATGTCCGACACCGTCGAGTCGGACTACTTCGAGCGGTTCTCGGTGCTGAACCTGGACTACCAGCTGGAGTCGGACCTGCACGGGGATGTCAAGGCCAACGCCACCCAGCAGATCGCGCTCAAGCCGGTGTCGATGGACCTCGGCGCCGTGCCGGGCACCGTCAACAACGTGACGCTGGACGTCTCGTACGACGACGGCGCCACCTGGCAGAAGGTGACCTTGGCCAAGGGCGCCCACGGCTACTGGACGGGGGCGTTCAGGACGGCCAAGAAGCCCGGCGGCTTCGTCTCGGTCCGCGCGGGCGCCGCGACGGACAAGGGCTTCAGCGTGAAGAACGAGATCATCCGGGCATACGGCCTGCGATGAACCCCTCTGTCGGGTCCCGGGGAGGCGACTCCCCGGGACCCCTCCCGTCACACCTGCTCCCATCAGGGACTATTCAGGGTCTGCCGCCATGGCGCATACTCTCTCCGCTGCGGCAAGCGGAAGGGAGTCGGTCGCCGATGCTGGATGTCCTGGGACTCGAACCCGATGACGAGCACGTCTATCGGGCGCTGCTCGGGCGGCCGAATTCCACCACGATGCTGCTGGCGGACCTTCTCCTCGTATCGCGAGCCGACGTGGACAAGGCCTTGTCCCGCCTGGTCGGATGGGGCCTGGTGATCAGGTCGGCGGATGAGCTGTTCACGGCCGCGCCACCGGCCATGGCGCTCGGCTCTCTCATCAGCCAGCGCCGGGACGGGCTGCGCATGGCTGAGCATGCACTGGTGACCTTCGCCGAGGAACACCGGGCGGCGATGACCGGGAGCAGCATCAACGATCTGTTCGAGGTCGTCACGGGCGTCGACGCCATCCGTCACCGCTTCCTACAGGTCCAGCACGCGGCCCGCACGCAGGTCCGCTCGTTCATCACCGCACCGTTCGTCGCCCTGCCCCCCGACGAGAACACGGCCGAGCCCATGGCCCTCGACCGGGGAGTTGTCTTCCGAGCGGTACTGGACCGGGCCGTGCTGTCAGAACCGGGCATCGTCACCGACGCGATCGATTCCCTTCGCAACGGCGTGCAACTGCGTGTCGCCGACAACCTGCCGATGAAACTCGTGCTGGCCGACGCCGACCTCGGCCTTGTCCCGCTCGCGGTCACACCGGCGGGAGAGCCCGGTGCCGTGCTGCTGCACCGCAGTGGCCTGCTGGACGCACTGGACGCGCTGTTCGAGACGGTATGGAGCACGGCCCGCCCGCTCGAGTTGTCGGGCACGGGAGACGAGTCGGAAGCCACCGTCGAGGCCGATCCGCAAGGGCCGACCCAGCTGGACCGCAGGATCCTCGCCCTGCTCCTGGCCGGCCTGACGGACCTGACGGCCGCGACACAACTCGGTCTGTCACCGCGCACGCTGCACCGCCGCCTGCGCCACCTCATGGACATGGCCGGAGTCCGAACCCGGATGCAGCTCGGCGCATACGCGGTGCGAAACGGGTGGGCGGAGCCTCTTTGACTGGCCGGGACGTGTCCGGTACCCGGGATGCGGGGGGAGGTGAACGTACCGGGGCCCCGCCACATCACCTCCCGATGCGGCGACGCGGCCGGGCCTGTGTCCGGGTCGGTCGACATCCGCGTCGACCATTCGTGCCATGCCAGGACATCGACAACCACCAGCTCAGGACACGAACCGCTGCTGGAGTACTGGCCGCCCTCATGGGGCGGGGCACGGCGGGACGGGGCCCAGATTCTTGATGTAGCGCGCGGTGGCCCAGCCCTGCGGGTCCTGGCCCAGCCGGTACCAGACGGTGTTGCCGTCGACGGCATCGCCCTGCGCCTTGCACGCAAGGGCCACTGTCTGGCCCGCGTTGAGACTGCCGACCGTGGCGGCCTTGGTGGTGTGGTCGCTGCGGACGGTCAGCGGCCCGCGCGAGACCACTTTGCCCAGGCCCGCAGGCGTGTTCGCGTCTTTCACCTCGCCCGGCGGCGGGCAGGCGGGCAGCACTGCCGCAAGCCATGCCACAACCTGCGGTGCAGGGCGCGTCAGCTCGGAGCCGTCGCCGTTGGCTGCGCCGGCGAGCGTGAAGGGGCCGAGCGCGATGGTCTCGGCGCTCACGGCGCGGGCGCGGTCAGCATCGTTCCAGTGCGCCTTCGCCACCAGATTGCGGACGACAAGCATGCGCGTGGTGAGCACCGGCAGGATCCCCGGATTGCCCTCCGGCATTCCGTTGGACAGCCCGCCGGCCGGCAGACCGGGAATCGCCCAGCCTCCTAGCCGGCACAGGTGCGCGCGCAGCCACGGGCGCTGCAGCCCGATGACGCGGTACTGGAATGACAGCTCGACGCCTGATGGCGTATCCGTCGCCGCCGGGGCCACTTTCGCCGTGACGTCCACGACGCGGTCCGGGTTGTCGAACGCCTCCATCTGGATCCGGTCGGCCGCAGCAAGCTCCGGCTCCTGCCAGAGCTGCTGCGGCTGTACGTCCTCGCGGGCGGCTATCAGCCGCCATTCCAGACCCGGGAACTCATGGGGGACCTGGACACCGGGGGCCGGAGCAGGCGTCGGGTCGGGGTCGTCGCCGCCGACCCGGAACGACGCGCTGGTCCAGCCGGCCTCGCTGAGCCAGTCGGCGGGTTCGGCGAGAACGGGGTGGTAGAGATCGCCGGCGGAGCCCAGCCGGGCGCGGGCCATCAGCTCGAAGTCGGCCCTGTTGTCGTTGACCAGGTTCGCCAGCGTGACTCCCGCCGCATCACCGCCCGGGCCGGTCGGCCTGGCGCTGCGCAGGACGAAGTCCCACAGGTCGTCGTACGTTCCGCCGGTGTCGAAGAAGGTCGTGGCTGCCGCGGGAACGGTGTTGGCGAGGTCCGCCAGCGCCTCGGCGGCGGCCGGGGTCCCCGCGCCGCCGTCCGCCACGTCCTTGCCCGACGGTTCGAGGATCACCAGCGCCGAGGCATCGCCGACGCCCAGCGGCGCGAGTAGATCCGCCAGTTGCGCGAAGAGCTGACCTCCGGCCGCCGTGCGTGCTGTCGTCCCTGTCACCGCATTCACCCCTTACCGCGACATCACCGCGATTCCCCGATCCGGGCCGCGTCGTCACATTGGCGGGCACGGCGGGACTCGCAGGCACACGAATCCCAGCACCTGGATGTCGGGCACCATGAATCCCTTGTCCGACGCCTTCGCCGAGAACTTGTCGCTTGTCGAGCTGTGGCTGTAGTTGCCCGACACCGCGAACGGACCCCAGCCGACACTGGCCGAGCCGCTGGTCGCCTCAGCGATCTTCTCGGAGTCCTGATGGCTCCAGGCGGCGGTGATCTCCACGTCACGGACGATCACCAGCGCGATGGGGATCAGCGGCATCAGACCGCCGGAGACGATGCCGGGTCCGCCGAGCGAGCCCAGGCTCCAACTGGGCAGCCGGAAGAGGGAGGCGTCCATCCACTTGCGCTGGACGGGGCAGACCCGCCACTTGAAGCTGACGCCGATGTTCGTGGTGTCCTGCGACATCGCCTGGCGGCTGTCGGAGTGCTGCACACCACCGCCGAAGCTCCACAGGCCCACCTGCACATTGGCCCCGCCGCCCCACGATGTCGCCTCGGTGGTGAACTCGCTGGCGAACGTCGACTCGTTGAAGTGGTAGCTCGGCCAGCTCGACGCGTCGGCGCTGGCCCAGTCCGAGGGCGTGATGCTCGTCCGGAGGAACGTCTCCGCTGTGGCCTCATTGACGAGCTCGAACGCGTTCAGCCGGAACTGCGCGTCGGCGAAGGCGCGCGCCACCTGGCCCTCGTTGAGAGTCGCCAGCTGGGCCTTGGCGGACTCGACCTGGTCCCGGCCCGCGGCGCCCCAGTCGGCGAACGCCCGCTTCGGCTTCTGCAGGGCCTGCGCGCCCACGATCGGCCACATCGACTTAAGCGCCGGGTCCTTCTGGGCCGCGGCCCACGCGCCCACGTAGGCGGTGTAGGTGTCCTGGTAGTTGTTGAACGCCTTCTGCTCGGCGTCAGCGAGCGCCGTGGGCTTCTCGGTCGGACGGCCCTCGTCGTCCTTGCCATCCTCCAGAAGTATCTTCTTCAGTGCCTGGCGTTTGGCTTCCAGCTCGGGAGACGGGGGCGGCTCGTGGGCCTGTACGCCCTTGACGATCTTGCGGTAGACGTCCGAGACCGTGCCGCCGATGGGCGCGTAGACCGGCCCGGGGCCCGGGATATCGTCCACCACCGACGCGGTGTTGGCGGCTGCGGGCTTACTGCCCTCGGTGTTGCCCGGGGTCCAGGGGTTACGGTAGTCGGCGGCATTGAGCACCATGCCGCGCTGTGCCATCACGAAGGCGGTGGTGGCGCTGTCGAAGGCCGACGGCAGTCCCACTTCCGGGTCCGAGCCGCTGATCACCTGGAAGATGCTGTCGTAGAGGGTCAGTGCGATGCGTTCGTCCAGAGCCATGGCGGATCCTCCGTCTGCTGTTCGAGCCTGCGCGTCGGATGGTGAGTGACGGTCGGGTGGCAATCCGGCCGGCGCGGTTCCTGTTGCGGTGAGAGCCTGCTTCTGATCTCCTCCGGCAGCTTTGCCGAGCCCGCGGTGAGGACGTAGCCCGGGGACGCGCCCTCCACCTCGGCGATCTTTCCTCGCATCAGGCGCTTTTGGCCCTCGCTGAGATCGTCGACCGAGGTGCTCATCGGCACCCCCGAGGCGTCCGCCATGACCTGCGCGTACGTGGCTGAAGCCGCCGTACGGGAGGCGGTGTGGGCAGCTCGCCGTCCGCCGAAGCTTGGCGAGCGCGCTCGTAGCCGGCGCCCTGGCCGGGGAGATCAGGAAGTTGTGTCAGTTGAACTTCCCTGGCACTGCCCGAAATCCGATCCGCCGGGGTAGCCAGTGACGTTGCTGGGGCGGGAGTGCCCAGGAGTTGTGCGTGGCTGCCCGGGCATCGCTCTCTTCAAAGATACGACGATCCCTATCGGCACGCCCCCTCAGCAGAGTCCTTGCCCCCTCGCCCTGGGCTGACGAACTCTCCTTCGAATCAGCCCAACGAGCTCGTGCATAGTCGGCGTCGGCGCGTCGAGGGGCGCGGTTTGCCCTCTGGTTCACATTCGCGGATGGCCGCGCAGGGTGGCGGTCTGCTGGTGCGAGTGCAGTCCGGCGACGGCTTGGACAGTGTCGGTCATGTGCTTGCGGCGGCCGTGGTGTCGTCGGCAAGGATCTCCACTGCGGGACCGTCGGCCAAGAGGCTTGACCAGGCCCAGCTTCCGGGCATGAGTGGTATCCGCACAGCTCGCTGGCTCGGCCGGACTGCAGAACAACAGCCGCCCGTCGGAGTCCGTGGCGACCGTGGACTTGACGGCGTTCTACTTCCTGCCAGAGATGAACTTCTCCCGGTCTTCGCGCCCTCTGGCGGGCCTCCGTACGCGGATCTCGGTCCCGTCGATGATCCCGGTCCGGCCACTCGCGCCGAGACGCCCTGCGACGAGGTCGCGAAACGAGCGCGATTGGGTGCCGCTCGTGCCACAACGGGCCGATCTCAGCGACGAGTTCAGCAATCACGTCGGGTCTCAGCCCGCGCCATCCGCTGACTTCGGATGACCGCTGCACGCTCCCGGTTCCCCACCGCGTCAACCTTGATCAACGATCACCATGCCGACGCGCAGGCGGTAACCATGCGCGAGCTCGTAAGCGTTGTCCCGCAAATGATCTACGACGTGTCGCTGACCTGCTCGTTCCTTCGTCACCCGGCGAGCACGAGGTTGTGGAGTCGGGCGATGCCGACCATGGCGTGGTGAACGCCGTCGCCTTTGAGGCGGCAGTCGCGGAGGATCTTCCAGGTCTTCATCCGGGCGAAGGCGTGCTCGACGCGGGCGCGGACTTTGCGGTGCGAGGTGTCGTGTTCCTCTTTCCACGTCTCGAGTTGGCTCTGGCCGGGTTCGCGAGGGTCGGGATGACCAGAGCGGTGCCCCCAGGGTGCCGTCCACGATGAGCACGGGGTCCTTGCGGAACCGCTTGCGTCGCTGGAGCGCGAGCGATGGCCCGAGGTGGTCGATGATGCGGTCGGCCGCGAACTTCGACACCTCGAACAGCGGCGCCAGTTGGCGCAGGGTCAGGTTGGTCCGCCAGTACGCGGCGACCAGCAGCACGCGATCCTCCAGTGGCAGGCTCCACCGCCGGCCTTCGCGCACCGGATCTGCACCCTCGCGCCGGACCGCGGTGACCAGCCTGCCGAACCGGCACGGGCTCAACCCGCTGAACGGGGCTATCCAAGAGGGCTGCGACGCCGTGATCACGCCAGCCGCGTCAAGATCATCTCACCCCTGCCCCCGGCGGCGTACCTCTTGAGCCTTGTGGCTCCAGCATCCTTGCCAAGGAGGCGGCAGCACCTGCAGAGAGCATGACCTCGGTTTATCCTGATGTCAGCCATCAATTCGGGAATTGAGAGTCCGCCTGACCAGGCTTCTTGTGCTCGCTGTCCCCAGTCAGGCTGATGTCTCAATACCCCGGTAAGCGGGGTGGGTACTGAGGCAGGGAGCGCGCAGGAAATCATCCCTCTCGAATAAACTCCCGGCCTGCGCCTCAACAAGGGCGACAGCCTTGGCCCTGCAGCCTCTGTTGTGAGACTCCAGCGCCAGACGTCAGGTCAGATCAACTTTCTGTTGAGGCAATTAACTCACCCCTGCCGAGACGTCATTAATGACTCACGTCGAAGCCGCATGAGAATGGAGTGTTGATATGGCGGACACACTTCCTAACCCGGCAAGCGACGACACGACCCGATTCGAATCTGCGCCGGAACCTGACGGCACCTTGATCCCGATACCTTCAGAGGCACCGCAAGGGAAAGTGATTCGGGACGACGCCCGGATCACGGTCACTGCACGTCAGGAGAACGGTTACTACGTACAGATCTACAACGGTCCCCCCGATCCGCCGAGTGACGTCAGCGAATTGATTGACGACGTCCTTACCGAGACCGGTCAGAAAGTGATCGAGGACGCGCTCCTTGATGGAGCACCTGCAGTCCTGGGTTTCCTCGCTTCGGCTGCCGGCGTTCTAGCCTCGGTACTCACAACCTCACCCTTGCTGAATGAACAATTCTTCAGGGGCGCCATGGACGACGGGACACGAGTTACGTACGTGGTGCTTACCCCGAAGGACTAGCTAAGGGTTGTCCCCTAACTGATCTTGGAGTTGGTGGGAGTGGGGCCATCTGCGTGCGGCCTCCCGCCTATCCGAGTGATTGTGCCGCTCCTTCCAGTCCGGAACTCTTCGCCTTCGCCGCGGCGGGATGGCCGACCGCGGGAGTCGCGCCGGTTGCCCGGCAGTGGTCGGCCGACCATGACGACCAGGCGGGTGTCAGCGTCGATGACCACCTGATGTGCTGTGGAATAACGGCAGTTCTTCGACTGCTCGGCGATGGTGTGGTCGCGGGTGAGGACGAGGACACGAACAGTGGGACCAGTTGGCGCATAGCGCGGGCCCAGCCTGGCGAACGGACCTGTCCAGGACGGCTCCGGCGCCGTGATCACACGCATCAAGCCGTTGATCGCGCGACGCGGCGTCGCTCCCGGCTGCGGACTGGGCAAGGTGCGCTGGGTGGTCGAGCGCGCATTCGCCTGGCTGCACCAATTCAAACGGCTCCGCACCCGCTACGAGCGACGCTCTGATCTCCACCAGGGTCCGCTCGAACTGGCCTGCAGCCTCATATGCCTGCGCACCTCATTCTGAAGCCATCAGTTGGCGAGGCTGAACCACCCCGGTCGCACCTCGGTCAGAAGCGGTTGCAGGCACCGCAACGCGGTCCGTAGGTCCTGATCCGTGACGTCAAGAGGCTCGGGCAGGCTCAGCCCATACCAGCGCAGCCGCCAGAGGTCGAAGATTTCGCTCCCGTCGACTGCGAAGTCGACATCGACCTCAGTGCCGTTGTCACTGACGAAGCGGCACCCTGCCCCATGAACAGTGTATGAGTAGGTGCCGACCTGCCCACTCCAGCTGATCCGGCGCGAGTGGACCAGGCCGAGGACATCTGCGAGTCGCTCAAGCGAGAGGACCGCTGCCCTCATGGCTTCGTCAACCGCGTTCAGAGCGTCGACGTAACCAAGTACGAGCCCCCGTGCATCCCCAACCCGTTCCATACGGCGTCATCCCCCTGAGCCCGTGGCTCAAAGGATTGTTCCATGGGCCGCCAGCGTCTCCGCAGGACGGCATTCTGAAAAGATCAGTTAGTCGCCCTGCAGGTGGAGCTCCAGGCTCGCGGCTTCCGCGCAACGCTCGGCCAGCTCGCGGATCTTCTCCAGGATGCCCCGCTCCCGCTGCCCCTTCACCAGGTCACAGGTGGCGTCGACCTCGGAGATGAACTGTGGCATGTCCACCGACGTAAGGATCTGGGTGCGGTACGGGTCCACGCGGCTGAGCATCGGCAGACTGCTGTTCACGCACAGACCGGAGAACAGGTCCGCCCCGTCCTGTACGAATTCCACCGTGGTCAGCCGACGCTTCCTAGGGCTCGTCCCTCGGTGCGTCACCTGCATCAGCACTACGTCAACACCCATTCCACATGTCCCTTCCAGGATCCGGGACACTCGCCAAGGGCTCCGGATTGGGCACCAGGGTTCCGTCCACGGTCAGGACGGCGCCCGCCCTGTCACACCAGGATCGTCTCTGCGCGCGCGTCTGCTGTTCCTGGCCGTGACGCTGCTCGCCGTCGGTCTGGTGACCAACGCGATCTTCGTGAGCAGCGCGCTGAGCGGGTACCTGATGGAGCAGGCCGACTCTCGTCTCAAGGTCACCACGCAGATCTGTGCCCGGCTGCCCGTCGCCGCGCTGGAAACCTCGCAGGGCGCCGAGCGACTTCCCTCACAGTGGAGTCAGTTCAGCAACCCTGTGGTCTTCTACGTGGGCGATCAGGGCACGGTCCTCAATCGGATACCACCACCGGAGAAGCTTCCGCCGGGGGGTGGGCCTGACCTGCCCGCCCTCGACGGTCACGCCGTCGACGCACGGAAGGGCGATCCGTTCACCGTCGACTCACAGAACGGGTCGGGGCGATGGCGGGGCATGGCCGTGCCCTACATCTCGGGCACCAGTGCCCCGGCCGATGGTGCCCCCCAGCCCGACAACGTGATCGTGGCGGCGTCCCTCTCCCACGTCGACGAGACCGTGAGCGAGATCCGCACGATATCCGCCACCGTGGGCAGCGTCCTGCTCTGCCTCCTCACGTCGGCCGGTTGGCTGGCCGTGCGCTCGGGGCTGCGCCCGCTGACCCGTATCGAGGAGACCGCGGCGGCGATCGCTCACGGTGACTTCTCCCGCCGTGTGCCGGCCCTGGCCGGGCCGCGAACCGAGACGGGCCGGCTCACCACGTCGCTCAACGGAATGCTCGTCCAGATCGAGACGGCCTTCCAGGCCAGGGAGGAGGCCGAGGCGCGAATGCGCCGCTTCGTCGCCGACGCCAGTCACGAGATGCGCACCCCTCTGGTCGGCATCAAGGGATATACGGACCTCTACCGCATGGGTGCGCTGCCGACCCGCCAGAACGTCGACGAGACGATGGAACGCATCGCCCGGGAGTCCGAGCGCCTGGGGCGACTCGTCGAGGACATGCTGCTGCTCGCGAGGCTCGATGAGAGTACGTACCTTGCCCGGCCGGGGGCCGCCGCGCCGGATCAGTACCCGCTGGAGCTCGCGCCCATGGACCTGCGCACTCTTGGGGTCGACGCCCTGCACGACATCCATGCCATGGATCCCACCCGGTCCGTCACTCTGACCGGCCCGGACGCCGGTGTGGCCACCTCGGCTCCCGCCTTGGCGGACGAGGCGCGACTGCGGCAGGTGGTCAGCAACCTGGTTGGAAACGCGGTGAACCACACCCCGCCCGGCAGCGGCATCCGTGTCGGCGTCGGCTCGCTGGACGGCTACGCCGTGATCGAGATCGAGGACACGGGCCCCGGCCTGACGGCTGATGAGCAGGAGCGGGTCTTCGAACGCTTCTATCGTGCGGACAACTCGCGCAGCCGCACGGCGGGTGGGGGCTCCGGACTCGGCCTCGCCATCGTCCACGCACTCGTCAGCGCGCATGGAGGCCGCATCGAACTGCGCTCGGAGCCCGCGGAAGGGTGCTGCTTCCGGGTCCTGCTGCCCCGGCTGAGCATCGAGACACATGAGACGTGAGGCCGGGCATGTCCGGACTGTACGCGCACCGCGTGAGCCAGGACACGGGAGTTGGAACCGGGGGGATGTCAGCTCCGGGTTCGGTGCATCTCCCGTTCCGCGAACGTGCGGAAGCTGCGCGGCGGACGGCCAGTGAGGCGCTGGACGGTGTCGGTGGTGCGGTCCTCGGCGCCTTCGGCGATGGCCTGGTCCATGCCGGCGAGCATCGCGGCGAACTCGGCGGGCACGTCGGCCAGCAGACGGTCGCGCATCTGCTCGTAGGTCAGCCGACGGTGGGTGATGGTCCGGCCGGTGACCTGGGCGAGGACGGCGGCGACGTCGTCGTAGCTCAGCGCTTGGGGCCCGGTGATGATCAGGTCGGTCTGCGGGGCCTGCGCCTCGGTCAGCGCATGCACGGCGACGGCGGCGATGTCGTCGGCGTCGACGAACCCGACGCGGCCGGCGCCGGTTGCCGTTCACGTACGGGGCGGGCCCCGTCGACGGAGGTGGCGCGGCGGCTGGCGGCCTTGACGCGCCGGCCTGCGGCGGCCAGTTGGGCGGCGACGCGACTGCCGGTGGTGCCGGTGGCCCCGATGACCAGGGTGAACTCCTGGGAAACGTTCATCAGTTGCTCCCGGCGAAATGAGTGGCGGGGTTCTGGACGGCGAGTGGGTTCCAGTAGTCGCGGTAGTGGGCGATGAGGCCGTTCTTGACGGTGACCACGGCGATGTAGGACATGTCGAAGGGGCTGTCGGTGGCCACCAGACGGCCCACACCGCGCATCTCGACCACGATGGTCTCGGGGGCGATGGTCTGATGGATCTCCACGTAGGGGAAGTCGTGAAGGTCTATGTGATCGGGGTAGTCGCGCATGTACGCGGCGACGGCCGTCCTGCCCTCCAGCCGCTGTGGCCAGCCTTCCGGCGCGAAGGGGAACTCCAGGATCCCGTTCTCGTCCCACAGGTCGGCCCAGGCGGAGATGTCCTTGTCCAGCAGTGCGTGCAGGCCGTGGCGGTACACGTCCGCCGGTGCGGTGTTCGTGCTCATGGGGTGCTCCGTCCCGTACGATACGGACTCTGAGTCCGTTTCACGCTTTCGACGATACGGACCCAGGGTCCGTTTTGCAATCGGAGGATCGGAGGAACGGCATGCCCGAACGCAAGCCACGCGCGGACGCCGCTCGCAACCGGGAGGCCGTCCTTGCGGCCGCCGACACGCTCTTCGCCCGTTGCGAGAGCCCTGAGGCGGTCACCATGGCTGACATCGCGGCAGCAGCCGGCGTCGGCAAGGCAACGCTCTTCCGTGGCTTCGGTGACCGCACCGGCCTGATCCACGCGCTCTACGCGTTGCGGCTCGCCCCGATCAGGCTCGCCGCCGAAGAGGGGCCACCACCTCTGGGGCCCGCCACCCCGCCGCTGGAGCGCGTACCCGCCCTCCTCGACGCCGTGCTGTGCTTCAAGATCGACAACCGCCATCTTGCCCTGGCACTGGAGGGGACCGGCGGGGACAGCCCCTACGCGGCAGAACACTACGAGCGGTGGCACAGCACACTCCAGGCCGCGCTGGAGCAGATTCCCGGGCTGGCCGACAGCGATTTCACCGCGCATGCTCTGCTGGCCGCCACCCGCGCCGACCTCGTCGAACACCTCGTCGGCCAACAGCGGACGACTCGTGAGCAGATGCGGACTCAGCTGAGGGCCTTCACCGCCAGAGTCCTGGAAGTCCGTGGACCACGGGATTGAAGCCCCCCTGGGCCGATGTCGAATGCCACCAGCGAAGGCGTTCACGCCATAGCGGGCTCCAGCCCGCCGGACTGGTTCCGCCAAGACTGGCAATTCGCCGTTGGTCGCAGGAATGGTGACCAACTGGTTTCAGCAAGCGCGTGACTGGGGGCGGGTGGCACGCTGCCCCCTTCTTACGCGGCGGGCGTTGCGCGGCGGGCCCGGACTGCCGTCAGGCTGCGGCGCGTGCTCGGACAGCGTCGAGGTCGTCGCGGACCCGCTGCGGCTCGGCGTCGAGCGGCATGTTCGCCTCGTCCCGTACCGCGTCCAGGGAGCCGGGCGGGTCCTGGTTCAGCGCAGCGAACAACGGCCCCAAGTCGCTTTGGCTCTTCCCGTGCACCTCGGCGATCGCGGTGACGGCCGGGTCCTCAAGGACGCTCCTGCGGTCCTCGCCATATCCGGGGTAGAAGGTGATGCCACCGATGGGAGACCACGCCTGGTTGAGGATGCCGTGCTCGGAGTCGAAGTCGAGGACCGCGCGCTGCTGGAAGTACGGGTGGATCTCCAGCTGGTTGACGGCCGGCACGACGGAGGTGGCGTCGAGCAACGTGGTCAGGTGGTCGACCATGAAGTTGCTGACGCCGATCGCCCGGACCTTGCCGTCTGCCAGGAGCCGCTCCAGAGCGCGGTAGCCGCGAGGGTCTTGTCGAAGTCCGACGGCAGCGCCTGGTGCAGGATCAGCAGGTCGATCTGGTCCACGCCGAGCTTGGCGGCGCTCTTGTCGAAGCCGTGCAGGGTCTCGTCGTAGCCGTAGTCGCTGATCCAGATCTTCGTCTCGATGAAGACGTCGTCGCGGGGCACGGCTGAGGCGCGAACGGCCTGGCCGACTTCGCGTTCGTTGCCGTACGCGGCGGCGGTGTCGATGTGCCGGTAGCCGAGTTCGAGCGCGGCCGTGACGGCGGCCCGGGTCTCCTCCGGCGGGGACTGGAAGACACCGAGTCCGAGGGCGGGCACCTCGACGCCGTTGTTGAGGGTGAGGGTCTGCATCACAGGGACCTTTCGTGCGGGCGGGTACGTGCGGGGACGATGAGGGTGAGGGTGGCCGCCAGGGCCAGGGCAAGCAGGACGGCGGGCCCGGTCAGCGCGGCACCCGAGCGGGCCGCGATGTCGGCGACCCCATGACCGGTAGAGACCGACGCGGCCACAGCGGTCAGGATGCTGAGGCTCAGCGCGCTGCCGATCTGGTGCACGGTGTTGACCAGGCCCGAGGCGGCTCCCGCGTCCGCAGGGGCGACGCCGTCGACGCCACTGGAGGTCAGCGGAGCCAGCGCCAGGCCCTGGCCGGCGCCGATGAGCACCATCGGCAACGCCATGCCGGTCAGGTAGGGCGTGTGCAGGTCGAGACGGCTGAGCCACACCATGCCCACCATGGTCAGGGCGAGCCCGGCGGTGAGCACCTGCGGACTGCTCGCATGCTCCAGCAGCCGCGGCACCTGGACCGCGAAGACGAAGTTGACCAGCGTCATCGGCAGAAAGGCGAGACCGGCTGCACCGGCTTCCCGACGACGGGAGGCGCACCGCTGCCGGTGTCCGCAGGGCGCCTGACAGGTGGGATGCCTGGTCAGGTGCCCTGATCACAGCTAGGGGCGTGGCGGAGCCATGGCCCAGCGAATCGCGGCGGTCAGCGCGCGGCCGGTCGGGGTCACGCAGGCTTCGGTGACGCCCGGCAGCCGGGGCAACCCCAGCGACGTACGGGCCCACTGGGGGAGCGTGGCGATGGAGTTCGCGGCGAGTACCGCATAGGGCGCACGCGCGGCCCAGGGCAGAGGCGGGTGCAGGAGCAGGAAGCGTGCTGCCTCGCGAGCTTCGTTTGTCGGGCGCAGCTCGCAGCGGTAGGCCTGGAGGCGGGCGTCGAGTTCCTTGCGATCGTGCGGGGGATCGGTGACGCCGAGTGCTTCCGCGACCCGTGCCGCGTCGGCGACGTAGCCGTCGTACGCTGCGGCGTCGAGCGGTGTGGCCCCGTAGCGCAGGTGGGCGACTAGGAAGCTCTCCACCTCGGCCACGTGCACCCAGCCGAGAAGGTGCGGATCGGCGGCGTGGTATGGCTCTCCGGACGGGGTAGTTCCGCTCACCCGGCTATGTACGGCTCGCACCCGGTCGACCGCCTGTTGTGCGTCGTCCGCTGTTCCGTATGTGGTTACGGCGAGGAACGTACTGGTGCGCTGAAGCCGCCCCCAGGGATCGCCGCGGAAACCGGAGTGGGCGGCGACAGCAGCCATGGCCAAAGGATGCAGGGACTGCAGGAGGAGAGCCCGAAGTCCACCTATGAACATGGACGCATCCCCGTGGACCGTACGTATCGGCCGGTCGGGACCGAACCACCGTGGGCCGGGTGTCCCGTGGATGCGGGCGCGGTTTTCCGGGCCTGCCGGGCCGGCGACCCGGGTGAAGACGGCGCTGCCGAGTCGCTCGCGCAGGCCGGTTACGGCGCGTGCGGACGAAGCCATAGGGCCAGTATGCGTCTATTTGTCCGTGCCCACGGAGCGTACTTCGGTTTGCCCGTGGCCGGCGCCTCGTCGAGCGGTGGCAGGGGTACCCACGCGGATCTGCCACGGAGGCCCATGAGAGCAGTTTCGGCTGCTCGGACCCGGCAGGCCGGGCAGTACACGTGTGGTGTGTACCGCCCGGCTGCTGGGCGGTCAGGTGTTGTCGGCCGTGACCTTGACCGGGTCCGTGCCGGTCGCGCTGTGCCGTTCTGTCCAGGTCTCCAGGGCCGTGCGGCAGGCGTGGTCCAGGTGGTGCAGGCCGGACAGGTCCAGTTCGACCGGCCGGTCCTTGGGCAGCGCCTCCAGGTTGTCGAGGATCTTCGGCAGCCGCAGGAAGGTCGCGTTGCCCGATATATACGCCTGGACGGGACCGGCGCCCTTGTCGAAGACCTCGACATTGACGTGCGATGCCTCCCAGGCGGTCTTGATCACCGAGAGGGCCAGACCGATCAGGACGCCCTCGAACATGTTCACCGCGACGATCGAACCGGCCGTGACCACGAGGATCAGCGCCTCGCCCCGGTGCGTCCGCCACAGCGACACCAACTGGCGGAACGGGATCAGCTTCCAGCCCGCGTGGACCAGGATGCCGGCCAGCGCGGGCAGCGGGATCAGGGCCAGCGCCCAGGGCAGCAGCGCGGCGAACAGCAGCAGCCACACGCCGTGCAGCACCCGGGAAGCCTTGGTCTTCGCGCCAGCCGCCACGTTGGCGGAACTGCGCACGATCACGGCGGTCATCGGCAGCGCGCCGAGCACACCGCACAGCGCGTTGCCCGCGCCCTGAGCGATGAGTTCCTTGTCGTAGTCGGTGCGCGGACCGCGGTGCAGCCGGTCCACCGCCGCGGCGCTGAACAGGCTCTCGGCCGAGGCGATGAGGGCGAAGGCGAGGATCGTGCCGATAACGGCCGGGCCGGCGAGCGCACCGAAGGCCTCCGCGCCGGGCAGCTGGACGGCATCGAGCAGGCCCTGTACCTCGACGCTGGCGACCGGTAGGTCGAACGCCAATGTGGCCACCGTGGCCAGGATCACCGCGCCGAGCGCCCCCGGGATCGTCCGGGCGCTCTTGGGCAAGTGCTTCCACAGCACCAACACCGCGATGGTGCCCGCGCCGACCGCCAGCGAGGCCAGTGCCCCGGTGCTGTCCAGCGCGCTGACGGTAGCCCCGGGCAGTCCCAGGATCTTGTCGACACCGGAGGCCGGCGCTTCGAGGCCGGCCGCCGCGTACAACTGACCGGCGATGATCACCAGGCCGATACCGGCCAGCATGCCCTCGACCACCGACAGGGAGATCGCCCGGAACCAGCGCCCCAGCTTCAGGGCGCCCATGGCCAGTTGGAGCAGACCGGCGGCCAGTACGATAATGCCGAGCGCGGGCAGCCCGTACGCACGGACCGCCTCGAAGACGAGCACGGTCATTCCGGCGGCCGGCCCGGAGACCTGCAGGCTGCTGCCCGGCAGCAGGCCGGCGACGAGGCCGCCCACGATGCCCGTGACCAGTCCGAGCTCCGCCGGGACGCCGGAGGCGACGGCGACGCCCACACACAACGGCAGCGCGACCAGGAACACGACGAGCGAGGCCCCGAAGTCCTGGCGCAGATGCGGGAACTTGGCCTTCGAGGTGCCGGCAGCTCCTGGAGTCGTCGCCATCATCGGCCCGCTCACAGCGCCTCGAACGTGCCGGTGTCCGTACGGTGTTCGCGTACGGCTCCGGTGTGCACCTCGTAGTACCAGCCGTGCAGCTGGAGCCGCCCCGCGGCGAGGCGTGTGTTGACGGCGGGGTAGGAACGCAGCCGGAGCAGCTGAGCCAGGACGTGATGCTGCACAGCCTCGGCGACCGTCGGGTCGTCCGCGTCCGAGTACGCGAGCCCGTCCGCGGCGTGCGTCAGCCAGTCACGCACGGCCGGTACGGCGGTCAGGTCGTCGCCCCGTACCAGCGCGCCGACGGCGCCGCAGTGGGAGTGCCCGCAGACCACGATGTGCTGGACGCCGAGCACCTCCACCGCGTACTCGACCGTGGCTGCCTCGCTGGTGGGGTGCTCGGAGCGGTATGGGGGGACGATGTTGCCCGCGGTGCGCAGCTCGAAGAGCTCGCCGGGCCGGGCGCCCGTGATCAGGGCCGGTACGACCCGGGAGTCGGAGCAGGTGACGAACAGGACCTCGGGCGATTGCCCTTCGGCCAGTTCGACGAATTCCTCAGGGCGCTGTCCGAACGTGCGGGCGTTGTCGATGAGGGGCTGCATGATCGTGGTGACTCCTCCTGGCGCGCGTGGGGACGCGTCGGGCTTACGGGGGCAGAAGGTGAGTGCTGTTCCGCTGCTCAGAAGCGAAACGCCTGCAATGGGGCCCGGGAGTGGGCCGGCGTCCGTCTCGACGCGCTGTGGTGGGTGACACCTGGTGCGGCCGACGTGGACGCGGTCGGGGCGCAGAACCTCACGAGCGGGCGGTCGGACGTATTGGGTGCCGAGTCGGCCGTACGGTGACGGTCGCGGGTACGCGGGGGACCGTTCGGGTCCCGGAGGGTGTCGGAGCCCCGGCGGGTGGGGGACTTCGCACGCGGTGGTATTCCGGAAAGCTTGATTCCGGGTTGAGCGTTGGCCACGGCTTAACGGACCGTCTGTGCAGATGCGAAGGGTGCGGTGGGGGCGAAGAGCTGGAGGGCGAACAGGGCGGCGGCGCGGAGCGAAAGGACGGTCCGCGTCGTAATCCGCACGTCGTGCGCCCCTTCCTGAGCAGTTCACTACCCCATGCGTGCACCAATGGATGGTCAAGGGTCGGTCAAGAAACACACTAACCCGGCGCAGTTGTTCGCTGGGTTAACTGAACGTTTCCTTCCGAAGACCGCCTGAAAACCGCAGTGAGTTGGCGTGAACTTGGACCTCATCGGCCGCCTGCCGACGCTGCCACGTCGTCGAGCACTGCTTCGACCGACATGTGCGCGTGCGCCCGCGTGGTGCCCCAGCCCGTCGGCGACGGCCACCGTCTCGTCGGAACGGTCACCCAGGGTGGCGAGCCCGCGCCTTGCCCCCAGGCGGCGCGGGCCGGGCGATCAGATCACCAGCGGTGCCTCCGACCAGCGGCGGACCCGGTACGGGGCCCACCACACGTGGTCGCCGAGGCGGAGAACGAGGGTCTCGGCCATGAGGTCGTCCAGGACCGCCCGGGGGATGGCGTCGGCAAGGGCACCGTCGGTGAGGGCCTCGATGGCCTCGTGGTACTCCGGTTCGTCGATGGTGAAGCGGCGCAGCTCGCCGTAGCGCCGGTCGCGGACCTGGATGAATCCGGGGCCGTACCGGAAGATGCACTTGCAGATGTAGTACGCGTTGCGCCACGCGAGTGCCGTCGCGGCCGGGTCGGCGGTGCCGAGGACGGCGGTCGGCGGGTGGAGATGGCTGTAGTGGCGCCAGGCGTCGGGGTCCGGGCCGGTGTGGAGTTGCCAGTCGACCGAGATGGCCATGCTGGACAGGTCTCCCACGAAGCTGAGCGCCCTGACCGACCAGGCCGCGTCGGCGGTGTCCGTCACGTCGACCGGGCGGGGCAGCGTGACGTGCCTGGCCCCGGCGGCGAACAGCCGGCGGGCGGCCTCGCCGCCGCTCATGTCGATCTCGTAGCGGCCCAGGGCCATGGCGGGCAGCATGCCCACCTCGGGGTCGTAGTCCCGTGAGGCGGTCACGGTGAAGGGTGCGGGGCCGGTGAGTGCAGGAGTCATCGTCGTCTCTCTGTCGGGCAGTCGTCAGGCGGTCGTCGCGGCGAGTTCGGTCTCGCGGGCGGAGCCGTGCCGCATGAAGTCGATCCGCAGGTACTCCTCGTTGCGTGCCGGCGGCGCGATCTGCACGAACTGCCCGCTGTCCTCGAAGACCACCCCGAGCGCCCGCCACCGCGTCAGTACCTGCCGCAGTGCGTCCTCGCCCACATGGTGGTCCTTGTCCAGCTTGCGGGCTGCCGCCTTCACCGTGTGCGGCTGGTCGAGCAGCCGGAACAGGGCCAGCTCGAACGGGTCGGTCAGTTCCAGGTGCGTCCAGTCGAAGGCCCGGCGCTTACTGACCAGGACGATCCGGTCTTCCAGATCGCAGTGGGTGAGACGGCTGCCGGCGTAGTTCCGCCTCCAGTGCGAGATGCCTTTGTCGAGGCGGTCGACGACGTCCTCGCCGATCCCGCGCGGCGGCACGTCGAAGACGTACGCCAGGTCGAACATCTCGGCGTCGGGAAGGTCGTAGGTGAGCCGGTACGGTTCGGCCGGGCGCAGTTCGGAGAAGCCGAGCCCGGGGTTGCTGAAGTACGGGCTGAACCGCTCGATCGCTATCCGGGAGGACGGGCCCACGGGCGGGTTGAGGTGTTCCAGCGCGGCCAGTTGGGCCACCACGTCGTCGTAGTCCTCGCGGTCCTCACCGGGGAAGCCGTGCAGGTAGTTCCAGGCCACCGAGAGGCCGACGGTGGCGGCGTCGCGGAGCATGCGGACGTTCTGGCCGCCGGTCACGCCCTTGTCCATCAGCGTCAGCACCCGGCTGTTGAGGCTCTCGATGCCCGGCTGGACGAAGATCAGGCCCGCGTCGGCGAGGGTCTGGAGCTGTCCCCGCCGCATGTTGGACTTGATCTCGATGTGCATGCGCAGGTCGAACCCGCTGTCGATGATGCGCGGCAGCACCGTGTTCACGTACCCCATGTCCAGGATGTTGTCCACGACGTACATGTCCAGGACCCGGTGCCTGCGGGCCATCTCCATGATCTCGTCGTAGAACACGTCCGGGCTCTTGCTGCGGAACTCCATGAACGAGCCGTTCAACCCGCAGAAGGTGCAGTGGTGCTTCTCGCCCCACCAGCATCCCCGCGCGCCCTCGACGACCAGCTTCGGCTCGACCCAGTGCCGCGCGTGTGACGAGGCGAGCCTCTCGAAGTACCCGGAGTAGTCCGGCGGCAGGATCGCGGCCGGCGGCAGCGGTTTGGTGCTCATGGCGTTGACCACGGAGGCGCCGTCCGCGTCGCGCCGGCACAGTCCGGGAACCTCTGACAGCGGCTCGCCGGCGTCCAGCGCCCTGATCAGCGCGGGGAACGACACCTCTCCCTCGCCGCGCAGGACGTAGTCGACGAAGGGGAAGTTGCGGTGAACGGCCTCGCCCTGCTTGCCGTCACAGTTGGCGCCGCCCATGGCCGTCACGATGTGCGGGGCGAGGCGCTTGACGTACTTGGCGGCCGCCAGGGCAGCCGTGTTCTGCTGGAACGTCGAGGTGAAACCGACGACGTCCGGGGCCAGTTCGACGATTCGTTCGGCAATGTATCTGACGAAATCGGGCGCGGTCACGTGCAGCGCCTTCGTCATCTCCATCCGGGCTCCGCGTACCCGGCTGCTCATCGCCTCGGTGAATTCGGGAACCCGCCACTCGGGGTCGTCGTAAAGGGCGGAGGAGAACACCCAGTCGCCGCAGCCCAGGAAGTAGGAGCCGAGCGCGTAGTAGGAGTAGTCCTCCAAGGTGAATTCCGTGTTCTTGGTGATCCAGTCGACGTATTCGATGTTGGCGTGGAGAACGTCCGCTGATCCGTTCGGGACGCGCTCGTCGACACTGCGCTTGAGAATTCCGAGAGCCAGCGACGGGAGATCGATCGGGGCCCAGGGCATGTTTACCAGGAGTACGCGCATGGCTCGCCTCTTCTCATGTGATCAGTGCACGGAGAGCTGTCAGGCACCCGGCCGGGGTAGCCGGCAGGCACCGGACCGGGCACCTGCCGACTTCCCCGGGTGGGCACCGCACGGGGCGCCAGGCCCGGGACCGGCTCCTGGTTGGAGCCGGGGGTCTGGCCCGGTCCAGTCACGGTCCGGCCAGCCCGGCGTGGTAGGGGCCGGTCGCACACGGGGTGCGGGCCGGCCCCCTGGTGCTACTTGTCTTCGTCTTCCATCTCCTCCGCGGAGCGGAGGTAGACGACGACGCCGACGCCCGGCTTGCGGCTCTCCTCGTCGCCGTCGAGCGGGTCGCCGTGGATGATGTCCTTCTGCATGATGTTCACCTCCCCTCCGGGGGTGGGAGCGGCTCGGCCCGTACGGGTGCCGAAGGCAGCCCTCGGCCGAGAAATCTGAGGGACCGCTGGATCACGGCCAGGTGGTCGGCTCCGTCGTAGCCGTCGTGGCCCGAGTCCAGCCACATCACCTCGTGGGTCACACCGCCCGCACGCAGCACGGCCAGGTAGGCCTCGACCTGTTCCGGCGGGCACTTGGCGTCCTGCCGTGCGGCGACGACCAGCAGCGGGGAGCGGATGGCGGCCGCGTACGAGGACGGGGAGGCGTGGGCGTAGGCGTCGGGCACATGGTCCGGAGTACCTCCGAACAGTGCGGTGTCCAGTGCCTGGAGGGCGGGCGTGGAGTGCCGGAACGCCGTGGCGCAGTCGGCGAGCGGCTTGACGGCCACACCGGCGTCCCAGAGGTCCGGACGGGTCCCCATGGCCAACAACGTCAGATAGCCGCCCCACGACGTGCCGCACAGGCCCACGGCGCCCTCGCGGCCGATGCCCTGGTCCAGCAGCGCGGCTCGGGCCCGTACCAGGTCGGCGACCTGGGTGTGGCCGACGCCCTCGGAGTAGGCGGAGCGCCAGCGCGGCCCGTAGCCGGTCGAGCCCCGGTAGTTGACGCGGGCCACGGCGTAACCCGAGCCGACGAGTGCCTGCACCATGGGGTCGTACGCGTCGCGGTCGTGGTCGGCCGGGCCGCCGTGCACGAGGAAGACCAGCGGATATGGTGCGGGACGGTCGGCGGGTGTGGTGACCAACGTGTGCACCTCGCCGTCGGGCCCGGGCGTCCACAGGTCCTGGCGGCGGCCGAACCGGGGAAGGCGCCACTGGCTCTGCCCCGGCAGCGGCGCACCCGACAGGGACAGCGCCCGCGGTACGTTCACCGCGTCGGTCCAGATGAAATGCACGTCGCTGTCGGCAGCCGGTGACGCGTCCAGGATGCTGCCTTCCGGGGTGGGCACCGGGGTCAGCTCGCGGCGGTCCAGGTCGGCGGTGAACAGCCGGCTGCGGCCGTGCCGGTCCTGCCGGATCAGCACCCGCGCGCTACCCGGGCCGGGATACCAGCGGGCGGTCGTCTCGGTGTCGAACGAGCACCAGGGGAGCAGCTTCAGTCCGCGTCCGGGGGCCCAGGTGCCGAGGTGGTAGCGGCCGGCCCGCTCGCGCATGACCAGCAGCAGGGTGCGGCCGGGCATCGGTCCGGGTCCGGATAACGGGGTCGGTCCGGATAACGACCTCGGTCCGGATAGCGGCGTCGGACCGGGTGAGGGCACCGGCCCGGGTAATGACGCGAGCGCGGGCGCGAAGCCGAGCGCCCAGGTGCGTTCCCTGGTGCCGGAGAGCACCGCGACGGTGGTCCCGTCCGGGGTCAGCAGCGTCACAGCACGGGCGGAGTGCGCGGGTCCGGACACCGCCAGCAGCCGTCCGTCCGGCGCCAGGTCGCACAGCGTGCCGGCATCCGTCGTGTGCAGGACGGGTGCGCCCGTGCCGCCGCGTCGCCCCAGATGCACGCTGAGTCCATCGGAGCTGCGGATGCCGACGGCCACCGCGCCCCCGTCCGCCAGCGCCAGTCCGGCGGGCCGCCCGTACGGCACCCCGGCCAGCGCAGGACGGTCCGGGCCGCCGTCGAAGTCCTGGGTGCGCCAGCCACCACTGCCGCCGCGGTCCTCGTCGAACCACCACACGGCCTCGTCGCCGTCGATGGCGCACAGCAGCGTGCCGTGCGGACGGTCCGTCACCTGGCGTCCGGCGCCGCTGGAGCGGTCCCATGTGAAGATCTCACACCGGCCGTCGGCATCGCCGGTGTACACCATCCGGTCCGGATTCCGAGGGCTGGTCACCGGCAGCACCGGCCGGTAGACGCCGTAGGTGCGCGTGGCCGCTTTCGGCGGGGCCGGTGTCACGGTGCCTCCCGGGCCACGAGCCCGGCGCTGACGGTCGCGTACAGCGCCAGCCCGGCGAACGCGCCCGAGCAGCCCAACGCCACCGTCCGGCCCCCGTACGCGGCCACCAGGACCCCCGCCGCCACCGGCGCCAGCACCGCGACGCCCTGGCCGGCGGTGCCCAGCACCGTCCCCATCCGGGCCAGTAACCGGTCGGGGGTGACCAGCACCGCCCGGGTCTGCAGCACGATCACCACGGACGGCACGATCAACGACACCCCGCTCAACAGCAGCCCGTAGGACCAGGTCCGGGACGCGAACGCGAGCCCGGCCGCCGTCGGCACCATGGCCCACGAGGCACCCGTCACGATCCGCGCGGCCGGGACCCGCCTGACCAGCCACGGCGCGGCGAGTGCGCCCAGCAGCCCGCCGACGCCTGCCAGGGTGAGGATGAGCCCGATCGAGGAAGGGCTGGCGCCTTGGGCGTGGGAGGCGAACACCGCGTGGAAGTACAGAGCGCCGAGCAGCGCGTTGATCCCGGCGGTCCACACCACCACGAAGCGCAGGAAGGGCTCGGCCCACACGAAGCGCAGTCCTTCGGCGAGGTCACGGGCGAACGACGCGGCCGGGCCCTCCCGGCCGGGCGTCAGATCCGCGCGGATCGCCTTGGTCAACACCGCCACCAGCAGGAACGACGCCGCGTCCGCGAGCAGCGGCACCCATCGCGCCAGCTGGTACAGAACGCCACCCAGCGTCGGTCCGACGATCTGCACCGCCTGGTCCCGCGCTTGCAGGTACCCGATCGCCCGGGCGTACCCCTCGGGCGGCACCAGCCGCCGGATCGTTCCGCTGGCCGCCGCTCCGTAGGTGGCGCTGGCCGCCTGCTCGACCGCGGCGGCGACGAGTACGTGGACGAGGACGACGTGGCCGAGGGCCACGGCCACGAACACCGATCCCATGGCGCCCGCCGCGACCAGGGCCGCCGCGTACATCATCGGCTTGCGCGGCCACCGGTCGGCGAACACGCCCGCGACCGGCGAGACCACCAGTCCGCTGATGAGTGCCACCGATGCGACGAGTCCGGCGAGTCCGGGCGGATACCCGGCGCCCAGCAGGATCAGCGGGAGAAAGAGGGAGGATGCGCAGGTGCCGAGACCGTCGACGGTGCCCGCAGCCCAGAAGAGGGAGAAGTCCCGTCTTCGGAATGGTGACGAGGACGATTCCTTCGATAATTCAGGCTCGGAAGTTCTTGATTTCTCCTCGGCCTCGCCCATCAAGAGTCCCGCTCGGAGGGTATTGCTGACGCTGACGCACCCACAATGCCCCCTGCAATAGGCGGACTTACGGACGTTGAGCGTTGCGATCGTATCGAACAGATACACGCGTCACAACACCCAAGTTCGAAGTGCATTTCTGATCAAGGAACGAGGATTCACGGCGTGTCGCGGTGGTGACGCGTGTGTTGCGCATTCGATGCGGCGGTGGGACGAGCCGGAGAGCGGTGCGTAGGGCGCGCCCGGTCAGGACCTTGGCCCGGAAATGACCCGGGACGGTACCGGGATTGGCTTCATATTCCGACCTGTGCCTTCGATGTGCGGAAGGAAGGGCGCCTGATGGGGAAACCCCCTGGTCAGGCGCCTTTCTTCTGTGTCTAGAAGAAGCCCAGCTTCTTCGGCGAGTACGAGACCAGGAGGTTCTTCGTCTGCTGGTGGTACAGGCGGCTACGCCCTTCTGAACAGCAATGATGCTGGTCCGACGCGTCGAACATGCGGAGTTGGCCCGCGTATGGTCCGGATCTTGGTAGGCGGGCGGCGTCGTCTTGAACGTGGAGCTGGGGATTGATCCTGTGGCACCACATGGCACAGGTTGGCGAATGCGTCCTGTGGGGTCTAGCTGGTCCAGTTCAGAAGCGTTTGCGTAGGTCTGGTTGCTGTGGTCCAGGGGCGTCAACGCTGTTGGTGATAGATGCGTGACACGTGAGGCACTTCTGGCGGCTTGTTCCGACACGGGTTCTGCATGGGCGGGCCCTGACGCGGCGAGCTTGCCGGCCTGTTCAGGCGAGTCCCGTCGCGTAGTTGGTGCGCCCTCAGGGTCTCCTCACCAGAGGGCGCCCTGCTCGGGAGGCGTACTGGACGTCGGAGGTGTCGCCGTCAGGTGCACGCGCGTCTTGGTGTTGATGGCTCGAGGTTCCGTCGTCACTGCGCCTGAACCGTTCCGGGTTCGGTAGGGCGACAAATCTGATCTCGCTGCTTGTGCTTATTGCATGGATCCCCTGCGAGAACTGCCCGGGCTTGGCACGCTCCTCAACGTCGCGATCGTCGGCTTCGCCGCAGATGCCACCGCGGCTGTGCTCCCCAACGCACAGGGGCCACTCGCCGAGATCGGATACCTCGTCCTCGGCCTCGTCGCACTGGCATTCTTTGACGCGCTCTACCTCGGCGCGCAGTTCGGGCCGGGACCACGCGACGGCATCATGACCGGACTCGTTCGGCTCACCCACCTACCCGTCGCCCTTGTGCGCACCGGCATCGACGTCGCCGTTGCTGGCGGCGGCTGGCTCTTGGGTGGAACCGTCGGGGTCGGCACCGTGCTGATCGCACTGTGCATGGGGCCCCTCGTCGGCTGCTTCCTACCGCTGGTAGCAGTTCGCCTTCCTGTCGTTTCTGCACCCACACGGCACACCCGATGAGCGTGAAGAGGCCGTCGCTTCACCGCAACGCCCCGCTGTCCGTTGAAGGCCGACGCCGCCTCGTCGAACGCTGTAAGTCCCGCCCGATCGCCCACGTGGCCGCGGAGATGGGGATCTCAAGGGCGTGCGCGTCGAAGTGGGCAAACCGGTTCCGCCGCTATGGCGAACTGGGTCTGCACGACCGGTCCTCCGCGCCTCGCCACCAACCGACAGCCACGCCGGGCGAGGTAGTTAGTGGAGCAAACCGAGCGGCTACGCCGGGAACACAAGTGGTCCGCAACGCGCATCCTGCTGCTCGAACTTTGCCCGGTGCAGGTGCCGTTGGAAAGCGCCGCGAATCCGAACCCGCACCACACGTCGTCCTCGCCCGGCCGCCGCGCGCCAAACCGCTTCAGCCGCTCCTGCATCCGGGCCGCGGCCGCCAGGCCGGCCTGCTGTCGACGCTACCGCTGACGTTCGGAGCGGGCCCGCTGAAGAGTGCCGATTCTCTGTGCTTCGAGTGAAGCTGTCGCGAAGGTTGAATGAGACTCGTTTGGCAGTGCAATGCGGCGGGCACAAGGGTGCGTCCGCTGATCATGCTTCACGGCTCATTGCCTGCCAGAGTTGGAAGCCCCTCACGATTGCGAAGCTGTTCTTGTCTGCACATCTGTCCATCCTGGTCACCTCAGCATCCGGCCCGGCCCCTTGCTTCCCCCACCTGTCTCATGCACGAGCCCCAGAGCTCTTCCGCCTTGCGTCGGATGGTGGCTGGAGATGATGCCCATAGCGCCCACGAGTCGGGAGATCTCCCTGGTGCGCTCCAGCCTGGCGGTGGTCGCACCGCAGGCCACGGACCTGACGGTGTACTTCTACGCCATCCTCTTCGCCCGTTATCCCGAGGTCCGGAGCCTGTTCCCCGACAACATGGACGTCCAGCGTGACCGGCTGCTGCGCGGACTGCTGCGTATCATCGACCTGGTCGACGACGTGGACAACCTGGTGAAATTCTGCTCCCGGCTGGGACGCGACCACCGCAAGTTCGGGACCATGGACGTCCACTATCCCGCGGTGGGCGAGTGTCTGCTGGCCGCTGTGGCCCGCTATGCGGGGCCGGCCTGGAACGACGAGGTCGCCGACGCCTGGACCCGCTCGTACTCCCTCGCTGCCCACGTGATGATGTCGGCCGCGGCCGATGACGTGCGCCTGCGCCCGGCTACCTGGGAGGCGCAGATCATCGATCATGCGTACCGCGGGCACGGAATCGCTGAGATCACCGTGCGTCCTGATCTGCCCTACCCCTTCGTGGCCGGGCAGTACGTGAGCATGGAAACCCCCTGGCATCCCCGTGCCTGGCGGCATTACTCCCCCTCCCACCCGCCGCGTTCGGATGGCACCCTCACGTTTCATGTGCGGGCTGTTCCCGATGGGCCGGTCAGTAGTGCGCTGGTGTATCACGGAACGCCGGGTCACACCGTGCGGCTGGGGCCGCCGCAGGGCGACATGACACTCGCGTCGGCAGGTGACCGAGATCTGGTGTGTGTGGCTGGCGGTACCGGCCTTGCGCCGATTCGTGCCCTGCTGGAGGAAGCAGCCGTCCATGATATGCGCCGGTACGTCGACCTGTTCGTGGGAGCCCGCACCGCCGAGGAGCTCTACGGCCTCGACGACATGCTGCGTATGGCCCAGCGCCACCACTGGCTGACGGTCCGCGCATCCGTCTCCCACCAGGAGATTCCCGGCCAGCAAGGCACGCTCCCGCAGGTCCTGCGCGAATTCGGCCCCTGGGACCGGCACGAAGCCTTTCTGTGCGGCCCGCCCGTCATGGTCACTACAGCCGTTGACACCCTCCTGCGTCAGGGCACCCCACGGGCTCACATCCACCACGACCCCATCGACACTCCCGTGCTCACCGCTCCCCTCACACCGCCGCGAACCAGTCTGGAGAACGACCCCCTGTGACGCACCACCACACCACCCCCTCACACGGAGAACGCCGGTTGCAGGACCACCTGGGCAGTCGGGAGCGAGCCGATGCCTTCTACGACCGGCAGGTCCACGCACACCTCACAGCGGCCATGCGTGACTTCATCCACCGCCAATCTATGGTTTTCCTCTCCACCGCCGATGCCCGCGGGCAGTGCGATGCCACCTTCCGCGCGGGCCCCCCCGGCTTCGTCGTTGTTCTGGACGACCAGACCCTGGCCTACCCCGAATACCGCGGCAACGGCGTCCTCGCCAGCGCGGGCAATATCACCGAAAACCCGCACATCGGCCTGCTTTTCATGGATTTCACCCAGGACCATATCGGACTGCACGTCAACGGCTCCGCCGGGCTCGTCGGTGATCACGACCTGCGAGGCGCCCACCCCTGGATACCGGCCGACACTGCCCCGGGGCGCAGACCCGTGCTGTGGACTTTGATCAGCGTCCACGAGGCCTACGTGCACTGTTCCAAACACATTCCGCACCTCGAACCCGCACCCCGCGCATTGTCCGCGCGCACACGCCCCAAGGACGCCGACTACTTCCCCGAGAGCCCCGCCTCCACCGCCACCGTCTCCGAACTCGACCAAGGCAGACCTCTTGAGCATCCTCACGCCGGGATTGCGCAGGAGCGGCAGAGCAGGTCGGTTCCGGCATGGTCACGCGCACGCCCTCAACCGGACTGACCCGAGCATGCCGCTTTGAGCCGCGCCGAGGTGGCTCAGCTTATGCAGTCAGGAACCGGTCCTGCGGGCACAAGCCATAGAGTGACACTCCTTCGCGTGTTGCGGTTCGGGGTGTCGGGAGGGGCCAACCTCTCGACATGAAGAATTCCAGCGCCAATTGAGCACGCCTAGTGGAAGGCGAGTGCGATTGACCTGCGCTTTTCCGGCTTCTCCTAGCGCGGCTTCCCGGCGCTGATGAGCATCTGTTGGGCGCATGCCTGCCGGTGCACGCGCCAGCACCATGCGCGCATCTGCTCGGCCAGCTCATGGACTTCTGCTGTGCTCGGGTCCGGCTTGGTCCGCATCCGGGCTTCCGCCGTCGCCTCCTGGTAGGCGTACGCGATCGCCTCATAGGCGTTCCGGCGGCGGGTGATTCGGGTCCATCCGCAGCGCCCGGTTTCCTGCTCCAGCACGGGCAACGCGCAGCGCGGCCAGTGCTCGTTGTCCCGGGCGGGCTCGGTGTGGACGTCTACCCAGGCGGACACGCGCGGGTCGTGCAACGGGCCGTAGGCGTAGTGCTCCAGCGGCACGGGCACGGCTCCATCGGCGCGCAGGGGACCTCCATCTGCGGCTCGCGCGGCTGCTGCTCGACGAGGGGCGCCCTCGGCAGGCGGTGCGCCAGTGCCATGAGGTCCTCCCGCTGCCCTGCAGAGCGCGCTCCGGCATACCGACTGGCGCAGGTGCCTTGGTGCTACCGGGGGAGGAGGGCGCTGACAGTCTTGCCGCAGATTGTCCGGTGGGTCACTGCGGTGGTGCGGGCGAGGCGGTTGACCATGGGCCAGCCGAAGCCTCCGGTGGCGCCGTTCAGGTCGGGGGTGCGCATGCGCGGGGGCTGCGTACTGCCGTCGTGGACGGCCACCTCGATGCTGTCCGGGTGTTCGGTCAGGTCCAGGGTGCAGGTGCCGCCGCCGTGACGCAGGACGTTGGTGACGAGCTCCGAGACGACCAGGACGACGGTGCCGACGGTACACGTGCTCCGACGCCAGATCCGTATCGTCCGGGCGGCCCCAGTCCAGCGCCTGCTGTACCCGTCCCGCCTGCAGCATGATGTCGGCAGCCGCCCAGCGTGCTGGCTCCCAGCCAACCTCGACAAACGGCTTCAGTACGCCCAGAGCCCGCTCGAACTCCGCTATCTTGCACAGTTCGCGCGCTGCCGCCCTCGCGCAGGACCACGCTCCCCTTGAAGCCGCCTGGACCAGCAGCTCCACGTGCCCCTGCTCTACCAACAGGTCCACCAACACGGGTGGGTAGCCACCGAGACCCCGTGACTGCCACTTAAGATCATCAATATTCACGGGCTGAGCGTACGGCCGCCCACTGACAAACCAGCAGCCCCATAATCCGGTCGCTCAGCTAGCCGACCGTCGACAACGTGCCTCCTCTAGCCGTTTCGATGCTCCTCAGCCGCACCGCTTTGACAGGTGCGCAGCGAGTCGTCCTCACGACAAGGCAAACGTTGCCTGATACGGCACTAGGTAGTGGCAAAAACCAAGGCGGCCGGCAGGCATCCTCTCCCTGTGTGCCTTGGGCACTTCGCCATTTGCAGTCGAAGCAGCTCTACCATGGGCGGGTGACCGAGCCGCTTCCCTCTTTGGGTGTTGACCTCTTCGATGTGTATCAGGTGCAGTTGAAGGAGGTTGAACCGCCAGGGCTGTCGTCGGAGGATGAGCTGGCCAGAGACCGTGTGTGGGATATGGCAGTACAGGCCAACCCCACCCTCTTCGATGGTCCGGTGGTCGCGTGCGCCGGGATGGAATGGGAAGGACCGCACAGCGTCGTCCTCTCCTGGGCGCAGGTGAGCTACCGGCATTACGCACTGCGCCGGGTACCCGGCAACACCGCGTGGCTGCCGTCGCTGTTCGTGAACATTGTGCAGCCGGCGCGCGACGGGTCTCTGATGGCGGCCAGAATGTCGCCTTCAACAGCCGCCCCCGGCCGCTGGCAACTGCCCGGCGGCTCCGTTGAGCCGCCCGAGAACGGTGAAGCGCTTGATGAGGCCGCACTGCGCCGCAACGCCGCGCGCGAGCTGGTGGAAGAGACCGGGCTCGACACGGCCCCCGAGGAGCTGCGGCTTTGGGCGGTCACTCGCGGCGAGAACCGCAGCGTCGGCCTGGTCTATTTGGCCCCTTCTCGGTCGGCGGCCGAAATGCATGAAAGCTTCATGACAGCTGCGACTGCCGAGCGGGCCAAGGGGCGTGAGCCTGAGCTGGACCGGATCGCTCTGGTGGGCCGGCCAGGCCAGCTTGCGGACCTGGCCGGGCCGCACGCGGACTACCTGGAGCCTATCGTCCGCCGCTTTGCCCAGGCCCGGCTACCAGACGACGCTTAGACCGTGTCCTACGTGGTGAGGCGGACGAGTCGCTTGTAGTAGCAGATGGCGGCGGCGAGGCCGAGAAAGGCCAGGTAGTTGCGGGGATTCCGTTCGTAGCGGTGGTTGAGCCGGCGGTAGCCCGTGAGCCAGGCC
>NZ_JBWKLF010000018.1:7558-66573 GCF_056430475.1 Streptomyces sp. NPDC045968 | reverse complement strand
AAGGTCGGCGTCCTCGCCCTCGCCCCCCGCGAAGGCCTGGGCGTCCGCGACCACGAACTCCGCGAGCAGCACATCGACGCGATCAACCGCTTCCGGGATGTCTGAGATGAGCGGCCGTCGGAAGGACCGCCCGTGGCTCATGCGGACGTACGCCGGCCACTCGACGGCCGAGGCGTCCAACGAGCTCTACCGGCGCAACCTCGCCAAGGGCCAGACGGGCCTGTCGGTCGCCTTCGACCTGCCGACGCAGACGGGTTACGACCCCGATCACATCCTCGCCCGCGGCGAGGTGGGCCGGGTCGGCGTGCCCGTCTCGCATCTCGGTGACATGCGGCGGCTGTTCCAGGACATCCCCCTGGAGCAGATGAACACCTCGATGACGATCAACGCCACCGCCATGTGGCTGCTGGCGCTCTATCAGGTGGTCGCCGAGGAGCAGGGCGCCGACCCGGGCAAGCTCCAGGGCACGACGCAGAACGACATCGTCAAGGAGTACCTCTCGCGCGGAACACACGTGTTCCCGCCGGTGCCCTCGCTGCGGCTGACGACCGACATGATCACGTACACGGTCAACCACATCCCGAAGTGGAACCCGATCAACATCTGCAGCTACCACCTGCAGGAGGCGGGAGCCACTCCGGTCCAGGAGATCGCGTACGCCATGTCGACGGCCATCGCGGTCCTCGACGCGGTCCGTGACTCCGGGCAGGTGCCCGAGGAGAAGTTCGGCGACGTGGTCGCCCGGATCTCCTTCTTCGTGAACGCGGGCGTCCGCTTCATCGAGGAGATGTGCAAGATGCGCGCCTTCGGCCGCATCTGGGACCAGGTCACCCGTGAGCGGTACGGCATCGAGAACCCCAAGCAGCGGCGTTTCCGTTACGGCGTGCAGGTCAACTCCCTGGGCCTGACCGAGGCGCAGCCGGAGAACAACGTCCAGCGCATCGTGCTGGAGATGCTGGCCGTCACCCTGTCCAAGGACGCCCGCGCCCGCGCCGTCCAGCTGCCCGCCTGGAACGAGGCGCTGGGGCTCCCCCGCCCCTGGGACCAGCAGTGGTCGCTCCGTATCCAGCAGGTCCTGGCGCACGAGAGCGACCTGCTGGAGTACGAGGACATCTTCGCCGGGTCGCACGTCGTCGAGGCCAAGGTCGACTCCCTGGTCACCGAGTCCCTCGCCGAGATCGACCGGATCGAGCAGATGGGCGGCGCCATGGCCGCCGTCGAGTCCGGGTACCTCAAGTCCGAGCTGGTGTCCTCGCACGCCGCACGGCGGGCCCGGATCGAGGGCGGCGAGGAGAAGATCGTCGGCGTCAACATCTACGAGACGACGGAACCCAACCCGCTCACCGCCGACCTGGACGCCGCCATCATGACGGTCGATCCGGAGAACGAGGCCGGGGTCGTCGCCGCGCTCCACGAGTGGCGCGACAACCGCGACGAGGCACGGGCCACCGAGGCGCTCGCCGCGCTGAAGAAGGCCGCCGCGGGCACCGAGAACATGATGGAAGCCACCGTGGAGTGCGCCCGCGCGGGCGTCACCACCGGCGAGTGGTCCTGGGCGCTGCGCGACGTCTTCGGCGAGTTCCGGGCTCCGACCGGTGTCTCGTCGGCCCCGGTCGCGGTGACGGCGGAGGCCGGCACCCCGCTGGCCCTCGTCCGCGACAAGGTGGCCCGCACCGCCGAGGACCTGGGGGCCGGACGGCTGCGCCTGCTGGTCGGCAAGCCGGGTCTGGACGGGCACTCCAACGGCGCCGAGCAGATCGCCGTACGCGCCCGTGACGCCGGTTTCGAGGTGGTCTACCAGGGCATCAGGCTGACGCCCGAACAGATCGTCTCGGCGGCCGTCGCCGAGGACGTGCACTGTGTCGGCCTCTCCATCCTGTCCGGCTCGCACGCCGAGCTGGTGCCCGATGTCCTGCACCGGCTGCGCGAGGCCGGCGCGACGGACATCCCGGTCATCGCGGGCGGCATCATCCCGCCGGCGGACGCCGCCGCACTGATCGGAGCCGGCGTGGCCGCCGTCTTCACCCCGAAGGACTTCGGCATCACGGAGATCATCGGCCGTATCGTCGACGAGATCCGGAAAGCGAACAAGCTCGACCCTCTGGAGGTCCCCGCATGACCACGCCCACGACGCCGGTCAACCGTCTGCGTCCGCGCCGCTCCTGCCTGGCGGTTCCCGGCTCGAACCCCCGGTTCCTGGAGAAGGCCCAGGGCCTCCCGGCCGACCAGGTCTTCCTCGACCTGGAGGACGCCGTCGCGCCGCTCGCCAAGGAAGGCGCCCGCCAGCACATCGTCGACGCGCTGAACAACGGCGACTGGACGGGCAAGACCCGGGTCGTGCGGGTCAACGACTGGACCACGCACTGGACGTACCGCGATGTCATCGCCGTCGTCGAGGGCGCGGGCCCCAACCTCGACTGCATCATGCTGCCCAAGGTCCAGGACGCCCAGCAGGTCGTCGCGCTGGACCTGCTGCTGACCCAGATCGAGAAGACGATGGGCTTCGAGGTCGGGAAGATCGGCATCGAGGCGCAGATCGAGAACGCCAAGGGCCTGGTGAACATCGACGACATCGCCGCCGCCTCGCCGCGTCTGGAGACCCTGATCTTCGGCCCGGCCGACTTCATGGCCTCGATCAACATGAAGACCCTGGTCGTCGGTCAGCAGCCGCCCGGCTACGGCGCGGACGCGTACCACTACATCCTGATGCGCATTCTGATGGCGGCCCGCACGCACGACCTCCAGGCGATCGACGGTCCCTTCCTCCAGATCCGTGACGTCGACGCGTACCGCGAGGTCGCGGGCCGTGCGGCGGCGCTGGGCTTCGACGGCAAGTGGGTGCTGCACCCCGGTCAGGTCGACGCGGCCAACGAGGTGTTCTCGCCCGCGCAGGAGGACTACGATCACGCCGAGCTGATCCTCGACGCCTACGACTGGTGCACCTCCGAGGAGGGCGGCAAGAAGGGCTCGGCGATGCTCGGCGACGAGATGATCGACGAGGCCAGCCGCAAGATGGCGCTCGTCATCGCGGGCAAGGGCCGCGCGGCCGGTATGCAGCGCACCTCCAAGTTCGAAGCCCCGGAGGCCTGATCATGCAGTTCGGACGCACCTATGAGGAGTTCGAAGTCGGTGCTGTCTACAAGCACTGGCCCGGAAAGACGGTCACGGAGTACGACGACCACCTCTTCTGTCTGCTGACCATGAATCACCACCCGCTCCACATGGACAGCAACTACGCCGAGAAGACGACCGACTTCGGCAAGAACGTCGTCGTCGGCAACTACATCTACTCGCTGCTGCTCGGCATGTCGGTGCCGGACGTGTCCGGCAAGGCGATCGCGAACCTGGAGGTCGAGTCGCTCAAGCACATCGCGCCGACCTTCCACGGGGACACGATCTACGGCGAGACGACGGTCCTCGACAAGACGCCGTCCAAGTCCAAGAGCGACCGCGGGATCGTGTACGTCGAGACCAAGGGCTACAAGCAGGACGGCACCGTCGTCTGCGTGTTCCGCCGCAAGGTGATGGTCCCCACCGAGACGTACATCAAGGAGCGCGGCGGAGAGCAGCCCGGCCGCCCCGTCCCCTCCAACTAACCGCGTGAAGTCACAGGAGAAGCAGTCATGACGCGACTCGCCCAGACCGCCGGTCTGACCGACATCCAGCAGGAAATCCTCGCCACGGTCCGGGATTTCGTCGACAAGGAGATCATTCCGGTCGCGACCCAGCTGGAGCACCGCGACGAGTACCCGACCGAGATCGTCGAGGGACTCAAGGAACTCGGCCTGTTCGGGCTGATGATCCCCGAGGAGTACGGGGGTCTGGGTGAGTCGCTTCTCACATACGCCCTCTGCGTGGAGGAGATCGCCCGCGGCTGGATGAGCGTGTCGGGAATCATCAACACGCATTTCATCGTGGCGTACATGCTCAAGCAGCACGGAACGCAGGAGCAGAAGAACACGTTCCTGCCGCGCATGGCGCTGGGCGAGGTGCGGGGCGCGTTCTCGATGTCCGAGCCGGCGCTCGGCTCGGACGTCTCCGCGATCACGTCCAAGGGTGTGCGGGACGGCGATGAGTACGTGCTCAACGGCCAGAAGATGTGGCTGACGAACGGCGGCACGTCCAACCTGGTCGCGGTCCTGTGCCGCAGTGACGAAGGCCACCCCGAGGGCACGGCCCCGCACAAGTCGATGACGACCTTCCTGGTGGAGAAGGAGCCGGGCTTCGGCGAGGTCCGCCCCGGTCTCACCATCCCCGGGAAGATCGACAAGATGGGGTACAAGGGCGTCGACACGACCGAACTCATCATGGACGGACTACGCATTCCGGCCAATCGTGTACTCGGCGGCACGACCGGCCGAGGGTTTTACCAAATGATGGACGGCGTGGAGGTCGGCCGGGTCAATGTGGCCGCACGTGGCTGCGGTGTAGCTCAGCGTGCATTCGAGCTGGGTGTTTCGTACGCCCAGCAGCGCCACACCTTCGGAAAGCCGATCGCTCAGCACCAGGCCATCCAGTTCAAGCTGGCTGAAATGGCCACCAAGGTCGAAGCCGCTCATGCGATGATGGTGAATGCGGCACGCAAAAAGGACTCCGGGGAACGAAACGACCTGGAGGCAGGGATGGCGAAGTACCTCGCCTCCGAGTACTGCAAGGAAGTCGTCGAGGACGCCTTCCGCATCCACGGCGGTTACGGCTTCTCCAAGGAGTACGAGATCGAGCGCCTCTACCGGGAGGCACCGATGCTGCTGATCGGTGAAGGTACCGCCGAGATCCAGAAAATGATCATTGGGCGCCGACTCCTTGAGGAGTACCGGTTCCAGGGGTGATGTCCCTTTCGGGGTGATTTGACCGCGAAGAACATCACATCCTGTGATCCTCGGCCGGTGCCCGCCGACGCTTCGACTCGGCTGCTGGCTTGCCCAGTTGTGGCCCGCAACCGATAGCATCGCCCGAAAGCCGCCGTCCCCCGTTGCCTGCGCGGCATCATCCGCTACGAAGGTCATTCATGCCCGACAGCCATACCTCTGCACCCCGCGGCGGGGTCCGCCTCGCACGCGGAGCTTCGCCGTGGCTCCTGCCGACCGTCGCCACTGCGGCCCTCAGCCTCTCCCGGGCACGCAAGTCCGGGCGCTGGGCCGCAGTGGCCGTGCCCACCACCGCGCTCGCGGCGGGCATGCTCTGGTTCTTCCGCGACCCCGAGCGCGAGATCACCGAGGGCCGGGTCATCTCGCCGGCCGACGGCGTGGTGCAGAGCATCATGCCGTGGAAGGACGGACGCACCCGCGTCGCGATCTTCATGAGCCCGCTGAACGTGCACGTCAACCGTGCACCGCTGGCCGGCACGGTGACCTCGGTCGAACACATCCCCGGTGGGTTCGTTCCGGCGTTCAACAAGGAGAGCGAGAACAACGAGCGCGTTGTCTGGCACTTCGACACCGAGCTCGGCGACATCGAGATGGTGCAGATCGCGGGAGCGGTCGCGCGTCGCATCGTCCCGTACCTCCCGCAGGGTACGAAGGTCGAGCAGGGCGAACGCATCGGTCTGATCCGCTTCGGCTCGCGCGTGGACATCTACCTTCCGGAAGGTATCGATGTCGCGGTCGAGGTCGGCCAGGCCACCACCGCGGGGGTGACTCGAATTGACCGTGATTGATCCTGATACACAGGCCGGCTGGGTCCCCGAGGCCGACGCCGACGGGGACTCCGACGGCACGGAGGACATGCCGCTGTCGATGCGGCTGTCGATAGCGGACACCCTCACCCTCGGTAACGCCACGTGCGGATTCATGGCGGTGTACTTCACCACCACGGGGATCCTCATCCCGCACCTCACGGGCAGCGACGAGACGGGCATGGCCCGGCACTCCGCCGCCACCGCGGTGATCCTCATGCTCATGGCGGCGGTCTTCGACCTCTTCGACGGGCTCGTGGCCCGCAAGCTGCGCTCCTCGCCGATGGGCGCGGAGCTGGACAACCTCTCCGACCTGATCAGCTTCGGACTCGCCCCGGCGTACTTCGTGCTGGTGTACGGCATGGTCGCGGACGACGCACACCAGCGGGTGTCGGCGCTCGCGGCGATCGTGGTGCTGCTGGCGGTGGTCCTGCGGCTTGCGAGATTCTCCTGCGTGACGCTGAAGGACGGCATGTTCCAGGGCATGCCGAGCCCCTTCGGCGCGCTCACGGTCGTCTCGATCGTGCTCCTGGAGCTGCCCTTCCCGCCCACCCTGCTCGCGATCGTGGGCGTGGCGTGGCTGATGGTCAGCCGGGTCGAGTACCCCAAGCCGCGGGGCGTTCTCGCGGTGGCGATGCTCGGCTGGATCGTGGCCGCGATGGGCCTCCTCGCCGCGTGGGCGTTCGACGCCCCTGGCGGTCAGCTGCTCCTCCAGACGGGCTGCGCACTGCAGGTCGTGCTGGGAGCGGTGATCCCGCTCTTCGCGACGGCGCGACGGGTGAACACCTTCCGCGACAACCGGCGCGAGGCGCGAGCGGCTCAGCTGCCGTAGCGCGCGACGCACCACGTACGACGTACACGAGGGCCCGGATACTCCCCAGTATCCGGGCCCTCGTGCGTGTGACCGCGTGTCGGTCAGGTCTGTTCCAGCTCCGTCAGGTGCTCGCTCATGGCGCCCGCCATCCCCGCCAGAAACGTCTCGAACTCCTGGAGCTGTGCGGGCGTGTACTGCGCCATCACCCCGCCCAGTCGTTCCGCGAGGGGGGCGAAGAACTCCTCGGAGCGTTCCTGGACGTGCGGGAGGCTGTGCAGCGTGACGATCCGCCGGTCCGTGTGCTCGCGAGTGCGGACGATGTGCCCGGCCCCTTCGAGGCGGTTCAGGAGCGCCGTGGTGGCCCCGGAGGAGAGCAGGATGCGCTCACTGAGGCGGGCCGGCGACAGCGGGACACCGCGCTCCTCGGCGGTCACGATCTCCAGCAGGGCTTCCGCGTCGGTGGAGTGCAGACCGAGCCAGACGGCGAAGCGGCGGCTCACCTCGGTGTATCGCTCCCCGTAGGCCCTGAGCCCGTCCACCACCCGCCGCTGGCTCGGCCTGATCGCCATCGCCCTGGGCGTGGCACTGATCGTGGTCGACACCACGATCGTCAACGTGATCGTCCCCTCGGTCATCGAGGACCTGGACGTCGACTCGGCCCAGGCCCAGTGGATCCAGGAGTCGTACGCCATCGTCTTCGCGGCGCTGCTCCTGCTCGTCGGCCGCTTCGCGGACATCCTCGGTGCCCGGAAGATCTTCGTCACGGGCGTCGTGGTGTTCGGCGCGACCAGCGTGCTGGCCGGGCTCGCTCCCACGGGCGAGCTGCTCGTCCTGGCGCGGTTCCTTCAGGGAGCGGGCGCGGCGATGATCCTGCCGACCTCGCTGTCCCTGCTGAACGCGAGCTTCACCGGCAAGGCGCGCGGCCAGGCGTTCGCGGTATGGGGTTCGACGATCGGTGCCGCCTCCGCGCTGGGGCCGCTGCTCGGCGGCTGGCTGGCCGAGCACGCCACCTGGCGCTGGGCCTTCGGCATCAACGTGCCGCTGTCCGTCCTGATCGCGGTCGGCGCCATGATGTACCTGGCACCCTCGCCCCGCACCAGGGGACGCGTCGACGGGACCGGTGCCGCCCTGTCCGTCCTCGGTCTGGGACTCCTGGCCTTCGGCCTCGTCGAGGGGCGTACGTACGGGTGGCTCGTCACGGTCGAGCCGCTGAACGTCCTCGGCTTCCGCTGGGACAGCGGGCCCTCCCCGGTCCTGGTCGCACTGGTGATCGCCGCGGTGGCCCTGGCCGCGTTCGTCCGGCGCCAGTGGGCCCTCACCCGGAGCGGCGATCCGTCACGGGCCCTGATGGACGTCCGGCTGTTCTCCATCGCCTCCTTCCGCAACGGCAACATCGCCACGCTCATCATCGGCCTCGGTGAGTTCGGCATCATCGCGGTGCTCCCGCTGTGGCTGCAGTTCACACTCGGCTACAGCGCCCTGCAGGCGGGGCTCGCCCTGGTCCCGGTGGCCGTGGGCAGCTTCGTCGCGAGCGGTGCGAGTTTCGGCATGGCCACCAGGATCACGGCTCTCGGCCAGGTCCGGATCGGTCTGGCCCTGGAGGTCGCAGGACTGGCCGGACTCGGGCTCGTCGCGGCCACGGACAGCCCCTGGTGGACGGTGGCCCTGGTCCTCTTCCTGTACGGAATCGGCGTCGGGTTCGCCACCGCCCAGGTCACCAATGTCGTACTCGCCGAGGTCCCCGGCCGGAGCGCCGGGCAGGGCTCCGGTATCCAGAGCGCCTTCCGACAGCTCGGCTCGGCCCTCGGTATCGCGGTGATGACCACGGTGTTCTTCTCCGCCCTGAGCTCCAGGCTGCACGACCGTCTGGCCTCGGGCGGGCTGCCCGCGGCCGGGGCCGACAGGCTCACGCAGGCGGTCACGGACAGTGCGGGAGCGGCGATCGGCCCCCTGGCCGCGCATCCGCGGACGGCCTCCGTCGCCGACGCGGCGCGCTCCGCGATGACGGAGGGCCTCGCGCTGGGCAGCTACATCGCGGCGGGCTTCGTGGTGCTGGGCCTCGTTGCCACGGCCCTCGTTCCGAGGAGCCCGGCCGCGGCGAAGGCCGGCGGCGAGGCGGAACCCGGTCCGGGCCCGTACGCGGAGAGGGCGGGGGAACCCGCGCGGTCCTGATACGGGAACGGGCCCGGCCGTCAGGCCGGGCCCGTTCAGCGCTTCACCGGGTCAGGGCTTCATCGTGAAGGACTCGGCGGCCGGGGCGACCGATGCCGGACGGACCACCTTCAGGCCGCCGGGGGCCGTGGCGTCCGGCTTCATGATGGTGCTCTCGCGGGTGGAGGGCGCCGCCGGGTCCGAGAAGTCGTGCGTGATCCCGAATCCGTTGTCGTACGAGGTGAGGGTGAGCAGCGCCTTGTCGACGCCCTCGCGGGTGAGGTCCTTGGCCTCGCAGGCCTTCTTCAATGCCTCGCCGTAGACGGACGCCGCCGTGTATCCGGCGACGACGCCGTTGTCGAGGCCGTCCTTCGGGTACTGGGCCGCGTACTCCTTGGCCAGCTTCGCCGGGCCGGCGCCGGGGTCGCCGATCGGCAGCGTGGAGGAGGCGATGTAGTAGTCCTTGAGCAGGGCCGGGCCCGCCTGGGTCTTGAGGAGCTGCGGGGCGTACGCCGAGTTGTTGCCGACGACCGGGACGTTGAATCCGGTGGCCGCCGCGACACCGACCAGAGAGGCGGCCTGGCGGGGGCCGGCGCTGATGACGACGGCCTTGACGCCCGCCTGCTTGAGCGCGGAGACCTGCGCGGTCATGTCGTTGTCCGTCGGCTTGATCTTCTGCTCGACGACGGTGAGGCCCGCCTGCTCCGCCGCGTACTTCGAGCCGGCGAGGGCGTTCTCGCCGTAGTCGCCCTCGAAGTACACGTGACCGACCTTGTCGCCCTTGGCGATGCGCTTCTCCGTGAGCAGGTAGTCGAGCAGGTTGATCGTCTCGATGTCGTACGTGGCCCCGAGGACCCGGACGTACTTGGAGCCGAGCAGGTTCGCCGACCATGCCTGCGGCAGGACGAGGCCCTTGTCCTGCGTGTCGATGCGCTGCTCGACGGCCGCGACGAACGGGGAGCCGATGAACTGGGTGAAGCCCAGCACCTCCGGTTCCAGCTCGGTGTAGGCGGCGATGGCCTTCTGCGGGTCGTAACCGTGGTCGCGGACCGTCAGTTCGATCTTCCGGTCGCAGATGCCGCCCGCGGCGTTGGTCTGCTTCACCCACAGCTGCTGGGCCTGGGTGACGCTCTTGCCCAGCGAGGCGTACACGCCGGTCATATCGGTCAGGGAGCCGAGGGTGATCTTCGAGGAGGTGACTCCCTCGCCGGTCTTCACTCCGCTCTTGTCCTGCTTGTCGCCGCCGTTGTCGGTGGCCTTTCCGCTGCATCCCACGAGCGTGAGGGTGAGGGCCGCGCATACGGCCGGGATCACTCGCAGTTTCATTTCTTCTCCCCTGGTTTCTTCAGACGCGTCAGGCCGCCGGGCAGGAACAGGACCACCGCGACGACCGCGGCGCCGTACAGATAGCGCGACGCCTCACCCGGTGCGAGACCGCCCGTGCCCGGGGCGGATACCAGGGGGAGGGAGTCGCTGTAGTGGGTGAGCACCTGGGGCAGCAGCGAGACGAAGGCGGCGCCGACGACGGCTCCCGCGACGCTGCCGAGCCCGCCGATGACGATCATGGCGAGGTACTCGAGGGACAGGATCATGCCGAAGTACTCCGGCACGGTCCGCTGGAAGACCAGGGCGAGCAGGACGCCGGCCAGGCCCGCGTACATCGAGGACAGGACGAAGACCCCGGCCCGGTAGCGGGCCACCGGGACGCCCATCACGCCTGCGGCGATCCGGTGGTCACGGATGGCGTTGAGCGCCCGGCCCGGCCTGCCGCGCAGCACCCCGCGGGCGAAGAGCCCGCTGAGAAGGAGGGCGAGCAGCGCCACGTACCAGAGCTTCTCGGAGGACTGGAACGGGACGGCGGCGACGACCACTTCGGTGTCGTCGAAGGTGAACCCGAACACCGAGAGCGGGGGCACGGGGCGGCCGTTGAAGCCGCCGGTGAGCGAGCCCGCGTTGAACAGCACGTGCTGGCCGATGAAGATCAGGGCGAGCGTGGCGATACCGAGGTAGGCACCGCGCAGCCGGCCGGCGATGGGGCTGAAGACCCCGCCCGCCACGCCCGCCAGGAGCACGGCGAGGATCGCCGCGAGCCAGGTGGGCAGTCCGAGACCGGTGAGCGCATGCCCGTTCTCGGTGCTGCTCTCCCCCGCCAGGACGCAGTAGCTGTACGCGCCCACGGCGAGGAAGAAGGCATGGCCCATGGAGAGCTGGCCGGTGGCGCCGGTGAGGAGGTTGATGCCGATGGCCCCGATCGCGGCGGCCATCGCGAACAGTCCCGCCTGGAGCCAGAAGCGGTCCAGGTAGAAGGGGAACACCAGGAGCAGGACCGACCCGACGAGCCAGAGGTACGTACGGGGGCGGCGCAGCCGTCGCAGGGCACCGGCCGGCGCGGACGCCGTGTCCGGCCGGGCCCCGGGGGCCGCCGTGACGGTTTCGACGGTGTCAGACACGGGCGAGCTCCTTCGTGCCGAAGAGTCCCGCGGGCCGGACGAGCAGGACGATCACCATCACCAGGTAGGGCGCGAGGTCCCCGATACCGCGTCCGAGGAAGGACAGGTCGCTCTGGTAGCCGGTGGCCAGTGATTCGGTGACGCCGACGATGAGTCCTCCGGCGAGCGCGCCCGTCGTCGAGTCGAGGCCGCCGAGGATCGCGGCGGGGAACGCCTTGAGGGCGGCGAGCGAGGTGGCCCGTTCGAGTCCCGGGGTCGGGAACACCGTGAGGAACAGCGCGGCGACGGCGGCGAGGGCTCCGGCGACCGCCCAGGCGGCGAGCGAGACCCTGCCGAGCTTGATGCCCATCAGCGCCGCGGTCTGCGGGTTCTCGGCGGCGGCCCGCATGGAGACACCCCAGGAGGTGAACCGGAACGCGAGCAGGAACGCCGTGATGAGGAGTCCCGCCGCGAGGAACGCGGCGATGCGGGTGTGGGCGAGGGTGACGCCCCCGATGGTGACGACGTCATCGCCCCACGGATCGCCGAGCGCCATGACATCGGTGCCCATGCGGCGGGTGAGTTCGGTGACGAGGAGGATGTCCACGCCGATGGTGACGATGGCCAGGACGCTGTGGTCGCTGCCCCGGTAGCGGCGCATCACGAAGAACTCGACCCCGGCTCCGACGGCCGCGGCGCCCGCGATGCCGACGCCGAGCGCCGGCCAGAAGCCGATGTCGTCGTGGAGCACGGCGGTGACGTATCCGCCCGCCAGCAGCAGGGAGGCGTGGGCGAAGTTGACGACCTCGGTGGCCTTGAAGATGACGACGAAGCCGAGCGCGATCAGCGCGTAGACCGAGCCGATGGAGAGGCCGCCGAGGAGGAGTTCGATGAAGGTGGTCATTCCTGTGCCCCCAAGTAGGCCCGGACGACGGCCGGGTCGTTCTGGACCTCGGCGGGTGTGCCGCCCGCGATCCTGCGTCCGAAGTCGAGTACGGTCACCGCGTCCGCGAGCCGCATCACCACCCCCATGTCGTGCTCGACCAGCACGATGGAGATGCCGAGGCTGTCGCGTACACCGGCGACCACGGCCGCCACCCGGCGCCGTTCGTCGGCGGTCATTCCGGCGACGGGTTCGTCCAGGAGCAGGACCCGCGGTTCCATGCACAGGGCGCGGCCGAGCTCGACGAGCTTCTGCTTCCCGTACGGGAGAGCGCCCGCCGGGTGGTCCAGCTCCTTCTCCAGGCCGATGAACTCGGCGATCTCCCGGACCCGTTCGAGGTGGCGCCGGGCCTCGCGGGCCGCGGAGGGCAGCCACAGGCCGGTGGCCAGGAACCCCGAGCGGGTGAGGCGGTGCCGGCCCAGCAGCATGCTCTCGGCGACCGTGGCGTGCGGGGGCAGCGCGAGGTTCTGGAAGGTACGGGCGACTCCGAGCGCGGCGATCCGGTGCGGGGCGAGGCCGGTCAGTTCGGTGTCACCGAGGTGCACCGTCCCCGAGGTCGCCCGGTAGACGCCGGAGAGCACGTTGAAGCAGGTCGACTTGCCTGCCCCGTTGGGGCCGATGACGGCGTGGACACTGCCCGGTTCGACGGTGAACGAGATGGCGTCGAGGGCGGTGAGTCCGGCGAACCGGACGGTCACGTCACGGACGGCCAGTGCGGCCGGCGCCGTCGTGGCCGTGGTGGTGGCCGGTGCGGTCTTCACGCGGACCACCTGCTCAGCGTGCGGGGGGCCCGGCCGGCCCGTTCCGCGTCCTCGGCGGCCGTCTCGTCGACGACGCCCAGGTAGCGGCGGCGTACCTCGTCGGACGCGGCGAGTTCGTCGGCCGGTCCTTCGAGTGCGACCTCGCCGACGTCCAGGACGTACGCCGTGGTGGCGAGCCGCAGGGCGATGGACGCGTTCTGCTCGACGAGCATCACGGAGGTGCCGGACGCGTTGATCTCCTGCACGGTCTCGGCGATCTTCTGCGCCATCAGCGGGGCGAGCCCGAGCGACGGTTCGTCGAGCAGCAGCAGCCGGGGGCCGGCCATCAGCGCCCGTCCCATGGCCAGCATCTGCTGCTCGCCGCCGGACAGCAGCCCGGCCCGCTGGTGCGCGCGCTGGGCGAGCACCGGGAACAGTTCGTGCACGCGGGTCAGTGCGGCGGTCACGGACCTGCGCCCGCCGCGGGCCCCGAGGGCGCCCGCCCGCAGATTGTCGGCCACCGTCATCCGGGCGAACACCTGCCGCCCCTCCGGCACCTGGACCACTCCCGCGGCCACCACCTGGGCGGGCCGCAGCCCGTCCAGGGCCTGGCCGTCGAAGCAGATGGTGCCCGTGCCCGTCCCGCGGTGGAAGCCGAGGGTCCGCGATACGGCCCGCAGCAGCGTGGTCTTGCCGGCGCCGTTGCCACCGAGTACGGCGGTGATCGCGCCGGCCGGCACGTCGACGGAGACGTCGCGCAGGGCCCGTACCGGGCCGTAGCCCACGGACAGTGCGCGGATCTCTAGCGTTGCCATGCGTCCTCCTCCTTCCGCCTTGTCGTTGTGGTGCGTTGTGGTGCGTGTGGTGCCACAGACCAGCACCGGGCGGGCCGTGCGTCCACGGCGTACGGCCGAGACGATGCGGGTGACCAGCGAGCGAAGGGTGCGGTTGTGCACGCGCACAGAGGGGCGCGATGCGCTGGTGCCCCTCCCGCGCCGGTGGCATCCTCACCAGCCATGAGCGGCCGCAGAGCCCGACGCGTCCGCGGAACGGGGAGCAGACGATGCAGCGGCGCGGTGACGAGCGGGTCCGGGCACTGCTCGACGCGCTGCTGGAGGGCCGGCCCTCGCCGGACCTCGTGGAGCGGGCGGCCGCGGGGCTGGGGCTGCCGGAGCGGGGGCGGTACGCGGTGGCGGTGCTGCGCGTGGAGCGGCCCGGGCCGGTACGCGGGGTGGAGGACGTGGACGGCATGCGGTTCTGGTGGCGGGCGCGGGCGGGCCGGGAGATCGCCGTCGTCGGTCTCGGTGACCGGGGGCCGGCCGAACTGAGCGCGGTCCTGGTGGCCGGGTGTGCCGGCCCGGGCGGGATCAGCCCGGTGGTGGAGGGTCTGGCCGAGCTGGACCTGGCCCGGCGGCTGGCCGAGGCGGCGCTGCTGACGTGCGCCGCGGGCTCGACGAGGATCGTACGTCTGGAGGAGCGGCTGACGACGGCGCTGCTGGTGAGTCAGCCCGAGCTCTCGGCGAGGCTGGTCACGGACGTCTTCGGGCCGCTGCTGACGCTGGCACCGGCGGAGCGGGCGCTGCTGGTGGAGACGCTGGACGCGTGGCTGGAGTGCGGGGGGTCGGCGGGGCGGGCCGCGGGGCGGCTGTTCTGCCACCGGAACACGGTGTTCAACCGCTTGCGGCGGCTGGAGGCGCTGACGTCGCGGTCGTTGTCGCGGCCGCGGGAGCTGATCGAGATGACGTTGGCGCTGGACGCGTTCCGCCTGACGGCGGTGCGGTGAGGGTGCGCACGTCCCGCCCCTCCGGCGCTTGAGGAGCGGGGCGGGGCCCCTGCCCCGGGGCTCGGCCCCGGACCCGGTCCCCAAGCGCCGGACGGGCTTGAGGACCGGGCACCGGGGCCTTCAGGGAGGCGTCAGGCCAGGAAGTCCCGGCCGATCGACTCCGCCACCCGTTCCAGCAGGGGGCCCGCCTGCGCCATGCACACCGCCGGGTCCGGTTCCAGTTCCGTCAGGGCGTACGCGCGGCGGATGCCCGCCCGGCCCAGGACCTCCGGGGGGAGGGCCAGGCGGCCGCACACGGCGACCACCTCCACGCCCGCCGCGCGGGCGGCCGCGGCGACGCCCGCCGGGGCCTTGCCGTGCAGGGTCTGCTCGTCGAGCGAGCCCTCACCGGTGATGACCAGCGTCGCCCGGGCCAGCGCGGGTGCGAAGCCGAGGACGTCGAGCATGACCTCGATGCCGGGGCGGAACCGGGCCCCGAGCGCCACCAGCGCGCCGTAGCCGATGCCGCCGGCCGCCCCCGCACCGGGAAGCCCCGCGTGGTCGGGGCCGAGGACCGACGCGTAGTGGGTGAGGGCGGCGTCGAGGACCACGATGTCGTCCTCGGTCGCGCCCTTCTGCCGCCCGTACACCTCGGGCGCGCCCTTGGGCCCGGTCAGCGGGTTGTCCACGTCGCTGGCCAGGATCAGGTCGACGTCCGCGAGCCGGGGGTCGAGCCCGGAGAGGTCCGCCTCGGCCAGCTCCGCGAGGGCGCCGCCGCCGGGACCGACGGGCTTGCCGTCCGCGTCCAGGAAGCGCGCTCCGAGCGCGGCGAGCATGCCCGCGCCGCCGTCCGTGGTGGCGCTGCCGCCGACCCCGAACACGATGGTCCGGGCGCCCGCGTCGAGCGCGGCCCGCAGCAGTTCGCCGGAGCCGTACGTGGTCGCCGTGAGCGGCGCGAACACCCCCTCGGGCAGGTGCTGGAGGCCCGAGGCCTCCGCCATCTCCACCACCGCGGTGGACTCGCGCAGCGCGTACGCCGCGGTGACCGTCTCCCCGAGGGGCCCGGTCACCCGCGCCTCGCGGCGCTCGAATCCGGCGGCCACCGCCGCCGCCACCGTGCCGTCGCCGCCGTCCGCGACGGGCAGGGTCTCGACCCGCACACCGGGAACGGCGCGCCGCAGCCCGGCCGTCACCCGCTCCGCGACCTGTACGGCCGTGAGCGAGCCTTTGAACTTGTCCGCCGCGACGAGCACGCGGGCGGTCTCGATCACTGCTCCGTCCGTCACCTTGCATCCCTTGCTTTCGAACAGGCAGTCGCGCCGCCCCGACCCTATCCGGACCACCTGTGATCTGCCCATGGGTGTCCAGAACCGGGCGCGGGGCACCTGGCGCCGCCCCGCGCCACGACGACGGACGTGCTACGCGGCGGGCAGGGCGTGCAGCTTCTCGCCGTGCAGGGCGAAGACGTGCTTGCCGTCCGTGGCCACCAGCCATGCGTGGTAGTCGCCGGACTTGTCGTTGAACGTCCACCGCAGGGCGCCGGTCTTCGCGTCGAAGGCGTGAACCCCGCCCTGTTCGTCGAGGTCGGTGGCTCCGTAGAGGGTGCCGCCGGCCTTGACGAACTGCCGGGGCGCCATGGCGTTCTTCTCCGCGAGGTCCTTGGTCTGCCAGATCTTCTTGCCGGTCCGCGGCTCGACGGCCCAGAGGGTCCTGCCGCTGTCCGCGACGTAGAGCACGTCCTCCAGGACGGCCGGCTCGCGGAAGGTGGTGAACTCCTCGGCCTGCGCGGACCACTTCTCGGAGCCGTCGGACAGGTCGAAGGCCTGGAGCTTCTGCCCCTGCGGGACGATCACCAGATCCTGGTGGACGGCGAAGACGCCGTAGTTCACCTTGGCAGTCTTGTGGGTCCACACCTGCTTGCCGGTGGCGGTGTCGCGAACCGTGAGGTTGTTCTTGAAGTCGGTGTAGACGAGGTAGCGGCCCTGTACGGCGGCGTGGATGCCGTTCTCCTCGGTGCCGACGTCCCGCTGTTCCTTCCAGGCCAACGTGCCCGTGGCGCTGTTCAGCGCGGCGATCACGTTGGTGCGGGACGAGCCGTCGGCCTCCAGGATCTCGGCGACGACGTACACCTGCTTCTCGTCCACCGCGATCGGCCTCGGCTGCCGGTACTCCTTGCCGAGGTGGCTGCGCCAGGTCTCCTTGCCGGAAGCCGGGTCGTATCCGCCGACCGTGCCGTCGTACGCGCCGCTGGCCAGGTACAGGGTGCCGTTGCCGAGCAGCAGCGGCGCACCGGGCACCGCGCCGTCCGGCGGCGACCACCGCTTCGCGCCCGTCGCCCCGTCGAGGACGACGAGCGGATCACCGCTCGCGATGACCACTCCGTCCACGGTCACGAGCTCGTCGTTGTCCCCGTAGGTCTCCGCCGAGGTCGACTTCGTCCACACCGGCTCGGGCGCCTGTCCGTCCTTGGGAACGGCGCCCTCGGCCGGCTTGCCGCTGGCGGCGTCCGCGCCGTCGGTCACGCCCCCGCGGCAGCCGGTCATTGCGGCCCCCAGGACCGCCAGCGTGAGGCCGCCCCCGGCCAGCCGCAGTACCCGCCGCCGGGAAGATCCGCCGCTCGTTGTGCTGTGTCCCTCGGACATGTCGTCGTACCCCCGCGCAATCGCATGAAAATAAATGGAGCAGGTTGCCATCGCAAAGGCGTGCGCTCCTGCGGCCAACAAGTTAGCCGCAGCTCGGTGGCGTGGACGGCGCCGGGGTTCGACCGGGACGACACCGTGAACCAACCGGGACGCTTCTCGTACACGAACCCCGGACGGCACGCGCCGAGCTGCGCACCTGGACGGGGGCGACGCCTTCGCCGTTCGCGCCGGCGGGCCGAGGTTCAGCGGCCGGGGCGTTCCAGTTCCGCCTGTACGCGGCGGGAGGGCTGGAACACGTACAGGCCGAGGATGTCGGGGACGTCCGCGAGGCCGGGGCCGCCCTCGGCGACCCAGGCGGCGATGTCGGCCACCGCGTCCGGATCGTTGACCAGGCCGAGCCAGACGGGCCGGCCGCCCGCTCTGCGGCCGTCGGCGGAGGGCTGTACGACGATGACGTTGCCGTGCTCGCACGCGTCCAGGCACTCCACGGCCCGCACCGTGGCGGCTGGACCGGCCGTCTCCTTCAGCCGGCGCAGCTGAGCGGCGTGGTCGACGCCGGGAATCTTCTCGGTGCCGCAGCAGCAGCCCCGGCAGACGCTGACGGTGGGGCGCGGCGTGCCCGGTTCGGGGGCGGCTTTACGGGTGCGGCGGCTCATGCGGGGACGCTTCCGGTCGAGGCGCGGATGATCACTGTGGGACTGTACCGAGCCCGTCCCGTATCGAACAGCTGATCCCTGCTTCCCGTCGGATCGGGTATCGTTGACGGCTGCGAAGGGGAGTAGCCCCGCAAACCGGTCGTCGACACACTGGAGCCTTCGGGTTCCCGGTGGCCGGGCTCGTAGATCCTTACGGGTGGGCGAGACCTTCGGTCAGGTATGACGCGCCCGCGCCCTGCGGGCGCTGACGTCATGCCGGGCCGAGTGGTCCTCCGGAAGCCCCCGTGGCGCTTCGCGAAGATCCGGGGCCCGGCTCCTACAGAAAGCCACCCGGCATGCATCTCGACCCTCTGGCGATCCTCACCGCCTTCGGGCTGATCTTCCTCGCGGAACTCCCCGACAAGACGATGTTCGCTTCGCTGGCCATGGGCACCCGTATGCGCCCGCTCTATGTCTGGTTCGGCACGTCCTCCGCGTTCGTCGTGCACGTCGCCATCGCCGTCGGCGCGGGCGGGCTGATCGGTCTGCTGCCCGACTGGACGGTCAAGCTGGTCTCGGCCCTGCTCTTCGCGTTCGGCGCGTTCATGCTGCTGCGCGGCGGGGGCGACGACGGGGACGAGGACACCGAGGTCAGGACCGTCACCGGTTTCTGGCCGGTCTACTCGACGGCCTTCATGGCCGTCTTCATCAGTGAGTGGGGCGACCTCACCCAGATCACCACCGCCAACCTCGCCGCGAGCAACGGCGCCTGGTCCACCGCGATCGGCTCGGCCGCCGCGCTGATGTCCGTATCGGCGCTGGCGCTGCTGGCGGGGCGCTTCATCGCCAAGCGGGTGCCGCTGAAGACGGTGCAGCGCATCGGTGGGATCTGCATGCTGGGGCTCGCGGTCTGGTCGGCCGTGGAGATCTTCACCGGCTGACCGGCGGCTTCGTACGCCCGCCACTCCAGAGGCTTCGTACTCCCCAGCACTTCAGAGGCTTCGTACGCCCCGGCGCTTCAGAAGAGCGCCGGGACGTCGGCCTGCGTACCGCCCTCGAAGGCCAGCAGCCGCTGCTTGCGGTCGAGGCCGCCGCCGTAGCCGGTGAGGCTGCCCGACGCTCCGATGACCCGGTGGCACGGGATGATGATGCCGATGGGGTTCTTCCCGTTGGCCAGGCCCACGGCCCGGGATGCGGTGGGGTTGCCGAGGAGGTCGGCCAGCTCTCCGTAGGACCGGGTCTCGCCGTACGGGATGCGGGTCAGCTCCGCCCAGACGCTGCGCTGGAACGGGGTGCCGGCCAGGTGCATCGGCAGGTCGAACGCGCGCAGCTCGCCCGCGAAGTAGGCGTCCAGCTGCTGGATCACCGCCCCGAAGGGACGGGGGTCGGGCGCGCCGAAGGTCTCCTCGGGCGGGCGGTGGCGCTGGCCGGTCATGTAGAGGCCGGCCAGGACCCCGTCCGTGGCGACCAGGGTGAGCGGGCCGTAGGGGCTGTCGACGACCGTGTGGCGCCGTCCGGTCGAGGCGTGTGTCGCTGTCATGGTGAACATCCTTACGCGGGCAGGTGGTTGATCGGGTGGTCGTCGACGGTCCACAGGTATTGCACGGCGTACGCCCGCCAGGGGCGCCATTGGGTCGCGCGTGCGGTGAGCGCGGCGGGGGTCGCCGGGAGGCCGAGCTGCTGGGCCGCCCGTCGGATGCCCAGGTCGGTGGGGAGGAAGGCGTCCGGGTCGCCGAGCGCCCGCATGGCGATCACCTCGACCGTCCACGGCCCGAAGCCGGGCAGTGCGCCCAGCTCCACGCGGGCCCGCTCCCAGTCGGTGTCCGTGCCGAGCCGCAGGGAGTCGTCGGCGAGGGCCGCTACGAGGGTGGTGAGGGTTTTGCGCCGGGTGCGCGGCAGGGCGAGCGCCTCCGGGTCGAGTGCGGCCAGCGCCTGCGGCGTGGGAAAGAGGTGGGTCAGTCCGCCCTCGGGGTCCTCGACGGGTGTGCCGTGCGCGGTGACGAGCCGGGCCGCGTGGGTGCGGGCCGCGGCCGTCGACACCTGCTGGCCCAGCACCGCCCGTACGGCGAACTCCGCGCCGTCGACGGTGCGTGGCACCCGGCGTCCGGGGGCCCGGTCGACGAGCGGGGCCAGCAGTGGATCGGCGCGCAACTGTTCGTCGACGGCGACCGGGTCGGCGTCCAGGTCCAGCAGCCACCGGCAGCGGCTGATCGCCTGGGTGAGGTCGCGCGGGTCGGTGAGCAGCAGCCGGCAGGCGATGTGGCCGGGGCGCGGGGCGAGGGAGACGATGCCGTGCCCGTGCGGGAGGGTGAGCGTGCGGCGGTAGGCGCCGTCGCGCCACTCCTCGACGCCGGGCACCGCGGTGGCGGCGAGGTGGCCGAAGAGGTTGCTGGGGTTGAGCGGGGCGCGGTACGGGAGGCGCAGAGAGATGACGCCGGGCGTCGTGGCCGGTCCGGCACCCCGGGAGGCGCGGGCCCGTAGTTCGCCGGGCGCGAGCGCGAAGACCTCGCGGACCGTGTCGTTGAAGGTACGGATCGAGGAGAAGCCGGCGGCGAACGCCACCTCGGCCATGGGGAGTCCGGTGGTCTCGATGAGCAGCCGGGCCGTCTGGGCCCGTTGCGAGCGGGCCAGCGCGAGCGGGCCCGCCCCCAGCTCGGCGAGCAGTTGGCGCTCGATCTGGCGGGCGGAGTAGCCGAGCCGTGCGGCGAGCCCCGGCACGCCCTCCCGGTCGACGACCCCGTCCGCGATGAGGCGCATGGCGCGGGCGACCGAGTCGCCCCGCGCGTTCCATTCCGGGGAACCGGGGCTGGTGTCGGGACGGCACCGCTTGCAGGCCCGGAACCCGGCCTGCTGACAGGCGGCCGCGCTGGGCAGGAAGGTCATGTTCTCGACCTTCGGCGGCACGACGGGGCAGCTGGGACGGCAGTAGATCCGGGTGGTCAGGACCGCGGTGAAGAACCATCCGTCGAAGCGGGCGTCCTTGGACTGGACGGCCCGTACGCAGCGCTCGGTGTCGGTGTGCATGGTTCAAGGATGGTGCACGGCGAAGGGCACGGCTGGCGGAAATCCGACATCAGCCTTCGCCTGCCAGGGCCTTCCCGTGCGGCCCTCCCCGCTCAGGCCGCCGGGTCGGCACGCGGCGCCGGCTCAGGCTTCCCGGAGCCGTCGCCAGACCGCCTTCGCCGCGTGGTGGCCGGACATGCCGTGCACCCCGGGTCCGGGTGGTGTGGCCGATGAGCAGAGGAAGACCGCGGGATGCGCGGTGGCGTACGGTACGCGGGCCAGTTTGGGGCGGATCAGTGTCTGGAGGCCGGAGAAGGCGCCGCACGCGATGTCACCGCCCACGTAGTTCGCGTTGCGGGCGGCGAGTTCCGGTGGTCCCGCGACGGCCCTGGCCAGGACCAGGTCGCGGAAGCCGGGTGCGAAGCGTTCCAGCTGCCGCTCGATGACCTCGGTGGCGTCGCCCGTCCAGCCCGCCGGGACATGCCCGTACACCCAGAAGACATGGCGGCCCTCGGGGGCCCTGGACGGGTCGGCGAGGGTCGGCTGAGCGGTGATCAGGAACGGGACGCTCGGATCGCGGCCGTCGACGGCGGCGCGCAGGGCACGGTCGATCTCGCCCTCGGTGGGCCCGATATGGACGGTACCGGCCCGCCGGGCGTCCTTCGCGGTCCACGGGACGGGTCCCGAGAGCGCGTAATCGATCTTGAAGGTGGAGGCTCCGTACCGATAGCCGCGGTACGCGTTGCCGAGGCCCGCGATCCGGGCGAGGGCGGTCGGCGAGGTGTCGAAGACGTAGGCGCGGGCGGGCGGCAGCTCGTCCAGGCGCTTGACCTCGGTGCCGGTACGGATGGTGCCGCCCAGTTCCCGCAGGTACGAGGCGAGGGCGTCGGAGATGGCCTGCGAGCCGCCGCGCGGCACCGGCCAGCCGTTCTCGTGGGCGGCGAGCGCGAAGACGAGGGCGATGGCGCCGGTGGCGAATCCGCTGGTGGGAGCGATGGCGTGGGCGGCGAGCCCGGCGAGGAGACCACGCGCCTTGGGGTCCCGGAACCGCCGGGCGATCCAGCTGGCCGGCTGGAGCCCGACCAGGCCGAAGCGGGCGAGGCGGTACGGATCGCTGGGCAGCCCGTCCCAGGGGGTGCGCAGGAAGTCGGCGGCGAGGGTGTCCCAGTGCCCGAGGTGGGGCGTGACGAGGCGGCGGTAGGCGCCCGCGTCCCGCACCCCGAGCGACATCGCGCTCTCCCCCACCGACTGGGTGAGCACGGCGGCGGACCCGTCGGGGAAGGGGTGGGCGAGCGACAGTTCGGGCTGGAGCCACTCCAGACCGTGGCGGTCCAGCGGCATGCCCTGGAAGGCGGGTGACCCTATGCCCAGCGGATGCACGGCCGAGCACGGGTCGTGGCGGAAGCCGGGGAGGGTGAGCTCTTCGGTACGGGCCCCGCCGCCGATGGTGTCAGCGGCCTCGAACACCTCCACCGAGAAGCCGCGGCGGGCCAACTCGGCCGCGGCGGTCAGTCCGTTGGGCCCCGCCCCCACGACGACTGCATCGAGCATCGACGGCACCTTGGGACTCCTTGTCAGCCGGTGGCCAGGACGCCCAGGATATTCGGGGCCGCCGACGGCGTGGGCCTGGGTGGCCATCCGCCGGGCCGCGAGATGCCGCGGCGCCGGTCAGACCCCGGTGCGCAGCGCGGCGAGGACGCGGTCCTTCGTGGTCTCGTCGCGGGCCGCCGTGAAGGGCAGGTCGTTGCCGCCGGTGATCCGGAAGGTGGCTCCGGAGAGCGTGGCCTGCACGCCGCCCGCCTCGGTGACCAGGAGGAGGCCCGCCGCGTGGTCCCAGGCGAACTCCCAGTTGAACGCGACCGCGTCCTGGGCGCCGCAGGCGACCGCGAGGTATTCGAGCCCCGCGGACCCGCAGGGGCGGGCGTCGATGCCTTCGGTGCGCAGCCCCAGCAGGGCGCGCTTCTGGGCGTCTGACGTGTAGTCGGGGTGGGACATCGCCACCTTCAGGACGGCGCCGGGCGCGGGCGAGCCCGCGTGCAGCGGCTTGCCGTTGAGGGTGGCGCCCCGGCCGCGTACCGCGATCGCCATCTCCCCCAGGGCCGCGGCGTACGTCCACGAGGCGAGGACCTGTCCGTGGTGGGCCAGGGCCACCAGGGTGCAGAAGCCGGGTTCGCCGTGGACGAACTGCCGGGTCCCGTCGACCGGGTCGACGATCCATACGGGTGCTTCGCCGCCCAGGGCGTCGTACACCCGGGGGTCGGCGTGGACGGCCTCCTCGCCGACGACGACCGAGCCGGGGAGCAGCCGGGTCAGGGACTCGGTCAGGTGCTCCTCGGCGAGGCGGTCGGCGGTCGTGACCAGGTCGTGCGGGCCGCTCTTCTCGATGATCTCGTGGCTGGCGAGCTGCTGGTAGCGCGGCATGATCTCGGCGGCGGCCGCTGCGCGGACCGCCGCCTCGACCTGGTTCAGGTGCCCGGCGTTCCCGGCGTTCTCGGCGAGAAAGTCATCGATCATGACTCCAGCTAAGCACGGTCCGCCGGGGACGGGTCGGGCGGGCGGTCAGCGGCCGACCGCGTACCCCTGCATGCCGCGCGGGTTGGCCGCGGCCGACAGCACTCCGGTCCGCGGGTCGCGGGCGACGGCGCACATCCGGCCCTCGGACCACGGGTCACCGACCGTGACGTCGTGGCCCCGGCGGCGCAGCTCCGCGACGGTCTCCGGGTCCATGCCCGCCTCGACGGTGACGCTGCCGGGGCGCATGCCGCGGGGGAAGAAGGAGCCGGGGAAGCTGTCGTTGTGCCAGTTCGGGGCGTCGATGGCGCCCTGGAGGTCGAGGCCGCCCCGGACCTCGGCGCGCAGGGCGACGGCGAGGAAGAAGTGCACCTGCCACTGGTCCTGCTGGTCGCCGCCGGGCGTGCCGAACGCCATGACGGGTACGCCGTAGCGCAGGGCGAGGGACGGGGTGAGGGTGGTGCGGGGGCGGCGGCCGGGGGTGAGGGAGTTCGGCAGGCCCTCGTCGAGCCAGGCCATCTGGAGGCGGGTGCCGAGCGGGAAGCCCAGCTCGGGCACGACCGGGTTGGACTGGAGCCAGCCGCCGCTGGGAGTGGCGGAGACCATGTTGCCCCAGCGGTCGACGACGTCGACGTGGCAGGTGTCGCCGCGGGTCGCGCCGTCCTTCGCGACGGTCGGTTCGCCGGCACCGGCCGCCGGGATGCCCATGGCGTCGAAGCCGGATTCGCCGGAGGCGACTGCGTGGGCGTGCGCGCTGAGGACGGGGGTGCGGCCGCCGGGGCTGCCGGGCCGCAGCTCGTGCGAGGCGGTTCCGGTGATGAGGGCACGGCGCGCGGCGTTGTAGGGCTCGGAGAGCAGGGTGTCCAGGGGGACGTCGGCGGCGTCGCCGTACCACGCCTCCCGGTCGGCCATGGCGAGCTTGCAGCCCTCGATGAGCAGGTGCACGTAGTCGGCGGAGCCGTAGGCGGGCAGTTCGGCGGGGAGCAGGGCGAGTTGCTGGAGGAAGGCGGGGCCCTGGCTCCAGCCGCCCGCCTTGGCGAGCGTCCAGCCGTTCCAGTCGTACGTGGCGGGGGCTTCGTAGGAGGCGGACCAGCCGGCCAGGTCGGCGGCGGTGAGGGTGCCGGTGTGGTGCTTGCCGCTGGTGTCCATGGTGGGGACGGCGGCCTGGCGGACGAGGGCCTCGGCGATGAAGCCCTCGCGCCAGATGGTCCGGGCCGCCTCGATCTGCGCGACGCGGTCCTCGCCACCCGCCTCCCGGGCCTCGGCCGTGAGGCGGCGCCAGGTGGCGGCGAGAGCGGGGTTGCGGAAGAGCTCGCCCGGCTTCGGTGCGGCGCCGCCGGGAAGGTAGACCTCGGCGGATGACGGCCATTGGGTCTCGAAGAGTTCGCGGACCGTCTCGACGGTCTGGCCGACCCGCTCGACGGGTGCGTGGCCGTCCTCGGCGTACCCGATCGCGTACCGCAGGACCTGCTCGACGGTCTTGGTGCCGTGGTCGCGCAGCAGCAGCATCCAGGCGTCGAACGCGCCGGGGACGGCGGCGGCGAGCGGTCCCGTGCCGGGGACGAGGTCGAGGCCGAGGGAGCGGTAGTGGGCGACGGTGGCGCCCGCCGGGGCGGGGCCCTGGCCGCACAGCACCTGTACGTCGCCGTCCCGCGGCGCCAGGATCACCGGGACCTCGCCGGCCGGGCCGTTGAGGTGCGGTTCGACGACGTGGAGGACGAATCCGGCGGCGACGGCCGCGTCGAAGGCGTTTCCGCCGTCCTCCAGGACGGCCATCGCGGACTGCGAGGCGAGCCAGTGGGTGGAGGACACCATGCCGAAGGTGCCCTGGAGGGTCGGCCGGGTGGTGAACACGGATACGGCTCCTAGGTGCGGCGTACGGGGTTCTGGCGGTCTGGGCGGATCGTGGGCGCGGGCTCAGGCAGCCGCGTCGGGGGCGGTGCCGTCGTCCGCGACGAGGTGGCAGGAGACCTGGCGTCCGCCGGGGATCTCGCGGAGGGCTGGGACCTCGGTGCGGCACCGGTCGGTGGCGAGCGGACAGCGGGTGTGGAAGCGGCAGCCCGGAGGGGGGTCGAGGGGGCTGGGCAGCTCGCCGTGCAGCACGATGCGCCGGCGGGAGCGCTGCCGGACCGGGTCGGGGACGGGTGCGGCGGAGAGCAGGGCCTGGGTGTACGGGTGCTTGGGTGCGGCGAACAGCTCGGCGGTGGGGGCCTGTTCGACGATCTGCCCGAGATACATCACGGCGATCCGGTCGGCGAGGAATTCGACGGCGGCCAGGTCATGGGTGATGAACAGGCAGCCGAAGCCGCGGTCGCGCTGGAGGTCGGCGAGGAGGTTGAGGACGGCGGCCTGGACGGAGACGTCGAGGGCCGAGGTCGGTTCGTCCGCGACGACCAGATCGGGGTCGCAGGACAGGGCGCGGGCGATGGAGATGCGCTGGCGCTGCCCGCCCGAGAGTTCGTGCGGGTGCCGGTCGGCGTGCTCGGGGCGCAGCCCGACCTGGCCGAGGAGCCTCTCGACCCGGGCCCGTACCTCTGCGCCGCGGGCCTGCCGGTTCAGCCTGATCGGCTCGGCGATGATCTGCCCGATGGTCATGCGCGGGTCCAGGGAGGACGACGGGTCCTGGAAGACCAGGTGGAAGTCCTTGCGCAGAGGGCGCAGGGCCCGGCGGGAGAGGTGCGTGATGTCGGTGCCGTTGATGCGGACGGTGCCGCCGGTGGGTTCGTCGAGGCGGACGGCGCAGCGGCCGACGGTCGTCTTGCCGCTGCCGGACTCGCCGACGAGTCCGACGACCTCGCCGCGCCCGACGGTGATCGACACCCCGTCGACGGCCCGTACGGTGGCGCCGCCGGAGGCCGCGAAGTGCCGTTCCATGGAGGCGATTTCGAGGACAGGGGGCAGAGGCTCCGTGGCGTCCCCGTCGTTCTCGCGCGGTGCGGGAACAGTCTGTGCGGTGGTCACTTTCCGGCCTCCTGGTCGGGTCGCGCGGGTGCGGTGGCTTCGTCCGCTCCGTACGGGTGCCAGCAGGCGGCCCGGTGCGAGGCGTCGGCGCCGGCCCGCCGGTCGACGGCCTTGAAGCCGGGGCGGCGGCCGGTGCAGGTGTCGTCGGCGCGGGCGCAGCGCGGGGCGAAGGTGCAGGCGTCGGGCCTGCTGTCGAGGCTCGGCACCAGGCCGGGGATCTCGGGCAGCCGTCGTTTGCCCTCGCCGCCGGGGCGCAGTACGGCGCCGAGCAGGCCCCGGGTGTACGGGTGCCTGCCGGCCGCGAACAGGTCGTGGACCGGGGCCTGTTCGACGGGACGGCCCGCGTACATCACGAGCACCCGGTCGGCGGCGTCGGCGACCACGCCGAGGTCGTGGGTGACCAGGACGATGGCGGTGCCGAGGCGTTCGCGCAGCTCCTGGAGCACTTCCAGGATGCCGGCCTGCACCGTGACGTCGAGTGCCGTCGTCGGCTCGTCGGCGATCAGGACGGCGGGGTCGCAGGCCACGGCGATGGCGATCATCACGCGCTGGCGCATGCCGCCGGAGAGCTGGTGCGGGTACTCCTCGACGCGGCGTGCGGGGGCCGGGATGCCGACGAGTGCGAGGAGTTCCACGGCGCGCGCCATGGCCTCCTTCCTGCTCAGCCCCTGGTGCCTGCGCAGCACCTCACCGATCTGCCGGCCGATGGTGAGGACCGGATTCAGTGAGGTCATCGGCTCCTGGAAGATCATCGCGATGTCCTTGCCGCGGACCTTCTGGAGCTCCTTCTCGGGCGCGCCGACGAGTTCGCGGCCACCGAGCCTGATGGACCCGCCGATGCGGGCGGCCGGCGGGAGCAGACCCATGACGGCCATCGAGGTGACGGACTTGCCGCAGCCCGACTCCCCCACCACGGCGAGCACTTCGCCGGGCGCCAGGTCGAAGGAGACGCCGTCGACGGCGTGCACGGTGCGGGTGTCGGAGCGGAAGGACACCGACAGGTCGCGCACACTCAGGACGGGCTCGCCCGCCGGACTCCGTACGGGTTCCAGGACGGTCTCGGTCATCGGGTGCCTCCGCGGGGGGCCTGCGCGGTCGTGGTCATCGGGTGCCTCCGCGGGGGTCGAGGACGTCACGCAGTCCGTCGCCGAGCAGGTTGAAGGCCAGCGTCGCCGCGACGATCGCGAGGCCGGGGAAGACGGCCAGCCAGGGTGCGGGCGCCAGGAAGGACTGGGCCCCGGAGAGCATCACGCCGAGCGAGGGGTCGGGCGGCTGGACGCCGAGGCCGAGGAAGCTGAGGAGCGCCTCGCCGATGATGGCCGCGGGGATGCCCACGGTCGCCTGGACGATCAGCGCGGAGGTGGCGTTGGGCAGGATGTGCCGGAAGAGCAGGGTGCCGTCGCCGCCGCCGTTGGCGATGGCCGCCGCGACGTAGTCGGCGTGGCGCAGTCGCAGGGTCTCGGCCCGGGTGATGCGGATGACGGCGGGGATCTGCGAGATGCCGATGGCGATGGTCGCGTTGGTGAGCGAGGGGCCGAGGATCGCGGCGAGCCCGACGGCGAGCACCAGGAACGGGAAGGCGAGCATGGTGTCGGTGAGCCGTGAGACGGCGCTGTCCGCGATCTTGCCGTAGTACCCGCCGGCCAGCCCCAGCGGTACGCCGACGAGGAAGGCCAGCACGACGGCGACGAGGCCGACCTGCATGGAGGCCCGTGCTCCGTACACGATCCGGGAGAGCTGGTCGCGGCCGAGGTCGTCGGTGCCGAGCCAGTGCGTCCGGCCCGGTTCCGCCAGGACGTTGCCGAAGTCCGGCTGGGCGGGATCGTACGGTGCGAGCAGCGGGGCGAGGAGCGCCGCGAGGACGAAGACCGCGGCGATGATCCCGCCGGTGAGGGCGAGCCGGTTACCGCGCAGGGCGCGGAGCCTTCCGCCTCCCGTGCGCCGTGGGGTGGCGGCGGGCTTGCCGGGAAGGGACGTGGTCGCTGTGGTCACCGGGCACCTCCGAGCCGGATGCGCGGGTCGATGACCGAATAGACCACGTCGACCAGCAGGTTGATGAGGATGTACGCGGCGGAGGTGCAGAGCACGACCGCCTGGAGCGTGGCGTAGTCACGGGTGAAGACGGCGTCGATCGTGAGCTTGCCGAAGCCGGGCAGGACGAAGATCTGCTCGGTGACGACCGCACCCGAGATGAGGTGGCCGAGCTGGAGGCCGAGGACGGTCACGACGGTCACGAGCGAGTTGCGCAGGGCGTGTCCGCCGATGACGGACCGCCGCGACAGGCCCTTGGCGCGTGCCGTACGGACGTAGTCGGCGGAGAGCGAGTCGAGCATCGCCGCCCGGGTCTGGCGCATCACGACGGCGGCCAGTCCGGAACCGAGCACGATCGCGGGGAGCACCATACGGCGCAGGTTGTCGACCGGGTCGGTGGCGAAGGGGACGTAACCGGAAGCGGCGAACACCGGTACGGCGATGGCGAGTCCGAGGACCAGGACGATGCCGAGCCAGAAGGTCGGAACGGAGAGGCCGATCAGCGCGATCGCGTTGGCGAGCCACTCCTCCGGCCTGCCGCGCCGTACGGCGGCGACGACTCCCGCTCCGATGCCGACGACGACCGCGAGGAGGAGGGAGAGCGCGGCGAGTTCCAGGGTGACGGGCAGGGCCTGGGCGATGGCGTCGGCGACGGGGAGCCCGGTACGGGAGGAGGTGCCCAGGTCGCCGGTGAGCGCGTGCCCGATGAACCGTCCGTACTGGACGACGACGGTGTCGTCGAGGCCGTAGCTCTCGCGGATCGCGGCGAGCGCTTCGGGGCTGCGTTCCTCGCCCGCGAGGGCGAGTGCCGGGTCGCCGGGCAGGGCCCGGATTCCGGCGAAGACGACGATGCTGACGAGGAAGAGGGTGATGAGGGACTGACGCAGCCGCGTCAGCAGGTACTTCGTCATCGGGTGTACCCCGCAGTCGTGACCCGGACCAGTCCGTCGCCGTAGACGCGGATGCCCGCGACGTCCTTCGTGGCGACGACGTAGTTCTTCTGCCGGTAGAGGTAGATCATGGCGTGCGCGTCCTGGACCCGGCGGGTGAGTTCGTCGTAGATCCCGGTGCGCCGGGCCGGGTCCGCGACGGTGCGGCCCTCGGCGATCAGCCGGTCGATCTCGGGGTCGCCGAGGCCGTACGCGTTCATGGCGCCCGCCGTCTTGAGGAAGTTGGAGACGTTGCCGTCGGGGTCGAGCCGGCCGGACCAGCCGCTGGTGAAGATGTCGTAGTTCCCGGCGTCGGTCTCCGCGAGCATGGTGGCGTACTCGGTGGGCCGCAGCGAGAGGTCGAACCCGGCCTCCTTGACCATGGCCTGGAGGACCTGGCCGACGCGCCCCTGTTCCGGGGTGGTGGAGGTCTTCAGCTCGATCTTCAGCGGGGTCTTCACCCCGGCCTCCTTCAGGAGCTTCCTCGCCTCGGCGACATCGCGCTCGGGACAGTCCCGCGGCCGCACGCCGGGGGCGATGGCGGACTGCGGGGAGATCGGTCCGCAGGCCGGTTCGTACATGCCCTGGAAGACGACCTTGTTGATCAGGTCGCGGTCGATGGCCAGCTCGAACGCCTCGCGGACCCGGACGTCCCGGGCGAGCGGCGTGTCGATCTTCCCGGGCGGCTGTCCGAGGCCCTTCACATTGCCGACGTTGATGCCGATGCCCTGGTAGCCGAGCGAGGGCGAGTTGAAGAGCTGGAGCCCCGGTTCGGTGAGGGCGCTGCGGACGTCGACGGGGCCCATCTGGTCACCGACCTGGAGGTCGCCGGAGCGCAGGTTGGCGAGGCGGACGTTGCCGTCGGGGATGGGCTTGTAGACGACTTCGTCGAGGTGGACCCGGTCGGCGTCGTAGTAGTGGGGGTCCTTCCTGAGGACGATCCGGTCGCCGCCGACCCGCTCGACGAAGGCGAAGGGGCCGACGCAGGAGGGGTGGTTGGTGAAGTTCTTCCCGTACTTCCTGAGCGCGGTCGGCGACATCACCATCCCGGCCCGGTCGGCGAGCACGCCGGTGAGCGGCACGTAGGGGTGGTCGAGCTCCATCCGCACGGTGTACGGGCCGGTGGCCCGCGCCGTGCGGACGGAGGCCAGTTCGGTGCCGCGCGCGGAGCCGGGGAGATCGCGGTGGCGCAGCAGGGAGGTGACGACCGCCCGCGCGTCCAGGGCTGTCCCGTCGCTGAAGGTCAGACCGTGCCGGATCCGCACCGTGACCGTGCGGCCGTCGGCCGAGGTGGTGGGGAGCGCGGCGGCGAGCTGCGGCACGACGGTGCCGTCCTCGTCGATGTCGTACAGCTTCTCGCACATGCCCGCGAAGACCGTGCGGCCCACGAGGGTCTGGGCGAGCGTGGGATCGAGCTTGTCGGGGTCGGAGTTGAGAGCGACGGTGAGCGTCCCGCCGTCGCGTACGGGCCGGTCGTCGGACTTCCGTACACCTCCGACCTCGGTCGCGGAGGACTGCAGCGACGCGCAGCCCGAGGTGAGGGACACCAGGGCAACCGCCGCCAGGGCAACCGCTTTTCGGCGCACGAGGGCCTACCTCCCGCAGGGGGTGATCAAGGAATATCGCAGACCGTATTTCGCATACAGTCCGCAGTGCAAGGGGGTTGCTCACATACCGGACAGGAATTTTGCTGACGATCGGACAACGGGCGCGGCGGCCCTGGGCGGCGGGGCCGGAGCCGTCCCTCAAACACGTTGAGCGCACTGCCCGCCCCGTGTTAGGACTGCGCGGGTACGCACACTGATCATGAAGACGTGGAGGCTGCCCGACATGGCGCTCGGAGAACTGGTGAAGCTGCGAGCCATGGGACCGCCTGACGCCGAGGCCCTGTGGCGGTGGAACCACGACCCGGAGGTCATGCGCTGGATGGGCGACGGCTACCCGCAGCAGCCCGAACTGACGCGCAAGTGGCTGGAGGACCGGCCCAGGAACACGTACACCGATCTGCTCTTCGGCATCGAGGTGCTGGAGAGCGGGCAGCTCATCGGCCTGATCGCCCTGCACGGCGCCGAGCCCGAGACGGGGTGCGCCGAACTCGACATCTACCTCGGCGAGAAGGAGTTTTGGGGCCGGGGCTACGCCACCGACGCCCTGCGGACGGCGTGCCGGTACGGCTTCGACAAGATGCGGCTGCACCGGATCAAGCTGACCGTGGTCACCGAGAACGAGGCGGCCCACCACATCTACCGCAAGGTGGGCTTCGTGGACGAGGGCACCCTGCGCCAGAGCTTCCGCCGCGACGGCCGGTGGTACGACCAGTACACGATGGCGATGCTGGAGGGCGAGCTCCGCTAGGGCCTGTCCTCATCCGCCGGAGCCGCCGCCCGGTCCCAGGCGGCGTCGCGGAGCAGGCGCAGGCCGTTGAGACCGACGATGACCGTTGAGCCCTCGTGGCCGAGTACGCCGAGCGGCAGGGGCAGGTGGCCGGCCAGGTCCCAGACGACCAGGCCGGAGATGAACACTCCGGCGATGACCAGGTTCTGGACGACCAGCCGGCGCGCCGCGCGGGACAGGGCCATGACGGCGGGGACGGTGGCCAGTTCGTCGCGGACGATGACGGCGTCGGCCGTCTCCAGGGCCAGGTCGGAGCCGGCACGGCCCATGGCGACACCGGTGTGGGCGGCGGCCAGGGCGGGGGCGTCGTTGACGCCGTCGCCGATGACGAGCACCTTGCGTCCGGCCGCCTCCTGTTCCCGTACGGCGGTGACCTTGTCCTGCGGCAGCAGTCCCGCGCGGATGTCGGTGATGCCGACGTCGGCGCCGAGGCGGGCCGCGGCACGCGGGTTGTCGCCGGTCAGCAGCATCGGCGTACGGCCGGTCAGGGCGGTCAGAGCCGTTACGGTGGCCGCCGCGTCCGGGCGGAGCCGGTCGGCGACGGCCAGGACGCCGACCGGGATCCCGTCGCGCCGGACGAGGACGGCGGTGCGTCCGTCGCTCTCCAGCGCGGCCGTCAGCGCGGCGGCGGACCGGGCCGGGGCGGTGTCCGGGGCGGCGGCCAGGAGGCGGGCCGGGGAGCCGACCGCCACCGTGCGGCCCTGGACGGTGGCCGTCACGCCCGCCCCGGGGGCCGAGGTGAAGTCCTCGGCCGCGGGTACGCGCAGGCGGCGGTCGCGGGCGGCCTCGACGACCGCGCGCGCCAAGGGGTGTTCGCTGGGGTGCTCGGCGGCGGCGGCCAGCGCGAGCAGGCCGTCCTCGTCGAGGCCGCTGCCGTCCAGGGGGCGGATCGCGGTGACCCGGGGGGCGCCCTCGGTCAGGGTGCCGGTCTTGTCCAGGGCGACCGCGTCCACCTGGCCCAGGCGCTCCATGACCACCGCGGATTTCACGAGCACACCATGGCGCCCCGCGTTGGCGATCGCGGACAGCAGGGGCGGCATCGTGGCCAGCACCACCGCACACGGCGAGGCGACGATCATGAAGGTCATCGCCCGCAGCAGCGCACTCGTGAGGTCGGAGCCGAAGGCCATGGGGACGAGGAATACGGCGAGGGTCGCTGCCACCATGCCGAGCGAGTAGCGCTGTTCGACCTTCTCGATGAACAGCTGGGTGGGCGCCTTCGTCCCGGACGCTTCGGCCACCATGGCCACGATCCGGGCGATCACGGAGTCGGAGGCGTCCCGCTCGACGGTGACGCGCAGCGCGCCCGTTCCGTTCAGGGTGCCGGCGAACACCTCGTCCCCGGCCTCCTTCGCGACCGGCAGGGGCTCTCCGGTGATGGTCGCCTGGTCGACCTCACCGGCACCCTCCACCACCCGTCCGTCGGCGCCGACGCGCTCACCGGGGCGGATGAGGATCGTGTCGCCGACCCGGAGGCTCCCGGTGGCGACCGTCTCCTCGCCGCCGCCCGGGATCAGCCGGGTGGCGGTGGCCGGGGCGAGGTCGAGCAGCCCGCGCACGGCGTCCTGCGTACGGGCGGTGGCCAGCGCCTCCAGAGCGCCGGAGGTCGCGAAGATGACGATCAGGAGGGCGCCGTCCATCACCTGACCGATCGACGCCGCCCCGACCGCCGCGACGATCATGAGCAGGTCGACGTCGAGGGTCCTGCTCCGGAGCGCCCGCAGCCCCTCCCAGGCCGGTTCCCAGCCCCCGGTGAGGTAGGAGAGGGCGTACAGCGGTCCCCAGATCCAGGCAGCGGCACCCGTCAGCTGCAAGGGAAGCGCGGCCAGGAACAGGACCAGAGCGGCACCCGCCCAGCGAGCCTCCGCCAGCGCGAGGACCCGTGTGCGGCGCCGCGGCGCCGTCGCGGAACCGGCCGACGCCGCCCGTTCCGGACGCTGAAGCAGGAGAGAAGGCATGACAAATCAACCCTTCACGGGCAGGGGGCCGGCGACGAGCCCACCATACAGGAACATCTGAACAGGTCTTCATGTGTTATCAGTAGGATGGACTCCATGGGTCACGGAGCCGACGACACGAACGCCGCCACCACACGCGAACGCCTGGACGCCGTAGGGACCGCCGATGTCGCCGCAACCCTCCAGGCCCTGGCCACCCCGTCCCGGCTGCGCATCCTCGCCCGCCTCCAGGAAGGCCCCTGCGCGGTCGGCGATCTGGCACAGGCCGTCGACATGGAGCCCTCCGCCTGCTCCCACCAGCTGCGACTGCTGCGCAACCTCGGCCTGGTGACGGGCGAACGCCGGGGCCGCTCGATCGTCTACGCCCTGTACGACCATCACGTGGCCGAACTCCTCGACCAGGCCCTCTTCCACGTGGAGCACCTCCGCCTGGGCCTCCAGGACGCGCCCGTGGCAGCGGAATCGGACTGATCACCGGCCACCGGACCCGGCGACGAACGTGTTTTCGAATGCCCTCGGCAAAGCCCTTTCGCATATGCGGAGTTGGGTCAGTCGGTAGGCTTCGGCCCTCATCAGCACCAACGAGGGGGGAACCTCAACGTGCGTAAGCACCTCGTCGTCGCCACTGCCATATCCACCGGCATCCTGGCCACGCTCGCCGCCGCCCCGGCGCAGGCCACCGAGTACACCTCGGCCCTGAAGATCCGCGCGGCCCAGTACGACGCGCCCGGGCGCGATTCCAACAGCTGCTCCTCGGGCAACACCCGCGCGGAATACCTGACGCTCAAGAACTACTCGTCCCGGACGACCGTCAATCTCAAGGGATACGTCGTCAAGGACGCCGCGGGCAACACGTTCACGTTCACCGCCAACCACTACCTCCAGCCCGGTGACTACATCAAGCTGCGCGGCGGGAACGGCACCGACTCCGACGCCGACAACGTCGTCTACCGCGACAACTGCAACTTCATGTGGAACAACGACAAGGACACGATCTACCTCTACAAGCCCTCCGGCAGCCGCTCGGACGTGCACGCCTACTCCAAGTCGGCGAACGACCGCGACGGCAACGGATACATCGCCTTCCACAGCTGAGCCGTCCAACGGCTCCACCGGACCCGGCCGCACACAGGCCGGGTCCGGCAGCCCGTCGCAGAAGTACGAGGACCCTCGCGGTGCGCTCTACGCGCCCGCGCCTCCCGCGAGGCCTTCGCCGACGCGGGCCGCGGTCTCCCGCAGCCAGATGTGCGCGGCGTCGTAGGGGTGCACGGGATGCCACCACAGCGCCTGGCGCAGCGGGACCGCCTCGTACGGCGGGCGCATGACGCGGACGGGGAAGACCCCGAGCAGCATCTCCGCCAGGCGCTGCTGCATCATGGCGATGCGGCGGGTGCCGGCCACCAGGTGCGGCAGCAGCTGGAAACTGTCCACGGAGACCTCGACGCGCGGCTCGATCCCGAGCATGCCCAACTGCCGTACGGCGGGGGCGTCGTAGGTGCGCTGGTACGTCACCCAGGGCAGCCGGGCCAGGTCCTCCCGGGTGAGCCGGTCACCGACCTCGGGGTGGTCGTCGGCCACCAGGAAGACCCACTCGTCCTGGTAGAGCTCCACCGCGGGCATGTCGCTGATCACCCCGTGCGGCATCAGGAGCCCGTCCGTGGTGCTGAGCAGGGTGGCGGTGTCCTCGACGACGGTGTCCGGGGTGTGGGTGAAGCGGAGCCGGATGCCGGGGGCCTCGTCGTGCACGACGCGGGCGAGTTCCGCGCCGAAGACGGCGACCGCGTAGTCGGAGGCGAGGAGCCCGAACTCGCGGTTCTCGGTGGCGGGGTCGAAGTCCGCCTGGCTGCTGAACAGGCGTTCCAGCAGGTCGCAGGCGTTGGATGTGCGGTCCAGCAGAACCTGTCCCAGCGCGGTGAGCTCGTAGTGGCCGCCGACCCGGGCGAGCAGCTCGTCGTCGAAGTGGCGGCGCAGCCGCGCGAGGGACGCGCTCATGGCGGGCTGGCTGAGACCGAGGCGCTGCCCGGCACGGGTGACGTTGCGCTCCTCCAGCAGGGCGCGGAGCGCGACGACGAGGTTGAGGTCCAGGCGGGCCAGGTTCATGCGCGGCTTCCTCCGGTCGTGCGACTCACGAACACGCCATAAACGGTATGGATGATGTGCATCCACACAATCGATTTCCCTGATCAGGTGGCGCGGGTCCAGATTAGTCACACCGCACTCAGGAGGTCATGTTCGTGAAACCCGCATCCGTACCGGCCCTGTTCGCGGGGCCCTTCGCACTCGGTACGCTCTCGGCCGCCGAGGGGCCCGCCTTCCCCGCCCTGGTCACGCCCGACGGTCAGGTGCTGGACCTGCGCGCCGTCCTGAGCGATCCGGCACCGGACGTCCGCGGTCTGCTGGAGCGCTGGGACGACGTACTGCCCCGGCTGCACGAGCTGGCCGCCGAGCGGACGGTGGTCCGGTGGCCGCTGTCGGAGTTCCGGGTCCACGCGCCCGTCGAGCCGCGCCAGGTGTTCCAGTCCGGGGCCAACTACCGCCAGCACGTCATCGACCTGCACGTCGCCCACCGGGACACGTCCGACGGGCGTTCCGACGAGGAGGCCCGGGCCGAGGCCGCGGAGATCATGGACCGGCGGGCGGCCGAGGACCTGCCGTACGTGTTCACCGGCCTGCCGAGCGCGATCACCGGGCCGTACGACGACGTGGTCCTGCCCTCGTGGGCCGGGAAGCCGGACTGGGAACTCGAACTCGCGGCGGTGATCAGCAGGCCCGCGTACCGCGTGACGGCCGAGGAGGCGCTGGATCACGTCGCCGGGTACACGATCGCCAACGACCTGACCGACCGGGCCACGGTCTTCCGCGGTGACATGCCCCGGATCGGCACCGACTGGCTGCGGTCGAAGAACGCCCCGGGGTTCACTCCGCTGGGCCCCTGGATCGTCCCCACCGCCTCCGTCGGCGACACCGGCGACCTGCGGATCACCCTCGAACTCAACGGTGAGGCCAAGCAGGACGAGTCGGCCTCGGACATGATCTTCTCGGTGGCCCGCCTGGTCTCGTACGTCTCGCAGAGCGCCCGTCTCCTCCCCGGCGACCTGGTGCTGACGGGTTCGCCGGCCGGCAACGGCATCCACTGGGGGCGGCTGCTGCGCGACGGCGACGTCATGGACGCCTCCATCACCGGTCTCGGCGCCCAGCGCACCCGCTGCGTGGCGGAGGCGAAGTGACGCCGGACCGCACCGATCCCGAGGGCGCGATCGCCCGGTCGGCCGCGCTCCACTCGAACTGGGGGCGCTGGGGCGAGGACGACGTGCTGGGCACGCTGAACTTCCTCGACGAGGAGAAACGACGCGAGGCCGCGGCGCTCGTGCGGCGGGGCGTCAGCTTCTCGCTGGCCCAGAGCTTCGACATGAACGGCCCGCAGAAGGGCTGGCGGCGGCGCACCAACCCGGTGCACACCATGCTGGACACCGGTTCCGACGCGGCACTCGGCCTCCAGGGCTTTCCGCACGGCCTCGGCGGCGCCGACGACGTGATCACCATGCCGCTCCAGTGCTCGACCCAGTGGGACGGCCTCGGCCACATCTTCGACCACGGCAGGGCGTGGAACGGACGCGACGCGGCGAGGACCGTCACCTCCGAGGGCGACCTGGTCACCGGCATCGAGCACATGGCCCCTTACGTCGCCGGGCGCGGAGTCCTCCTCGACGTCGGCCGCGTCCTCGGCACCGGGGGCGAGCTGCCCGACGGATTCGCCGTCACCGGGGAGCACCTGACCACCACGGCCGCGGCGCACGGGGTGACCGTCGGGCGCGGCGACCTCGTCCTCGTACGCACCGGACAGCTCACCCGGGCCCGCCGCGAAGGCTGGGGGGAGTACGCCGGAGGGCCGGCGCCCGGCCTGTCGTTCACCAGCGCCGGCTGGATGCACGCCGCCGAGATCGCCGCGATCGCCACCGACACCTGGGGTTTCGAGGTCCGGCCCAACGAGTTCGACCACGCCTTCCAGCCCCTGCACCAGGTCGCCATCCCCCACATGGGTCTGCTCATCGGTGAGATGTGGGACCTGGACGCGCTGGCCGCCGACTGCGCGGCCGATGGCGCGTACGCGTTCTGGCTGACCGCCGCACCCCTGCCCATCACGGGGGCCGTCGGTTCCCCGGTCAACCCGATAGCCGTCAAGTGACAAGCGGAACAAGGGAGTTCCCCGTGACCGGTCTCAGAACCGTATTGGTGGTCGGCGGCGGCGCAGCGGGCAACGCCGTCACGATCCAGCTCCGCAGGGCCGGCATCGCCGTGGAGCTGATCGAGGCCAGGGACGACTGGAACGCCACCGCGGGTTCCGGCATCACCCTCCAGGGCAACGCCCTGCGCGTCCTGCGCACGCTGGGCGTCTGGGACGCGGTGCGGGCGTCCGGCTTCGGCTTCGGATCGGTCGGCATCACCGCCCCGGACGGCACCGTCGTCCATGAGCAGCGCGACATCCGCAGTGGTGGTGACGATCTGCCCGCCACCGTCGGTATGCAGCGCCCCCAGTTGCAGCACATCCTCATCGACGCCGTCAGGGCGAGCGGCGCGACGGTCCGGCTCGGTGTCACCGCCGAATCGCTGGAGCAGGACGCCGACGGCGTGTCCGTACGGTTCAGCGACGGCAGTGAGGGCCGGTACGGCCTGGTGATCGCCGCCGACGGCGTCGGTTCCGCCACCCGCGCCGCCATCGGAATCCGGGAGAAGCCCGAGCCGACCGGCATGGCGATCTGGCGGATCACCGCCCCGCGCCCCGCGGGTGTGGTCCGCACCGATCTCACCTATGGGGGCCGCGCCTACATCGCCGGCTACTGCCCGACGAGTGACTCGACCCTGTACGCGTACGTCGTCGAGGCCAACCGGGACCGTGCCGCGATCGCCCCGGAGTCCTTCGCGGACGAGATGCGCGCGCTCACCGAGGAGTACGGCGGCTTCTGGCGTGAGATCACCGCGCACATCACCGACCCGGAGAAGGTCAACTACACCTGGTTCGACCGGATGCTGGTGGAGGGCTCCTGGCATCGCGGCCGGGTGATCCTGGCCGGTGACGCGGCGCACTGCTGTCCGCCCACGATCGCCCAGGGCGCCGCGATGTCCCTGGAGGACGCCGTGGTCCTGGCCGAGCTGCTGACCGGCTCCGGCACCTGGGACGACGCCCTCCTCCAGGCGTACTACGAGCGGCGCGTACCGCGCGTACGGGCCGTCGTCGAGGCGTCCGTGCGGATCGGGCAGTGGCAGCTCGACGGTGTCCGCGACGCGGACGTACCCGGCCTGATGGGCCGCACCATGACGATGCTCAGGGAACTGCCGTGACCACCATCCCCACCGTGGACGTGCACGCGCACGTCCTGCTGCCCGAGATCGACGAGCTGGTCGCGGGGCTGCCGGGCCTGGCCGGAGCGAGGGCGCTGGACGCCCGCCGCAACGGTCCGGCGGCGCTGGCCGTCAACGGCCCGATGATCGGTGAACGCGTCCCCCGCCTGACCGACCCCGCCGTCCGGCTGGCCGCCATGGACGCCCAGGGCGTGGACGTACAACTGGTCAGCCCCTCCCCCTCCCACTACCACTACTGGGCGGACGAACAGACCGCCGAGAAGGTGTACCGGCTGGCCAACGAGGCGACGGCGGCGCACCGCGCCACCGCGCCCGACCGGCTGCGGGGTCTGGGGCTCGTCCCGCTCCAGCATCCCGCGCTCGCCGTCGAGGCGCTCGGACACGCCCTGGAATGCGGGCTCCTGGGGGTCGAGATCTCCAGTCACGCCCCGGGGCGCGAACTGTCCGACCCGGCGTACGAGCCCTTCTGGTCCCGGGCCGAGGAGACCGGTGCGCTCCTCTTCCTGCACCCCTTCGGGTGCACGCTCGACGAGCGCCTCGACCGGTGGTACCTGTCCAACACCGTGGGCCAGCCCACCGAGAACGCCGTCGCGCTGTCGCACCTCATCTTCTCCGGCGTCCTGGACCGGCACCCCGGTCTGACGATCGTCGCCGCGCACGGCGGGGGCTATCTGCCCACCCACATCGGCCGCAGCGACCACGCCTGGAGCACGCGCTCCGACGCGGGCGCGGGCTGCGCCCACCTGCCCAGCAGCTATCTGAAGCGGCTGTACTTCGACTCGCTCGTCCACGACCCGGCCGTCCTGCGGGAGCTGGTCCGGGCCGCCGGGGCCGACCGGGTGCTGCTCGGTTCCGACTTCCCCTTCGACATGGGCAGCGCGGACCCGGTCGCCGCGCTGCGGGCCGCCCGGCTCGCCGAGGCCGACTTCCACGCCGTCCGAGGCGGCAACGCCGCCGCACTCCTCCGGAAGGACTGACACCATGCGCCTGCTCACCCACCTGCGGCACGTCGACCTGGCGGTGCCCGACTACGACAAGCAACTCGACTTCTACGCCGGCGTCTGGGGACTGACCAAGGTCTGCGAGGACTCGGGGATCTCGTTCCTGGCCGCCGAGGGCTCCCCCGAGCAGTACGTCGTACGGCTGCGCAGGGCCGAGGAGAAGCGCCTCGACCTCGTCTCGTACGGGGCCGCGAACGCCGCCGACGTGGACACCCTCGCCGAGCGGCTCCTCGCCGGGGGCGTGCGGCTGGTCTCGCGGCCGGGCGGCGTCGACACCCCAGGTGGCGGCTACGGCTTCCGCTTCTTCGACGTCGACGGCCGCACCATCGAGGTCTCCGCCGACGTCGAGGTGCGCCGGCACCGGAAGATCGAGGAGAAGGAGGCCATCCCGGTCAAGCTCTCCCACGTCGTCCTCAACTCCCCCGATCTGAACCGCACCCGACAGTGGTACGAGCAGCACCTCGGCTTCGCACTGTCCGACACCCTCAGCTCACCGCACATGGGCGAGGTCATGCACTTCATGCGGATCAGCAACCAGCACCACTCGATGGCCATCGCCCAGGGGCCGCACACGGCGCTGCACCACGTCTCCTTCGAGATGCGCGGCATCGACGAGTACATGCGCGGCTCGGGCCGGGTGATGCGGGCCGGCTTCCGCAAGATCTGGGGCCCCGGACGCCACATGGCGGGCGACAACACCTTCACGTACTTCCTCGACCCGCACGGCAACACCGTCGAATACACCACCGAGCTCGAAGAGCTCGACGAGGACACCTGGCACCCGCACGTCTACGACTTCTCCCGGCCCGAGGTCACCGACCAGTGGGGCACCGCCAACGCGATGAACGAGATCGTCGCGAAGGAATCGTTCAACGACCCCGACCGCGGCTGCTTCGTCGCGCCGCCCGTCTGAGGAGTCCTCATGCGCTTCGCCGCCTACGAGTACCGCGGTCAGCACCATGCGGCCGTCGTCGAGGACGACGGCACGCTCCATCCCGTTCCCGGCGTCCGTTCACCGGGTGAGCTGGTCCGTTCCGGTGACGGTCTGCGCGCCCTGCTCGACCTCGGGAGCGCCACCCTGGACGCCCCCGCGGGACCGCATGTGTCCGAGGTGCGTCTCCTGCCGCCGCTGCGGCCGGCGACCATCCGGGACTTCGTCACCTTCGAGGAACACGTGGAAGGGGTACGCCGGTCGGTCAGCGGCGAATCCGGTGTTCCCGACGAGTGGTACGCGGCTCCGACGTTCTACTTCACCAGCCCCCACACGATCTACGGGCCGCACGACGACATCCCCGTGCCGCCCGGTTCGGCCGCGCTCGACTTCGAACTGGAGGTCGCCGCCGTCATCGGCCGCGAGGGCCGTGATCTCACCCCCGAGCGCGCACGTGACCACATCATCGGTTACACCGTCTTCAACGACTGGTCCGCCCGCGACATCCAGTCCGCGGAGATGCGGGTGGGTCTCGGCCCGTGCAAGGGCAAGGACACCGCCTCGACGCTCGGCCCCTGCCTGGTGACCGCCGACGAGCTGGAGCCGTACCGCGACCCGGAGGGCTTCCTGCGCCTCGCCCTGACCGCCGAGGTCAACGGGGAGGTCGTCGGCAGCGACCTGCTCTCCCACATGAGCTGGACCTTCGAGGAGATGACCGCCTACGCCTCCCGGGGCAGCCGGGTCGTCCCCGGTGACGTCCTCGGTTCCGGAACCTGCGGCAACGGCGGGTGCCTGGCCGAGCTGTGGGGCCGGCGGGGGGAACGTACGCCGCCGCCGCTCGTGTGCGGGGACACGGTCACCCTCACCGTCGAAGGCATCGGCACCGTCTCCAACAGGATCGTGGCGGGCAGCGAACCCGTACACATCCCCGCCGCCCGTCGCCGCCCCCGGGGCGGCCGACCGCGGTGACGCCTCGCCCGGTCGTACGGTCCAGCACCGCCGGGCCGCGGGCCTGAACCGGTCCGGGTCGCCCCGGTCGGCTGCCATATGTGCGGATTAAACCGCACGGCGGCGAGGTTATGCCTGGTCGGAACCGATTCGCGGAGATGGATCGGGCGGACGTGGAGGCACGGCTGTGCACGGTGAGTACAAGGTTCCCGGCGGCAAGCTCGTCGTGGTCGATCTGGACGTCGAGGGCGGCGCGTTGCGCGACGTGCGCGTGGCGGGGGACTTCTTCCTCGAACCCGACGAGGCCATCCTCGCCATCGACGCCGCCCTGGAGGGCGCCCCGGCGAACACCGGCACCGCCGGGCTCGCCGCCCGCATCGAGGCGGCGCTGCCCCCGTCCACGGTGATGTTCGGGCTGTCGGCCGAGGGCGTGGCCGTCGCCGTGCGCCGGGCGCTCGCGCAGGCCACCGAGTGGAGCGACTACGACTGGCAGCTCGTCCACGACGCCCCGCAGTCCCCGGCCCTGCACATGGCGCTCGACGAGGTCATCACCGCCGAGGTCGCCGCGGGCCGCCGTCCGCCGACCCTCCGGGTCTGGGAGTGGGACTCCCCCGCCGTGATCATCGGCAGCTTCCAGTCGCTGCGCAACGAGGTCGACCCCGCCGGCACCGACCGGCACGGGGTCTCCGTCGTCCGTCGCATCTCCGGCGGCGGCGCCATGTTCGCCGAGCCGAGCAGCACCATCACCTACTCCCTCGCCGTACCGCAGTCCCTCGTCTCCGGCCTCTCGTTCGCCGACAGTTACGCGTATCTCGACGACTGGGTCCTCGAAGCGCTCGGAGACATGGGCATCAAGGCCTGGTACCAGCCCCTCAACGACATCGCGACCGACATCGGGAAGATCGCGGGAGCTGCCCAGAAGCGCGTCGTGGGCCCGGACGGCGGCCCCGGCGCCGTGCTGCACCACGTGACGATGTCCTACGACATCGACGTCGACAAGATGCTCGACGTCCTGCGCATCGGCAAAGAAAAGATGTCCGACAAGGGCACCCGGAGCGCGAAGAAGCGCGTCGATCCGCTGCGCCGGCAGACGGGGCTCCCGCGTCAGGCCGTCATCGAGAACATGATCGAGTCGTTCCGCAGGCGCCACGGTCTCACCCGGGGCGCGGTGACCGCCGGGGAACTGACGCGGGCGGAGGAGCTCGTACGCACCAAGTTCGGTACGGCGGAGTGGACGGCCCGGGTGCCGTAGCGTGCGCGGCACATATCCTCGCCCGGGCACGCCGAACGCAGGACGGAAGAGGACGGGAACCGTGGCGGACAGAAGCAGGACCGGCTCAGCGGCCACGGACAGCGGTTCGGGTACGCCCGCCCCGGTCCCGCTCAGTGCGCAGGCGCGCGAGGCGATCCTCCGTCGCATCGTCGACCGGCGGTACGCGCAGGGCGCCCGCCTCGTCGAACGGGAGATCGCCGAGGAGCTGAGCATGTCCCGCGTCCCGGTGCGCGAGGCGTTGCGCGCACTGGTCACCGAGGGGCTCCTCGAACTGCTCCCGCACAGCGGCGTACGCGTACGCCGCCTGGACCGCGGCGATGTGGAGCACCTGTACGAGGTGTGGGAGCCCCTCGCCGTCCAGGCGTCGCGGCTCGCGGCGCGGGCATCGGCGGCGGGCGACACCGAGGGGGCCGCCGCGCTGGCGGCGGCCCTCCGGCAGGCCGAGTCGGCGGCAGCGGCGGATGAGGGGGCCCGCGAGGTGGCCGCCCACACGGCGTTCCACGAGGGCGTCGTGGCCATGTCGGGCAACCCGCTGCTCGCCCGCACCATGGAGCAGCTGAGCTGGCAGCTGCGGCTGCTGTTCGGCATGCGCGAGGAGCCGGCGCACATGCGGGCCCAGCACGCCGAGATGTACCGGCACATCACCAACGGAGACGCGGAGGCCGCTGCCGCGAGCACGCTGCTGCATGTGCGGGACAGCAGGACGGTCGCCCTGCGCTCCCTCTTCGGCACCGACTGACTTCTTCGTATACCAAGGACGTGAAAAGTTCGCTCCCGTCCACCCTCGCTGGCCTTTTCCTTGCCTGTGACGGGTGCTTGGTATACAAAATGGCGGAGGCGTCGCCGCGCCCTCGACCCCCGCCCCGCCGAAGGAGTCCTCATGCAGCCTTCCTCGCACTCCCCCAGCGCGCTCTCCCGCCGCACGATGCTGGCCGGAGCCGCCGCGCTCGCCGGCAGCACGGCCGCGATGACCGCCACCCCCGCCCACGCCCACTCCCCGGCCGCGCCCGCCGCGTCCGGAGCGTCGGAGCGCGGCGCCAGGACCGTGGTCTTCCGCAATGTGCGCCCGTTCGGCGCGGCGAAGCCCACGGACCTCGTGGTCGTCGACGGCCGCGTGGCCGACGGCCCGGCGCCCCGTGGCGCGAAGGCCGTCGACGGCGGCGGCCGGATCGCGCTCCCGTCCCTCGTCGACGCGCACATCCACCCCGACAAGACGACCTGGGGCGGCTCCTGGGTGTCGCGGCGCCCGGCGAACGGCATCGCCGACTACGTCGAACAGGACGTGGAGCTGTTCCGCGGCCAGCGCCGCCCTGTCGCGGAACGCGCGTACGGCCTGATGGCCCACGCCGTCACCCGTGGCACGCGGGCGATGCGCGCCCACGCCGACGTGGCCCCGGCCTACGGACTGGCCGGGGTGGAGGGCGTGGCGCAGGCCCGTGAGCGGCTGCGCCACGCCCTCGACGTCCAGATCGTGGCCTTCCCGCAGCACGGCGTCATCCGTACACCGGGCACGGCGGCGCTGCTGGAGGAGGCCGCGCGCAAGGGCACCATCGACATGATCGGCGGCATCGACCCGATCGGCTTCGACCAGGCACTCGACGAGCAGCTCGACCTCGTCTTCGGCATCGCGGACCGCCACGGCATCGGCGTGGACATCCATCTGCACGACCGCGGAGAGAAGGGGATGAAGGCGATGCGGGGCATCATCGACCGTACGCGCGCCCTGTCCCTCACCGGCAAGGTCACCGTCAGCCACGTCTTCTGCCTGCCGGAACTGACGGACCGTGAACTGGGCTCGATAGCAGCCGACTTGGGCGATCTGGACATCTCACTCACCACGGTGGCGCCGTCCGACTCGCTGGTGCTGCCGATCGCCAGGCTGCGCGAGTACGGCGTACGGGTCGGACTCGGTTCCGACGGGGTGCGCGACTCCTGGAGCCCGTTCGGCAACGCCGACATGCTGCACCGTGCGCATCTGCTCGGCTGGGTGACGGACGTACGTCTCGACGAGGAGCTGACGGACTGCTATCGCGTCGCGGCCCACGGCGGCGCGGAGGTCATGGGCCTCGGCCACGCGGATCTCGCACCCGGCGCACCCGCCGACTTCGTCCTCGTCCGGGGCGAGTGCCTGCCCCAGGTCGTCGTCGACATGCCCCGGCGCGACCTGGTCGTGCACGGCGGGGTCGTCGTGGCGCGCGACGGCGTGTTCCTCGACTGAGACCGACGCACGCCGCAGGACACGTACGTCGGCCGCAGAACGCACGACCGCCCCGGCCGGGCAGAAAGCCGGCCGGGGCGGAACGCTGTGCGGGGACCGGTGCCGGGTCAGCCCAGCGTGGCGATCGCCTGGTTGAACGTGGCCGACGGGCGCATCACGGCCGCGGCCTTGGCCGGGTCGGGCTGGTAGTAGCCGCCGATGTCGACCGGCGAGCCCTGCACCGCGATCAGCTCGTCGACGATGGTCTGCTCCTGCTCGGTCAGCGTCTTGGCGAGCGGCGCGAACGCCTCGGCGAGCTTGGCGTCATCGGTCTGCCGCGCCAGCTCCTGGGCCCAGTAGAGGGCCAGGTAGAAGTGGCTGCCGCGGTTGTCGATGCCACCGAGCTTGCGGCTCGGCGACTTGTCCTCGTTGAGGAAGGTGCCGGTCGCACGGTCCAGCGTGTCGGCGAGGACCTGGGCGCGCGCGTTGCCCGTGCTCGTCGCCAGGAACTCGAAGCTGGCCGCGAGGGCGAAGAACTCGCCGAGGCTGTCCCAGCGCAGGTAGTTCTCCTTGACGAGCTGCTGGACGTGCTTGGGGGCGGAGCCGCCGGCACCCGTCTCGAACAGACCGCCGCCGTTCATGAGCGGGACGACGGAGAGCATCTTCGCGCTCGTGCCCAGCTCAAGGATCGGGAACAGGTCCGTGAGGTAGTCACGGAGCACGTTGCCCGTGACGGAGATGGTGTCCTCGCCGCGGCGGATGCGCTCCAGGGAGAAGGCGGTGGCCTTCACCGGGGACATGATCTCGATCTGCAGACCGTCGGTGTCGTGGTCGGCCAGGTACGTCCTGACCTTCTCGATGAGCTTCGCGTCGTGTGCGCGGTCCTCGTCGAGCCAGAACACGGCCGGGTTGCCGGTCGCGCGGGCGCGGGTGACGGCGAGCTTGACCCAGTCCTGGATCGGCAGGTCCTTGGCCTGGCACATCCGGAAGATGTCACCGGCGCCCACGGCCTGCTCCAGCACGGCGTTGCCGTCGGCGTCGACGACCCGCACGGTGCCCGTGGCGGGGACCTCGAAGGTCTTGTCGTGGCTGCCGTACTCCTCGGCCTTCTGCGCCATGAGACCGACGTTGGACACCGAGCCCATCGTGGACGGGTCGAAGGCGCCGTTGGCACGGCAGTCGTCGATCACGACCTGGTAGACGCCCGCGTAGCTGCTGTCCGGCAGAACGGCGAGGGTGTCGGCCTCCTGGCCGTCCGGGCCCCACATGTGACCGGAGGTGCGGATCATGGCCGGCATGGAGGCGTCGACGATGACGTCGCTGGGGACGTGCAGGTTGGTGATGCCCTTGTCGGAGTCGACCATCGCCAGGGCGGGGCCCTCGGCGAGCTCGGCCTCGAAGGACGCCTTGATCTCGTCGCCCAGGTGGGGCACCGAGTCCAGGCCCTTGAGGATGCCGCCGAGCCCGTCGTTCGGGGTCAGGCCGGCCGCGACGAGCACCTCGCCGTACTTGGCGAACGTCTTCGGGAAGAACGCGCGGACGACGTGACCGAAGATGATCGGGTCGGAGACCTTCATCATCGTGGCCTTGAGGTGCACCGAGAAGAGGATGCCCTCCGCCTTGGCGCGGGCGATCTGCGCGGTGAAGAACTCGCGCAGCGCCGCCTCGCGCATCACGGCGGCGTCGATGATCTCGCCGGCGAGCACGGGGACCGACTCGCGCAGGACGGTGGTCTTGCCGTCGTCACCCACGAGCTCGATGCGCAGGGTGCCGGGCTCGGTGACGACGACGGACTTCTCGGTGGACCGGAAGTCGTCGACACCCATGGTGGCCACGTTCGTCTTCGAGTCGGCCGACCAGGCGCCCATGCGGTGCGGGTGCGCCTTGGCGTAGTTCTTGACCGAGGCGGGGGCACGACGGTCGGAGTTGCCCTCGCGCAGGACGGGGTTGACCGCGCTGCCCTTGATCTTGTCGTAGCGCGCGCGGACGTCCTTGTCCTCGTCGCTCTTCGCGTCGTCCGGGTAGTCCGGAAGCGCGTAGCCCTGCGCCTGCAGCTCGGCGATCGCGGCCTTCAGCTGCGGGATCGAAGCCGAGACGTTCGGCAGCTTGATGATGTTGGCGCCGGGAGTCTTGGCCAGCTCGCCGAGCTCGGCGAGTGCGTCATCGATACGCTGACCGGCTTCGAGGCGCTCCGGGAAACTGGCGATGATCCGGCCCGCCAGGGAGATGTCACGGCTTTCCACCGCGACACCGGCCGTCGAGGCGTACGCCTCGATGACGGGCAGGAACGAGTACGTCGCCAGGGCAGGGGCCTCGTCGGTGTGCGTATAGATGATGGTCGAGTCAGTCACCGGGTGCTCCGCTCCACGTCTGCAACATTGCTTGACATCAAGATATCTCCTAGCCGGTCCCCTCTCCACAGGGCCCCGCCCCCGTTCTCGCGCGGGGCCGTCACCTGCGACGGGGTTCGACCAGTCCGGCCTCGTACGCGAAGACGACCAGCTGCGCCCGGTCCCGGGCGCCGAGCTTGATCATGGCGCGGCTGATGTGGGTCTTGGCCGTGAAGGGACTGACCACCATATGGGCGGCGATCTCCTCGTTGCTCAGTCCACGGGCGGCCAGCGCGGTGACCTCGCGCTCCCGGCGCGTGAGGATCTCCAGGCCGGGGGCGGTCGCACGGTCGGGGGGCCTGGCGACGAACTCGCCGATCAGCCGGCGGGTGATGGCGGGCGAGAGCAGGGCGTCGCCGCGCGCGGCGACCTTGATGGCGTGGAGGAGCTCCGCGGGCTCGGTGTCCTTCAGGAGGAATCCGGCGGCGCCCGCGCGCAGCGCGTCGAAGACGTACTCGTCGAGCCCGTAGTTGGTGAGGATCACGACGTGCACCGCGGCGAGCCGGGGATCGGCGGCGATCTCGCGGGTGGCTTCGATGCCGGTCATCACCGGCATCTGTACGTCGACCAGGGCGACGTCGGGGATGTGGCGACGGGCGAGCTCCACGCCCTGGCGGCCGTCCGCGGCCTCTCCGACGACCTCGATGCCCTCCTCCGCGTCCAGCAGCGCCCGGAATCCGGCCCGCATCAGGGCCTGGTCGTCGACGATCACCACCCGGACCGGGTCCCTGCTCATCCGGTGACCACCCGCCCGGCCGGTTCCGCGCCGGTCAGGGGAAGCTCGGCACGGACCGAGAAGCCTCCGGCGGCCCGGGGCGCGGCGACGAGGGTGCCGCCGAGCGCGGTGACACGTTCGCGCATGCCGGTCAGCCCCGTGCCCGGGGTGATGGTGTCGCCGGGCCGGCACGGCCCCTGGTCGTCCACCGAGACGACGAGACTGCTGTCCGTGTAGCGGAGCCGGACGGTCGTGCCGGCCCGGTCGGCGTGGCGGGCGACATTGGTGAGGGCCTCCTGCACGATGCGGTAGGCGGCCCGGTCCACGTCCGCGGGCAGCGGCCGTGCGTCGCCGTCGGCCGTGACGGCGAGCGCGATGCCCGCCGCGCGGGCCCGCTCGGCCAGCTCGCCCATCCGGTCGAGGCCGGAGCCCGGCTCCGCCACGTCCGTACGCAGGACCTCCAGCGTCGCGCGCAGCTCCCGCATCGCCTCGCCGCCGGCCTCCTGGATGGCGAGGAGTGCGGGCTCCACCTCGTCGCCCCGCTTCCGGGCGAGATGGACGGCAACTGTGGCCTGGAGCTTCACGATCGAGATGGAGTGGGTGAGGGAGTCGTGCAGCTCCCGGGCGATGCGCAGCCGCTCCTCGCCGGCCCGGCGCAGCGCGGTCTCCTCCCGCGTGCGTTCGGCGTCCAGGGCACGCTGTTCGGTCTGGCGCAGGTAGGCCTGCCAGTTCTTGTCGATGAGGCCGGTGACCCCGGCGCACAGGAACCAGCCGAGCAGGAGCACGCTCCGCTCCACGGTGTCCTGGAGGCCGGGCGCGGTGGCGAGGAGGACGAGGACGTAGCCGAGGAGGAAGAGACCGCCCGCCGCGACGGCCTGCGCGCGGTACCCGCTGCGCGCCGCCGCGTGCACGGCGACCAGCACGGGGAAGACCGCCCAGGTGCCGGGGTGCGCGTGGAGGACGTACGCGAACACGCAGAGGGTGGTGACGGCGAGCACGGCGCGCGGGGCTGTGCGGTGCCCCGCCAGCGCGAGTGAGCCGACAGCGACGAGCAGCAGGTCCAGGGCGCCGGGCGTGGACGCGGCGACGGCCGCGAGAACGACCGCCGTAGCGATCGCCGCGGCCAGTGCCGCGTCCAGCAGGTGCGTCCGCAGGCCGATGTCCCCGTGCATGAGCCGCACCCTAACTCCCTTACGGCGCACGGCGCGTCATCCTGGGAGACCGGTCCGGCGCTACTCCCCGCGGAGTAGTCGCCGCCCCGGGACGTCGGTCCGGCGCAGCGCCGAATGCCTTCCGGTGTACGACGACCGGGGCCGGGTCCGGGAGCGAGCATCGTCGCCATGACCGGACACTTCCGATACACCTCGCCCCGCCCGCCGAAGTCCGCGACCGGAGTGGTCGCGGACGTCTACGCCCAGCTGGCCACCGACTTCGGGATCGAACGCGCCTCCACCTTCGTCGTCCTGTCGGCCTCGCCGCCCCTGCTCACCGCGACCTGGGCGCTCGTCCGCGAATCCCTGCTGGCCGGACACGTCTCCCGTACGGACAAGGAGGTGGTGGCGGCCGGGGTGTCGCTGGCCAACCGGTGCCCGTTCTGCGTGGTCGCGCACACCGTGCTGCTGCACGCCACGGGTGACCACCGGCTGGCCGAGACGATCGGCCGGGGCGGGCTGCCCGACGATCCCGGTCACCGTGAACTGCTCGCCTGGGGCAAGGACATGAGCCTTCCGCGGCCGTTCCCGGCGGGGCACGCGCCGGAGCAGATCGGGACGGCGCTCGCGTTCCACTTCGTCAACCGCGTCGTGTCGTCGCTGCTGACCGAGGACATGCTGCCCGGAGGCGCCCAGAAGTACCGGCTGGTACGGAGCGCCGCGGGCCGGTCCCTGGCCCGCACCGTCCGCCGGGAGCTGCGGCCGGGCGCGAGCCTCGTGCTGCTCGAAACGGAGGGTGCGCAGCCCGCCTGGGCCGCGGGCACCGCCGTCGGTACGGCCTTCGGGGCGCTGCGTACGGCCGCTCACCAGGGGGCCGGCCTGCTGAGCGCCGAGGACGCCGCGTTCGTACGGGAATCGCTGGCCGGCTGGGACGGCTTCACGCCCCTTCCGCTCTCCGGCGCGGAACTGCCGGACCGGGCGGAGCGGCCCGGCGCCCGGCTCGCGCTGCTCGCGGCCCGGGCTCCCTACCGGATCACGGACGAGGACGTGGCGGCCTGGCACGTGCCGCCGTTCACCGATCACTGTCTCGTCCATCTGATCGCCTTCGGCGCGTTCTGTGCCGTCGAGCGCGTCGAAGCGGGGCTGGCGGCCCACGCGCGACCGCTGTGACGCGATGCGGGCCGGGTCCGGGGTGTGCTGCCGCGGGCGGGCGTGGGTGGTCAGCGCCCGTCGCCCTTCCTGAGCCCGGGCCCGCCCTGGACCGGCGGCCGGTGCTCGAACCAGCGGCGGTCGGCCTCCAGTTGGGCGGCCAGCGAGATGAGCTTCTCCTCGCTGCGGGAGGGGCCCAGCAGCTGGGCGCCGATCGGCAGGCCGTCGCCGGTGAAACCGGCCGGCACGCTGATCCCGGGCCAGCCGAGGACGTTCCACGGCCAGGCGTACGGACAGGCCGCCGCCATCGCGACATCGGTGCGCCACGCGCTCAGGCGGTCGAACGCGCCGATGCGGGGCGGCGGCGCCGCGGTGGTCGGGGTGAGCAGTACGTCGAATCCTGACGCGTCGAAGAGGGCGCCGATCCGCCGGTGCTGGCGCACTTCGCGGGCCCGGGCCGCCCGCACCACCCGTCCGCCGAGGCGGGTACCGGTGCGCAGGGCGCTGCGGGTGCGCGGGTCGAGGAGCGCGGGTTCGGGGTGGAGTGCGGCGAGTTCGGCGATCCCGGCGGTGGCGCGGGGGACGAAGGAGAGGCCGATCAGCCCGTAGCGGGGGCGGGCCTCCTCCACGTGGTGGCCCAGGCGTGCCAGGGTCTCGGCCAGCGCGGAGACGGCCCGGTGGATCTCGGGGTGGGGCGCCGTGCGCGTGAGGGTGAGCGGGGGCCGGAAGGCGACGGCGATGCGCAGGATGCCGGGGTCGCGGTGGGCGGCGGCCGACGCGCCGACGGTGGGCGGGCGGTGCGGGTCGTCGGGGTGCGCTCCGGCGACGGCGTCCAGCAGGAGAGCGGCGTCGGCGACGGTACGCGCGAGGGGGCCGTTGACCGTGAGTCCCTGGAACGCGTCGCTCTGCGGGTGTACGGAGATCCGGCCGCGCTGCGGTTTGATGCCGACGAGGTGGGTCCAGGCGGCGGGGATACGGACCGAGCCCGCGCCGTCCGAGCCGAGCGCGGCGGGGACCAGACCGGCGGCGACGGCGGCCGCGGACCCGCCGGACGAACCGCCGGGCGTGTGGGCGGTGTTCCACGGGTTACGGGTGACGCCGAACGCCGGCCCCTCGGTGAACGCCCACTGCCCCAGCTCGCAGGAGTTCGTCTTGCCGACGACGACGGCCCCGGCGGCGCGCAGTCTGCGCACCGCCTCGCTGTCGGAGGCAGCCGGGGCCCGGTCGCCTTCGCAGCCGAAGTAGGTGGGCATGCCCGCGACATCGGTGTCGTCCTTGACCGCGACCGGCACACCGAGCAGCGGCAGCCGCTCCCCCGCCGCGAGACGGCGGTCGGCCGCGGCGGCCTCGGCGTGCGCGGCTTCGGGGCGCAGCTGGCGGAAGGCGTTGAGGGTGGGCTGCGCCGCCTCGATACGGGCGAGCGCCGCGGCGACCAGCTCGGCCGATGTGGTCAGTCCGTCCGCCAGACGGCGTGCGCTCTCCGCCAGGCCGCTCGTGTCTGCTGAGGGCATGGGCCGACGCCTCCTCGTATTGGCTTACTGGAGGGTAACCACGGCGGGGCGGCGCGCTCAAGCATGCGGCCGGACTGTCAGTGCGCGTTGCTACCTTCGGCAGCACACATGATCGAGAGGACGGTGGAGTCGGTGGGACCGGAGTTCGAGGGGGAGTTCGAGACGCACCTGACGGTGCGCCCGGTGCCTGGGCCCGACAGCGCGGAGGGGAACGGGGACCGGCTGGACCGCTGGGCTCTGCGCAGAGGGCTGAAACTCACCCGCATCGTCCTGGACCGCGGCGCCGTCCCCGACCAGCCGATGCTGACGGAGCGCGGCACGGGCACGCTGTCCGATCAGCGGGAGGCCGCGGGCCGTCGCAGGGCCGAGCTGGAGGCGGCGGGCTTCCCGGTGATCCGGGTGAAGATCGAGGCGGCTCCGTGGAACGAGGACGTGCCGGGCACGCCCGCCGCGGCACGGGAGCTGGACGGCATGCTTCCCGGCTGCCACTTCGAACACCACGTCAAGCTGGTGCTGTCCGGCGGGGATCAGCTCGTGGCGGCCCGGGCGGTGGCAGAGCTGCACGGGGCGCATCTCTCGCGCAACGCCCGTCGCGCGTACGAGGGGCGGCACGAGCGGTTCGTGACGCAGCGCTGCCGGGCGGTGGGGCGCCCGGAGGCGCGGGCCCGTCTCGACGCGCTGCTGGCCGGGCTGTCGGCCGCCGCGCTGGAGGCGGTGGAGGCCGAGGAGGAGTTCGTGGTGTACGACGACTGCCCCGCGGTGGACGCGGGCTGGATCAACGAGCGCGAAGAGGTGACCGTATGAACGCGTCGGGGGAGAACACCTCCACCGCGGGGCCGGCGGCGAAGAGCCCGTTCGACCGTGCCGCTCCCGGCGAACCGGTCTTCGCGGACCCGGCGCTCGCCCCCCGCTGGCAGGCCGCCCACAGGGCGGTGCGGGACCACGCGCTGCGGCTGGTCGCCGGGGCGCCGTGGGGAGCGGGGCTGGTGCTCCGAGGCAGCCTCCCGGTCCAGGTGTGGGTGGGCGAGGCCGCGCGGGAGCCCGGCGATCTGGACTGGGTGGTGCTGGGCGCACCCGTGGACGTCCACGAGGAGGTCGTGGAGGCGCTGCGGACCGGCCCCGCACTGCCCGCCGGCATCCGGATCGACCCCTCCGCGGTGACCGAGGACGCGGAGTGGACGGTCCGGGAGTACCAGACGGACGGCATACGCCTCCTGATCCCGTGGGAGGCCGAGGGGCTGCCGCCCGGCGTGCTGCGCATGGACTTCGCGTACGACGAGGACATGCCCGAGGCCCCGGTGCGGCTCGACTGCCCGCGCGGCGACGGGGGTCCGCCCACGGCGATATCCGCCGCGAGTCCCGGGCTGTCGCTCGTCTGGAAGCTGATGTGGCTCGCCGAGGACTGGGACACCGAGGGGAAGGGCGCGGGGAAGGATCTGTACGACGCGATGCTGCTGGCCGAGCACCCGCCGACGTCCCTCACCCCGGCCCACCTCCAGATCCTGGAGAGCGAGGTCGGGCGCTGGTTCACGCCCGACTCGGTGCGTCACCTCGAGGTGGAGTGGGACGCGTTCCACACCGCTCACCCCTGGGTGGACGGCGACGCGGCGCAGACGGCCGGGCGGCTGGAGCGGGCGCTCACCCGGCTCTTCGAGAAGGCCCGGGCCCCGCGCTGATGCCCGCCGCGCGTCCGGCCCCGGGCCGACGTACCCTCGAAGGCACGGATCGCACGCCTGAGCACGGCCCTGACCAGGGCTTTCCTAAGGAGGCGACGTGACCGGACAGCGCATGGCGGCCCGGCTGGCGGCAGGCTCGGCCATCGTCGTCCTCGCCGTCACGACGGGCGGCGCCGGGGCCCGGGCGGACGACGACATCGAGTCGCTCCCCGCCCAGCAGATCGCCGACCGCTCCCGTGACGCCCTGCTCGACGTCGACTCCCTGCGGCTGACCTCCAAGGGCGACCTCGGCGAGGGCAAGCCCCCCATGACCGTGGATCTCACCCTGGACCGGGACGGGAACTGCCGGGGCGGCGTGGACCTCGGCGACGACAAGGGCGCGGTCGAGATCGTCAAGCGGGGCGGCACGGTGTGGCTGAAACCGGATTCGGCCTTCTGGAAGAACCAGGTTCCGGTCGGCGGGACGACCTTCGAGGCGATTCTCGACGGCCGGTACATGAAAGGCGAGGCGGACGACCCGCGTCTGCGGAGCGTCACGGAAGCCTGTGACCTGGACACCTTGCGGGAGCTGATCACCGACAACGCGGACGGGGGCGGGGGGACACTCACCAAGGGCAAGAAGACGACGATCGGCACCACTCCCGTCATCCCGGTCACCAGGACCGGGGGCGGCGAGAAGCTGACGCTGTACGTGGCCACGGAGGGCAAGCACTATCCGGTGCGCCTGACCGTCCGGAGTTCGTCGGCGGACGCGGTCGTGGGCTTCTCCGGCTTCGACAGGCCGGTGCCCACGGCCACGCCGTCCGAGGACGAGACCGTCGACGTCACCGCCCTGCTGGGGCGGACTCCCGCTCCGGTCTGAGACCGAGGCCGAGGAGGGTGTAGAGCACCAGCGAGGACGCCAGCCCGACCGCCCAGCCGTAGTCCGCGAGCGGCTTCAGGAACGGGATCAGTCCGTCGGCGGGGAACGGCCCCTTGCCGGGCGCCGAGTGGGAGCCGCCCACCGCCAGGACGCCACCGAGGGCGAAGGCGGCGACGGCCCGCCAGTTCCAGCCGTTGGTGTACCAGTAGCGGCCGCCGGGGCGGTACAGGTCGGCCAGGTCCAGGACGGTGCGGCGGATGATCCAGTAGTCGGCGATCAGGATGCCCGCCACCGTACCGAGCAGCCCGCCGACCAGGCCGAGCCACGTGAAGATGTACAGCTCGGGGGTCTCGGTCAGCTTCCACGGCATGATCAGGACACCGATGATTCCGGTGATCAGCGCGCCGGTACGGAAGCTGATGAACTTCGGCGCCAGATTCGCCAGGTCGTACGCGGGTGACACCACGTTCGCCGCGATGTTCACGGAGATCGTCGCGACCAGGACGGTGATCAGTCCGAAGAGCAGCCCGAAGACGTTGTCGGTCCTGGCGACGAGCTGGACCGGGTCCCAGACGGGCGCCCCGTAGACCGCCTGCGAGCCCGAGGTCACGAAGACGGAGAGCAGCGCGAAGAACGTCATGGTCGTCGGCAGTCCGAGCGACTGCCCCCAGAGCTGGGCGCGCTGGCCCGCGCCGAAGCGGGTGAAGTCGGGGATGTTCAGCGAGAGCGTGGACCAGAACGCGATCATGCCCATCAGTGAGGGGAAGAAGACCGGCCAGAACTCCTTGCCCCAGCCGAGCGCGGACGGCTGGTCCAGGAGCGGGCCGAAGCCGCCCGCCTTGACGGCGATCCAGACCAGCAGGACCACGGCGCCGACGATGACGAAGGGCGCCGCCCAGTTCTCGAAGCGCCGCAGGGTGTCCATCCCCCGGTAGATGATGGCGAGTTCGAGAGCCCAGAACAGCGCGAAGCAGAGCCAGAGCGTCCATGGCTGGCCGCCGATCCCGGAGGCGTTCGCCCATCCACCGAAGATCTTTCCGAGCAGCGTGAAGATGCCGACGCCGCCGATCCAGGTCTGGATGCCGAACCAGGCGCAGGCGACGGCGGCCCGGATCAGGGCGGGCAGATTGGCGCCGCGCAGGCCGAACGAGGCGCGCGCCAGGACCGGGAAGGGAATGCCGTACTTGGGCCCGGCGTGACCGGTGAGCAGCATCGGGGCGAGGACGATCACATTGGCCAGCGCGATCGTCAGGACGGCCTGTTTCCAGTCCATCCCGAGGGCGACGAGCCCCGAAGCGAGCAGCCAGGACGGGATGTTGTGCGCCATGCCGACCCAGAGGGCGGCGAAGTTGTACGTCGTCCAGCGGCGCCGTTCGAGCGGGACGGGCAGCAGGTCCTGGTTGACGAAGCGGGGATCGTCGGGGACGGCGCCGGGGGCCAGCTCGACCCGGCCCGACGGGTCGGGTGCCTGGTCGGGTATCCGGTCGTGCTCCGGTGCGGGTGGGACGGTCGATGTCATGGCGGCTGGACCCTTCGCTCGGGGACGGTGCCGTGCGGGGCGGGGGGTTGTGTGTGCAGCCGGGGCGGGGGCGTGCTCGGGTCAGCCGGACAGGGCGGGGATGATCTCGGAGCCGTACGCGTCGATGGTCGCTTCGCGCGCGTCGTGCATGTTGTAGACGGCGAACTGGTCGACGCCCAGGTCACGCAGGACCCGCAGCTTCTCGATGTGCGCCTCGGCCGGGCCCAGCAGACAGAACCGGTCGACGATCTCGTCGGGCACGAAGGCGGTGTCCGGGTTCCCGGTGCGGCCGTGGTGGCTGTAGTCGTAACCCGACCGCCCCGCGATGTACGCGGTGAGCGCCTCCGGTACGAGCCCCGAGTGCTCGCCGTACCGCGAGACGAGGTCGGCCACGTGGTTGCCGACCATGCCGCCGAACCAGCGGCACTGCTCGCGCGCGTGGTCCAGGTCGTCGCTCACATAGGCCGGGGCGGCCACGCAGATGGTGACGGCGTCCGGGTCCCGGCCGGCTTCGGCCGCCGCCTCCCGTACCGCTTTGACCATCCACTCGGTGAGGTACGGGTCGGCGAGCTGGAGGATGAAGCCGTCGGCCTTCTGCCCGGCCAGGGCGAGCGCCTTGGGGCCGTACGCCCCCATCCAGACCGGCAGCCGGCCGTCCTTGACCCAGGGGATCTGCACGGGCTGGCCGTCGACGGTCGCCTCGCGCCCCTCGGCCAGGTCGCGGATGACGCCGATCGACTCACCGAGGCGGGCCAGGGTGTTGGGTTTACGGCCGGCGACCCGCATCGCCGAGTCGCCCCGCCCGATGCCGCACACCGTCCGGTTGCCATACATCTCGTTGAGGGTGGCGAAGGTGGAGGCGGTGACCTCCCAGGTACGGGTGGAGGGGTTGGTGACCATCGGGCCGACGATCAGCCGCTCGGTGTGCTCCAGAATCCGGCTGTAGATGACGAAGGGTTCCTGCCAGAGGACCGTCGAGTCGAAGGTCCAGCCGTAGCGGAAGCCGTTGCGTTCGGCACGGCGCATGAGTCCGACGACGGCCGACGCGGGCGGGTCGGTCTGGAGGACGAGTCCGAAGTCCATGACAGGTGCTCCTAGTCCAGGTACTGACACGTGGCGCGGGGGGTGTACATGCCGTGCCCGGCGTGGCCGGTGAACTTCCGTCCCTCGATGACGGGTTCGCCGCGCGAGAGCACGGTCTCGACCTGGCCGGTGAGCCGCTTGCCCTCGTACGCCGAGTAGTCGACGTTCATGTGGTGGGTCTCGGCGGAGATGGTCTGGGTGGCGTGCGGGTCGTAGATGACGACGTCCGCGTCGGCTCCCGGGGCGATCGTGCCCTTCTTCGGGTAGAGGCCGAACATCCTGGCCGGTGACGCGCAGGCGATCTCGATCCAGCGGCGGCGGGTGAGGTGACCGTCCACGACCGCCTGATGGAGGAGGTCCATCCGGTTCTCCACGCCCGGCATGCCGTTGGGGATCTTCGAGAAGTCGCCGCGGCCCATCTCCTTCTGGCCGGAGAAGCAGAAGGGGCAGTGGTCGGTGGAGACGACCTGGAGTTCGTTGTTCCGGAGACCGCGCCAGAGGGCTTCCTGGTGCTCCCTGGGCCGCAGGGGGGTCGAGCAGACGTACTTGGCGCCCTCGAAGCCGGGCTCGGCGAGGTTGTCGGTGGAGAGGAACAGGTACTGCGGGCAGGTCTCGCCGAAGACGGGAAGTCCCTTGTGGCGGGCGGCGGCGATCTCGGCGACGGCCTCGTCGGCGGAGACGTGGACGATGTACAGCGGCGCTCCGGCGACCCGGGCGAGCTGGACGGCCCGGTGGGTGGCCTCGGCCTCCAGCGCGACCTTGCGTACGTCGCCGTGGTAGCGCGGGTCGGTGCGGCCCCCGGCCAGCGCCTGTTCGACGAGGACGTCGATCGCGATGCCGTTCTCGGCGTGCATCATGATCAGGCCGCCGTTGTTCTCGGCCCGCTGCATGGCGCGCAGGATCTGGCCGTCGTCACTGTAGAAGACGCCCGGATAGGCCATGAACAGTTTGAACGAGGTGATGCCTTCCGCTACGAGAAGGTCCATCTCCTTGAGCGAGGACTCGTTCACATCGGAGAGGATCATGTGGAAGGCGTAGTCGATGGCGCAGTTGCCGTCGGCCTTCGCGTACCAGGCGTCGAGTCCGCCCCGCAGACTGCCGCCCACGCTCTGGATGGCGAAGTCGACGATCGTGGTGGTGCCGCCCCAGGCGGCGGCCCGGGTGCCGGTCTCGAAGGTGTCGGCGGCGAAGGTGCCGCCGAACGGCATCTCCATGTGCGTGTGCGCGTCGACTCCGCCCGGAATGACGTACTTCCCGGTGGCGTCGATGGTCCGGTCCGCGGTCCAGCCGGCGGCGGCTTCGGTGCCGTGGGCGGCGAGGGCCGCGATGCGCCCGCCCTCGATGAGCACGTCGGCGTGGATTTCGTCGGACGCGGTGATGACGAGGCCGCCGTGGATGACGGTGCGGCTCATGTGCCCCTCCTCGCGGTGGCGGAATGGGTCTACGCACGTAGACAGGGTGCGTGGTGAAGAACGTAGAAGTGGGTTGCCCACTGTGGCAATACCGCTGCTGCCAACGGCTGAAGACGTTTCTGTTTCCGGTACGGCGTACCCCACCGGCCCAACGCGCCCCAGGGCACGCGGGCGCGGGGGGGGGGGGGGGGGGGGGGGGGGGGGGGGGGGGGGGGGGGTAGGGGGGGGGGGGGGGGGGGGGAGAGATAGGGGAGGGGGA
>NZ_JBWKLF010000018.1:0-7548 GCF_056430475.1 Streptomyces sp. NPDC045968 | reverse complement strand
CTCTCCCCCCCCCCCCCCCCCCCCCCCCCCCCCCCCCCCCCCCCACCCCCCCCCTCCCCCCCCCCCCCCCCCCCCCCCCCCCCCCCCCCCCCCCCCCCCCCCCCCCGGCCGGCCTAATCCGCCGCGCGCAGGGCCTCGGCGAGGATCGCCGCGCCCTCCTCCGCCTCGGCGACCGTCAGCGACAGCGGCGGGGCGATCCGCAGGACGCTGGTGCTGTGCCCGCCCCCCTTGCCGAGCAGCAGACCGCGCTCGCGGGCCGCTTCGAGGACCGCGGCGGCGGCCTCCGGGTCCGCCTCGTCGGTGCCGGGCTTCACCAGTTCGATGCCGATCATCAGGCCCCGGCCCCGGACTTCGCGTACGGACGCGGACCCCGCGGCGATCGCGCGCAACCGCTCGATGAGCAGTCCGCCGACGCGTCGCGCGTTGCCCTGGAGGTCGTGTTCCAGGAGATAGGAGAGGTTGGCGAGGCCGGCCGCCATGGTGACCGGCGAGCCGCCGAACGTCGAGATGGAGTTGGCGTCCAGGCAGTTCATGACCTCGGCGCGGGCGACGACCCCACCGATCGACATGCCGTTGCCGATGCCCTTGGCGAACGTGAGGATGTCCGGCGGCCCGTGTTCGCCGTGCGCCTGCCAGCCCCAGAAGTGCTCACCCGTCCGGCCCCAGCCGGTCTGCACCTCGTCCGAGATCCACAGGATGCCGTGCCGGTCGAGGACCTGGCGGAACGCCGCGTACAGCCCGTCGGGAGGTGAGGTGAAACCGCCGACGCCCTGGATGGGTTCGGCGATCAGCGCGGCGGCCTCGCGGGTGTGCCCGAGCAGGTCCTCCAGATCGGCGACGCACGCCTTGACGAACCGGTCGTCGCTCAGCTCCGCGTACGGTCCGCGGGTGCGGACACCGCCGTGGACGTACAGGGTCTGGAGCGGAGAGAGGCTCGTCGGCGACCAGGACCGGTTGCCGGTGATGGACACGGCCGAGAACGACCGGCCGTGGTAGCTGTTGCGCATCGCGAGGATCTGGTTGGACCTGCGGTACGCGGTCGCCAGCAGCAGTGCGGTGTCATTGGCCTCGGTGCCCGACGTGGTGAAGAAGACCCGGGCGTCGGGGATGCCGGAGAGGGTGGCGAGGCGCTCGGCGAGTTCCACCATCGGCCGGTTGAGGTAGAGCGTCGAGGAGTGGATGATCCGCCCGGCCTGCTCGGCGACCGCCTTCGTCACCTCGGGCAGGGCGTGTGCGGTCATCGTGGTGAGGATGCCGCCGAAGAAGTCGAGGTAGCGGTTTCCGTCCGCGTCCCAGACGTGACGGCCCTCGCCGTGGGTGAGCTCCAGGGGGCGGCGGTAGTAGAGCGCCAGCCAGTCCGGGCTGACCGCGAGATGGCGCTCGTGCAGCCCGGTCACGGCTCGACCAGCCCCTCGTACGCGTCCGGACGGCGGTCCCGGAAGAACGCCCACTGCTGCCGGACCTCCTCGATCATCCCGAAGTCGAGGTCACGGACGAGGAGTTCCTCCTCCTTGTCGCTCGCGACGTCACCGACGAACTGACCGCGCGGATCGACGAAGTAGCTCGTGCCGTAGAAGTCGTTGTCGCCGTACTCCTCCTGGCCGACGCGGTTGATCGCGGCGACGAAGTACTCGTTGGCGACGGCGGACGCGGGCTGTTCCAGCTGCCAGAGGTGGCTGGAGAGTCCGCGCGAGGTCGCGGACGGGTTGTAGACCAGCTGGGCCCCGTTCAGGCCGAGTTGGCGCCAGCCCTCGGGGAAGTGGCGGTCGTAGCAGATGTAGACGCCGACCTTGCCGACGGCGGTGTCGAACACCGGCCAGCCGGCGTTCCCGGGCTTGAAGTAGTACTTCTCCCAGAAGCCCTTGACCTGCGGGATGTGGTGCTTGCGGTACTTGCCGAGATACGTGCCGTCGGCGTCGATCACCGCGGCGGTGTTGAAGTAGAAGCCGGACTGTTCGATCTCGAAGACCGGCACGACGACCACCATGCCGGTCTCGCGGGCCAGGTCCCGCATCCGGCGGACGGTGGGCCCGTCGGGGACGGCCTCGGCCCAGCGGTAGTGCTCGGGTTCCTGCACCTGGCAGAAGTAGGGGGCGTTGAACACCTCCTGGAAACCGATGATCTTCGCCCCCTGCCGGGCGGCCTCGCGCGCGTGTTCCTCGTGCTTGGCGATCATGGATTCAGTGTCGCCGGTCCAGGTCGCCTGGACGAGTGCGGCGCGTACGACGTGGGACATGAGCTGCTCCTTCGACGCGGCGTCAGAGAGCCTCTACGTGGTTTCTACGCCCGTAGACACAGTGCATAGGGGAGAACGTAAGCCCCGCCCCACAGCGGGGCAAGACCATCGCCGTGAACCGGCGGAGTCGATCATGTTTCGTACCCGAGCGGTCCACTCCTTGCATTGAAGCGCACTCGAACTCGTAGCCTCCGGTACACGACGACCGAAAGGGAAACCTCGTGCGTTACACATTGTTCGGCAGGACCGGTCTGCGCGTGAGCGAGCTCGCGCTTGGCGCCATGACCCTCGGCAGTCACGAGACGGACCCCCGGGCCGTCACCGCGACGAGTGGACGCATCATCGACGCGTACGTGGAGGCGGGCGGGAACTTCGTCGACACGGCCGACATCTACGGCTCGTCCGAGGCGGTCCTCGGCGAGGTGCTCGGCCGGCGCCGCGAGAACCTCGTGCTCGCCAGCAAGTACACCTGCGCGACCGCCAAGGGCGACGTGAACTCGGCGGGCAACCACCGGGGGAACCTCGTACGGTCCGTGGAGTCGAGCCTCGCCCGGCTGAACACGGACCGGCTCGACGTCCTGTGGGTGCACGCCCGCGACAACTTCACCCCGGTCGAGGAGGTCATGCGGGCGCTCGACGATCTCGTCAGGGCCGGCAAGGTGCTCTACATCGGCGTCTCGGACTGGCCCGCGTGGGAGATCGCCCAGGCGTCGACGCTGGCAGAACTGCGCGGCTGGACGGCCTTCGCCGGCTCGCAGCTGCGCTACAGCCTGCTGGAACGCACCCCCGAACGCGAACTGCTCCCGCAGGCCCGCGCCTTCGACCAGACGGTCTTCGCCTGGAGCCCGCTCGCCCGCGGCCGGCTCACCGGCAGGGACCTGCCCACCGGGCCGGACGCCCCGGACAGCGGCTGGGACGCGGCGCGGCGCCGGGAGCACGCGACGATCACGGCGGTCGTGGACATCGCCCGGCAGGGCGACTGGACCCCGGCCCAGGTGGCGCTGGCCTGGCTGCGCGGCCGCCCGGGCAACATCGTCCCGATCATCGGCGCGTCCACGGAGGGCCAGCTCGCGGACAACCTGTCCTGCCTGGAGACAGAGCTCGACGCGACCGCCGTCGCCCGCCTCGACGAGGTGAGTGCCGTACCGCTCGGCTTCCCGCACGACTTCCTGCGCGAGCCGGGCGTGGTGGAGACGGTGTACGGCGACCGCTGGACCGACATCGACGACCGGCGCTCGACGTACCGGCGTACGACGGACGGGGCCTGATCCGGGGCCGCACCCCCAACGAGGTCCGTGCTGTGGGGGGCGCACGAACCTCTCTGCTGTCACGGTCGGCGTTCGTCGTCGAGACGATGAAGCTGTTGAGGGCCTGGGGCGGTCAGCCGCTCGCTTGGCCTGTTGCGCTCGGCCCCTCCGTGGCGGACGCCCCGCCGGCTGCCAGCCGCTGGGTGATCCGGTCGAACAGGTCCGTCAGCGGCGCACCGACGTCCTGGCCGAACTCAGTCAGCCCGTAGGTGACTTGGGGTGGCGTCGTCGGCTCGACCTTGCGCCAGACCAGGTCGTCCTGGACCAGTGCGCGCAGTGTCTGAGCGAGCATCTTCTCGCTGATGCCCCGAATGCTGTCGCGCAGCTCGTAGAACCGAAGATCGGTGCTCCGCAAGGAGATCAGCACCCAGATGCCCCACCTGCTGGTCACGTGGTCGACCACGTCGCGCGCAGGGCAGTCGGTGTGAAACACCTCATACCGATTGCCCGCCTCGGCCTGCGTCAGCTGCGCACCTTCCCTCATGTCCGGAGCTTACCTCTGGGTATGTTCTTACGAAAAGTAAGCCCGCCTCCTAGCGTCAATCGCCGCAGCGCACAACGGACTAGGAGCGAACATGATCGTGGTGACCGGGGCTACCGGGAATGTGGGCCGGCCTCTGACGCAGGCCCTGGCCAAGGCGGGCGAGCAGGTGACGGCGGTGTCACGGCACGCGGCGGCCATGCCGGACGGGGTCCGGCACGTGCCGGCCGACTTGGCCGAGCCGCGGGGCCTCGCTCCCGCTCTGGACGGGGCGAAGGCGCTGTTCCTCCTGCTGTCCGGCGACCTGCACGCCCCCGGAGCCAGCCCGGCCGACATTATTGGCCTGGCTGCTGCCGGCGGGGTCCGCCGAGTCGTCCTGCTGTCTTCGCAGGGCGTGGCGACCAGGCCGCTCGGCCCGTCGCGGATCGCGATGCGCGCGGTGGAGGACGCGTTGAGAAAGTCCGGCCTGGACTGGGCCGTCCTGCGACCGGGCGGCTTCGCCTCCAACGCCTTGGCGTGGGCGGAGTCCGTCCGCACGCAAGGGACGGTCGCCGCACCCTTCGGCGATGTGGGGGTTCCGGTCGTCGACCCGGCGGACATCGCCGAGGTCGCGGCGGCCTGCCTGCTGGACGACCGGCACACCGGCGGAGTCCTCGAGCTGACCGGGCCCGAGGTGATCACGCCCCGTCAGCAGTCGGAGGCCATCGCCGCCGCGCTCGGCTCGCCGGTGCGATTCCACGAACTCACCCGCGAGGAGGCCAAAGCCGCGATGACCCGGTTCGTGCCGCCGGAGCTCGCCGACGACACCCTGGACATCATCTCCGCCCCGAACCCCGCCGAACTGCGGATCAGCTCGGACGTGGGACGAGTCCTCGGCCGCGCTCCGCGCCCCTTCGACAACTGGGTGGCCCGCAACATCGCCGCTTTCCGCTGAGGCACAGCTCAGCTGAAGCGCCCGGGCAGCCTCGTGCGACTACGGCCGCACGGGGCTGCCCCTGCGCGCTCACGTCCGCGTCGGCGGGCGGCGCGCGTACGGGCCACCACCTGCGCGAGGCCAGGTGATCCGAAGGAGCGGCCTAGGTCCCGGCGATGCCCGCCACCCGTAGCGCGTGGACGAGGTCCCACTCGCGCGCCGCCGATACCTCGCGGGCCGCGGCCAGCAGTCGCGGTACGAGGCGGCGCGGATCGTGTTCCGCGATCCTGGCCGCGTCCTGCGGCGTACGTACGCGGACGAACGCGCCCAGCAGCGCTCGCGCCTGCGGGGCGAGGCCTGCCCGGTCGAGGGCGGCCACCGCGTCGGCCACCTCGGCGGCGGGGCGCGCCGCGCCCTGGCGCAGCAGGTGGGCACAGTCGTCGGGACGACCGGCGGCGGCCAGTGCGCCCGCCGCCGCGGCCAGCCCCGCGGGCGGCAGCGTGGACACCTCCCACAGCAGGGTCGCCCAGTCGGCGGCCAGTCCCGCCCCGTGCAGGGCGAGCGCGAGGACCGGCAGGTGGTCCGCCGGTCCGGCCGCCGCCTCGCAGAGCACGACGTGTGCCTCGCCGCCGCGGCCTTCCGCGCGCAGCCGGACGAGCCGTTCGACGGCTTCGCCCGCGGCCCGCCGGGCGACGGGGCCGGGCGGGGCAGCGGGCGCGGCTGTGGGTGCGGCGACGTCCGGGCCCGTCTCCCGGGCGGTGGCGCCCCGGAAACGGGCGCCGCGCGGACCTGCGGCCGTCGTCGGCGGGACGGGGAGCACGGGCACCACCGAGGGGGCGGCCGGATCGGTCTCGTCGTCGACGTCCAGGCCGGCGAACCGGGCGCCGCGCGGCTTCCTCCGCTTCGGGGCGGGGGCGCTCGGCGCTTGCGGGGCGGGCTTCGCCCGGTGTACGTCGGCGGCCTCCGCGAGCCCCGCCCGCGAGGGTGCCTCGCCGTCCCGTTCCTCCATCCGGAACCACCCCTCGGGCGCGGCTGCCGCCGAGATCCGCTTGCGCAGTTCCGTACAGCGGGCCGAGGCGCGTTCGTGGTCGTCCCGGGCCCAGGCCAGTGCCTCCGCACCGGCGTCCGGGGCGTGGCCCGCGTTCACGGAGGTGGCGCGCAGGCGCTGCTCGGCGTGGGTCTGCTCGCGGAGCATCAGCTCAAGCCGCTCCACGAGGGCCCGACGACCACCCGGCCGCCGGTCGTGGGCGGTGGCCGACGCGGAGTACAGCGCGGCGGCCCGTACCGACTCGTGCTCCGCGAACGCCGCGCCGCGCGCCACGGCCAGGTCCTGGAGCAACGACTCGACCACGTCCCAGGGCGGCACCTCGGTCCCGTCGAAACAGGCCCGCATGCCCTCGGGATCGCGGCGGGAGAACACCCCGTACCAGCCGCGTCCGGGGTCGAGCAGGGCCGTCAGCTCCCGCAGGTAGTGCGCGAACGTGGCTACTTCCACCGCAGGTTGATGCACCGTCATCGTCGCCCTCGCCGGCCGTCGACTGGAACCTTCCAGTCCGCAGGCATTCGATCGCAGGCGTGTTACGGGACGGCTACGCGGGGTTTTCGGGCAGGCTGCGGTCGGCGCGCACCGCCCGGCCGCGCGCCCCCGGCCACCCCGGGCCTCAGAACGTGATGGCGATGCCCGTGTGCGGGCGCTTCCCGAGCCGTACGGCGGTCGCGGGCCAGTCGAGGAGCCAGTACTTCCAGGTGTACTTGCGGCCGATGACCTTGCGGACCTTCCGGGTACCGGCCTCGTCCAGCAGCCGCCCGGTGCCCTCGGCGCTCGGGGCGCCCTCGGCGATCCGGCCCCGCAGGTCGCAGACCGTGACGGTGACGCGGCTGTTGTTGCGCAGCCGCTTGGCCTTCCACGAGTCGGACCGGGTCCAGACGTACAGCACGTTGCCCTCGGCCGCGGCCCAGACGGGCGTGGCGACGGGTGTGCCGTCCTTCCGGTACGTGGTCAGGCTGACGTACTCACTGCGCGCGAAGTCCTGAAGAGTCACGGGCGCGACCCTACGCGCCCCGGCCGGCCCCGCCGCTCGCCGGTGCCGCCCGGGCGGTGGACGCGGAACCCGGTCAGGCGGTGAGCGGGGTGCCGGAAGTGGTGCGGCACGTTCTCCCCGCGCTCCGACGTCCCGTCCTTCGGTCGTCAGTTGTCGTTCACGAACTCCCTGGCCAGCGCAGTCCCGGCACGACGACGAACGGCAGCGCGGCGGATTCCAGCGGTCTCCGCGTGAGCTCTGGAACGCTGTCTCCGGCAGGAAGTACGGGTCGGTCTCCTCGTCGCAGGGGGTCGTTCTGCGCCCGTCGCAGTCGATGTCCATGTCCGCCTTCCAGAACACGGCGCCCTTCTTCGCGCAGACCGGCACGGTCGCCGCCCCTCCCTGGTCCGTTCGGTACTTCCCCTTCGAGATCCGCGTGCGGGTCCGCACTTCGGCGCCTCCCTCGCGGATGCGGGCATGCCCGCATCACGGCCGCGGGGGGGGGGGGGGGGGGGGGGGGGGGGGGGGGGGGGGGGGGGGGGGGGGGGGGGGGGGGGGGGGGGGGGGGGGGGGGGGGGGGGGGGGGGGGG
>NZ_JBWKLF010000017.1:61569-74916 GCF_056430475.1 Streptomyces sp. NPDC045968 | reverse complement strand
CCCCCCCCCCCCCCCCCCCCCCCCCCCCCCCCCCCCCCCCCCCCCCCCCCCCCCCCCCCCCCCCCCCCCCCCCCCCCCCCCCCCCCCCCCCCACCGCGTCTGTCCGTCAGCCGGAGCAGCCACCGCACTGGCACGGGCCGCCCGACTGGCAGCCGCACCCGCAGCCCGATCCGCAGCCGCAGGCGCCGAGCACGGACAGGTGCAGCACTTCGGTCGGTGTCTCCTGCTGGGGTTCGTTGACGGGGGAATCGGCCATGCTTCCTCCTCAGGGCGTACGCGCTCATGAGGGCGTACGGACATGGTGTGCCGCCCCCACCCCATTGGATGCCCACCCCGGCGGGCGCATCAACGGCGCACACATGCAGCACACGTGTGCGACCCGCGCGCGCGGCAGAGCGCACGGGACGGGGCGGGTGACCGCGGCGCGGCGGTTACGCGCCCTCCACCGGGCCCGGAGCCGCCGCCTGGATGTCGTCCGCGTGCTCGCCGGTGACGAGGTACACGACCCGCTTGGCCACCGACACGGCGTGGTCGGCGAAACGCTCGTAGTAACGGCCGAGCAGCGTCACATCGACGGCGGTCTCGATGCCGTGCTTCCAGCGGTCGTCCATCAGGTGCTGGAAGAGCGTGCGGTGCAGCAGGTCCATCTCGTCGTCGTCCTGCTCCAGCTGGAGTGCCAGGTCGACGTCCTTGGTGATGATGACCTCGGCGGCCTTCGCCATCAGGCGCTGCGCCAGCTGCCCCATCTCCAGGATGGTGGCGTGCAGGTCGTGCGGCACCGCCGACTGCGGGAAGCGCAGCCGGGCCAGCTTGGCGACGTGCTGGGCGAGGTCGCCCGAGCGCTCCAGGTCGGCGCTCATCCGCAGCGACGTGACGACGATACGCAGATCGGTGGCCACGGGCTGCTGGCGCGCGAGGAGCGCGATGGCGCGTGCCTCCAGGTCGTGCTGGAGGTCGTCGACCTTCTGGTCCGCGGCGATGACGCTCTCCGCGAGCTTCAGGTCGGCGTCGAGCATGGACGTGGTGGCCCGCCCGATCGCGGAGCCGACGAGCCGGGCCATCTCGACCAGGCCCTCGCCGATCGAATCGAGTTCCTCGTGGTAAGCGTCGCGCATGGAAGTCCCTCTCCGGTTTCCTTACTGAGGCCGGGGTCTCTCGGGCCGACCCCCACGCTCCCACGGTGCGGGTGGAACGCGTCGGGTTCCGACCGCCGAAGTGAACCGATACTTGCTCCTCGGTGAACTCTGGGCGACGAGTGTTCGAGATGGCACTCGGATGGCTGGGAGAGAGCCGTCGACCACGCATAACCTTGAAGCATGGACGTGAACGCGGCGGTCGCCGCAGCTGCCGCGATCGCCGGGTTGTTGACCGGTGTGATCGCCATGCTGGCGTTCCGCTGGAGCGAGCGCGAACAGAGCAAACCTACGCGTACGTCCCTGCGGCCCGACAGCAACGCAGCACTGCCCCCCGGAGTGGACACCGTCCTCTCCGTACTCAGCTCGTCCGCCGTCGTCCTCGACGAGAGCGACAGCGTCGTCAAGGCCAGCTCCGCCGCGTACGCGCTGGGGCTGGTCCGCGGCGGCCGGCTGTCCGTCGACGCCATGCTCCACATGGCCAGGGACACCCGCAGGGACGGGGAGATACGCCAGGTGGAGCTGGACCTCCCCCGGCGCGGTACGGGCCGGGGCGAGGCGCTGGCCGTCTCCGCCCGGGTCGCCCCGCTGGGCTCCCGGCTGGTGCTGCTGCTGGTCGAGGACCTCACCGAAGCCCGCCGGATAGAGGCGGTACGACGCGACTTCGTCGCCAACGTCAGCCATGAACTCAAGACCCCGACCGGCGCGCTCTCCCTGCTCTCCGAGGCCGTCATGGACGCTTCGGACGATCCGGAGGCGGTGGAGCGGTTCGCCGGGCGGATGCAGATCGAGGCGACCCGGCTCACCAACCTCGTACAGGAACTGATCGACCTCTCCCGGGTGCAGAACGACGACCCGCTGGAGGACGCCGAGCCGGTACGGGTGGACGAACTGGTCGCCGAGGCCATCGACCGCTGCCGGCAGCAGGCCGGCTCGAAGCAGATCACCATGGCCTCGGGCGGCACCGCGGACCTCTTCATCTGGGGAAACCGCGGTCAGCTCGCCGCGGCGCTCGGCAATCTCGTCGAGAACGCCGTCAACTACAGCCCCGCCCGCACGCGTGTCGGGATCGCCGCCCGCCGCATCGTGGCACCCGGCGGGGATCTGATCGAGATAGCCGTGACCGACCAGGGCATCGGCATCTCCGAGAAGGACCGCGAGCGGGTCTTCGAGCGGTTCTACCGCGTCGACCCGGCCCGGTCGCGGGCCACCGGTGGCACCGGTCTCGGCCTCGCCATCGTCAAGCACGTGGCCGCCTCGCACGGCGGGGAGGTCACGGTCTGGAGCTCCGAGGGTCAGGGCTCCACCTTCACCCTGCGGCTGCCCGAATCGGGTGTCGTACGGGAACACACCACCGGCGGACCGCTTATCGTCAACGGCGACGACGAGGCACCGTTCGAGACCGACACCTTTGAACCATTCCCTGCCCCGGAGGCTCTTCCGTGACCCGAGTGCTTGTCGTCGAGGATGAGGAATCCTTCAGCGACGCCCTGTCCTACATGCTTCGCAAGGAAGGCTTCGAGGTCGCCATCGCGGCGACCGGCCCCGACGGTCTCGACGAGTTCGAGCGCAACGGCGCCGACCTCGTTCTGCTGGACCTGATGCTCCCGGGCCTGCCCGGCACCGAGGTCTGTCGCCAGCTGCGCGTCCGGTCCAACGTCCCGGTGATCATGGTCACCGCCAAGGACAGCGAGATCGACAAGGTCGTCGGGCTGGAAATAGGAGCCGACGACTACGTGACCAAGCCCTTCTCCTCGCGGGAACTGGTCGCCCGCATCCGCGCGGTCCTGCGCCGCCGCGGCGAGCCGGAGGAGGTCACCCCGGCCGCCCTGGAGGCGGGCCCGGTGCGGATGGACGTGGACCGTCACGTGGTCACCGTCTCCGGCGGCAAGGTCGACCTGCCGCTGAAGGAGTTCGACCTGCTGGAGATGCTGCTGCGCAACGCGGGCCGTGTGCTGACCCGTATGCAGCTGATCGACCGGGTCTGGGGCGCGGACTACGTCGGCGACACCAAGACCCTCGACGTCCACGTCAAGCGTCTCCGCGCCAAGATCGAGCCCGACCCGGGCGCGCCGCGCTACCTGGTGACGGTCCGCGGCCTGGGGTACAAGTTCGAGCCGTAAACCGCCGGGTGAGCCAGGCGACACGTGAAAGGGGCGCCTCCCGGCCGGGAGGCGCCCCTTTCACATGTGCGTACGCGGGGTCAGTGCCCTGCGGCGGTGTGGGAGGCGGACGCCCCGGCTTCCGGGCTGGCCGAGCCGGTCACCGGCTCCGTCGGCGTGCCGGACGGTGTGCCGGGCGTCTCGGAGGCGGCTCCCGACTGCGTCTGGGAGGGCGTGGGCTTCGCCTGCGCGGGCAGCGTGCTCGGGCCGAAGCCCTTGAAGAAGCTCGCCGACGGCACGACGGAGGCGCCCAGCTCGACGTCCCCGGTCTCGCTGAACTTGAAGACGACCGTCTGGACGTCGCCGTTGCGAGCGGCCTCGTGGCCGTTCTCGATCACGGCGGCCGCGTTGCCCTTTCCGCCGAGCATGACCGAGCCGCCGGCCGGTACGACGACCGGGCCGTTGCCCTTGGCCGCGTGCAGCTTCACGGGGCTGTCGCTGCCCGGCAGCGTGACGGCCTCCAGGACCTCACGCTTGGTGCCGTTGTTGAACAGCAGGGCGGAGACGACTGCCGGACCCTCGGCGCCGTGCTCGGGCTGGGTGATGACATTCGCGTTCTGGATCTTGATGTTGTCGACGGCAGTGGCTGCGTTGTCCGGCCTGACCTGGAGCGTCTGTGCGTCGTTGCCCGCGCTGCACGCGGACATCGAAGCGATCGAGAACACGATGGCAGTGGCGGCGAGGGCGCCGTGTCGAAGGCTGCGGCTCACGGCGGCGGCAACTCCTTGAACGTTCGGACTGCGGACTTCGGACTCTGCGGACGCGAAGGCGGGCGGCGTAAAGCCGCCCTAAGCGTGTGTCAGCGCGCTCAGGTTACCGAGCCGCGCTTCCCGCTCCGCACCCGACCCGCCCCCTGGGCCGCACGGGCTTGACCAGCGGGCCCCGCTCGCGCCGATTCACCCTCCGTTCGCATAACGCAGGTGATCAATTTCCGGGGGTGGTGCATTCCGCGCACATAATCCTCACGCTTGCCGGCCGTTGATCAATTTCATTGACCACCGACCACTTACGTCCGTACGAGTGATCGATCTCCGAACGGACTACGGAAAGTTCATCATCCTGAATCCGGCAAAACGGGACGTTCGACACCTTCGTGGCAGGTTCCGCCGGGCGTAACCGGCACGTTTCGCTTCGGCCGCACAGCCGCTCCGACCTGCGAATACCGCGTTCCAGAAGCCTTCCGCAGCACGTTCCTGTTGCTGTTGTCAAGCCCCGAGATATGCCCTGACCTGCGAAAACGCCATTCAGGAGAAGCTGTTCTCGTGTTACTCTGGATAGCCACGGAAGGGGTACCTGTCACATGACGTTCAAGGTTGGCGACACCGTGGTCTATCCCCATCACGGGGCCGCGCTGATCGAGGCTATTGAGACTCGCCAGATCAAAGGCGTGGACAAGACCTACTTGGTGCTCAAGGTCGCCCAGGGTGACTTGACGGTTCGTGTACCGGCGGACAACGCGGAGTTCGTCGGAGTGCGCGACGTGGTCGGGCAAGAGGGCCTGGACCGGGTCTTCGAGGTGCTGCGCGCACCGTACGCCGAAGAGCCGACGAACTGGTCCCGGCGTTACAAGGCAAATCTCGAGAAGCTCGCCTCCGGCGATGTCATCAAGGTCGCGGAAGTGGTTCGTGACCTGTGGCGTCGTGAGCGCGAGCGCGGTCTCTCCGCAGGTGAAAAGCGCATGCTCGCCAAGGCCCGCCAGATTCTGGTGAGTGAGCTCGCTCTCGCGGAGAACACGAACGAGGACAAGGCCGAGGCTCTGCTCGACGAGGTCCTCGCGTCCTGAACCGGATCGCACCGGTCGTATGAATGTGCCGCGGTGCCCGCTGACCAGCCGTATTCACGGTGTGTCGCCGGGCGCTGCGGCATGTTCGGCTCCAAATGTGGTGCCTTTTCCAGCCGTTCTTCACCAGCCAAATTCAGCCATGCGCGCGCATTGAGCGGCCGGTGAGGCTTGCCGACCAGGTGTCACGGAAGGGTCCCGGTCAAGTCAAGCGTCCCGCCCGGCTCGCTGTGGCCATACCCATGTCGGCCGTGGAAACAAACCTGCCGAAGCTTCGGAGTGCAACCGATGTCACCGATGTCACCGACGCCTGACGAATCGCGCCCGCCCCGCACCGCCGCGGTGATCCCCGCAGCAGGCCGGGGCGTACGTCTCGGGCCGGGCGCGCCCAAGGCGCTCCGGGCCCTCAGCGGGACCCCGATCCTGATCCACGCGGTCCGGGCCATGGCGGCGTCCCGCGCCGTCAGCCTCGTCGTCGTGGTCGCTCCGCCGGACGGCGCGCCCGAGGTGAAGAACCTCCTCGACGAACACGCCCTGCCCGAACGCACCGACTATCTCGTCGTCGCGGGTGGCGAGACCCGCCAGGAGTCGGTGAAGCTGGGCCTGGACGCGCTGCCCGACGACATCACCGTCGTCCTCGTCCACGACGCCGCCCGCCCGCTCGTGCCGGTCGACACCGTGGACGCGGTGGTCGAGGCCGTACGGGACGGGGCACCCGCCGTCGTACCCGCCCTGCCGCTCGCCGACACCGTCAAGGAAGTCGAGCCGGGGCCCCGCGACCAGCCGGAACCGGTACTCGCCACGCCCGTACGCGCCAGGCTGCGCGCCGTGCAGACGCCGCAGGGCTTCGACCGCGACACGCTCGTCCGCGCCCACACGACCGTGGCCGTCGACGGCGAGGGTGCCACCGACGACGCGGGCATGGTGGAGCAGCTCGGCGCGCCGGTCGTCGTCGTACCCGGGCACGAAGAGGCGTTCAAGGTGACCCGGCCGCTCGATCTGCTGCTGGCCGAAGCGGTTCTCGCACGCCGGAGGGCGAACGATGGCTTCTGACCGGCAGCCCGCTCCCGTGATCCCGCTCGTCGGGATCGGGACCGACATCCACGCGTTCGAGGAGGGCCGCGAGCTGTGGTGCGCGGGGCTGCTGTGGGAGGGCGAGGGCCCCGGGCTGGCCGGCCACTCCGACGCGGACGTGGTGGCGCACGCCGCCTGCAACGCGCTCTTCTCGGCCGCCGGTCTCGGCGACCTCGGCCAGCACTTCGGCACGGGGCGCCCCGAATGGTCGGGTGCGTCGGGCGTCACGCTGCTCACCGAGGCGGCGCGGATCGTGCGGTCATCGGGGTACGAGATCGGCAACGTGGCCGTGCAGGTCGTCGGCGTACGGCCGAAGATCGGCAAGCGCCGCGAGGAGGCGCAGAAGGTCCTGACCGCCGCGGTCGGCGCTCCGGTCTCCCTCTCCGCCGCCACCTCCGACGGCCTCGGCTTCACGGGCCGCGGCGAGGGGATCGCGGGCATCGCGACGGCGCTGGTGTACCGAGCCGCGCAGCCCTCCACCTGAGCGGGGGGTGGTCCGGGGGCCCCGGACCACCCCGAACGGGCGACGGCGGAGGGGGCGTCACGGCACAGCCCGTCCGGCGCTTGAGGACGGAACCCCCGCCGAGGACCCGGGCACTGGTGCGGGCCCACTACCCTTGAGGGGTGACTATTCGCCTGCATGACACCAGCGCCCGGAAGATCCGTGATTTCGTTCCGCTCACAGCGGGCTGTGTCTCGATCTACCTCTGTGGCGCGACTGTGCAGGCCGCCCCGCACATCGGGCACATCCGGTCGGGCCTCAACTTCGACATCATGCGCCGCTGGTTCGAGTACCGCGGCTACGACGTCACGTTCATCCGGAACGTCACCGACATCGACGACAAGATCATCAACAAGTCGGCCGAACAGGGCCGCCCCTGGTGGTCGATCGGGTACGAGAACGAGCGCGCGTTCAACAACGGTTACGACGCGCTCGGCTGCCTCCCGCCCACGTACGAACCGCGTGCCACCGGCCACATCACCGAGATGGTCGAGATGATGCGCGGTCTCATCGAGCGCGGTCACGCCTATGAGTCCGACGGCAACGTCTACTTCGACGTGCGCTCGTACCCCGGCTATCTGGAGCTCTCCAACCAGGAGCTGGACGACCTGCGCCAGCCCTCCGGCGACGGCGAGACCGGTAAGCGGGACCAGCGCGACTTCGCCATGTGGAAGTCCGCCAAGCCCGGCGAGCCGAGCTGGGAGACCCCCTGGGGCCGCGGCCGCCCCGGCTGGCACCTGGAGTGCTCGGCCATGGCGCACAAGTACCTCGGTACCGCCTTCGACATCCACGGCGGAGGCATCGACCTGATCTTCCCGCACCACGAGAACGAGATCGCCCAGGCCAAGGCGTACGGCGACACCTTCGCGAACTACTGGGTGCACAACGGCTGGGTCACCATGGCCGGCGAGAAGATGTCGAAGTCGCTCGGCAACTCCGTGCTGGTCAGCGAGATGGTCACGGCATGGCGCCCCATCGTGCTGCGCTACTACCTCGGCACCCCGCACTACCGGTCGATGATCGAGTACAGCGAGGAGGCACTGCGCGAGGCGGAGTCCGCGTTCGCGCGGATCGAGGGCTTCGTGCAGCGCGTCACCGAGAAGGCGGGGGAGACCGTCGAGCCCGCCGCCGAGGTGCCGCCCGCGTTCGCCGAGGCGATGGACGACGACCTGGGCGTCCCGCAGGCGCTCGCGATCGTCCACACCACGGTCCGCCAGGGCAACTCCGCCCTCGCCGCCGACGACAAGGAAGCCGCTGTCGCCCGCCTCGCCGAGGTACGCGCCATGCTCGGAGTCCTCGGCCTCGACCCGCTCGATCCGCACTGGGCGGGCGAGAGCGACCGCGGCGAGGACCTTCACGGCGTCGTCGACACTCTCGTACGTCTCGTTCTTGATCAGCGCCAGTCGGCGCGCGCCCGCAAGGACTGGGCCGCCGCCGACGCGATCCGCGACCAGCTCACCCAGTCGGGTCTCGTCATCGAGGACAGCCCCAGCGGTCCCCGATGGACCCTCGGGCCGCGCTAGCGAGCTTCTCCGCACCGGTCTGACCGGCGCAAATGTGCCGCCCGGCGTTCCGGGCGGCACACTTTCACTTAAAGACATATTTCTGAAGCAACGAAACAGGTAGGTCATGGCCGGGAACAGCCAGCGCAGGAACCGCCGCACGTCCAACAAGAAGGGCATGCAGGTCGGCAGCGGTGGTCAGCGACGCCGTGGTCTCGAAGGCAAGGGACCGACGCCGCCCGCCGAGGAGCGTAAGAAGCACAAGAAGAACCGCATCGCGACCGCCAAGGCCAAGCACGCCGCGGTCCGCCGCCCGGCTCCCCGCCGCGGCGGCGCCAAGGGCACGTCCGAGATGGTCGTCGGCCGCAACCCCGTGTTCGAGGCCCTGCGCGACGGCGTCCCCGCGACCACGCTGTACGTACAGCAGTACATCGACAACGACGAGCGGGTGCGCGAGGCGCTCCAGCTCGCCGGCGCGCGCGGCAACATCAACCTGATGGAGGCCCCGCGCCCCGAGCTCGACCGGATGACGAACGGCCTGAACCACCAGGGCCTCGTCCTCCAGGTCCCGCCGTACGAGTACGCGCACCCGGAGGACCTCACGGCCGCCGCGTACGACAACGGCGAGGACCCGCTGATCGTCGCCCTCGACGGGGTCACCGACCCGCGCAACCTCGGCGCGATCGTCCGCTCCGTGTCCGCGTTCGGCGGCCACGGTGTGGTCGTGCCGGAGCGCCGCGCGGCCGGGATGACGGCCGGTGCCTGGAAGTCCTCGGCCGGCACGGCGGCCCGTACGCCGGTCTCCCGTGTCACCAACCTGACGCGGGCCCTGGAGGGCTACCAGAAGGCCGGGATCACGGTCGTGGGCCTGGCGGCCGACGGCGAGCACACGGTCGAGGACCTGGAGGCCCTGGCGGGCCCGGTCGTCATCGTGATCGGCAGCGAGGGCAAGGGTCTGGGCCGGCTGGTCGGCGAGACCTGTGACTACCGCGTGCGGATCTCGATGCCGGGCGGCGCCGAGTCGCTGAACGCCGGTGTCGCCGCGGGCATCGTGCTGTACGAGGTGGCGCGCCGCCGGGCGTGACCCCTTCCGGGGCACGGCCGGGCGGGGCACCTCAGGGAGCCCCGCCCGCCACCCCCGCCAACCGGGCCCGCATCAGTACGGCGATCGTGTACGCGTCGGTGATCCGGCCGTCGCCCACCATCGCCTCCGCCTCCGCGAACGGCACGGTGAGGCACCGGCGGATACCCTCCGCCTTGTCCAGGGGGCCCGTACCGCTGATCCGTGCGGCGAACAGTGACACGTGATCACCTGTCGTGCCGGTGTCCGGATGCACCTCGCCGAGCGGAATCACCTCGTCCGGCACGGCGCCGATCTCCTCCCGGAGCTCCTTCGCCGCGTTCTCCTCGTCGGACAGCCCGGCCGTGCCGAAGCCGCGCGGCACTTCCCAGTGCCACGAGCGCGTCGCGTGGCGGAAGTGCTCGATGAGCACCACGTCACCGTCCAGCAGGGGGAGGACCACACAGCCCTGCTCGCGGGTCGGGCTCAGGGAGCGGATGTACGTCCCTTCCGAACCGTCCGGGAAGCGCACGGGGTCGCGTACGAGCAGCACGTACGGATCCTGGTAGAGCACCCCGCCCGCCGCCGATACCGCGGCGGGGTCGGTGAGGATCTCGATGCCACCGGGCTCGTTGCGGAACAGGTCGGGGCGCTCCGCGCGCAGCTTCTCGTATTGCTCGGTGCTCATGGGTGTGTCGTGCTCCTCGTGGACCCGCCGCCGCTCACGCGTACGGCGACTGCTGATCGGCCTGGCGCCTGGGTGGCTGTGCGCCCGTCTCCTCGATCCGGCCTCCGTACGCCTTGAGGATCTTCGCCCAGTCCCTCTTGACATTGCCCAGTTGGAGCGAAGGCAATGTCAGGGAATGCCCGAGTCCGCTGCGCCCGCCGCTGCCGCTCCGGTCGAAGAACTCCAGCCGCATGCTGAGCGCTCCGGCGAAGGCCGTCGCCATCTGGAGCGACCCGGCCAGCAGCGACACCTCCTCGCCGGCGGTCACCTGAAGCGCGATGCCGGTGGATTCCAGGACCAGTGCCACCTTCATCTCGCGCTGGAACCCCTGACCGCCCCCGCTCACCTTTCGTGCCGCCCGCAGCATGCCGCGGTGCAGCCGGTTGACGTCGGACGTGCCCGCGCGGAACTCCTCGGGCGTGGGCATCCGGCCGTCGCGGAAGCTGCCGAGGACGAACGAGTCCAGCGCGTTCACATAGGCGTGCCACTCCTCCGTCGTACGCAGTCGCGTCACGTCCGCGAGGGTCAGCGAGCCGTACGAGTTGGGCCCGTCCACCGCGCGGTGCAGGGCGTCGGCGAACAGGTCCCGCAGCAGGAACCCGATCGACTCCGGGCTGGTCTCCTGCGGGCGGACGTCGTCCCGCAGTTCCTGGAGCGTCGACCGGGGCGGCGAGCCCGGTGGGGTCAGCGCCGTGATCCGGCTCGCCTTCGGGACGCCCAGGTTGTACAGGAGGTCGATCAGCTGCTTGGCGGGCACGATGTGCTTGCCTTCCCGCAGCAACCCGTGCCGTACCTCGGTGCCGGGGCGGGTCAGGAACTCCCGGTAGACGGTCTCGCGTGTGATGGGCGCGTACAGGTCCTGCCGGACCGCCCAGGCGGCGATGTCGGTGAGGATGCCTTCCTTCATGGCACGGGCCTGTTTGACGGGGATGTTCAACTGCTTGCCCAGCGGGGCCTCGTCGAGCCGCGGGAGCGTGGGCAGCTGGCTGGAGAAGAACCGGCTGACGCCCTGCGTGGCTGCCCGGTTGGCCTCGTCGTCCCAGTCGAAGCGGACCAGCGCCGGTTCCGCCTCGTCGGCGAGCAGCCGGCCCCAGGCGCGGTGGACCTGTTCGTCGTACGTCCAGGCGAAGCGCGCGGCCGGGTCGCGTTCCGTGTACAGGAAGGGGACGAGCGCCTGTTCGTTCAGCAGCCGTACGAAGGCCTGGCGTTCGGAGGGTTCGGCGCCCGGCAGGTAGTTGGCGTACACGGCTTCGTTGTTGAGGAAGTACGCCCGGTTCACCACCAGCGTGCCGCTGTTCACCAGGGCGCGCCGCAGCTCCGCGGAGGAGGCCGCCACCTCGTCGGGCGAGTGCCCGGGCGGGGCGCTGACCCGCTGCCGGGCCAGGGCCAGGTCTCCGGGCAGCCACTGGTTGTCCAGGGCCTGGGCCATCACCGGGTACCGCGTGAGGTCCTTGAAGGTCAGCAACTGTCCGGCCATGCATCCCTGCCCCGTAGATAAGACGGCTCGCCAGGGCTAGTTGACGCGCGGGACCTGGACAAAGGTTCCCATGGGGCCGAGATTGGCCGGATCTTGACGGGTCTCGGACACTTCCGGCGCGTCAAGGCAGTGTCCTAAACACACATCACTCGGTTAGATGAGTGTGGACACCAGAACGCCTCGGTTCGACGAACAACCCGCCCTGAGCATGACCAAGGTGGACTGCGACCCCGCGCAGGTCATCGTCAACCACGCCAGCTTCCGGGTGCAGCTCGCCCCGGGCCAGCGTGCACGGCTGCTCGGTGGCGCCGCCGCCACGCCCCGGATCCCCGCCATGGGCGGTGCCGGAGGCCGTCGCAGGAGGGCGCCCGTCGTCTGGAGCGGCAGGTCCGAGCCGGGTGATCCCGGAGCGGGCGGACTCCTCCAGGCCGTACGGAACTCCACTGCGGGCCGGCTCGAAGGCGGGCTCGGCACAGAGCTCTCCGACGGGCACGCCGCGGGCGCCACGCAGGTCATCCCGCGCCTCGAGGAGACGCAGCCCAACCCCGTACTCATCGCACCGCAGCCCGCACGCGGCGGCGGTGGACCGTTGCTGCCCCCGATGCGGCAGGCGGTCGGCGCGTACGACCCGGTCTATTCCGGCCAGGACGACGGGTACGACGACGAGGACGGCACCGAGGACGGCAACGAGGCCGCCCGGGAGCGGCGCCACGGCAACGACTCCGTCCGGCACGCGTACTACCCGGGCCGCCGGATGAACCTCGGGGTCGTCCTGCTCCCGATGCGCGTCTTCCTCGGCTTCATCACCATCTACGCGGGCATGGGCAAGCTCTGCGACCCCGTCTACTTCGACGGCGGCGACCGGGGCTCCATGGTCAAGTGGCTGACGTCCCTGCATCCGTGGGCCCTCGCCGAACCGCTCCGCGACTTCGCCCTCTCGCACCCCGTCGGCGCCGGGCTCACCGTCGCCTTCCTCCAGGTGGTGGTCGGGGTCCTGACCGTCTTCGGCCTGTGGCAGCGTGTCGCCGCCTCGGTCGGGGCGCTGCTCTCCGCGGCCCTCCTGGTCACGGTCAGCTGGCGCACCGTCGCCGCCTACGACGCGCCCGACATCATCTACCTGGCCGCCTGGAGCCCGCTGATCATCGCGGGCGCACCCGTCTACTCCGTCGACGGACGCCTCGCCGGTGAGGCGTGGCGCAAGCTCGGCCCGCGGTCCTCGATCTGGGACCTGCGCGGACGGGTCCTGCGCCGCGGAACGGTCGTCGCCACCGTCGTCGTCGGCCTGACCCTGCTGGTCGGCTCCCTGCTGGGCGGAGCGGTCCGCTCCAGCGAGGTCGTGACCGTACCGGGCCCGCACGACTACCCGACGAACCAGCTCCCCGGTTCCCCGCTTCCCCAGGAGTCCACCGGCAAGCGGCAGGCGTCGCGCACCCCGGACGAGCGGCGGCCCGCGCCGTCCAGTTCCAGCGCGTCCCCGGTGCCTTCGGCGGAGCGGTCCACGCCGGGCGCCGGCACCGTCCGCGAGTCGGGTCAGGTCGCCGGTACCGGGCAGCCCAGTCAGACGCAGGGGACCACCCAGCAGCAGCCGCCCGCGCAGCAGACCACCCCGCAGGAGCAGCCTCCGACGACCAGCGCCGGGCCCACGTCGTCCGGTTCCGCGGGCACGGGTGACTCCACGGGCGGTACGGACGGCGGCACCACCACCGGCGGTGGCGGTGGTGGCGGCGGACGGAACCCGATCGGCGGCCTGCTCGGCTGAGTCGGCCGCAGACGGCCGCCGACGGTAGGAAACGGACGGGAGGGGGGGGGGGGGGGGGGGCCGCCCCCCCCCCCCCCCCCCCTCCCCCCCCCCCCCCCCCCACACGGCGGCCCCCCCCCGTTCTCCGCCACCTTCCTTCCCGCCCCCCCTGGGTCCTTCTTGTTGTTTCCC
>NZ_JBWKLF010000017.1:0-61559 GCF_056430475.1 Streptomyces sp. NPDC045968 | reverse complement strand
TGGTTGGGTGTTGTGGTCTGGGGAGAGTGGGGGACGCCGAGCGCCTTGTTTTGGGGGGGGGGGGGGGGGGGGGGGGGGGGGCGGCCCCCCCCCCCCCCCCCCCCCCTCCCGTCCGTCCGCGTACGTACCCGCCGGGACGGCTACCTGCCCGTGTGCGCGCCGAGTTCCTTCGCGGCCTCGGTGAGGTCCTTCGCGGTGTCGATCGCCCGCCAGTAGGCCCCGTGCGGCAGCGGATACCCGGCGAGGCGGCGCTCTCGGGCCAGTCCGGGGAACGTCGTCCGCTCGTGGTCGCCCCGCTCGGGCAGCAGCGTGGTGAACGTCGGCGAGAAGACGTACACACCCGCGTTGATCAGATACGGGGAGGGCGGTGACTCGATGAAGTCGGTGATGTGCCCGAACGCGTCCGTCTCCACAGCGCCCCACGGAATGCGTGGGCGGGCGAGGGCCAGAGTGGCGGTGGCATCGCGTTCGGCGTGGAACGCGGCCATCTCGCGCAGCGAGAAGCGCGTCCAGATGTCGCCGTTGGAGGCGTACCAGGGCTGGTCCGGGTCGGGCAGCCGGGCGGCGGCGTACTTGAGGCCGCCGCCGCGTCCCAGTGGCTCGGTCTCGACGACCGTCGTCACGTTGAGCGGAAGATCGGCCGAGGCCAGCCAGTCCTGGAGCACCTCGGCGAGATGGCCGCAGGAGATCACGGCGTCCGTGACGCCCTCGGCGGCCAGCCAGGAAAGCTGATGGCCGATGATCGGGGTCCCGGTTCCCGGGATCTCGACCATCGGCTTGGGGCGGTCATCGGTGTACGGGCGCAGTCGCGTGCCCTGGCCACCTGCCAGGATCACGGCCTGTGTCGGATACGTATGCATGCGAGGCACGATATGCCGTGCCCGCGGGTCGGCGGTCAGCTGAACTGGGCGACGCCCGAGGCGAACGAGGTGTCGCAGACCGGGCGGGAGAAGCGGTGGGCGCGCGTCGGGCCGTACTGCTCGACGGCCGCCTTGCCCAGCGCCTTGGCGAGGGACATGCAGTGCCGGGCGAGCGAGGGGCGGGCCTCGACGGCGCGCTGGAGGTCCGTCAACGCGGCACCCGGGTCCTTCTCCTGAAGCTCCACCAGCAGCTTGTCGCGCAGAATGTCCTGCGGGGTGCGGGCCTTGGCAGGCTTGGAGACGGTCTCCGACGCCGCGGTCAGCAGCTGCGAGTCGGGATTGGCTGCCGCCCACGGCACGCGGGTCACCGCGAGGGTCCCGGAGAGGACCATGACGACGGGCAGGACGAGAGCGAGGGTTCGGCCGATGCGGCGCGCGGTGTGGGTCACGCAGGCGAGCGTAGCGGTCAGTGATGATTTGGCGACATTTCGTCACCCTCGCGAGGGATGGTTCGAGGAGTCTTTTCGAATCCCCGGTTGACGAATGGGGGCGAAATGCCTGGTGTGCCGGGGTATTTGTCGTCAGCCAAGATCGAAACCCCAAACCTCACACGCCACGCAAACGGCCCCCTCACCCGGGCGATGCGGGTGCGGGGGCCGTTCGCGTCTACGACGTCAGTCGGTGAGGCGCTCACCGGTCGAGGTCGCGAAGACGTGCAGCTCGTCCGGGCGCGGCACGACGTGCAGCTCGGTGCCCTTCTCCGGAACGGCGCGGCCACCGACGCGGACGACCAGGTCCTTGTCCTCGCCGCCGACGCGGGAGGAGCCGTAGACGAAGCCGTCGGCGCCGAGCTCCTCGACGACGTTGACCGAGACGGCCAGGCCGGCCGGGGCGTCGGACGAGTCCTTGGTGAGGACCTTCGCGGCGGCGCCACCGTGCTCGACGATGTCGAAGTGCTCGGGGCGGATGCCGACCGTGACGGTCGTGTCGCCGCGGTCCGCGGCGGCGGTGAGCGCCGCGCGGGAGACCGGGACGACGCTGTTGCCGAACTTCACGCCACCGTCGGTGATCGGGACCTCGATCAGGTTCATGGCGGGGGAGCCGATGAAGCCGGCCACGAAGAGGTTCGCCGGGCGGTCGTACATGTTGCGCGGCGAGTCGACCTGCTGGAGCAGACCGTCCTTGAGGACCGCGACGCGGTCGCCCATGGTGAGGGCCTCGACCTGGTCGTGGGTGACGTAGACCGTGGTGATGCCCAGGCGGCGCTGGAGGGACGCGATCTGCGTACGCGTCGAGACACGGAGCTTGGCGTCGAGGTTCGACAGCGGCTCGTCCATGAGGAAGACCTGCGGCTCACGCACGATGGCGCGGCCCATCGCCACACGCTGACGCTGACCACCGGAGAGCGCCTTCGGCTTGCGGTCCAGGTACTCGGTGAGGTCGAGCATCTTGGCGGCCTCTTCGACCTTCGCCCGTATCTCGGTCTTGTTCACACCGGCGATCTTGAGCGCGAAGCCCATGTTGTCCGCGACGGACATGTGCGGGTAGAGCGCGTAGTTCTGGAACACCATGGCGATGTCCCGGTCCTTCGGCGGCAGGTGCGTGACGTCGCGGTCACCGATGCGGATCGCGCCGCCGTTGACGTCCTCGAGACCCGCGAGCATGCGCAGGGAGGTCGACTTGCCACAACCGGAGGGACCGACGAGGACGAGGAACTCACCGTCCGCGATGTCGATCTCGAGCTGGTCCACCGCGGGCTTCGTGGAGCCGGGGTAGACGCGGGACGCCTTGTCGAACGTGACACTGGCCATGGCGATACTTCTCCTCAACCGGCAGGAACGTGCCGGACGATCCGAGTAAGGGAGTGGTCTGGTCCACCGGAGTGAACCTTCCGCGACGCTACCTGGCCGTTTCGGATCTGTCAGTAGTCCGGAACACTCGAATATCCCGTCCTGCCGAGGCCGGGACGTTGGTTACACTGCTCCGGAATGCCTCCTTAGCTCAGCTGGCCAGAGCAACGCACTTGTAATGCGTAGGTCGTCGGTTCGAATCCGACAGGGGGCTCCAACCGGGTCCCGGCTCAGATGCGCTCTGAGCTGGGACTTCTGGTTTCAGCTGATGCGGCGGCGGTAGGTGCGGGCCGACCCGCTGTCGGGGGTCTCGGTTCTGGTCCTGAGGGGGCGCGGCGCTTGAGGGCTCCCGGCTGTCAGGTCAGGGGCGTCGTCGTGCGGCGCGGATCGCTATGGCTTGTCCCGTATCACCGCAGCGGCCTCCCCCTTGGTGCGCCTGAACGCAATGTCGTAGGCCCACGCGTATGTCGAGACCTTCTTGTCGATGGAGAAATGACGGCCGGTCGCGTCATCGAGTACACGATGGAATTCGTCCATCAAGTCCTCCCATTCCACCGACTGGAAGTCACCGTCCGTCCACCCGTACAGGGACTTGAGCTCATCCTTGACGGAGCAGAAGAAGGACAGTTTTTCGCGGCGGCTTCCGTCGACCCGGACATTGTGCTGGCGAAGTAATTCCTTGAGGTCTTCATTCACGTCGGCCCACTTGGCCGGGGTATCTCTGATCTCGGCATAGTCGACCCACGCCCAGAAGCTCTCGGCATCGGCCACATCGGGCGCCTCGGCGTGGTGCTTCCGGCACAGCAGGGCGAAGTTCCGCACGTCCATGGAGCCCCCCAGCGCGCTCGGCACCACATGCGCCCGCTCCACGGGCTTACCCCAGCAGACCAGACATGCCGGTTCCCCCAGGCCGAGGTAGTCGGCGATCGCACGAACCGTGGGCCGGGTCCTCCGCTCGACCGGGAAGACTTCGCGAGGGTTGATTTCGAGGGACTCCGCGTTGTACCCGTACTTGCTTCCATCGTTCGGGTATCCGAACTCCAGGCCCTCCGGGATGTCGTTCCGTTGGCCTTTCATCTGTACGTGGATCAAGGGGGTGCTGACCTCGGTGAGGTATTTTCCGAGGTATTCGAGCGCGAAGTCGTGTATCAATTCGAACGAGTCGTGATCGTACCCGCCGACGGAGTTCCGGTGCCCTTGGACGTCAATGTAGAGATACCGTGGAGCGCCAGGCGACGTCTTCTCGGCCTTCTTGACCATCTCGAAGATACGAAGAGCGGATCGCTCAAAATTCTCGTAGACCTTCATGTCGTGATAGATGGCGATGCCCGGCTGATGCGCGGCAGCCTTGCTCCGTGCTTGCTGTCTCGTCCGCTTCGCCACGGACCCCCCCGTTGGCCTAGGTGTTGGCAGAGCCTCAGCAGGATGGCAGAGGGCACTGACAGCGGGCAGGCAGCCGGATGGCCAGGTCCCTGATCAGGCAAGATGGCGATTCCGCCTTCTGACAGGAGATCCCATGTCCTCGGACACCCCGGCCGGCGCCCTCACCTACGCTCCGGCCGGGGCGACGTGTCCGGGGGAGGAGCGGTGGGTGGCGGGGGTCGCGGGGTACCGCCGTTACGAGGGGACGGTGGTGATCGGGCACGGGGACGGTGACTGGCGGGCGGCGTCCGAGGCTGTGCTGCGCTGGGGGATCAAGCGGCGCAGCGGTTTCGGTGTCACTCCGCTGGGGACCGCCGGTGAGCGGGTCTCCGAGGGGGCCGAGTACCGCATCACGGCGGCGTGGGGCCCGTTGGCCGTGCACGAACCGGTGCTGGTCGTCGCCGTCGTCGACGCGCCCGACCGGTGCGGATTCGCGTACGGGACGCTGCCGGGCCATCCGGTCTCCGGTGAGGAGGCGTTCATCGTGAGCCGGGCCCCGGACGGCCGGGTCAGTCTGACCCTGCGGTCGTTGACGAGCCGGGCGCCCGGGGGTGGGTGGCGGTATCTGTTTCCGCTGTTGCTGGTGGCGCAGCGGGTGTACCGCGGCCGCTACCGGCGCGCGCTTCGGGGCGGCGGGGCGCGGCAGCGCTGACGTCAGTGCCGGCCCGCGATCCTGTCCGCCACCTTCGCGATCGGGTCGGTGTCGGGGCGGGGGGAGGTCGTTTCGCGGCGGTCGGCCGTGCGGTAGGCCGCGTACATGCCGTGGACGCCGAGCCAGCGGAAGGGTTCCGGTTCCCAGCGGCGGACCTTGTGGTTGACCCAGGGCAGCGCCGTCAGGTCGGTGGGGCCCGCCTGGCCGGAGTCCTGCTGGATCAGGTCGCGCAGGGTACGGGCCGCGAGGTTGGTGGTGGCCACGCCGGAGCCGACGTAACCGCCCGCCCAGCCCAGGCCGGTGGAGCGGTCCAGGGTGACCGTGGCGCACCAGTCGCGGGGGACGCCGAGGACGCCGGACCAGGCGTGGTCGATGCGGGCGCCCGCGGTGGTGGGGAAGAAGCGGACGAGCAGGTCGCGCAGGGCCTCGATCGTGGCCGGCTGGGTGCGCCCGTCGTTGTCGGTGGCTGAGCCGAAGCGGTACGGGACGCCGCGGCCGCCCAGGGCGATGCGGTCGTCGGCGGTGCGCTGGGCGTACATGTAGCCGTGGGCCATGTCGCCGAGCGTTTCGCGGCCTTCCCAGCCGATGGTGTCCCATACCGACGTGGGCAGCGGCTCGGTGGCGATCATGGATGAGTTCATCGGGAGCCAGGTGCGCTTCTGGCCCTTGAGGTTGGCGGTGAAGCCCTCGGTGCAGCGCAGGATGTAGGGAGCGCGGACCGTGCCGTACGGGGTGATCGCGTGCTTGGGCCTGATCTCCGTGACCGGGGTCGACTCGTGGATCGTGACGCCGAGGGCCTCGACGGCGTCGGCGAGTCCCTTGACCAGCTTGACCGGGTGCAGGCGGGCGCCGTGCGGGGACCAGGTGGAGCCGACGGCTCCGGTGACCTTGACGCGTTCGGCGGTCTCGCGGGCGCCGCGCAGGACACGGTCGGTCTCGCCGAACGCGATCTCGGCGGCGTGGAAGGCCTTGAGGCGGGCGAGTTGGGCGGGCGTGTACGCGACTTCGAGGACGCCGCCCCGGTGGATGTCGGCGTCGATGTCCTCCTCGGCGGCGACGCGGACGACTTCGTCGACGGTGTCGTTCATCGCGTGCTGGAGGCGCACGGCCGCGTCGTGGCCGTGGAGCTTCGCGTAGCGGTCGCGGCCGGCGATGCCGTTGTAGAGCCAGCCGCCGTTGCGCCCGGAGGCGCCGTACCCGCAGAACTTGGCTTCCAGGACGGTGATGTTGAGGAAGGGGACGGCCTTCTTGAGGTAGTACGCCGTCCAGAGTCCGGTGTAGCCGCCGCCGACGATGCAGATGTCGGCGCTCGCGTCCCCGGGCAGCGGTTCGCGGGGGGTGGGGGTGCCCTCCTGCGCGTACCAGAACGATATGCCGCCGTTGACGGTACTGACGGTGCTCATGTTTCCCCTGCTTGTCCGGTGTACAGCCGAGCTTCTGTGCGGGGACGTTACTGCGCGGCGGCCCGTTCCGTCTTGCGCCGGGGGAGTCCTCGCACCAGGGGGTAGCAGCCGAGACCGGTCAGTACGGCGGCGAAGTGGCCCAGTTCGGCGAACGTACGGCCGCTGACCAGGGGGACCCCGTGGGCGACGAGCACCGCGAAGGCGTACAGGGCCCGCCAGGGGTGGGGGACGCGGTACGTGAGGACGGCGGCGACCCCCGCGAGCGCGTAGCCGGCCCCTGTGCCGAGGGTGTACGCCGCGGACTGCGGTGCGTGGCCGTGCCGGACGGCCCAGGTCAGGGCGGCCGCGGTGACGAAGGGGGCGAGGAACTGGGACGCGGCGGCGACGGTCAGCCAGCGCGGGGTGCCGAGCCAGTGTTCGGCGGTGGCGTGGAAGACGGTGAACAGGACCGCGTACAGGGGCCAGTTGCCGCCGCTGATCCACAGGGCGCCGGAGACGAGGGCGCGCAGCGGGTGGTGGGTGAGCTCGTGGATGCCCGCCGAGCGCTGCGCCAGGAACTCCTGCCCGAAGTCCGGGGGCAGCCGGTGCAGGACGACGGTGGTGACGAGCAGCAGCGTCAGCCAGGTGTACGTACCCGGAGCGCCGGTGATCCAGCGGAGGGCCGCGGTGAGGACGCGCGCGGCCGGACGTTTTCGGGGCATAGGCGATTGACGCACGGCCCCGCGATCGCGGGTGTGATCGACATTCCGGATGAGCGGATCGCCACTCTGTCCACATACGCCGGTGCGGCCGGGCGGGCGTTCGCCGCCGTGCTGGAGGGTGTGTAATCCGCAGGAGTGTTCGTGGGCCGGGTGTTTACGCTGCCTCCATGATTCGTATCGCTACTCCCGCCGATGTCCCCGCCATCCACGCCATGGTCCGTGAGCTGGCCGAGTACGAGAAGGCCCTCGACGAGGCCAACGCCACCGAGGAGCAGCTGCACGAAGCGCTGTTCGGTGAGCGGCCCGCCGCGTACGCGCACATCGCCGTGTCAGACGAGGACGGCGAGGTCGTCGGCTTCGCGCTGTGGTTCCTCAACTTCTCGACCTGGCGCGGGGTGCACGGCATCTACCTGGAGGACCTGTACGTCCGCCCGGAGCGGCGCGGCGGGGGTCACGGGAAGGCGCTGCTCACGGAGTTGGCGCGGATCTGCGCGGAGCGGGGTTACGGGCGCCTGGAGTGGTCGGTCCTGAACTGGAACGCACCGTCCATCGCCTTCTACGAGTCGCTGGGCGCCCGGCCCCAGGAGGAGTGGACGGTGTACCGCCTCAGTGACGGTGCGCTGGCGGAGCTCGGCGGGCGGTAGCGGGGTCCCGTTCTACGGGACGAGGACGACCTTGCCCATCGTGCCGCGGTTCTCCAGGGCGCGGTGGGCGGCGGCGGCCTCCGCGAGCGGGTAGCGCTGGACCGCGGGGCGGAGCCGGCCCGCCGCCGCCTCCGCCAGGGCGCGGTTCTCCAGGGCGCGCAGGCCGCCCGCCTTCTGGATCATGACGGGGCCGAGCACGCCCTCGGACGTGATGCCTCGTTCGGCGAGCTCCTCGGGGGTGAAGGTGAGCGCCTGGCCGTCGTGGAGTCCTTCGCCCGACCAGCCGAAGACGATGTGCCGGCCGCCCTCGGCGAGGAGGTCGACGGCGGCACGGCCGGTGGCGCCGCCCACCGAGTCGTACACGACCGTGGCACCGCGGCCCAGCCCGTCGAGGTGGTCGCGGACCCGGCGGGGCCAGTCGGGGAGGGTGTAGTCGACCGCGAGGTCCGCGCCGTTCGCACGGACGGAGGCGACCTTGGCGGGGCCGCCCGCCAGGCCGATGACGGTGGCTCCGGCGTTCTTGGCGTACTGCACGAGCAGGGTGCCGATGCCTCCGGCGGCGGCCGGGACGATCGCCACGGATTCCGGGCCGAGTTCGGTGAACTGGAGGATGCCCATCGTGGTGCGGCCGGTGCCGATCATGGCGACCGCCTCGGCCTCGTCGAGTCCGGCCGGGATCTCGTGGAGCTTGTCGGCGTCGACGACGGTCAGTTCGGCGTAACCCCCCGGCACCATGCCGATATGGGCGACGACGCGTCTGCCGAGCCAGGCGGGATCGGTTCCCTCACCGAGTGATTCGACGGTTCCGGCGACCTCGCGGCCGGGGATCGTGGGCAGTTCCGCGGGGGCGGGGTACGGGCCGGTCATACCCTCGCGCAGGGCGGTGTCGAGGAGATGCACCCCCGCCGCGGCGACCGCGATCCGGACCTGGCCGGGGGCGGGGACGGGGTCCTCCGTCCGCTCGTACGTGAGGTTCTCGGCCGGGCCGAAGGCGTGGAGGCGGATGGCGTGCATGAGGGCTCCCCGGGGCGGTGCCGACGGTCGGATCCGTCGGCTTCTCGGTTGCTGCGTCCAGCCTCCGACCTCAAGCGCCCTTGAGGTCAAGCCCTCTTCCGGAACGCCGGGCCACCCCCTTGAGGGCGAGCACCGCGGCCTCGATCCCGCTGTTGAACGACACCTCGCTGAGCAGCCCGGGAGCGGCGACCTGGTCGCCCGCCAGGAAGATCCCGTCGCCCCGGTCGATGGCCGGCCGGTCCCGCCAGGTCGTGCCGGGCAGGTCGACCGCGCCCGTCCGGCCGGTGGCCAGGGCCTCGCGCCGCCAGGTGGTGCGCTCGCGCCAGTCGGGAAAGCCGAGGTCGAGGAGTTGCTCGGCGCGGGCGATGCCGTCCGCCCTGGGGGTGCCGGGCGCGATCGGGATCTGGCCCTGGACCAGCTGCTCGCCGGCCGGGGCGAGGGTGCGGTCCTGGGCGGTGAAGCGTTCGATCCAGCCGGGTGCGTCGAGGTCGGACACGACGAACGCGTCGCCCCGCCGGGTCCGTACCGCGAGGTCGATCAGGGCGGTACGGCCGCTCTCCCAGGCCAGCGTGGGGTCGTCGAGCAGGGTGCGGGCGGCGTCGAGGGAGGTCGCGACGATCACCGGGCCGTTCTGCGCGAGGGCGGCGAGCGCGGTGGCGTCGACGCGCTCGGTGGTCTCGATCCGTACGCCCAGGTTCCAGGCGTGGGCCGCCATCCGGTCGATGATCTGCGCCCACCCGCCGACCGGGTAGCGCGCCTCGGGCGGCAGCGCCGCCGCCCGGTGCAGCCGCTCCTGGACGAACGCGGCGGAGAGCGAGCCGGGGTCGTGGTGGAAGAGCGCCACTCCCATGTAGTGCGCGGCGGCGCGGGCACCCTGTTCGCCGACCTGGTCCGTGGCCCAGCCGAGGAAGTCGCGGCCGACGGGGGCCTGCCGGGGGCTGCGGCGGCTCAGCCTCAGCATGGCCAGGGGCGGGGTCCTGCGGCTGACGCCGTCGCGGCGGAAGCGGAAGCGGGCGCCTTCGAGGGGCGGTACGGAGGCGGTCGCGCCGAGGAGACCGCGCTGCCTGAGCCAGGTCCAGTGCGGGCCGCGGCAGTACAGGGCGTGCGGTCCTTCGTTGGTGAGGTAGGGGCCTTCGGCGGTCCTGGCCCGCCCGCCGAGGGTGTGGTGGGCCTCGTGGAGGGTGACGAGGGCGCCGGATTCCGCGGCGGTGACGGCCGCGGTGAGACCGGCGAAACCTCCGCCGACGACGTGGATGCGCTGCATGGCCGGAGCTCCTTGACCGTGGCGACTGGGGGTGGTTCTGCGTAGAGGACGGTTGGCGGGGCCGGGTTCGTGACATCCGCGCCGGGGTGCTGTCAGTGGCGTGCGTCACGATGGGGGCATGGCAGGAACCACCAGCAGGAGCAGCAGGAGCGGCAAGGGCGGGGCCAGGAAGGACGGCGTCGCGGCGGCGCGGCGGGCGGAGGTCAGGCTGCCGCCGCTCATCGCGTACGACGGGGAGGAGCTGGAGCCGGACGGGGACTACGACAGCGTGCACTTCGAGGCGGTGGACCTGGCCGACCAGTCGGGTCCCGGCGCCCGCTTCATGGACTGCTCGCTGGACGGCTGCGCCCTGGACCGTACGGAGCTGACCAGATCCCGGTTCATCGACTCGGTCCTGACGGGCGTACGGGGCGTGGGCACCGACCTCGCGGGGGCGTCGCTGCGTGACGTGGAGATCGTGGACGCGCGGCTGGGCGGGGTGCAGCTGCACGGCGCGGCGCTGGAGCGGGTGCTGGTGCGCGGCGGGAAGATCGACTATCTGAATCTGCGGAAGGCGCGGCTCAAGGACGTGGTCTTCGAGGGCTGTGTGCTGTCCGAGCCGGACTTCGGGGGCGCCCATCTGGTCCGGGTGGAGTTCCGGGACTGTGTGCTGAAGCGGGCCGACTTCAGTGCCGTACGGATGGAGTCGGTGGATCTGCGGACGGTCGCCGAGCTGGACATCGCGCGGGGCGTGGAGCAGCTGGCGGGGGCGGTGATCAGCCCGTCGCAGCTGATGGAGCTGGCCCCGGCGTTCGCGGCCCAGATCGGCGTGCGGGTGGAGGCGTGACGCGGGGGCGGGGGCCTCGCGGGCCGGTCATCGCAGGCGGGGGAAGCGGGCCTGGAGGTCCCAGACGATGGGGTTGTCGGCGAGGCCTTCGTGCATGTCGGCCAGGTCGGCGATCAGGTCGTGCAGGAAATCGCGGGCCTCGCGGCGCAGGAGCGAGTGGCTGAAGGTCAGCGGGGGCTCGTCACCGGGCATCCAGTCCGCCTCGACGTCCACCCAGCCGAAGCGGCGCTCGAACATCATCCGGTCCGAGGACTCGGTGAAGTCCAGCTCGGCGTACTGCTGGCGGTGCGAGCGGTTGCCGCGGGGGTCCTGGTCGATCTGCTCCACGATGTCGCACAGCGCCCACGCGAAGTCGAGCACCGGAACCCATCCCCAGGCTGTGGATACCTCGCGGTCGGCCTTGGTGTCCGCGAGATAGACGTCCCCGGAGAACAGGTCGTGCCGCAGGGCACGGACGTCCGCGCGGCGGTAGTCGGTCTGCGGAGGATCGGGGAAGCGTCGGGAGAGGGAGTAGCCGATGTCGAGCACATGTCGATGGTGTCATGCCCGGCACCAGACGCCGGACGGGCTCGGTCTCCGCCTACGACAGCAGGCGCTGTTCCTTCGCCACGGCGACCGCGCCCGCGCGGGTGTCGACGCCGAGCTTGTCGTAGATGCGGCCCAGGTGCGTCTTGACCGTGGCCTCGCTGATGAACAGCGCGCGGGCGATGTCGCGGTTGCCGAGCCCCTGTGAGAGCTGGCCCAGGATGTCGAGCTCCCGCTCGGTGAGGGTCGGCAGCGGCTTGCGCATCCGGGCCATGACCCGGCTGGCGACCGGCGGGGAGAGCGTCGTGCGGCCCTGTGCCGCCGAGCGGATCGCCGCGAACAGTTCCTCAGGGCGTTCGGCCTTGAGCAGATAGCCGGTGGCGCCCGCCTCGATCGCGCGCGTGATGTCGGCGTCCGTGTCGTACGTGGTGAGGACCAGGACGTGGGTGCCACCGGTGGCCGCGATGCGGCGGGTGGCCTCGACGCCGTCGATTCCCTGGCCCAGTTGCAGGTCCATCAGCACGACGTCCGGGGTGAGCCGGGCGGCCAGCGCGACGGCCTCCTCGCCGCTGCCCGCCTCACCGACGACCTCGATGTCCGGTTCGCTGCCGAGCAGGGCGAGCAGCCCCGCGCGTACGACGGCGTGGTCGTCGCAGAGCAGGATGCGTACGGCTCCGGGTGCGTTCGACGTCATACGGGGTCCTTCGTCGAGGTCATACGGGTTCCTCGGGTGGCAGGGGCGGGGCGGGCGGTGGCGATGGCGGGGGCGCCGGGTAGAGCGGGATCGACGCCGTCAGGACCGTGCCCTCGCCCGGTGCGGACTCGATCGTCAGGGTTCCCCCGAGCTGCTGGACGCGTGCCCGGACCGCCGGAAGCCCGTGGCCGCGCAGGCTGCCGGGCGGCCGGGCCGCCGGCGCGGATGGGCTGAAGCCGCGGCCGTTGTCGGCGATGTCGAGGACGACCCGGTCACCGAGGTGGGTCAGCGTCACGGCCGCGGCCGTCGCCTCCGCGTGCTCGCGTACGTTCGACAACGCCCCCTGGGCGATCCGCAGCAGCGCGGACTGGACCCGGTCGGGCAGTGCCGTGTGCGGGGTGCCCTCGACATGGCAGTGGACGGTGATCCGGCCCTGGACCGTCTCGCGGGCGGCGAGCGCGTGCAGCGCCGCCTCCAGACCGCCTCCCTCCGCCAGATCGGCCGGGGCCAGATCGTGGACGAAGCGGCGCGCCTCGGCGAGATTGCGCTCCGCGATGCCCGTCGCCGTGAGGACGTGGCGGCGGGCGGCGGACGGGTCGGCGTCCCAGGTGCGGTCGGCGGCCTGGAGCAGCATCTGCTGGCTCGACAGGCCCTGAGCCAGGGTGTCGTGGATCTCCATGGAGAGCCGCTGGCGCTCGGCGAGGGTCCCTTCGCGTCGCTCGGTCGCCGCCAGTTCGCGCCGCGTACGCAACAGGGCGTCGATCAGTTCGCGCTGCTGTGCGGCCAGTTCCCGCTGGCGTGCCGCCTGGCGCTGCATCTGGACGAAGACGGCGGTGGCGACGGCGGCCACGGCGGGCGGGGCCAGGACGAGGTTGGGATCGAAACCCTTGGCCAGGCTCAGCTGCGCGACGACGACGAACACGGTCAGCAGCGCGACGAGGGCGTACGCCGCACGGGGCGGCAGAATCCGCAGCCCGGTGTAGAAGAGCGGCACCGCGCACCACGCGTAGCTCGGTGCGAGGAGGACCAGGACCATCCAGACAACGACCAGGACGCTCAGCCACACCAGCCGGCGGGGGGTGGGCCGGGAGCCGAGCACCGGGCCCAGGAGGTACAGCAGGGCGAGGACGACCGACAGTGCGATGATCCACGGGGTGCGCGCCTCGCCGGGGTGGCGGAGCAGGAAGCGGGCGAGCGAGGCGCTCAGCAGCAGGAAGAACGCGGCGTGCATGAGAAGCGCGAGCCACCGTGCGTCGGGGTCGGCGCTCAGGTCCGGTTCGGTTCGGTGTTCGGTTCGGTGCCGCACCGCTTACCCCCGTCCCTGCCGATGACCTGTGATGACCGGTGATGACCTGCTGACCTGCGCTGACCTGCGCTGACCTGCGCAGAACACCTCCATGGTGACCCCTTGGTACGACTCCCGCATCAACCGATCGGCCGATGGGGCCGTCAACCGTTCCGGGCGCCGCGTCGAGCCGGTACGCCGACGGTACGGGCCCGGTTCCGGCCGGAGGATCGATAGCAGAGCGAAACAGCCGAACGACTCACTCCGAGGAGCCACCATGAAGAAGATGTCGCTGCGTACCCGTGTCCTGACCGGTGCCGTCGCCGCCGCCGCCCTGAGCGCCGGAACCTTCGGCGCGATGTCCGCGAACGCCACCACCCCGGCCGCCGCCCCCGCCGCGGCCGTCCAGGCCGACGCCGCCAACAGGAACCTCCAGCAGACCACGCACCTCACCGTGGCCGCCGCCACCAAGGCCGCGCAGGCCACCCTCGACGCCGCGGCGAAGGAGAACCAGCGTGTCTCCGTGGCCGTCGTCGACCGCAACGGCAACACCATCGTGGAGCTGCGCGGCGACGGTGCCGGTCCGCAGTCGCCGGAGTCGGCCGTGAAGAAGGCGTACACCGCCGTCTCCTGGAACGCGCCCACCTCCGAGCTGGTCAAGCGCCTGGAGCAGACCCCGAACCTGAAGGACATCCCCGGCACCCTCTTCCTCGGTGGCGGCGCCCCGGTCCAGGTCAAGGGCGCCCCGGTCGCCGGCATCGGTGTCGCCGGTGCCCCGAGCGGCGACCTCGACGAGAAGTTCGCCAAGGCCGGCGTCGCCGCCCTCAACCGGTAGGACCGCACCGCTCGCCCTCGGAGACGGGGAGACAGGAGACCGCGCATGAAGGCCCTCGATCAGAAGCTGCTCGAAGCCGCCCGCACCGGCGACACCGACGGTGTGCGGGCCGCGATCGAGGGCGGCGCCCGCGTCGACGTCCGCGACGAGGAGCTGCGTACGCCGCTGCTCCTCGCCGTGCTCGGCGACCACGTCGAAGTGGCCCGGGTCCTGGTCGCGGCGGGGGCCGACCCCGACGCGCAGGACCGGCGGGAGGAGAGCCCGTGGCTCGCCACCGGTGTCACCGGCAGCGTCGCCATGCTGCACGTCCTGCTGCCGGCCGGTCCCGACCTGAAGCTCCGCAACAGGTTCGGCGGTATCTCCGTCATCCCGGCGAGCGAGCGCGGCCATGTCGCGTACGTACGTGAGGTGCTGCGCCTGACGGACTCGGACGTCGACCACGTCAACCGCCTGGGCTGGACCGCCCTGCTGGAGGCCGTCATCCTCGGCGAGGGCGGCCGGGCGCACCAGGAGATCGTGGCGCTGCTGCTGGCCGCCGGCGCGACGCCCGGTCTGCCGGACGGGGACGGGGTCACCGCGCTGGCGCACGCGGAACGGCGTGGCTTCACGGAGATCGCGGCGCTGCTCCGGGACGCCGGAGCCGGGAGTAACCGATGAGCCTGCGCCGAGCGCTGCCGGCGCTCGCGGCGGCCGCCGTCCTCGCGGGGTGCGCGGCGGACACGACGAACGGGGCGACGGAGGCAACCGGGACGACCGCGCCGAGCGCCCCCGCCGCCACATCCGTCCCCGACGGCACCCTTCTCGTCACCGACTTCGGCAGTGACACGGTGACGTTCCTGAACCCGGGCGCCGATTCCGCGCCCCGCGACTCCGCCGGGGATTCCGTCGAGGTCGGCACCGCCCCGTACGGTCTCGCCGTCGGCGCGGACGGCCGGGCCTGGGTGGCGACCGCGGAAGGCGTCGCGGTCGTCGACACGGCCACCCGGACCCGGCTCGCCCTCATCCCGTACGAGACGGAGACCGGACCGGTCACGACCGGCGAATACCGGGGCGGCGGCATGGGCATCGCCCTCGCGCCCGACGGCCGGCACGTCTACGTCGGAGTCAATGTCCCCGGCGGCAACGGGAGGCTGGAGGTCATCGACACCGCGACCCGCGAGGTGACCGGCACCGTCCCGGTCGGCCGCCGCCCCTTCGACGTGGACGTCTCGGCCGACGGCCGCGAGGTGTACGCCACCGGCCACGACTCGTTCGACGTCACGGCGGTCCGCACGGACTCGCTGAAGAGCCGGCGCATGGAAGTGGCTCCGTACGGCACCGAGGGCGGGCTCGCCTCCTGGCTGAAACCGCATTACGCCGTCGTACGCCCGGATGACGGAAGGCTGCTCCTGCCCTTCGAGGGTGAGCGGCTCGCCGTCCTCGACCCGCGCACCGGCAAGGTCGCGATCGAGGACATGAGCGCCAACACCCACCAGCACGGCGTGGCCCTCGCTCCCGACGGCACCCTCCTGGTCGTCGGTACCGGTCCGATCGCCTCCGACGACCACGCCCCCTCCCTCACCATCCGTACGCCGGACGGCAAGGAGCGCCTCGTTCCCCTGGAGGGGCCGCACGAGGACGTGGCGGTGTCGAAGGACGGCCGGACGGCGTACGTCACCGGGGGCTTCACCCGCGACGGGTACTGGGACGGGATCACCGTCGTCGACCTCACGGGAGACCGGAAGCCGGTCAGGACCGGCGGCGGCGAGCGCCCCCTCGGCATCGCCGTCCTCTGAGGCCGCCTCCGGGACCGAGACCGACCGAGACCGACCGAGACCGACCGAGACCGGGGCCGAGACCGGGACCGGGGCCGGGACCGGGGCCGGGGCCGGGGCCGGGGCCGAGACCCTCTCCGAGTCTGTCCTCCGTCACCACCCACCGACGTGCCCCACCCGACATTCCGTACATAGGATCACCGGTGTGGATCACCGAACTCCGATACGGCGCCCGGCGTCCGCCGTCGCCCTCCTGTTCGCCCTGACCACCGTCGCCACTTCCTGCACCGCTGTCACCGCCGGGGTGGAGGGCAAGCCCGGCGCGGCCGGGCTGCGCGACCCGTACTTCCCGAGGCTCGGCAACGGCGGCTACGACGTCACGCACTACGACCTGGATCTGGACGTGGACGTCCGTCCCGGCCGGGACGAACTGCGCGGTACCGCGAGGATCACCGCCCGCGCCACCCAGGACCTCAGCGCCTTCAACCTCGACCTCGCCGGGCTCGACGTCGCGAGCGCGCGCGTCGAGGGGCGCCCGGCCGCCGTGAACCGCGCGGGCAGCGAACTGACCCTGCGCCCGGCCGCCGACGTCGAGGACCGCCTGCGCAAGGGCCGGACGTTCCGCACGGTGGTCCACTACTCCGGCGCCCCGCAGACGATCACCGACCGGGACGAGTCGCGGGAGGGATGGCTGAAGACCGCGGACGGGGCCCTGGCGCTCGGCCAGCCGACCGGGTCCATGACCTGGTTCCCCGGCAACCACCACCCGAGCGACAAGGCGTCGTACGACATCGCCGTCACTGTCCCGAAGGGCCTGACGGCCGTATCCAACGGCGAGCCGGTCTCCCGCCGGACGTCCGGCGGCCGCACCACCTACCGCTGGCGCACCGCCGAGCCCCTGGCGAGCTATCTCGCGACGGTCGCCATCGGCCGCTACACGACGAAGAGCTCCAAGACCCCCGAGGGCCTTGAGGTCTTCACCGCCGTGGACCCGAAGGTGGCCAGGGCGAGCGCCCCCGCCCTCGCCCGTGTCCCCGACGTCATGACGTGGGCGGCAGGGAAGTTCGGCCCCTACCCCTTCTCCTCCACCGGCGCGGTCATCGACCGGCCGGACGACGCCGGATACGCGCTGGAGACCCAGAACCGGCCGGTCTTCCCCGGCGCGCCCACCACCGGCCTCCTCGTCCACGAGCTGGCCCACCAGTGGTTCGGTAATTCGGTCACGCCCGAGACCTGGCGGGACATGTGGCTCAACGAGGGCCTCGCCACGTACGCGGAGTGGCTCTGGGCCGAGGATGTCGAGGGCACCCCGACGCGGGAGAGTTTCGACGCGGCCTTCGTGGACGACGACAACTGGGCGTTCCCGCCCGCGGTTCCGCCGAGCGCCGCGGAACTCTCCGCCCCGCCGGTGTACGGGCGCGGCGCCATGGTGATCGAGAAGCTCCGCCAGACGGTGGACGACGACGAGGCGTTCTTCGGCCTGCTCAGGGGGTGGGCGAAGGCGCACCGGCACGGCAACGCGTCGACGGACGACTTCACCGCCTACGCGGAGCGGCGGACCGGCCTGGACCTGAGCGGACTGTGGGACACCTGGCTGTACGGCGACGGCCGCCCGGACGATCCGGACGCGCCGCTCAGGCCGTGACCAGCGTCTTGCGCAGGACGGCGCACGGGCGGTTCAGGTGGCGGTCGGGGCGGTGGTCGATGATCTCGTAGCCGAGCGCCGTCCAGAAGGCGAGCGCCTTCGGGTTGTTCTCCAGGACCGCGAGCCGTGCCCCCTGCCGCCCCGCCGCGCGGAAGCGTTCCTCGACGCGTTCCGCCAGTTCCCTCCCGTACCCGGACCGGTGCTCACCGGCGTCGACCATCAGCAGGCCGATCCACGGGTCGGGGTCGGCCGGGTCGGGGTGGTGCGCGAGGGTGATCGCGACGCCCACCAGGCGGCCGCGCGACCGGGCGAGGAGCACTTCGGCGTCCGGCTGCGCCAGTTCGGCGGCGAGGGCGGCGGCGACCTGCTCGGGACGGATGTCGTCCGGGTCCGGGAAGTCGCCGCTGAGCTGCTGGAAGGCGCGGTTCGACGCGTACAGCGCGGTGAGTTCGGTGAGCAGGGGGCCGGGGATGTCGTGGTCGACCGGCGCCAGCGGTTCGATGATCATGCGGCGCACCTTAGACCGGCCGGCGAACGGGGTGCGGGGCCCTTCGCGCGCGACGCGCGGGAGCCCCCGGCCGACAGGACGCGGCCGGGGGCTCCCGGAGCACTGGGGTGAGCCCCGGCGGTTCGGCGCCGAGGATGCCCGAGCGGTGAGATCAGAGGTTGACGCCGAAGTCCTGGGCGATGCCGCGCAGACCCGACGCGTAACCCTGGCCGACCGCGCGGAACTTCCACTCGGCACCGTTGCGGTAGAGCTCGCCGAAGACCATGGCGGTCTCGGTGGCGGCGTCCTCGCTCAGGTCGTAGCGCGCGAGCTCCGTGCCACCGGCCTGGTTGATGATGCGGATGAACGCGTTACGGACCTGGCCGAAGTTCTGGCTGCGGGTCTCGGCGTCGTAGATCGAGACCGGGAAGACGATCTTGTCGATGTCGGCCGGCAGACCTGCCAGGTTGACGTTGATCTGCTCGTCGTCGCCCTCGCCCTGGCCCGTGACGTTGTCACCGGTGTGGACGATGGTCTGGTCCGGCGTCGCCTTGTTGTTGAAGAAGACGAAGTGACCGTCGGAGAAGACCTTGCCGGCGGTGTTGACCGCGATCGCCGAGGCGTCGAGGTCGAAGTCGGTGCCGGTGGTGGTGCGGACGTCCCAGCCGAGGCCGACCGTGACGGCGGTAAGGCCCGGTGCCTCCTTGGTGAGCGAGACGTTGCCGCCCTTGGACAGGCTTACTGCCATGGGAAGTCCCTTTCCTCGTCGTATACGGGCTTTCGTGCCCTCACGAAAGCTACCGTCACCCGTCATAACGCAGGCAACAGACCACGAGGTTCCTGTTCGCTTTACTTTCTTTGCCGAACTTCTGGCGCAATCCGAACGCGGGTCCGGGAAAGCGGTCGGCGGCGGTCCGGCAGTGGACCGGCAAAAGAAGGTGACGAACAGGCCGTGAGCCGGGGAACATGGGTGTCATGTCCGGGCCCTATGTCATCCGCGGTGCGGTCTCCCTGCCGGAGGCCGAGCTCATGTGGCGTTTCTCGCGGTCCTCGGGGCCTGGCGGGCAGCACGTCAACACCAGCGACTCGCAGGCGGAACTCCGCTTCGACCTCGCGGCGACCGAGTCGCTCCCCGAGGTGTGGAAGGCACGTGCGCTGGAACGGCTGGCGAACAAGCTGGTCAACGGGGTGGTGGTGGTACGGGCGTCCGAGCACCGTTCCCAGTGGCGCAACCGCGAAACGGCCGCCGTCCGGCTCGCCGCACTGCTCGCCGAGGCCACGGCACCGCCCCCCAAGGCGCGCGTCAAGCGCAGGATTCCGCGCGGGATCAACGAGCGCCGGCTGCGCGAGAAGAAGCAGCGCGGCGACACGAAGCGCGGCCGCTCGGGCCGCGACTGGTGAGAACGGGCTGAGCCCCGGCCTGTGAGAACGGGCTGAGCCCCGACCGGTGAGGCCAGGCCGAGCGGCCGCGACGCCACCCGGCAGTGCCTCAGCCCAGTTGGCGGTAGCGGCCCTTGAAGTACGTCAGCGGCTCGCCGTCCGCGCTCGGCAGACCGGCCGTCAGCACCCGCCCGATCACCAGGGTGTGGTCGCCCGCGAGCACCCGCTGCTCCGTCCGGCACTCCAGCGTCGCGAGCGCTCCGCCGATCAGAGGGGCCTGGGTCACCTCGCCCCGGGTGTAGGGGATGTCCGCGAACAGCAGCCGGTCGCTGATCCGGCCCTTCATGGCGAACCGGCCCGCGATGTGGCGCTGGCTCTCCGCGAGGACCGAGACCGCCCACAGGGGCTGCTCGGCCAGCAGGTCGTCCATCCGGGAGTCGTTGCGCAGGCTGACCATGACCAGGGGCGGGTCGAGGGAGACCGACATGAAGGCTGTCGCCGTCATGCCGACGTCCTCGCCCCGGCCGTGCTCGTCGAGCGGTGGCTCCTGGGCGGTGACCAGCACGACACCCGCGGCCAGTCGGCCGAGGGCGGCGCGGAACTCGTCGTTGCTCACCCCCTCAGCATGGGGGACGGGCTCGGAACGCGGCGTGGGGGGCTTCGTCTGCAACACACCCGGCACGCTAGTCCGGTGCCGCGCCCGCCCGCATCGGACCAGGGGACCAGGCGGGTCCTAGGACCCCGGAATCAGGCCACGCGCCGCGGTGGCCCGCGCGCCCGGGCGCAACGGACTGCAACGTACAGATTTGCGTTCAAGAAAACGACGGAAGGTCCCGGAGGTGCTCCGCAGCCCCTTCATCCCCTGTTGTGACTTGGCTCACAGAGGGCAGTTTTTGTTGACCCTGTGTACCGGGTGCACAGCTCACTGTGATTCAGTGGCCGTGACACTGCAACAAGTACGTCGATATGAAACCTGGAGTTGCTGTCGAGGTCTCGGGGAGTGCGAGCAATGGAGGCCGAGTCGGAACCCTACGTCCGCCTTGCGACCATGCGGCAGCTGCACCAGGCCGTCGCTGATCTCAACACGGCTCGGAGTCTGGCGGACACCCTGCAGACCGTGGCCGACGGGATCGTCTCCGGCCTCGGTTACGAACTGGGCTGCGTGAACCTGGTGCGGCCCGACGGCGACCTCGTCGTCGCCGCGTTCGCGGGCAACTCCGCGGCCGAGGCGCTGATCACCGGACGGGTCGGCTCCCGCGAGTCCTGGGAGCGCAGGCTGGCCATGGGCGAGGCCTGGGACGAGCTCCGCTTCATACCCCACACCCAGGGCTGGGTCCTCCTCGAAGACGACGTGCCCCAGTGGCACACCGAGGGCCCCGAGCCCCGCTTCGAGGACGAGTGGCACCCCCTGGACCGGCTGTACGCGCCGATGTACGCGTCAGGTGGCGGGCACGACCTCCTCGGCGTGATATCCGTCGACCGGCCGCGCAACATGCGCCGGCCCGGCGCGTGGGGCCGCGAAGCGCTCCAGATGTACGCGTCACAGGCCGCGATTGCGATCAGTAACGCTCGCCTCCGAGCAAACATGCAGCGGGCCCTGGTCCGGCTCGAACGCGAACAGCAGGCGCTGCGGGCCAGCGAGGAGTCCTTCCGGCAGGCGTTCGAGTACGCGCCCAGCGGTATGGCCATCGCCGAAATGGGCGGTGACCAGCACGGCAGGCTGCTCCGCACCAACGACGCCCTGTGCCGTCTCCTGGGCCGCCCCGCCTCCGTACTGCGCCGCTACTCCTTCGCCGACCTCGTCCACCCCGAGGACATCGGCACCCTGCTCCGTACGTCGGCCGAGGGTGGCCGGGCCGAGCTGCGGCTCGGCCGCCGCGACGGCACGTACCTCTGGGTCTCGCTGCGCAACTCGGTCGTCGCGGACACCGCCGACGGCCCCCGCTTCCTCCTCACCCACGTCGAGGACATAGAGGAGCGCAAGCGTCACGAGCTGCATCTCGCGCACCGTGCCTCGCACGACGCGCTCACCGGCCTGCCCAACAGCGCCGAACTGCGGGCCAGGCTCGGTGCCCGGCTCTGTGAGCGTCCCCACTCGGTGGCCTCGACCGCGATCGAGGCGCTGGACGCGGCGTACGGCGATCCCGAGGCCTCCCGGGTGCACGGCTACCAGGCCGACGGCTACGACGCGGACCCGGTGCCGGGCGGCGGCCCGTACGACCACCACGTGCACACGGCGGCGCCGGACACCGAGCACGACGACGGTTCGAAGGGCCTCGCGGTCCTCTTCTGCGACCTCGACGGCTTCAAGTCGATCAATGACCGTTTCGGACATCACACCGGGGACGCCGTCCTGATCGAGGTGGCCAGGCGGCTCACCACCTGTGTGCGGGACGGGGACACGGTCGCGCGGCTCGGAGGTGACGAATTCGTCGTCCTCGCGGACGGCCTCGGGGCCGCGGATGCCGCAGATCTGGCCGTACGCTTGCGTAATGCCATTATTCCGCCCATCCGGGTGGACGGCAGGGCGGTCAGGGTAGGTGCGAGTTTCGGCATCGGCTGGGCCGAGTGCGGAATGACCGCTGAAGAGGTCCTGCGCTCCGCCGACCAGCGGATGTACGTCGAAAAGCGCTCCCGGTCGAAGGTTCACCGCAGAGCCGGCTGAGGTTTACGGCAAGGCCATCCCCCTACCCCGCCCCGGTTTCCGATGCCCCCCAGGAGGGTGCAGCGGCAATGAGAGCCGTGCTCCGTTCGAGGTAGGCTCGGCCGGTCGGCGACGGCTGGCGACATGGTGAGGAGTGACCCAGGGATGACGGCCGGGAACAACGGCACGAGCAAACCCGAGGACGACGATCCGTTCGGCTACCTGTACGCGGACGGACAGGCGGCGGGCGCCCAGGCGCCCGGCCAGGGCGGCTACGGCTACCCCGGTCCGGCCGCTCAGCCCGGCGTGCCCAGAACCTCGTACAACCAGGTGCGGACCGTGGGCGAGCGCCAGTACGGGCAGCAGGTTCCGCATCAGCAGGCCTACGGCCAGCCGCCCCAGGCGCCGTACGGTCAGCCGCACCCGCAGTACGCGGCCCCCGAGACCTATCCCGGCGGCACGGCGCAGATCCCGCAGCAGGGCGGCAGGGGTGGCGGCTCCGGCAGGGGCGGCCCCAACACCAAGGCGCTGCTGATCGCGGCGGTCGCGGTGGTCGCGGTCGTGCTCATCGGCATCGGCGCCGCTCTTCTCTCCGACGACGGCGACGCCGACAAGAAGAAGAACGAGGCCGCTACGTCGGCCGGGCCCGCCGGTGAGGTCGAGGAGACCCCGAAGGCGGAGGAGTCCAAGAAGCCGGAGAAGCCGGCCGACCTCCCGAAGCAGGACGCGGCGACGCTGACGCTCGGTGGTACGGCGGCCCTGGAGAACACCGTCAAGGGCGCCAAGAGCGCGAACGGCCAGTACATCAGCCTCAACGAGGTCGGCCGCTCGGCGACGTGGACGGTCGACGTGCCGGAGGCCGGGCCCTATACGCTGTACGTGACGTACGGCGTGCCCGGCAAGGACGCCAAGACGACCCTCACGGTCAACGCCGAGGCGCCCCGCTCGATCAACATGACGAACTTCGCGCACGCCGCGGAGGGCGATCTGGAGAAGGGGTGGACGAACACGTACGCGTACGTCAACCTCACCAAGGGCTCCAACACACTGAAGCTCTCGTGCGAGACGGGCGACCAGTGCGACGCCAATCTCGACCAGCTCTCGCTGAAGGCGGGCCACATCAAGTAGCCCCGCCCGGTCCGTTCAGGAACCGCCCCCGTCCCGGTCTTCGCCTCGCGCGAGCCGGGACGAGGCGTTTGTGGGCTCGGAGGTCAGGCCGCCTGCTGCTCCACGCGGACACCCGTCAGCAGCTTCGCGTAGGCAGCGCTGTCGAACTCACCCGCGGCCGGAGCCAGCACGGTCGCCGTCGACAGGGCCACCGCCCGCGTCAGCCGGTCAGGCCAGCTCAGGCCCTCGGCGATGCCGGAGATCAGCCCGGCCACCGCGGAGTCGCCCGCGCCCGTCGGATTGCCCCGCACGGCGGCGGGCGGGGAGGCGCGCCAGATGCCGTCCGGGGTGGCGGCGAGCATGCCGTCCGCGCCCAGGGAGGCGACCACGCCGTGTGCGCCGCGGCGGCAGGCGTCGCGGGCGGCGCGCAGGGGTTCGCGGGCTCCGGTGAGCTGGGCCAGTTCGTCGGCGTTGGGCTTGATCAGGTCGGGGCGGGCGGCGATGCCCCTGCGCAGGGGCTCGCCGCTGGTGTCCAGGAGGACGGGGACCCGGGCGGTGCGGGCGAGGCGGACCAGCTCGGCGTAGGCGCCCACGTGGATGCCGGGCGGGAGGCTGCCGCAGAGGGCGACCGCTTCGGCTCCGGTGAGCAGTTCCTCGTACGTACGAAGGAAGCGGGCCCATTCCTCGGCGGATATGTGCGGGCCCGGTTCGTTCAGCTGGGTGGTGTCGCCGGTGGCGGCGTCGACGACGGCGATGGTGCGGCGGGTGTTCCCGGCGACGCCGACGAGTGCGTCGCGCGGCGGGAGCGGAGCCAGCAGGTCGCGCAGGACGGCTCCGGTGGGGCCGCCCGCGAAGCCGGTGACGACCGTTTCGTGGCCCAGTGCGGCGAGTACCCGGGCGACGTTGAGGCCCTTGCCGCCGGGGCGCTCGGAGAGTTCGGTGACCCGGTGGCTGGTGTGCGGGACGAGGGCCGGGACGGCGTACGTCAGGTCGAGCGCCGTGTTGAGTGTGACGGTCAGGATCACCTGTGCCGGTCTCCGATTCCTGTGTAGCGCCCCGTAGTACGCGCTTTCCCTCTCTTGGTCAATGCCTTGGTGATCATGCCAAAGAGACGGCTGTCGTCCCAGGTGTCCGGGGCAACCGCCGTCTCTTCGTTACGCGCTGGGCGCTGCCTTACCGGCTGGGCGCGCCGCCCGGCCGCGAGGTCACGCGAGCCGGGGCTCGATGATCCACTCGCCCTTGCGCATGACGCCCTTGAGGACGAAGTCCTCGTCCAGGACCACGAGGTCCGCGTCCTTGCCCGGTTCCAGGGAGCCGACCTTGTCGTACACGCCGAGCAGTCGCGCCGGGTTGGCGGAGATGGACTGGACGACGTCGCCGACGGGGATCCGGTCGATGGTCACGGCCCGGCGGAAGGCGGTGTCCAGGGTGAGCGTGGAGCCGGCGATCGAGTCGCCCTCCACCAGGCGGGCGACGCCGTCCTTCACCTCGACCGCGAGCGGGCCCAGCTGGTACCGGCCGTCACCGAACCCGGCCGCGTCCATCGCGTCCGTGATCAGCGCGACGCGGGAGGCGCCCGCGTGGTGGTAGGCCAGCTGGAGCGCGGCGGGGTGCAGATGCGTGCCGTCGTTGATCAGCTCGACGGTGATCCGCTCGTCCTCCAGGAGGGCCGCGATCGGGCCCGGCGCGCGGTGGCCGAGGCCCGGCATCGCGTTGTAGAGGTGCGTGGCGACGGTGGCGCCCGCGTCGATCGCCTCGACGGTCTGCTCGTACGTCGCGTCGGTGTGCCCGATCGCGGCGATCACCCCGTGCTCGGCGAGCAGGCGCACCGAGTCGATGCCGCCGGGCAGTTCGGTGGCGAGGGTGAACATCTTCGCCGTGCCGTGCGCCGCGTCCATCAGCTTGCGGACCTCGGCCGGGTCCGGGTCGCGCAGCAGTGCCTCGCTGTGGGCGCCCTTGCGGCACGGGGAGATGAACGGGCCCTCGAAGTGGATACCGGCCAGGTCGCCCTGCTGGACCAGCTCGGAGAGGACTCCGGCCCGCTGGGCGAGGAAGTCCATTTCTCCGGTGACGGTGGAGGCCACCAGGGTGGTGGTGCCGTGCTCGCGGTGCGTACGGACGCCGGTCAGGACCTCGTCCACGGTGCCGGAGGTGAAGGACGCGCCGCCGCCGCCGTGGTTGTGCATGTCGACGAAGCCGGGCACGACCCAGTGGCCGGTCAGATCGACGGTGCGGGCGTCCTCCGTCGTGCTGCCGGCGATCCTGCCGCCCTCGACGATCACCCGGCCGTTCTCCACCGTCCCGGTCGGCAGCACCACCCGGGCGCCTGAGAGAACGGTGCTGTCTGCGCGTCCGGCCATCAGGCGGATACCTCCGTGGAGAGAAGATCCCAGGCGAGCAGCCCTGCGCCCAGGCATCCGGCGGTGTCCCCGAGGGCCGCCGGAACGATGTGAGGCAGCTTCTGGAACGTGACGCGTTCCTCGACAGCCGCACGCAGTGGTGTGAACAAGGTTTCCCCCGCCTCGGCCAGCCCGCCACCGATGATGAGCGTGCGGGGGTCCAGCAGTGTGAGGGCGGTGACCAGTCCGGCGGCGAGGGCGTCGACCGCGTCCTGCCAGACCCGTACGGCGGCCGGGTCGCCGGACTCGACGGCCTTCGCGCAGTCCGCGGCGTCCGCGTCGGGGTCTCCGGAGGCGGCGGCCCAGGCCCGGGTCACCGCGGAGGCGGAGGCCAGGGTCTCCAGGCAGCCGCGCTGGCCGCAGCCGCAGTCCGGGCCGTCCGGCCGGACGACGATGTGGCCGATCTCGCCCGCGTAGCCGTGGGCGCCCGCCTCGATGGAGCCCGCGATGCCGATGGCGCCGGCGATGCCGGTGCCCAGCGGTACGAAGAGGAAGCGGTCGGCGCCCTTGCCCGCGCCGATCCGGCCCTCGGCGAGGCCGCCGGTCCTGACGTCGTGGCCGAGCGCGACGGGTACGCCGCCGAGCCGTTCGGCGAGCAGGGCGCGCATGGGTACGTCGCGCCAGCCGAGGTTCGACGCGTAGACCGCGATGCCGTTCTCGGCGTCGACGATGCCGGGCACGGCGACGCCCGCGGCGACCGCGCCGGTGCCGAAGTGCTCCTCGCCGTACGCGCGCAGTTCGGCGGCGAACGCGAGGATCGTCTCCACGACGGCGTCGGGACCGCGCTCCCTGCCGGTGGCCCGCCGCGCCTCGTGGAGCAGGGTTCCGTCGGCCCCGACCAGTGCGGCCTTCATTCCTGTGCCGCCCACATCGAGGGCGATGACATGTCTCACGGGAGACAGTTTCGCCCCCCGGCCGCAAAAGGTCTAGTCCACTATCTCGGTTTGTTGCGGCTCCATACAAAATCGGACGGTGCCGATACGTTGCCGAAGCGAGACTGGCGTGGTGTAGACCTCTCGATGAACGTGGGGGAAAATCGCCCTTCGGCGGGGCGATGTGAGCGATATGCAAGCGATGTATTCGATGAGGATGGGCGAGGCCGTGCAGCGGCGCTTTTTGGGTGTGACCGCGGCGGTGGCCGCACTGGGTATGACGGCAACGTTGTCGGGCTGCGGGACAGGCAGTGGCTCCGGTGACGTGACGCTGAAGTTCGTGGCGGCCGATTACGGCACCAGCGCGGCGAACACGTCCGAGACGTACTGGAACAACCTCGCCCGGAACTTCGAGGCCGCCCACCCCGGTATCAAGGTCGACGTCCACGTGTACGCGTGGAAGGACGTCGACCGCGAGGTGGCCGAGATGGTGGCGGAGGACAAGGCCCCGGACATCGCGCAGATCGGCGCGTACGCGGACTACGCGAAGAAGGACAAGCTCTATTCGGCCGACCAGATGCTGGCGATCCGTACGCAGGCCAACTTCCTTCCCTCGCTGAGCGATGCGGGCATGGTCAACGGAGAGCAGTACGGGCTGCCGTTCATCGCCAGCACGCGGCTGCTCTTCTACAACAAGAAGCTCTTCAGCGACGCGGGGCTGGACGCGCCCAAGACCTGGGCCGACATCCAGCGGGACGCCACCCTGCTCAAGCAGCGCGGTGTCCGCTACCCCTTCGCGCTGCCCCTCGGCCCCGAGGAGTCCCAGGCCGAGACCCTGATGTGGCTGCTGAGCGGCGGTGGCGGCTACACGGACGACGTCGGTGGCTACAACATCGACTCCCCGGAGAACATCGCCACGCTCACCTGGCTGAAGGACAACCTCGTCGGCAAGGGGCTCACCGGGCCCGTCGCCCCGGGCAAGCTCGACCGGGCGAAGGCGTTCGACGCGTTCACACGCGGCCAGGTGGGCATGCTCAACGGGCACCCGACGCTGATGGAGGACGCCGAGAAGGAGGGCGTCGAGGTCGGAATGGTGCCGCTGCCCGGCGTCGACGGGCCGACCAGGGGCTCGATGGGTGTGGCCGACTGGATGATGGGCTTCAAGCAGAACGAGCACCGCGCGGAGATCGGCAAGTTCTTCGACTTCGCATACAACGACGAGAACGTGCTCGCGTTCGCGGACGAGTACGACATGCTGCCGGTCACCGACAGCGCTTCCGCGTCGATGGAGACCGACGCCCGGCACAAGCCGCTGCGGGAGTTCCTGGCGGCGCTGCCGAACTCGCAGTTCTACCCGTTCGCCAAGACGTCCTGGGCGCAGGCCAGCGAGGCCATCAAGGAGAGCATCGGCACTGCGGTGGAGCCGAACGGGGACCCGGCCGGTGTGCTGGCCGGCATAGCCAAGAGGGCGGAGCAGGCGGAGCAGGCGGAGTAGCCGGGGGCGGTTGTCCGTGGGGCCGATTAGGTTGTTCATATGACCGAAGCCGCCCCACTCTCCGACCGGGACCGAGCCATGCTCGCCCTGGAGCGGCGTTCCTGGGCGAGTCCGGGGGCGAAGGAACGGGCGATCCGTGAGGAGCTCGGGATGTCGCCGGTCCGGTACTACCAGTTGCTGAACGCGTTGATCGACGATGTGCGGGCGCTGGCGGAGGACCCGGTCACGGTGAACCGCCTCCGCGCGGTACGAGCCACCCGCCGAACCCGCCGCTGACCGCCCCCCCTCGGGGCTCCGCCCCGAACCCCGGTCCTCAAACGCCGGACGGGCTTGAAAGATGCCCTCAATCGCCGGGCGGGCTGGGAGTTGCCGGCCTCGGCCGAATCCAGCCGGTCCGGTGCCGGCTGGGCTGAAAGATGCCCTCAATCGCCGGGCGGGCTGGGGGTTGCCGGCCTCGGCTGGGGTTGCGGGGGCGGTCGAATCCAGCCCGTCCGGCGTTTGAGGACGGAACCGGTGCCGGACCAGGGCGGTGCGGTCGTGTGGGGCCCGGGCGGTGGTTGAAGGCGCGGAGCCCCGCGAGTGGGGTGCGGGCTATAGGGTCGAGGCATGGGCAGCAACCTTGATCACCTGCCGACCCCCACCACCCCGGCCGGCCGCGAAGGTCTCGCCGCGATCCTCGCTCGGCCCGACCGAGCCGTGGTCGCCCTCGACTTCGACGGCACGCTCGCCGACATCGTCCCCGATCCGGAACAGGCCCGCGCCCACCCCGGCGCCGTCCCCGCGCTCGCCGCGCTCGCGCCGCGCGTCGCGTCCGTCGCCGTGATCACCGGCCGGCCGGCCGGTGTCGCCGTGCGGTACGGCGGCTTCGCGGGGGTGCCCGGTCTCGATCACCTCGTCGTCCTCGGCCATTACGGCGCCGAACGCTGGGACGCCGTCTCCGGCACCGTGCACGCCCCCGCCCCGCACCCCGGCGTCGCAGCCGTCCGCGCCGAACTGCCCGGCCTGCTCCATGAGCTGGGCCTCTGGCACGGTGCCTGGGTCGAGGAGAAGGGCCAGGCCGTCGCCGTACACACGCGCCGGGCCGACGACCCGCAGGCCGCCTTCGAGTCGCTGCGCGAACCCCTCGGCCTGCTCGCGGCCCGGCACGGCCTGATCGTCGAACCCGGGCGCCAGGTCCTGGAGTTGCGCCCGCCCGGCATGGACAAGGGCATCGCACTCGCCGAGTACGTACGGGCGATGGACGCCGAGTCCGTCCTGTACGCCGGTGACGACCTCGGCGACCTCGCCGCCTACGGCGCGGTGGAGAAGCTCCGCACCGAGGGCCCGGACGGCATCCCCGGCCTGCTGATCTGCAGCGGAGGCGCCGAGGTGCCCGAACTCGCCGAGCGGGCCGACCTGGTGGTCCCGGGCCCGGCCGACGTCGTCCGTTTCCTGTCAGCCCTCGCGCAGCGCGTCTAGCTGGTCCAGGAACCACTGCTGCGGCGGCAGCGCCGTCGCAGCGGCGGCCAGCGCCTTCGTGCGGTCCGCCCGCTCGTCGTGCGGCATCGACAGCGCCTGGTGCAGCGCCTCGGCCGTGGCGGACACGTCGTACGGGTTCACCACGATCGAGGCGTCGCCCAGCTCCTCGTACGCCCCCGCCTCCCGCGACAGCACCAGAACGCAGCCGTCGTCGGAGACCACGGGGACCTCCTTGGCGACCAGGTTCATCCCGTCACGGATCGGGTTCACCAGCGCCACGTCGGCCAGCCGGTACGCCGCCAGGGACCGCGCGAAGTCGTCCTTGACGTGCAGGATCACCGGCGTCCAGCCGGGCGTCCCGTACGCCGCGTTGATCTCGTCGGCCAGCGTCTGCACCGCCGCCGTGTACTCCCGGTACACCGCGAGGTCCTGCCGCGAGGGATAGGCGAACGCGATATGGGAGACCCGCTCGCGCCACTCCGGGTGCTCCTCCAGCAGCTCCCGGTACGCGAGCAGCCCGCGCACGATGTTCTTGGAGAGCTCCGTGCGGTCCACCCGCACGATCGTCCGCCGGCCGGTACCCACCTGCTCCCGCAGCGCCGCCATCCGCTCGTCCACGTCCGCCTCGTGCGAGCGGCGGCGCAGGAACTCCGCGTCCGCCCCCAGCCCGTGCACCCCGATCCGGGTCCGGCCGGTGCCGCCCAGGATCTCCGTACAGCAGCCGATGAAGGCGTCGGCCCACCGCCGGGTGAGGAACGCCGCCCGGTCGGCGCCGAGAATGCCCCGCAGCAACTGCTCGCCGATGTCGTCGGGCAGCAGGCGGAAGTAGTCGACGGGCGCCCACGGGGTGTGCGAGAAGTGGCCGATCCGCAGATCGGCGCGGAGCTCTCGGAGCATGCCCGGCACCAGCGCCAGGTGGTAGTCCTGCACGAGGACCGCCGCCCCCTCGCCCGCCTCCTCGGCGAGCGCTTCGGCGAAGGCCCGGTTGTACGCCTCGTACGAAGCCCACTGCCGCCGGAACTCCGCGTCGAACGTGGGCTCCAACGGCGTCTGGTACAGCATGTGGTGGACGAACCAGAGCACCGAGTTGGCGATGCCGTTGTACGCGTCGGCGTGGAGAGCGGCGTCGATGTCGAGCATCCGGACGCCCGGTTCGGCGACCCCCTGCCTGACCGCCTCCCGGTCGCCGTCGCTCAGGGCCGCGCACACCCACAGCTTGTCGTCGACGGCGCTGAGGCCGGAGACGAGGCCGCCCCCGCCCCGTTTCGATGTGAGCGAGCCGTCCTCGCCCCGGGTGTACGACACCGGGCCGCGGTTGGACGCGACGAGGACCTGGGCAGCGTGCTCGGAGACCATGTACCGGAACCTAGCCCGTTCCGTAACCCCCCAAACGTGAGTCCGGCCGCGCTCACGTTCCGCCGGTCAGCCGCGGTCGCGTCCGCGCCCACGGCCGCGGGCCGCCGCGCGGGCGACCGCCCCGGCCCCGGTCAGGGCGAGCCCGAGGCCACCGAGCAGCCACAGCCGCTCACTGTCGCCGCCGGTCTCGGCCAGGGAGCCGTGCGCGACGGAGCCGAGCACGGCCAGGGGGGTGGCGTACGAGGGCAGCCGGCGCCACCGGCGCGGAGCGGCCCCCAGTCGAGGAAAAGTCATAAAAGTGAAATGTAGGGAACTTTTATGACTTCATCGGTTACGCCGCGCGACGGGACAGGTACTCCTCGATGTCACGCATCGGAGGCCGCTCCTCCGTGTCCACCACATGGGTGCACGGCACGAAGCCGTTCTCGCCCCGCTCGAACTGGGTCAGCACCGGCCGCACCAGATGGCCCCGGGAGAGCCGGAGCTGCGCGGTGCGGTAGATCGTCGCCGCCATCCGGCCCAGCGCCTGACCGTCCTGGTGGCGGTGTTTGCGTACGCCGACGTCGACCTGTGCCAGCGCGTCCAGCCCCACCAGGTGCAGCGAGTCGATGAGCAGGCCCAGCTCCACTCCGTAACCGACGGGGAAGGGCAGCTGTTCGAGCAGGGAACGCCGCACCGCGTACTCGCCGCCCAGCGGCTGGACGAAACCGGCCAGCTGCGGCCAGTGCAGATTGAGCACGGGGCGTGCCACCAGTTCAGTGACGCGGCCACCTTGACCAGCGGTGTTTCCCAGCGGGCGGTCGTACATCGCCTTCACGAACTGCACCGAGGGGTCGGTGAGCAGCGGCCCGACGGTCCCGGAGACGAAGTCCGCGGAGAAATCCTTCAGATCCGCGTCGATGAAGCAGACGATCTCGCCGCTGGTGACCAGCAGTGACCGCCACAGCACCTCGCCCTTGCCGGGGACGGCGGGTATTCGGGGCAGGATCGCGTCCCGGTGCACCACCCGGGCGCCTGCCTCCGTGGCGACCCGCGCGGTGGCGTCGGTCGAACCGGAGTCGATCACCACCAGCTCGTCGATCAGCGGCACGCGCTCCATGAGCTCGCGCCGGATCGTCGTCACGATGTCGCCGACCGTCTCCTCCTCGTTGAGGGCGGGCAGGACGACGCTGATGCTTCCACGGAGCGGGTCCCGGGCCCTGGCGGCCGCGAGACGATCCAGCGGACGATCGGCGGCCGACCAGGAACGCCTGGTCAGCCAACGTTCCACCTCTTCGATCACGGTCGAATCTCCCTGCGTGTGATCCATCTCGCGGTTCGGACGACTATCTCCACCGTCCGAGGCTTCGGTTACAGTCTTGAGCAACGCGGACGACCCTCGCATCTCGGGGTCCGCCCGCCGACAAACGCCTGGATCGGTGATCCAGTGCCACAGCGCTCATCCAGAGGGACTGAGGGAACGGCCCGTTGAAGTCCCGGCAACCCCCCCATCGACCGCGAGGTCACGGTGGGGAAGGTGCCAAATCCGTCTCATGGCGAAATGCGCCATGAGGAAGATGAGGAGAAAGGGCCTCCGCCAGCATGGCTGTCCAGACTGAACTGACGAACACCCCTTCCACTGTGGACCTCGGTCCCGCCGCGGCGCTTTCCTGCCGCGAGTGCGGCGAGCGTTTCGAGCTCGGCCCCCTGTTCGCCTGCGCGTCCTGTTTCGGGCCGCTCGAAGTGGCGTACGACCTGCCGAGCGGCTCTCCCGACGAGCTGAAGAAGCGCATCGAGGCCGGACCCAACAACATCTGGCGTTACGCGCCGCTGCTGCCGGTCCCCGCCGATGTCGCGGACAAGCCCAACATCAACCCCGGCTTCACCAAGCTGGTCAAGGCCGACAACCTCGCCCGTGAACTGGGCGTCACCGGTGGACTGTTCGTCAAGGACGACTCCGGGAACCCGACGCACTCCTTCAAGGACCGGGTCGTCGCGATCGCCGTCGAGGCCGCCCGCGCGTTCGGCTTCACCACCCTCTCCTGCTCCTCCACCGGCAACCTCGCCGGTGCGGTGGGCGCCGCCGCCGCCCGCGCCGGCTTCCGGTCCTGCGTGTTCATCCCGCACGACCTGGAGCAGGGCAAGGTCGTCATGGCCGCGGTGTACGGCGGTGAGCTGGTCGGCATCGAGGGCAATTACGACGACGTCAACCGCTTCTGCTCCGAGCTCATCGGCGACCCGCTCGGCGAGGGCTGGGGCTTCGTCAACGTCAACCTGCGTCCGTACTACGGCGAGGGCTCCAAGACCCTCGCGTACGAGATCTGCGAGCAGCTCGGCTGGCAGCTGCCCGACCAGCTCGTGATCCCGATCGCCTCCGGATCGCAGCTCACGAAGATCGACAAGGGGCTCCAGGAGCTCATCAAGCTCGGTCTGGTCGAGGACAAGCCGTACAAGATCTTCGGCGCGCAGGCCGAGGGCTGTTCCCCGGTGTCGGTGGCCTTCAAGGCCGGTCACGACGTCGTGCGCCCCCAGAAGCCGAACACGATCGCCAAGTCCCTGGCGATCGGGAATCCGGCCGACGGGCCGTACGTCCTGGACATCGCCCGCCGTACCGGTGGGGCCGTGGAGGACGTGAACGACGAGCAGATCGTCGACGCGATCAAGCTGCTGGCCCGCACCGAGGGCATCTTCGCGGAGACCGCGGGCGGGGTGACGGTCGGCGTGACGAAGAAGCTGATCGAGGCGGGTCTGCTCGACCCGACCCTGACCACCGTCGTCCTGAACACCGGTGACGGCCTCAAGACGCTCGACGCGGTGGCCGCGACCTCGCAGGCGACCGCGACGATCCGGCCGAGCCTGGACGCGTTCCGCGCCGCCGGCCTCGCCACCAGCTGACCACCCGCCGAGACCCGAGGAAGGCACCCACCATGAGCGTCAAGGTCCGCATCCCCACCATCCTCCGCACCTACACGGACGGCCAGGCCGAGGTCTCGGCCGAGGGCGCGGTCCTCTCCGAGGTCATCGACTCCCTGGAGAAGAACCACCCGGGCATCGCCGCCCGCGTCCTGGACGACCAGGGCAAGCTGCGCCGCTTCGTGAACGTCTACGTCAACGACGACGACGTGCGCTTCGAGGGCGGCCTGGACGCGGCCACCCCGGACGGTGCCGGTGTCTCGATCATCCCGGCCGTCGCAGGCGGCTGCTGACTTCGCAGCGTCACCACCATTGCCCCCTCCGCGAGAGAAGCGGAGGGGGCAATTCTGCATGGTTAGGCGCGGTAGAGTTGGGAAGTCCCCTCCGCTGCCTGTGCCGCCCGCATATGAGAATGCGCCCGGCCCCGATAAGAAGCAGCCAAAGTGTGCGACCCCCTTGAGCCATAAGTGGCCTTTGTCAGGCCCGACTTGCCCAGGAATCTCATGAATTCCCCATAAAGGGGCGATCGGCTGTGCCCAGAATTCTCGTCCGATTGACCTGTTGCAGAGGGCAGTTGGGCAGATACATTCGGCCGCGGTCGACGCGTTCCGGCGCACACACCCTCTCCTGTCGGAGGGTGAGTTCTGACCCGGGCCCGCGAAGTGCGGTCCTGTGCAAGGGCCAGTAATAGGGGAGTTAGGCATGGCTCAGGGCACCGTCAAGTGGTTCAACGCGGAGAAGGGGTACGGCTTCATCGCGGTCGACGGTGGTGCGGATGTTTTCGTCCACTACAGCGCGATCCAGATGGACGGGTACCGCACCCTCGAAGAGGGTCAGCGAGTTGAATTCGAGATCTCGCAGGGCCAGAAGGGGCCGCAGGCGGACATGGTCAAGCTCGCCGTCGGCTGAGCTCGGCGCAGTCGGCCAACGACACTACTCACGCGCGTAGGGCCCGTACCCCCAAGGGGGTGCGGGCCCTCCGTGCGTCTGTACGACCCCGTGGGTCCGTACGGCCGGTGCCCCCTGTGCGGCCCCGTGATCGCCGCTCTTCCGGACGCGCCCGGTTGTCCACATCCGGAGGGGGACGCTTGCACTCGCAGGGGTCGAGTGCTAATCATTGGCGTTAGCACTCTCCAGGTGAGAGTGACAGAAACTTGGACCGGGCCGGTGAGGCCCGCAGGCTGCGTGGGGCAAGGAACCACACAGCACGCTGGCCGTCCGTCGCGGGCGCCTCTCGGTCCGGAGAATCCACCCCTGTCCGGGAGGACCACTTCACATGGCCAAGATCATCGCGTTCGACGAGGAGGCACGGCGCGGTCTCGAGCGCGGGATGAACCAGCTCGCCGACGCCGTCAAGGTCACCCTCGGCCCCAAGGGCCGTAACGTCGTCCTCGAGAAGAAGTGGGGCGCGCCCACGATCACCAACGATGGTGTTTCCATCGCCAAGGAGATCGAGCTCGAGGACCCGTACGAGAAGATCGGTGCGGAGCTGGTCAAGGAGGTCGCCAAGAAGACGGACGACGTCGCCGGCGACGGTACGACCACCGCCACCGTTCTCGCCCAGGCTCTCGTCCGCGAGGGTCTGCGCAACGTCGCCGCGGGTGCCAACCCGATGGCTCTGAAGCGTGGCATCGAGAAGGCCGTCGAGGCCGTCTCCGCCGCTCTGCTGGAGCAGGCGAAGGACGTGGAGACCAAGGAGCAGATCGCTTCGACCGCCTCCATCTCCGCTGCTGACACCGAGATCGGCGCCAAGATCGCCGAGGCTATGGACAAGGTCGGCAAGGAAGGCGTCATCACCGTCGAGGAGTCCCAGACCTTCGGTCTGGAGCTGGAGCTCACCGAGGGTATGCGCTTCGACAAGGGCTACATCTCGGCGTACTTCGCCACCGACATGGAGCGTATGGAGACGTCGTTCGACGACCCGTACATCCTGATCGTCAACTCCAAGATCAGCAACGTGAAGGACCTCCTTCCGCTGCTGGAGAAGGTCATGCAGTCGGGCAAGCCCCTGCTGATCATCGCGGAGGACGTCGAGGGCGAGGCCCTGTCGACCCTGGTCGTCAACAAGATCCGTGGCACCTTCAAGTCCGTCGCCGTCAAGGCTCCGGGCTTCGGTGACCGCCGCAAGGCCATGCTCGGCGACATCGCCATCCTCACCGGTGGCACCGTCATCTCCGAGGAGGTCGGTCTCAAGCTGGAGAACGCCGGCCTGGACCTGCTCGGCAGCGCCCGCAAGGTCGTCATCACCAAGGACGAGACCACGATCGTCGACGGTGCGGGCGAGAGCGACCAGGTTCAGGGTCGCGTCAAGCAGATCCGTGCCGAGATCGAGAACTCCGACTCGGACTACGACCGCGAGAAGCTCCAGGAGCGCCTCGCGAAGCTGGCCGGCGGCGTGGCCGTCATCAAGGCCGGCGCCGCGACCGAGGTCGAGCTCAAGGAGCGCAAGCACCGCATCGAGGACGCGGTGCGCAACGCCAAGGCCGCCGTCGAGGAGGGCATCGTCGCCGGTGGTGGCGTGGCTCTGCTCCAGGCCACGGCCGTCTTCGAGAAGCTCGACCTGACCGGTGACGAGGCCACGGGCGCCAACGCCGTGAAGCTCGCGCTGGAGGCCCCGCTCAAGCAGATCGCCGTCAACGGTGGTCTTGAGGGTGGCGTCGTCGTCGAGAAGGTGCGCAACCTGCCGATCGGTCACGGCCTCAACGCCGCGACCGGCGAGTACGTCGACATGATCGCCGAGGGCATCATCGACCCGGCGAAGGTCACGCGCTCCGCTCTGCAGAACGCCGCGTCCATCGCCGCGCTCTTCCTCACCACCGAGGCCGTCATCGCCGACAAGCCCGAGAAGGCCGGCGCGGCCGCCCCGGGCGGCATGCCGGGCGGTGACATGGACTTCTGATCCCTCCCGGATCAGTAGCTCCATAGCTGTTCAGCTGTTCGCAGCAGTACGTTGCCGGCCCCGGCCCCTGGGATTCGTCCCGGGGGCCGGGGCCGTTCCGCGTCCGCTCGTCCCACGCCGTGCCGTGAGGAGCAGCGGGATCGTGAGGACCGGGAGGAACCAGATCAGGACGATGAGGCGTTGACCGGCCAGCATGTCGAGGTTGGGGTGTCCGGCCTGGTTGAGTACGCCGCCCGCGGCCGTGGCGGCGGCGAGCAGGCCGAGGTACGTGGGGCGTCGGAGCGTGGAGCACGCGGCCAGGGCCAGGGTGATGAGAAGTAAGGGGTCCTTGAGCTGGTGGTCCGCCCAGGCCGACCAGAAGATCTTTTCCTGGGTGAAAAACCCGGGCCAGGGGTCGGGCACGTCCGGACGCTGGTAGTGGTGGGTCAGCAGGTCCTGGGCGCTGTCGTGTCCGGAGGGCCAGCCCAGTACGTACGTGGTCAGCTGCATGGCCAGGGCCAGGCCGCCGCAGAGGACGAGGAGGCCCAGCGCCGGCCGGTGCGGGCGGTGGCGGCGCTTGCGGTACCAGGCGAGTCCGCCGAAGGCGGCCGTGAGGGCGGCGGCCAGCAGGAGCGCCTGGGAGTAGCGCGCCAGGAAGGCCACGAGGAGGCCGCCCGCGACGAGGGCGGTCCCGGCCCTGCGGCGCTCCCCGTTCAGGGTCAGCGTGCAGCCGAGTGCGACCGCCGCCGTGCAGGCCAGGGTGAGTCCGTCGGCCATGGGGAGCATCGCGACGGCCCCGGTGGGCAGGGTCAGGAAGAGGATCTGCCCGCACAACGCGGCCGGCCAGTGGGCACCGGCGGCGCGCAGCGTCGCCAGCACGAAGAGGCTGCCGGCCAGGGCGACGGTCACACCGGCCAGCCAGACGCCCAGGACGAGTCCGAACACGGCGATGAACGGCACCAGGAACAAGGGATATCCGGGCCGCGCTTCGTAGATCGCCATGAAGCGGGCGTTGAAGAAGGGCCCGGTCATGCCGGTGGTGTTGCCGTGCCGCGTCCAGTACGCGGTCGATCGCGTCAGCTTCCGCACGCATTCCCGGACCAGGGGACGGTCGGCCTCGTCGGCGCAGGTGTAGTCGATGGCCTGAGCGGTGGCCGAGGCTCGGCTTTCGCCGCTCAGCCGGAGGGCGTAGGAGAGGTAGTTCTTCGAGTCGGGGGAATCCCGTCCGGTCAGTGACGTCAGCTGGAACCCGACGAAGGTGGCCATGACGAGCACCGCGCAGAGGATTCCGGCACGGTACCTGGTGAAGCGTCGGCGCATGGGCGTCCTTCGAAAGGCGGCATCGTCGACACGGCCAACGAGGGAGACGGGGGCAGGTGTTGGCAGGGCGGGTGTCAGCGCCTGACGCTCGGCCGCTCGGGGCGCGGAATCAGCGCCGCCCGCACCTCGCTCATGCGCGCGCGCACGTGCCCCGCCTGTACCGCTCCGGGCGGGCCGAAGTGGGGGGCCGGGTCCGTCCCCCGGCAGGGCGCGCATCGGCCGCCGAGGAGCGCCTCGGGGGTGCCCGGGGCGCGGCACTCGCTGCATTCCAGGGTGCGCAGGACGGTTCGGTGGACCGGAGTGACTCGTTCGGGTGGCATCTTGTCGTGCAGGCGCCTGCCGACGAGGGACGCGGGGTGGTGAACCGGGTTGGGCAGGCCGGCGGTGAGGGCGCGGAGGAGTTCTTCTTCCGTGGCGCCCCGCTCGAACCACTCGCTGACCTGCGGTTCCAGGTCCACGCAGTCCGCCGCGGAGAGCGACAGGCTGGACGCGGTCCGGCCGAGCGAGGCCAGCAGGATGAACGCCCGGGATCGGGTGGGCCGTTGCGGCTCCTGCGGTACGTCGCCCCTGGTGAACGCCGCCCACCAGTCGTCGTCGCGGGCCGTGCGGGAGAAGAACGTCCGGGTCACCCAGAGCAGGACCTGCTCGGTGGCGACGCACTCGCTGCCCCGGCGCAGATGGCCGGCCTCCTGGAGCCGGTTGAGCGAGGTCCGTACGGCGCACTGCCCGTACGGGAGCGCCTTGGCCAGCGCCTTCACGGAGATGTCGGAGCCGTCCGGAAGCCGGTCGATGTACGCGGCGATGGCGCCGTCACGGGGGAGCAGGTGCGCGAAGTCGCGTTCGGTGCGGGGGCGTTCGTACGGCGCCGTGCGCTTTCCGTAACCCGGGTTGGCCATCGGGTGCGGAGTCGCGGACGGAGATACGTGCGGGGCGCAGGGGGCAGCACTAAGCTGAGTGTCAGCCATGGATCGACTCGCTTTCGATCTTGTTGGTCAGACCCCTGTCAGGTGTTCCAGCACCGGCGGGGGTCGTTTTTTGTTGTCCGGGACGCACGCTAGAGCGTGATGACCATCCGTGGCAAGTCGGTCACGAAAAGTCAACTCGCCAGGCAGGGTGGGTGGGTGGGACAACTGACCCATCCCCCCAATCCTTGTTAAGAGCGCTCGGAACTCGCTGCTTGAGCTCCGGGTGCATTCCGGTGGAGCGCGATCAGTTGGGCCAGGTGGCGGCCCGCGACATCCAGGGGGCGGGCGTCCCGCGAGACCTGCGCCGCGAGTTCGGCACCTTCCAGCGTGCTGATCACCGTGGCGGCGAGGTCGTTCGCGTCGTCCTCGGGGATGCCGGCGCCGCGCAGCTTCTCGAAGACGATGGACTGCCAGCGGGCGAACGCCTCGGCGGCGGCCTGCTGGATGTCGGGGAAGCGGCCCGCCGTCCCGAGTGCGGTGGCCGTGACCGGGCAGCCCTCGATCCAGTCCGAGGCGCGCAGCCCCTCGGCGAGGCTGCGGGTGCAGGCGGTGATCGCCCGGCCCGGGTCTTCCTCGCCGTCGAGGATCTCGCGCAGCAGGTCGGCGAATTCGCGGTCCCCGTGGTGCACGGCCGCGATGGCCAGCTCCTGCTTCCCGCCCGGGAAGAAGTGGTAGACGGAGCCGAGGGTGGCCCCGGCCTCCAGGGAGATCTGCTTGATCCCGGTGCCGTCGAACCCCTGGCGCTGCATCAGCGTCGAGGCCGCCCGGACGATCCGTTCCCGGGTGCCGAGGGAGCTTGCCGCGTCTGACGTTTTTGTCTTCACCCCTCCAATCTAATGGGTAGAGCGTTCGTTTTAGAACTGTGCTACGTTCCTGACTAGATAGAGCGTTCGTTCTAGGAGGCACTCATGGGTAAGCACGCAGCGGTGACCGTGGTCGGACTCGGCCCGATGGGCAAGGCGATGGCGGACGCGTTCCTGGACCGGGGACACCGGGTGACCGTGTGGAACAGGACCGCGAGCAAGGCCGACGACCTGGTGGCGAAGGGGGCGATCCTGGCCGGCTCGGCCGGGGAGGCGGTGGCTGCCAGTGAGCTGGTGGTGCTGAGCCTGACGGACTACGACGCGATGTACGCGATTCTCGAACCGGCCGCCGACGCGCTGTCCGGGCGCGTCCTGGTCAACCTCAGCTCGGACACGCCGGAAAAGGCCCGGGAGGCGGCGAAGTGGGCCGCCGGGCACGGCGCCCAGCACCTGACCGGTGGAGTGCGGGTGTCACCCGCGGGTATCGGGCGGAGCGACTCCTCCACCTTCTACAGCGGCCCGAAAGAGGTCTTCGAGGCGCACCGGGAAACGCTGGAGACCCTCACCGGCACCGACTACCGCGGCGAGGACCCGGGGCTCGCCGCGCTGTTCTACCAGATCCAGATGGACATGTTCTGGACGTCCGCACTGAGTTGGCTGCACGCCGTGGCGCTGGCGGAGGCCAACGGCATCACCGCCGCGGAGATCCTGCCGTACGCCTCGTCGACGATGGCCACGATGCCGGACTTCCTGGCGTACTACACGCCGCGGATCGACGCGGGGGACCACCGGGGCGAAGTGGACCGGCTGGCCATGGGTGTGGCGAGCATGGACCACGTCGTCCACACGGTGAAGGACTCGGGCATCGACACCGCGCTGCCCGCCGCGGTCCTGAAGCACTTCGAGCGCGGTATGGCGGCCGGTCATGGTGACGACAGCTTCACCAGCCTGTTCGAAGTGATCAGGAACCCGGCGGTCCGCTGAGGGAGCGGGGCCGTCAGTATCCGGCGGTGAAGCGGGTGCGGTGGTGCTTGGGGTGTTCCGCCTCGTCCAGGAGTGCCACCGCCAAGTCCTCCATGGAGATGGCCGAGTTGCCCTCGGCGTCGACCAGGAGCTCGTCGGTGCCGAGCCTGAAGGTGCCGGTGCGGCGGCCCGGCTCCAGGAGGGCGGACGGGCTCAGATACGCCCAGTCGACCTCCGTCCCGGCGGTGCGGATCGCGTCGAACTGGGCGTTGGAGGCCAGGGCGATGTGCCGCCAGGCGGCGGGGACGTAGGCCGGGTCGTCGCTCGCGAGGACGCCCCGGGTGCCGGGCACGGTGAGACTGCCCGCCCCGCCGACCATGATCAGCCGGACGCCGGTGCGGGCGAGGCCGGACAGTAACGCCCGGCTGATGGCGGCGTGCTCGTCCTCGTGGCCGGGGGCGGGGCGGGTGGCGTTGACCACGAGGTCCTGTCCGGCGCTCAGCTCCGCCACCTGGTCCGGGATTCCGGCGTCCCCCGTGCGGTGGGTGGCGTCGGGGTGCAGCGCGGTGAAGCGGGCCCGGTCGCGGACGACGGCGGTGACCTCGTGGCCCCGGGTGAGTGCCTCGGTGACGACGCGGCTGCCGACGTTTCCGGCTGCTCCGAAGACGGTGATGCGCATGGGATCGGCTCCTTGTGGGTGTGGGTGTGGGCGTGGGTGCGGGTGCGGTTCAGGCGGCCGGGGTGGTGCGGCGCCGGGCCGGGCGGAGGTTCTGGCCGAGTGCGACGCTCGCGACCACCAGGGCCAGACCGCCGATCTGCCAGGCGGTCAGGGTCTGTCCGAGGAACAGCAGTCCGGCGAGCGTGGCGACGATCGGGTTCGTCAGGCCGAGGAACGACACGGAGGAGGCCGGGAGGCGTTCGATGCCGCGGAACCACAGGGCGTACGCGACCGCTGTGCCGATCAGGCCGAGGTAGGCGTAGCCGGCGACGTTCGCGCCGGTGAAGTGGTCGGGCAGGCCCTCGGCCGTGAGGGCGATGGGTGCCAGCACCAGGCCCCCGACGGTCAGCTGCCAGCCGGTGAGGGCGAGCAGCGATACGCCTTCGGGGCGCCCCCACCGCTTGCTCAGCACGACGGCGAGCGCCATGAGTACGGTGGCCGTCAGCATGGCCGTGATGCCCGCGAGGTCGACCTCGGCGCTCCCGCGCAGGACGAGCAGTCCGACGCCCACGAACCCGACGAGTCCGGCGGTCAACGTACGGCGCGTGGGCCGGACCTTGAGCACGCCGGCCCCGAATCCGGCCACCAGTAGCGGCATGAGCGCGCTGACCGTCGAGGCGACGCCGCCTGGCAGGTGGTAGGCGCCGAAGAACAGCAGCGGGAAGAACGCCCCGAAGTTCAGCAGCCCGAGCACGGATGCCTTCCACCACCAGTCGCCGCGCGGCAGGCGCCGGGTGAGGGCGAGCAGGATGAGCCCGGCGGGCAGAGCGCGCAGGGCCGCGGCGAGCAGGGGGCGGTCCGGGGGCAGGAGTTCGGTGGTCGTGACGTAGGTGGTGCCCCAGGTGGCGGGCCCGATCGCGGCGAGTGCGGCGATGCCCAGGGCCGCCTTGGGGGAGGTGGAGGTGCGGGGCCCCGGGGCGGCCGGGCGTCGGGTGCCGCTGCTGTGGGGCGTGGTGGGTGTGGTGCCCGCGGCGGGTGTGGTGCTGGTGATGGACATGGCGCTCCCCTTGGATTTCCCCTCAACGCTGTTATTCTCAACGTTGAGATAAGTGTGAGCCACGGGGTCTGCGAACGTCAAGTATCTGAACGTTGAGAGATCTGGCTCAGGTGAGGGAGGAACGCGGCAATGAGTGAGCGCGAGGCGGAGCGGCAGCCCGGCACGGACTCCGATGCCATAGACGAGCTGCGCGGCCAGTGGCGTCGCGAGCGCCCGGACATGAGCCTCGCCGGACTGGACGCGATGGCCCTGGTGGGCCGCATCAAGCGTGCCGATCACCTGTTGAGCAAGGGCATGAAGCCGGTCTTCGCCGAACACGGTCTGGAGTTCGCGGAGTTCGACGTGCTCGCCACCCTGCGCCGGGTCGGCGCCCCGCACGAACTCACCGCGGGCGGACTCCTGAAGTCGGCGATGGTGACCTCCGGTGCGATCACCAACCGTCTCGACAAGCTGGAACGCAAGGGCCTGATCGAACGCCACCCCGACCCCGCCGACCGCAGGGCCATCCGCGTCCGCCTGACGCAGGCCGGCCTGGAACTCGTCGACCGGGCGGTGGTCGACCACGTGGCCAACGAGGAACGGATGCTGGAGGCTCTGACGCCCGAGGACCGCCAGGCGCTCGACGGCGCGCTGCGGCGGCTGTTGGTGTCACTGGGGGACCGGCATCTGGGCTGAGGGCCCGTCAGGCCGTGCGGTGAACGCGCGTCCAGGTCCGGGCCGGGCCGGAGCCGCACCTGGTGCCCCGCGTGCGCCGGTGCGACCCGCGGGTCGCCACGCTCATGCTGAACAACGCCGAGCACGTCGCGGCGCCCGGTTGCCGGGCGGGTGGGTCATGACCCGCGAGGTAATCGACCCCGGTGCGGTGCGATGCCAAGCTCGGCGTACGGAGACCGACCTCACCGACCGGAAGGACCATCGTGCCCGCCTACGCCATCGCTCATCTCCAGGACGCCGCCCCGCACCCGGAGATCGCCGAGTACATGGAGCGCATCCCCGCCACCTTCGAGCCGTACGGAGGACACTTCCTCGTGCACGTCACGCCGCACGAGGTGTTGGAGGGCAGCTGGCCCGGGGCCGTCGTGATGATCGGGTTCCCCGGGATCGCCGAGGCGCGGGCCTGGTGGGACTCGCCCGCGTACCAGGAGATCGCCCCGCTGCGCTCACGGCACATCAAGGGCGACATCATTCTGGTGGCGGGTGTCCCGGAGGGTTACGACGCGCGAGCCACCGCACAGGCGGTGCGAGAGGCCCTGCCTGCGGAGCGGAGCTGAAGGAAGAGGGAGTACCCACCTCTTTCCACTCTCAACTTATAGCGCACAGGGGGGCTTGCGGCAAGGCCCCGGTCATCCCTCAGAATCACTCGCTGTAGCCAGAAGAACCTGCGGAAACGGGAGATTCACTCAGTGCGTGTTTCACTGACCACCAGCGCCTTCGACCTTCCCGAGCGTCTCTCCTCCAAGGCCGATCCGACGCTCATCGCCGGTGACGAGCAGCACTTCGCTGCCATCGCGGAGTGCCTGGACCAGTCGATCGCCGAGCTCTCCGACCGCCTCACCGCCGCACGCAAGGCCCCCGGCGGCCTGGGCCAGCAGGCGATGGACCGGGACATGGAGATCCACCGGCTGACCGCTCGCCTGCGCGCACTGCGTCGCTTCGGGCTCGACCTGTGCCTCGGGCACATGGTCGGTGCGGACGACTCCGAGCCCGTGTACGTCGGACGGCTCGGTCTCACGGACAGCGCCGGCCGTCGGCTGCTGCTCGACTGGCGTTCGCCCGCCGCCGAGCCGTTCTTCGGAGCGACCCACGGCAACCCGATGGGTCTGACGAGCCGCCGCAGGTACCGCTGGACGCGTGGCCGGATCAGCGACTACTGGGACGAGGTGTTCACCTCGGACGGGTTCGACGGGCATGCCGCGCTCGACGACCAGTCCGCCTTCATCGCCAGCCTGGGCAGCAACCGCTCGCCCCGGATGCGCGATGTGCTCGGCACCATCCAGGCCGACCAGGACGCCATCATCCGCGCGGGTTCGCGCGGCGCTCTCGTCGTCGACGGCGGCCCGGGCACCGGCAAGACCGTCGTCGCCCTGCACCGCTCCGCCTACCTCCTCTACTCCGACCCGCGGCTCGGACACCGCCGGGGCGGCGTCCTGTTCGTCGGTCCGCACCAGCCGTACCTGGGGTACGTCGCCGATGTCCTCCCCAGCCTCGGAGAGGAGGGCGTACAGACCTGCACCCTGCGGGACCTCGTCACCGAAGGGGCCGCGGCAGGGGCCGAGGCCGACCCGGAGGTGGCCCGTCTGAAGTCGTCCGCCGACCTGGTGAAGGCGATCGAGGCGGCCGTCAGGTTCTACGAGGAGCCGCCCACCCAGGGCATGACCGTCACCACCCACTGGTCCGACATCCGGCTGACCGCCGCCGACTGGGCCGTGGCGTTCGACGCGGCACCCGGAATCCCGCACAACGAGGCGCGCGACCAGATCTGGGAGGAACTGCTCACGATCCTGGTGGACAAGCACGACGACGAGGACACCGCCGAGCAGCTCCGCAAGTCGCTTCATAAGAACAGGGAACTGCTCGCGGTCTTCGACAACGCGTGGCCGCTGCTCGAAGCGGCCGACCTCGTCGGGGACCTGTGGTCCGTACCCGCCTACCTGCGCAAGTGCGCCCCCTGGCTCGGCCGCGACGACGTGTCGCGACTCCAGCGGGAGGACGCCCAGGCCTGGACCGTGTCCGACCTGCCGCTCCTGGACGCGGCACGGCAGCGGCTCGGCGACCCGGACACCTCGCGCCGCAGACGTCGGCACAACGCCACCGTCGCCGCCGAACGCGAGCAGATGGCCAAGGTCATCGACGTCCTGATCGAAACCGATCAGGACGGCGAAGGCGCGCTGACGATGCTGCGCGGCCAGGACCTGAAGGACACCCTGATCGACGGGACCGCGTCCTCGTCCGACACCGAACGGGACCTGCTGGCCGGTCCGTTCGCGCACGTCGTCGTGGACGAGGCCCAGGAACTGACCGACGCGGAGTGGCAGATGCTGCTGATCCGGTGCCCGTCGCGGAGCTTCACCATCGTCGGGGACCGCGCCCAGGCCAGGCACGGCTTCACGGAGTCGTGGCAGGAACGGCTGGAGCGGGTCGGGCTCGACCGGATCAGCCTGGCCTCCCTGAGCATCAACTACCGGACGCCGGAAGAGATCATGACGGAAGCCGAGCCGGTCATCCGGACCGCGCTCCCGGACGCCAACGTGCCGACCTCCATCCGCAGCAACGGCGTCCCCGTCGTGCACGGACCTGCCTCGGACCTCGACCAGGTCCTCGACACCTGGCTCGCCGCTCACGCCGACGGGACCGCCTGCGTCATCGGCGCTCCCACCTTCCGTACGACGTCGTCGCGCGTCCGGTCACTCACCCCGGGGCTCTCGAAGGGGCTCGAATTCGACCTGGTCGTCCTCATCGACCCGGAGGGCTTCGGCAAGGGCATCGAAGGAGCGGTCGACCGCTATGTCGCGATGACCCGGGCAACCCAGCAACTCGTGATTCTCACCAGCTCCTGATGTCGCCATTGGTCACCTTCCGGCCAATCTCTCCATTAATTCAAGCCACGGCCCGCCCGCCTTTTAATGGTCGATGTATTGTTCGATCGCTTTTGTCGAGCGAGACTCGCGCCCTATAAAGCGAGTGAACGCATTCCGTTTCACCCCGACGGAAATTCCATTTGTGAAGGGTTTTAATATCGTGCGTGCATCACGACGTAGGTGGGCTCGAATCGTCACGCCTCTTGCTGCCACCGCTCTCTTCTCCCTCTTCATGGCGCCGGCGGCCTCCGCCGCGAACTCGGCAGAGGCAGGCACCGCCGCCGCGGCTGTCACCTGCTACGACGACCCCTGCCTCACGGGAATCCGTGCCGCGACACATGCCGACCACGACCGGCTCGTCTTCGACCTCACGGCCGGCACCCAGGTCACCAACACGTACACGAACACGACAGGCGAATTCGTCCCGATGGACGGCCAGACCCATTACCTGGACGTCAAGGGCACCTCGTACCTCTACCTCACGATGGACCCCATCCACCCGGCTTCTGATGTGGTCCTGAACAAGGCTCTGGGCCTTCCCACCATCAAGGGCGTCCAGCTGACGAGCTTTCACGCGGCCCGGGCCCAGTTCGGCATTTCTCTCGGCCCCTCGACCAGCTACAAGGTCTTCCACCTGACCCAGCCGGACCGGGTCGTCGTCGACGTCTACCGGTAGCCGTGCCGGTCGGCTGAACCCTGTCCCCATGGGCCGCGTTGTGGGAACTGCCCACATCCACAGTGCCTAGGGGGCATTGCAGTGACCACTCCGAATGATGTCGTGGCCCATTGGGACGAGCAGGCCCAGCGGACCTGTTACTACTCCGGCGAGACGATGGTCGGCTGGCAGGAGTCGCAGGGGACGTACTACCACTGGGACGCCGTCCACCGCATGGCCGGTGTGCAGGCCGACGAGCAGCACATCACCTGGTATCACGAGAGCGACTCCCAGCGACCGTGCTACACGACCAATGCGCAGGGGGAGGTGGTGTGGGCAGCGCCCTATGCCACCGACCTCGGCCAGGACCAGCAGGCCGCTCCGCCCCCGGACCACGCGCCCCAGGCCGCACCGCAGCGGCCGAGCCTCAGCGAACTGCGGATGCATGCCATGAACGCCGTGTTCCAGCCGGGGAGGGGTGTCCACGTCCAACCGATCCTCCTGGTGGACGACCGGCACATCACGGTCGCCGACGGGGCGGTCTTCGGCTCGGGCCGCAACGGGGGCGGTAAGGGCGACGGGACTTCCTACGCCGATGTGGAGGTGGCCGCGCTGGGGGACGAGATGCGGGTATCGCACAGGGACGCGGAGGTCGGCGCTCTCGACGCGGTGCACAAGTACCTGAGCCAGAACTACACGTCGGACACGACGAGCCGTATCGAGGTTGAGTTCGTCAGCAACATCGGCCCGTGCAACGGCTGCAAGTGCCGGTTTCAGGAGTTCGCGGAGAACATGCAGCGCGAATTCCCCAACGCGCGGATCTCCACGGACGCCGTCTACAACAAGGGCGACGGCGTGCGGTTCTGGACGAAGAGCGACCGGGGGCAACAGGTCACCCAGTACGGATACGCCGGGGAGGTGGATGCCTTCACCAGTCACGCGGCCCGGAACACCGAGTATCCGTTCGTGTACTACAAGAAGGCGATCGTGCCCCGCTCGCCTGCCGAGCAGATGAGGAACATCGGAAACGACAGGCATCTGATGGATGCCGCCGGGGTCAACGTGATGGAGGCGGGGCCCATTCCGACGACTCCGACCAGCCCGGTTTCGGACCGTTCGTCCCGCAGCGTTTCCCCGCCGGCCTTCACCGTCGCCGCGGCGGCGAGCCTCCGGCAGGGAAGCCCCGGCACGGTCTCGCAGCAGTCGTCGTCCCAGCACCAGTCGTCCCTGCCCGTGGGGGCGCCGTCCAGGACGCAGGCCGGGAGCGGACGGGACCGGTGACGCCTCACGCCCGCCCGCGGCACCGGGTGGCTCCCGGTCGCCGCGGGCGGGTGCGTCAGTCGCGCTTGAGGCCGCCGACGAAGGTCGTCCACGCCTCGGTCCGGAACACGAGCGCCGGGCCGTCGGTCATCTTGGAGTCCCGGACGGGGACGGCGTCGGGGAGCCCGTCGAGGACTTCGAGGCAGTTGCCACCACTTGCATCGCTGTACGTGGACTTGCGCCAGGTCGCGACTTCGAGGCAGTTGCCGCCGCTTCCGTCGCTGTACGAGGACTTGTGCCAGATCGCCGTGGACAGGTCGTAGTCAGAGCTGCTGAGCTTCATGGTCGTAATCCTCCGCCACGGCCTCGATCAAGGCCAGGGACGCCTCCCGCGAGATTGCGCTGGCCACAAGGAGATTGTAGGTCAGCTCGTATTTCCGGACCGTGAGCGGATCGTCCAGAAGTTGGCCCGAACCGAGGCTGTCCAGATAGGCGAGCGGCGGTGCGTCCGGGAAGGCCATCAGCTTGAGGCCGCCGCCCATGGCTGCGTGCCCGCCTTCTGAGAACGGCAGCACCTGCACAATGATGCGGTGCTGTCTGATCAGCCTGGCGATGTGGTGCAGGGCCTCTGCGGTCACCACCCGTCCGCCTACCACCCGGCGTAACACTGCCTCATCGAGAACTGCCCACAACATGGGCTTGGTTGGATCGTCGAGGAGCTGCGTCCGCTCCAGTCGCGCGGCCACCAGATCGTCGATCGCGCTGTCGACCGCTGTTGGCAGGCCAGCCCGGAACACTGCCCGCGCATACCCCTCCGTCTGCAACAGCCCCGGGATGAGCAGCGGCGCGTACTCCTTGATGGACTCCGCGAGGGCTTCCGCGTCAGCGGCTTCGGCGAAGTGGTCCGGATACTTGGACTTCTTCAGCGCCGCACAGTTCCGTACGAAGAAGCCGTCAGCCCGCAGGACTTCGTCGAGCTTCTCCGCCTGGTCCAGCTGCATCCGCCGTACCCCTATCTCCAACTGCCCGATGAACGAGCCGCTGACGAAGAGCGGGGCCCCGAGATCGTCCTGCGAGAGACCCGCTCGCTCCCGTCTGTGACGGAGTTCCGCGCCGAGAAGTGCGCGGGGCGACGAGGAGGGGTCGAGCTTCCGGGGACCTGGCATGGCAACTCCCTGTGACACACGTGCGGTTGTTGGAACTGCGCCTCTTCCAGGCTAGCCGCGCGTTGGACACTCTGGGTAGGCATTCCCATTACTCAGCGTGGAAGGTGGAACGGCATGACAGCGACCGAGCGGCGCCGGGCGGCGGCGGACAGGGTGCGGATGGCGGAGGACGCGGTGGAGCGGTTGAGGGAGGGCTTCGCGGGGGTCGGTCTGAAGCTTCCCTCGCTGCGGATCGACCCCGTGTCGTGTGCGGGGAACGAGCCCTCGCCGCTGGTCGACCTCGGCTGTTGCAACCTCGACACGGCGCAGCGGCTGTGCGAGGTCCTGGCGGAGAAGGGAGCCTGTCCGTGACCGGTGAGGTGCTTGAGCCGTGTACGCCGGAGCCGGGTTCGTACGCCGTGGACGCCAGGGACGGGCGAGTGGGTCGCGTGATGGGGCGCGTCGGACCGTACGTACAGTTGCGGCCGCCGGGTGGGGGTGCCGAGTGGGACTGTCCGCCGGCCCTCGTCCGGTCGGCGCCGCCGGGGGTGGTGCTGCGGGCCCGGGTGACGGAGATCAACAAAGAAGGGCAGTTGCCGAGATGACGGGATGGCGGCGGTTCGAGCTCTTGGCGGAGGGTACGTCCGAGTACCGGGAGATCCGCCAGGAAGGGATCCGCTGTTTCATCCGGTGGGGTTCCGTCGGTGGGAACGGCAAGGCCAGCACGTCGACGCTCGATGATGAGGAGCACGCGAGGCGTCATGCCGCGCGCAAGATCAACGCGTTGCTCAGGAAGGGCTTCACCGAGGTCGCCCCGCTGTGTGACGATGCGGAACTCGATCAGGAGTCGCTTGTCCTCGACGTGCTCCGAGGCGGTGCCCCAGCAGCCGGATCGGGCTCCGAGTATCTGCCGGTCGATGGCTTCGACGAGGTGTACTGCCGGGCCCATCCTGGTCATGTGATGGGCTTTCACGAGTACGTCATCCTGCGCGAGCAGGGGCGTAGCGCCGTACGTTTCGTCGTACGGGGGAAGAGCCATGATGCCGGCGCGGTATCCGCCTTCCTGGACTTCGTGTGTGCCCGGCGTGACCTGGCCTTCGACGGGCGATCGCACCACAAGGTGCCCATGCCGGGGCCGGTCGGACGATTCAGCCACGCGTTGTTCTGCGCGCCGTCGCTCGGCCAGGCATGCCAGGCGTATCCCGCCATCTCGGCCCGCGTCGCGACAGCCTTCCCGATATTCGACTGCGAGATCGGTGACGCGGACCCGGAGGTTCTCGTTGACGCCCGCATTCATGGTCACGGCGCTTTGCCTTACAGCGACTGGGGCCGTGAGCCGCGGCCGGTCGTCGACCTCCGGTTCGACATTGAACCTTCCGAATACCGGCGGGAGAAGACGTTCAAGGTCTACCGGTCCACTGATGTCGAAAGGCTTATGGCCGTACTGCCGGATGCGACACCGCAGAGTTGGCTGGAAGCCCGGTCGTTCCGGGGTGAGATCAGGCGATTCACCCCTGACAGCGCGATGTCCGTCGCTGAATTGACCGCGTTCCTCCTCGGCTGAGACGAGTCGGGATCTCGTCTCCGCACAGCCGGACGGCGGGGCCGGCCCTTCTTCAGGGTCGGGCCCGCCGCCTCTCGGGTGCGCGCCAGGTCACATGAGCCGGTAGCTGCCGTAGTAGCCGGCGATCTGCTCGTGAAAGCCCGGGTCATCCGTGTGCTTGTGCTTGTCGAACTCCGGGGAGTCCTTGATCTGGTCCTTCGTCAGGTCGACGAATACCGTGCGGTTTTCCGTGTCGATGCCACGGACCGTGCCCGCAGGCAGCAGGACTTCCTTCCCGAAGATCCACACTCCGGTGTCGACGACCAGGTAGGCCGAGCCGACCTCGTCGGAGTGCTTGTCGACCTTGCCGATGCTTCCGTCAGTCGCCTCGACCGAATATCCGGTCAGATCGGCGCCCGCGGTGTGGCCGCTCGAAGGCTGGTAACCCCACAGGTTGTCGCTCATTTTTTGGCTCCTTTCCAGAAGACGCAATTCGGCATGTGGACCCCCACCGAAAGGGTGGCGGGAGCCGCTCGCTCTATCGCGTGCCCGGATATCGGGGCTTCATACCTGCGTCCGTCGATCAGACCGCCGCCGGCTCCTTGGTGGGGGTGCCGGGGGTGGGGTCGTTAGGGCCGGCGGCCGCGACCGCTGGAACGGCCTGTTCCTGGGAGACGTTGAACTCCGCCAGGAGTTCCTTGCCGAAGCCGAAGAAATACGTCGCGACGAAGCCGGCGACATATCCGGCCACCAGGCCGCCCGCGTAGATGGCGATCGTCGAGCCCAGGCCGCGGTTGCCGTCCAGGAGGGGGAACAGCGCCCAGCCGGACGGGCCGATGGCCGTGGAGCCGACCGTGTCGCCGAGCTGGTTGAAGAGTCCGACGAAGCCGCCGCCGAACGCGCCACCGACGCACGCCGTGATGAACGGGCGGCCCAGCGGCAGCGAGACCCCGTAGATCAGGGGCTCACCGACGCCCAGCAGCCCCGCCGGGAGGGCCGACTTGATGGTGCGGCGGATCGACTCGTTGCGGGGGAGGCGGAAGTAGACGGCCACGGCCGCGCCGACCTGGCCAGCACCGGCCATCGCGAGGATCGGGAGCAGGACGGTGAAGCCCTGCTGCTCGATGAGCGTGGTGTGGATGGGGATGAGGGCCTGGTGCAGGCCCAGCATCACCAGCGGGAGGAAGAAGCCGCCCAGGACGAAGCCCGCGCCCGCGCCGCCGTTGGACAGCAGCCAGTCGGCGAACGTACCGATCGCGGAGGAGATCTCCCCCGCCACGTACATCAGGCCGAAGATCGTCACCAGGCCGGAGACCAGGACCGTGAGGGTCGGGGTGACCAGCACGTCCAGGGCCTCGGGGACCCAGCGGCGGCACCACTTCTCCACGTACACCGCGAGGACAGCCGCGCCCAGCGCGCCGAGCACACCGCCCTGGCCGGGGGAGAGATGCCGGCCGAACGCCTCGATGTTGGCGACGCCCGGGAAGACGATGATCGCGGCGACCGCACCGCCCAGGATCGGCGTACCGCCGAACTCCTTCGCCGTGTTGTAGCCGACGAAGACCGCGATCAGCGCCATGAACCCGGAGGCCATCGCGGCGAGGGCGGGGGTGACGGCGGGCAGCCACTCCAGGTTGACCAGCAGGCCGTTGAGGCCGGCGATGATGCCGCAGCCGATGAGGGCCGGGATCAGCGGGACGAAGATGTTGGCGATTTTGCGCAGGAACAGCTTGAACGGGGTGGCGTTCTTCGCCTTCTGCCGCGCCCTGAGCGCCGCGCCCTGCGCGGCCAGCTCCTCGGAGGTGTGGACGGCGGGGGAGGCCGCCCGCTCCTCCTCGACCAGGCGCTCGAACTCCGGGGTGACCCGGGCGACGGTGCCCGGCCCGAGGACGATCTGATACGTGTCGTCCTCGACCACGCCCATGACGGCGGGGATCGCCTTGAGCGCTTCGTCGTCGACCAGCGAGCGGTCGTGCAGGCCGAGGCGGAGCCGGGTCATGCAGTGGGCGATGGAGCTGACGTTCGAGGCACCACCGACGAGCGGAAGGATCGCGGCGGCGGTGGCGCGGTTCTTGTCTTCAGTAGCCATGGGGCGTGGTGCCTTGCTGTGCGGGGGGTGCGGGCGTGGTGCGGGTGGGTCAGGTGGTGCGTACGGCGGCGAGGGCGGCGCGGAGGTGGCCGCCCGACGTGCCGAGGAGCGTGGCGGCGGTGGGGCCGTCGACCTGGCCGAGGATGGTCAGGATCGCGTTCTTCACCTCGCCGTCGGTGGCGGCGAGCGCCGCCTCGATCTCCTGGTCGGACGCGCCGGTGGCCAGCGAGACGATGCGGCGGGAGCGGGCCCGCAGCTTCTCGTTGGAGGCGCGGACGTCGACCATCAGATTCCCGTACGTCTTGCCGAGCCGGATCATCGTGATCGTCGAGATCATGTTGAGGACGAGCTTCTGTGCCGTACCGGCCTTGAGGCGGGTGGAGCCGGTGAGCAGTTCCGGGCCGACGACGACTTCGAGGCCGTGCTCGGCGGCGGCGGCGAGCGCGGAGTCCGCGTTGCAGGACAGACCGATGGTGAGCGCGCCGTGGGCGCGGGCGTGCTCGACGGCGCCGATCGCGTACGGCGTGCGGCCGGAGGCGGAGATGCCGACCACGGTGTCGTTCTCGGTGAGGCCGAGGGCGTTGAGGTCGGCGGCGGCCAGCTCCTTGCTGTCCTCGGCGCCCTCCACCGCCTTGACCATGGCGGTCGGGCCGCCCGCGATGAGGCCGACGACCTCGGACGGGTCGGTGTTGAAGGTGGGCGGGCACTCGCTGGCGTCGAGGACGCCGAGGCGGCCCGCCGTGCCCGCGCCCGCGTAGATCAGCCGGCCGCCGCGCGCCATGCGCTCGGCGGTGGCGTCGATCGCGGCGGAGATCTGCGGCAGCTGCTCGGCGACGGCGGCGGGAACGGTGGTGTCCTCGCCGTTCATGATCCGGGCGATCTCCTGCGTGGCCAGCCGGTCGATGTCGGCGAGCTCCGGCCGGAAGGCCTCTGTGGTGAGCGTGGCGAGTTCGGCGCGCAGTTCCCCGTATCCGGCGGGGGTGGTGGCTCCGGCGCCGGAGGTGGTGTCGGTGTCAGCGGATGAGGTCATGGAGAGCGGCTCTGCTTTCTCGATCTCGTACGTTCAGCGGTTCGGCAGTGCGGTGGTGCGGGGGCGCGCGGGCCGGTGGTCAGCGGGTGCGCGGGTTGTGGCGGTGGGCGAGCGCCTCGTACGACGCGGCGAGGGCCGGGGCGGCCGTCTCGTACGTGCGCTGCGCGATGCCTATGAACAGGCAGTCCACGACGAGGAGTTGGCTCGTGCGGCTCGACATGGCGGCGGGCCGCAGCTCGCTCTCGCGGGCGGTGGACGTGGTCAGGACGTGGTCGGCGTACTGCGAGACCGGGCCGTCGGGGCGGCCGGTGATCGCGACGGTCGTCGCACCCCGGTCGAAGGCGACCCGCAGCGGCTCGATGACGTCGCCCGTGGAGCCGGAGTGGGTGATCGCGATGGCCACATCGCCGGAGCGGAGCTGCACGGCGTTGGTGACGGCGAGGTGCGGGTCCGTGTGGGCGTGGGCGATCAGGCCGATACGGAGCAGCTTCTGCGCCAGGTCCTGGCCGACGAGGGAGGAGGCGCCGGCGCCGTAGATGTCGATGCGGCGGGCGGTCGACGCGGCGGCGACGGCGGCGCCGAGCTGCACGGTGTCGAGTCCGGACGCGGTGTCGGCGAGGGTCTGCTGTTCGTCGTAGGCGAGCTTGGCGACCACGTCGGCGATCGGGTCGTCGACCGTGATGTCGGCGGTGACGGCCGGTGCCCGGCCGGACAGCTGGTGGGCGGCGAGACCGGCGAGCGCGAGGCGCAGGTCGCGGTAGCCGGGATAGCCGAGGAGGCGGGCGGTGCGGACCACGGTGGCCTCGCTGGTGCCGGTGAGCTCGGCGAGACCGGTGACGGTGAGGGCGGCGCACCCGGCAGGGTCCCCCGCGACGGCTTCGGCGACCCGCTGCATCGAGCGGGTCATGGACGGTGCGAGGGTCCGGACCTTGGCGGCCAGCGCGGCAGGGGCGGGCGGCGAATCGCCCTTGAAACTTTCCTTCACTTCATTGGTCACATTTGAAAGATATTTTCAATGGGGTGGGTCGTCAACCCCCCTTTGGTCCCCATTCCTTCGAGGGACAATGGCTGCATGGAGATGAACCCCTTGGAACAGGCGCTGCACACGGCCCGGGCACTCGTCATGGCCGATCTTGTCGCGGGCGACGTCGCCGAGGCCGAGATCGTCTCGCTGGTCGAGGACGCTGTGACGCACCGGCGCTGGTGGGTCGAGCAGTGGCCCGAGGGCGCGGACTTCGTCGTCGGTCTGATCGCCCAGGACGTACAGGACGCGCTGCTGGAGAAGTACGGCCGCTGGCCCCTGTGCCCGGTCTGCGTCGAGGAGGGCCCGCACGCGCTCGACGTCGAGCCGGAGCTCGGCCCCGACCCGCACTGGGTCTGCACGAAGGCGACCGTGCGGGTGGCCCGGGTGGGTGCGCTGAGCGGAGTGCTGGGCCGTTGACGCTCTACATCGACCCGCCGGACTGGCCGGGGCACGGCCTGTTCTGGTCGCACCTGGTGAGCGATGTCTCGTTCGACGAGCTGCACGCCTTCGCGGCCTCGATCGGCTGCCCTCCGCGTGCCTTCGAACGCGACCACTACGACGTACCGGCGGCGCGCTACGCGCAGGCGGTGAGCGCCGGGGCGCGGGAGGTCGGGTCGAAGGAGCTCGTGCGCCGGCTCACGGCCGCCGGCCTGCGCAGGCCGAAGGGGCGCCCCGCGCCGGGGTAGCGACGAGGGGCAGCGGGGGTCCGGCGGCCGCCGGCCGTCAGATCCTGTCGGAAGCGCCGAGCGCGGCGGGGTCGAGGTCCGTTCCGGACGGGCCCTTCCCCGGGGACTTCTCCGTGGACCTCGCCGTCGCGACCAGGCGGGACGGGGTGCCCGACCCCCGGTGCAGCCGGAGCGAGAAGAACACCGCCACCAGCGCCAGCACCGTCATCGAGGCCCCCGCCCACGCCGTCGCCGCGAAACCGAAGTCCGCGTCGATCACCGTGCCGCCGAGCCACGGGCCACTCGTGTTGCCCAGGTTGAACGCGGCCGTCGTCGTCGCACCGGCCAGGGTCGGGGCCGCGCCCGCCACGTTGAACATACGGGCGTTGAGCGCGGGCGCCGTGAAGAACGCCGAGAGGCCCAGCAGGAAGGCCAGCGCGACCACGGCGACCTGGCTGGAGGCGAACAGGGCCAGCGCCACCAGGAAGACCGTGGAGGCCGTGATCCCGCTCAGCAGCACCCCGAAGAGGTGCGCGTCCGCGACCCGGCCGCCGATCGTTGTACCGATCAGCGCACCGATCCCGAACAGCCCGAGCACCCACGGCACCCAGCCCGAGCCAAGACCCGCCACATCCGTCAGCAGCGGCGCGAGATAGCTGAACGCGCAGAAGACACCGCCCGCCGCGAGTGCCGTGATCACGACGGAGAGCCAGACCTGCCGGTCCCGGTAGATCGACATCTCCCGCTTGAGCTGCGGCTTCTTGTCGGGGAGGGGGATACGGGGGATGAGCGTCGACACCCCGGCCAGCGCCACGGCGGACGCCGCCCCCACCGCCCAGAACGCCGACCGCCAGCCCAGGTGCTCACCGAGGAAGGCGCCCAGCGGCACCCCCAGCACGTTGGCGATCGAGAGCCCGCCGATCATCACGGCCATCGCCCGCGCCCGCGCGTTCACCGGCACCATCGCGATGGCGACGGCCGCGCCGACGGCCCAGAAACCCGCACAGGCGAAGGCGCTGACCACACGCGAAACGAACAGCACCTCGTACGTCGGAGCCAGCGCACCCGCGATCTGGCCGAGCCCGAACACCGAGATCAGCGCGATCAGCGTCGTACGCCTCGGCAGTCGCAGCGTGGCCACGGCGAGCAGCGGGGCGCCGATCACCATGCCGATCGCGAAGGCGGATATGAGGAGTCCCGCCTGCGGAATGGACACGTCCATGTCCTCGGCGATCGGTGGCAGCAGCCCGGACAGCATGAATTCGCTGGTACCGAGGGCGAAGACCGAGAGACCCAGGATGTATACGGCCAGGGGCATGGGGGCGCGACGGGGACGGCTGGAAACGGAGTCGGGCATGACACTCGGCAACACCCGTCCGGCTGCTCACATTCCCGTGAGCAGCTCCAGCTCGGTCGTCAGGTTCTGCCGCGCCCTCGGTTCCCACTCCGCGATCCCGTGCGGTGTACGAAACAACCGGGGCAGTCCGATGAGCTGCCGCAGCACCGCAGCCCGGCCCTCCCGGAACGCCTCGTCGGGGACGAAGGCGTACTCCTCGCGCACCTGCGCCGCGTACTCCGCGTACTCCTTCGGGCCGGACGCCAGGACCGCCAGATCCGCGTCGCACAGCACTTCCCCGTTGGTGTCGCCGTCCGCCGGATCGTGGGTGACGGTGAGGCGCACCAGGCGGGCCACCTCGGCGGTGGAGCTGTCCGGGACACCGGCCTCGGACAGGGCGCGCTCGGCCAGCACGGCGCTGCGCTCCTCGTTCTCGGAGCGGTCGGGGCGGTAGACCGCGTCGTGGAACCAGGCGGCGAGCCGCACCGCGTCCGGGTCCGCCGCGTGGTCGGCGAGCGTGTCGACGCGGTCCAGGACCGCGACCAGGTGGGCGGTGGTGTGGTAGCGCCGCTGGGGCTCGGCCCAGCGCGCCAGGAGGTTGTCGGCGTACGGCAGCGGGTCGGGGCCGTCGGCGCCGCGCCGGACTGCGGTGAGGGTTTCCTGCCAGCGGTCACGGAGGCGGCTCTGGGCGCTGTCGGTCATGGGGCGACTCTAGGGTCTGTCCTTCCCGCCTTCTCGCTGGAGTGTGTCCTTGTCGCGCGGTTGGTCAGTCGCTAGCTTGCGGTGGTGACAGACATCGATCTCAACGCCGACCTCGGTGAGGGCTTCGGTCAGTGGACGCTCACCGATGACGACGCGCTGCTCGCGACCGTCACCAGTGCCAACGTGGCCTGCGGATTCCACGCGGGCGACGCCTCCGTCATGCGGCGCGTCTGCGATTCCGCCGCCGCCGGGGGCGTACGGATCGGGGCGCAGGTCTCCTACCGCGACCTGGCCGGGTTCGGGCGCCGCTCGATGGACGTGCCGGCCGCCGAACTCACCGCCGAGGTCGCCTACCAGATCGGGGCCCTGCGGGTCTTCGCGGAAGCCGCCGGATCGGCGGTCTCGTACGTGAAGCCGCACGGCGCCCTCTACAACCGGGCCGTCTGGGACGACGAGCAGGCGGCCGCCGTCGTCGCGGGCGTCCTGCTGGCGGGCGGCAGGCTCGCGGTGCTCGGTCTGCCCGGGTCCCGGCTGCTCGCCCACGCCGAGGCCGCCGGGCTCACCCCGGTCGAGGAAGCGTTCGCCGACCGGGCGTACACCCCGCGGGGCACGCTCGTCCCGCGCGGCGAGCCCGGGGCGGTCGTGGACGAACCGGACGAGGTCGTGGCCCGCAGCCTCGGGATGGCCGTCGCCCGGAGCGTCACGGCCGCCGACGGTACGCGCGTCCCGGTCGCCGCCCGATCCCTGTGCGTCCACGGAGACACCCCGGGCGCGGCGGCGCTCGCCCGCCGGATCAGAACGGCGCTGGAGGACGCGGGCGTCAGCGTGCGGCCCTTCGCATGAGTACGCCGGCCGCCTCCGGGATGCGGGTGCTGCCCGTCGGGTCCGACGCCCTGCTGATCGAGTGCGCGTCCGGCGAGGAGACGGAGGCCCTGCACGCCGAGCTGCTGCGGCGGCGCGCGCGGGGGGAGCTGCCCGCCGTGCGCGATGTCGTTCCCGGGGCGCGGACCGTGCTGCTCGACGGCATCACGTACGCGGGTGGGGAGGGGGCGCGCGAACGGGACCGGTTCGCGGCGGAGCTGGCGTCCTGGCGCGTACCCGAGCTGCGCCGGGAGGACGGTCCCGCCGTCGAGCTGCCCGTCGTGTACGACGGCCCGGACCTCGCGGATGTGGCCGAGGCGTGGGGTGTGGGCGTCGCCGAGGTGGCGCGGACGCACGCGGGGACGGCGTTCCGCGTGGCCTTCTGCGGCTTCGCCCCCGGCTTCGGCTACCTCACCGGGCTCCCCGCGCCTCTGCGCGTACCGCGGCGTTCGACGCCCCGTACGCGCGTCCCCGCGGGCGCGGTGGCCCTCGCCGGGCCGTACACCGGTGTGTACCCGCGGGCGTCGCCCGGCGGCTGGCAGCTCATCGGGCGGATGCCCGAGCCCGGCGAGCTGTGGAACCCGGCACGCGAACCGGCCGCGCTCCTGGTTCCGGGCACGCGGGTCCGTTTCGTGGAGGTGCGGGCGTGAGCGGTGATGCGGGCGTGAGCCGAGGTGCGGGCGTGAGCGGGGGGCTCGAAGTGGTGCGGGCCGGGGCCCTGACCACGGTGCAGGACGAGGGCCGGACCGGCTGGGCGCATCTGGGGGTGGGGCGGTCCGGGGCCCTGGACGCCCCCGCGCACCGCCTCGCCAACCGGCTCGTCGGCAACCCGGTGACCGCGGCGGTGCTGGAGACCACGGTCACCGGCTGCGCGGTCCGGCCCGGCCGGTCCGTGGTCGCCGTGGTGGGCGGCGCGGTGTGCCGGGTGACCGTCGACGGCCGGCCGGTGGCGTGGGGCGCCCCCGTCCGCGTACCGGAAGGGGCGGTTCTGGAGGCGGGGCCCGCGGTGCGGGGGGTGCGCGGCTATCTGGCGTTCGCGGGCGGTCTGGTGCCGGAGGCGGTGCTCGGCAGCCGGTCGGCGGACCTGCTCTCGGGGCTGGGACCGGCGCCTCTGCGGGACGGTGACGTGTTGCCGCTCGGTAGGCCGGAGGGCGTCCGTCCGGCCGCCCCCGACCCGGTGCCCTGGCCGGGGGCGCCCGCCGAACTCGTCCTCCCCGTACGCCTCGGTCCCCGCCACACCTGGTTCACGGACACCGCGCTGCGCACGCTCACCACGGCCCCGTACACGGTCTCGGCGCACAGCAACCGCATCGGCCTGCGCACGGAGGGCCCCGCCCTGCACCGCGCACGGGAGGGCGAGCTGCCCAGCGAGGGCATGGTGCTCGGCGCGATCCAGGTGCCGCCGGACGGGCGGCCTGTGGTGTTCCTCAACGACCATCCGACGACCGGGGGTTACCCGGTGGTCGGCGTCGTGCCGGAGCGTGCGCTCGCGGCGGCGGCGCAGGCGGTGCCGGGAACGCGGGTGCGGTTCGTCGGGGGGTGAGGGGTCCTGTGGCATTCCTCACAGCGAAAGGGCAGGTAGTGAGGGCAACTGCACCCATTCGTCTTCTCTGTCTGTCCCGGTGCCGCGGTAGGGGCCGGAGCACGTGAAGAATTCGTGACGGCCGACCGATTTCCCGGCCATACGATCACCTCCGGTCGCACATGCGTGCCCCATTCCGCTGCGACCCCTTCTCCTTTTTCGGACCCCGAAGGGCTCTTGTGAAGATTCGCCGGATTCTTGCCACCGCTGTTGCCGCCGCCGTGACCACGCCCGTCCTGCTGCTGTCGGTGACCCCCGCGTTCGCCGACGACAAGCCGGCAGCGCAGACGCAGAAGAAGCCGTCCATCGCGGAGCTGGAAAAGGCCGCCGCCGCGGCGCAGGAGGCGTACGACGACGCGGTAGCGGCCCAGAGTGCCGCCCGCGCGGTTCTCGAAGCGCTCGAGTCCGACTCCGCCCTGGCCGTGGCATACAAGGCCGCGAAGGCCGCCGCGACCGACGCGGCCACCGCGAAGACCGACGCCGACCAGGCGGTCGTCGACGCGCAGGCAGTGGTCGACGGCCTCCCGGAGACGGCCACCGAGGAGGAGAAGGCCGCCGCGACGACGGCTCTCACCGAGGCACAGGCCGCCGCCGCGACCGCCGCCGAGGCCAAGGTCGCCGCCGATGCCGCCCTCGTGGAGGCCGGGGACGCGTGGAGCGACGCGCGGGTCGCCGCGGCCCGGGCGCTGGGTGTGGCGAAGAAGGCCGTGGAGGCGGCACTCGCCGACAAGACCGCCGCCGACGAGGCGCTGGCCAAGGCGAAGGAGGAGGAGGCCGAGGAGGGTGAGGACGACGAGGACTGCGTCCCCGAGGCCAAGCTCACCACGATCGTCACGGGTCTGCCGTCGGTAGTCGTCGCCGGCACCAAGGTCACCTTCGACCTCCGGGTCACCAACGGCACCGACAAGACGATGGACGAGGTGCTTCCGTTCGCCTACGTCCACGCGACCGACAAGAGCGGGCTCAAGGACATCGACGACCTGGTGCACCTGCAGTGGTCGTCCGCCTCGTCCTCGAAGTGGAAGACCGTCGACAACAAGCACTACATGGACGCCATCAGCCCGCTGAAGGCCGGCGCCCACGCCGACGTCAAGATGCGCCTCGTGGTCGACGCCTCGGCCCCCGCGGGCAACGGCGTCACCTTCGTCGCCGGTGACTACTTCAACGACAACGGCACCTGCGGCGGGAACCCGGACCTGGAGGGTTACGAGTTCATGATCGCCGCCGCGGGCACCAAGCCCGGCAAGGTCGTCGACGCCACGCCCAGCACGACCGAGCCGACCCCGGACCTCAAGCCGCAGAGCGGCGCGTCGGCCAGTCCCGTGAACGGCACCCTCGCCGCCACGGGTTCGTCCTCCGCCACGTCGCAGCTCGCCCTCGCGAGCGGCGCGGCCGTGGTGATCGGTGCGGGCGCGGTGTTCGTCGTACGCCGTCGCAAGGCCGGCTCCCACGCCTGACGCGTGAGGCGGGGTGCCGGCCAGGCATCCCGGCCCCCGCGCCGACAGCCCAACGGGCCCGACACCACGTGGTGTCGGGCCCGTTGCTGTGCCGGTGTCATGGCGGTCACTTCGGGTCGTGGTTGAACTTCGAGGTCGACCAGAAGTAGCCGAGGACCGCGAGGCCGAGGCACCAGGCGGTGGCGAGCCAGCCGTTGTGGCCGATCTCGGTGCCGAGGAGCAGGCCGCGCAGGGTTTCGATGGCGGGGGTGAAGGGCTGGTACTGGGCGATCGGCTGGAACCAGCCGGGCATCGTGTCGACCGGGATGAAGGCGCTGGAGAAGAGGGGCAGCAGGATCATCGGCAGGGCGTTGTTGCTGGCGGCTTCGGCGTTCGGGCTGATGAGGCCCATGCCGACCGCGATCCAGGTGAGGGCCGTGGCGAAGAGCGCGAGGAGTCCGAAGGCGGCCAGCCATTCCAGGACGGTGGCGTCGGTGGAGCGGAAGCCGATGGCCACGCCGACGGCTGCGACCAGGACGACGCTG
>NZ_JBWKLF010000016.1:0-89888 GCF_056430475.1 Streptomyces sp. NPDC045968 | reverse complement strand
CTCCCGCACCCCCTCGTTCCCCCCCCCCCCCCCCCTCCTCCCCCCCCCCCCCCCACCCCCCCCCCCCCCCCCCCCCCCCCCCCCCCCCCCCCCCCCCCCCCCCCCCACCGTGCGGGGCGTGGGCCGACCGGTCAGCCGGCGGCCTGCCCGGCCGCCGCGCTCTCCGCCTTCACCACCACCACCGGTACGCCGGCGGGCGCGGGGTCCCCGCTCTCCACGACCGTCGCCTCCCCCGCGACGCCCTCCTGCGGCAGGTTCCGTGTCAGCAGCCAGTAGCCCGCCGCCGCGACCGTGCCCAGTACGGCGCAGGCTCCCCAGAGCCACTCGGCGCCGTACCGGTCGATCACGAAGCCGGACATCAGCGGGGCGACCAGGGCAGCCGCCGACCAGGCCATCGTGTACATGCCCTGGTAGCGCCCGCGCCCCTGGTCCGGTGACAGCTGCACGACCAGGCCCGTCTGGGTCGGCGCGTTGATGATCTCGGCGAGGGTCCACACGCAGACCGTCAGCGCGTACGCGGCGATCGATCCCGCGAACGCCGTCAGCCCGAATCCGTACCCCGCGAGCAGCGACGAGATGACGAGCAGCTTGCGCGGGTCGCGGTGCTGGATGAAGCGCGTGACCGGGATCTGGAGCGCCACGATCAGCACACCGTTGACGGCGATCGCGGTGCCGAAGTCCGAGGCGGAGAAGCCGTCCGTGCCCATGGCGACCGGCAGGCCGACGTACCCCTGCTGGAAGATGAGCGCGATCACGAACGACAGCCCGACGACGCTCATGAACCGTCCGTCGCGCAGCACGGTGGAGAGCCGGACGTCGTCCTGGGCGTTCCTCTTCGTGCCGGGAGCGACGGGCGCCCTCTCCGGCCGTGACTCCGGCACCTTCATGAAGACGAGGACCGCGCAGACGAGTGTCATCGCGGCCTCACCCATGAACCCGGCGAGATAGCTGTACTCGGCGATGAATCCGGCACCGGCCGACGAGACCGCGAAGCCGAGGTTGATGGCCCAGTAGTTCAGGGAGAACGCCCGCACCCGGTCCTTCGCCGGGACGATGTCGGCCATCATCGCCTGCACGGCGGGGCGCGAGGCGTTGCTCGCCATGCCGACGAGGAACGCGACTCCGGCGATGGCCACCGGATGCACCATGAACCCGAGCAGCGCCACGGACAGCGCGGTCGACACCTGCGCGATCAGCATGGTGGGTCGGCGCCCCAGACGGTCCGTCATCACTCCGGCACCGAGGGAGGAGACGACACCGCCCAGCCCGTGGAGGGCGGCGACGAGACCCGCGTACGAGGCCGAGTAACCGCGGTCCAGGGTCAGATAGAGCGCCATGAAGGTCGCGACGAACGCCCCGAGGCGGTTGACGAGGGTGCTCGTCCACAGCCACCAGAACTCCCTGGGGAGACCGGCGACCGTCTCACGTGCGGCCTTTCTGAGACCGTCGACAGACATGCGGATTCCCCCCGGGGACGTACGGAACTGGCGCGGACCGTAAGTGGCCCGATGGCAATCCGAATATTACGAAGCCGGGTTTTACGTACGCCACTGGATTGACGCCCCCCGTCAATCGACGCCCCACACCCCCTCCCCCGCCCGCTGTCCGCCCTGTGGCCGGGCGCGCGCGGGCCGCAGGGGTTCGATTACGCTCGGACTCATGGCCGACGCACCGTACAAGCTGATCCTCCTCCGCCACGGCGAGAGCGAATGGAACGCGAAGAACCTGTTCACCGGCTGGGTGGACGTAGACCTCACCGACAAGGGCGAGAAGGAGGCGGTCCGCGGCGGTGAGCTGCTGAAGGACGCCGGCCTGCTCCCCGACGTCGTGCACACCTCCCTCCAGAAGCGCGCGATCCGCACCGCCCAGCTCGGGCTGGAAGCCGCGGACCGCCACTGGATCCCGGTCCACCGCTCCTGGCGTCTGAACGAGCGCCACTACGGCGCCCTCCAGGGCAAGGACAAGGCGCAGACCCTGGCCGAGTTCGGCGAGGAGCAGTTCATGCTCTGGCGCCGCTCGTACGACACCCCGCCGCCGCCCCTCGCGGACGACGCCGAGTTCTCCCAGTTCAACGACGCGCGCTACGCGACGCTCCCGAGCGAGCTGCGCCCGCGCACGGAGTGCCTCAAGGACGTCGTCGAGCGCATGCTGCCGTACTGGTTCGACGGCATCGTCCCGGACCTCCTCGACGGCAAGACCGTCCTGGTCGCCGCCCACGGCAACAGCCTCCGCGGCCTGGTCAAGCACCTGGACGGCATCTCCGACGAGGACATCTCGGGCCTCAACATCCCGACGGGCATCCCCCTCGTCTACGAACTGGACGCCGACTTCCGCCCCCTGAAGCCGGGCGGCACGTACCTGGACCCGGACGCGGCGCGGGCGGCGATCGAGGCAGTGAAGAACCAGGGCAAGAAGAAGTAAGCAGAGCCGAAGAAGCCCCCCGCCTGCGGGTTCTCCGCGTGGTGGGGGGCTTTTTGGTGTGCTGGGCCGCCTGTGGGCCGTCAGATGCTCAACGAGCCGTCAGGCGCGTGGGCTCCAGCGGCGGATGCGGATGTCGAGGACGATCAGCAGTGCCACGGGGACGGCGATCTCAGCGGGGGCGTCAGCCCAGAGGGCGAGTGCGCCGCCGGCAGTGCCGATGAGCGCGATCGGCGAGTCACGAGGACAGATGTCGAGGGTGACACCTGTGCGTGGGACCATGAGACCTCCATCTGCGGTTGGTTCCTGGCTAGGGATTCCGAGTGCGGAAATGGAAACGAATGCCGCCCATGCACGGGCGGCATTCACATGTGGTGAGACTTTCGCACAGCTCGGCTTCACAGACAAACGTGCAGCTAGAAGCATGGCTGCTACAGCCACAGTAGAAAAGTCGCAGATTGCCGCACGTCGGCGTTGATTCCGTTTCACTGGATGGACGCCTTGTTGTACAGCTTGGACGGCTCGAACATCCCTCCCTAGGGAGGGATCATCCCTGGCCAGGAGGGATGCTCGAGTGACCTGCCGCCTCCCAGGCGTTCTTTTCGATAAACCGTAAGCTTCCTTCCACGGATGGAACTGCCCACCCAGGGAAGGATGCCGAGTTTCTGTACGTTGATTCAAGCCGTGTGCTCATTTTGTGAGCCTTGCTGGACTGCCAGAGTTCAGTTTCTACACCCTGAATTTTCGTATGCGTGCTCGATTGCCTTTCGAGTGCGTTCTTGGCTGGACGGCATCAGGTGCGCGTACACGCGCAATGTCAGGCCGGGATCCGAGTGCCCGAGGTACTCAGCGAGCGCCTTGACGTTCTCCCCAGCGTCCAGCAGCACCGACGCGTAGAAGTGCCGCATCGCGTGCATGCCGTTCTCGCGTGACTCGGCGTGCGGAGCGCCGGCCTCCGCGACGGGGATGACTCCGGCCGACACCAGAGCCGGTTTCCACGCCTCCTCGTTCAGCGAGGTTCGCCAGACGTGACCACCGCGCGGTGCCGTGAAGACGAGCCGCTTGGTCACCAGCGGTCCGCCCGCGACCTTCCACGGCAACGTGATCTCGACCGGCGGGAACTGCTTCATGTGTGCCCGCAGCGCGTCCGCGACAGGGCCGGGAAGCGGCACGTCCCGCAGCTTGCCGCCCTTGGGCGGAGCGAAGACGGGCTTGCTACGGCTCAGCTTGAGCTGCTGAACGACGTGCAGCGTGTCCGAGCGGAAGTCGATCGCGTCCACCGCGACGCCGAGGATCTCGCCTTGCCGGAGGCCACAGCCGCCGCCCAGGTCGACCATCGCTTGGTACCGGTCGGGCATAGCCGCGCGCACCGCGAAGAGCCGTTCCGTCGTCCAAGGCGTGACGCGCTTGGTGTCAACGGTCGGCGGCCGTACCGATCGGGCAGCGCAAGGGTTCCGAGGAAGGTGCCCGTCGTCCACGGCCGCACTGAGAGCTGCCCTCACATTGGAGTAGATCGTCCGGGCGTACGAGCCACGGACACCGTTCGCCTGGAGCTGCTGCACCCAGTCGCGGATGTGCGCCGGCTGGAACGAGCCGAGCGGGCGCGTGCCGAGGTACGGGAACGCGTGGAGCCGGAGCTGCGACTCCATCGAGGCTTGCGTGTTGGGGTCGGCCCCTTGCGTGGACACCCAGCCCTCCGCGTACTGCTGGAAGGTGTCCGTGCGGCGCGAGGATCGATGTACTGGCCCCGCGCCATGTCCGCTTCGGTGTGGGCCAGCCACTGATCAGCGAGCCGCTTCTGTCGGTCCGGGAAGCTCTTCGACTTCTCCGTGCCGTCCGGCCCGACGTAGCGCGCGCGGTAGCGGGACCCCAAGCCGTAGCGATCCGACTTCACCTTGCGCGGCTTGCCGTCAGGACCGGTCACGGTCACGAACCAACGGTCCTGCACGTGTCCGGCCATCAGGCGGCCACCTCGCCCCGACGGGAGTCGACCCAGGCCCGTACGTCGTCGGGGTCGAAGCGGAGGTGCCGGCCGACACGAAACCCGCGGGGACCAGTCCGCTTCCGGCGCCACTGGTAGACCATCTCGACGCTGGGCAGCTCGAATATCTCGACCAGGTCGTCAGGCGTCAGGTAGCGGCTCGGCAGCGGATGCGCCATGGTCACCACTCCCCCTCGTCGACCAGCTCCGCCATGGCTTCACGGGCGGTCTCGCGATTGAGCTGGAGACCACGGGCGATGGTCGCGGCGAGGACGGATTCGCCGGGTGAGTGGCCGTGGCCGGCGTACTGCCAGTCGGTCAGGACGAGCACGGTGTCCGGGACGCGGTCCGCCAGGCCGAGGGACTGCTGTTCCTGCGCGGCGCGAAAGTCGGCGCGGGCCTGGCGGAGTTCGCCGAGGGTGGTCGAGTAGCGCCGGGACTTCGAGGAGAAGTGCCCCCGGAACCCGAGCATGTGCGCCCAGGCCCACAACCGACGTTCGGGATAGAGCGGATCCAGGAGGTGACACGCGGCAATGAGGCGGCGGGCGCAAGCGCAGCGAGCGTGAGTGAAATTCCTGAAGCGGTGCTCGGACCCGCCTCATGCTGGGCCGTCTCTGGGCCGTCCGAGGTTGCTCGACAGCACCCGATGAAGACCAATGGCGACCGCTCACCCAGAGTCGATCAGTGTCTCCACCTGCGAAAACCCTGGTCGGCGAGGTCTACCGCAAGACCCAGGGCAAGAAGAAGTAGCACGAACTGAACAAGCCCCCTGTCTGCGGATGTGCCGCAAGCAGGGGGCTTGTCGTTGTACTGGGGCTGTCGCTGGGCCGTACGGTCCTGCGCGCCCTACGCGGCGCCTGCCCGGGGTCCTTTGTCTCGTTTCACAGAGACGATCACGGCAGAGGCGGCGGCGGTCACGAAGAAGCTCCCCATCATGACCATCCCCACGCCGATCACGAAAAGGCCGCTGGAGTCGTCCGACCAGTCGTAGAAGGCGGCGGCGGTCAGGCCGACCGTCGTACCGAGCACGGCGCCCGCGATGTAGCGTCGGGACGCCGCCCAGTACACCGCTGCCAGCAGGGTCAGCACCAGCCCGATCACCTGCCACGCCTCGTACGGGCCGGTCTCCGAACCATCGGGTTGCACGTCACGGTGCTGGTCCCAGCCCAGCCAGGCAGCCCATGCCGCGAGCGTCACCACAGCCATCATGAGGACCATCAACAGCTGGGGAACGAGTTTCATCGGTCGTCGTCGCATGGCCCAAGCGTTCCGGCTCGCCCAGGAGTCGACCAGAGCGCATGTACTCAGTTCTTCGCTGGGCATCTCGTCGGCCTGCGTTCACCTTGTGGCAGAGGTGCGGTTGATCCTCGGCAGGGCTTCGCTCCGATGCGGTTCGGCGTCTGAAGCCCGGGAAGCGTAAAGGCATTTCGCGGATGCGACGGAGCGTTGCACGCAACGCTCCGTCCGCGATCCCGGGTCAGTGCGGGCCGACCGCGTCCGCCCGCTGCTTCCCACCGTCGGGGTGGTCGGAGTGGGAGGCGTCGGCGGCCGCGCTCTCCGTCTTCGCCGTCCCCCGCAGCAGCACCAGGGACATCGCCGCGGCAGCCGCCATCGTCGCCGCGGCTCCCACCCCCGCGTAGCTCATCCCGTGCGTGAAGGCTTCGCGGGCTGCCGTGAGTACCGTGTCCGCCGTTGCCTTCGGGAGGTGGGAGGCCACTGCCGTGGCGCCGCCCAGGGTCTCGCGTACCGCGTCGGCGTCCCGAAGGCCGGGCGGCAGGGTGTCCGCCATGTCGCGGCTGTACACCGCCGCACCGATCGAGCCGAGGATGGCCATGCCGAGGGCGCCGCCCAGTTCCTGGCCCGATTCGAGTACCGCCGCCGCCGAGCCGGCGCGCTCGGGCGGGGCGGCGCCGAGGGCGAGTTCGTTGGCCAGGGTCATCGCCGCGACCAGGCCGCCCGCGTAGACGGCGCCGCCGGTGAGTGTGAACCACAGGGCCGAGTCCGTACGGATCTGGGTCAGCCAGAGGAAGCCGCAGGCGGAGACGAGGAACCCGCCGCACATGACGTACGCACGGTCGAACCGCTGCGCGAGTACCGCGCCGGTCGGGGCCATGACCGCGACGCCCGCGGCCGGCACCAGGCTCCACAGGGCCGCCTCCAGGGGTCCCATGCCGAGGACGGACTGCAGGTACTGCGTGAAGAAGACGGCCATACCCACCGTGGCGAAGATCGCCAGCAGGTTCGTGCCGACCGCGCCCCCGAAGGCGCGCTGCCCCAGCAGTCCGAGGTCGACCATCGGGTGCGCCAGACGCCTCTGGCGGCGGACGAAGAGGTATCCGAGCACGAGTCCGCCGCTGATCCCGAGGGCCGGCAGGGGCGCGTAGCCGTGCCGGGCGAGTTCCTTGATGCCGTAGATCACCGGGAGCAGGGCGGCCAGCGAGAGCACCGCGCTCAGCAGGTCGAACGGTTCGCGGTCCTTCGACCTGAACTCCGGTACGAGGAACGGGACCAGGACCAGCAGGAGCAGCATCGCGGGCAGGTTGATCAGGAAGACCGAGCCCCACCAGAAGCGCTCCAGCAGCAGGCCGCTGACGACCGGTCCGAAGGAGACGCCCGTGGTCATGACGGCTGTCCAGACCGTCACCGCCTTGGCGCGCTGCCGCGCGTCGTGGAAGAGGTTGCGGATGAGGGCGAGGGTCGACGGCATCAGGGCGGCGCCACCGAGGCCGAGCAGTGCGCGTACGGCGATGAGCGCCTCTGCGGACTGGGCGTACGCGGCGGCCACCGAGGCGGCGCCGAACACCACGGCCCCGGCGAGCAGCACGGTACGGCGCCCGAGCCGGTCGCCGAGCGCGCCCATGGTGATGAGGAGCCCGGCGAGTACGAAGCCGTACATGTCGAGAATCCACAGCTGCTGGGTGGCGCTCGGTGCCAGATCCTCGCTCACGTACGGGATGGCGAAGTAGAGGACGGACACGTCCATCGAGACGAGGAGCAGGGGCAGCATCAGGACGCCGAGGGCGATCCATTCCTTTCGGCCCGCGCGGGGGCCGGTGTATGTCTCCATGAGTCATGACGGAAGCGGGTCCGTGCGTACACCGCAAACAGCTGCCTAGTGCACCTGACATGCATCCCATGGCCTGGACGGGAGACAGCGGTTGAGTGCACTAGTACAGTGCCGCCATGGCCAGCGATCCGCCCTACCTCCGCATCGCTGCGGACATCCGCCGCCGCATCACCTCGGGGGAGTTGTCGCCCGGCGATCCGGTCCCCTCGACCCGGCGCATCACGCAGGAGTGGGGGGTCGCCATGGCCACCGCCTCGAAGGCGCTGGCCGCCTTGGCGCAGGAGGGGCTGGTACGGGCCGTGCCCGGGGTCGGCACGGTGGTCGCGGAGGTCCGGCGGGAGGGGGGCAGGGCTGCGCCGGGCCAGGGCCTCACCGCCGAACGGATCATCCGCACCGCGATCGAGCTGGCCGACGTGGAGGGGCTCGGCGCCGTGTCGATGCGCCGGATCGCGACGGAGTTCGGTACGTCCACCATGGCCCTGTACCGGCATGTGCCCAGCAAGGCCGAACTCGTACGGCTGATGTCGGAAGCCGTGTTCAGGGAGGAGCCCACGGGCCCTCCGGCCGGCTCATGGCGCGTCCGACTCGCCCTGGAGGCACGGTGGTTGTGGGCCCGGTACGAGCGTCACCCCTGGCTGGCGCGGGCGATGGCAGCTCTCACCCGGCCGATGGCCTCACCCCACGCCATGCGGTACACCGAGCGCGTGCTGGCCTCCCTCGCGGGGCTGGGCCTCGCTCCGTCCCAGATGCTCCACACGCATCTGACCCTGCTCGGGTTCGCCCAGGGGATCGCGATGGCGATGGAGCTGGAGTCGCAGGCGCGGCAGGACACCGGTATGACGCCGGACGAGTGGATGGCGTCCAACGAGCCGCGGATGGAGGCCATCCAGACGTCCGGGGCCTATCCGGTCCTGTCGACGCTCTTCGGCCCTGATGAGTTCGACCTCGACCTGGACGCGCTCTTCGAGTTCGGTCTCGAACGCGTACTGGACGGCGTCCAGGTGCTCACCGAGCAGGCCACGACCCTATGATCGTGCGCGTCGTGGACTGTCCCTGACACACCCGCTGGTACGCGCGAACGTGCGCGAGAAACCGAACGGGCGTGAAGAGCAAGGAGATCGGGGAGAACGATCATGGGCGAGCCCCTGAAGACCTACGTCGGCGGCACCGAAGTCGACGTGCCCAACAGCATTCCGGACATCCGCACCGCCCTGCCCGAGGACAGACGCACCGAGTTCGACCGTGCGATCAACGCGGCGGGAGTGGACGAGATCCACGCGGTCATGCGGCACTGGATGCTGGAGGCCGTGCCCGATCCGGAGGCCGAAGGCATCCTGGTCCGGCTGGCGCAGGACGAGGCCGAGAGGCGGCAGGTCCTTTGAGCCGCCACCGCAGGGACCGGAGCCGGCCGGGTGCCGGTGCGTTCCGCATCTCGTACGCGCCGCCGGCGGACGACACGCTGGCCAAGATGCGGGACGGCGATCCGTTCCGCGACGAGATGGCCCGCACGCTGGGCCGTGATCCGTACGGACACGGGTCGTGCGCCGTCAAGAGCGAACACGACCGCCGCGAGGCGACGGTCCTGGGCGCCATCGTCCTCTACTACGTCTCCGGGTCGGTCCTGACCGTCACCGTGGTGAGGCTCGTACCGCTGCCCTGAGAGGCGTGCCACCGGCCTGGAACACGGACGCGCCCCACCTTTCGGGCAGGGCGCGCCAGGTCGTGGCGGGCGGTGATCAGGCGAGCTTCGCCGCCTGGGCCGCGACCACGGCCGCCGGCAGTTCGAGCGTGCCCTTGCCGCTGGCCGCCGCGAGGTTGAACGAGGTGAACGTGGCGACCGTGCCGCCCTGGCGCAGCGCCACGAGCGTCAGCGGGGCGCTCTCGCCGTCCTGCTCGGCCAGCAGCGTCCAGGCGAGGGCTTCCTCGCCACCGGTGACCTTCGCCTCGGTGATCTTGGTGACCTTCTGCGTCTCACCGGCCGCGGTGATGCTGAAGCCGCCGGCGCAGTCGGTCGCGGCCTTGCGGAGCGCGGCGATGTTGCCCTCGGCGGTCGCACTGTCGTAGGAGGAGAGCGTCAGCAGCGTGGACGTCAGGTCGAAGGCCGACGTGAGCGAGTCCTCGACGTCCCCCTCGGTCATGTCGCCGCCGTCGATCTTGGGCTCGCTGATCACCTGGCGCTTGGTGCTGGCGGTCGGCTTGCCCTCCTCCGCGCCGTAGAACGCGCGGGCCAGGGGGGCGCACGCCTCCTTGTCCGAACTGACGTCGGCGGCCGCGACCGAGTCCTCGGCACCGGCCTTCGTGATCTTGTGCCCCTCGACGTCACCCTGGGCCAGAGAAGCCTTCTCCAGCTCGGCGGCGGTCAGCGCCTTGACGGCGGGCTTCCCGGCGGCGCCTTCCTTGGCGCCGTCCTTGGCCCCGTCACCCTTGCTGCTGGAGTCCGAGCCTCCGCAGGCCGTGGCCAGCAGGGCCAGGGCCGCCACGGAAGCGGCGAGGGCGGTACGGCGTACGGCGGTGGCGCGCATGGTTCATCTCTCCGTCTCATGGAACAACGACCCTTGTCCGGCGCGGCAGTTAGACGCCGCTCGGGGTAGGTCGTCGCAGTGCGTCACACTCTAGATTCGGACACCTGTCCGGTGATCGGCTTGACCAGTCACGGGACGCGATTGTGATTCGCCTGTGATCACTCTGTGAATACGCCGACGTGCCCGGGAGGGCTCGGGGAGCGAGGGTGACCGCGCCGACGGGGCGCTTCAGGCGGTCGGACGCTGGGTCAGATGCGCGAACGCGTCCAGATTCCGGGTGGACTCGCCTCGCGAGACGCGCCACGCGTACTCCTTGCGGATCGCGCTCGCGAAGCCCAGCTCAAGGAGGGTGTTGAACGATCCGTCGGCCGCTTCGAGGACGGTGCCGAGCAGCCGGTCCAGTTCCTCCGGAGTGACGACGCCCAGCGGGAGTTTGCCGGCCAGGTAGATGTCGCCGAGGGGGTCGACCGCGTAACTCACGCCGAAGAGGCGGAGGTTGCGCTCCAGCAGCCAGCGGTGCACAGCGGCGTCGTTCTCGTCCGGATGGCGGATGACGAAGGCGTTGATCGAGAGGGAGTGCTTGCCGACGAGCAGGGAACACGTGGTGAACAGCTTGCGGGTGCCGGGCAGCTTCACGACGTAGTTGCCGGGCTCCGGGCTCTCCCATTCGAGCTCCGCGTCATTCAGCGTCGCCTCGATGACCTGCGCCACTGCTGCTTCGTCGGGTACGTCAGCCATGGTGCGAGCGTACGTGACGGCGGTGCTCGTACATCGCTGCCGTGTACACATCGGATGTCGCCGCCGCCGCCGTGTCCCAGCCGAACGACTGGGCGTGCGCGGCCGCTGCCGCCCCCATCCGTCCCACCAGCTCCGGTGTGTCCACGAACCGGCCCAGTGCACCGGCGTACGCCTCCGGGTCGTGCCCGGGTATCAGGAAGCCGCTGACCCCGTCCCGTACGGCCACCGGGAGACCGCCCACGGATGCCGCGACGACCGGGGTGCCGGCCGCCTGGGCCTCAATGGCGACGAGGCCGAAGGACTCGCTGTACGAGGGCATGACCAGCACGGACGCGGCCCGGAACCAGTCGGCGAGCTGGTCCTGCCCGACGGGCGGGTGGAACCGTACGACGTCGGCGATGCCCAGCCTCGCGGCCAGCTTGTGCAGACCCTCCGGCTTGGCGAGCCCGCTGCCGCTCGGCCCGCCGACGACGGGTACGACCATCCGGTGACGGAGCGAGGGGTCACGGTCCAGGAGCACCGCGACGGCTCGCAGCAGGATGTCGGGGGCCTTCAGCGGCTGGATGCGGCCGGCGAAGAGCGGAATGAAGGCGTCCTGCGGCAGTCCGAGGCGGGCGCGTGCCGCGGCGCGGCCGTCCGCCGGGCGGAAGCGGTCCAGGTTGACGCCGGGGTGGACGACGGCGACGTTGCCGTGGTCCGCCTCGTAGAAGCGCACCAGCTCGTCCGCCTCCTCCGCCGTGTTCGCGATGAGCCGGTCCGAGGCGCGCACGATCTGCGTCTCACCGATGACGCGGGCGGCGGGCTCGGGGGTGTCCCCCTCGGCGAGCGCCGCGTTCTTGACCTTCGCCATGGTGTGCATGGCGTGGACGAGGGGAACGCCCCAGCGCTGCGCGGCCAGCCAGCCGACCTGGCCGGAGAGCCAGTAGTGGGAGTGGACGAGGTCGTAGTAGCCGGGGCGCTGGCCGGCCCAGGCCTGCATCACGCCGTGCGTGAAGGCGCAGAGCTGCGCGGGCAGCTCCTCCTTGGCCAGGCCTTCGTACGGCCCCGCGTCGACGTGCCGGACGAGGACGCCCGGCGACAGCTCCACCGCCGGGGGCAGGGCGCCGGTCGTGGCCCGGGTGAAGATCTCGACCTCGATGTTGATCGCGGCGAGGCGCTTGGCCAGCTCCACGATGTAGACGTTCATACCGCCGGCGTCGCCCGTACCGGGCTGGTGCAGCGGAGAGGTGTGGACGGACAGCATCGCGATGCGCCGCGGCTTGCGGTGCGTGCCCGGGAAGCCTCCGGGGAACCGGATACGCGGGGTCACGCGGCTGCCCCCGAGCCGGGAGACGTACTGGCTCACGTCGTCCGTTCCTCCTCACTCCGGGCATGGCTGCTCAGGGGCGCACAGGTCCCTGCGAAGACGAGAACAGCGACATGCGGCCGTTCATTCCGCTTTACCGAACCATGACCGGGCCGCGCGCCGGGGGCGGCCCCGGGCGGGCACCGGCCGACCGTCTTCCCCCTTTCCGGCTTCGCATACGCTCGCTGTCATGCGCCAGCGCCCCATCGGCACCGCGACCCGCGGGACCACGAACCCGAACCGGCTGCGCCGTATGGACCGCTGGATCGCCGCGACCCACGGCCCCGCCCTGCGCCGCTCGGACTCTCCCCTCGCCGTCGACCTGGGCTACGGGGCGGCCCCCTGGACGGCCGTCGAGCTGCTGGCACGCCTGCGCACCGCCGAACCGCGCACGGCGGTGGTCGGCATCGAGATCGACCCGGAGCGGGTGGCGGCGGCGAAGCCGTACGAACGCGAGGGGCTCACGTTCGTACACGGCGGCTTCGAGATCCCGGTCCCGCCGGGCACCGCACCGGCCGCCGATCCCGCCGGGCGGCCTTCCCTGATCCGGGCGGCGAACGTGCTGCGGCAGTACGACGAGGGCGAGGTCGCCGCGGTGTGGCGGCGGCTCTGCGCGCGGCTGGCTCCCGACGGCCTGCTCGTCGAGGGCACCTGTGACGAGATCGGGCGCCGTCACGTGTGGGTGGCACTGGGCCCGGAGGGTCCGCGCACGGTCACGTTCGCGACCCGGCTGGGCTCGCTGGAGCGCCCGTCCGATCTCGCGGAGCGCCTCCCCAAGGCGCTGATCCACCGCAATGTGCCGGGCGAACCCGTCCATGCCTTCCTGCGGGACTTCGACCGGGCCTGGGCGGCGGCCTCCCCGTACGCCTCGCTGGGTGCCCGGCAGCGCTGGATCGCGACGGCGCGGGCCCTGTCCGGGGAGTGGCCGCTGACGGACGGGGAACGGCGGTGGCGCCAGGGCGAGATCACGGTGCGGTGGGACGCGCTGCGGCCCGGCGATGCGTGAACGGGGGCCGCCGTACGGGTACGTCCGCCCGAGACGTCCCTCCGAGACACCCGTCCGACACGCCCGTACGGCACACTGCGGGAACACCGACGGCTCACCGTTCGTCGACACGACGGGGCGGTGTCGGCCTCTGTTGCTTTACGGGCCGACATGGCACGATCTCGACGTTGCTGAAAAGTTACTGACGGTAAGTCAGAAAGCCGTATTCGTACGGTCTGGCTTGTGTCGCTTTGTTCCTGGAGGGGGAGTCCGTGAACCGACGCCACTGTGCCGCTGCCGCGATCACTCTGGTCTGCGCGCTGGCTGTACTGGCCGCGCCGGTCCAGGCGATGGCCGCACCACTGCCGGAGCCCGCTCCCAGCGCTCCGGCGGCAGGGGGGAAGAGCCTCGAAGAGGTGCGGGAGGAGATCGACACCCTCTACCGCAAGGCGGGCGCGGCCACCGACGCGTACAACCTGGCCGAGGAGCAGACGGCCAAGCAGTCCGGCGAGATCATCAAGCTGGCCAAGGCGATCGTCGACGGCCAGGCGAAGATCGCCGAGCTCAAGAACAGAGCGGGCGCCCAGGCCCGCGAGCAGTACCGCAACGGAGGACTGCCGCCCGGCGCGCAGTTGGTCCTCAGCAACGATCCGCAGCTCTTCCTCGACGGTGTGAACCAGGTCAGGCAGGGCCAGCAGGCGTCCAAGAGCGTCCTGGCCGAACTGACGCGTACGCAGGAGGACTTGGAGACGTACACCAAGGACGCCAGCATCAACTGGGAGAAGCTCGAAGCCAACCGCCTCCAGCAGGCCAAGGCCAAGAAGAAGATCAACGCCCAGATCGCGGCGGCGAAGAAGATCGAGTCGCAGCTGGCGAAGGAGGAGCGGGCGCGCCTGCTCAAGCTCGAGGAGCAGGCGCAGTACACGGCGCAGACCGCCTGGCTCGGCTCCGGAGCGCTCAGGGACATCAACCGCGAGGCGAGCGCGAGCGGCAAGCAGGCCGTGGCCTTCGCGACCGCGCAGATAGGAAAGCCGTACGTATGGGGGGCCGAGGGCCCCGACACGTACGACTGCTCGGGGCTGACCTCCCAGGCCTGGGCGGCGGCGAAGCGCCCGATCCCGCGTACCTCGCAGGAACAGTGGCGCCTGCTCCCGCGCATCGCCATCAAGGACATGCGCCCGGGCGACCTGATCATCTACCACGCCGACGCCAGCCACGTCGGGATGTACGTCGGCGACGGCGCGATCGTCCACGCACCGCGCCCCGGGCGGAACGTCACGCTGACGGGTGCGGGATCGATGGCGATCCTGGGAGTGGTCCGCCCGGACAAGTGAGCGAGGCGGGGCGCGGCCGGGCGAACTGGGTGGCCGGGCAGGCGGGCAGGGCTGGATGTCCAGGCAGGCGGGCTGTAGGGCAGGACGCCGGGGCACGCGACTCCCGGTCCGTGAGCCACGCCACCCCGCCCCCGCTCCACGACGTGAGCCGGACCACGCGGCGGCACGGAGGGCGGGTGATGTTTGTCATGGCCCACACCCCCCGCAGGGCGCGCACATCTCGCCGGTTCCGTGACAGGAAGCGGCTTATGACTGCGCATATGACGGAGGCCGAGTTCCGTTCGCCATTCCGTTCCCCTGCCACGGACCGCTATCGTCCCCGTCTGGCGGGTCGTCGATCGTCGTCCCGCCGCGCCCTCGGGGGGAGGGAAGGAAACCAGAACCGATGCCCGTACCCGAACCGCAGCACCGTGCCGTGACCGCTGCGGACGCCACCTATGGCGCCGACCTCACCCTTCTGGTGATCGAGGCCGACCCCACGGGCACCTTCAGCGTCCCCGAGCTGCCGTCCGCCGCCGGGACCCGGGTCCGCGTCCGCTCGGCCCGCAACCTCACCGAGGCGGGCCGGCTCCTCACCGACGACGTCGACTGCATCCTGCTGGACCTGGCCCTTCCCGTCGGCTCCGAAGCACGGGCGGAAGCGACACTGGCGGACGGCCTCGCCACGCTCAAGCACGTACTGCGGATCGCGCCCCGCCACGCCGTCCTCGCGCTCACGGCGGAGGACGACGCCGAGCTGGCCGCGGAGGCCGTACGGGTCGGCGCACAGGACTATCTCTTCCGCGGCGAGCTGGACGGCCGGCTGCTGAGTCGCGCCATCCGGTACGCCGTCGAGCGCAAGCGCGCCGACATCGCCCAGCACCAGCTGACCGAGTCCCGGCTGCGTGCCCAGGAGAACGCCCGGCTGGAACGCGGCCTGCTGCCCACGCCCCTTCTCCAGGGCTCGGACCTGAGCTTCGCCTCCCGTTACCGGCCGGGCCGCAGCCGCGCCCTGCTCGGCGGCGACTTCTACGACACGGTCCGTACGCCGGACGGCACGGTCCACGCGATGATCGGCGATGTCTGCGGCCACGGCCCGGACGAGGCGGCGCTCGGCGTCGAACTGCGCATCGCCTGGCGGGCGTTGACGCTGGCGGGCCTGTGCGGGGACCAGCTCCTCTCCACGCTCCAGCAGGTGCTGGAGCACGAACGGGAGAGCGAGGAGATCTTCGCGACGCTCTGCACCGTCGACATCTCCCCCGACGGCCGCCGCGCCGGTCTCTGCCTGGCGGGCCACCCCGCACCGCTGATCACCCGCCAGGGGCGTGCGGCGCATCTGCTTCCGTACGAGGACGGGGGGCCCGCCCTCGGCCTGCTGCCGCGCGCCCGCTGGCCGCGCCGACAGGTCGAACTGGGCGGCTCCTGGAGCCTGATGATGTACACGGACGGGCTCATCGAGGGGCGCGTCGGCCCGACCGGCACCCAGCGCCTCGGCCAGGACGGCATGGTCGCCATGATCAACCGTCAGCTGGAAGAGGGCCTCCGCGGCGAGGACCTGCTGGAGGCCGCGCTCGCGCAGGTGCAGGAGCTGAACGGTGGCGAACTCACCGACGACGTCGCGGTCCTGCTGCTGGACCGCGACGAGGACGTCATACGCCGACGGGGGCGGGGTCTCCCCCGCCCCCGCTCCGCCTCGGCCGCGACCTCGACCGCTCAGCGCCCGCCGTTGTAGGGACCGTACGGCCCGTCGCTGCTGGACCCACCGCCTCGGCGTCCGCCGCCACCGCCCGAGATCTGCCGCACGGCGGGCCGCACGTCGACGATGTACACGATCGTCGCGATCAGTCCGATGATCGGCAGGAACGACATGATCGGGAAGAGCCAGATCACCACGAACGCGATCGCGAGGATGATCAGCCAGAAGGGCTTGGTCTGCTTGTCGGCCGCGCGATAGGCGTCCTCACGCCGAATGATCGCGTCCACCAGAGCGAAACCGCTCAAGAGGATCAGCGCCAAGCTCAAGAGGGACATCAGCCCCGCGAAACCCTGCATCAGCACAGTGCCCACCGCCTGTCAGACCGGCCATAACGTGGCCACGCTACCGGGAGAACGGACCGGACACCGCGAGGGTGCCCGAGCCGTGACCCTGTTCTTCGCTTCTCAGCCGTTCACCGGCGCATCGCTTGCGCCCGGGGTCACTTACCGGCGGGCGGCGTGGTCTTCTTCGCCACCGGCTTGCGCGCGGGCGCCTTCTTGGCGGGCGCGGGCGCCGCCTTGGCGTCCGCCTGCTTCGGTACGGGCTTCGCGGCGGGGGCCGCGGTCTCCGCCTTCGGCTTCGGCTTCGCCTTGGGCTCGGCCTCGACGACGGCGGCGATCTCGACGATCTCGTCGGCGGTCTCGCCGCGCCACGTCCTGACGCTCTGCTCGCCGTGCTCGGCGACCCGCTCGTACGCCTCACGGGCCTTGACCGCGTACTCGGCGGCCACGCCCACACTGCGCAGTGCCAGGTCCTGAGCGGTCTCGCCGAGCTTCTTCAGATCGGTGTCGAGCGCGCCGATGACCTCGGTGACCTTCGCCTGAACGGTGGCCTGCGCCTCCCTGGCCTGCGCGGTCACCTTCTCCTGCACGGCCTTGGGGTCACTGTTGCGCACGGCCTCGATGCGCTCGGGCGCGTCGGCCCGCAGCTGCTCGATCAGCGCCGGGACCTTACGCGCCTGCTGGACGGCGAGGTCGGCCGTACCGGCGGCGAAGTAGAGGGGGGTCGGGTCGGTGAGGGTCTTGCGCAGGTCATCGGTGATGGCCATGACTGTGGTCCTCCCGGATCATCAGAAGTCAGCTTGAGGGTGTGCGTGCATCACTGCCGCCGGCCGTGCGGGGCCCGCGGGCATCCGCGTCGGCGTCGAAGTCCACTGTGTCGCCCACGGCACCCGGAACGCCGTCACCGGCGTGTCCATCGGCGCCTGTGTCGCGGGCCGCGCCGTCGCCACCGGCCTCGGACCGGGGCTCGACATCGGCTTCGGCTTCGGCTTCGAAGCCGTTCTCCTTGCGGAAGGAGTCGTAGATCTGGAGCAGCACGTTCTTCTGCCGCTCGTTGATGGACGGATCGGCCAGAATGACCGCCCGCGTCTCCAACTCGTCCCGCTCCCGCTCGTCCAGAATCCCGGCCCGCACGTAAAGCGTCTCGGCGGAGATCCGCAGGGCCTTGGCAACCTGCTGCAGAACCTCCGCACTGGGCTTGCGCAGGCCACGCTCGATCTGGCTGAGATAGGGATTGGACACCCCGGCGGCATCGGCGAGCTGCCGCAGCGAGAGCTGCGCCGTGCGGCGCTGCTCACGCAGGTACTCACCGAGACTGCCGACGTTGAGTGATGCCATGACTCGATACTGCAACACCCTTGCTAACTTTTGCAAGCGCCCGCTTGCAAAAGTGTTCCCGCGGCCCTGCCGCCGTTCCCCGGCGAGTCTCGTGAAGCCGCGGCGAGCTGCTGATGCTGGTGCTCTCGCGCTTGGCAGTCAGGATGGCTGGACTTCGTCGAAGAGGGCCAGGGCTTCGGCGGGGTCCGGGCTCACGAGGCGTTCCAGACCGGCCGTCGTGATCTTCGCCCACCTGCCGGCCCGTGCCCACATCTGTTTCTCGAAGGCGCGGACGGTCTCGTCCAGATCCTCAGGGCCGGCGGCGACGGACTCGGCGAGTTCGGCGCCTTCCAGCATCGCGAGGTTCGCGCCCGCCCCCAAGGGAGGCATCAGGTGGGCGGCGTCGCCCAGGAGCGTCACCCCGGGAACGTGGGTCCAGGTGTGGGACACGGGCAGGACGTGGAGGGGGCGGTGGACGAAGGCGGTGCCGTGACGGAGGAGGTCGAGGACAGGAGCGGCCCAGCCGTCGAACAGAGCCAGCAGACTCGATCGCACGGCCTCGACGTCGGCCAGGTCCACGTTCGCGTGCCAGTCCAGAGGGGCGCGGAACTGGGCGTACACCTTGACGTGGCCGCCGCTGTTTCGCTGGGCGACGAGAGCCCGGTTCACGCCGTACACCGCCACGGAACCGTCGCCGACCAGCCGGGCGAGGTCGGGATGGCGGGTGTCGACGTCGTCGAGGGAGGTCTCGACATAGGTGACCCCGGTGTAGTGCGGCGTCGCCGACGAGACCGCCGGGCGAACCCGGGACCAGGCACCGTCCGCGCCGATCACCAGGTCGAACGTCTCCCGCCGCCCGTCCGCGCAATGGATTAGTACGCCGTCCCGGGTCCCTGGCACCACCTGCGTCACGCCCCGGCCCCATCGGACGTCGAGAGGGCCGAGCAGCAGATCACGGAGTTGCCCCCGGTCGATCTCGGGATGGGCCCGGTCGTCCGGACGGGGTCGCCAGTCGCGTAGGACGGTCCCGTCCGTGCCCAGGATGCGCATGGCCTGCCCCTCGGGACGGGACAGCGCCTGGAACTCCGCCAGCAACCCCGCCTTGTCCAGCGCGAGCTGGCCCAGCCCTTCGTGCAGGTCCAGGATGCCGCCCGGGGGGCGGGCTTCCCTGGCGGGATCGCGTTCGAGGACGGTGACCGGGTGACCATGACGGTGCAGGACGCGGGCGAAGGTAAGGCCGGCAGGACCGCTCCCGACCACTGCGATGCGGTGTCTCATAGCGATACACCGTATTGCTCGTATACGGTGCATCGCAACGGTACGGTGTGAGCATGACTGTCTGGGACCGGCCGGAACCGCCGTCTCGCCCCGCGCCACTCGACCGGGAGCGAATCGTCGCCGCCGCCATCGCACTGGCCGACGAGGGCGGGCTGGAGGCGGTGTCGGTACGCAAGGTGGCCGCCCGCCTGGACGCGGGCCCGATGCGGCTGTACAGATACATCTCCAGCAAGGAGGAGCTGTTCGACCTCATGGTGGACGAGGTTCAGGCCGAGATCCTCCCCGAGGAACAGCCCGGTGACTGGCGGGAGGCGCTGCGCGTCCTCGCCCAGCGCACCAGGCAGGCCGCTCTCCGCCACACATGGCTGGCCGACCTGCTCGGCGGTCGCCCTGCCATGGGTCCGAACAGCCTCGCGGTGGCCGAGGCCACGCTGTCTTCCTTCGACGGTCTCGCCGACGTCGACACCGTCATGCGCGCCGTGGAGACGGTCAGTTCCTACTTCATCGGCGCGATCAGGCGCGAGACCGCGCACCTGCGGGCCGAGCACGCCACGGGCCTGTCCACGCACGACTGGCAGCGCGCCCACGGTCCCCACATGACGAGCATGCTGGCCACCGGCCGCTTCCCGGCGTTGGCCAAGGCCGTACACGACGGCACGGACGTGGACGCCGAGACATCCTTCGCAACCGGCCTGGACTGGGTCCTCGACGCCGTGGCCACCAAACTCGCCCGGCCGCCGGCGTGACGCTCAGCGCTTGCCGAATGCGAGCGAGGCCGGGGCCGGTGTCCACGGGCCGTGCGACCTGCGTGGCCACCATGAATCCTGCCGAAGGCCCCTCGCATCACCTCAGCGGTTAAGAGTCACGACCCATCGCCGGGGGATCGCGGCGGACTGTGCGCTCACTCGGACGAGGGGTATGGCCCTGTTCGCTGCCCAGTCCTTGCAGGTCCCCCGTTGTCCGCTCAGTCGTCAAAGTGGAGCTCAGGTCGGGTCCAGACGGTGAGGTCGCTGCTGGTGGCGACCGCCAGGGTCAGGCCGGAGGGAGAGAACCCGGCTGCGCGGAGTTCCGAGTGCTCGGAGTGGAAGATGTGCCACCACGACCCTCCCGCCGGGCCTTGGTGGGACCCGCCGTCGGCGGAGAGGATGACGCGCTCGTGGGGCCACTCGGGGCTGACGACATCCAGGGTCCAGCCGTCCGGTGTGGTGCTGTGCAGGCCGCCGCCGAAGAGCCCGGCGATGCGCACCGGGTCGCCTGCGATCGGGCCGAGCCCCGGGCAGGTGAGGTCCGGGTGGGCGTCGGGGGTGCTCGTATCGGGGTCAGGCTCCCGGTCGCGGGCAATCTTCTCGCCGGTCACCGCGTCGAAGAGTCCATGGCCGTCGCTGGACACGACCATGACCAGGTCGTGACCGCTGTCGGGATGAACGGCGAATCCGACGCCCTCGCTCGGAGTGGCCTGCTGCCCCGCATCTCCGCCCCCGTATCGCGGATTCTCCGTTGCGGTGATCGGTACGGAGCATCCGCAGAACACCGATCGGCGCCGGCGCAGCTCAGCCCACCGACGCGCGCCATGAGCTGGATCACAGTTCATGATCGACTGAGTGCGATGAATTTCGGACCGGGCCGCGGTCTTATGTGGCGTAACCCGCACAGGAAATGAGGAGCGAGTCCCATGCGCATCGTGATCACTGAGTTCATCAGCCTGGACGGCGTCGTGCAGGCCCCCGGCGGCAAGGGTGAGGACGAGGACGGGGGGTTCGCGCACGGTGGGTGGACGGCTCCGTTCTTCGACGAGGTCGTGGGCGGGGCGTTCGACGAGGCGACGGCGAAGGCCGGAGGGCTGCTCTTCGGGCGTCGTACGTGGCAGACGATGGCCGGTGCGTGGCCCGAGCGGGCCGGTGACCCGTTCGCCGACCGGATGAACTCCCTGCCGAAGTACGTCGTGTCCCGGACCCTCGGCGACGACGAGCTGACCTGGAACAACACCACGCTCATCCCCGGCGGCGAGGCCGTCGGGCGCATCCGCGAGCTGCGCGGCACCGAGGGCGGTGACCTCGTCGTGATGGGGAGCCCCACGCTCGTACGCACGCTCCTGAGTGAAGGTCTGGTCGACGAGCTGCGGCTCATGGTCATGCCGGTGCTGCTCGGCGGCGGTAAGTCGATCTTCCCCGACGGCGGCGCGCTGAACACGCTGGAACTGGTCTCCACGGTCACCAGCGGTACGGGTGTGAACGTGTGCACCTACCGCCCCGTCGCCGCCGGCTAGACGTCCGGCCGCGGAAAAGATTCTGGGGCGCGTGTCGATCCGGCCCTGTCCCGTTCGACGCAAGGGTGAAAGGCAGGGAAGAGCGCCACTGTGGCGGGACGCCCCGCCACCCCGACCGAGGAGTCACCATGCCGCGTTTCCTGACGATGATCCGTACCGACGAGCAGAACGTTCCCACCGAGGACCCCGGCCCCGAGTTCGGTGAGCGCATGGGCGCTCTGCTGGAAGAGATCACCAAGGCCGGGGTCATGCTGGAGACCGCAGGCCTCACCCCGACCTCCGACAGCACCAGGGTCACCTGGTCCGGCGGCAGGATGACGTACACCGACGGGCCCTTCACCGAGACCAAGGAAGTCGTCGGCGGGTACTCCATCATCCGCGCCAAGAACAAGGCCGAGGCCGTGGAGTGGGCCGACCGGTTCCTCCGGCTCCACCCCGAGAGCTGGTCCCTCACCGCCGAGGTCCGCCAGATCAACGACGACGACGAGGGCAACGAAGGCGACGAGGGCTGACCCGGCGCGCGGCCGTTCGCATCGGACCCCGGTCCGGGGCGCCCTGCGGGCCCGGGCCGGGTCGCGCGCGGCGCGACGGCCGAAGGTAAAGCGCTCGAACGCAGGGTGCGCGACGCCTTACCCTCGCCGCATGTCCCACGTGAAGACCGCGTACGTCTGTCTGCCGTGCCGGGCCTCGTACAAGCAGCCGTACGAGAGGTCACGCGCGCGCGTCTGCCCGCGCTGTGCCGGGCCGCTGATCCACGTCGGTTCGGCCTTCGCCGCGCCGAAGCGGCGGGACACCGCGGCCTGGCGGACGCTCTCCGTGCTGCTCCACGCGGGCATCCGCTTCCACAAGGACTGCTGCTTCGGCGGGCCCGGCTACCGGCCCCGCACACTCAGCGAGATCCGGGAGCGCACGGCGTACGCCGAGGCCAGCGGGGAGCCGTTCGCCACGGCCCTCCTCCGCCGCGAGCTCCCCTGAACGCCGCGGGCTCCCCAGAGCGCCGCGAGCCCCCCGACCGCCGCGAGCCCCCCGACCGCCGCGAGCTCCCCCGAGCAGGCCATCTCCTAACGGACAATCCGTCACGGACCTAATTGTTACGCTGGTGAGCATGACCGCCATGACTCCCGCCCGTACGGAACCGGACCTCTCCTTCCTCCTCGACCACACCAGCCACGTCCTGCGCACCCGGATGTCGGCAGCCCTGGCCGAGATCGGACTGACCGCACGCATGCACTGCGTCCTGGTGCACGCCCTGGAGGAGGAGCGCACCCAGATCCAGCTCGCCGAGATCGGCGACATGGACAAGACCACGATGGTGGTGACCGTGGACGCCCTGGAGGCAGCCGGGCTCGCCGAGCGCCGCCCCTCCAGTCGCGACCGGCGCGCCCGGATCATCGCGGTCACCGAGGAAGGCGCGCGGCTGGCCGTCCAGAGCCAGGCCATCGTCGACCAGGTGCACAAGGACGCGCTCGTCACGCTCCCCGAGGACGACCGCAAGGCCCTCCTCCGCGCCCTCAACCAGCTGGCCGCCGAACACCTGGCCTCCCCCGCGGAGAACCCCGGGGCGGTAAGGCGCGCCCGCCAGAGCAAGAAGTGACGTAGCGAGCGGCAGCAGCAGGCAGAGGGCGGGCAGACAGACAGGCAGGCAGGCAGAGCGGCAGACAGCCAGAGAACGGAGCGAATCGAAAGCGGGACCGAGATAGATAGTCTGCAACGAAACCATCTGCTACGGTTTCTCGTGTCGACCCAACCGACAGGAGACGCCCGATGCCTGCCACCGCACCCTCCGCACCCTCCGCGCCGCCCAGCCCCACGCCCGCCCCCTCCCCCAGCGCCATCCCCAGTCCCGCGCCCACGCTCCGCACCCGCCGACTCGCCCTCGGAGTGATCGCCACCGGGATGCTGATGATCGTCCTGGACGGCTCGATCGTGACCGTGGCGATGCCCGCCATCCAGCGCGACCTGGGGTTCACCCCCGCCGGCCTCAGCTGGGTGGTCAACGCCTACCTGATCGCGTTCGGCAGCCTGCTCCTGCTCGCCGGGCGGCTCGGTGACCTGATCGGCCGCAAGCGGATGTTCGTGGCCGGCACCGCCGTGTTCACCGCGGCCTCCCTGCTGGCCGGTGCCGCCGCCTCCCCCGCCGTACTGATCGCCGCCCGCTTCCTCCAGGGCATCGGCAGCGCGATGGCCTCCGCGGTCGGCCTCGGCATCCTCATCACCCTGTTCACCGACCCCCGCGAACGCGCCAGGGCCATCGCCGTGTTCTCCTTCACCGGAGCGGCGGGCGCCTCCATCGGCCAGGTGCTCGGCGGCGTCCTCACCGATGCCCTCGACTGGCACTGGATCTTCTTCATCAACCTGCCGATCGGGCTCGCCGCCCTCGCGATCGCCGTACGCGTCCTGCCCGGCGACCGCGGCCTCGGACTCGCCGCGGGAGCCGATCTCTTCGGCGCGCTCCTCGTCACCTCCGGTCTGATGCTCGGCATCTACACGGTCGTGAAGGTCGAGGAGTACGGCTGGACCTCGGCCCCCACGCTCGGCCTCGGGGCGCTCGCACTCGCCCTGCTCGCCGCCTTCGTCGCGCGCCAGGCCACGGCCCGCAACCCGCTCATGCCGTTGCGGATCTTCCGGTCCCGCAGCGTCTCGGGGGCCAACCTCGTCCAGGTGCTGATGGTGGCCGCGCTGTTCTCGTTCCAGATCCTGGTGGCCCTCCACCTCCAGAACGTCCTCGGGTACGGGGCCGCCGAGACCGGTCTGGCCATGCTTCCGGCCGCCGCCGTCATCGGAGCCGTGTCGCTGGGCGTCTCCGCCCGCCTGAACGCCCGTTTCGGTGAGCGTGGTGTGCTGCTGGCCGGGATCGCGCTGCTGATCGGCGCACTGGGGCTCCTCACCCGCCTTCCCGCACAGGCGGATTACGTCACCGACCTGCTGCCCGTGATGCTCCTCGCGGCCGGATTCGGACTCGCGCTCCCGGCCCTGACGACGCTCGGCATGTCCGGCGCGGGGGACGACGACGCCGGGCTCGCCTCGGGGCTCTTCAACACCACGCAGCAGATCGGCATGGCGCTCGGCGTCGCCGTGCTCTCCACCCTGGCGGCCACCCGCACCGACACCCTCCGCGCGGCCGGCCACACCCGGGCCGAGGCCCTGACCGGGGGCTACCACCTGGCCTTCGGTGTCGGCACCGGACTCCTCGTCACCGCCTTCGCCGTCGCCCTCCTCGTACTGCGGCGCCCCGCGCCCGACGCCTGACCCACCCACCCACCCGTCACGGACGAGAGGAACCCTCACCATGCGCGCGACGAACACGACGGACGAGCCGACCACCGCGAACGGAACGGACGACAAGCCCCGCGGCGGCCCCGCCCCCCGCGTCCTCACCGGGCCCGAGCTGTCCCGACTGCTGCGCGAGCAGCAGTTCGGGGTCCTCGCGAACGTCCGGAGCACCGGGCATCCCCACCTGTCGACCGTCCTCTACCACTGGGACGAAGCGACCCGCACCGTACGCGTCTCCACCACCGCCGAGCGGCTCAAAGCCCGCCTCGTGCGCCGCGGTTCGCCCGCCGCCCTCCATGTGCAGGGGCCGGACATCTGGTCCTTCGCCGTGGCCGAGGGCGAGGCCGAGGTCTCGGAGGCGACCACCGAGCCCGGGGACGCGGTGGGACGTGAACTGCTGTCCCTGACACCCGGTTTCGATGACCCGGCGGACGAGGCGGCGTTCCTGGAGCAGCTGGTCGCGGAGCGCCGCGTGGTGATCCGTATCCGGGTGTCCCGCCTGTACGGAACGGCCCTGGACATCCCGTCGGCCGAGTGAGCGCACCGGCCCGGCATACTCGACGGCTCAGCCACACAGCAGACGGAGATCCTCGATGCCCGCGAAGTACGTGCTGTTCGACGTCGACGGCACCCTCGTCGACGCCCTCGCCAACCAGCGCCGGGTATGGGGCACTTGGGCACGGCGGCACGGGCTCGACCCGGACGAGGTCTACCGGACGGCCCTGCGCACCCGCCCCTCGGAGACGTTCGCCGAGGTCGCGCCGGACCTGGACCCCGCCGCGTGTCTCGCCCTGCTGCACGAACTGGAGGACGAGGACGTCCTGACCGGCCACTACTCGGCCTTCGAGGGCGCCGCGGACCTGCTGTCCGCCCTGCCGGCCGGATCGTGGGCCCTGGTGACCTCCAACTACGAACACCGGGTGCGCGGCAGGTTCTCCCGTACGGGGCTGCCGATGCCGGACGTGGTCGTGGACGCGGCCTCGGTCACCAAGGGCAAGCCGTCCCCCGTGCCGTATCTGCTGGCGGCCGAGCGTCTGGGCGCCCGGCCCGAGGACTGCCTGGTCGTCGAGGACGCCCCGTCCGGTGTCCTCGCGGGGCTGCGGGCCGGGATGACCGTCTGGTCGGTGAACACGCCGTTCGCCTCGGCCGGCGCCCACCGGCACTTCACCGGCCTGCGCGAGGCGGCGCGCGACATCATCGGCTTCGCGACCGGCTCGGGCTCTCCGGCCGCGCGTCTCTTCGACGCGGTGCTCTGCGACCTCGACAACGTGATCCGCTTCTACGACACGACGCGACTGGCCGCCCTGGAACGGGCAGCGGGGCTCGCCGAGGGCACGACCATGGAGGTCGCCTACGCCCCGGAGGTCGATCTGCCGCTGCTCCTCGGCCGGATCACCACGGACGAGTGGGTCGCGACGATCGCCGCCGGACTCACGGGCCGGACGACTGCGCCGCAGGCCCACGCGTTGGCGAACGCGCTGGCTCAGGCCCCCTTCCGGGCCGATGAGGCGGTGGTGGCGTTGTTGCGCCGGGTACGGGAGCGGATGCCGCTCGTCCTGGTCACCAACGCGTCCGGCCAACTGGACCAGGATCTCGCCGTGCTGGGCCTCGACGACCTGGCCGACCACGTGGTGAGCAGCGCCCGGGAGGGCGTGGCCAAGCCGGACCGGGCCATCTACGAGACGGCGGCGGCCCGCGCGGGGGTGCCGGTGAACCGGTGCCTGTTCGTGGACGACCGCCAGGAGAACGTCGACGCGGCCGTCGCCCTGGGCATGACCGGTGTCCTCTACCGCGAACTCTCCGACCTGTTCGGACCGTTGAGCGCGGTGCTGGAGGACGGCGGCCACGAGGAGGCGGCGTGAGCGACCACGTCCTGTCCGGTGGCATGGCCAACGCGGGTGCGGTCATCCGTCGCGGTTCCGTCGTGGAGCGCCCGGCCCAGCCGCACACCGCAGCGATCCACGGGCACTGGAGGAGGGTGGCGGCTGGGAACGGTCATCGGGGCAGGACCCCCGCCGCCCCGCCCCAGCACCACCGGGGCCGGGCCCCCGCCGCCTACCCCAGCCCCGACCTCAGCTGCACAAACGCGAGTTCCGCCGCTTCCACCGCACCCGGATACACCTGCTCCGCGCTCTCCCCCGCGTCGATCCGCCGCCAGTTCTCCTCGGCCAGGATGCGCAGGACGGCCACGACCTGCCCCGCGGCGAGCCGTGCCGCGACCCCGCCGCCCAGGGCCCGGGCGAGCGCCGCCTCCGAGCGGCCCTGGTACGCGTACATCCGGGCGACCAGCGCGGGGGTGCCGTACAGCAGGCGATGGAAGGCCAGGACGTGCGGGTCGTCGCACAGGCCGGTCACCGGGTCGCGGCCGGCCAGCCCGGCGAGGAAGTGGCGGTGCAGCGCGTCCAGCGGCGCTTCGCCGTCCGCGCGGCCCGCGACGGTCCGGGCGGCCTCGTCCTCGTGATCGGCGAACCGGTGCAGCACGAGGTCTTCCTTGGCCGGGAAGTACCGGAACAGCGTCGGTTTGGAGATGTCCGCGGCGGCCGCCACCTCCGCCACCGAGACCTTGTCGAAGCCCCGCTCCAGGAACATCGCGATCGCCGCGTCGGAGACCGCCTGATAAGTCAGCTGTTTCTTGCGCTCACGCAGACCGACCGGCGCGTGCGCCGCCGCCCCGGACCTGGACTTCTCTCCGCTCATGACTGCTTAGCCTACGCCCTTGACCTCAAGTGGACTTGACGTCCCAGAGTGGTCCGCAGGACGCCGGAACGACCGGTGGCCGACACGGGAGAGGCGTGATCCGTATGCGTGTGGCACTGGTTCAGGAGTTCGGCGGCCCGGAGGTTCTGGTCACGGCGGAGCGGCCGGACCCGGTCGTGGCGGCGGGCGAGGCACTGGTGGACGTGGCGTACGTCGACACGATCTTCGTGGAGACCCAGATCCGCTCGGGCGGCTTCCGCGAGGTGTTCCCGGTCCGGGTGCCGTACGTGCCCGGCGGTGGCATCGCCGGCACGGTCCGTACGACGGGGGAAGGCGTGGACGCCTCCTGGGCCGGGCGCCGGGTTATCGCCTCGGTGGGCTTCTCCGGCGGCTACGCGGAGCGGGCCACCGTCCCCGCCGAGCTGCTCGTCCCCGTACCGGACGCCCTCGGCCTGCGTGAGGCGGCGGCGCTGGTCCACGACGGCGTGACGGCCCTCGCCCTGCTGGAGTCGACGGCCCCGAAGCCGGGTGAACGGGTCCTGGTCCTCGGCGCGTCGGGCGGCATGGGGACCCTGCTGGTCCAGCGGGCGCACGCGGCGGGCGCGCATGTCGTGGCGGTGGCGCGCGGCGAGCGGAAGACCGCTCTGGTACGGGAGTTGGGCGCCGACACGGTGATCGACGGGGCTGCGCCGGACTGGGTGGAGCAGACCCGTGCGGCCCTCGCCGACGCGGGCGGCCCGGCCGATGTGGTGCTGGACGGTGTCGGCGGCCGGGTGGGACTGGCGGCCCTGCCGCTGGTGGCGGACGGCGGGCGGTTCTCCGCGCACGGGGCGCCGACCGGCGGCTTCGCGCTCGTGGACCCCGAGGAGGCGGCGCGGCGTTCGATCACCCTGCTCGGCATCGCGGATGTGCAGCTGTCGCCCGCGGAGCACGTACGGCTGGCCGGGCTCGCTCTCGCGGAGGCGGCGGCCGGGCGGCTGCGGCCGGTGATCGGGGAGGTGTTCCCGCTGGAGCGGGCGGCGCGGGCCCACGCGGCGATCGAGGCGCGCACCCTGCTCGGCAAGGCCCTGCTCACCACCCGGACCGGCTGAACGCGCCTGGACGACGCCCGGGCGGGCCCCGGCCCGCCCCCGTCAGGCCCCATCAGGCCCGCTGTCCTCGCCATGCAGCATCGGTCCCGCCCGTCCCCGTCAGGCCTCGTCAGGCACCGTCGTCAGGCACCATCGTCAGACCCCGTCCTCCGTCCGCCGCACGAGCACCTCGATGCCGTCCAGGAGCCGGGCCAGGCCGAAGGTGAACTCGTAGTCCGGTTCGTCGGGCTCGCTCAGCACGCCGGACTCCCGCAGCCGTGAGAGCGCCGGATGCCGTACGGGGTCGACGAGCCGGTTCAGGGTGTGCTCCCACGCGGCCATCACCTCCTGCGCGGGCACGCCCCTCGCCTCGACGGCCGCGGCGAGGTCGCTCATCAGCAGCGCCTCGTTCCGTACGAAACCGGCGACGAGCAGGATCACGGAGATCTTGTCGCCCTCGTGGAGACCGCTGCCGTCCAGCGCCTGGAGCCCCTGTTCCCACCAGGCGACCGAGTTGGGGCTCGCGGGCGGGCCCGCGATCGGGATGCGGAGCATCCAGAGGTTGTGGTGGAACATCTCGCGCTGCGACCGGGCCCACTGGCTGATCGCCTCGCGCCAGCCCGCTCCCGTCTCCAGGGCGGGCAGCGGGGGCGGCGGCCCCATGGCCGCCTCCTGCATCAGGACGTAGAGCTCGTCTTTGGCGGAGACGTAACGGTAGAGCGCCATGGTCGACGCCCCCAGATCCTTGGCGACCCGGCCCATCGAGACGGCGGCCAGCCCCTCCGTCGCCGCGACCGCCATGGCGGCGGCCACGATGCGGTCCAGGGTCAGCCCCGGCTTGGGCCCCTTGACCGGGCGTGCGCGCAGCCCCCAGGCGGCCTCGATGCTGGCCGGCAGGCCCGTACCGCCCGGCGTGCCGTTCTTCTCAACCACCTGGACCCCACCTTTCCTTGACCGCCATCCTAGTTATGCGTAATGCTTACGCAATAACGCGTACGCCATACGCAGAAGAGGAGCGGTCATGAGCGATACCGTCCTGCGCGGTTCAGACACCCCGCCCGGCACGATCGAGGCGCACGGCCTCACCAAGTCCTACGGAAAGCCCGCGGTCCGGGTCCTGGACGGCATCGACCTGCACGTCGACCGCGCCACCGTCTTCGCCCTGCTCGGGCCCAACGGGGCCGGCAAGACCACAGCCGTACGCATCCTCGCCACGCTCACCGAGGCGGACTCCGGCACCGCCCGCGTCGCCGGGTACGACATCGCCACCGAGCGCGGCAAGGTCCGCCGGGCGATCAGCCTGACCGGCCAGTTCGCCGCCGTCGACGAGACCCAGACCGGCGAGGAGAACCTGCGCATGATGGCCCGCCTGACCGGCCTCTCACGCGCCGCGGCCCGGCACCGCGCGGACGAACTCCTCTTACGCTTCGGCCTCACCGGGGCAGCCCGCCGCCTCGTCCGTACGTACTCCGGAGGCATGCGCCGCCGCCTCGACCTGGCGGCCGGGCTCGTCGGCTCGCCGGAGCCCGGCGTCTTCTTCCTCGACGAACCGACCACCGGCCTCGATCCGCGCAGCCGCCAGGAGCTCTGGCAGGTGGTCCGCGACCTCGCCGACCGGGGCGCCACGGTGCTGCTCACCACGCAGTACCTGGAGGAGGCCGACCGGCTCGCCGACCGCATCGCGGTGCTCGACCACGGCCGGATCGCCGCCGAGGGCACCCCCGCCGCCCTCAAGGCCCGCGTCTCGGGCCACCGGCTCGACCTCGTACTCGCCGACAGCGCGGCCTACCTCCGGCTGGCCGGACGCGCCGTCCACCACTGCCCCGAGACGCTCACCCTGGGACTCCCCACGGACGGCACGGCGGCCCATGTCCGGGCGCTGCTCGACGAGATCGACCCCACCAGGACCGACGTCTCGCGCTTCACCGTGCACAGCGCGAGCCTCGACGACGTCTTCCTCGCCCTCACCGCGGAGGTACCGGCCCATGTCTGACGCACCGGGAGTCCTCGCGCACGCCACGGTCATGGCGGGCCGCAGCCTGCGCATCAGCCGCCGCACCATCGACGCCCTCATCACCTCGATGATGCTGCCGGTCATGCTGATGCTGATCTTCGTCTACTTCTTCGGCGGCGCGATCGAGACGGGGGCGGCCTACGACTCGTACGTCATGTACGTCGTCCCGGGCGTCCTGCTCCTCTGCGCCGGCTTCGGCGCCTCGACCACGGCGGTGGCCGTCAGCGAGGACATGAAGGCCGGCATCATCGACCGCTTCCGCTCCCTCGACGTCGGAGCCACGGCGGTCCTGGCGGGTCACGTGGCGGCGAGTACCGTACGCAATCTCGTCTCCACGGCCCTCGTCTTCGGCGTCGCCCTGCTGATCGGCTTCCGCCCGGCCGCCACCCCGGCCGGCTGGCTCGCCGTGACCGCCGTACTGCTGGCCTACATCGTGGCCCTGTCGTGGATCTCTGCGGCGGTCGGCCTGCTCGCCCGCACCCCGGAGGCGGCGGGCGGATTCACGTTCTTCATGTCGTTCCTGCCGTACCCGAGCAGCGCGTTCGTCCCGATCGACTCGATGCCCAGCTGGCTCCACGCCTTCGCCGACCACCAGCCGATCACCCCGGCCATCGAATCCCTCCGCGCCCTCCTGCTGGACCAGCCGGCGGGCAACGCCCCGTGGATCGCGGCGGCCTGGGCGACGGGCATCCTGCTGGTGGCGGTGGGACTGTCGGGGGCGCTGTTCACGGTCCGGACCCGCTGACGGCCCCGGCCGCCGACGCACCCACCCGGTGCCCGGTCACCGCGCACCCTCACCCAGCCACCGCGCACCCACCGGCCACCGACGCATCCTCAGAACATGTCCGGGCACCACGCCCGGCGGCCCGTCCGGAACGCCGCGTCGGCCACCGCGGCCGCGCCCGCCCGGTTCTCCTCGATCCGGTCGAGGTCCACCAGCCGGCGAACCGATTCGTCGCCCAGGTACAGCGTCCCCAACTCCCTTATGTCCAGGGTCAGATCAGCGCTCTCCTTCGTCGGTGCGCAGGAGGCGCCGGCCGGAGAGGCGTCCAGGCGGAAACGGCCGGCGGCGAGGCCCGCCGCGTCCCGGACCTCCAGGACCAGGGTGGCGTCGGTCGCGTACGTGCGGGCCTCCAGCGCGCGGGCGACGTCCAGGACCCTCAGCCACAGCCAGTCCGCCTGCGTCACGATGCGCGCGGCGCGGGGGTCCGGGAGCAGCAGGGGCAGCAGGTCGTCGGGGGCGCGGTAGCCCGAGCGGACCGTGGTGATCCAGTCGATCGAGCAGACGAACCGCCACAGCGCCCGCTCCGCCGCCGGGGTCACCGCGATCAGGCTCTTCACCGTCGCCTTGTTCAGGGGCTGCTTGGCATCGCCCCAGTGGTCGTCGGCGCGGTACACGACCAGCCCGTCGACCTCGCCGTCCGCCGAGCGGTGGACCGCGTAGAACGGGTCCGTCCACCCGTCGGCCGCCGGCACGCCGACGCCCGTGTTCAGCTGCCACCAGCGGTCGTCACGGCTGATCACACCGGGCGTACGGGCCGCCAGCCGGTCGTGGAGCGCGGGGCCGACCTTGCGTACCTCCGCGCCGTCCACCAGATCGATCCGGCCGCCGTCCGCCGCCGAAGGAACCGGGAGGCGCGGGTCCAGGCCCGCGCGCGTGACGTCGATCTCCCACTCCGTCGTCCACGTCGCGGGGCCGAAGCCGTACCGCCCGTAGATCGGATACTCCGCCGCGATCAGCGAGGCGACCACATCGCCCCGCTCCTTCGCCGCCGCCAGATCCGCCGCCATCATCCGGCCGAGGAGTCCTCGGCGGCGATGCGTCGGCGTCACCGTCACCGCGCTGATCGCGTCGGTCTGCACGGTGGCGCCCCCGACGACGGTCAGCTCCTGGGCGAACGACCGGAAGGTGGCCACACACCGCTCGCCGTCGAAGACGCCCCGCACACGGCTCAGATCGGTATGGGCCAGGCGCCCCTCGATCTCGTCGTCCCCCGGCGCCGTCGAACGCAGAAAACCGGTCCCCACGGCCCGCAGCCATTCGGGGTAGTCGGACGCGGAGACGGTGCGGAGGTCAAGGTTCATGGGCTCACGCTAATCACAGCCCCGCCGGGATGTCGCGCGCATTACGGACCTGCCCTGACCGGCACCCTTCCGTCAGAACGCGGCGCGGATCTCCCCGACTTCGGCGCTGCCGCCCAGCAGCGGCGCCCGGCCGATCCGCGAGACCACCGGGGCGTCGATGCCCAGCAGTTCCAGCGAGCGGGCCAGCACGGGCCCCAGGGCGCGCGTCGCACCGTCGTCGATCTTGAAGGCCAGGGCCCTGCCGTCCGCGAGTGCCACCGCCTGGACCGCCTCCGCCCCCATCTTCGAGAGCGTGCCCGGCACCTCCCGCATCAGCCAGGTGTCGGGGCGCCGCGTCCCCGCCACGTACTCGGGATGGGCGCGCATCGCGTCCGCGACCCGCCGCTCCGCCGTACCCGGCTCCGCCAGCACGAAGGACCTGAACGCGCGCGCCAGGCCCACCAGACCGATCGCCATCAGCGGGGCCCCGCAGCCGTCCGTACCGACCGAGGCGACCGGCTCGCCCGCCGCCTCCTCGACCACCTGGTGCACCAGCCGCTGGAGCGGGTGCGCCGGGTCGAGGTAGCTCGCCGTGTCCCAGCCATTGCGCAGGCAGACCGCGAGCATCGCCGTGTGCTTGCCGGAACAGTTCATCGTGAGCCGCTCCCGGACCTGCCCGGCGGCGAGGTACGACTCGGCCTCGACCGGGTCCAGCGGCAGATCCGGCGGGGTCTGGAGGTCGTCGGGCGTCAGGCCGTGCTCGGCGAGCATCGTGCGTACGAGAGCGAGGTGGAACTCCTCGCCCGAGTGGCTCGCCGCGGCCAGCGCCAGCCGCTCCCCGTCGAGATCCAGTCCGGCCCGCAGGATCGCGGCGGCCTGCATCGGCTTGTTGGAGGAGCGCGGGAAGACGGGCGCGGCCGGGTCGCCCAGCGCGTACTCCACACTGCCGTCGGCGGCCAGCACGACCAGCGACCCCCGGTGGAGGCCCTCGACGAAACCGGACCGTACGACCTCGGCCAGAACGGGCCGGGCGGGGGCTATGGCGGGCGAGGAGGGGGCGCTGGGGGCGGCGCTGGAGGTCATGGTGGCCTTCCGGGGACGGGCGGTGACCCACCCCCGGAAGGGATTGCCTCAGGCGAGCAGGTCGTCTACTTGTGCTTCCCCGTCACGGTACCTGCGGGCGATCTCCGCGCTGCAATCGTCGGCGGTGCGCTGGAGGCGGTGACGGCGCCGGGAAACCTGCTGCTCGTAGCGGACGAGCCGCCCCATGGCGGTGTGCAGCTCGTCGTCCGTCCGGGCGTCGAGGTCGGACAGCTCCACGTCGGCGAGCGTCTCCGCGGCCAGCTGCCGGTACTCGTCGCTGCGCGGCGTGGTGAGGGTGACATGCCGGGCGGAGGACCGGTGCAGGGACGGGGTGTCGGCGAGGATCTCCGAGAGCCGGTCGACCACGGGGGTCTCCGGGTCCCGGCGGCGGGCCAGCTCGGCCTTCAGGATGTCGATGCGGCCCTGGACCAGCCTGCGTACGTAACTGAGGTCGGCCTCGTCGCGCTGCGCGTCCTTGCGGAGCGTGCGCAGCTCCGGCAGGCGCAGGCCGCTGAACTCGGGCTGGGCGCGCACCGCGGACAGCCCCTCCCCCGCACCGGCCACGAGGGACTGTTCGGGCACGGACGCGGGTACGGGGCCGCCCACGGCCCCTCTCGCGGACAGGGGCAGGATCGGGGACGCCGGGCCCGCCGCAGGGACCGCGCCCTGCTGTCCGGGTCCCTGCGGGACACCGCTCCGCTGTACGGGTGGCCGCATGATGCCCGTACGGGTCGTCGGTACGGCACCGGGTGACTGCCCGGCTCCATATGTACTCATGCTGTTCCGTCCCCTCGACCGGTGCGTCGGCACACCGGCACGTGCATGGTGCCACCCCACATGCTTCCCACGCAGGTGCTCTGTACCCGTTCAGCCCAAGATAGGTTGGTCTGTATGCGTGCAGTGGTGCAGAGAGTGGACGGCGCGTCCGTCACCGTGGCCGGCGCCACGGACGGCGCGTCGGGGACCGGCGTGGTCGGCGAGATCGTCGGCGAGGGCCTGTGTGTACTGGTGGGGGTCACCCATGGGGACACTCCGGAGAAGGCGGCACAACTCGCCCGGAAGCTCTGGAGCGTACGCATTCTGGAGGGTGAGAAGTCCTGCTCCGATGTGAATGCGCCGCTTTTGGTCATCTCGCAGTTCACCCTCTACGGGGACGCCAGGAAGGGCCGCAGGCCCACCTGGAACGCCGCCGCACCCGGCGAGATCGCCGAGCCCCTGGTCGACGAGGTGGTGGCGCAGCTGAGGGCGCTCGGCGCGCAGGTGGAGACGGGCCGGTTCGGAGCGGACATGCGCGTCTCGCTCACGAACCACGGCCCGTTCACCGTACTGATCGAGGTGTAGCAGCGGCGGTGGACACCGACGCGTAGGAGAACTACGGCTCGACGACCGTCTCCTGGGCCGCCGCCGTGTCCCCCGCCATCAGTTCGGCGTCGACGGCCACGTTCCGCTTCACCAGGGCCAGCGCGATGGGACCCAGCTCGTGGTGGCGGGCCGACGTGGTGATGAAGCCGAGCTGACGCCCCTCGGGGCCGTCGGCGGCCAGCCGCACCGGCGTCCCGTGGCCCGGCAGCAGCACCTCGCTGCCGTCCAGGTGCAGGAAGACCAGCCGGCGCGGCGGCTTCCCCAGGTTGTGGACGCGCGCGACCGTCTCCTGACCTCGGTAGCACCCCTTCTGGAGGTGGACGGCGGAGCCGATCCAGCCCAGCTCGTGCGGGATGGTGCGGTGATCGGTCTCGAAACCGACGCGCGGCCGGTGGGACTCGATGCGCAGCGCCTCGTACGCGAGGATGCCGGCCGCCGGACCGTGCGCGGCGGCGTACGTCTCCAGGTCGGCGCGTGGCAGGAAGAGGTCCCGGCCGTGCGGTGTCTCCCGTACGGCCACGCCCTCGGGGGCCTCGGCGATGGAGCCGGCCGGCAGGTGCACGACTCCGAAGCTCTCGGTGCGGTCGGCGACCTCGACCCGGTAGAAGAACTTCATCGACTCCAGATACGCGATCAGCTCGCCCTGCGTGTCCGGTTCGACGTGCATCCACACGGTGTCGCCGTCGTCGACGAGGTAGAGGGCGTGCTCGATGTGCCCGTTCGCGGAGAGGATCAGGGCCTCGGTCGCCTGGCCGGGCGCGAGGTCACTGACGTGCTGGGTGAGCAGCAGGTGCAGCCAGGCGAGCCGGTCGTCGCCGGTGACCGTGACGATTCCGCGGTGGGACAGGTCGACGAGGCCGGTGCCGTCGGCGAGGGCGCGCTGCTCGCGGAACAGGTCACCGTAGTGCCCGGCGACGCCTTCGTCGCGGCCTTCGGCGGGGACGGCGCCGGGCAGGGACAGCAAGGGGCTCTTCATGCGCCCAGCCTACGGCCCGGGGGCAAACGGCAGACCTCAGGCCGGGTCCGGCTCCGCGCCGGCCTTCGCCACGCAGTCCGCGCAGCGGCCGAAGATCGCGAAGTGCTTCATGTCCGTCTCGAAGCCGAAGGTGGTCCGCAGCTTGGCGGTGAACTCGTCGACCACGCCGACGTCGGCCTCGATGACGTTCGTACAGTCCCGGCAGACCAGGTGGATGTGGTGGTGGCGGTCGGCCAGGTGGTACGTGGGAGCGCCGTGGCCCAGGTGGGCGTGGCTGACCAGACCGAGTTCCTCGAGGAGCTCCAGGGTCCGGTAGACGGTGGAGATGTTCACGCCGGACGCGGTCCTGCGCACCTCGGAGAGGATGTCGTCGGGAGTCGCGTGCTCCAGCGCGTCGACCGCCTCCAGGACAAGCTGACGCTGCGGCGTCAGCCGGTAGCCACGCTGCCGAAGATCTGTCTTCCAGTCGGTGCTCACCACAGGCCCAGTGTAGGTGTCGGTGAGCACCGGCCCCAGGTTCCGCGCCTACTTGAAGAAGGCGATGCCGTCGTCCGGCATGTCACCGAGGCTCTTCGCCATCTCGGCGACCTCCTCCGGCGTGACGACCTTCTTCAGGTGCGCCGACATGTAGGGGCGCAGCTCGACGTCCGGGGTGGCCTTCTCGCCGACCCACATCAGGTCGCTGTTCACATAGCCGTAGAGCCGCTTGCCACCGCTGTACGGGCCGGAGGCCGCGGTGCGGGCCACCGCGTCGGTGACCAGGTCGATCTGCGGCTTCTTGTCGGCCAGCTCGCCGTACCAGATCTCGACGATGCCCTGGTCACGGACCATGACGACCTCGACCTTGCGGTCCTTGTCGACACGCCAGTAACCGGACTCGCTCTCCAGCGGGCGGACCTTGTTGCCGTCGTCGTCGAGCACCCAGGAGTGCGAGACGTACTCCAGGAAGTCCCGGCCGTCGTGGGTGAAGGAGACTTCCTGGCCGAAGTTGCACTTCTCGGCGCCGGGGAAGTCGGACACGCCCGCGCCCGTCCAGTTGCCGAGGAGGAAGACCAGCGGGACCAGGTCCGGATGGAGGTCGGACGGAATCTCGATCATGAGCGGCTCAGACCATCTGTGAGGGAGAGGCGGAGTTCGGCGAGGGTCAGCGCTGGCCCTGGTAGAGCTTCTTCACGGTCAGACCGGCGAAGGCGAGCACGCCGACACACACCAGGATCAGCAGGGCGGAGAAGAATGCCTCAAGCACGGGAGCTCCTCGGAACGAACGATATGGCCGCAGTACGGGGCCGGGCCCCAGCCTAATGGGTTGGGGCCCGGCCTTCTCGTTCAGGTCCTCAGCCGAGGAGCTGGTTCTGCAGGATCACCGACTGCTGGAACGGGATCCGCTCCGTGAGCGCCCTGCCGTCCCTGGAGTGCACGATCAGGGCGACGGTGTCCCCGGCGACGGTGTACGCCTGACGGACGTGCTCCTTGCCGAACGGCTTCTTCTCGCTGAACACGTACGACACGGTGTCGTGCACCCGCCCCGAGCTCTTCCAGCTCTCGTCGAAGTCGGTGTCCGGCGCCGCGGCGAGCGGCAGGCCCGCGGTCGCGCCCACGTAGAGCTCGTCGCGGAACGCCTCGGCGTACGCGGTCGAGTTGAACCGGAGCAGATAGATCCGGGACTCGGTGCCGTCCGGCATCGTCCAGCCGCGCGCCGCGATGTGCCGCAGGGCGGAGTCGCGGAGCGTCCGGGTGATTCCGGCGCGCTTCTCCGGCCGGTACTCGGACGCGTACCGCGCGGGTGTCACCCAGCCGCCGGTCAGCTCCTTGTCCGGCGTGGCTCCGGCCGGCACGGGCAGCAGAAGCTTCCGCAGGTCGGCGTGGTGGACCCCGGCGGCGTTGCCGTACGAGAGGGGCCTCGGCGCTCCGGACGGCAGGGCGGGGAGGGCCAGCTCGGGATAGTCCCAGCGGCCGTCGCCCTCGGTGGCGAGCCCGGGTACGTCGGTGCGCTCCATGGACGCGATGCCGTACGCCGTCCCGGTGCCGAGGCCCCCGCACACCAGCACGGCGGCGGTCCAGCGGGCGACGGCGCGCAGCACGCGGCGGGGCGGCCGGGCGGCTGTGGGCGGGGCGGGCCGGGCAGCCGCTTCGGCCGGGGACGCCGGCTGCTCGGTCGGCTCGGTCGGCTCGGTCGGCTCGGTCGGCTCGGTCGGCTCGGTCGGCTCGGTCGGCTCGGTCGGCTCGGTCGGCTCGGTCATATGTACTCCCCCGGGGACGCGATGTGGTCCAGCTGGTCCTTGAGCAGGTCCGCGACGGCGCTCGCGTCGAACGGCTCGCTGCCCGTCGCCGCGAGGAGCAGGAGCACCCCGCCGTCGTAGGCGACGCAGTGCATGCCGTCGAGGTCGCTCTCGGCGTCCTTGGGCATCCGGAAGCACGTGGCGTGCTTGTGGCCCTTGATCTTCGGACCGGCGCGGAAGACACCGACGGCGTCCATCAGCCCGGTCCGGAAGGTGTACATGTCGCGGACGGCCTTGCGGTCCTTCATCTTCACGATCTGCGTCTCCACGACGAGGTCGTCGGTGTCCACGACGTACGAGCGCCGCACGAGGCCCTCGATGTCGTACCGGTCGATCCGCTTCTCCAGTTCGCGGCGCTGCTTGCCCGCGAGACCCCGGCCCGACTCCTTCATCGCGGCCGCGGCCTTCCGGCCGCTCGTCTCGCTGTCGTTGCCGTCGGCGCCCATGTCGGGGCCGAGCCGGTAACCGGAGGGGACGGGCAGCAGCAGCTTGCTCAGCTCGGTGGTGGCGCGACCCCTGGGCGGATCGCCCGCCGGGTCCTTGGCGGGCTCACGGTCCGGCTTCTGCCAGACGGTGGTGGTGACGGTCCGGTCGGCGCCGTCCACGGTGGACTTCGTGTACGCGGCGGCTCCGCCGAGGGCGCCGAGCACCAGGACGAAGGGCAGGACCCCGAGAGCCACCCTGCGGGCCTTTCCGGGCCGTACGGGCATGGCCGCCGGGGCGGGCGCGACAGCAGGATCGGGTGTCACGGCCGGGACGGGTGTGGCGTCGTCGTTCACAGGCGCTCCAGCTGTCGCTCGGCCAGCGTGCGGATGTCCTTCTTGGCGATCGGCTTGGTGTCGTAGACGTCGATCTCCATCATCACGTCGCCCCGCTGGGCCACGGCACGGGCCCGGTGGAGCGGCAGATAACCCGGCTCGTTCTTGACCGGGTAGAGGTAGTAGCGGCCGTTGCCGCTCCCCCTGATGGCGTTCCCGGCGTTGCCCGCGCCGTTCTCGCTGCCGTCCATGTAGGACAGCTGGCCCTCGGCGTGGTCGACGGCCCCCAGCTCCGTACCGCTGCGGAACTGCACGAGCCGGATGTGGGCCTCGCGCTGACCGCGCTCCCAGCTCGCACCCGCGATCCGGCGCAGGTCCGTCGAGACGAGCTCTTCGTACATGTACGCCTCGTCCTCGAACTGCATGGCGTAGGCGTCCAGGCTCACCCAGCCGTCGCGGAGCGAGGCGTCGTCGAGCGCGTGCCAGCCCTTGGGCTCGGCGAGCAACAGCTTGCGCAGATCGCCGTCCGTCGCGACCTGGCGGTCCTGCGAGGCGGGCAGCGGGTCCGGGACCTGGTCCGCGGGCAGCGGCTTCGCCGGGTGGGCGAGGCCGGGCTGGGACAGTGCGGTCAGTGGCGTCGGCGGGCGCTCGGCCTGGATTCCGTATCCGACGGCCGTACCGCCCGCGACACCGAGCAGCGCGGCGGCGACGATCAGCAGCGTCGTGCGGCCTCGCGGGCGCCTGCGCGGCGGCGCGTCCGGGCCCGCGGCGGCTGCGGGAACCACCGGCGGCCCGGACGGCGGTACGGGCAGGGCTTCGGGCGGTACGGACGGCGCTTCGGGCGGCGCGGACGCGACCGCCTGCGCGGCCTGCCCGTCGGACATGGTGTCGTTCAGTTCCAAAAGGGGTCCCCCCACGAGACCTGAGGCGCAGATTCCGTTACCTGCGCACCCAACTGACCCTCAGGTACCGGGGGAGGTTGCACGGCCGCCCATTACAGTTCGGCATATGTCGAAGAAGCTCGTGATCAAGGTGACCGCCGGGGCCGACTCCCCCGAGCGCTGCTCGCAGGCGTTCACCGTGGCGGCCGTGGCCGTCGCCAGCGGTGTGGAGGTCTCGCTCTGGCTGACCGGCGAATCCGCCTGGTTCGCCCTGCCGGACCGCGCCGCCGAGTTCGATCTGCCGCACTCCGCTCCGCTGCCCGACCTCGTCGAGTCGGTCAGGGCGGGCGGCCTGATCACCCTGTGCACGCAGTGCGCCGCGCGGCGCGGCATCTCCGAGAAGGACGTCCTGGAAGGCGTACGGATCGCGGGCGCGCAGGTCTTCGTGCAGGAGATCATGGCGGACGGCGTGCAGGCCCTCGTCTACTGACACCGGCCGCCCCACCCCCGTCGCTACGGGCGGCGCTTCTTGCCGTCGAGCTCGTCCCACCACTCGTCGGACGTGCGGTCGCCGGAGGGGTCGTCCCACCAACGGTCCTCAGGGCCGCGCCGGTTGGCGACCATCGCCGCGACCGGCGGGATGACCATCGCGACGACGCACATCCCGACGGCGACCGGAATCGACCACAGGCGCACGAAGGCCCAGGCGGAGACGAAGAGGACGATGCATCCGCCCATCAGCAGGAAATAGGCCCGGCGGCGCCGTGCGTACATACCTCCAGCGTAGGTCCGGACGGCGCGAAGGGCCGCACCCCTGCTCAGGTGGCGTCCAACCCCCTGGGGTGCGGCCCTCCGGCCGGTCGTGCGCTACGCGTCACACAGCGATGGCGACCTCGGAGAGGCCTCCGGTCTGCGCGACGACCGTGCGGTCCGCGCTGCCGCCCGGGACGAGGGCGCGGAGCGTCCAGGTGCCCTCGGCCGCGTAGAAGCGGAACTGTCCGGTCGCCGAGGTCGGGACCTCGGCGGTGAACTCGCCGGTCGAGTCCAGCAGACGGACGTAGCCGGTGACGGGCTCGCCGTCACGGGTCACGCTGCCCTGGATGGTGGTCTCACCGGGCTTGATCGTCGAAGCGTCGGGGCCGCCGGCCTGTGCTCCACACATGGTGTTCTGTCCTTCTGGTCGGGTGACGTGCTGGTCGGTGGTCCGCGGACCTACTTGTTGGCGCCGAGCTCGATCGGCACGCCCACGAGGGAGCCGTACTCGGTCCACGAGCCGTCGTAGTTCTTGACGTTCTCCTGGCCGAGCAGCTCGTGCAGGACGAACCAGGTGAGCGCGGAACGCTCACCGATGCGGCAGTACGCGATGGTGTCCTTCGCCAGGTCGACCTGCTCGGCCTCGTAGAGGGCCTTGAGCTCGTCGTCCGACTTGAAGGTGCCGTCGTCGTTGGCGTTCTTCGACCACGGGATGTTGCGGGCGCTCGGCACGTGGCCGGGGCGCTGCGACTGCTCCTGCGGGAGGTGCGCCGGGGCGAGCAGCTTGCCGCTGAACTCGTCGGGCGACCGCACGTCGACGAGGTTCTGGCTGCCGATCGCCTTCACGACGTCGTCGCGGTAGGCGCGGATCGACTCGTCTTGCGGCTTGGCCTTGTACGTGGTGGCCGGGCGGGACGGGATCTGGTCGCCGTCGACGAGGTCGCGGGAGTCGAGCTCCCACTTCTTGCGGCCGCCGTCGAGGAGCTTGACGTCCTGGTGGCCGTAGAGCTTGAAGTACCAGTAGGCGTACGACGCGAACCAGTTGTTGTTGCCGCCGTAGAGCACCACGAGGGTGTCGTTGCCGATGCCCTTCTCGGACAGGAGCTTCTCGAAGCCGGCCTGGTCGATGAAGTCACGGCGTACCGGGTCCTGGAGGTCCTTGGTCCAGTCGATCCGGATCGCGTTCTTGATGTGGTTCTTCTCGTACGCCGAGGTGTCTTCGTCGACCTCGACGATGGCGACCTTCGGGTCGTCGATGTGGGCCTCGACCCAGTCGGCGTCTACCAGGACGTCTGCGCGGCTCATGTGTTTCTCCTCCGGGGCAGTGTGCGGCGGGGTGGTGCGATGTGCGGGGTGTACACGCGGATGCACCGGGGGGCGGTGCGTGTACGGAGGCACGGGGCGGGCCCTGACAACGGTCGAAGGGCCGGGGGAAACGGGAGGCGATCCCGCTCAGAAGGTGCGACAGAGCATGGCGGCGACGCGGCACAGGTCTACTGCCCGCCGCTTCGTGAGATCCGCCTGTCGCTTCATGGGTCCGATCGTAGGGACGTACGGGTGGAGATGTCACCGTCGTGTCGGATGATGAGACACGATCGTCCGCGATACGAGACGCCAACCAGGCCCCTCCCCGCCGCGAGCGGTCGCCGGGAGGTCCTCGCAGTACAGCCACCCGAGGGCCGGACGTGACTGTCTCAGTATGTGGATGAGCGGGCGTACGGGTGGGTCTGTGGCGATATGTCTACGAGGCGGTGTGCGAGGGCTGCGGCGCAGGCCCTAGCCGGCGAGTGCGACGTCCACGCCCGTCACCGAGATCTCCAGACCGCTCTCGGTGACCTCGATCTTCTGGAGCTCCAGACCGTTCGGCAGGCCGCCGATCTTGCGCTCGAAGTCCGTCTTCTGCCGGACCAGGCCCTCCAGGCCGGGGATGCCCTCGCCCGGAACCTCGTCCGCGTGCACCCGGACGGTGTCGCCGTCGACCAGCGTGACGGTGGAGAGCACACTGCGCGAGAGGGTCCGGCCGAGGACGCTGATCGAGCCGGTGACCTTCACCTTGCCGTTGCCGCCGTAGGCGACGGTGACGTCCTTGTCGGCCGCCTCGGTGAGGTCGTCGTACGAGACGACGGCCGTACCGGTGGCACGGGCGGCCGTCGCGCTGGTGTAGCCCGCGCCCAGGGCCACCTGGTGCAGGTGGGCCGTGATCTCACTGATCCGCAGCGTGCGGCCGGCGGCGTTCGCCTGGATGCCGGTCAGCTTGACGTCGACCTGGTCGAGCTGTGAACCGGCCACCTGGGTCAGGAACGGGAAGCCCTTGATCGAGACCTCCGTCGAGCCCGCCTCCGCACCGCTGAACCGCACCCGGTCCTCTGCCTCGGACTCGGCGAAATACACCGCGGCGCGATCGACGGCGACGAAGACCCCGCCCAGAACCACCGCGATGACCAGCAGTATCCGTAGTGCACGCATGCCTGTTCCTCCCCCACATGAGCGCTCGGACCCCCGGTGCGCGTGAGCCTACTGCTACCACGCAGTACGCCCGTGGTGATCGACGAACAGACCGCCCACCCGGTTCCCCCGGCCGCGGCGAACGGCCGGAAAGCGACGAAGGACATGCCGCCGCCGGGGGACTCGGGCGCAGGAGGGCGTCAGGCGATCGCGCGGCCGATCAGATAGACGGCGGGTGCCGCGGCGGTCAGCGGCAGAGCCACTCCGGCCGTCATGTGCACGAACCGCGACGGGTAGTCGTAGCTCGCCACGCGCAGCCCGATCAGCGCGCACCCACCGGCGGCGAGCCCGAGGAACGCCGCCTTGGAGCCGAAGTCGGTGAACCCGCCCGTCGCGACACCCGCACCGGCGGCCGCGAGCAGCGCCACGACGATCGAAGCGGCGCCCGGCAGCGGAAGCGCCCTGGCGAGCACGGCGGCGGCCACGGCGACACCCCCCACGGTCACCGCGTCGGGGATCGCCGCCAGATGTCCGGCCGCCAGGACGGCGAGCGCCGCCGACACGACGGTGGCCATCAGCCCGTACATCCGCTCGTCGGCGCCCGCGTGGCTGCGCAGTTGCACGACCAGGGTGAGCAGCACCCAGACGCCGAGCGCGCCGAGCAGCGCCGCCGCCGCGTTCTCACGGCCCGCGGCGAGCAGCGCGACGTCGGCGGCGAAGCCGCCCATGAACGCGAGCGCGATGCCCTGCCGGGCGGGCCACATGCCGTTGAGCCTGAACCATCCGGCAGCCGTCACCGCCTGGAGCAGGACGAGGGGCACGAGCAGGGCGTACGGCCCGATCGCCGCCCCGAGGGCGAGCAGCAGACCGAGGGCGGCGGTGATGGCGGCCGGCTGCGAACCGGGCGCGATGATCGGCGAACGTCCCTCGGCGCGGGCGCGCTGGGCATCGGTGACCCGGGTGTTGCCCACGGTGGTGGGCGAGCTGTAGCCGGCGGCCTCCGCCGCTGCGGCGGCGCCGTCCCGCACCGCGGCCGGTGCGGCCGGGGGAACCGGGGCGGCCGGTGCCTCGGGCGGCAGGGGGTACGCACCCGACGCGCCGGACGTTCCCGGCGGCGGTGTCTGTTCCTGGTACGCCTGCGACTGCTGCGGCTGGATGGTCGGCTGGTACTGGGTGTCCCAGGTCTGCCCCTGCCACGTCTGCGTCGCCCCCGGGTCGGGAACGCCGTGACCGGCGGCCGACGCGGGCTCCTGCGCCTGGTGCGCGGGCCAGGCGGACTGCGGGTCGTACGGGGCCGGGTCACCGTACGGCTGCTGGGGCTGCGCGGCGTACGGGCCGGGGTAGGACCCGTCCGCGTACGGATCGGCGTACGGCTGACCCGCGTACTCACCGGCGAACTCACCGGCGGGCGGCTGCTGTGACTGCTGTGACTGCGGCGGCTGCTGCTGCGCACCGGGATGCCCGTCCCCGTACGCGTACTGCTGACCGTACGGATACTGCTGATCGCTGCTGCTCATGGTCTGCGGTTCACCCTCCTGCGAACGGCGGGAGCACCTCAACCGTGCCGCCCTCGGCAAGCCGTACGGTCTCATGGCCACGGGTGCCCACGGGGTCACCGTCGATGAGGAACGAACACCTTTGCAGTACGCGGGTCAGCTCGCCCGGGTGCCGTTCGCGCACCGCGTCGAGCGCCTCGGCGAGCGTCGCCGCTGCGTATGGTTCCTCCGCGGTCCCCGCGGCGGCCTTGGCCGCGGCCCAGTAGCGGATCGTTCCCGCTGCCATGGCTCCACCCTTTCCTCGTGCGTCAGTTGTCCATCATCGGTCACGGCGCGGCCGCCCAGTCGGCGATGCGCGTGAGCAAGCTCTCGTCGGCCGCGTTCTCCGCGTGCCCCATGCCGCGCTCCAGCCACAGTTCGGCGCCGCCCCCGGCTGCCTCGGCCAGCATCCGCGGGTGGTCCAGCGGAAAGTACGGGTCCTGGTCGCCGTGCACGATCAGCAGCGGGGCCGGGGCGATCAGCGGGACGGCCGCGACCGGCGGGAGCGGCACCGGGTCCCAGTCCCTGCGGTCGATCCGGGTGCGGAAACCGTAGCGGCCGACGAACCGGCCCGCCGGGCGGGTGACGACCCAGTGCAGGCGGCGCATCGGAGCCGTACCCCGGTAGTACCAGCGCGCGGGGGCACTTACGGCGACCACCGCGTCCGTGTGAGCCGCGCCGCGCGCCCCTATGCGCCCCTTATGCGCCGCCACACCTCCGGCACCGGCGGACCGCTCCGTATACAGCGCGGCATGCCTCAGCACCACGGAACCGCCCATGGAGAACCCGACCGTAACGACCCGCTCATGCCCCAGTGAACGCGCCCACGCCACCGCCGCCGCCAGATCCTGGACCTCGCGGTCCCCCACGGTCGACACGCCGCCGGACCTCCCGTGCCCCCGGAACGAGAACGTGATCACGGCCGCACGCTGGGCGAACGTCCGCGCGGCGCGGCGCACGGCGGGCCGGTCGGCCGAGCCGGTGAAGCCGTGCGCGACGACGATCACCGTACCGGCGCCGCCGCCCCCGCGAGCGGCCCCGGCACCCGCCGTACACGGCTCGTACACCGCCTCGATACGGGTCCCGTCATCGGTGCGCAACGTGGTGCGCAGAGGAGCCCGCGTGATCAAGGGAACAGAAGAACTCGGAATCGGACCCTCGGCGACAGAACGCATGTGGGCTATTCTGCTTCGAAGAGGACTCGGGCAATGCAGCCCCCGGGTCCTTTTGTGCTTTCCACGCGTTGTTACGGAGACGTTTCAACAAGCTCAGCGGCCTCAGGGCGCGGGGCCGTACCAGTTAATCCCGTATGACGAGCGGTGAAAGCCACACGTCGTACGGCAGTACGAAGCAGTGCCGCACTACTCCCCCGGGTCCGACCCGGGAGTGCCCCTCTCGCAGGGAACGAGGAGGACTGACGTAATGGGCGAGCGAACCGTGCACGATCGACCGACGACCCAGGCAGGTGGGCGGCGATGAGTTCACTGCTGCTTCTGACCAATGCGCTTCAACCGTCGACGGAGGTGCTTCCCGCCCTCGGTCTGCTGCTGCACAGCGTGCGGGTCGCCCCCGCCGAAGGGCCCGCTCTCGTCGACACCCCGGGTGCCGACGTCATTCTGATCGACGGCCGCCGCGACCTTCCGCAGGTGCGTTCGCTCTGTCAGCTGCTGCGGTCCACCGGGCCCGGCTGTCCGCTGATACTCGTCGTCACGGAGGGCGGTCTCGCGGCCGTCACCGCCGACTGGGGCATCGACGACGTGCTGCTGGACACCGCGGGCCCGGCCGAGGTCGAGGCACGGCTGCGGCTGGCCACCGGACGTCAGCAGATCGTCTCCGACGACTCCCCGATGGAAATCCGTAATGGTGATCTTTCGGTGGACGAGGCGACGTACAGCGCGAAACTCAAGGGCCGGGTCCTCGATCTGACCTTCAAGGAATTCGAACTGCTCAAGTACCTCGCGCAGCACCCGGGCCGGGTTTTCACCCGCGCCCAACTGCTCCAGGAGGTCTGGGGATACGACTACTTCGGCGGCACACGGACGGTCGACGTCCATGTCCGGCGGCTGCGCGCCAAGCTCGGCCCGGAGCACGAGTCGCTGATCGGTACGGTCCGCAACGTCGGCTACCGCTTCGTCGCACCGGAGAAGGTGGAGCGTGCCGCGGCCGAGGAGGCCAAGGCTCAGGCGGCGACGAGGACCACCGCCGAACCCGTCACCCGTTCGGAGCAGTCGCAAAAGTCCGAGGTCACGGAAGAAGCCCCGGTCCGGCCTGCCGCCAGGTAGGTCGATCCGCGTAGACTGCCGCGCGTGGCCAAGGTGACGCGGGACGATGTGGCGAGACTGGCGGGGACGTCGACCGCGGTCGTCAGTTACGTCATCAACAACGGACCCAGGCCGGTCGCCCCGGCCACGCGCGAGCGGGTGCTCGCCGCGATCAAGGAGCTGGGCTACCGGCCCGACCGGGTCGCCCAGGCGATGGCGTCGCGGCGGACCGACCTCATAGGCATGATCGTGCCGGACGCCCGCCAGCCGTTCTTCGCGGAGATGGCGCACGCGGTCGAACAAGCCGCTTCCGAACGAGGGAAGATGGTCCTCGTCGGCAACTCCGACTACCGGGACGAGCGCGAGGTCCACTACCTGCGGGCGTTCCTCGGCATGCGGGTCTCCGGGCTGATCCTCGTCAGCCAGGGACCCAGCGAGCGGGCCGCGGCCGAGATCGAGGCGTGGGACGCCCGCGTCGTGCTGCTGCACGAGCGCCCCGAGGCGATCGACGACGTCGCGGTCGTCACCGACGACGTCGGCGGCGCCCAGCTCGCCACCCGTCATCTGCTGGAACACGGCTACGCGTACGTGGCGTGCCTCGGCGGCACCGAGGAGACCCCGTCGGTCGGCGACCCGGTCGCGGACCACGTCGAGGGCTGGCGCCGGGCGATGCACGAGTCCGGGCGGTCCACGGAGGGCCGGCTCTTCCAGGCCCCGTACAACCGTTACGACGCCTACCAGGCGGCCCTGCGGCTGCTGGCGGGACCCGACCGGCCCCCGGCGATCTTCTGCTCCACGGACGACCAGGCCATCGGTGTGCTGCGGGCGGCCCGCGAACTGCGTATCGACGTGCCGGGTGAGCTCGCGGTGGCGGGCTTCGACGACGTGAAGGAAGCCGCGCTCACCGACCCGCCGCTGACGACGATCTCCTCGGACCGTCCGGCGATGGCGCGGGCGGCCGTGGACCTGGTCCTCGACGACTCGCTGCGGGTGGCGGGCTCGCGCCGCGAACGGCTGAAGCAGTTCCCGTCGCGTCTGGTGGTCCGGCAGTCGTGCGGGTGCGGCGAGCCGGCGGCCCAGACTCCGTAGCCCGCGCCGCCCCGGCTTTACATGGGGCATACAGGGTTCTGCCGGGCTTCTCAGGACGCCCTCAGCCTGCTCTCATGTTCGCCGGACACGCTCGGGTACATGACTGAGAGCCACCGCCCGAGCGGCGAGTACCCGGAGTATCCGACGTATCCCTCGTACGGCAACGGCGCGTACGGCAACGGCGAAGCGGCCTACCCGCCGCCGCCCCCGTACGAGCCCGCGCAGCCGATCGCCGCGGGTCCCGGCACCACGGTGTGGCCCGGCGGCGGTGGCGACGCCGGTGGTCCCGGTGGCTATCCGCCGCCGCTGTCCCCGTCCGGGCCGCCGAGGCCCTCGCGCCGCGCCAGGCGCCCGGTCGCGCTGCTGGCGGCCGTGGCGATCGCGGCGTCCGTGGTCGGCGGAGGCACCGCGATGCTCGTGGGACAGCTCACCGACGGCGGTTCCGGCGGCTCCGGCTCCGGTGGCGCCGTCCAGGGCACGACCGTCTCGCGGAGCAGCGTCGGCACCGTCTCCGGTGTCGCGGCGGCCGTGTCGCCCGCGATCGTCGAGATCGGCGCGACGTCCACGGCGGGCCAGTCCACCGGCTCCGGTGTGGTCATCACGTCCGACGGCGAGATCGTCACCAACAACCACGTCGTCTCCGGCGCCTCCGAGATCGAGGTCACGCTCAGCACCGGCAAGAAGTACACCGCCGATGTCGTCGGCACCGACCCCGACAAGGACCTCGCGCTCATCAAACTCCAGGGGGCGAGCGGGCTGAAGACGGCCGCGCTCGGCGACTCCTCCGAGGTGAAGGTCGGCGACCAGGTCGTGGCGATCGGCTCCCCCGAGGGCCTGACCGGCACCGTCACCAGCGGCATCGTCTCGGCGCTCGACCGCGACGTCACGGTCGCCAAGTCCTCCGAGGACTCGGCGGGCTCGGGCCAGGGACAGCGGCAACAGGGCGGCAGCGACTGGCCGTTCGAGTTCGGCGGCCAGCAGTTCAACGGCGACACGGGTACGTCGAAGACCACGTACAAGGCGATCCAGACCGACGCCTCGCTCAACCCCGGCAACTCCGGCGGTGCGCTGATCAACATGGACGGCGAGATCATCGGCATCAACTCCGCGATGTACTCGCCCAGTTCGGCCAGTGCCTCCGGCGCCTCAGCAGCGGGCAGCGTGGGCCTCGGCTTCGCCATCCCGGTCGACACGGTCAAGGCCGACCTGGACACGCTGCGCGCGGGCAACGACTCCTGACCGCGGCACCCCACGTCGGCAGGCCGGCCGTGCGAGGCTGACGGCACCCCGATGAGGCCGGAACGAGAAGAGGACGACCAGCGATGAGCCCCGCCGAAGACGATCCGCAGCGCATCCTGATCGTCGACGACGAACCCGCCGTGCGCGAGGCCCTGCAACGCAGTCTCGCGTTCGAGGGGTACGGCACCGAGGTCGCCGTCGACGGGTACGACGCCCTCGCCAAGGCGGAGACGTACGCCCCCGACCTGATCGTCCTGGACATCCAGATGCCCCGCATGGACGGCCTCACCGCCGCCCGCCGCATCCGGTCCACCGGCACCACCACGCCCATCCTCATGCTCACCGCCCGCGACACCGTCGGGGACCGGGTCACCGGCCTCGACGCGGGCGCCGACGACTACCTGGTCAAGCCCTTCGAACTGGACGAGCTCTTCGCCCGCATCCGTGCCCTGCTGCGCCGCAGCTCGTACGCGGCCGCGGCGGGCGGCGACGTCCCCGACAACGACGTGCTGTCCTTCGCCGACCTGCGGATGGACCTGACCACCCGCGAGGTCACCCGCGGCACCCGCCGGGTCGAGCTGACCCGCACCGAATTCACGCTCCTGGAGATGTTCCTCGCGCACCCGCGGCAGGTGCTGACCCGCGAGCAGATCCTGAAGGCGGTCTGGGGCTTCGACTTCGAACCGAGCTCCAACTCGCTGGACGTGTACGTGATGTACCTGCGCCGCAAGACGGAGGCGGGCGGTGAACCCCGCCTCGTCCACACGGTCCGGGGCGTGGGGTACGCGTTGCGGCCGGGGGGTGGGGAGGGGTGACGGGTCTCGTACGCCGCTTCCGCGGCCTCCCGCTCCGCTCCCGTCTCGCCCTGCTGGTCGCCACGGCGGTGGCGGTGGCGGTGGCGGCTGTCGCGGCCGCCTGCTGGTTCGTGACGAAGGCGCAGCTGGAACAGCAGCTGAACGACTCGCTGCGCAGCTCCAAGGTCGACGAGACGTATCTGACCGACCTCTACGCGTACTGCAAGGGCGCCACCCTGCTTCCGCCCCGGCCGTTCGCCGGGGCGTACACCGTGCAGCTCGTCGACTCCCAGGGCACCGTGTGCATCGCCCCCGACAAGGCGTCGCAACTCCCGGTCAGCGAGTCCGACATCGCGGTGGCCAAGGGGGAGCGGCGCTATGCCCTGCACTCGTCGACCGCGGTGAACGGCACGCAGATGCGCGTGTACACCTACGAGCTGCAGCCCTCGCGGCCCGGCGCGCGGACCGGCCAGATCGCCGTCTCGATCGCCCGCCCGATGAGCGAGATCGACGAACCGCTCTCCACCCTGGCCTGGGTCCTCCTGCTCGTCTCCGGCATCGGCGTGGTCGGCGCGGGCGCCGCCGGCCTCTGGGTCGCCCGCTCTGGTCTGCGGCCCGTCGACGAACTCACCGAGGCCGTCGAACACGTCGCCCGCACCGAGGACCTCACCGTCCGCATCCCGGTCGAGGGCGAGGACGAGATCGCGCGCCTCTCCCGGTCCTTCAACTCCATGACCGCCTCGCTGGCCACCTCGCGCGACCGTCAGTCCCAGCTCATCGCGGACGCCGGGCACGAGCTGCGCACCCCGCTGACCTCGCTGCGCACCAACATCGAACTGCTCGCCCGCAGCGACGAGACCGGCCGGGCCATTCCGCCCGACGACCGCAGGGCTCTGATGACCTCGGTCAAGGCCCAGATGACCGAGCTGGCCTCCCTCATCGGCGACCTCCAGGAACTGGCCCGCCCCGACGCCGCCCAGCCCGGCCCCCTCCAGGTGGTCGCGCTGCACGACATCACCCGTACCGCCCTGCGACGGGCCCGGCTGCGCGGGCCCGAGCTGACGATCACGGAGGAGCTGGCCCCCTGGTACGTACGGGCGGAACCGGCGGCGCTGGAGCGGGCGGTCGTCAACGTCCTGGACAACGCGGTGAAGTTCAGCCCGCCGGGCGGCACGGTCGACGTCACGCTGCACCGGGGCGAGCTGACCGTCCGGGACCACGGCCCCGGCATCCCCGCCGAGGAACTCCCCCACGTCTTCGAACGCTTCTGGCGCTCCCCGTCGGCCCGCCAGCTCCCCGGCTCGGGCCTCGGCCTCTCCATCGTGGCGCGCACGGTCCAGCAGGCGGGCGGCGAGATCACGCTGCGCCCGGCGGCCGGCGACGAGGGCACGGAGGCGTCGATCCGGCTGCCGGGAGCGCCGCAGCCGCCGCCGGAGGCACCGCAGGTCTGACGCCCGCCCTGGTGCGGCCGTGGGCTCACCGAGCGGGTCAGCCCACGGGATTGTGCCGTATCAGGGATTCCACCAGCCCCGGGCGGGTCGCCGGATAGTCCAGCGGGACGATACCGAGACCGGTCCAGCCCGCCGTCCCGGCCCCGTCGAGGAACCCGTGCACCTGCGGGTTGAGCCGGTCCGCGTTCCAGCGGGGCGGCATCAGGGCGGAGGTGCTCACGTAGTTCATGAAGAGCTTGCCGGGCTGCTGGACCGCCTTGCGGAACTGGGCCTCGACCTGCGGGTACTTCGCGAACGGCTCCGCCATGTAGTCGTCCTGGATGTCGAAGACCGCCGGGTCGGCGTACCGGACCCCGGGCAGCCCTCCGTTGTCCGCGAGGAGCACCACCTTGCCGCGCGCCCCGCCCAGCGTGGGCAGCGTGGGGTCCAGCCGGAACAGCGACCGCCAGCCCTTGGCGTCGAGGTACCGGTCGAAGACGCTCCGGAACGCGGCGTCGCTCTCCTGCGAGTACTCCTGCTTGACCCGCATCAGCACCGTCTCGGAGGGCCGGGCGGCCAGGAAGTCCCGGCAGGCGATCAGGACGTCACCGAACATCATGTTCTGGTAGGCGGCTCCGTGGTGGATCGCGAACGAGTCGCCGGTGATCCGGCAGCGTATGTCGAGGAAGCGGATCCCGCTGCCCAGCTGCTGGGCGATCGTGGTGTTCTGGCACTCCGCCCAGGGTCCGCCGTACCGCGCCCCGGAGTCGTGCGAACCCGGGATGGTGAGCCGCTGGAGCGCGGTGGCGTCGGGGAGGGCACCCATCCAGTCCTGCGTACCGAGGACTCGGCGCGAGGCCGCGGTGGCCGGCGCGCCACCGATGACGACGGTGGCGGTGGCGGCGAGGGCGCCGGCGAGGAAGTTCCGGCGGGTGGTGGTGTACGGGCTCATGCGGGGGTGCCTCCGTCAGCCGTGGGATCAGGCTGGGATTATGACGGGTACACCTCAATTGCGGAACAGGAACGGGGCGGAGGGCCCGCCGGCCCTCCGCCCCGTCCCGCACGTGTCGCGCACTACTTGATGATCGTGATCCGGTCCGTGGCCGGCGGTGCCAGCGGCGCGGCGGCCGTGGAGTGCGCCGCCAGGTAGGCGTTGAACAGGTCCAGGTCGGAGGCGCCGACCAGCTTGTTCGTGCCCTGGCCCAGGGCCGGGAAGCCGTCGCCGCCGCCCGCGAGGAACTCGTTCATCGCGACGCGGTAGGAGGCGGCCGGGTCGATGGCCGCACCGTTCAGCTTCACGCTGTCGACGACCACGCGGGCCGCACCCGACTTGGTCATGTCCAGGGTGTACGTGAGGCCCCTGGAGACCTGGAGGATCTTCGGGGACGCCTCGTTGGAGCCGCTGACCTGCTGCTGGAGCGCGGCGATCAGCTGCGCACCGGTCAGGTCGACGACGTTCATCATGTTGGTGAACGGCTGCACGGTGAACGCCTCGCCGTACGTCACCACGCCGTCGCCCTCACTGCCGGACGCGGCGTGGACGAGGTCGGAGCGGATACCGCCCGGGTTCATGAAGGCGACCTGCGCCCCGCCCTTGTCCGCCGGCGCCAGGCCCTCCAGCTGCGCGTCGGCGATCAGGTTGCCGAGCGGCTTCTCCGGAGCGGTGGAGCCGCGTCCGTTGATGTCGGCGGAGATGAAGCCCTGCGGCCGGTTGGCGATCGGCGCCGCGAGGGTGTTCCAGCGGGCGATCAGGGCCGTCATGTCGGTGGCCTTGGCCTGGTCGCGGGTCACCACGTGGTTCGCGGACTGCACCGACGTACGGACGATGTCCTTGGTGCGGCGGTCGTACGTGAGGGTGGTGTCCGTGTAGATCTTGCCGAACGACGAGGCCGAGGTGACCATGCGCGGCTGGCCCGCCGGGTCCGGGACGGTGCAGACGTACGCCTGGTGGGTGTGGCCCGTGACCAGGGCGTCGACCTTCGGCGTGATGCCCTTGGCGATGTCGACGATCGGCCCGGAGATGCCGTCACCGGCGCCGGGGCTGTCGCAGTCGTAGTTGTACGCGGTGGAGGCCGGGGCGCCGCCCTCGTGGATCAGCGCGACGATGGACTTGACGCCCTGGCGGTCCAGCTCCTTGGCGTACTTGTTGACCGTCTCTATCTCGTCGTGGAACTTCAGGCCCTTGACGCCGTTGGCCGTGACGATGTTCGGGGTGCCCTCCAGGGTCACTCCGATGAAGCCGATCCTGACGCCGTCCTTCTTCCAGACCGTGTACGGCTTGAGGATCGGCTTCCCGGTCTTCTCGTTCGTCACGTTGGCCGCGAGGTACGGGAAGTCGGCGCCCTCGAAGGTCTTGCCGGGCTCGTAACAGCCCTCGACCGGGTGGCAGCCGCCGTTCTGGAGGCGGCCCAGCTCCGTGGCGCCCTCGTCGAACTCGTGGTTGCCGACCGCCGTCACGTCGAGGTCGAGCCCGTTGAGCGCCTCGATGGTGGGCTCGTCGTGGAAGAGACCGGAGAGCAGGGGGCTCGCGCCGACCATGTCGCCGCCGGCCGCGGTGACGGAGTATGGGTGGCCCTCGCGCGCGGTGCGCAGCGAGGTCGCCAGGTACTCCACGCCACCGGCCGGGACGGCCTTCGTCGTGCCGTCGGCCTGCTTCTCGGTGACCGAGCCGGCCGAGCCGGCGGGCGGCTCCAGGTTGCCGTGCAGGTCGTTGAAGGACAGCAGCTGCACGTCGACGGTGCGCCCGGAGGCGTGACGGTCCGCGCCGCGGTCATCGGCACCGGCCGGCATCGCGGCGACGAGCGCGCCGACGGTGGCAAGACCGGCCGCGGCGGCGAACACCCGCCGGGACGCCCGGTTCTTCTGCGAAGTCGCTGACATCGGTCCCCTTTGAGTTCAGCAGGAGGGTTTGGGAGTGGTGGGAAAGGTGAAGACTTCCGGACGCAGCCTAGAGTCAACGCGCGTAGCGCGACAGGGTTTTCGGGTTACGACCGGGTTGCTTCCCGGTCGGTACGGGGACGAGCCACCACACATCCCCCCTTCGGCGCACATAGCCGGGCAGAAACGTCACGGCACGCAGGCGTGTCACCAGCCGGTACGCCCCGGTCGGCCACCGGTCACCCGCCGACCCGCGCCGCACCCCCACCTCCGCCACCCCGCCCGCCGTACGCTCGTACACATGACGACAGACGTACCCCTCCCCTCCCCCGGACGCGAGATCCAGACCCTCGACGCGCTCAACCCCGAGCAGGCCGAAGCCGTCCTCGGCCTGCTCGCAGAGGCCGCCCTGTCCGACGGCAGGCAGGCGGTCTCGGAGCAGGGGCGTCTCCAGCTCAGGGGCGGGCACCGCGAAGGCGTACGGCACTTCCTGCTCACCGTCGACGGCGTCCTCGCCGGATACGCGCAGCTGGAGGACACCGACCCCGTCGAGGCGCCGGCCGCCGAGCTCGTCGTGCATCCCGTCCACCGGGGCCACGGCCACGGGCGCGCGCTCGGCGCCGCGCTCCTCGCCTCGACGGGGAAGCGGCTGCGGGTCTGGGCGCACGGCGGCAAGTCCGCGGCCCGGCATCTGGCCCAGGTCCTCGGCCTCTCCCTCTTCCGCGAACTGCGCCAGCTCCGCCGTCCCCTGGCCGGGTCCGCCATCGCCGAACCGGTCCTGCCGCCGGGCGTCACCATCCGTACGTTCGTCCCCGGCCAGGACGACGCGGCCTGGCTCGACGTCAACCGCGCCGCCTTCGCCCACCACCCCGAGCAGGGCTCACTGACCCAGCGGGACCTGGACGACCGCAAGGGCGAGCCCTGGTTCGACCCGAAGGGCTTCTTCCTCGCCGAGCGCGACGGCGAGCTCGTCGGCTTCCACTGGACGAAGGTGCACGCCGATGAGCGGGTCGGCGAGGTGTACGTGGTCGGCATCCGCCCCGACGCGCAGGGCGGCGGCCTCGGCAAGGCGCTGACCGCGATCGGTCTGCGCCACCTGGCGGGCGAGGGCCTGCCGACCGCGATGCTGTACGTCGACGCGGACAACGTGGCGGCCCTGAAGGTGTACGAGCGGATGGGCTTCGTGACGCACGAGGTGGACCTGATGTACCGCACGGAGTCCTGAGCTGCCACAACTCCCCCGGGGGCGGCGCCGCTTGACGCCGCCCCCTCCTTACGCCACCCTTTCACTACTCAATTAGTGAAAGGGTGGTGAACATGGCAGAGTCCGCAGCGGTCGAGTTCCGCATCGACCGGCGCAGCGGCATCGCCACGTACCTCCAGATCGTCCAGCAGACCAAACAGGCCCTGCGCCTGGGCGTGCTGGAACCGGGCGACCGACTGCCCACCGCACGCGAGGTCGTCGAGGCCACGGCCATCAATCCCAACACCGTGCTCAAGGCCTACCGGGAGCTGGAGCGCGAGGGCCTCGTCGAGGCGCGCCGCGGGCTCGGCACCTTCGTCCGGCGCACGCTCGGCAGCGTGGCGACCGCCACCGACGCGCCGCTGCGCTCCGAACTCACCGACTGGGTCCGCCGGGCCCGCACCGCGGGACTGGAGAAGGACGACGTGAGCGCGCTCTTCACCGCCGTACTGGACAGCACCTTCAAGGGGGACAAGGACCGATGACAGGCTCCGCGATCGAGGCGAACGGCCTCGGTATGAAGTACGGCCGCGGGGCGGGCGGGTGGGCGCTGCGCGACTGCTCGTTCCGGCTGCCCGCCGGACGGGTCTGTGCCCTCGTCGGGCCCAACGGCGCGGGCAAGTCCACCCTGCTCGCACTGACGGCCGGCCTGCTCCGGCCGACCGGGGGATCGGTCCGGGTCCTCGGCTCCGGCACCCCGGGCGAGACGCGCGACCGCATCGCCTACGTGTCCCAGGACAAGCCCCTGTACCCGCAGCTCACCGTGGCCGACACGCTCTGGGCCGGCCAGGAGCTCAACCCCGCGCGCTGGGACCGGGCCGCCGCCGACCGGGTCGCCGCGTCCCTCCCGCAGGACGCCAAGGTCCGTACGCTCTCCGGCGGCCAGCGCACCCGGCTCGCCCTCGCCCTGGCGCTGGGCAAGCGGCCGGAGCTGATGCTCCTGGACGAACCGATGGCCGACCTGGACCCGCTGGCCCGCCACCAGTTGATGGGCCTCCTGATGGCGGAGGCCGCCGAGCACTCCACCACCATCGTGATGTCCTCGCACATCCTCACCGAGCTGGAGGGCGCCTGCGACTACGTCCTGCTCGTCGACGGCGGACGCGTCCGGCTCGGCGGCGAAACGGACGACATCGTCGCCGCGCACGCCGTCCTGACCGGACAGACCCGCGATCTCGCCCCGCACACGGTGGTCGAGTCCCGCACGACGGGCCGTCAGCTCACCGCGCTCGTACGGACGGAGGGCCCGGTGGACCTCGCCGCCTGGGACGTCACGGAACCCTCCCTGGAGGAGCTGCTGCTGGCGCACCTGCGCTCGCCGGACGCGCCGCCGCTGCTCACGCCGAGCGCGCACGCCCGCAAGGAGGTGGCCACGGTATGAGCGTGTACGCCCTTCGCGGCCCCACCCGCGTCGTCGTCCGCCAGCACCGGCGGCCCCTCCAGGCCTTCGGCGCACTCGCGGTGCTGATGATCGCCGTCCTGGTCAGCACCTGGCTGTGGGCACATCACACCGCCGACTCGTTCGCGGCATCCGGCTGCGTGGTCGAGAACACCACGCGGGCATGTGGTGACACGGTGCGCGGCTACCTCGACACGATCACCTGGGCCCGCTCGCTCCAGTCATGGTCCGGGCTGCTCATGATCGCGCTGCCCGCCGTCGTGGGCGCCTTCACGGCGGGCCCGGTGATCGCCCGCGAGCTGGAGAGCGGCGCCTACAGAATGGCGTGGACGCAGTCCGTACCGCCCGCCCGCTGGCTCGCCGCCAAGCTCGCCGTCCCCGCCGTCGTGACGCTGGCCGCCGTCTCCGTACTGTCCGCCGCGTGCGCCTGGTACTGGTCGCACGGGCTCAGTTACGGAGGCTTCGTCAACAGCGGCGGGTGGTACGAACGCACCGTGTACGGCGCGATCGGCACCGTCCCCGTGGGCTACGCCCTGCTCGGACTGGCGACCGGCGCGCTGGTCGGACTACTGGTGCGCCGCACCGTCGCGGCGATGTCACTGACCGTGCTCGTCGCGGGGCTCGTCGCCCTGGCCATGAGCACCGTACGCACCATGCTCTGGCCGGTCCGGACGGCGAACTTCTCGCCGTCCGGCCGCTACCCCGTCCCTGACGACTCCGAGCTCGTCACCACGGGGCTCGTGACCGCCGGGGGCGAGCGCCTGCCGGCCGACGTGTGCGCCCGCACGTTCGAGGCCCGCGAAAGCTGTCTCGCGGACCACGGGGTCACCGGGCACTTCGTCGACTACCACCCGGCCTCGCATTTCTGGCCGCTCCAGCTCGTCGAGACCGGCATCCTGCTCGTCCTCGCCGCTCTGGCCCTCGCGCTCGCCTTCCGGGTGCTGCGCCGCCGCCACGGCTGACGGGCCTCCCGTCCCTGTCCGGGCTCCGGGGGGAGCCCGGACAGGGACGGGGCGGCGTACGGTGGACCCCGCCCACCCGCGCCGCGCCCCGCCGGGTCCACACACCGCAGCCTGCACGTCATGTCGCCGTTACCGGCCATTCAGACACGCTTGCGACCCTCACGGGATGCAGCCAGCTGTGCCCGCCCCCCGCAACGGCAGACCTCGTGGGTCCACCGGGCCTTCCGCGATCTTTCCCGGCTCCGACGCGCCTCAGGAGCCGTCCACGCGGAACAATAGGTCCATGAGCCAGCAGCCCAGCTCCGAGGTCCCGGTCCAGCCCACCCAGCCGTCGGTCGGCTCACTCGCCGCACACCGGCCACGCGCCGTCGCCGACTCGTCGTCCTCCCCTGCCGGCTTCTCCACAGCCGCCGACCTGGACCCCGATCTCGACGCGGACGCGGACGCGTACGAACCCGACAGGGACGGCGACGAGCTGCCCCAGGGGCGCTTCCTCGACCGGGAGCGCAGTTGGCTCGCGTTCAACGAACGGGTCCTCGAACTGGCCGAGGACCCGGCGACCCCCCTCCTCGAACGCGCCAACTTCCTCGCGATCTTCGCGTCGAACCTGGACGAGTTCTTCATGGTCCGGGTCGCCGGCCTGAAGCGCCGTATCGCCACCGGGGTCGCCACCCGCTCCGCCTCCGGACTCCAGCCGCGCGAGGTCCTCGACCTCATCTGGACCCGCTCCCGCGAGCTCATGGCCCGGCACGCCGCCTGCTACCAGCAGGACATCGCCCCCGCCCTGTCCGACGAGGGCATCCAGCTGATCCGCTGGCCCGAGCTGACCGAGAAGGAACAGGCCCGCCTGTTCACCTTCTTCCGGCAGCGCGTCTTCCCCGTACTCACCCCGCTGGCCGTCGACCCGGCGCACCCCTTCCCGTACATCTCGGGACTCTCGCTCAACCTCGCCGTCGTCGTACGCAACCCGGTCAGCGGCCACCGCCACTTCGCCCGGGTGAAGGTGCCGCCGCTGCTGACCCGGTTCCTGGAGGCGTCGCCGCAGCGGTACGTCCCCATCGAGGACGTCATCGCGGCCCACCTGGAAGAGCTCTTCCCGGGCATGGAGGTCCTCGCCCACCACATGTTCCGGGTCACCAGGAACGAGGACCTGGAGGTCGAGGAGGACGACGCCGAGAATCTGCTCCAGGCCCTGGAGAAGGAGCTCATGCGGCGCCGCTTCGGCCCGCCCGTCCGGCTGGAGGTCGAGGAGTCCATCGACCCGTACGTCCTGGACCTGCTCGTACGCGAGCTGAAGATCTCCGAGACCGAGCTCTACCCCCTGCCGGGACCGCTCGACCTCACCGGTCTCTTCGGCATCGCGTCGCTGGACCGGCCCGAGCTGAAGTACCCCAAGTTCATCGCGGGCACCCACCGGGACCTGGCCGAGGTCGAGTCCGCCTCCGCGCCCGACATCTTCGCCGCGCTGCGCGAACGGGACGTCCTGCTGCACCACCCGTACGACTCGTTCTCCACCTCCGTCCAGGCGTTCCTGGAACAGGCGGCGGGCGACCCGGACGTCCTGGCGATCAAGCAGACGCTGTACCGCACCTCCGGGGACTCCCCGATAGTGGACGCCCTGATCGACGCCGCCGAGTCCGGCAAGCAGGTCCTCGTCCTCGTCGAGATCAAGGCCCGCTTCGACGAGCAGGCCAACATCAAATGGGCCCGCAAGCTGGAGGAGGCCGGCTGCCACGTCGTCTACGGCCTCGTCGGCCTGAAGACCCACTGCAAGCTGTCGCTCGTCGTCCGCCAGGAGGGCGACACCCTGCGCCGCTACTCCCACGTCGGCACCGGCAACTACCACCCCAAGACCGCCCGGCTGTACGAGGACCTCGGCCTGCTCACCGCCGACCCGCAGGTCGGCGCTGACCTCTCGGACCTGTTCAACCGGCTCTCCGGCTACTCACGCCGTGAGACCTACCGACGCCTCCTGGTCGCCCCGAAGTCCCTGCGCGACGGGCTGGTCGCCCGGATCAACAAGGAGATCTCCCACCACCGCGCCGGCCGCCCCGCGTACGTCCGTTTCAAGGTCAACTCGATGGTCGACGAAGCGATCATCGACGCCTGCTACCGGGCCGCGCAGGCGGGCGTCCCCGTGGACATCTGGGTACGCGGCATCTGCGCGATACGCCCCGGCGTCACCGGCCTCTCCGAGAACGTCCGGGTCCGCTCGATACTCGGCCGCTTCCTGGAACACTCCCGGGTCTTCTCCTTCGGCAACGGCGGCGAGCCCGAGGTCTGGTTCGGCAGCGCCGACATGATGCACCGCAACCTCGACCGACGGATCGAGGCACTGGTCCGGGTCACCGACCCCGCCCACCGCGCGGCCCTCAGCCGGCTCCTGGAAACAGGCATGGCCGACACCACCTCCTCCTGGCACCTCGGTCCCGACGGCAACTGGACCCGGCACGCCACCGACGGGGACGGGCAGCCGCTGCGACACGTACAAGAGATGCTCATTGACGCCCGGAGGCGCCGGCGTGCGACGCCCTGATCATCAGACGACGACGCGGGAGACCGCGGAACTCTCCGCAGGAGGGGTCCTCGGACCGTACCTCCAGGCCCAGGCCGGAGACTTCCTGCGCAGCCTGCGGCTTCACCGCGAGCACAGTGCGCCGACCGACGGCGGCAGCCGCGGCGCGGAGGAGGCGGCCGGTGCGCTGCGCCGCTCGGCCCGCCGGATCGGCGGTTCGCTGCACACGTTCCGGGGGCTGCTCGACGCGAACTGGGCCGACCAGCTCCGTACGGAACTGGCCTGGCTCTCCGGCACACTGGCCCGCGAGCACGCGTACGCCACCCGGCTGACCCGGCTCCTCGAAGCGCTGCACGCACTGTCGGGCACCACGCTGCCGGCCGCCCGTGGCGCCGCCCCGGGTCCCGACGCCCCCACCGACAAGGAACGCGCCGCGCTCGGCGTCGGCGCGGCGCGGGCCGGGGCGCTCCTGGAACGGCAGCTGACCCTCTCCCGCACACGCGCCCACTCCGCGGCGCTCCAGGCGCTCGGCTCCTCCCGCTTCCACGCGGTCGCCGACGCCGTCGCCCTGCTCGCCTCCGACGTCCCCCTGGCCGCCTCGGCCGCGGCTCCGGCCGACGAGGCGCTGTACGGCCCGGTGGAACGCGCCGAGAAGCGGCTGCTCGGCGCGGTGGCGGCCCTGCCGCCCGACGAGACGGTGGAGCCGTACAACGAGGCGCAGGACGCGCCCTGGCACCAGGCCCGTCTGCTGCTGCGGCTGCACCGGTACGCCGACGAGGTCGTGAAGGGCTCGCCCGATCCGGTCCTGGCGGGGGCCGGGAAGGCGCTCGATCTGCACCGGGACGCGGCGGAGGCGGCCGCGGCCGCGGCGGCGGCGGCCCGGACCCCCCGGATCGCCCCGGCGACGGCGTACGCCCTCGGGGTGCTCCACGCCGACCAGCGGCACGAGGTGGAGGCGGCGCGCGGTGTGTTCCGGGAGACCTGGCCGTACGCGGCGGCCGTGACGGGACCATGAGCGAGCCGGTACTGGCGGCCGGCTGCGTCCTGTGGCGCCGCTCGCCGTACGACGGGGGACTGGAGATCTGCCTCGTCCACAGACCCCGCTACGACGACTGGTCGTTCCCGAAAGGCAAGCTGAAACGCGGCGAGACGGCGCTCACGGCGGCCCTGCGCGAGGTCCTGGAGGAAACCGGCCACCACTGCACGCCGGGGGCCCGGCTGCCCACGTCCCGGTACGAGGTGGACGGCCGGCCGAAGGAGGTCGCGTACTGGGCGGCGGAGGCGACGGACGGCACCTTCACCCCGAACGACGAGGTCGACCGCCTGCTCTGGCTCTCCCCCACGGCGACCCGCAACCGCCTGACCCGCGCCCGCGACCACACCCAACTGAACGCGTTCCTGGCCACGGGACCGCCCTCCACCTGACCGGTGGGTGGCCGGGTGGGGGCCCTCCGGAGTGTCTCCTCGGGACGGGCGCGGCACCCGGGTCCGTCAGGGACCCTGCTCCTACGCCCGCCCCTGCGGGGGCCCTCCGGAGGGGCCCCGACCACCCCGAACGGGCGAGCCCGGACCGGGGCGCCACACACAGCCCGTCCGGCGCTTGAGGACAGAACCCCGCCAAGGACCCGGCCCCCAGAACCAGCCCGTCCGACACGGTTCACCCTCCGTTCACCCTGCCCCGTAGGCGGCTTCACCTGTTCTGCCTAATTTCGGACGTACACGGTGCGCGGCGCCAAGCCACCGCACCATTCCTCATCGCACGCCGTCGTAGAACGAGACCACCACGGCGGCTCCTGGAAGGAACACCCGAAAGTGAAGCTTCAGCGCAAGAACCGGCTTCGTGCCACCGCGCTCGGTGCCCTCGCCGTCTCCGGCGCCCTGGTCCTCACGGCGTGCGGTTCGGACAACAACACCGGCAGCGAGACGGGCGGCACGGGCGAGAAGACCAGCGCCGCGTCGAACATCAAGTGTGACGGCGCCAAGGGCCAGCTCCTCGCCTCCGGGTCCAGCGCGCAGAAGAACGCCATGGACCTCTGGATCAAGAACTACATGGCCGCCTGCTCGGGCGTGGAGATCAACTACAAGTCCTCCTCCTCCGGCGAGGGCATCATCGCCTTCAACCAGGGCACCGTCGGCTTCGCCGGCTCCGACTCGGCGCTGAAGCCCGAAGAGGTCGCCGAGTCGAAGAAGATCTGCAAGACCGGCCAGGGCATCAACCTCCCGATGGTCGGCGGCCCCATCGCCATCGGCTTCCACCTGGAGGGTGTCGACAGCCTCACGCTGGACGCCCCCACGCTCGCCAAGATCTTCGACAACAAGATCAAGAAGTGGAACGACCCGGCGATCGCCAAGCTCAACGACGGCGCCAAGCTGCCGGACAAGGCCATCCAGGCGTTCCACCGCTCCGAGGACTCCGGCACCACGCAGAACCTCGGCAAGTACCTCGGCGCCGCGGCGGCCGACGACTGGAAGTACGAGGCCGAGAAGAAGTGGCCGGCCCCCGGTGGCCAGGCCGCATCCGGCTCCTCCGGTGTCGCCGCCCAGGTGAAGCAGGTCGACGGCTCGATCGGTTACTTCGAGCTCTCCTACGCCTCCTCGCAGTCCATCTCCACCGTGGACATCAACACCGGCGGCGCCGCCCCGGTGAAGGCCACCTCGGAGAACGCCTCCAAGGCCATCGCCGCCGCCAAGATCAAGGGCACCGGCAAGGACCTGGCGCTCGACCTGGACTACACCACCAAGGCCGAGGGCGCGTACCCGATCGTCCTGGTGACGTACGAGGTCGCCTGCGACACCGGCAACAAGTCCGACACCCTCTCCACCGTCAAGTCCTTCCTGACGTACACCGCCTCCGAGGAGGGCCAGAAGGTCCTGACCGAGGCCGGTTACGCACCGATCCCGAGCGAGATCAACGCCAAGGTCCGCGAGACCGTCGCCGGCCTCTCGTAACACCCGGCAACACCCCGGCAGGCCGGTCCGGCGCACCCCTCCGGACCGGCCCGCCACCAGCCCCATCCGGTGCACCGCCGCCAGGGGAGCCACTCGCTCCCCCACACAGACCGGAAAGACCATGGCTTCCATCACCCCGATAGACACACCACCGGCCCCGTCGGCCCAACGAAAGCGCGCCAAGTCGACCGGGCGCGCAGGCGACAAGATCTTCCTGGGCCTCTCGCAGGGCTCGGGCATTCTGCTGCTCGTGCTCATGGCGTCCATCGCCGTGTTCCTCAGCTACCGCGCCGCTCTCGCCGTCTCGAAGGACGAAGGCAACTTCTTCACCACCTTCGACTGGAACCCGGCCGGCGACCCGCCGGTCTTCGGCATCGCGGTCCTTCTCTTCGGCACCGTCGTCAGCTCGATCATCGCGATGGTCATCGCGGTTCCGATCGCTGTCGGCATCGCCCTCTTCATCTCGCACTACGCGCCCCGCAAGCTGGCCGCGCCCCTCGCGTACGTCGTGGATCTGCTCGCCGCAGTGCCGAGCATCATCTACGGCATCTGGGGCGCCCTCTTCCTCGTGCCGTACCTGGAGGGCCTGAACCTCTGGCTCGACCAGTTCCTCGGCTGGACGTACATCTTCGAGAAGACCGAGGTCGGCGTCGCCCGCTCGCTCTTCACCGTCGGCATCCTCCTCGCGATCATGATCCTGCCGATCGTGACGAGCGTCAGCCGCGAGGTCTTCCTCCAGGTCCCGAAGATGAACGAGGAAGCCGCACTCGCCCTGGGCGCCACCCGCTGGGAGGTCATCCGCCTCTCGGTGCTGCCGTTCGGCCGCTCCGGTGTGATCTCCGCCTCGATGCTCGGTCTGGGCCGCGCGCTCGGCGAGACGATGGCCGTCGCCACCGTCCTGTCGCCGAGCTTCCTCATCTCGCTGCATGTGCTCAACCCGGGCGGCGGCACGTTCGCCCAGAACATCGCCGCGAAGTTCGACGAGGCCAACCAGCTCGGGCGTGACGCCCTGATCGCCTCCGGCCTGGTCCTCTTCGTCCTCACCCTGCTGGTCAACGGCGCGGCGCGCCTCATCATCGCCCGCCGCAAGGAGTACTCGGGGGCCAACGCATGAGCACCACACACACGAGCGTCCAGGAACACCCGACGCCGACACCGCCCGCCGCCAAGAGCACGCTGCGCAGCCGGTCGCTCCCCCGCTGGGCCCCGCTCGGCTTCGCCGCCGTCTCGGTCGCCCTCGGCGTCGGGATCGGCTCGGCGGCCGGCTGGGAGAGCCGCATCCAGTGGGGTCTGATCTCCGCGCTGCTGTTCGTGGTCATCTCGTACACCGCGACGACCGCGGTCGAGAATCAGCGGCAGGCCAAGGACCGTCTCGCCACCAGCCTCGTCTGGGTCTGCTTCCTCCTGGCGATCGTCCCGCTCGCGTCCCTGATCTGGACGACGGTCAGCCGCGGCGCGAAGGTGCTCGACGGCTACTTCCTCACCCACTCCATGGCCGGAGTGCTCGGTACGGAGCCGGGCGGCGGCGTCTACCACGCGCTGGTCGGCACGCTGGAGCAGGTCGGCATCGCCACCGTGATCTCCGCCCCGATCGGCCTGCTGACCGCGGTCTACCTGGTCGAGTACGGCAAGGGCGGGCTGGCCAAGGCCGTCACCTTCTTCGTCGACGTGATGACGGGCATCCCCTCGATCGTCGCCGGTCTCTTCATCCTCTCGATCATGCTGATGGCGGGTCTCCAGCCGTCCGGCCTGATGGGCGCGCTCGCCCTGACGATCCTGATGATCCCGGTCGTGGTCCGCTCCACCGAGGAGATGCTCAAGCTCGTACCGAACGAGCTCCGCGAGGCGTCCCTCGCCCTCGGCATCCCGAAGTGGCGCACCATCCTGAAGGTGGTCATCCCGACCGCGATCGGCGGCATCACGACGGGCGTCATGCTCGCCGTCGCCCGTATCGCCGGTGAGACCGCACCGATCATGCTGCTCGTCTTCGGCTCCCAGCTGATCAACCCGAACCCCTTCGAAGGCGCCCAGTCGTCACTCCCCTTCTACATCTGGGAGCAGTACAGGATCGGCAGCGAGGCGTCGTACGACCGCGCCTGGGCCGCCGCACTGGTGCTGATCGCCTTCGTCATGCTCCTCAATCTGGTGGCTCGCGGCATCGCCCGCTGGAAGGCCCCCAAGACCGGTCGCTGACGCGGCCAACAGCGACCTCCCGAAAGAAGCAGTGATCCACATGGCCAAGCGCATCGACATCGGCGGACTCACCGCCTACTACGGCAGCCACAAGGCCATCGAGGACATCTCGATGACCGTGGAGCCCCGCTCCGTGACCGCCTTCATCGGCCCGTCCGGCTGCGGCAAGTCCACGTTCCTGCGCACCCTGAACCGGATGCACGAGGTCACCCCCGGTGGCCGCGTCGAGGGCAAGGTGCTGCTGGACGACGAGAACCTGTACGGCCCCGGCGTCGACCCCGTCACCGTGCGCCGCACGGTCGGCATGGTCTTCCAGCGCCCGAACCCGTTCCCGACCATGTCGATCTTCGACAACGTCGCGGCGGGCCTGCGGCTGAACGGCAAGTACCGCAAGAGCGAGCTGAGCGACACGGTCGAGAAGTCGCTGCGCGGCGCGAACCTCTGGAACGAAGTCAAGGACCGGCTGAACAAGCCCGGCTCCGGCCTCTCCGGCGGCCAGCAGCAGCGCCTGTGCATCGCCCGCGCCATCGCGGTCGAGCCGGACGTCCTCCTGATGGACGAGCCCTGCTCGGCGCTCGACCCGATCTCCACCCTCGCGATCGAGGACCTGATCGGGGAGCTGAAGGAGCGCTTCACGATCGTCATCGTGACGCACAACATGCAGCAGGCGGCCCGCGTCTCGGACCGTACGGCGTTCTTCAACCTCTCGGCGGTGGGCAAGCCCGGCCGCCTCATCGAGATAGACGACACGGAACGGATCTTCTCCAACCCGTCCGTCCAGGCCACGGAGGACTACATCTCCGGCCGCTTCGGATAACCCCCTGAACGCCTGTGGGTGCTGCATGGCGGTGCCACCCATACGGCAAAGGGTCCGCCCCGCTCTCCCTGAGGAGAGCGGGGCGGACCCATATCGTCTTTCAAGCCCGTCACCCGAACAGCAGCACGACGACCCCGTAGCTCAGCGCAGCGACCAGCGCCGCCGCCGGCATGGTGATGAACCACCCCAGGATGATGTTCTTGGCGACACCCCACCGCACGGCGTTCACCCGCTTCGTGGCACCCACACCCATGATCGCGGACGTGATGACGTGCGTGGTGGAGATCGGCGCGTGGAACAGGAACGCCGAGCCGAACATGATCGACGCCCCCGTCGTCTCGGCCGCGAACCCCTGCGGCGGGTCCAGCTCGATGATCTTGCGGCCGAGCGTACGCATGATGCGCCAGCCGCCCGCGTACGTACCGAGCGAGAGCATCAGCGCACAGGCGATCTTCACCCAGACCGGAATCTCGTCGTTCGGTCCCTCGACATCCGCGATGACCAGGGCCATCACGACGATGCCCATCGTCTTCTGCGCGTCCTGGAGACCGTGACCGAGCGCCATGCCCGCCGCCGAGACCGTCTGCGCGATACGGAAGCCGCGCTTGGCCTTGTGGGGGTTGGAGTTCCGGAACATCCACATGATGCCGACCATCACCAGATAGCCGACGATCAGACCGACGAACGGCGAGATGAACATCGGGATGACGATCTTCTCCAGCACACCGTCCCAGTGCACCATCGTCCCGCCGGCCAGCGCCGCGCCGACCATGCCGCCGAACAGGGCGTGCGAGGACGAGGACGGCAGACCGTAGTACCAGGTGACGAGGTTCCAGATGATCGCGCCGACCAGCGCCGCGAACAGGATTCCCATCCCCTTCTGCCCCTCGGGCGTGGCGATGAGCCCTTCGCTGACGGTCTTGGCGACCCCCTGGCCCAGGAAGGCGCCTGCGAGGTTCATCACGGCGGCCATCGCCAGGGCCGCACGCGGGGTCAGCGCCCGGGTGGAGACCGAGGTGGCGATGGCGTTCGCCGAGTCGTGGAAGCCGTTCGTATACGTGAAGCCGAGCGCGACACCGATGGTCACGATCAGCGCAAAGGTGTCCACGAGGTTCAGGACTCCTTGACCGCGATGGTCTCCACGGTGTTCGCGACGTGCTCGAACGCGTCAGCGGCCTCTTCCAGCACGTCCACGATCTGCTTGAGCTTCAGCACCTCCATGGCGTCGTACTTGCCATTGAAGAGCTGCGCGAGCAGCTTGCGGTGGATCTGGTCGGCCTGGTTCTCCAGACGGTTGACCTCGATCCAGTACTCGGTGAGGTTCTCCATGGTCCGCAGACTCGGCATGGCCTCGGCGGTCAGTTCCGCCGCCCGGGCCAGGACCTCGATCTGCTGCTCGACACCCTTGGGGAGCTCTTCGACCTGGTACAGAACGACCAGGTCGACGGCCTCCTCCATGAAGTCCATGATGTCGTCGAGCGACGAGGCGAGGTTGTAGATGTCCTCGCGGTCGAAGGGCGTGATGAACGAGGAGTTGAGCTGGTGGAAGATCGCGTGGGTGGCATCATCCCCCGCGTGCTCCGCTGCCCGCATACGCTCCGCGATCTCGACTCGGGAGGCAGAATCCGCCCCGAGCAGTTCCATCAGGAGCTTCGAGCCCGTGACGATGTTGTCCGCGGATGCGGAGAACATGTCGTAGAAGCTCGTCTCCCTGGGGGTCAGACGAAAGCGCACGTGGGGTCCTCGGGATGCTTTGGATTCGGTCAGGCTGATGCTAGGCGCATCATCCGGCCACGGCTAACCGGCGTTCTTCAGTGTCGCCCATCGGGCACAGTGATCAGCACGGACCCCCGGTCACGTTTCGGCTGGATTCGGTACCATATACCCGGCGGGGGTATATGGAGGCAGGGCTACAGACAACGGGAGGATGCAATGACCACCACCGAGGCCACTGAGGCAGCCGGTTCCACGGGCGCGGAGCCCGGCACGGAAGCCGGTGCGGCCACCGTCGTCACCGACCACGACCGCGGTATCCACGGCTACCACCACCAGAAGGACGAGCACCTCAAGCGCCTGCGCCGGATCGAGGGCCAGGTCCGCGGCCTCCAGCGGATGGTCGACGAGGACGTCTACTGCATCGACATACTGACCCAGGTCTCGGCATCCACCAAGGCCCTCCAGTCCTTCGCGCTCCAGCTCCTGGAGGAGCACCTGCGCCACTGCGTCGCCGATGCCGCCGTCAAGGGCGGCGAGGAGATCGACGCGAAGGTCGAGGAGGCCACGAAGGCCATCGCCCGCCTGCTCCGTACCTGAGCCGGCGCCACGACCCCCGCGACGTGCGCGAAGTCACCCCCGGCGGCCCGCCAGCCGGGGGCCGGCTACCGGTCGCCGGTCCTGACGTTGAGCACCTCGTCGATACGGTCGGGACTGAGCCGGTCCTCACGGGCGGCCGAGGCCGCGATCATGAGCTCGCCGCAGAGTTCGATCTCGGCCAGGGCCAAACAGTCCTGAACGTTCGGGGCGCTGAGCGTCACCACGTGCGTCACCTCTCTCTGCCGTCGCCGACTCCTGGCGCACCGGCTTCCTAGCGTAGGGAGCGGACCACGCACCGCGCATGGCACGGACGGACCATTTCGCCCCCCTCCTACCGGTCCCCTCCGCCGCCCTGCCCCTGCTGGATCAAACCCGTGTAGATGTCGCCCCGGTCCGGCAACCGCACGGTGACCGGCACCCCGAACCCGTACAGCAGCATCGTGGACACCACCGCCACCGGCGGCCCCTCGGAGGCGAAGCTGAAGCGGTGGCGCACCTTGCGCAGCCGTCCGTCCTCGTCGAGGTACGCGTCGAACGGCACCGTGTCCGTGCTGAACCCTTTGGCTGCCGCGGCCAGCGCACCCCGCGACCGCTCGGACGCGGCGCGCGCCGCCCGCCCGAGGTCGGCGGTCCCCCGGTAGTGATGCACCGTCACCCCGGCGAGCTCCGTCTTCCCCACGTACGTCACCTCACGGGCCCCGCGCAGCAGTTCGGCGGCGGCCATCGGATCGGTCACCCCGCCCGTGACGAGATTCCCGTCCTCCAGCGCGGTCGTATCGACCCGCACCCACTTCTCGTCGGGCACCCCGGCACCACGGTTCTTCATGTACAGCGCCCCCGGGGCCAGCAGCTCGGTGATCGGCCGGTGCCCGGCCTCCCCGGCGGCGTCCCTCGGCAGGACGACCTTGATACGCCCCAGCTGCCCTCGGAAGTCGTACGCCCCCTCGCCCCTGATCGTCACCCGCGTCCCGCCGGCCGAGGTCTCCATCGACGTACGCATCTCCGCGCTGCCCGCGGCGGCTAGCACGTCCGCGGCCCGTCGAAGCGTTTCACTCGGGCCACCGGCTCCGGGCGCCCCGGCCCGGAGTTGCCCCCCGCGCCCGTCACCGCCGCCGCTCCCGCCGGAGCACCCGGCGGTCACCGCCATCACACCCGCCACGGCGAGGGCGCAGACAGCCAGGGCCCCGCCTCCGCACCTGTGCTGCTGCACCACCATCGCCTGCCAACCCCCAACGACCAACCCTGCATGAGCCCCCCACCCGCCCCGCCTAACGACCACCGGGGTTCCCCGTCACGCCGCCCGCGCCCGCCCTTGTCCGCGGGCGCCCCCCTCCGGCACATCGATCGGTGCACCGGCCCGCCGTGACGGGGCCGCCGCCAGTACCGTGGACGCGTGCATGAGGAAGCCCCCACCCAGGCCCCGGACCACTCCCGCATCCCGGCCCTCCACACGGCCGGCCGGACCACCCCGCCCCAGCCAGGCACCACGTCCGTCGACGGGCAGGGCGCCGTTTCGCCGCACGACGCGCTAGACAACGCGCCACACGACATGCCGCACGACGTCACCACGACCGAACGGGGTTCGTTCTGTCTGGCCCACTGCACCTGCGGCTGGCGGGGACCCGCACGCCGGTCCCGCGACCGGGCCCGTACCGACGCCGAACAGCACCTGTCCATACCCGAGGACGCGCCGGAATCCCGGGGCGCCTGACACCTCACCGCCTCACCGCCTGATCAGCCGATCGGCCGGGGCCCGACCCGGAGGCCGCCCATGAACCGGCCGCACAGCCCGAAGGCCCCGACACCACCGATCCCGCCGGCCGGACCCGCGCTCTCCCCGGCCGGCCCCGCACCCCAGCGCCGTACCGTGCTCAACGCCGCACTGGCCATGGGCGCGGCCGCGACGCTGACCGCGGCCACCGGCTGCGGCGCGGGCGGCGACCACGGCGCGGGCGGGGCATCGGCCACCCGCCTCCCCGAGACCCCCGGCCCCACCCCGGCACCCCCCGCCTCACCCGGCCCCGGCCCCTCGGCCGCCGACTGGCCGGCCCTCGGCCACGGCCTCGACGGCCTCCTCGTACGCCCCGGCGACTCCGCGTACGCGAGCGCCCGGCAGCTCTACAACACCCGGTTCGACCCGCTGAAGCCCGCAGCGGTCGCGTACGTACGGCACGAGGACGACATCCGCGAGTGCCTGGCCTTCGCCCGCAGGACCGGTACGCCCGTGGCGATCCGCAGCGGCGGCCACTCGTACGCGGGCTGGTCCAGCGGCAACGGCAGGCTGGTCATCGACGTCTCCTCGCTCGCCCGCGTCGACGGCGACGGCACCATCGGGGCAGGCGCGAGACTCGTCGACGTCTACCGAGGGCTGGCCCGCCACGGCAGGGCCGTCCCGGGCGGCTCCTGTCCGACGGTCGGCATATCGGGCCTCACCCTCGGCGGCGGCCACGGTGTCGCCTCACGCGCCTACGGCCTGACCTGCGACAACCTGACATCCGCCACCCTGGTCACCGCCAACGGCACCACGCTCACCGCCGACGCCGACCACCACCCGGACCTCTTCTGGGCCCTGCGCGGCGCGGGCAACGGTCACTTCGGCGTCGTCACCGAACTCCGCTTCCGCACCCGCCCGGCCCCGCAGACCGTCAGCGGACACCTCTCCTACCCCTGGTCCCGCGCCCACGCGGTGCTCGCGGCCTGGCAGGAGTGGGGCCCGGAGCAGCCGGACGAGATCTGGTCCTCCGTCCACCTCGACGCGGGCCCGGGCGGAGAGACACCGACCCTCTCGATCGCCGTGTTCTCACTCGGCACGTACGGGGATCTGCAGAACGCCGTGGACCGGCTCGCCGAACGCGTCGGCGCCTCGGCCTCCTCCGTAACCCTGCGCCGGCGCGGCTTCCTGGAGGCGATGCTCGTGTACGCGGGCTGCTCGGGTCTCACGGACGCGCAGTGCCGCCTACCGGGCCCGACGCCGGGCCGTGACGAGGGCGGGGCGCTCCAGCGCGAGGCGTACGCGGCGGCCTCCGACTTCTTCGACCGGCCGCTCCCCGGGGCGGGCCTGCGGGCGCTGATCGACCGGGCGGAGGCCTTCACCCGGATTCCGGTGGAACAGGGCGGCGGCGAAGGTTCCCTCGTCCTCACCGCGCTTGGCGGGGCGATCAACCGGGTCGACCCGCGGGCGACCGCGTTCGTCCACCGCCGCTCACGGGTACTCGCCCAGTACGTCGGCGCCTGGCGGCCGGGGACCTCCGGAACGGCCCACCAAGGCTGGCTGAAAAACACCCATGCGGCGCTGCGCCGGTACGCGTCCGGGGCCGCGTACCAGAACTACGTCGACCCGAATCTGGCCGACTGGCGGAAGGCGTACTACGGCACGGCCGCCGACCGGCTCACCCGCCTGAAGACGCGGTACGACCCGGACCGCCTCTTCACCTTCCCCCAGTCCCTCTGACCTTTGGGCCCCTGGACCCCTGCCGCCCGTCAGGCGGCGAGGTCCTTCTCTCCCGCACCACCGCCGCCCGACCCGGGCCGCGGCTCGGGGATGCCGAGCGCCCTGCCCCGGTCGTCGGCCGAAGCGGCGACCGGCCTGCTGGAGCGGACGAGGCGGCCGACCCGGCCGGACCGGGACACCGCCGTCACGACCGGCGTCAGCAGGGCCATGGCGAGCGGCGCGAGGAGCAGTGCCACCGCCGTACCGAGAGCGAACCCGCCGATGACGTCCGTCGGATAGTGCACGCCCATGTAGACCCTGCAGAGGCCTTCGGTGAGCGCGAGGGCGAGAGCGGCGAACCCGAACTTCCGGTTGGCCACGAAGAGTCCGACGGCGATCGCCATCGCCATGGTGGCGTGGTCGCTGACGAACGAGAAGTCCGTCTTTCCCGCCACGAGGACGTCGAGTCCGTCGTGATCGTTGAACGGGCGTGGCCGCTCCACGAAGCCCCGGATCGGGATGTTGATGAGCAGGGCGATCCCGGCGGCCAGCGGCGCCCAGACGATGCCCGCGACAGCCGTCACCGAGTCCTCGACGGTCCCACGCCGGCGAACGCTCCACCAGCACCACAGGGCGACCAGGACCATGCCGAGCATGATCCCGTACTCACCGACGAACTCCATGACCCGGTCGAACCAGGCGGGAGAGGCCTTCGCCAGCCCGTTGATGTCGTAGAGCAGGCTGACGTCGGGGTTCGACCCATCGAGTGCGAGTCCAGCCATCTGCCGCGGCCCCTTGCCTTGTCTGCTGCTGCGGCGCACACAGACGTGCGCTGCTTCGGTCGACCCCCGTGTTCGGTGCGATACCGCGTGTACCGGGCAGCGCCGCATGGTCAGTGCGCATGCTGCCCCAGTCCAGGAAACGGTCTGTCAGCTGCGTACGTTCCGACCTCCACCGAATGATCACCATGACGTTATCGAAGAGAGACTCATCGTCGCAGCTCAGGGCCCAGGCTTCACAGAGAGTTCCGGCCACGGCAACGCCCCGTCAGGCTTGCGGGAGGTCGGTCGGAAGAGCCGCCGCGCCGTCCTTAGTGACCCTCGTCGCACCGAAGTAGTCGGGGGTGTCGATCTTGTCGAACCGGATGACGGACCCGGTGTACGGAGCGTTGATCATGTACCCGCCTCCGACGTAGAGCCCCACGTGACGGATGGTCCGCGAGTTGGTCAGATCGTCGGAGAAGAACACCAGGTCCCCGGGGAGCAGTTCATCCCGCGAAGGGTGCGGCCCGGCGTTGTACTGGTCGTTGGCGACGCGGGGCAGCTCGATACCGACGGTCCGGTACGCGGCCTGCGTCAGCCCGGAACAGTCGAACCGCCCGCCCTGCTCGGCCGTGCCGTTGCCACCCCAGAGATAGGGCGTGCCGAGCCTCTCCTGCGCGAAGTAGATGGCCCCGGCCGCCTGCCGCGAGGGCGCGACACGGCCGACGGGCCTGGCGAAGCTCTTCTCCAGCGACCGGATGATCCTGACGTAGTTCTGCGTCTCCGAGATGGCGGGCACCCCGCCCGCCCGGATCACCCGGTAGGCGCCGGCGTTGTAGGCCGCCAGCATGTTGTTGGTCGGGTCGCCCGGAACCTTCTTCACGTACCCGGCGAGCTCGCAGTCGTACGAGGCGGCGGACGGAATCGCATCGGCCGGGTCCCACACGTCACGGTCCCCGTCATTGTCCCCGTCGATCCCGTGCGAGGCCCAGGTCCCGGGGATGAACTGCGCGATGCCCTGAGCGGCGGCATGACTCTGGGCCCTCGGGTTCCAGCCGCTCTCCTGGTACAACTGCGCTGCGAGGAGGGCGGGGTTGATGGCGGGACAGAGGTTGCCCCACTTCTCCACCAGGGGCTGATACCGCGCCGGAACGGCCCCCTTGGCCAGCCCGACGACCCCTCCGCCCCCACCCCCGGCGAGTCCGGCAGCGGCGGAGTACGTACCGACGACGAGCAGCGCCACGAAACACAGACACAACCCGATCCCACCGCCGACAACCACCCAGTATTTCCGCACCCCTCAACCATCCCCCATCCGGGCACGGTTCATGGGCCGATTCGCTGGTGTGTACGGGTGGGAGGGGGCGTGACGGGGGTGCGGGGGGCGTGACGCGGGGTCAGGAGGCTCCGGCTGACCAGAAGTCGGAGCGGATGTTGGGGCGGGGGATGTGCTCCATGCCCTCATAGGTGGGGGCGGTGGGCTTGGTGGTGGAGTCGGCAACCTCCGATTCCATCACGCAGGGGCTGTTAACTCGGAAGAACGCCTGCCCCTGGCCGCCGAATCGGAGGCTCACCGCGAAATTCTCCTTGGTCTGAGCATAGATCGCCGGGAAGTCGGCATCGTTATTGATCGCCTTGATTCGATACCCCTCTTTCCGCCAGAAACGATCTACGAGGCCAAGGAAGCTCCCCCTGCGCTCCGGTGAGATCACGGTCATGATCGTGCGCCGACGGGACACGTCACAAATTCCCGTGGTGGTTGGGCCATGGGTCCAATGCACTTCCGGTCGCACCTCATGGAGCACTGCATTAAGAATGCCGTCAGAATGGTCCGCCGCATCTTGCATATTCATGCCATCCGCCTCTTCGCTCGCACAGCCGGGCAACGTGAAGGCCAACATCACTGCCAACGCAATAGCTTGAAATCGACGCCTCACCGCGGCTCCTCCAACTTGATCTTATGAGCCCTGCCAGCAGCAATCAGAGCGATGCTGTCCGCCGAATCAACATCCAATTCCGGATCAAAGTATTGAGAATGCGCATCAGATGAGATCCCATGAGTGCCGATAACTCGCGGTCCATCATCCACACGGAAGCGCCTCGCCCCAAATGCTTCACTCGCCGGGTCCTTGCCGAACCACCGGTCGTCATCCCCTCGATCTGCCAGCCCGCCAGCCACATACCCGACGGGACCGAAAGCTGCACCGAGATTTCCCTGCAATTTGGATGGAGCCTTTGTCACCACATCATTTTCCGCCGATCCGACAAAGACGTGGTCCCTGCCCACGCCAAGGTCCTCAGCGCGGTCCACACCGACCCCAGGGCTACCAACGAGCACAATGTCGTCAACTCCTGGCACCCCAGATCCCTCCTGCGCGGCCGCACCTACAGTCCGTGACCCGTACGAGTGCCCAATGGCCGTCATATGCGGATCCTCGTTTTCGTTAGTCGCTACCAGGCCGCCCATAAATCCGCTGAAGGAACGCCCACCCTTCTCCGCTCGTTCATCGCCCATCACTGCGAGGCTATCCAACCCATCAGGCGCCTGTGGCGCGTCGTATCCCAACCAGGCGATCACTGCACTGGAACTATCGATATCGCGGATAGCGACGGCGGTGTCGCGCGCACGTTTGAGATCACCCTTCGCGAACTGCTCATCCAGGGACGTGTTCAACCCCGGCACGTATGCCGACACATTCCTAGACGTATCCGGATTCCCATACGCCACGATCGCCCGACCGTTCCCCTGATCCCCGATGCCCAGCAAATACATCGGCGGCTCGCCAGGTTTGGGAACCGCCTGCAACTGCCGGTCGATCTCCCGCAACCCCGCCAGCTTCGTCACCGCGTCCTCGTCGTCCCGCCCCTCCAACTTGCCGATCAGAAGCTGAAGGTTGTCCCGGTTGGCCGAGTCGCGTACGAGGGCCGGGATCCCGTCCAGGTTGCCGATCTGGTCGGGGTACACCGCGAGGTACTCCTCACGCTGCTCCTGCGTCAGGCCGGCCCACCACGCGCCGCGTTCGGCAGGAGTCGCGCCCAACGGGATGGCGTCCTTCAGATACCCCCGCGCCGCCCCCCGCACCGCAGCCGCGTCCCCCGCCGCGTCCGTCCACGTCGAGTCCGGGACCTTCAGGCCCTCCTCCGCCTTCAGCCTCCGCAGAATCCGCGCGTACCGCCAGTCGATCTCGGCCGCCGTCCGCACCGCCTTCACGACCCGGTCCGCGATGTCCTGCGCCTTCGCCGCGTTCGGATTCGGCGCAACGAGGCCGGACGGCGCCACCAGCCCCGGCACCCCTCCCCCGGACGCCGTCCCACCCACCAACGGCTTCCCCTCGACCAGCCCCTCCCCCGCCGCCGGATACGTCACCGACCCATCCGCGTGCACCGTGAACTTCAGCGCGCCCGCCTCGTCCAGCGCATCCGCCAACACCCGCTGCTGCGCCCTCATCTCGTGGGCCAGGCTGTTCAGCGTCGTACGGAGCAGGCCGCACTCCGTATAGACGTACTGGAAGTTCCGGCTCAGCTGCCGCAGCCGCCCCACCGCCGCATCCGCCGCCTCGCCCTGCTCCGTCTCGCGCAAACCGTTCAGCAGCTGCTGCTCGATCCGGTCCCGAGCCGCGTCGGCCCGGTTGCTCGCCCGGCCCCAGCCGTCGGCCGCCCCCTCCAGTTCGCCGCACTTCAGGTCCCGTAACTTCGCCCACGTCAGCACCGACCCGCTCACCGCGCCCTGCCCCCGCCCTCGCCCGCCACCGGCGCGAAGGACGAGCGCACGGCCTCGTTCGTCTCGCCCTGCGCACGCGCCACGGCCCGCAACTTCCCCGCGAGGCTCGCGCACTCGCCCTGCGCGGTCGCGATCCTCCGCTCCCACGACTCGCGTACGGTGCCCAGTTCCGCCAGCGCGGTCAGGTCGCCGGCCCCCGCCAGCAGCCCTTCGTGCGCCGCCCCCAGCTCGGATTTCACCGGCGCCAGATGCGTCCGCATCGCCTCCGCGCCCCCAGCGGCCCGCGTCCACGGCCCGTCGCTGTGCTTCAACGTCCGGCTGCCACCACCGCCACGCGGACCTGCCAGGTCACTCAGCCTCTGCCCCACCACGGCCACACCGCTCACCCCGCTCCTTGATCGTGGAGCGGCACTGTCCCAGATCCGCAGTGCGCGACACGCCCCGCGCTCGCCGCGCGGCGAGGGCGCCGAGCCCGTCCGGCCCCCAGATCCCTGGCGCCGCCATCAACGCACCCCTCTCCCCGATTCACTCGATCGGTGGAGGAGCGGCCACAGGGGGGTTGCACACGAGGAGCTCACCGCCACGCCAGGTGCGGTTCCCTGATGGGGACCGTGGCCCGGGCACGAGCTGTCGTACGTCGTCTTCCTGGGCCGGGCGGCTCGTACACTGCCGAAATGGAGGACCACACGGCCACCGGGATCAGTGCACGTCCGGCGCCCCTCTTGCGGGAGTACGTCGACTCGTATGTCGGCTTCGACCTCCGCGGGCTCCCGACGGGGGTGCACTGCGGCCCGCCGAGCCGCGCACTCACCGCGGTGATCAGCCTGTCAGATCCTTTGGAGGTGGCGGCGGGCGTTGACGACGGGTCACCGGTCACCCGATTCGGCAGCGTGGCCGGCGGTCTGATGTGCCGGTCCGTCGCGATTCACCACGACGGACGCCAGCAAGGTGTCCAGGTATCGCTGACACCGCTCGGGGCCCGGGCCATCTACGGCATGCCGTCCGCCGAGCTCGCCCACCGACTGGTCCCACTTGACGAGCTTCTCGGAGCGCTTGCCGTTGAGTTGGTCGACCGGCTCCGATCGGCGACAACGTGGGCGGCGCGGTTCACCGCGCTGGACGAATTACTCCTCCGAGCTGTCGGCCGTGGCGCCCGCGGCGACCATGTGCGTGGGGTGCGCCCCGAAGTAGCCGAGGCATGGCGCCGCCTCGTAGCCGCGCGGGGTTGCGTCCAGGTTGGCGCGGTCGCCGCGGAACTCGGCTGGAGCCGTCGGTACCTCACCGAGCGGTTTCGCGGTGAGGTGGGCCTGTCGCCGAAGACCTTCGCCCGAGTCCTGCGCTTCGAGCACGCGCACGACCTGGCGGCGGCGCAGGACCCACTCCCGTGGGGCGATGTGGCAACCGTCTCCGGCTATGCCGACCAGGCCCATCTCATCCGGGACTGGCGCGAGTTCACGGGCCGGTCGCCGACGGCCTGGCGTCGCAGCGAAGTCCTCCTCGGAGCCGGGTAGCCGGGTAGCCGGGTAGCCGGGTAGCCGGGTAGCCGCCAACCGTCCGCCCTTCGCGTCGGCTTCTCTTCCCATTTCTTCAAGACCGCCCGATCGCTGTCGTGGACGATCGTCGGCATGAGACTCGTCAACCACGAACGCAATGCCGTGGACCTGCGGACCACCCCCGTGCACCTCGGACTGGGATCGAGAGCGCAACCCGTCGAGGGTTTCACCTGGGACCCGGAGGTGCTCCAGGCCTACAGCGCCGCCGTCGCGGCCGACGGCGCCGAGGGCCGGATGGTGATGATCTTCGACGGCGACGGGCTCGGCGACCATTGGGAGAGCCACCCCGCAGGCGACGAACTGGTCGTTTGCCTCAGCGGGTCCGTGACGGTCACCCGCGACGTGGACGGGGTGCCCGAGCCCGTTCTGCTCGGGCCGGGCGAGGCCACCATCAACCCGGCCGGGGTATGGCACGTGGTCGACATGGAGGGGCCGACGTCCCTCCTGGCCATCACTGCCACCCTCGGCACCGACCACCGTCCTCGGACCGACACCCGCCCGACCGAACGCGTCGGCGCGCTCAGCCCGGAGGAAGCGCCGTGACGACACGCATCGCGTGCCTCGGCGACAGCCTCACCCGCGCGCAGTTCAGCGTCGACTACCTGGATCTCCTCGGACGACGCCACCCTCCCGGTGACATGCAGCTTGCCCGTTTCGGCGCCAACGGCGACTTCGCCTACAACCTCTTGCAGCGCCTCGATACTGTCGTCACGAACCCACCCGATGTGATCACCGTGTTGATCGGGACCAACGACGCCCGAGCGAGCCTTGCCGGCTACCCCGTCGAGCAGGCCATGAAGCGCAAACAGCTCCCCGATCGCCCGTCGGCCGGCTGGTTCCAACAGTGCCTGGGAGCCGTCGTCGAACGGCTGCGAGCGGAGACCGACGCGACGATCGGTCTGCTGTCGCTACCGGTACTCGGCCAGCAACTCGACGGAACGGCGGCACAGGCATCGCAGGCGTACAGCCGGATGATCGCCGAGGTAGCCGCCACCAACGAGGTGGCCTACCTTCCGCTCCACGAACGCCAGATCGAGGAACTGCGTCAAGCGGACCCGCCGCCGATTTCATACCGGGAGGTGACGCCCGCAGCGGTCGTCGGCGTCCTCCTCCAGCACGCAGTGCTGCGCCGCAGCCTCGACACGATCTCGCGGCGGCGAGGTCTCGTGCTCACGACCGACCACATCCACCAGAACAGCCGCGGCGCCACCCTCATCGCCGAGGTCATCGACGCCGGTCTGCTGACCCGGAGCGCGTAGCTGGTACCGGCGCCCGGCCAGTCGGTTGCCATCTACCGCGCGGAGATGGCACGGCTTCGGGCAGTGGCTCGGTACCGACAGGCAGGACGCCGTGGGCTGCTCGTCCGAGGCACGGGACAAAAGCGCGTCCAGCGTGATGCCCCGCTCGCCCGCTTCCCTCAGAAATTGTGTTTCAGGGACAGTCCCCCAGGGATAGCCAACTGCACCGCATCGAGACCGACACCGCACCCGGGAGCGCCAACGCCCGCCAGTGACGCCTGGTACCGCCCTCTCACACCCTGACCGTCCCCCCTCGCGCGTCATGCCCATGCCGCTGATAACCTGCCGCCCCGCCCGTCGGTGCCACGTGCCCCGGCGGGCGGTTTCGCATCCCGTACACGCAGCAAAGAGGTGTGCATTGAAGGCAGGCAGCAGAACCGGCACCGTGGCCGCGATCGTGGGGGCCCTGGCCCTCTCGGTGTTCAGCGCCCCGACGGCCCAGGCCGCGGACACCGGCGTCACCGTGTCATCGGTGGTGATCAACGGAGGAAAGCCCATCGTGGTGGGCACCTCGGACGAGAAGACCCCGCCCGTCACCTTCCGAGTCTCCCTCCCCTCCGGCTACAACACCGACGATCCGTTCGCCTGGCAGGCGGAACCGTTCCTCTTCCACGGCACCACCCCCGCCAAGGGGGCGAACAGCGGCGGCCTCCACATGGGGTCGTACACGTGTTACGACGAGAGCTACCGGGTGGCCCGCTGCGAGGGCGAGCTCACGATCGACCCGCGTTACGACCTCGACTCGAACGGCGACGCCACCACCTGGAAGATCGGCATGGCGGCCAGCCTCTTCACGTCCAACGGTGGGCTCAAGACCGAGGAGTACGCGACGCTTTCCGGCGGCGTCCAGATCAAGCGATGGGCGAAGGCCACAGCCAACGCCGGCCCCGAACCGGTCAGCAAGGGCAAGGCCCTCACCGTGACCGGCAGCCTCAAGCGTGCGGACTGGGTGAAGCACTCGTACACCGGTTACGGCAGCCAGTCGGTCAAGCTCCAGTTCCGCAAGAAGGGCACCTCCGCCTATTCCACCGTCAAGACCGTGACGGCCGGCTCGACGGGCGCCCTGAAGACCTCCGTCACCGCGTCCACGGACGGGTACTGGCGCTGGATCTTCGGCGGAACCTCCACCACCGGCCCCGCCACCAGCTCGGGCGACTTCGTCGACGTGCGCTGACCCACGCGTGAGCCACGCCGTGCCGACAGCCCCGCCAGGAGCTGCCGGCACGGCCGAACACCGGCGGGCACTCGGCCGGATACCTGCGGGCCCCACACCCCCAACTGGCAGAATCCGCTGATGACCTCAGAGGAAACGATCAACGCAGCAGCCGCAGGCACCTGGAAGCTGGGCGACCTTCCGGTCAACCGGATCGGATTCGGCGCCATGCGCCTCCCCCAGACCGGCGAAGCACTCACGGCCGAGGCCACGCCGAGCGACCGGGGACGCGCGATCGCCGTACTGCGCCGCGCGATCGAACTCGGTGTGAACCACATCGACACCGCCGCCTTCTACTTCTCTCCCCTGCGCTCCGCCAACGAACTGATCAACCACGCGCTCGCTCCCTATCCGGACGACCTCGTCATCGCCACCAAGGTCGGACCGGGCCGCGACCCCGCGGGCGACTGGATAGACCACGCCGCCACCCCGGAGCAGCTGCGCGGCCAGGTCGAGGAGAACCTGCGCCAGCTCGGCCGCGACCACCTCGACGTCGTGAACCTGCGCATCGTCGGCACCGGGTCGATCGCCGAGCGCTTCGGCGCTCTGGCCCGCCTGCGCGAAGCCGGGCTCATCCGCCACCTCGGCCTCTCCAACGTCACCGCCGAGCACCTCACCGAGGCCCAGGCCATCGCGCCGGTGGTGTGTGTACAGAACCAGTACGGCATCGGCGCCCGGCCGGAACAGGAAGCGCTCCTGCGCAGGTGCGGCGAGGAGGGGATCGCGTTCGTGCCGTTCTACGCGATCGCGGGCGCCGGGCGCGAGGCGGGCATGGGCGCCGGTACGACGGAGAGCGAGCAGGTACGCGCCGTCGCCCACGCGCACGGAGTGTCCCCCGCCCAGATCCGGCTGGCGTGGACCCTGCACCGCGGACCGCACGTCCTGGCCATCCCCGGCACCGGCAACCCGGACCACCTGGTCGACAACGTCGCCGCCGGCGCGATCGAACTCTCCGCGGACGACCTGGCCCAGCTCTCCTCGTGACCGGCCCCCACGACGGCCCTCGGTCCACGGGCGCCGGGCGGAGACCGAAACGCGCCACTGACGCGCGCCGCACCGTGCTCTGACGCCACGTCGGCCGAAAGTCCACCGGCGCGACAACGGCTCTCGAACGGCGCGTACGAACGGGACGCCCTGACCGAACGCTGCAACCGCATCAGGAACCCGGGGCCATCGTCGTTGCTCGTGGTCACACCCCGTGATACACAGAGTAACCATGCATATGCACGGAGATGTGGACACGAGCCGCAGGTCAGGGTGGTCGTCCCGGTCAAACGTGCGAGATCCGGGTAAAGAGACACGGGAAGGCGTCGTACGGGCGCGGTTTCATCAGCGAAGATAGAAGGCGACCCGTGCCGGACGGTACGGGCGGCGAACTACCCAACAGGGGCGGTGACTTACATGATCCTGGCAGCTGAAAAGGGCGACATCACCACCATCATCGGCGGAATCGCCCCGAACTGGGGGCCGTTCGGCACCCTCGGCAACGAGGCACGCATCATGATCGAGGTGGTGATGGCCGTAGCCATCCTGCTCTGTCTCGGCATCGCCATCTGGGGCGCGGCCAAGCAACGCATCGGTGCGACGGCCCTGCGCGACACGTTCAGCGCCGAACAGGGCAAGGGCCTGATCGTGGCCGGACTCACGGGCGTCTTCATCATCGGATCGCTCGGCACCCTGTTCACCATCGTGTACGGCATGGCGGTCTGACCCGACGTCATCCGTTCCACCCCGGGCCGTCCCCGCCCACCTCACACCATCCGTCCGTCGTGCCCACCGGCTGAGGTTGCGTCTCCCTGATGTCCAGTCACCACACCGCGCACGCGCGGCAACCAGCACAGCTACCGTCGTACTACGCGGCACTGCAGACGGCTGAGGGGGCTTACGCGGCATGAGCCAGGGCGACGATCACGGTTACCGCGGCGATACGGGCGGTCGCGGCGACGACCCGTACAGCACGCTGGGCGGCACGCGCCAGACCCGCACACGCCTCCCCGACGGCGACGGCGGCGACCACGGCCGCCGCCCCGCCCGCGCCTCCCGCTCCCTCGTCATGGTGGTGGGCGTGGTCGTCCTCCTCATCGCAGCGATCGCGTTCGCGAACCGCGGCGGAGGCAACAACGAGGACGCGTCCGGCGGCACCACGAAAAAGCCGGGCACGACGGACACGGGCCCCACAGCCGCCACCGGCACGAAGCCGGTCACAGGCAAGAACGGCACCATCGCCTCGGGCTTCGCACATGACGAGCAGGGGGCGCAGAGCGCGGCGGCGAATTATGCGGTGGCGCTGGTATCAGCGGAGATCCTCAAGCCCGATCGCCGGGGCGAGATCGTGCGCCAGATCTTCGTCGCACAGCGGGTTGGTGAGCTGGAAGCCAAGTTCAACGAGGCTTACAACGATGAGTTCCTCGGCAAAGTCGGGCTCGACCAGAACGGCAATGCCGCCGAGGGCCTGACATACGTCTCAAGAACCACTCCCGTCGGAACCAAGGTGACCGCGTACTCGGCCAGCTCCGCCACCGTCGAGGTCTGGTGCACCGGTGTCTTCGGCACGGCGGGCATCAGTTCCACCAATCCGGTGAGCAGCGACTGGTTCACCATGACGCTGCAGCTCCAGTGGGTGACTGACGACTGGAAGGTCGACAGCTTCGCTCAAAAGGAAGGCCCCGCCCCGGTCAACACAGACCGTACGGCTTCCAACGCTGACGAGATCGCCAGGGCAGTCCAGGAGTACGGAGGGTTCACATATGCCCGCTAGCACGCGCCACGTACTCAAGATCGGCACGATCCTCGCCGGCGCTCAGGCCACGCTGGTGATCCTGGCGACTCGCGCCGCCGCTGCTCCGTCTCCAACGCCGACACCGTCCGGCAAAGACGACTGCGACCTCATCGTCGGCCCCGCCAAGGACTACTGCGAAGGCGACGACGCCGCCGGCTCCGCCCGCCGCGCCCCCACCACCACCGACGACGCCCTCGACCCCCTCTCCTCCCTCGCCCGCGGCTGCGCCGACGCCGCCGCCTGGATCGTCGGCAAGCTCAGCGAGGCCGTGAAGAGCACGGCGAACGTCGACTTCACCAACCCCACGTTCCTCCAGCAGTACGCCGTCGTCTTCGCGGCCTCCACCGTCCTGACCCTCGTCCTGTGGCTGCTCGCCGTCGCCAAGCGCGCCATCCGCGGCGTTCCGCTGGCCACCGCCGTGTCCGAGGCCGTCGGCTTCCTCTGGCTGACGGTCCTCGCCTCCGCCTTCACCCCGCTCATCCTCTACACCATCGTCTCCGCCACCGACGGAATCACCGAAGTCATCTCCTCCGCGAGCGGCAGCGAGACGGACGTCTTCTTCGGATCGTTCGCCAAGGCCCTCGAAAAGGGTGACGACATCGGCGGCGGACCGATCATGCTGATCGTCGTCTCGCTCGTATCGATCCTCGCCGCCGGAGTCCTCTGGCTGGAGCTCGTGATCCGCGCCGCCCTGCTCTACGTCGGCGCGCTCCTCGGAGTCGTCGTCTACGCCGGGCTCGTCGACAAGAACATGTGGGGCCACGTCCGCCGCTGGGCAGGCATCATGATCGCGGTGATCATGGTCAAGCCGGTCATCGTCATCGTGCTCGGCCTCGCCGGAGCCCTCTCCGAGGACGACGGGCCGAACGCCTTCTCCGCCGTCGTCTCCGGCCTCTCCATCATCCTGCTGGCCATCTTCGCCTCCGCCATGATCTACCGCTTCGTCCCCGGCTTCGGCGACGAGATCCAGGGCGCCCGCACCAACCGCAAACAGGCCACCGACGGCTCCCAGGCCGCAGCCCTGATCAGTTCCCCCGCCGCCCTCGTCTCCCAGGGCATCAAGACCCACAGCGGCCGCAACGACCAGAACAGCGGCGGCGGAGGCGGAGGCGGAGGTGCCCGCTCCGCCAACCCTGCCAGCGGCGGCGTCGCCGCCCACAGCTCCCGCGGCACCGGCGGCAGCGGCAGCGGCGGGTCCGCCGCCGCGCCCCCGCCCCGCAGCGGTTCCGGTCCCACCTCCGGTACACCCCACAGCAGCCGCTCCCCCCGGGGCGGCAGTTCAGGCAGCACAGGTAACAACAGCACAGGAGGTGGAGGGCGTTGACGACTCAGTCCCACAACATCGCGCCCCGCCGTACGTATCTCATCGGCCGCGCCCGGCCCAACGCCATCGTCGGCAAGAACCGCGAGACCGGTGAGATCGCGCTGATCATCGTCGGCGCGTTCCTCGGCATGATGAGCGGGCTGATCGTCCCCGTCCTGTCCCTGCGGATCGTGCTCCTCATGGGCTTCCCGCTGCTGGCCCTCGCCATCGTGTACGTCCCGTACAAGCACCGGACCTTCTACAAGTGGTTCGAGATCAACCGCAGCTTCAAGCGGTCCCTGCGCCGGGGCACCGCCTACCGTTCCCCCGCCATGGAAGCCGGCGTCAGCGCCGACGGCCGTGAGGTCGAGATCGGCCCGCCCCCCGGCATCGGCCGGATCAGCTGGCTCGCGGCCCCCTTCGGCCCCGACGAGATCGCCGTACTCCTGCACGCCGACCGGCGCACGGTCACCGCCGCCATCGAGATCGAGGGCCCCGGCGTCGGCCTGCGCGACAGCGAGGACCAGGAGGCTCTGGTCGACCGTTTCGGCACCCTCCTCAAGCACGTGGCCAACGGCGACGGCTTCGTGACCCGCCTCCAGATGCTGGCCCGCACCCTGCCCGCCGACCCCGACGCACACGCCAAGGACGTCGCCCAGCGCGGCGACGCGACCTCCCCCGGCTGGCTCCAGGAGTCCTACGACCAGCTCCAGTCGATGGTCTCCACCTCCAGCGAGCAGCACCGCGCCTACCTCGTCGCCTGCATGCACTACAGCCGCGAGCTGGCCGCCGAGGCCAACGCCATGGCCCGCGCCGCCCGCCCCCACGGCGGCCGCAAGCTCGACCGCGACTCCGGCCTCGCCGTGGTCATGGCCCGCGAGCTCACCGACATCTGCGCCCGCCTCGCCGAGGCCGACATCCGGGTACGCCAGCCGCTCGGCCAGAGCCGCCTCGCCTCCCTCGTGCACTCCATGTACGACCCCGACCACCCCATCGACCACATCCAGGCGATGACCAAGCGCAACGCCTGGCCGGCCGAACTGGACGCCGTCGAGCCGACGTTCCTCCAGGCCAAGACCCGCGAGTCCACCACCCGCGCCCCCTGGTGCCACGCCACGGCCTGGGTGAAGGAGTGGCCGATGACGCCCGTCGGCGTCAACTTCCTGGCCCCGCTGCTCGTACACACGCCGGACGTCATCCGTACGGTCGCGGTCTGCATGGACCTCGAACCCACCGAGGTCGCCATCGAGCGCATGCTGACCGAGAAGACGAACGACGAGGCCGAAGCGAGCCGCCAGGCCAAGATGAACCGGACCGTCGACCCGCGCGACATCGCGGCCCACGGGCGACTCGACCAGCGGGGTGAAGATCTGGCCAGCGGCGCGGCCGGAGTGAACCTGGTGGGGTACATCACCGTGTCGTCCCGTTCACCCGAGGCCCTCGCCCGCGACAAGCGCACGATCCGGGCCTCGGCCGGCAAGTCCTATCTGAAGTTGGAGTGGTGCGACCGCGAGCACCACCGCGCCTTCGTGAACACCCTGCCGTTCGCCACCGGCATCCGCCGCTGACGACGCACCCCGCCCACCGCCCACCACTCACCGACGCCCAACACGCACCACTCACCACACACCGCACCGAGTTCCGCGAGACCGAGAGGGAGGTCATTCACGCCATGCGAGATCCGCTGTCCGCGTTGTCGGACGCCTTTACCGCCTTCCTCTTCGGGAAGGTCGAGACGACCCGGCTGCCCGTCCGTACGTCGACGGGCCAGGCCCAGGCCGTCTATCTGCCGACCGCAGCCCCCGGGCTCGGCGACTCGGGCGTCATCATCGGGCGCGAGGTGTACTCGGGCAAGGGCTACATCTACGACCCCTTCCAGCTGTACGGACAGCAGCTGCCCGCCCCGCACTGGCTGGTCCTCGGCGAGTCCGGCAACGGCAAGTCCGCGCTGGAGAAGACGTACGTGCTCCGCCAGCTCCGCTTCCGCGACCGCCAGGTCGTCGTCCTGGACGCCCAGGGCGAGGACGGGGTCGGCGAGTGGAACCTCATCGCCCAGGAGCTGGGCATAACCCCCATCCGCCTCGACCCGACCGCCGCCCTCAACGGCGGCATCCGGCTCAACCCCCTCGACCCGGCGATCACCACGACCGGCCAGCTCGCCCTGCTCCGCACGATCATCGAAGTCGCCATGGGCCACGGCCTCGACGAACGCTCCGGCTTCGCGCTGAAGGTCGCTCACGCGTTCGTGAACGAGACCATCACCGACCGGCAGCCGGTCCTCATGGACATCGTGGAGCAACTGCGCCACCCGAAGCCCGAGTCCGCCGAGGCGATGAACGTCGACATAGACGACGTACGGGCCTGGGGCCTGGACGTCGCCCTCGTCCTGGACCGCCTGGTCGACGGTGACCTCCGCGGCATGTTCGACGGCCCGACGACGGTCGGCATCGACCTCGACGCCCCACTGATCGTCTTCGACCTCTCACACATCGACCGCAACTCGATCGCGATGCCGATCCTGATGGCGATCGTGGGCGTGTGGCTGGAACACACCTGGATCAGGCCCGACCGGAAGAAGCGCATCTTCCTGGTCGAAGAGGCCTGGCACATCATCAACTCCCCGTTCGTCGCCCAGCTCTTCCAGCGACTGCTGAAGTTCGGCCGCCGTCTCGGCCTGTCCTTCGTCGCCGTCGTCCACCACCTCAGCGACGTGGTCGACGGAGCCGCCGCCCGGGAGGCGGCCGCGATCCTCAAGATGGCGTCGACACGCACGATCTACGCCCAGAAGGCCGACGAGGCCAGAGCCACCGGGAAGGTGATCGGCCTGCCCAGGTGGGCGGTCGAGATCATCCCGACCCTCACCCCAGGCATCGCCGTCTGGGACGTCAACGGCAACGTACAGGTGGTCAAACACCTCATCACCGAAGCCGAACGTCCCCTCGTCTTCACGGACCGCGCGATGACCGAGGGCTCGTCGAACGACCTGCTTCCCGAGGACGTACGAGCCGCGGAGCTGGAGGCGGAGCAACGGGCGGCCCGGATCGAGCACCAGCAGCGGATGAACGAGTCGTCCGAGTCCACGGTGGCCTGACATGGCAGCGAACCGAGAGGAACGCGGCACCGGAGGCCTCCCCGACGGGCTGCTGGTCGGTCTCCTGGGCCTCCTGTTCGGCCTGACCGTCCTGGGCTGGACAGCCACCGGCCTGGCCGGCCTGTTCGCCCACGGCGCCTGGCCGCAGGGGGTCACGTTCACCGGGACACCCCTGGCCCTGCGTGCACTGGCCACCGATCCGCAGAACCTCCCGGGCGCCTGGCCCGCCACCCCGCCGGGCGACCTCTCCGGGTACGGGCTGTTCTGGGGCCTGTTCATCGGCGAGCTCATGGTGCTCCTGGTGCTGACGGTGTTCGTCCTGGGGGCCGTGGCCCGCTGGCGCGTCGTACGGGAGACCCGCCGAAACGAACGCCACGCCCAGGTCCAGGTCCAACCCCAGCCCCAGACCCAGGCCCCTACGTACGAAGCCCCCGCGCCGGTACAGGCGCGGCCCGCCCCGGCCCCCACGTACGTCGAAGCCGTCCCCGAGCCGACACCCACCCCCACGGCCCCCGCCGCCCCGGCCCCGCTCGTCCCCTCCCCCCGCGCCCCACACCTCGTGTACGGCCCCGCCGCCACCCGCCGCCCCGCAGCCGTCCAGGCCATCCAGGACGCCGAGGGACCCGTCCTCGTGGTGACCTCCGACCCCACGGTCTGGGCCGAGACGAAGGACGCCCGCGGCAAGCTCGGCCCCGTCCTCGTCTACGACCCAGGCCACCTCTGCGACACCCCGGCCCGTCTCCACTGGTCCCCCACGGCCGGCTGCGAAGACCCCGACGTGGCCACGGCCCGCGCCACCGCACTCCTCGCCCCCGTGCGTCCGCAGGCCCGCATGGACGCGGCGACGGCGGACACCGCGGAGACACTCCTGAAGTGCTGGCTGCACGCCGCGGCCGTCGACGGCCGCCCCTTCCGCCAGGTCCACCGCTGGGCCCTCGGCGGCAACGCCCACGAAGCGGTACGTCTCCTCCGTACGCACCCGAAGGCCGCATCCGGAATCGCCGGCCTGCTGGAGTCCGCGCTCACCGCCCATCCCGAACGCCGCGAACTGGCCCAGGAACTGACGGTACGGGCGTTCGCCGCCCTCTCCTCGGTCCACGTCCGCGAGGCCTGCACACCGAACCGGGCGGATTCGCTCGCACTGGAATCATTCACGCGTGAAGGGGGAACGCTGTATGTGGTCGGTGAACCCATCGAGGACCCCCGTTCCCGCCCCGGTGCAATGCCCCTGCTCACTGCACTGTCCGCGCACGTGGTCGAGCACGGCCGCCGCCTGGCCGCACGGTCAACCGACGGTCGGCTCGACCCACCAATGACGCTCGTCCTCGACGACGTCGCGGCCGTTGCTCCGCTTCCCCAGCTTCCGGAGCTGCTGTCGACCGGTCAGGACCAGGGCCTGCCGCCTCTGGTCCTGCTCCGCTCGCCGGAACAGGGCCGCGCCCGCTGGCCCCGGCCTCTTGAGGTGCCCAGCACGGGCATCCACTAGGCCGACGCACTCACGACGTCACGGCCGGTCCCGCTCGATCACGTACTCCAGCTCCTGGGAAGCCGGGTCGTGCGGAACTGGCACGGTCTGCCCGGACGGTACGAACCCGATCCTGCGGTAAGCGGCCGCGGCACGCGGATTTCCCTCGTGCACATGGAGCCGCACGCGCTCGATACGCGGATCGGTCAGCGACCAGGACCAGTCGATCGCGGTACGGAACAGCTCGTCCGTCAGGCCCTTCCCCCGGTCCTGCTCGTGCACGAAGACACCGACCAGGTGGGTCTGGTCGACCTCGGCAGCGGCCCCGAACCGCGTATCGCCGTCCGGCCGCTCCACCAGGACCGTCACGGTGCCCGCGAGGCCGCCGTCGGGCCGTTCGGCGATGAACTGCCGCGCCACGACACCCTCGGCCGCATCGGCGGTCCGCTGCTGCCAGAACGCGTCGGGCTGGGCCACGCCTTGCTCGTACGTCTCAAGAAAGGCGACGGGTGCCATCGGGTCCTGGAGAGCTGCCAGTCGAAGTTCCTTGGCCAACTGCCAGTCCTCGGCGCGAACCCCTCGAATCACATAGTCCATTGGAAGATCTTGCCCCGCCGGCCGTGACCGCGCAAACAGTATGTGAACGCAGAAAAGCCCCGTGCCACAAGGGCACGGGGCTTTCCCGGAATAATTGTTCGGCGGCGTCCTACTCTCCCACAGGGTCCCCCCTGCAGTA
>NZ_JBWKLF010000015.1:0-103361 GCF_056430475.1 Streptomyces sp. NPDC045968 | reverse complement strand
ACGACCCCCACCGCGGCCGGTCCTTCAAGCCCCAGCGCCTGCACGCCGACAAGGCATACGACGTCCCTCACCTGCGCAAGTGGCTACGCCGCAAGCGCATCGGCGTCCGCATCGCACGCAAAGGCATCGAGTCCAGCGAACGACTCGGCCGTCGCCGCTGGGTAATCGAGCGCACTATGGCCTGGCTCACGGGCTACCGCCGGCTCAACCACCGCTACGAACGGAATCCCCGCAACTACCTGGCCTTTCTCGGCCTCGCCGCCGCCATCTGCTGCTACAAGCGACTCGTCCGCCTCACCACGTAGGACACGGTCTAAGTCCGGGCGTAGGTCGGCCCCGGGGCGGTGAGGGGAGGGGCGGCCGCCCGGCGACGTCGTGGGTGACAGTGAGCGCGTGATGGTCCGTCAGAACGCGGTGATTTACGCACCCTTGGCGCTCACAGAGCAATGTGACATATTACTGCCGTGCTCACGAGACAGCCACTGGATGTCGTCATCGTCGGCGCCGGCGTCGTCGGTGCCGCTTGCGCCTACTACGCCACCCGTGCCGGGCTCCGCGTCGCCGTGGTCGACCGCGGGCCGGTCGCGGGCGGCACCACGGGGGCAGGTGAGGGAAACCTCCTCGTCTCCGACAAGGTGCCCGGACCGGAACTGGACCTCGCCCTGCACTCCCACACCCTGTGGCAGGAACTGGCCGACGAACTGCCGGCGGACATCGAGTTCGAGCGCAAGGGCGGACTGGTCGTGGCGGCGGGCGAGGAGTCCCTCGCCACGCTCACCGCGACGGCGCAAGGACAGATCACCGCAGGAGTCACCGCGTACCCGGTGACATCGCACGGTCTGAAAGACCTCGAACCGCACCTGGCCCCCGGGCTGGCAGGCGGCTTCCACTACCCGCAGGACGCCCAGGTGCAGCCCGCCGCGGCCGCCGCGCACCTGCTCCGCGCGGCGCGCGACGGCGGCGCGCGACTCTACGCGGGTGAGGAGGTCACCGCGGTGCTCACCGGCCCCGCGGGGGACGTACTCGGCGTGCGCACGGGCCGCAGGGAACTGCACGCCCCCGCCGTGGTCAACGCCGCCGGTACGTGGGGCGGGGAACTGGCCGCCCTCGCCGGGGTGGAACTGCCCGTACTGCCGCGAAGGGGATTCGTTCTCGTCACCGAACCACTGCCCCGGCTGATCCGGCACAAGGTGTACGCCGCGGAGTACGTGGCCGACGTGTCCAGCGGCTCGGCCGCACTCCAGACCTCACCCGTGGTGGAAGGCACGCCTTCCGGCCCCGTACTGATCGGCGCGAGCCGCGAACGTGTCGGCTTCGACCGCTCGTTGTCCGTTCCCGTCATCAGCAGACTGGCCGCTCAGGCCGCCGCCCTCTTCCCGGTCCTGGCCGATGTCCGGCTGCTGCGCACCTACCACGGGTTCCGCCCGTACCTGCCCGACCACCTGCCCGCGATCGGGCCCGACCCCCGGGCCCCGGGCATGTTCCACGCCTGCGGACACGAAGGCGCGGGGATCGGGCTGGCCCCCGCGACGGGGAGTCTGATCGCCGACATGCTCCGGGGCGAGGCCCCCGTGCTCGATCCGGCGCCGTTCCGGCCCGAACGCTTCGACCGTTCCCGGGAAGCGGCTTGAACCCCGCCCTGGGGAATCGAATCAGTACCGCGAACCGATGGATCTGGAGCCCCCGTGACACGCACACCAGGCCGTCTTACCGGCCGCCTATCCGGCCGGACATCCAGCCGCAGGCCCGCACGCGACGCGGTCGAACTGGTCGGCGCGGCCCCTGAGCCGGAGTTCGAGCTCCTCTTCGACGGACGTCCGGTCCGGGCACTGCCCGGGCAGAGCATCGCAGCGGCGCTCTGGGCGGCCGGCCATCTGACCTGGCGCACGACCCGAGTGAACGGGAATCCACGCGGCGCCTTCTGCGGTATCGGATCCTGCTTCGACTGCCTGGCCACCGTCAACGGCCGCCCCAACCAGCGGGCATGTCTGCTGCCCGCTCGCCCCGGCGACACGATCACGACGCAGAAGGGCGACGGACATGGCGAACTCCTCCGCTGAACCGGGTACCGAGCGAGCGGCGGACCGCGAACACCGGTCCGACGAGGCGGCGTTCGCTGATCTGGCCATCGTGGGCGCCGGACCCGCCGGCATGACGGCGGCGGTCACCGCGGCCGATCACGGGCTCGATGTGACCGTGCTGGATGCCGCGGCGGCGACCGGCGGTCAGTACTACCGCTCACCGGCACCCGCACTGGGCGCCACCCGGCCGGAGGCCCTGCACCACGACTGGGCCGCGTACGAGAGGCTCGCCGGGCGGTTCGAACGGCATCGTCGCGCCGGACGTATTCGCCATTTCACATGGCACCAGGTATGGGCCGTCGAAGGCACGGGCGACGCCTGGATACTGCACGCGGTCACCGGGCCCGAGGGGAGCGGACGGGCGGCTACCAGGGCGCGGAATCTGCTCGTGGCAACGGGATCCCACGAGCGCCAACTTCCCTTCCCGGGCTGGACCCTGCCGGGGGTCGTGGGAGCGGCAGGGGCGCAGGCCATGCTCAAGTCCGGCCTGGTTGTACCGGGCCGACGCATGGTCGTCGCGGGCAGCGGACCGCTCCTCCAGGCAGTCGCATCCTCCCTGGTGAAAGCGGGCGTCGACGTTCCGCTGCTGGTCGAGGCCGCCGGATACGGGGCGTACGCAAAAGCGCCGCACGCGCTGGCCGCCAACCCTGGCAAGCTGGCCGAGGGCGCACGCTACGGGGCCACTCTCCTGCGCCACCATGTGCGCATCCTGACCCGCAGTGCGGTGACGGCCGTTCACGGAACCAACCGGGTGCAGGGCGTCACCGTCAGCCGCCTGGACGGCGACTGGCGACCGGTTCCGGGTTCGGGCCGGCGTTACGACTGCGATGCCCTGGCCGTGGGACACGGCCTCGTACCCCAGTTGGACCTGGCGACGTCCCTGGGCTGCGAGACCCGCGACGGCACCGACGGCACGCATGCGCTGCTCCTGGACGAACAGTTGCGGACCACGGTGCCCGGCGTATGGGCCGCCGGGGAGGTTGGTGGCATCGGCGGCGTTCAATTGGCCATGATCGAAGGAGAGTTGGCCGCCCTGTCGGTGGTCCGCCACGCGCGAGCGGGCAAGGCTTCGGCGGGGCGGGCCTGGCACCGAAGGAACCACGCGCTGCTCCGGGCCAGGCGCAGGATGCGGGCCTTCGCCGATGTGATGGGCGCCGTACACCGGCCGGGATCCGGCTGGCGTGGATGGCTGGCCGAGGACACCGAGGTCTGCCGGTGCGAGGAGGTCACTGCTGGGCGGATTCGCCGGGCGGTGCACGAACTCGGCGCAGGGGACGCCCGTACCGTCAAGCTCCTCACCAGGTCGGGAATGGGCTGGTGTCAGGGGCGCACCTGCGGCTTCGCCGTACGCGAACTCGCCTGCCCCGAAGGTGATTCCACCGCTGGCGGGACCGCCGACCGTCGCCCCTTCGCCTGCCCGGTGCCGTTGTCGACACTCGCTGAGGCGGCTGAGGCGGCTGAGGCAGATCGGGCAGATCAGGTGGGTCGGGCGGTCGAAGGCGGAGGCTGCGGAGGCAGCCGACCGTAAGACCGGACCGTTCACTGTCACACCCTCTATCGCACAGTGACATGTCACACCTCACTCAAGGAGTCTCCATGCAGACAGACACCACCCCCGCCCCCCGTACCCGCCCCTGGCACGGCGTCATGGTCGCCACGCCCCTCACACTGCGCGCCGATCATTCCGTCGACTTCGATGCCTACGGTGAACACGTCCGCAACCTCGTCGAGGCCGGCTGCGACGGGGTGGTCCCCAACGGCTCGCTGGGGGAGTACCAGACCCTCACCGACCAGGAGCGGGACCAGGTCGTACGCGTTGCCGTCGATGCGGCCGGCAGCGGCGCCAGGGTCATGCCCGGCGTGTCCGCGTACGGCAGCGACGAGTCCCGGCGCTGGGCCGAGCGGGCCGCGGAGGCGGGCGCCGAATCGGTCCTCCTGTTGCCCCCCAACGGGTACAAGTGCGAGGAGGCCGCCGTTCGGGCGCACTACGCCGCCGTCGCGGAAGTAGGGCTACCTGTCGTCGCGTACAACAATCCGTACGACACCAAAGTGGACCTGACCCCCGGTCTGCTGGCGCGGCTGCATCAGGAGAACAGCATCGTCGCGGTCAAGGAGTTCAGCGGCGATGTCCGCAGGGCCTACGAGATCGCCGAACAGGCCCCGGGCCTGGATGTACTCGTCGGCGCGGATGACGTGCTGCTGGAACTGGCCCTCGCGGGCGCCGTCGGCTGGATCGCCGGGTGTCCCAATATGCTGCCCGTCAGCTGCGTTGATCTGTACCGGTCCGCTGTGACAGGTGACATGGCAAAGGCCCTGCCCCTCTACCGCCAGCTCCACCCGCTGTTGCGCTGGGACTCCAAGCCGGAGTTCGTGCAGGCGATCAAGGCGTCCATGGATGTCGTCGGGCGCCACGGCGGACCCACCCGGCCGCCTCGTTTCCCGCTGCCGCCGGAGTCCGAGGCCGCGGTGCGCGCAGCGACCGAGAAGGCCCTCGCCGAGGGCATGAGCTGACCAACGGGCCTGCAGCGCACACGATGCAGAGCATCCAGCCCTAACGGATCACCAAGGGGGACCCTTGCGGACTCGTCACATCTTCCACGCGGTCGACTCACATACCGAAGGCATGCCCACCCGCGTCATCACCGGTGGCATCGGAACCATTCCCGGCGCCACCATGGCGGAACGGCGCCGCCACTTCCAGAACAACCGGGACGCGGTCCGCACCCTGCTGATGTACGAGCCGCGCGGGCACGCCGCCATGAGCGGTGCGATCCTTCAGCCGCCCACCCGTCCCGACGCCGACTTCGGCGTCCTCTACATAGAGGTCTCCGGTTTCCTGCCGATGTGCGGCCACGGCACCATCGGTGTGGCCACTGTCCTCGTGGAGACCGGCATGGTCGAAGTCACCGAACCCGTCACCACCGTCCGGCTCGACACCCCGGCCGGGCTCGTCACAGCTGACGTGCGCGTAGAGGGCGGTGCGGCCACCTCCGTCACCCTCACCAACGTGCCCGCCTTCTGCACCGGACTTGACCGGAAGGTGGACGTCCCCGGTTACGGCACGCTGCGCTACGACCTGGCCTACGGCGGCAACTTCTACGCGATGCTGCCCTTGTCCGCCTTCGGGCTCCCCTTCGATCGGGACCGCAAGGGCGACATCCTGGCGGCCGGACTCGCCCTGATGGACGCGGTGAACGCCACCGATCGCCCCGTGCACCCGGAGGACCCCGATATCAACGGACTGAAGCATGTGCAGTTGATCGCACCCGGCTCGGACGCCGCACACTCGCGCCACGCCATGGCCATCCACCCCGGATGGTTCGACCGGTCACCCTGCGGCACCGGTACGTCAGCACGCATGGCACAACTCCACGCCCGGGGTGAACTTCCCCTGAACACCGACTTCGTCAACGAGTCGTTCATCGGTACCTCGTTCACCGGGCGGCTCGTCGAGGAGACCACTGTCGCGGGTCTTCCCGCAGTCGTCCCGACCGTGACCGGCCGTGCCTGGATCACCGGGACCGCGCAGTTCTTCCTGGACCCGGCCGACCCCTTTCCCGAAGGATTCCTGCTGTGACACTGCCCCTGCTCGGCGCCGCCCACATCGAAGCCCTCGGTCCCGGTGGGGCCGTGGACGCACTGGAGGCGGCGCTGCGCGGGGGCCTCGATCCGGCGGCCACGCCCGCCCGCAGCCATGTGACCGTCCCGGGTGGGGAACTTCTGATCATGCCGGCAGCCACCCAGGAGGTGGCCGGAGTGAAGATCGCCGGAGTGGCCCCGGGGAACGCGGCACGCGGACTTCCACGGATCACCGGGAGTTACCTGCTGCTGGACGGCCCCACTCTGGTGCCCCTCGCCCTGCTCGACGGCGCCGCGCTCACCACCCTCCGTACCCCCGCCGTGTCCGCGCTCGCCCTGCGCCACCTGACACCGCCTTCCATCGGGCACCTCGTGATCTTCGGGACGGGCCCCCAGGCGTACGGGCACCTCGCGGCCGTACTCGCGGAGCGGCACGTGGACCGGATCACCGTCGTCGGGCGCACCCCGCACCGTGTCGAGGCGCTGGCCGAGTTCGGCCGACAGCTCGGCGTCGCCGCCGAAGCCGGTGACGCGGACGCCGTGGCCTCAGCCGACCTGGTGCTCTGCTGCACCACGGCCCGAAGGCCGCTGTTCGACGGCGATCTGGTGCGGGACACGGCGACGGTCGTGGCAGTCGGCTCGCACACCGCTGATGCGCGGGAGACCGACTCCCGGCTGGTGGCCCGTTCCGCCGTGATCGTGGAGGAGAGGTCGGCCGCGTTGGCGGAAGCGGGCGATCTCCTGCTCCCGATCGCCGAAGGGGCCTTCGACGCCGAGGGCATCGCGTCCGATCTGGCAGAGTTGGTGACCCGACCGGACCTGTCCAGGGATCTGGCCTCCGTGGGACGGCCCCGGTTCTTCAAGAGCGTCGGGATGGGCTGGGAGGACCTCGTGGTGGCGGCGGCGGTCCACCGGGCCGTGCATCCCGGAGCGTGATATCCACAGGCCGGAAGCGGCAGGCCCGATCGGCAACGTGCCATTGTATTCTGCGACTCCGCACTGTGCTGGAGGAACACACATGGCCCGCCTGACGTCGCTCAGCGTGATCTCGGCGCAAGAGCATCTGCGTGACCGCGTGGCGCATGCACTGAGAGCGGCGCTCATCGCCGGAGACCTGCGTCCGGGCACGATCTATTCCGCTCCCGCGCTGGCATCCCAGTTCGGGGTCTCGGCCACTCCTGTACGCGAGGCCATGCTCGATCTGGCCCGGGAAGGGCTGGTCGAGGCGGTACGTAACAAGGGTTTCCGGATCACCGAGCTGACCGAGCAGGATCTCGACGACTTCACAGAGCTCCGCGCCATGATCGAAGTCCCGACGGTCGGCCGCATCGCCCGGATGGGCAAGGCATGGCAGCTGGAGGAACTGCGGCCGCTCGCCCTGGCGATCGTCGCCGCGGCGCGGGCGAACGACATCCTGGCCTACCTCGAGGCCGACCGGCGCTTCCATCTCGAACTGCTCGGTCTGGCAGGCAACCGCCGACTGGTGGAAGAGGTCAGCAACCTGCGCAAGCGTTCAAGGCTTTTCGGTCTCAACAGACTTGCCGAGACGGGGCAGTTGACGGCCTCGGCGGAGGAGCATGTCCAGCTGCTCGACCTGATGGTCGCTGGCGACGGGCCGCGCGCCGAGGCGTTCATGCTCGCTCATATGTCACATGTCCGAAAGCTGTGGGCGGCCCCCGGAGCCCAGGAGTCCGAGGATGCGCCGGCCAAGAACGTTTGGCTCGACGTCGACGGCGCCTGAGCACCGCTGGTGCCGGTCTGCCGGCGCACACGCATTTCGCCCCCGTGGTACAGCGCTTCGGCGATGACGCGCGGGGGCGCCCCGATGGAAGTCGCGGAACCGTGTACCCGGACGTGTAACGGACGGGTGCACGTGATGTCGGTGGTGTAGAGCGAATTCACCTCCACTCCGGTGTCGAGAAGCAACAACTGGTCACGTCTCAGCGGATCGTCGTTGCGGTGTGCGCGGAACGACGTGTGCACGGGCGGTGAGGACGGCGTGCCTGGGCCCGACCTTCCCCGGCGGCCCGGAGCGCAGAGTGACGACCCCCTCATGAAGGTCTCCATGGCGGGCGGGGTCGCCGGCGCATAGGGGAGTCGCTCCACCAGGCCTGCTGCGGCGCTGAGTTGTCGCGCGGATGAATGTGCGCGCAACGTCTTCCAATAACCATGTGACATGTGCAATTGTACAGCCCGCAGGGCGCGAGGTCGTGCTCATGTCACACGCGAGTACGTCGTCACCTCTCGCTCCACCCCCCTCCGGCTGCGCAACCGCCGCGCGGCCAACACACCGCTGGGAGGCGGCACGTGAAGAACCGATTGGTTCGACAGAGATTCACCGGGTTATCCACCGTGGCTCTGGCAGCTTGCCTGGGCGTTGGGCTGCTCTCCGCACCGAGCCGGGCAGCCGAGCCGCGCCCCCTCGTGGCCGCGGCGTCCGCGACCGGGACCCACGTCCGTGCGGAGCAGCCGGGTGGCCCCGCGGCCGAGGCGCTCACCGCACCTGGCGACGAGGCCGGCCACGTCGGCCGCGCATCCCTGGAGCCCGCGGACCGCGCCCCCCTGTCCGCGTCGAAGGACGCGCTCAAGCGGGACTACGACCAGCCCGGGAGTACGGACCCGAGTCACCCGGCCCCCTCCATGAAGGCAGCGGCGCGGGCCAAGGCGAAGTCAGCCGGAATCGCTGACATTGCAGCGTGCAATGTCACCGACTTCACCAGCCGTACCGGCAGCGCTCTCGTCCAGCAGGTCAAATCGTCGACCACCGACTGTGTCAACACTCTCTTCAGCGTGAAGGGCAACGACGGCTATCTCGCCTTCCGCGAGGCGCAGATGGTCACCATCGCGAACGCCCTGCGTGACGGCTCGGCGTACTACCCCGGCGACAGCAGCACCGGCATGCCCCAGCTGGTGCTGTTCCTCAGGGCGGGCTACTACGTGCAGTACTACGACCCGTCGACGGTCGGCAGTTACGGCCCCGCGCTTCGCACCGCCATCCGTGGCGGCCTGGACGCCTTCTTCGCCTCCTCACACTCCTCCGACGTGACCGACGCCAACGGCGAGACACTGGCCGAGGCCGTCACGCTGATCGACAGCTCCGAACAGAACGCCCGGTACCTGTACGTGGTCAAGCGGCTGCTGGCGGGCTACGACTCCTCGTACGACAGCTCCTGGTACATGCTGAACGCGGTCAACAACGTGTACACGGTGACATTCCGCGGCCATCAGTTGCCCGAGTTCGTCCAGGCGGTGGAAGCCGACCCCAGCCTGCTGAGCGCACTCCACGACTTCGCCTCCGCCCACCTGGACCTGCTGGGCACCGACCAGTCGTACCTGGCCTCCAACGCGGGCCGGGAGCTCGGCCGTTTCCTCCAGGAGGCGTCACTGCGTGACAGGACGGCGCCGTTGGCTGCGGGGCTGCTCAAGATGAGTTCCCTCACCGGCCGGACGGCGCCGCTCTGGGTCGGCGTCGCCGAGATGACCGACTACTACGACCGGGCCAACTGCGCCTACTACGACACCTGCAACCTGGCAGCTCGCCTCAAGAGCGCTGTTCTGCCCGTCGATTACACCTGTAGCGACAGCATCCGCATCCGGGCCCAGGCCGTGTCCACGGCCGACCTCGCCGCCAGTTGCACGAGCCTGCGCAACCAGGACGCCTACTTCCACGGCATCACCAGGGACGGCGGCCCGGTCCGCGACGACCGCAACAGCACCATCGAGGTGGTCGTCTTCGACTCGAGCACCGACTACCAGACCTACGCAGGCGCGATCTTCGGGATCGACACCAACAACGGCGGGATGTACCTGGAGGGAGACCCCGCGGCCGCGGGCAACCAGCCCCGCTTCATCGCCTACGAGGCCGAGTGGGTCCGGCCCGTGTTCCAGATCTGGAACCTCAACCACGAGTACACGCACTACCTCGACGGCCGCTTCAACATGTACGGGGACTTCGGGGCCGGCCTCACCACACCGACCATCTGGTGGGTCGAGGGCTTCGCGGAGTACGTCTCGTACTCATACCGCAATGTCACCTATGACGCCGCAATCGCACAGGCCGCGAAGCGCACCCACACCCTGCGCACCCTCTTCGACACCACCTACGAGAACGCCGACCAGACACGGATCTACAACTGGGGCTACCTGGCGGTCCGGTACATGCTCCAGTCGCACCGCGCCGACGTCGACCGGCTGCTCGGGTACTACCGAAGCGGCGACTGGAATGCTGCCCGCACCCTGCTCACCTCCACCATAGGCAACCGCTATGACGCCGACTGGAACTCCTGGCTGACCGCCTGCGGGGCAGGGGACTGCGGCAGCCTCGGTACGCCACCCGTCGACCAGGGACCGGAGTGCACGGCCGGCGACACCCGGCAGCTGGACAAGAACTGCAAGCGGAGCGGCCTGACGGCGACCAAGGGCAACTACGCCTATCTGTACATCTACGTCCCGGAGGGCACGACCCAGCTGGAGATCACCAGTGCGGGCGGCACCGGCGACGCCGACCTCTACTACAACTCCAGCAACTGGGCGACGGTGTCCGGTTACACCTCACGGGCGACCGGCGCCGGGAACGCGCACACCCTGACCGTGCCCCGTCCGAAGGCGGGCGCCCACTACATCAGTCTGTACGCAGCCCAGGGCTTCGGTGGCGTGAGCGTCTCCACCCGGTACTGATCCCCGTACCGGCCTGTACTGATCCGGTCGGGCGACGGCGGCTTTCCGCGCCGCGCCCGATCGGCTCAGTCGCAGGGAACCGGGCCTCTAGCCCCTGGTGGTCCTGAGCACTGTTCACTTATTGACGTGTCGACAAGCGTGACTGTCCGCGTGCGGGGGCATGCATCCCCGTGAAGGTGTTCGAGGGGTTATGGGACGAAGGAGGTCGATTCACTGTGCGCGCGGGGGAAGCGATGAAGCGACGAGCGGGCCGGTCGGTCCAGCTGCGTCGCCGACTGGGGAACGCCGACCTGTCAGGTGTGGGTGATGTGCGCCGGGCACTGCGGGAGTTCCTGCGGTGTCGCTCGCAGCCCGAGGCGGCCGAGGTCGCCGAGCTGCTGCTGAGCGAGGTCGTGACGAACGCGCTGATCCACACGCGTCACGGCGCGGTCGTCACCGTGACCGCGGGACCGGAGAAAGTGCGCGTCGAGGTGCGGGACTTCACGTCGGGAGCGCCCAAGCCGTACGTACCGAACGCCGACGACGGTACGCATGGCAGGGGCCTGGTCCTGGTACGGAGCCTGGCGGACGCCTGGGGAGTCACGGCCCAGGCGCTGGGCAAGGTGGTCTGGTTCGAGCTGAACGCCGCGACCACACCGGCGTAACCGGCCCCGCGACCACGGCAGCGTGACGCCGCGACCACGAGACAGCATGAGCCGGACAGTGGGAGGCCCTGACACAGCCTCCCACCGCGCGTGCTCAGCCGAACTGCTGCTCCAGGTCCTTGAGCTTCTGCTCCAGCGAGTCGAGCCGGGGAAGGGCCTGAGTGTCGTCCTCGGCGGTGAGGTCGACGGTCCTGGCGTCACCGCTCGCGGTCTGCGGCGCCGGGGCTCCCGGAGGGTTCTTCGCTCCCTTCGGGCTCGGGCCGTTCACGGCTTGTAGGGATGGCCGGGGCCGCAGGGGCAGCTGTCCCGGCTCCGCTATGGCAGGCTCCGCGACGCCCGGCGCGCCCTGGGGTGGAGCGATGGCGGGGACGTCCACCTGGTGGCCGCCGCGGCCGCCCCGCCCCCAGGCCCTGTTCTGCCGGTTCAGAGCCTTGATGTGGGCCCGGTCCAGCTTCTCCTGGCCCCTTCTGCGGAGCCGGTCCTGCTCCTTCTCCCGCCGGTCCTCGCGGACCTCGTCGACCGCCTCGTCCAGGGTGCGTACGCCTTCGAGGAGCATCAGCGACCAGGCGCCGAAGGTCTCCCGGGGCGCCCGCAGCCACCGTACGATCCGGATCTGGGGCAACGGGCGTGGCACCAGGCCCTGTTCGCGCAGCGCGGCCCTGCGGGTCTGCTTCAGCGCGCGGTCGAAGAGCACCGCGGCCGAGAGCGACATGCCCGCGAAGAAGTGCGGGGCGCCCGCGTGGTCCATGCCGCGTGGCGCGTGCACCCAGTTGAACCAGGCGGCGGCGCCGGCGAACGTCCACACCAGCAGCCGGGAGCCGAGCGCCGCGTCGCCGTGGCTGGCCTCCCGCACCGCCAGCACCGAACAGAACATCGCGGCCCCGTCGAGGCCGAACGGCACCAGATACTCCCAGCCCCCGGAGAGGCTGAGGTTTTGCCGGCCGAAGCCGACGAGCCCGTGGAAGGAGAGTGCGGCGGCGACCGCGGCGCAGCAGAACAGCAGAACGTACGAGGCGGTGGCGTAGAGCGCCTCCTTGCGCCGCCGGCGGTCCTCGCTGCGTTCCCAGTTGTCGTCGGCCGTCGTCTTGCCGGCGGCGCGCCTGCCGCGTGCGACGACCGTCACCGCCGCCATGACCCCCACGAGCAGTACGGCGCCCGGAAGCAGCCAGTCAAGCGATATGTCGGTCAGTCTCATGCGCGGTCCCTTGCGTCGCGTAGGGCGTTTCGGGCGCCATCGTGACGGAAACCCCGCCCGGCTCAGGCGGTTTCGGGGCAAGAGAACGCCAATGGGGTGGCGAGGCATGCGGATGAGCGGAATGTTCTCGAACGGTCGTACGGCGAAGGGTGGTTACGTTCGAAGGTGAGTCACCGGCACGGGGGGTGTGGATCAGGGGGCGGGCGTCAGCTTCCGCACCCGGTCGGCATCGCACGTGCGGGGGCAGGTGACGCAGGTGTCCTCGGGGCGCAGCGTGTAGAAGAGGCAGCAGCTCGCCCGGTCGCGGGTCGGCAGCGATTCGCCGCCGGGGCCGGTCAGCTCACGGAACCCGGCGGTGCCCACGTACGGCTTGGTGGTGCCCGGCAGCAGCAGTTCCAGCTCCGTCATCGCGCGGCGCTCCTCGCCCAGCAGATGGGCGATGTACCAGAGCCCTTCGACGACCTCGTCCGTCGCCATGCCCCACAGGGCCCGCTTGCCGCGCCGCATCCGCGGTCCGAAACCCTCCAGCACCGGGCCGAGGTGTTCCGCGAGGGCCGCCAGTACCTCGGCACGCAGCGCGGCCTCGTCGGGGACGACCCGGGCCCCCGGCAGCGAGGCCGCGGGGTCGTCCGGCAGGCAGGCGAACTCCCGTACCCGGACGGTCAGATGTCCCAGCGCGCGCTGGAAGGCGACGTCCTCGACGGGGACGCGCGGCACCCGGCGGTGCAGGAACCACGGCACGGTCACCAGCAGACAGGCGGGCCAGGCGTAACGGTGCAGTCCGAAGCTGGCCACGACGTCCGGGCGGGCCTGCTGTCCGTAGTCCCTCAGCACCTGCGCGTTGTCCCAGGCCAGAAAGGTGTCCAGGGCCGCACCGCCCCCGGCGAGCTCGCCCGCGCCCACCCACCCGGTGCCCGAGGGCGCCACCGCGTCCTCTGCGAGCACCTCGGCCCGCAGCCCGGGGAAGACCTCGGCCAGGCGGGCGTACGCGGCGGTCACGGAGGATGCCGCGGTGCCGGTGAGCAGGGTGGAGACGGTCATGCGGGGACCACCGAATCACGATCGTTGGCAGGTAAGCCTTACCTTACCCGACCTGATCGATGTGTGAACCTGGGCCTCCTCCGCCTATCGTGCACACGGGGCCCGGCGTACGCGAGCCGGTCCCGGGTCAGGCCGAGGAGGTCCAGTGGAGCAGGGCAGTGCGCGTGAGGACGCACGGCTGTCGTACGCGGCCCCGGCGCCCTCGGTGGTCCCACCGTCGGTACGGGTCCCCGAACAGGCGCGCGGAGAGCACACCCACAGCGAGCCGCCCGCCCCCCGCACGGTTCAGCGGCACTCGGTGCGCGGCCAGATCCTGGACGCCCTGCGAGCCGCCCTCGTCGACGGGGAGCTGGCCCCCGGCCAGGTCTACTCCGCACCGGCGCTCGGCGCCCGCTTCGGAGTCTCCGCGACGCCGGTTCGCGAGGCGATGCAGCAGCTGGCCATCGAGGGCGCCGTCGAGGTCGTACCGAACCGGGGCTTCCGGGTCAGCGAGCGCGGGCCGCGCGAGCTGGCGGAGCTGGCCGAGGTACGGGCCCTGATCGAGGTCCCCGTCATGCTGCGGCTGGCGCGTACCGTCCCCGCGGGCCGCTGGACGGCGCTGCGCCCGCTCGCCGACGCCACGGTCGCGGCAGCCGCGGTCGGTGACCGGGCCAGTTACGCGGAGAGCGACCGCGCCTTCCACCGGGCGGTCCTGACGCTCTCCGGCAACGAACAACTGGTGCAGGTCGCGGACGACCTGCACCGGCGGTCACAGTGGCCGCTGGTCAGCAACCCCGCGACCCGCCGGGCCGATCTGCTCGCGGACGCCGTGGAGCACACGGCGCTGCTCGACGCGCTGATCGCCCAGAACCTCGGCGTCGTGCAGTCGCTGGTGCGCGAGCACTTCACGGGCGCGGAGAGCTAGCCGGCACGGTCACCCGACCGGTCAGGCCGCCGTTCCGTCGCCCGTCGCCGGTCACCCGACGCGTCAGGCCGCCGTTCCGTCGCCGGTCACCCGACCCGTCAGGCCCCCGTCCCCTCGCCCCCCGCCGGTCTCACCTGACCCGCCAGGCCGCGGTTCCGTCGTCGAGCGGACGGGCCTGATGGGGCAGTGCCGGTTCCAGTTGCGGGGCCAGCCAGGTGGGAACGCCGCCCAGCAGCCGGAAGAGCCGGCCCGCCTCGGCGCGCAGCCGGGCGGCCTCGGGCTCGGGTTCGGCGTCGGCGAGGGACATCAGCGCGGGAGCCGTACCGACGAGGTAGCCGAGTTCCTCCCTGATCCGCAGTGACTCCGTGAAGCCGTGCCGCGCCTCGGCGAGCTCGCCCTCGCGCAGGGCGAGCGAGGCGAGATGGCGCCAGGTGAAGGAGAGCAGCAGCTCGTCCCCCTGGGCCGTCGCGCCGGCGTGGGCCCTGCGGTACGCGGCGCGGGCGGACTGCGGTGAGTCGGCGATGTTCTGCGCGATCAGGCCCCGGCGGAAGTCCAGCAGCGGCCGGCCGGCCGCGGCGGGGGAGAGCAGGGCGGCGGCCCGGCTCAGGGCCACGCTGGCCTCGTCGGCCCGGTCCCGTACCCCGAGAAGTGTCGAGGCGTAGGCCAGATGGCCGCGCTCGCAGGCCGCGGCCCCGCGCTCGGCGTCGTCGTGGGCCAGCGCCTCGGCGGTGCGCAGGGCGTCCTCGGCGTCCGTCCAGCCCTTGGCGGTGTACAGACACCGCTCGGTCAACAGCGCCGTGCGCTGGAGCGCCGCTGCCGGGTCGGTGGCCGCGTGCGGTTCGAGCAGAGCGGCCGCGTCCGTCCAGCAGGCGCGTGATCGCAGTCGCCATACCGCTGTCTGGAGCGGCGGATCGTCATCTGCTGTCGTTCCGGAACCAGACATGGCGGTATGCGCCACATTGCCCTCCCCGAGCACGCCATCGAGCTGTTGAGTCTGGGCGCATCTCAGCACGGAATGGCACGCCGGGCCAAGGGGTCCGGTCAATGTCAGGTGAAAGATTTCACAATCGTCCGGATCTCCGCGCCGCCGCGCAGACCCCCGGGCGTCAGCTCATACGCAGGGCGAGGAAGAAATCGAGCTTGTCCTCCAGGCGTGAAAGGTCACGCCCCGTCAACTGCTCGATTCGCCCGACGCGGTAGCGCAGTGTGTTGACGTGGAGATGCAGCCGGGCCGCACAGCGGGTCCAGGAGCCGTCGCAGTCCAGGAACGCTTCCAGGGTCGGGATCAGCTCCGCGCGGTGGCGCAGGTCGTAGTCGCGCAGCGGGTCCAGCAGCCGGGCGGTGAACGCCCGGCGCACGTCGTCGGGAACGAAGGGGAGCAGCAGGACGTGCGAGGCCAGCTCGTGGTGGCCGGCCGCGCAGACCCGGCCCGGGCGGGCGGCGGCGACGCGGCGGGCGTGCCGGGCCTCCTCCAGGGCGCCGCGCAGCCCCTCGGCCGAATGCACGGCCGCGCTGACACCCAGTGTCAGCCGGCCGTCGTCGGCGAGGCCCGCGGAGAGCGGTTCACGGACCGCGGCGAGCAGCACATCGGCGTGCAGCACCGGGTCCTGCTCCTTGCCGGCCGCCGGGCCGGTCTCGGAGGCGCCCTCACCGGTGGTCTGTTCGGTGCCGGGCGCGGGAGCGGCGGGCAGCGGTACGAGGGCGATGGCCTCGTCCCCCGTGTGCGCGACCGCGATGCGGTCGGCGGAGTCGGGCCCCACCACCGCGGGATCGACCAGGATCTCCTCCAGCAGCGCCTGGGCGACCGGGCCGGCCGCGATGTCCCCCGCCGGACCCGCACCGGTGCCCGGCGCCGCGTCGGCGGACCAGTCGACCCGGGCCACGACGACCTGCCAGTGGGGCGCCGAGCCGAGACCCGGCAGCAGCACCGGGGCGGCGACCCGCAGCCGGGCCGCGATCTCGGTGGGGGCAGCGCCCGCCTGGACCAGTTCCAGGACCTCCTGGGCGAGCCTGCGGCGTACCGTACGGGCCGCGTCGCGCCGGTCCCGTTCGACGGCGATCAGCTGGGTGACGCCCTGGAGCAGGTCGAGCCGGGCGGCGGGCCAGTCGCTCGCGTCGGCCTCGACGGCGAGCAGCCAGTCGGAGAGCACCGACTCGCGGACATCGCGGGAGGCCGGGGCGGCGCCCCGCCCGGTGTTCCGGATCGGGAACAGCGAATACGTCGTACCGTCCACCGCTGCCCGGTGGGGGCCACGGCGGCCGGTGCGGGTCGCGGCCAGGTGCAGTCCGGCCAGCGCGGCGCCGACCGGCCCCGGCAGCGGCTCACCGGCCCCGGCGATCTGGCGGCCGGTGGGGGAGAGGACCCAGGCACGCAGGTCCAGGTCGGACGTGAGCAGATCGAGGACGACCTCGGGGCCGCCGCCCGCCGGCCCTGACGTCATCAGTCTGCGGTGCCGGTCCACGACCGCGGCCAGGTCGCCGGCCCGCTCGCCGGAGACCTGGCGCACCACGTGCTCGGTGATCGTTGCAAATGCCACGGTCTCGTTCACGGCGAAGAGTGGGAGGCGGTGGTGCCGGCACGCGTCGACCAGATCGGCGGGGATGGCACCGAGCTCCGCCTCGCCCGCGGCGAGTCCGGCGACCCCGGCGCCCGCCAGAATCCGGACGAACGGCTCGGAGTCCGACGCGTCGCGGCGCCAGGCGAGCCCTGTGAGCACCAGCTCGCCACCGGAGAGATAGCGGCTGGGGTCGCGGAGGTCGGTCGTCATGACGCCGCGGACCGTGCGGTCCAGCTCGTCGTCGCCGCCGAGCAGCCGCAGGCCCAGCGCGTCGGTGTCCAGCAGTGCGCGCAGCCGCATCTCTTGCCGCCGATCTTTTTCGTTGGTGCGGGGGATACCTGTGAATTGCGGTGAGGTTACTGATCCCCGCCATTCGTTCGAATCTACAAGACAAGGAAGGAGACCAGCCAACTCCTTCATGGTTTCGGTGACTGCACTGGCCTGATCCTTGCTTGTGTACTGAGTCACACACCGCGTTAACAGCAGATGAACGACCAGTCGAGGGCCGGCCGTCCCCCAGCCCCAGCGAACGACCGATTGAGAAGAAGAGAGCCACTCATGGACTTCCTTCGCCCCGCCAGCTGGGAGGAGGCGCTCGCCGCCAAGGCCGAGCACCCGACGGCTGTGCCCATCGCGGGCGGCACCGATGTGATGGTCGAGATCAACTTCGACCACCGGCGGCCCGAGTACCTCCTGGACCTGAACCGTATCGGTGAGCTGGCCGAGTGGCAGGTGGGCCCGGACCACGTACGGCTCGGCGCCTCCGTCCCGTACAGCGCGATCATGGAGCACCTGCGGGCCGAGCTGCCCGGTCTGGCGCTCGCCTCGCACACGGTCGCCTCCCCGCAGATCCGTAACCGCGGCGGTGTCGGCGGCAACCTGGGCACGGCGTCGCCCGCCGGTGACGCCCACCCGGCGCTGCTCGCCGCGGGCGCCGAGGTCGAGGCCGAGTCCGTACGCGGAACCCGGATGATCCCCATCGACGCCTTCTACACCGGCGTCAAGCGCAACGCACTCGCCCCGGACGAGCTGATCCGGGCCGTGCACATCAAGAAGGCCGACGGCCCCCAGCAGTACTCCAAGGTCGGTACGCGCAACGCGATGGTCATCGCCGTCTGCGCCTTCGGCCTCGCCCTGCACCCCGAGACCCGTACGGTCCGCACCGGTATCGGATCGGCCGCCCCGACACCCGTCCGGGCGAAGGCCGCCGAGGAGTTCCTGAACGCCGCGCTCGACGAGGGCGGGTTCTGGGAGAGCGGCAAGATCATTACGCCGTCCGTGGCCAAGCAGTTCGCGGAGCTCGCCTCCGGGGCCTGCAACCCCATCGACGACGTGCGCGGGACCGCGAAGTACCGCAGGCACGCGGTCGGCATCATGGCCCGCCGCACGCTGGGCTGGACCTGGGAGCAGTACCGCGGCGCCGGCCGCACCCTCGAAGGAGCTGCGTAACCATGCGAGTGAATTTCACGGTCAACGGCCGTCAGCAGGAAGCCGACGACGTCTGGGAGGGTGAGTCCCTCCTCTACGTCCTGCGTGAGCGCATGGGTCTTCCCGGCTCCAAGAACGCCTGCGAGCAGGGCGAATGCGGGTCCTGCACGGTACGCCTCGACGGAGTGCCGGTGTGTTCCTGTCTCGTCGCGGCAGGTCAGGTGGAGGGCCGCGAGGTCGTCACCGTGGAGGGCCTCGCGGACTACGCAAGGCACCGCGAGGACGCCCACCCCGGCGGAGGCTGCGCCTCCGGCGCCTGCGGCACGACTCTCGACGCCGCCCAGCGCTGGCAGGCCAGGCCCGCCGACGGGCAGAGCGGTGAGGCCACCGAGCTCTCACCGATCCAGCAGGCGTTCATCGACGCGGGCGCCGTGCAGTGCGGTTTCTGCACCCCCGGCCTCCTGGTCGCCGCCGACGAGCTGCTGGAGACCCACCCCTCGCCGTCCGACCAGGACATCCGCGAGGCGCTCTCCGGCAACCTCTGCCGCTGCACCGGTTACGAGAAGATCCTCGACGCGGTCCGCCTCGCGGCCGCCCGTCAGGAAGAGACGGTCTGAGAACCATGGCGCTTACACCAGGAGTCGCCTCCGCTCCGGCCGGCACTCCCACCAGCATCTCCCAGGGGTCGACGACCAAGGGCGGCATCGGCGAGTCCACGCTGCGTCCCGACGGCACCCTGAAGGTCACCGGCGAATTCGCGTACTCCTCGGACATGTGGCACGAGGACATGCTGTGGGGCCACACGCTCCGCTCCACCGTCGCCCATGCCGAGATCAGGTCGATCGACATCGGCGAGGCCGTCGCGACGCCCGGCGTCTACGCCGTGCTGACCTACGACGACCTGCCCACCGCGATCAAGAACTACGGCCTGGAGATCCAGGACACCCCGGTTCTCGCCCACGGCAAGGTCCGCCACCACGGGGAGCCGGTGGCGCTGGTCGCCGCCGATCACCCGGAGACCGCCCGCCGCGCCGCCGCCAAGATCAGGATCGAGTACGTCGAGCTGCCGGTCATCACGGACGAGGCGTCCGCGACCGCACCCGACGCGATCCTGGTCCACGAAGGCCGCGACGACCACCACATCGGTCACGTCCCGCACCCCAACATCGTCCACCGCCAGCCGATCGTCCGCGGTGACGCCGACGCGGCCGCGGAGCGCGCCGACGTCATCGTCAGGGGCGAGTACACCTTCGGTATGCAGGACCAGGCCTTCCTGGGCCCCGAGTCCGGCCTCGCCGTGCCGTCCGAGGACGGCGGCGTCGAGCTGTACGTCGCCACCCAGTGGCTGCACTCCGACCTCAAGCAGATCGCCCCGGTCCTCGGCCTGCCCGAGGAGAAGGTCCGTATGACGCTCTCCGGCGTCGGCGGCGCCTTCGGCGGCCGCGAGGACATCTCGATGCAGATCCACGCCTGCCTGCTCGCCCTGCGCACCGGCAAGCCGGTCAAGATGGTCTACAACCGCTTCGAGTCCTTCTTCGGACACGTCCACCGGCACCCGGCGAAGCTCTACTACGAGCACGGCGCCACCAAGGACGGCAAGCTCACCCACATGAAGTGCAAGATCGTCCTGGACGGCGGCGCCTACGCGTCGGCCTCCCCGGCGGTCGTCGGCAACGCCTCCTCGCTCTCGGTCGGCCCGTACGCCATCGAGGACGTCGACATCGAGGCGATCGCGCTCTACTCCAACAACCCGCCCTGCGGCGCCATGCGCGGCTTCGGCGCGGTCCAGGCGTGCTTCGCCTACGAGGCGCAGATGGACAAGCTCGCGGCGAAGCTGGACATGGACCCGGTCGAATTCCGGCAACTCAACGCCATGGAACAGGGCACGCTCCTGCCGACCGGGCAGCCCTGCGACTCGCCGGCCCCCGTCGCCGAGCTGCTGCGCCGGGTCAAGTCCCGGCCGCTGCCGCCCGAGCAGCAGTGGCTGGCGGCGGACTCCGAAGGCAGCAGCGTCGACGTGCGCGCCCTGCCCGGCGGGCTGTCCAACACCACCCACGGCGAAGGCGTCGTACGCGGAGTCGGCTACGCGGTCGGCCTGAAGAACGTCGGCTTCTCCGAGGGCTTCGACGACTACTCCACCGCCCGGGTGCGGATGGAGGTCATCAACGGCGAGCCGGTCGCGACCGTGCACACCGCGATGGCCGAGGTCGGACAGGGCGGCGTCACCGTGCACGCGCAGATCGCCCGTACCGAACTCGGTGTCAGCCAGGTCACCATCCAGCCGGCCGACACCCAGGTGGGCTCGGCGGGATCGACGTCCGCCTCCCGCCAGACGTACGTCACCGGCGGCGCCGTGAAGAACTCCTGCGAAGCCGTCCGGGAGAAGGTCCTGGAGCTCGGCCGCCGCAAGTTCGGTACGTACCACCCGGCCTGGGCCACCGCCGAACTCCTTCTGGAGGGCGGCAAGGTCGTCACCGACGGCGGCGAGGTGCTCGCCGACGTGGTCGACGTACTGGAGGACGAGGCGATCGACATCGAGCTGGAGTGGCGCCACCGGCCCACCGAGGCGTTCGATCTGCGGACCGGCCAGGGCAACGGCCACGTCCAGTACTCGTTCGCGGCCCACCGCGCGGTCGTCGAGGTCGACACCGAACTCGGCCTGGTCAAGGTCATCGAACTGGCCTGCGCGCAGGACGTCGGCAAGGCGCTCAACCCGCTCTCCGTCGTCGGCCAGATCCAGGGCGGCACCACCCAGGGCCTGGGTGTCGCCGTCATGGAGGAGATCATCGTCGACCCGAAGACCGCGAAGGTACGCAACCCGTCCTTCACGGACTACCTGATCCCCACCATCCTCGACACCCCGACCATCCCGGTCGACGTGCTCGAACTCGCCGACGACCACGCCCCGTACGGGCTCCGCGGCATCGGCGAGGCCCCCACCCTGTCGTCCACCCCGGCCGTCCTCGCGGCGATCCGGAACGCGACGGGCCTGGAGCTCAACAGGACGCCGGTACGACCCGAGCACCTCACCGGCACCTGACCGGGCTCCCACGAACTCTCCGGGCGGTGCGGCTGCCGTGAACGTCACACTTCCCCGCGTACCGCACCGTCCGGAGACACCGGGTACCGCACCGCTCGCGGTCCTTGCACTGCCTCAGTACGTCCGTACCTGCACGATCAGTTCGCCTCGGGCCGTCCCCCGGGTGTGCTGCCGACGCAGCAATCCCAAATCCCGCAATCGGTTCTCTTCACGCGGGTGCCCCTGTGAACCTTGGGAGTCAGGCACCATGACCCAGCAGTCAGTGGAGCCCAAGACCGGTGCGGAGGACGCGGGCCACGGCTCGCGCGTCCCCGCCGGAAGATCTTGGCTCGACCGGTATTTCCACATATCCGACCGAGGATCGACCGTCGCGCGTGAGATGCGCGGCGGCGTCACCACCTTCATGGCGATGGCGTACATCCTCCTGCTCAACCCGCTGATCCTCGGTGGCAAGGACGTGGACGGCAACCTCCTCAGCCAGCCGGGCCTGATCACCGCGACGGCCCTCGCGGCCGCCGCGACGACCCTGCTCATGGGATTCGTCGGCAAGGTCCCGCTGGCCCTCGCCGCCGGCCTCAGCGTCTCCGGCGTCCTCGCCGGCCAGGTCGCCCCGGCCATGACGTGGCCGCAGGCCATGGGCATGTGCGTGATCTACGGTGTGGTGATCTGCCTCCTGGTGGTCACCGGCCTCCGCGAGCTGATCATGAACGCGATCCCGCTCGCACTGAAGCACGGCATCACCATGGGCATCGGCCTGTTCATCGCCCTGATCGGCCTCTACAAGGCCGGCTTCGTGCACAAGGGCACGGCGACACCCGTGTCGCTCGGCCCCGCCGGCGAGCTCGCCGGCTGGCCCGTCCTCATCTTCTGCGTGACCCTGCTGCTCATCTTCATGCTCCAGGCGCGCAACATCCCCGGCGCGATCCTGATCGGCATCGTCGCGGGCACGGTCCTCGCCGTCGTCATCAACGCGATCGGCGACATCCCCGCCACGTCCTGGAGCAGCGGCCCGCCGGAGCTCCAGGGGAGCGCGGTCTCCGCACCGGACTTCTCCCTCTTCGGGGACGTGGAGTTCGGCGGCTGGGGAGACGTCGGCGTGATGACGGTCGGCATGATCGTCTTCACCCTGGTGCTGGCAGGCTTCTTCGACGCCATGGCCACCATCATCGGTGTCGGTACGGAAGCGAAGCTCGCCGACGACAGGGGCCGGATGCCCGGCCTCTCCAAGGCGCTGTTCATCGACGGAGCGGGCGGTGCGATCGGCGGTGTCGCCGGAGGCTCCGGCCAGACCGTCTTCGTCGAGTCGGCGACCGGAGTCGGCGAGGGCGCCAGGACCGGACTCGCGTCCGTCGTCACCGGTCTCTTCTTCGCCGCCTGTCTCTTCTTCACCCCGCTGACCGCCATCGTGCCGACCGAGGTGGCGTCCGCCGCCCTCGTCGTCATCGGCGCCATGATGATGCAGAACGCCCGCCACGTGGACTGGGGTGACCGTTCCGTCGCCATCCCGGTCTTCCTCACCGTCGTCCTGATGCCCTTCACGTACACCATCACCACCGGTGTCGCGGCAGGCGTCATCTCGTACACCGCCATCAAGCTCGCCCAGGGCAGGGCCCGCGAGGTCGGGGCCTTCATGTGGGGCCTGACGGCGGTCTTCATCGTCTACTTCGCGCTCAACCCCATCGAGAGCTGGCTGGGCGTCCACTGACGCCCGCCCCCTCCGCACTCGTCCTAAGGAGACACGCCATGCTGGACATCGCCGAAGAGCTCCACCGGTGGGTCGGGCAGGGACGCGAGTTCGCCGTCGCCACCGTGGTGGCGGTCGGCGGCAGCGCGCCCCGGCAGCCGGGAGCCGCCCTCGCCGTCGACCGTGACGGCACGGCGATCGGATCGGTCTCCGGCGGATGCGTGGAGGGCGCGGTGTACGAGCTGTGCCAACAGGCCCTCGACGACGGCCGGACCGTCCGGGAGCAGTTCGGCTACAGCGACGAGGACGCCTTCGCGGTCGGTCTGACCTGCGGCGGCGTCATCGACATCCTGGTCACACCGGTGCGTGCGGACGATGCCGCCCGCCCGGTGTTCGCCGCAGCGCTCGCTGCCGCCGCGGAGGGGACGGCGGCAGCGGTCGCGCGGATCACCGAGGGGCCGGCCGAACTGCTCGGCCGGCCTCTTCTGGTCCACCCCGACGGTACGTACGCGGGTGGGCTCGGCGGGCATCCCGAGCTCGACCGCACCGCCGTGGCCGAGGCCCGCGCGATGCTCGACGCGGGCCGCACCGGCTCCCTCGTCATCGGGGCCGAGGGCTCGCGGTGCGGGGCCCCCGTCACCCTGCTGGTCGAGTCGAGCGTTCCGCCGCCCCGCATGATCGTGTTCGGGGCCATCGACTTCGCCTCCGCGCTGGTCCGGGCCGGTACGTTCCTCGGCTACCGGGTCACCGTCTGCGACGCCCGGCCGGTCTTCGCGACCCCGGCCCGCTTCCCGGAGGCCGACGAGATCGTCGTCGACTGGCCGCACCGCTACCTCGCGACGGCCGACGTCGACGCGCGCACCGTGCTCTGCGTCCTGACGCACGACGCCAAATTCGATGTGCCGCTGCTCGAAGCGGCCCTGAAACTCCCGGTCGCCTACGTCGGTGCGATGGGCTCGCGCCGCACCCACCTCGACCGCAACGAACGGCTGCGCGAGGCAGGGGTCACCGAAGCCGAACTGGCCCGGCTGCACTCGCCGATCGGCCTCGACCTCGGAGCCCGTACGCCCGAGGAGACCGCCCTGTCGATCGTCGCCGAGATCGTCGCCGAGCGGCGCGGCGGCAGCGGACGCCCGCTCACCGGAGCCCACACCCCGATCCACCACGAGGGCGGCCCTTCGCTGGCCTCGGTTGCCTGAATCACCCTCTTGCTCCTGGTCGTTCCGGGCGGGTTACCGCCACGGCGGTTTCACGCCAGCCCTGAACCCGGATGCGGCTGTGGTTTTACCGGTAGATCAGCTGCATGACACTTTCCCCCTCCTCCGTTTCCGGCCGGGCGAGATCCGCTCGCGCGAGACGCAGAGCCCTGCTCATAGCGACCTCGGTCGCCCTCGTGAGCGGTGTGATGCTTCCCGCGGCGGGTTCCGCTTCCGCAGTCCTCCCGCCGCGCGCGGCCGAAGGCCGTCAGCAGGCGCAGCCCGAGAGCCACGACCTCACCCTGATCACCGGCGACGTCGTGCACTACGTGGACGGTGCCGGGAACCAGGACACCGTGACGGTGGACCGGCCCGACGGCGCGACCGGCGGCGTCCATGTGCAGCAGGCGGGCGACGACATCTACGTCCTGCCCGACGAGGCGACCGCGCTGCTCGCGGCGGGGAAGCTGGACCGCCGCCTCTTCAACGTCTCCGCCCTCGTGGAGATGGGCTACGACGACAAGAGCTCCGGCGCCATCCCGCTGATCGCCACCTACCCGCGGAGCAAGGCGCGCTCGCTGCCGGCGCCCCCGCGCGGGAGCGAGACCGTCCGCCCGCTCACCTCCGTCAACGGTGCCGCGCTGAAGGCCGACAAGGACGAGGCCCGGGCCTTCTGGAACGACATCGCCCGTACGGAGACGGCCCGTTCGCTGGACAACGGTCTCGCGAAGTTGTGGCTCGACGGCCGAGCCGAGGCCCTGCTCGCGGACTCGGTGCCGCAGGTCAACGCCCCGCAGGCGTGGGCGGCGGGCTTCGACGGAGACGGCACCAAGGTCGCCGTGCTCGACACCGGCATCGACGCGGGCCACCCCGACGTCAAGGACCGCATCCTCGGCGCCAGGAGCTTCGTGCCCGGCGAGGAGGTCGACGACAGGAACGGTCACGGTACGCACGTCGCGTCGACCATCGCGGGCTCCGGCGCCGCGTCGGACGGTGCGAACAAGGGCGTGGCGCCCGGCGCCGGACTGCTCGTCGGCAAGGTTCTCAGCGACGGGGGCTCGGGCGCGGATTCCGGGATCATCGCCGCCATGGAATGGGCGAAGGCCGAAGGGGCCGACGTCGTCTCCATGAGCCTCGGCTCGCCGGTGCCGGACGACGGCACCGACCCCATGTCGCAGGCCGTCGACGCGCTGTCGGCGGACGGCGGACCGCTGTTCGTGATCGCCGCCGGGAACGCGTACGGCGCGGGCACCATCGGTTCGCCCGGTTCGGCGGCGAAGGCGCTCACCGTCGCCGCGGTCGACAAGCAGGACGGCCGCGCACCCTTCTCCTCCATGGGCCCGCTGGCCGGTTCCTACGGTCTGAAGCCCGACCTGTCGGCCCCCGGAGTGGACATCAACGCGGCGGCCTCGCAGTCGGTCCCCGGCATCGAGGGCATGTACCAGTCGATGTCCGGTACGTCGATGGCCACCCCGCACGTCGCGGGCGCCGCGGCGATCCTGAAGCAGCGCCACCCCGACTGGAGCGGCCAGCGCATCAAGGACGCGCTGATGAGCTCGTCCAGGGAACTGCCCGGTCACACCCCGTACGAGCAGGGCACCGGCCGCCTGGACGTGAAGGCGGCGATCGGCACCACGGTCGAGGCCACCGGCTCCGTCGAGGTCGCCTCCTACGCCTGGCCGCACGCGACGACCGACCCGGTCGCCGAGCGGAAGATCACCTACCGCAACACCGGCACCGAGGACGTCACGCTGGACCTGACGACCGGCACGGACTCGGCCGCGTACACGCTCTCCACGCCGAAGCTCACGGTCCCGGCGGGCTCCACCGCCGAAGCCGTCCTCTCGCTCGACCCGTCGAAGGTCCCGAACGACACCCGGTTCTCCGGTCAGGTCACCGCCAGGGACGCGGCGGGCGCCACGGTCGCGCACACCGGCTTCGCCCTCCAGAAGGAGCAGGAGCTCTACGACCTCACCCTCCGGCTGCGCGACCGGGCGGGCGAACCGACGGACGGGTACGTCGTCATCGCGGAGCTCGGCGACCCGAATCTGGGTGTCGTCGCGGTCTCCGGTGACTCCACGCTGCGGCTGCCCCCGGGCAACTACACCGCCTGGAGCTCGGTGGACATCGACGGTGACCGCGCGGACTCCAAGGCCGTCGCCTTCCTCGCGGCCCCCGAGACGATCCTCGACAAGCCCACCACCGTCACCCTCGACGCCTCCAAGGCCCGCAAGGTCAGTGTGCGGACGCCCAAGGAGACCGAGACGCGTCAGCTGCGATATGACATGGCACGCACCGCCCCCGACGGCACCGTCCAGCGCGACGCGTTCCAGATCCCGCTGACGTACGACCAGCTGTGGGCGAGCCCCACGAAGAAGGTCACCGAGGGCAGCTTCAGCTTCCTGACCCGCTGGCGCCGGGGCGAGGAGCTGATCGACGTGTCGGCCGGCGGCCGTGACGTCCCGGTCACCGTCCAGGGCGGCTCGGTCGTCGCCGAGAACAGCGAGCGCGAACTCACCGGCGTCTTCGCGGGCAACGGCGCGGCGGCCGACTACGAGGGCCTGAACGTCAGGGGCAGGGCCGTCGTCATCCACCGCAGCGACGCCGTCACCCCCGCGGACCGGCTGGCCAACGCCCTCGCCGCGGGAGCCAAGGTGCTCTTCGTCGTCAACGACGGGCGCGGGACACCCATGGAGAGCTACGTCCCCTGGGGCGAGGAGACCGCCATCCCGGTCGCCTCGGTGCAGCGCATCGCCGGACAGACACTGATCGACGCCGCGAAGCGCGGCAAGGACATCGACGTCCGCCAGCGGAAGTTCGCGAGCTACGTCTACGACCTGGTCGACCGCCACGACGGCGTGATCCCGGACCGTCCGCTGGCCTTCGCGCCGGAGACCGGCGAGCTGGCGAAGGTGGAGAACACCTTCTACGGCCACCGGGCCACGCTCGGCGCGGGATTCCGCTATGACATCCCGGACTACGGCCCCGGCCTCGGCTTCGAGGAGTACGAGAAGTTCCCGGGCGTCCGCACCGAGTGGGTCAACCCGCTGCCGGGCGACTCGTTCTGGTACGAGAACCACTCGGTCCTGAACGCCGACGCCACCGGTACGGCCGCCGAGATGCGCTCCGCGGACATGGACTACAGGGCGGGCCGGAGCTACCAGGCCGAGTGGTTCGCGCCGGTCACCCGTCCGCGCCTCGGCACCGGCTACTGGGGCCCGTTCCGCACGACGTACAACGACATGCAGTTCAACATCACACCGTGGACGGACTCCGGCGCGGGCCACTCCGGTTCGATGCCCGAGGACGAGTACGACACCACGTCGTACGCCTTCTACCAGGGCGGCACGCTGATCAAGAAGGGCGCGGGCCGGGCCGGTTACGCCGGCGACCTGTCGCCGGACTCGCTCCCGTACCGGCTCGTCATCGACTCGGCCCGCGACGGCGAGGTGTGGAAGACGTCGACGCGGACCCACAGCGAGTGGAACTTCGTCTCGGGCGCCCTGGACGAGAACGGCCCGTACCAGGCGGACATCCCGATGCTCCAGCTGGACTACGGCATCGAGACCGACCTGGCCGGTGACGTCGAGGCCGGCCGGTGGACCGAACTCGCTCTCGCCTCCGGTACGCAGGAGTGGCTGGACGGTGCGGTGAAGGCCGACAAGGCCACGCTGTCGGTCAGTTACGACGACGGCGGGAACTGGTCGCCCGTTCAACTGCGCGAGAGCGCGACGGGTGAGTGGACCGCGCGGTTCAGGACCCCGGCGAAGGCCGGCGGCTTCGTCTCGCTCAAGGCGCACGCCGAGGGCCCCGGCGGCCTCGCCGTCGACCAGGAGATCATCAGGGCCTTCGGCCTGAAGTGACCCGCTGAGCGACCCCTTCGAGGTGGCCCCGTACCCCTGCCCCGGGTACGGAGCCACCTCGTGTCATGCCGGGGCGGGAGGTCCCGGGGCCGTGCGGTTGGATGGTGCCATGAGCGTTTACGACGTCGCCCGTCACCTGCCCGGGATATCCGCCCTCAGCGACCTCTGCCGTGCCATGGCGATGCTGGACGCGATCCTGTGCCCCGAGTGGGCGGACCGGTGGCACAGCTACGACGCGCAGTGGTCCGCGTCCGGCGGGACACCGCTGGAGCTGGCATCGATGCGCAACGGTTCGGGTGACGCGTACTCGGTCGTGTTCTCGCCCGCCGGAGCGTACGCCCGCGGCTTCGATCACGAGTCGCCGATGAGCCCGTACGTCGACGACGCGCTCTGGCCCGGAGTGCTCGACGACGTCCCGGCCGTCTTCCGCCCCTTCGTGGAGGAACCCGCGTTCGGCGACGAGTCCGGCACGCCCCTGGTGACGGCATGCCTGTGGCGGGAGACCGCGGACAGCGCGTGGCGTACGGGAGACATCGACCTCCCCGAGGACGGGGACGACGCGGACGGCGCGGACTACCTCTTCCAGCTGCTCGTCGCGGGTACCCCCGACGCCTACCTGGAATGGGCCGAGGACTACTACGAAGTCACCCTCGACCCGGCCGCCGTGCGTCATGTGTACGACCTGCGGCCGCTGACCGCAGAGGTGGTCGCGGCACTCAACCCGGAGATCACCCTCGCGGACCTGGCCGACGATCTCAAGGAGACCGGCTACCCGGGAAACCCCGGGTAGCGGCGGCCCCGCCGGGCGGCCGCAGCGGCCACCCGGCGTGACGGTCCGGACTACCAGCGGTCCCGGTGGATGACGTCCGCCACCGGGCGGCGGCGCACGGGACCGAAGTTGCCCTTCGGCCACCCCACCGGAACGGCCGCGAAGGTCCGCATGTCCTCGGGAATCCCCAGCACCTGCTTCCACTCCTGCTCCAGCATCAGATGCCAGATGGTGATGTTCGCCGCGAGACCGAGGGCCCGCGCGGCGAGCAGCAGGTTCTGGACGCCCGGATAGACGCACGAGCCCTCCGCGAGCGCCTGGAAGCGCGTCAGCGTGTTCATCATGTGCTCGGTGCCGGCCGGGCCGAGCGCCCGCGCGGAGGCGAGCAGCCCCTCCTCGTCGACGCGCGGCTCCGGGAAGCGGTAGCACGGGATGATCAGCGCGGGTGTGTCGGCGAAGTGGTCGCGCTGGTACTCGATGGCCGCCACCATCCGCCCGTACGCCGCCTCGTCCATGCCCTTCGGCGCGTACTTGCCGGTCGTCGCCAGATACGCGTCCACGCACCGCTTCCACAGCGGGGCGAGGCGCGCCATCATGGCGCGGTCGGTGACGACGACGTACTCGTAACACTGCATGTTTCCGCCGCTGGGACCCCAGACGGCGGCCTGTATCAGCTGCTCCAGCGTCTCGTCCGGCACCGGGTCCGGCTTGAGGCGGCGCATGGCGCGCATCGTGGACATCGTCGCGAAGAGGGCGGGTCCGTCAGGGGCGGACGCGTCGGTTCGAACCGTTTCCATGGTCATGATCGCGGAGTGTACGGGGATTCGTACACCTGGTCGTCCCCCCACCGCACGGGGGAACGCGAGGCGGACGGCGGCCCGTTAAGGCGTATAAAGGGTCCCTCCGGAGCAGCCGGCGCCCCCGATGGCGATGTCCCCACCCCCACGCGGCCGGCGTCACCGCGTACGACAGCGGAGGAGCGCCCCATGAGCACCTCGGAAGAGATCACGGACCTGCTGGTGACGAAGTTCGGAACCGACCCCCTCGCCATCCGCCTCGATGTGCCGCTCCGTCAACTGCGCCTCGATTCCCTGGCGCTGGAGGAGCTGCGGCTGCTGATCGAGGACCGCATGGACATCGATCTGGAGGACGTCGCGCTCACCTCGCGGGACACCGTGGGCCGGCTCGTCGAGGCCGTGCACGGCAAGGCCACCGCGTGACGGGCCGCAGGCCCGCCGTGCCGTGGGGCAGGCCGCCCCTGGAGCCGTTCGCCGCCGCGGTCACCGGCGTCGGACTGGTCACCGCGGCGGGGGTCGGAACGGATGCCGCCTGGGACGGGGTCTGCGACCCCGCGGCCGCGCCGTCCGTCCACCACCAGCCCGAACTCGACGGTCTGCCGTGCGACTTCATGTACACCGTGCCCGGACTCGACGCGAGGGCCGTCCTGGGTGTGGCCGTGCAGCGGCTGATGGACCGCTTCGCGCAGCTCGCGGTGATCGCCGCCCGCGAGGCGGTCGCCGACGCCGGACTGGACCCCTCGGTCTGGGACAGCGGCCGGGTCGCCGTCGTCATCGGCTCCGCGCACGGCGGACTGCCCTTCTACGACGCACAGCACACCGCCCTCACCGAACGCGGCGCGCGGCGCGTCTCCCCCAAGCTCGCCCCGCTCAGCGTCGTCAACGGCGCCGCGAGCAGCGTCGCCATGGACCTCGGCGCCCACGGACCGAGCCAGGCCGTCTCCACGGCCTGCTCGTCCGGCACCGTCGCCATCGGTACCGCCCACCAGATGCTCCGCACCGGGGCCTGCGACATCGTCGTCGCGGGCGGCGCCGAATCGGTCTGCTCCCGGCTGCTGATCGCCAGCGCCTGCCAGATGAAGGCCGTCTCCACCCGCCGCGACGACCCCGGCGCGGCCTGCCGCCCCTTCGATACCCACCGCGACGGCTTCGTCGTCGGCGAGGGCGCCGGCCTCCTCGTCATGGAGCACCCCGAGCACGCCAGGGCCCGCGGCGCCGTCGTCCGCGCGCACGTCGCCGGCTACGGGGCCTCCAGCGACGCCCACTCGGCCGTCGCCCCCGACCCCGACGGCCTCGGCATCGAACGGGCGCTGCGCACCGCGCTGGCCGACGCGGGACTGGGCCCCGGCGACATCGGACACGTCAACGCCCACGGCACCTCGACCGTCGCCAACGACCTCATCGAGGCGACCATGCTCCACCGGGTGCTCGGCGAAGGCCCCCTCGTCACCTCCACCAAGGCCAGGACCGGGCACACACTCGGCGCGGCGGGCGGCATCGAGACCGCGCTGACCGTTCTGGCACTCCAGCACCAGCTGGTGCCGCCCACCGCCAACCTCGACGCTCCCGACCCCGGGATTCCCGTCGATGTGGTGAGCAAGGAGTCCAGACCGAGCGTCTTCGACTGCGCGGTCAAGACCTCGCTCGGCTTCGGCGGCCACAACGCGGCGCTCGTGCTCACCAAGTGACCGGAGGGAAACCCACCATGTCCGAGGAGATCATCCGGTCCCTGTCGGTGAACGGGCTGCGCTACGGCTGTCGCGTCCTGCCCCGCACCGCCCCGGACGGCGGATCGGGCACCGAACCCGTCATCGTGCTGGGCGGGGCGCTCCAGGGCATGTTCGGCTGGCCGCAGATGGACGACCACCTGGGTCCCTTCGCCGACGTCGTCACCGCCGACCTGCCCGGCATGGGCACGGCGGACCCCCTGCCGCCCGGCCCGGCGGCGGACACCCTGATCGACGCGGTGACCGGGATCATCGACAGCCTGGACGCGCCGAGGGTCAACCTCTTCGGCTTCTCGTACGGCGCCGCGATCGCCTTCGGCTGCGCCCGGCGCGACCCGGGCCGCATCGCCAGGCTGGTCCTGGGCGGCGTCCCCGCGCATATCGGGGAGGTGCAGCGCGATTACTGGCGGCGGGCCTCGGAGCGGCTGGCCGAGGGTGACACGGAAGGGTTCGCGAGGCTCGCCGCCGACGGTCTGATGTGCCTCGATCCGGAGCGCCCGGTGCACCGCAGGGAGCTCGCCAGGCGCTATGTCCGGCGCTCCTTCCAGCACGCGCTCACGCAGTCGCCGCACGCCCCGCAGACCCTGCGCCGGGCGCTGGGGGACCGGCCGGACTTCTCCGGCGGGCTGTCCGGAGTGCCCGCGCTGGTCTTCGCCGGGGAGCACGACACGGTGACCTCGCCCGAACGGCAGCGGGCGTTCGCCGCGACGATCGAGGGCAGCCGCTTCCTCACGATCGACCGGTCCGACCACTGGGTGGTCCTGGAACGGCCCGACGACGTCGCCGAGCTCGTCACCCGTTTCTTCACCGACCGGCCCCTGGAACAGGACGGTACGCTGGCCCTCCCGCACCAGGACCGGGCCGTGCGCGACCTGGCGGGGTCGCGCACGGCCGGGTGAGGCCGCGGTCAGCCCTTGTTGACCTGCATTCGCACGATCTGCGGATCGTGGTCGCTCGCCTGGTCGGCGAACTCGGCGTTGATGTGCACCACGTCGTAGTCGAAGCGGGTCACGGCAGGGCTGGTCAGAATGTGGTCCAGCGTCTGCGAGTTGCCGTCGAACACGTAGCTGTACTGCTCGTTCGCGGGCAGCGTCGTGATCAGCGGCCTGAGGACCCGGCCACTGGTCAACGCGTCCATCGTCGGTGAGAACGCGAAGTCGTTGAGGTCCCCGAGGGCCACCACGCGGGCCGACTTGTCCGCCGCCAGCAGCGACTTGACGAAGGTGTTGACCTCCTCGGCCTGCCGCACCCGCTTGGTCTCGGAGCTGCGCACCGGCTCCTGGTTGCGGCCGTGCAGGGGCTGGTCGCCGCCCTTGGACGTGAAGTGGTTGGCGATGACGAAGACCGGCTTGCCGTGGAAGCGGAACTCACCGACCAGCGGTTTGCGGCTGTCCTCCCACGCACTGCTCGTCGGGTTGATCCGCCCGGGCGACACCGAGAGCGTGGCGCCCTTGTGCGTGTCCACCACGGTCACGGGGGTGGTCGCGTCACCGCCCGCGCGGTCCACGAAGCTGACCCGCTCGGGGTTGAAGAGGAAGACGTTACGGATGTTGCCACCCGGTTCGCCGCCGTCCTGGCCGTCCTCGGGGGCGACGTAACGCCACGCGTACCGCGGGCCGCCCGCCGCGACGATCGCGTCGGTGAACCGCTTCAGCGTCGCGTCCGAGCCGACCGTGCCGTCGTTGACCGCGCCGTTGTCGTCCTGGATCTCCTCCAGGGACACCACGTCGGGCGATGAGAGGCTGACGGCGACGCCCGCGGCGAGCGTGTCGAACTTGGTCTGGTCGTCGAGCGCGTCCAGGTTCTCCACGTTGTACGTGGCCACGGCCAGCTCGTTGCCGCGCTGCGGGCGGGTGACCTCGCGCCGCAGGCCGTTGTCGGTGAGCGTACCGAGCTCGGTGGCCTGGAGGTTGTAGCCGCCGAAGGACGCGTAGTCCATGACGCCCGTGGTGGCGCCGGACAGCACATCGCCCACGTCCGCGACCGGAACGGGCCGGGCGGCGTCGAGCGACAGCACCTTGATACGGCCGGTGTTCTGGTCGGCGTACGAGGCGTAGAGCGTCCCGCCGCGCGCGGTCGGCTGCTCCTGGGGCTTGACCGTCACCCAGATCTCGCCGTACGAGGTGGTCGCCCCGGTGATCCGGGTGTCGGCGATGCGGACCCGGGTGCCTTCGAGCGACTCGTACAGGTCGAGGGCGTACGTCGCCGGGGCGAGGGGCAGCGCTTCGATCGAGCCGCCGTTCGCCGTGGGGGCGTAGGCGCCGGGCACGGAGGCCGCGTCGAGGACGACCGGCGCGGGCAGCGCGTTGCCCGAGGACAGCACGGTGGTCTTCGGCGCGGTGAGCTGGGTGAGCGACTGGGCGGTTGCCGCCGGGTAGTACTCGGCGACCTTTCCGCTGACCAGCACCGAGTCGCCCACGGCGACGGTGGGCGCGGTGCCCCCGGTGTAGACGAACAGCCCCTCGCCGGTACGCGCGTCGGCGTCCGGAGCGGTGTCCTGGATCCAGAAGCCGCGTGAACCGGAGGTCCGTACGGCGGTGACCACGCCCGGGACGGCGGAGACCGTCTGGCCGGCGAGCGGCGAGAGCCGGGTCGCGCCCTGGATGTCGTGCACCCGGACGGTGCCGGGCTCGGTCGGGTTGCCGGGATCGCCGGGGCCGGGACCTGTGCCGCCGGACGTCTCGCCCGCCGCGTTGACCGGGGTGGGGGCGGCGGCCGCGAGGTCCGCGGCGTTGTCGTCGGTGTCGGCGAGGGCCGTGCCGCGCGCCACGGACGCGGTGGCGGAGGCGCCGGTCACCGGGCTGCCCTCGCGCACGACGGCGGAGCCGTAGCCGACCAGGTCCACGATCCTGGTGTCGACGGCGCAGTCGGCGGCCGTCTTGCAGGTCAGGGGAGTGGTGCCGGAGACGAGGGCGACGGAGCCGCCGGCCGCGGACATCGCGACCGTGCCCGTGGCGTCCGCCGTCGGCAGGGCCACGGTGCCACCCGTGCCGGCGGCCTGGACGACGAGGTAGCGGCCACCGGGCGCGATGGACCCGGTGAGCGCGGAGACCTGCCACAGGGAACCGGCGGACGGGGTGGCCGGAAGGTACTGGACGCTGAAGCCCGAAAGGCCGTACGCCGCGGACCCGGCGTTGGCCAGCTCGATGAAGTCGCGGGTGAGCGTCGCACCCGAGTTGCCCCCGCCGCCGTAGACCTCGGAGATCACGGCGGTCGGGGACGGGGCCGCGAAGGCGGCAGGCAGAGCGGTCACCGAGAGGGTGACGGCGACGGCGCCCGCGAGCAGAGCGGAACCGTGTCTGGATATGTGCACGTGTGGAGCCCCCAACTATGTAGTGAGAGCAAAAGCTATGCGCGTAGAACAGGCGTGACAAGGCATCAGAGGTTAATTCCGCGCATCGTAGAAATGTTCGACCATCCGCCGGGTCCGATCCGGGTGGCGCAAGCCGCCGGTCAGGGGCGGAGGGCACGACACGGTCTAGGGTGCGAGGCATGGCAGAGAGCGCGGCGCACCGGGGAGCGGGCTCCGGTCCTGGTGCGGACACCCAGGGTTCCGGGGCACCCGATCCCCGTCGCTGGCAGGCGCTCGCCGTCTGTCTGGTGGCCGGTTTCATGACCCTGCTGGACGTGTCCATCGTCAATGTGGCGCTGCCGTCCATCAAGGAGGGCCTCGACACCCCCGAGTCCGATCTCCAGTGGGTGCTGTCCGGCTACGCGCTCGCGTTCGGCCTCTTCCTCATCCCCGCCGGACGCCTCGGCGACGCCCGTGGCCGGCGGGCGGTGTTCATGGCGGGGCTCGCCCTGTTCACGCTGGCGTCCGCCGCCTGCGGCGCCGCCCAGTCCAGCCTCTGGCTGGTGATCGCCCGACTGGCCCAGGGCGCCGCGGGCGCGCTGATCTCGCCGCAGATCTCCGCGCTCATCCAGCAGATGTTCTCCGGCCGCGAGCGGGGCCGTGCCTTCGGCATGTTCGGCACCGTCGTCGGCATCTCGACGGCCGTGGGGCCACTCCTCGGCGGCCTGCTGATCCAGGTGGCCGGGGCGGCCGAGGGCTGGCGCTGGGTGTTCTACGTCAATCTGCCGCTCGGTATCGCCTGTCTTCTGCTGGCCAGGCGGCTGCTCCCGGACACCCCGTCGGCGGGCCCGGTACGGGCGCGTGACCTCGATCCGGTCGGCGTCCTGCTCCTCGGCGCGGCCGTACTGGCGCTGCTGCTGCCCTTCGTGCAGGCACAGCAGTGGCCGGGCAACGGCAAATGGCTGCTGCTGGTCCTGGCGGCGGCGCTGCTCGCCGCGTTCGTCGGCTGGGAGTCCCGGTGCGGTACGCGCTCGACGCAACCGGTCCTGGATCTCTCCCTCTTCCGGCTGCGGTCCTACTGGCTCGGCTGTCTGCTGATCCTGCTGTACTTCGCGGGGTTCACCTCGATCTTCTTCGTCACCACCCTCTACCTCCAGTCGGGCCGGGACTACACGGCCCTTGAGGCGGGGCTCGCCATCACCCCGTTCGCCCTGGGCTCGGGCTTCGCCGCGAGTATCGGCGGCCGGCTGGTCGGCCGCTTCGGGCGGCCCCTCGTCGTCGTCGGCCTCACCATGGTGGCGGCCGGTCTCGCGCTCACCGCGCTCGCCGTTCACCTGGTGCCGGGGACGAACGCGGGATGGGCGATGGCCGCGCCTCTGCTGCTGGCCGGACTCGGCAGCGGCCTGGTCATCGCGCCGAACCAGACCCTCACGCTCTCCGAAGTGCCGGTGGCCACCGCGGGCAGCGCCGGGGGAACCCTCCAGACCGGTCAGCGCGTCGGGTCCGCGATCGGTATCGCCGCGGTCGGCGCGGTGTTCTTCGCGCAAGTGGGCCCGGACGGCTGGGCCACCGCCTACGACCACGGGCTCCTCGTCTCGGTCGCCTTCGTCCTGGCGGCTCTGGTCGTCGCCCTCGCCGACGTGGGGATCGCGCGACGGGGCAGGAGCCGTACACGGGAATCCGTCGACGCAGGGAGAAGCGAGCCATGAACCACGACACCACCGGGTCCACCGACCAGGAAACCGACGGGAACACCTCGTACGGCCACAAGCCCTTCAAACGGTCCCGCAGTCACTTCGCGGACCGCGTCACGGCCGACGGGCGCGACGGCTGGCCGGTGGAGGCGGGCCGCTACCGGCTGGTCGTCAGCCGTGCCTGCCCCTGGGCGAGCCGGGCCCTGGTCTCGCGGCGTCTCCTCGGCCTGGAGAACGCCCTCTCGCTCGCCGTCGCGGACCCCGTCCAGGACGACCGCAGCTGGCGCTTCACCCTGGACGAGGGCGGCAGGGACCCGGTCCTCGGCATCCGCTTCCTGAGCGAGGCGTACGACGCACGGGAGCACGGCTATCCCGGCGGGGTCAGTGTGCCCGCGCTCGTGGACGTACCGAGCGGCCGGCTCGTCACCAACGACTACCAGCGGATCACCCTGGACCTTGCCACCGAGTGGTCCGCGCTGCACAGGGACGGCGCCCCCGACCTCTATCCCGAACGGCTCCGCGAGGAGATCGACGAGGTCATGGAGGGCATCTACCGGGACGTCAACAACGGGGTCTACCGCGCCGGGTTCGCCAGCGGCCAGGACGAATACGAAGCCGCGTACACCGACGTGTTCCGCCGTCTCGACCTCGTGTCGGACCGTCTGGCGGACCGGCGCTATCTGGTCGGGGACACGATCACGGAGGCGGACATCCGGCTGTTCACCACGCTGGTGCGCTTCGACGCCGTCTACCACGGACACTTCAAGTGCAACCGGTCGAAGCTGTCCGAGGACCCCGTCCTGTGGGCCTACGCCCGTGACCTCTACCAGACACCCGGATTCGGCGACACGGTCGACTTCGGCCACATCAAGCAGCACTACTACCGGGTGCACACCGGGATCAACCCCACCGGCATCGTGCCGCTCGGCCCCGATCCGTCCGGCTGGCGGGCCCCGCACCACCGAGAGGAGCTGGGCGGCCGCCCGTTCGGCGACGGCACCGCTCCGGGGCCGGTGCCGCCGGGCGAGGAGGTTCCGGCTCCGTGACGGACCGGGTTGCGGACAGAGGGTGTCCGCGATGCCGCGTAGCGTGCCGTACATGGCCGCGAAGACGAACCCTCCCGTGCTCTCCAGCCGCGCGCTCAACCGCGCGACACTGGAACGCCAGTTGCTCCTGCGCCGCAGCGCCATGCCGGCGAAGGAGGCGGTCGGGCATCTCATCGGACTCCAGGCCCAGAACACCAAGCCCCCGTACTACCAGCTCCACGCCCGCCTCGACGGCTTCCGGCCCGCCCATCTCTCGGCGCTGATGGAGTCCCGGGACGTGGTCCGTATCGTCACCCTCCGCTCCACCATCCACACCCACACCGCGGACGACGCGCTCACCCTGCGCCCCCTCGTCCAGGGCGCGCGCGAACGGGAACTGAAGATCTTCCGGTCCGGGCTCGCCGGTGTGGACCTCGACCGGCTCGCGGAGATCTGCAAGGAGCTCGTCGAGGAGCGCCCCCGCACGATGAAGGAGCTCCGCGACGCCCTGCTCGGCCACTGGCCGGACGCCTATCCGCAGGCCCTGGCGGTCGCCGCCCGCTGCCGCCTGCCCCTCGTCCAGGTCACCCCGCGCGGGCTGTGGGGGCGCGGCGGGCAGGTCGCGCTGACGACAGCCGAACACTGGCTGGGCCGCCCGTCGGAGCCGGTTCCCGCACCCGACGGGACCGTGCTGCGCTACCTCGCCGCCTTCGGCCCCGCCTCGGTGAAGGACATGCAGATGTGGGCCGGACTGACCCGGCTGCGCGAGGCGTTCGAGCGGCTGCGGCCCCGGCTCCGCACCTTCCGCGACGAGAACGGCGTCGAGCTCTTCGACCTCCCCGACGCACCGCTCCCGGACCCGGACACCCCGGCCCCGCCGCGCTTCCTCCCGGAGTTCGACAACGTGCTGCTCGGCCACGCCGACCGCTCCCGCGTCATCCCGCCGGCGTTCAAGGGGCGCAACGGCAAGGGGAACCAGGCGTACGGGAGCCTCCTCGTCGACGGCTTCCTCGCCGCGATCTGGCGGCTGGAGAAGACCGCCGGCACGCCCGAGGACACCGCGACGGTCACGGTGCAGGCACTCGGCAGGATCAGCGGCGCGGAGCGCGAGGACATCACGCGGGAGGCGGCCTCGATGCTCTCCGTCATGACCGAAGCGACCACGTACGACGTCCGGTTCGCCTCGTTCGTCGACTTCGGCGACCAGGGCCCGCCCGGCGACCGTCCAGTGCGGTGACCGGACACGTTCACCGGGCTTCAGGAAGTCCTAGGGCAGCAGCCCCGCCCGGCGGGCCGCCACCACCGCTTCGAGGCGCGTGTGCGCGCCCAGTTTGCGCATCGCGGAGCGCAGATAGCCCTTCACCGTCTCGGGCCGCAGGCCGAGCCGGTCCGCCGCCACCGCGTTCGTCGCGCCCGTCGCCACACAGGTGATGACGTCCACCTCACGGGGCGCCAGCTGCACCCCGCGGGCCGCCGGGACGCGCGCCCCGGTCGCCGAGGCCAGCCGCCCGCAGACCGCGAGCAGTTCCCCGCGCAGCGCCGGGTCGAGGATCTTCGGGGCCAGCGCCCGCAGCTCCTGGTGCGCCTCGCGGACGTGTTCCCAGGAACCCGGGGGCGTCCCGGGGTCGGTCACCCGCTCCCGGGTGGTCGCGAGGAGCTGCTGCACCTCGTCCCGTACGACCAGCGCCTGTTCCACATCGCGGGCCGCGGAAACCGCCGCCGCGAACGTACGGTCCCCGAGGGTGAGCGGTTCGCGCAGCGCCCCGTACAGCACGCCGCGCACCTTCCGGCGTACGACGACGGGCACCGCGACGACCGAGCGCAGGCCCTCCGCCGCCACCGCCGTGTCGTACTCGTGACTGATGTGCCGCGACGAGGGGTAGTCCGTCACCGCGCAGGGCCGTGACAGCGCGATCGCCTTGCCGCCGAGCCCGCTGCCCGCCGAGATCACGAGACCGCGCAGCGCGGCCGTCTGCGCCCCGTTCAGCTCGACGATCCTGGCGTGGCGCACATCGTGGAGCAGACCGCCGAAGACGACGGGAAGTCCGCTGGTGCGGCGCAGCCGCAGAAGCGCGGACTGCATCTCGACCGCCTCGCCCGGTTCCGGCACGCCGAAGCCCTCCGCCCCGTCCGACTCCACCCCCGTTCGGGGGTGGTGAGATCTGGGTCACTGTTTACATGATGTTAAGCGACCGGTCCGGTCCGCAATGAGGAGGGCACATGTCGGCAACCAGCGCCACGGAGACGTTCCGGGCCGCCCGGGACTTTCTGCTCGAACACCGTGAGGACTACGCGCGCGCGTACGAGGGCTTCAGCTGGCCCCGGTCCGAGCACTTCAACTGGGCGCTGGACTGGTTCGACGTCATCGCCCAGGACAACGACCGCACCGCCCTGCACATCGTCGAGGAGGACGGCCGCCGCACCGAGGTCTCCTTTGCGCGGATGTCGGCCCGGTCCAACCGTGCCGCGAACTGGCTGAAGGCCCAGGGCGTGCGCGAGGGCGACCGCATCCTCGTCATGCTCGGCAACCAGGCCGAGCTGTGGGAGACGGCCCTCGCCGCGATGAAACTGCGCGCCGTCGTCATCCCCGCCACTCCGCTCCTGGGCCCCGCCGATCTGCGTGACCGCGTCGGGCGCGGCCGGGTCCGGCATGTCCTCGTGCGGGCGGAGGACGCGCCGAAGTTCGACGAGGTGCCCGGCGACTACACCCGGATCGCCGTGGGCGGCGAGGTCGACGGGTGGCTCTCCTACAGCGGCGCGGACGAGCAGCCCGCGGACTTCGTGCCGGACCGGAGGACCGAAGCCGACGAACCGCTGATGCTCTACTTCACCTCCGGTACCACCGCCCAGCCCAAACTCGTCGAACACACCCATGTCTCCTACCCCGTGGGCCACTTGTCGACGATGTACTGGATCGGGCTCAAGCCCGGTGACGTCCACCTCAACATCTCCTCGCCCGGCTGGGCCAAGCACGCCTGGTCGAACCTGTTCGCGCCGTGGACGGCGGAGGCCACGGTCTTCATCTTCAACTACACCCGGTTCGACGCGGGACGGCTGATGGCGGAGATGGACCGCTCGGGCGTGACCAGCTTCTGTGCGCCGCCCACCGTGTGGCGGATGCTCATCCAGGCCGATCTCTCGCAGCTCAGGACACCGCCGCGCGAGGTGGTCGCGGCCGGCGAGCCGCTCAACCCGGAGGTCATCGAGACCGTCCGGCGGGAATGGGGCGTCACGATCCGCGACGGCTTCGGCCAGACGGAGACGGCGGTCCAGGTCGCCAACACCCCCGGCCAGCTGCTGAAGGCCGGTTCGATGGGCCGCCCCAGTCCCGGATTCAAGGTCGTGCTCCTCGACCCGGTCTCCGGTGAACCCGGCGCCGCCGAGGGCGAGATCTCCCTCGATCTGTCGGCCGCCCCGGTCGGCCTGATGACCGGCTACCACGGTGACCCGGACCGCACGGCCGAGGCGATGGCGGGCGGTTACTACCGGACCGGCGACATCGGCTCCCGGGACGAGGACGGCTACATCACCTACGTGGGCCGCGCCGACGACGTGTTCAAGGCATCCGACTACAAGATCTCCCCGTTCGAGCTGGAGAGCGCCCTGCTGGAGCACGAGGCGGTGGCCGAGGCCGCCGTCGTGCCCGCCCCCGACCCGGTCCGGCTCGCCGTGCCGAAGGCGTACGTCGTCCTCGCGGAGGGCTGGGAGCCCGGCCCGGACACCGCGAAGGTGCTGTTCGCGCACTCGCGGGCGGTTCTCGCCCCGTACAAGCGCATCCGGCGGCTGGAGTTCGCCGACCTGCCGAAGACCGTCTCGGGCAAGATCCGCCGGATCGAGCTCCGCGAGCGCACCGCCCAGGGGACGGGCACCGAGTTCGACGAAGGGGACCTGCGGTGAACGAGCTGTCGTACGCGCACGGCACCGGGAGCACGCCGCTCCTCGGCGACACCATCGGGTCCAGTCTGGACCGGGCGGTCGGTGCCTTCCCGGAACGCGAGGCACTGGTCGACGTGGCCTCCGGGCGGCGCTGGACGTACGCCCGCTTCGGCGCCGACGTGGACGAGCTGGCCCGCGGGCTGATGGCGGCGGGCGTGGCCAAGGGCGACCGGGTCGGCATCTGGGCCGTCAACTGCCCGGAGTGGGTGCTCGTCCAGTACGCCACGGCCCGCATCGGCGCGGTCATGGTCAACATCAACCCCGCCTACCGGGCGCACGAGCTGGAGTACGTGATCAACCAGGCCGGGATCTCGCTCCTGGTCGCCTCGCTCTCCCACCGTACGAGCGACTACCGGGCCCTGGTCGGCCAGGTCCGCGCCGACTGCCCCTCGCTGCGGGCCGTCCACTACATCGGCGATCCGTCGTGGGACGAGCTGACCGCCGCGGCGGACACCGTCACGGCGGAGCAGCTGGCGGTGCGTGAGGCCGGGTTGTCCTGCGACGACCCGATCAACATCCAGTACACCTCGGGCACCACGGGCTTCCCGAAGGGAGCCACGCTCTCCCACCACAACATCCTCAACAACGGCTACTTCGTGGGCGAGATGATCGCCTACACGGAGGCGGACCGGATCTGCCTGCCCGTGCCCTTCTACCACTGCTTCGGCATGGTGATGGGGAATCTCGCGGCCACCTCGCACGGGGCCTGCGTCGTGATCCCCGGGCCCGCCTTCGAGCCCGCGGCGGTGCTCGCGGCCGTGCAGCAGGAGCGCTGCACCTCGCTGTACGGCGTGCCCACCATGTTCATCGCGGAGCTGGACCTGCCCGGCTTCGCCTCGTACGACCTCTCCTCGCTGCGCACCGGCATCATGGCCGGATCTCCCTGCCCGGTGGAGGTGATGAAGCGGGTGGTCGCCGAGATGCACATGGCGGAGGTGTCCATCTGTTACGGGATGACGGAGACCTCACCGGTCTCCACCCAGACCCGCCGCGACGACGATCTGGAGCGCCGCACGGGCACGGTCGGCCGGGTGATGCCGCACGTCGAGGTGAAGGTGGTCGACCCGGCGACGGGTGTGACCCTGGCGCGCGGTGAGCCGGGCGAACTGTGCACTCGCGGCTACAGCGTGATGCTCGGCTACTGGGAGCAGCCCGCGCGGACGGCCGAGGTGATCGACGCCGGACGCTGGATGCACACCGGGGACCTCGCCGAGATGAGGGAGGACGGCTACGTCCGGATCGTCGGCCGGATCAAGGACATGATCATCCGGGGCGGCGAGAACGTGTACCCGCGGGAGATCGAGGAGTTCCTCTACGCCCATCCGAAGATCGCCGACGTACAGGTGGTGGGCGTGCCGGACGCCACCTACGGCGAGGAGATCCTGGCCTGCGTCATCGCCCGGGACCCGGCCGATCCGCCGACCCTCCAGGACGTCACGGCCTACTGCCGGGAGCGCCTCGCGCACTACAAGATCCCCCGGCGGCTGGAGGTCCTGGACGCCTTCCCGATGACCGTCAGCGGGAAGGTCCGGAAGATCGAGCTGCGGGAGACCTACGGCGCGTAGTCCGTCACGGGGCCGTCTCGTCCGGGCGGGTCCGGATCAGGCGGCCTCGATGATGTCGGAGCCGAGGCCCTGGGTCGCCGCGGCCCACTCGATCAGCAGCACCTCGTACGCCGCGGACTCCACGGACGACCAGTCCTGTCCGGCCCGTGCGTCCACCAGCGCGCGTATCGCCTCGTTCGCCTCGGCTGCGGACGGGGTCGTCGGCTGCGGGGCGGGCATGGCGGGCGTGGTGTGCGGGGGGCTGAACGGGCGTGGAAGCCGAGGAGTTAAGGCCATGTGCTCACTCTACGTCCCACCACTGACAACGCACCGAACATACGGGCCCGTTGTGACGGACGTGACTGTTTATCGTCCATGCCCGCTCCGGTGGCGGTTCACAGCTCGCGCCGCATGCACACCCGCGGCCACCGGTCCAGGCCGTGTTCCTTCTCCAGCGCCCGGATGGCACGCAGACCGTCGGTGAGTTCGTCCTCCGTGAGTGTCCGGAAGCCGAGGCGGCTGTAGTAGGGGGCGTTCCACGGGACGTCGGTGAACGTGGTCAGCGTGAGGGCCCGCAGGTGCTGGGCCCGCGCCCACTGCCCGAGATGGTCGATGAGGGCGCGGCCGATGCCGCGGCGGGCGGCCGTGGGCACGACCGAGACCTGCTCGATGTGTGCCGCGTCGTCGACCGGGTCGGCGAGCAGATAGCCGAGCGGCTGCCCGGCGGCCGGAGCCGGGGATTCCGTGGCCACCCACGAGCGGCCGGCCCGGCGGTAGCTCTCCAGCAGGCCGAGCGGCGGCGGATCGTCGTCCGCGACGGCCGACATGCCGAGGATGCGGAACGGTTCGCCTGCGGCGCGTTCGATGTCCTGGAGAAGGGGCAGTTCGGAGCGCCGGGCGGGGCGGATACGCATGGCTTCAGTATGGCGAGCGGTGCCCGTGGCGGGGAACGGTCCGTAGCGGGAGCGGCCGGATTCAGGCGCCGGTGCTGAGCAGTTCGTCCGCCGGACTGTTGACCGGCTGCGGTGTGCCCGTGAGGTCCATGACGAACAGGGGGAGGGCGAGGCCGTCCGCGCGGCTCCGCGCGTCCGGCGCGTATCCGGCCAGCGAGAAGAAGACTCCGGTGACCGAGGCGTTCAGTGCGTTCAGCCAGAGGCATTCGACATCGCGCAGGACGGTCGGGGTGGTCGTGGAGTCGACCTGGGCGATCAGCCCGGCGGCACGTATGTCCATCCGGGACGAGGGGCGCACAGGGGTCTGCGCCACCTCGCGGTAGCCCAGCCACGACAGATAGAGCGCGGCGGCGGCGACCGCGTCGCGTGCGGTGCGGATCGTCATCGGCCGGAACGCAGGGCGAGGGTGCGCGGCCGTACGCGGCAGCGGGATGTGGGCCGGGCCGGCCGTTGCGGCGGGCGGGGCGGGGGCGCGTGCCGTCAGCGGCCGGACGGGGATGCGGAGCACGGTCCCGCACGGGCAGCACAGCTCCGGATGCGGCCACTGGTCGCGGCGCCCGCAGCCCGCGCAGCGCACCGTCACCCAGTCGTCGTTCCACGTGCGGTGGGTGATCGGCTCCGCCGGGGCGCCGCGCAGCAGGTGCGGGGCGGTGGGGGCGCCGCAGGGACACGGATAGACCGGGGTGATGTAGGCGTGGTCGCGACGGCAGACCGGGCAGCGCACCGGCACGGATTCCACGACGGTCCCCCTCCGGTCCCCCTGCTGCTCTCCGTACTCCCATGGTCTACCAGGAGCGAGGGTTCCGGGGGCGACTTCGCGCACTTGCCTCCCTTGACTGCGGTCCGGCCGCACCTTAGATTGATTCCGTATAGCAGAACTAAACTTCCGTAATACGGAATTGGTGCTCTCAGGTGGCGCGACAGAGCCCGACTCCACCAAATCCGAGCAGGAGCACTCAATGAGTCGTATGACCGCTGCCCGAGCGGCAGTTGAGATCCTCAAGCGCGAAGGCGTCACGAACGCGTTCGGCGTGCCGGGTGCGGCGATCAACCCGTTCTACGCCGCCCTCAAGGCATCCGGCGGGGTGCACCACACCCTCGCCCGGCACGTCGAGGGCGCGTCCCACATGGCAGAGGGCTACACCCGCGCCGCCGCGGGGAACATCGGCGTCTGCATCGGTACGTCGGGGCCCGCGGGCACCGACATGATCACCGGTCTGTACTCCGCCATCGCCGACTCGATCCCGATCCTCTGCATCACCGGCCAGGCCCCGACCGCGGTGCTGCACAAGGAGGACTTCCAGGCCGTCGACATCGCGTCGATCGCCAAGCCGGTCACCAAGGCCGCGACGACCGTCCTGGAGGCCGCCCAGGTCCCCGGAGTCTTCCAGCAGGCCTTCCACCTGATGCGCTCCGGCCGTCCGGGTCCCGTCCTCATCGACCTGCCGATCGATGTGCAGCTCACCGAGATCGAGTTCGACCCCGAGCTGTACGAGCCGCTGCCGGTCAACAAGCCCGCCGCCTCCCGCAAGCAGATCGAGCGCGCGATCGAGATGCTGAACGCGTCCGAGCGTCCGCTGCTCGTCGCGGGCGGCGGCATCATCAACGCCGACGCCTCCGGACTCCTGGTCGAGTTCGCGGAGCTGACCGGCGTCCCGGTCGTCCCGACCCTGATGGGCTGGGGCATCATCGCCGACGACCACGAGCTCAACGCGGGCATGGTCGGCCTCCAGACGTCGCACCGCTACGGCAACGCGAACTTCCTGGAGTCCGACTTCGTCCTCGGCATCGGCAACCGCTGGGCCAACCGGCACACCGGCAAGCTGGACGTCTACACCAAGGGCCGTACGTTCGTCCACGTCGACATCGAGCCCACCCAGCTGGGCAAGATCTTCGCCCCGGACCTCGGCATCGCGTCCGACGCGAAGGCGGCGCTGGAGCTCTTCGTCGAGGTGGCACGCGAACTGAAGGCGGCCGGCACGCTGAAGGACCGCTCCGCCTGGGCCGCGTCCACGCAGGAGCGCAAGGCCACGCTGCAGCGCCGGACACACTTCGACAACGTGCCGCTGAAGCCGCAGCGCGTGTACGAGGAGATGAACCGGGCGTTCGGCCCGGAGACCCGGTACGTCACGACGATCGGCCTCTCGCAGATCGCGGGTGCGCAGATGCTGCACGTGTTCCGGCCCCGCCACTGGATCAACTGCGGCCAGGCCGGTCCGCTGGGCTGGACGATCCCGGCCGCGCTGGGTGTCGCCACCGCGGACCCGGAGGGCCAGGTCGTCGCGCTGTCGGGCGACTACGACTTCCAGTTCATGCTGGAGGAGCTGGCGGTGGGCGCGCAGCACCACATCCCGTACGTCCATGTCCTGGTGAACAACTCCTACCTGGGGCTCATCCGGCAGGCGCAGCGCAACTTCGACATCGACTTCCAGGTCAACCTGGAGTTCGAGAACATCAACTCGCCCGAGCTGGGCGTCTACGGCGTGGACCACGTCAAGGTCGTCGAGGGCCTGGGCTGCAAGGCGATCCGGGTCACGGAGCCGGACCAGCTGCTTCCCGCCCTGGAGGAGGCGAAGAAGCTGGCGGCGGAGTTCCGGGTGCCGGTGGTGGTCGAGGCGATCCTGGAGCGGGTCACGAACATCTCGATGAGCGGTACGGACATCGCGTCCGTCAACGAGTTCGAGGACGTGGCGACGGAGCCGGGGCACGCGCCGACGGCGATCCGCGCGCTGACGGTGTCCTGACCGCAACCACGTGAGCGGCCCCCTCCCGATCGCCCGGGAGGGGGCCGCTGCGTTGCCCGCAAGGATGCCCTCGACCGCCGGCCCGGCCGGCGGTCGAGGACACACACAAAGGGGCGCGGAGTACGGGACCGTATCCGTACTCCGCGCCCCGGCAATGGGCGAACAGGGGCCGCGGCGGCGGCGATCGGCCCGGCACGGGCGTCCGCTTCAGGTCAGCGGACGCGCGCCGGCACCTTCACCACCGCACTGGCATCGCACAGCCGCCGCGGCCTCGTCCTGCCCGTGCCGCGTACAACCCCTCATCCGGGTACACGGGCACGGGCAGGGCTCATGGGGTGGAGGTCAGTCCTCGCGCAGGGCGCGGACGGCCTCCTCCACGCGCTTGCCGTAGTCGGCGTCGGCGGCGTGGAAGTGGGCGAGGTTCTTCTCGATCACGTCGTCGCGCGTGACCTGCGACAGGCCCCCCGCGATGTTGGCGATCAGCCGGCCCTTCTCGTCCTCGGACATGAGCCGGTACAGCTCGCCCGCCTGGAAGAAGTCGTCGTCCTTGGTGTGGGCCGGCGCCTCGTGCGTGCCGGTCCAGCCGTGGACGGCGAGCGGGGCCGCGAGCGCCTCGTCGGTCTGCGCCGGACCGGCGTACGAGTTGGGCTCGTAGTTCTTGTCGTGGCGCGAGCCGTTGCGGGTGGCCATCAGACCGTCCCGCCCGTAGTTGTCCGCGGGCGCGCCCTTGGGCGCGTTGACCGGCAGCTGGGTGTGGTTGACGCCCAGGCGGTACCGGTGCGCGTCCGCGTAGGCGAACAGCCGGCCCTGGAGCATCTTGTCCGGCGAGGGACCGATGCCGGGCACGAAGTTGTTGGGGGAGAACGCCGCCTGCTCGACCTCGGCGAACACGTTGTCCGGGTTGCGGTCCAGGACCAGCCGGCCCACCCGCTGGAGCGGGTAGTCACCGTGCGGCCACACCTTGGTGACGTCGAACGGGTTGAAGCGGTAGTCCGCGGCCTCCGCCGTGGGCATGATCTGCACGTACAGGGTCCAGGACGGGTTCACCCCGCGCTCGATGGCCTGGAGCAGGTCCGTCTGGTGCGAGTTGGCGTCCTTGCCCGCGAGCTCCGCGCCCTGCTCGGCGGAGAGCGAGCGGACGCCCTGGTTCGTCTTGAAGTGGTACTTGACGAAGAAGCCCTCGCCCTGCGCGTTCGTCCACTGGTAGGTGTGCGAGCCGAAGCCGTTCATGTGACGGTACGAGGCGGGGATGCCGCGGTCGCCCATCAGCCAGGTCACCTGGTGTGTGGCCTCGGGGGAGTTGCCCCAGAAGTCCCAGACGTTGTCCGGCTCCTGCTTGCCCGTGAACGGGTCGCGCTTCTGCGAGTGGATGAAGTCGGGGAACTTGATCGGGTCCTTGATGAAGAACACCGGGGTGTTGTTGCCGACCAGGTCGTAATTGCCCTCGTCCGTGTAGAACTTGAGGGCGAAGCCGCGCGGGTCGCGTACGGCGTCGGCGCCACCGAGGGAGTCGGCGACCGTCGAGAAACGGATGAACGTCTCGGTGCGGCGGCCCACTTCGGACAGGAAGTGGGCGCGGGTGAAGCCGGTGACGTCGTCCGTCACCTCGAAGTAGCCGTACGCGCCGGAGCCGCGGGCGTGGACCACGCGCTCCGGGATGCGCTCACGGTTGAAGCGTGCGAGCTTCTCCAGCAGGTGCTGGTCCTGAAGGAGGATCGGCCCACCGACGCCGGCGGTGGCGGAGTTCTGGTTGTCGGCGACCGGAGCGCCTGACTCGGTCGTGAGGACACGCTTAGCCATGTGGCGGGATGACCTTCCATGCTGGAGCTGTTGACGGCTTGAGGAGCGTAGGTTCGCCATGAACAGCGCGTCAACAGTTTGTTGAAAACGAAGTATGTGGTTCCGGGCCGCGGTGACGCCTGGGCGCGACAGGACAGGTGTCAGCGCCACCACGACCCGGAGTTCAGGGGCCCCCGGTGAGGGGGCGGGTGTCAGACCTGCTCGCCGGAGAGACGCTCGACGGAGCGGAGCAGGGCCGAGTGGTCCAGGCCGCCGTCGCCCTGCGCACGCAGGGACGCGACCAGCTGGGCCACGACGGCGCCGACGGGCAGCGCGGCGCCGACGTTGCGGGCGGCGTCCGTGACGATGCCCATGTCCTTGTGGTGGAGATCGATCCGGAAGCCCGGCGCGAAGTCCCGCTTGAGGAAGTTGTCCTTCTTGCGGGTCAGCACGGTGGAGCCGGCCAGTCCGCCGTTGAGGACGTCGAGCGCGGCCGCGAGGTCGACGCCGGACTTCTCCAGGAAGACCACGGCCTCGGCGCACGCCTGGATGTTGACCGCGACGATCAGCTGGTTGGCCGCCTTCACCGTCTGGCCCGAGCCGTGCGGACCACAGAGCACGATGGTCTTGCCGAGGGCCCGCAGGATGGGCTGCGCGGCGTCGAAGTCGGCCTGCTCGCCGCCGACCATGATCGACAGTACGGCTTCGATGGCCCCGGCCTCGCCGCCGGACACCGGGGCGTCCAGGACGCGGATGCCCTTGTCCTTCGCGTTCTTCGCGAGGTCCACGGAGGTCTGCGGGGTGATCGACGACATGTCGATCAGCAGGGCGCCGGACCTGGCGTTCTCCAGGATGCCCTCGGGGCCGTAGGCGATGGCCTCGACGTGCGGGGACGCGGGCACCATCGTGATGACGACGTCGGCGTCCCTGACCGCCTCGGCGATCGAGGAGGCGCCCTTGCCGCCCGCCGCGACCAGCCGGTCGACCTTGTCCTGCTCCAGGGTGTAACCGGTGACGTCGTACCCGGCCTCGACCAGGTTCTCGGACATGGGGGAGCCCATGATGCCGAGCCCGATCCACGCGACCTTGGGGAGGTTGTTGCTCATGAGGGTGCCTTCCTGAAAAGCGGGTGTACGAGGGGGAGTGCGACGCCCCTCAGCGGGCCGCCCGGGTCTCTTCCGGGAGCCACGCGAACGACTCGGCGCTCGGCCGGTCGCCCGGCTTGTACTCCAGGCCGACCCAGCCGTCGTAACCGGCCACGGCCAGCTCGTCGAGGAGCCGCTCCAGCGGGAGCGAGCCGGTGCCGGGCGCGCCGCGCCCGGGGTTGTCGGCGATCTGGACGTGGCCGGTCCTCCCGGCGTACGCCTTGATCACCTGGCTGAGGTCCTCGCCGTTCATGGACAGGTGGTACAGGTCCAGCAGGAACTTCGCGTTCCCCAGGCCCGTCGCCGCGTTGACCTTGTCGACGACCTCGACGCCGGCCGGTGCGCTCACCAGCGGGTACCGCGGCGACTCCGGCTCGTTCAGGGTCTCGATCAGGAGGACCGCCCCGATCCGGTCCGCCGCGCGGGCGGCCAGGACCAGGTTCTCCAGGGCGAGTTCGTCCTGTACGGCCGGGTCCACGCCGTCGACGCGGTTGCCGTACAGCGCGTTGAGCGCCGTGCAGCCGACCGAGGCGGCGAAGTCGGCCGCCACCTCGATATTGGCGCGGAAGCGGTCCGACTCCTCACCGGGCACGGAGAGCGCGCCGCGGTCGGGGCCGGGCAGCTGCCCCGCGTAGAAGTTGAGCCCCACCAACTGGGTGCCCGCGTCGTCGAGCGCCTTCTTCAGGGCGTCGAGCTCGGCCTGCTCGGGGGTGGGGGTCTCGATCCAGGGCCACCACAGCTCGACCGCCGTGAAGCCCGCCGCGGCGGCAGCCGCGGGACGCTCCAGGAGCGGGAGTTCCGTGAAGAGGATCGAAAGGTTCACATCGAAGCGCTGGTCCGGGTATCCCATGATGGGTTCGGCGCTCCTTCCGTATTGCGGAAGTTAGTTTCTGCTTAACGGAAGATTGCACAAGGAGGGGCGAGGCTGTCAAGGGGGTGCCCGAAAATCGGGGGCGGCTAAGGTCGAGGCCGGGCCGCGGGGAACACCGCCGCGGCGAGAGCATGAGGGAGGCAGAGTGCGCTTGAGGGTGGAATTCACCACCGAGCCCTTCGACCTGGACGAGGCGCCCGCCCACGCGGTGGTGGCCCGCGAGGTCATCCAGAGCGCCGAGCTGGACGCCGTGGACGTCGGCCCCTTCGGCAATACCGCGGAAGGGGGAGCGGACCAGGTGCTCACCGCGGTCGACTCGCTGCTGCGCAAGGCCCTGGCCTCCGGCGCCACCCGGGTGTCCCTCCAGGTCAATGTGATCGGGGAGGAGGCGCAGTGACCGAACCGGCCGATCACCCCCTGGTCAGCGCCGTGAAGCCGCTCGTCGATGCGATGGGCGCGGAGCTGCTGGCCCCCGAGCGGGCGGCGGCCGACGACGTGGTGCTCGCCTGGGAGGGGGAGGACGTGATAGCCGTACGCCTTCCGCAGCTCTCCGACTCGCTCGATCACATCCTGGCCGCGATGGAGCGGCGGCACGGGATGCCGCTCTGCGACCTGGACCGCAAGACGAAGCAGTCCGTCGTGCGGGCCCTGGAGGCACGCGGTGCCTTCTCCGTACGGCATGGCGTGGAGACCGTGGCGGGCGCGCTGGGGGTCAGCCGCTTCACCGTCTACAACTACCTGAACCGGGAAAATGCCGCCAAGGCCGAGTAGTTGATCCAAGCGTGGGGAAAGCCGCCGTCCGGATGCCGGGACGGCGGCTTTCTCTGTTCGCGAGATTTCAACAAAGTGTTGACGTCGTGTTGCGGAGGGCGTTAGCTATCCGCAGCCCGAACAACGCACAGCGAAAAACAGCCACGGAGGCTCCCGTGACTTCGAGCTCCACACCGGGCCTCGCCCGGTTCAACACCCTGGCGGGCAGCGAGGCCACCGCCGCGCTGCACGAGGTGTGTGCCAGTGCGGCCTGGGGAAGTGTCATCGTCTCCCGGCGCCCCTACACCACGGTGGAAGACCTTCTCTCCGCGAGCGACGCCGCCATGGCCGACCTCTCGGCGGAGGATCTGGCCGAAGCCATGGCCGGTCATCCCCCGATCGGCCGCCCGAAGCCCGGGGACCCGGCCTCCGCCCGTGAACAGCGGGGCATGGCCGGCGCCTCGGAGGAACTCAGGAACGAGATGCTCGAACTGAACCTGGCCTACCAGGAGCGGTTCGGACACGTCTTCCTGATCTGCGCCACCGGCGCCACCGGTGAGCAGATGCGCGACGCGGTGAAGACCCGGATCGAGAACTCGCCCGAGCAGGAGCGCGAGATCGTGCGCACCGAACTGGGCAAGATCAACCGCATCCGGCTGACCCGTCTCGTGGAAGAGGACAAGGACTGATGAGCACCGCCACCACCGCTTCGGTGTCCACGCACATCCTGGACACCAGCATCGGACGCCCCGCCGAGGGTGTCGCCATCTCGCTCGCGGCCCGCACGGGCCTCACCGGCGAGTGGGTGGCTCTGGGCGGATCCGCCACCGACGCGGACGGGCGCTGCAAGGACCTGCCGGCGCCGCCGGAAGGCACCACCCACGTACGGCTCGACTTCGAGGTCGAGCCGTACTTCACGAAGAAGCAAGCCGAGGCGCAGCAGGACGCCCCCCGCGTAAGGGACAGCGGTGCGTTCTTCCCGGAAGTGGCGATCACCTTCGCCGTCGACCCGGGCGAGCACTACCACGTACCGCTGCTGCTCAACCCGTTCGGCTACTCCGTTTACCGAGGGAGCTAGCAGACAATGCCCACGATTCTCGGCCAGAACCAGTACGGCAAAGCAGAGAACCGCGTCGTCAGGATCACGCGGGACGGCGACACCCACCACATCAAGGACCTGAACGTCTCCGTCGCCCTCTCCGGCGACATGGACGACGTCCACTACTCCGGCTCCAACGCCAACGTCCTGCCGACGGACACCACCAAGAACACGGTGTACGCGTTCGCCAAGGAGTACGGCATCGAGTCCGCCGAGCAGTTCGGCATCCACCTCGCCCGCCACTTCGTGACCTCGCAGGAGCCGATCAAGGTCGCGCGCATCCGGATCGAGGAGTACGCCTGGGAGCGCATCGCGACCTCGGACGGCAACTCGAAGTTCATCGGAGCCGACGAGGTCAACCACTCCTTCGCCCGCAAGGGCCAGGAGCTGCGCACCACCCAGATCACCTTCGACGGCGAGAACTGGGAGATCATCTCCGGTCTCAAGGAGCTCACCGTCATGAACTCCACCAACTCGGAGTTCTGGGGGTACGTCAAGGACAGGTACACGACGCTCAAGGAGGCGTACGACCGCGTCCTGTGCACCGACGTGTCGGCCGCCTGGCGTTACAACTGGACCAGCGACGACCAGCGGATGCCCAACTGGGAGAAGTCGTACGAGCAGGCGAAGAAGCACATGCTCCAGGCGTTCGCCGAGACGTACTCCCTCTCGCTCCAGCAGACCCTTTACCAGATGGGTTCGCGGGTCATCAACAGCCGCAGCGAGATCGACGAGATCCGCTTCTCGCTGCCGAACAACCACCACTTCCTGGTGGACCTGGAGCCGTTCGGCCTCAAGAACGACAACGAGGTCTACTTCGCGGCGGACCGCCCGTACGGCCTCATCGAGGCGACCGTGCTCCGGGACGGCGTCCAGCCGAAGATCCCCGTCGACATGACCAACCTCTGACGCGGCACTGAACCGGCCCCCGCCCGTCCACAGCGGCGAGCGGCCCACCGACGGCCGCACCATCACCCGCGGCCTGCGCACGGACGGCATCGCCACCCTGCTGGGCCCGGTCTTCGGCGGCTTCCCGACGAGCGCCTTCGCCCAGAACGTCGGCGTGGTGTCGCTGACGAAGGTACGCAGCCGCTACGTCGTCGCCGCCGCGGGCGGCGCCCTGCTGGTCCTCGGCGCGTTCCCGGTCCTCGGCGCCGTCGTCTCGCTCGTCCCGATGCCCGTGCTCGGCGGCGCGGGCATCGTCCTGTTCGGCTCCATCGCCGTGAGCGGCATCCGTACGCTCTCCGAAGCCGGCCTCGACGACAGCTCCAACATCATCCTCGTCGCGGTGGCGCTCGGCGCGGGCATCATCCCGCTCGCCGCGCCCGCCTTCTACGCGGGATTCCCCTCCTGGGCACAGACGGTGCTCGGCTCCGGAATCAGTGCGGGCGCGCTCGTCGCGGTCCTGCTCAACCTGTTCTTCCACCATCTCGGCACCCACAGCCGCACCGCTGTGGCACTCAAATCCTCCTAGGGTCCTGCCGTGCCCACATCGCCGATGAGAGAAGAAGGAAGCACCATGGCAGCTTCGGCAGACCCTCAGCGCATCGTCATCGAGAACTGTTCGATCGCGACCGTCGACGCCCACGACACCGAGTACGCCTCGGGGCACGTCGTCGTGGCGGGCAACCGCATCGAGTCCGTCGGCGCGGGCAAGGCACCGGAGGGCCTCGCCGGCGTCGTACGCCGCATCGACGGCACGGGACATCTCGTCACGCCCGGCCTGGTCAACACCCACCACCACTTCTACCAGTGGATCACCCGCGGGATCGCGACCGACCACAACCTCTTCGACTGGCTGGTCGCGCTCTACCCGACCTGGGCGCGCATCGACGAGCCGATGGTCCGCGCCGCGGCGCAGGGCTCGCTCGCCATGATGGCCCGCGGCGGTGTCACCACGGCGATGGACCACCACTACGTCCACCCCAAGGGCTCCGGCGACCTCTCCGGCGCCATCATCGGGGCGGCCCGCGACATGGGCGTACGGTTCACCCTCGCCCGCGGGTCCATGGACCGCAGCGAGAAGGACGGCGGGCTGCCGCCGGACTTCGCGGTGGAGACCCTCGAAGGCGCCCTCGCCGGCACCGAGGCGACCGTCGACGCCCACCACGACGCCTCGTTCGACTCGATGACCCAGGTCGCCGTGGCCCCCTGCTCCCCGTTCTCCATCTCGACCGAACTGCTCAGGCAGGGGGCCGAGCTGGCGCGCCGCAAGGGCGTGCGGCTGCACACCCACGGCTCGGAGACCGTCGAGGAGGAGCAGTTCTGCAAGGAGCTGTTCGGGATGGGCCCCACCGACTACTTCGAGTCGACCGGCTGGCTCGGCGACGACGTGTGGATGGCGCACTGCGTCCACATGAACGACTCCGACATCGCCGCCTTCGCCCGTACGGGAACGGGCGTCGCGCACTGCCCGTCCTCCAACGCCCGTCTCGCCGCGGGCATCGCCCGGGTGCCCGACATGCTCGCCGCGGGCATCCCGGTCGGCCTCGGCGTCGACGGCACGGCCTCCAACGAGTCCGGCGAGCTCCACACCGAACTGCGCAACGCCCTCCTCATCAACCGCCTCGGCGCCCACCGCGAGAAGGCGCTGAACGCCCGCCAGGCCCTGCGGCTCGGTACGTACGGCGGCGCCCAGGTCCTCGGCCGCGCCGACCAGATCGGCTCCCTGGAGGCGGGCAAGCTCGCCGACCTCGTCCTGTGGAAGCTGGACACCCTCGCCCACGCCTCCATCGCCGACCCGGTGACCGCGCTCGTCTTCGGCGCCGCGGCCCCCGTGACGCTCTCCCTCGTCGACGGCAAGCCGGTCGTCGAGGGCAACCACCTGATCACGGTGGACGAGGACGCCATCGCACGTGACACCCGCGACGAGGCCCGCCGCCTCGCGCAGATCGCCGCCGGAGCCTGACGCCCGGCGACGGCACCCCCTGAACCGGCCGGCCGAGGGGGACGGCCCTCGTCCGGCCGCCGTGGACCCGAGCGGGGTCCACGGCAGCCGGTCCGGAGGGCGCGCACCCTATGTGCGCGCCCCCGGACCGGTGATGAGCGCTGCCCGGGCACCCCACCCGCATCACGAAGCACATGCAACACAGCTCATGCAACGAAGCACCTGCACCACGCACCACTCCGCACCACCTCCCTGACACCCACGTCGCCGTGACGTGTACCCGACCGGAGGAACCGCCGTGGCCGCTAAGCCCAGGTTTCGCAATGAAGCACATGACGCAGTCGCAGTCGCAGGAACCGGCCGGAAACACCCGGTCGACGAGACCCTCCCGCCCCTGAAGATGTTCACCAGCGGCCTCCAGCACGTGGCCGCCATGTACGCCGGGGTGGTCGCCCCGCCCATGATCGTGGGGCCCGCCGTGGGCCTCACCGCCAAGGAGACCGCCTTCCTGATGGGGGCGAGCCTCTTCACCGCGGGCATAGCCACGCTCCTGCAGACCCTCGGCTTCTGGCGCATCGGCGCCCGCCTGCCGTTCGTCAACGGTGTGTCGTTCGCTGGTGTGACGCCGATGGTGGCGATAGGCAAGGACCGGGGTCACGAGGGGATCGCCGTCATCTTCGGCGCGATCATCGTCGCGAGCCTCCTCGGATTCGTACTCGCCCCGTACTTCTGCAAGCTGGTCCGCTTCTTCCCGCCCGTGGTCACCGGCACCGTGATCACCCTGATCGGTGTCTCGCTCCTGCCGGTCGCCTTCAACTGGTCCCAGGGCGGCAACTCCACGGCGGACGACTACGGTTCGATGACCAACATCACCATGGCCGCCGTCACCCTCGCGATCGTGCTGGCCCTGCGCAAACTGCTGCGCGGCTTCCTCCAGCAGATCGCGATCCTGCTCGGACTGGTCATCGGCACACTGATCGCCATACCCGTCGGCATCACCGACTTCGCCCCCATCAAGGACGCCGACGTGGTCGGCTTCCCCACTCCGTTCCACTTCGGTGCCCCGCAGTTCGAGATCGCCGCGATCGTCTCGATGTGCATCGTGATGCTGGTCTGCATGACCGAGTCCACCGCGGACATGCTCGCCCTCGGCCGGATCGTCGACCGTCCGGCGGACGAGCGGACCATCGAGGGCGGACTGCGCGCCGACACCCTCGGCAGTGCCATCAGCCCGCTGTTCAACGGATTCATGTGCAGCGCGTTCGCACAGAACATCGGACTCGTCGCCATGACGAAGGTCCGCAGCCGGTTCGTCGTCGCCGCGGGCGGCGGCATTCTGATCCTGCTCGGCCTCGTCCCGGTCGCCGCCTCCGTCATCGCGATCGTGCCGCTGCCGGTACTCGGCGGCGCCGGCATCGTGCTGTTCGGCTCGGTCGCCGCGAGCGGTATCCAGACCCTGGCCACCGCCGCCCTGGAGAAGGGCGAGAACGCCCTGATCGTCGCGGCGTCCGTCGGCATCGGACTGATACCGATCGCCGCGCCGGAGTTCTACCACGCGTTCCCGGAGGACCTGCTCGTCGTCCTCGACTCGGGCATCTCCACGGGCTGTGTGGTGGCGATCCTCCTGAACCTGGCCTTCAACCACTTCGGCCGCACGCCGGACACCGGCCCGGAGCCGCAGGACGCGGCGGGTCCGGAGCAGGCGTCGAAGGGCGCGGCGCCGGTGGCCGTGCACTGACCCCGCCCCGCACCGCGCTGTGGCGCGTACGGCGACCGCCGTACGCGCCACAGGTGTTACCGGGACGGAGTCAGCCGATGTGGAAGCTGTCGCCGTACACCTTCCAGTCGAGCGGCGGGTCCAGGTCCAGATTGCCGTTCCTCAGGAAGACCCGCTGGGCGGTGTCCACCCGGCTGGTGTCCGAGTGGGCCTCCTCCTGCTTCATCGCCCGGACCCGGGCGTCCAGGAACGCGTTGAGGTACGTCACCTCGTCGCCGCCCTGCGACGGGGGCCTCGCCTTCGAGAGGGCCCTCTCGCGGATGGAGCCGAAGCTCGCGCTGTCGCCGCCGTCGCCGTGCATGACGAGGGCGTCGTAGTACGCGAACTGCCCGAGCGTGCCGACCCCGTCGGCCTTGCCCCTCCGGACGGCCGGGTCGAAGTAGACCCGGTCGCGCTCGTCGTTCTGCGCCCGCTCGAAGGCGGAGTCGGACGCGGCCCTGGCCCAGTCCCGCGGGAAGCCCGGGTCGAGCCCCTCGTGGGAGTCGGTGCCGTCCACCTCGCGCAGGGCGGGCAGGTACTTCGCGAGTACGTTGCCGGGCTCGCGCCGCGTGTACAGCTCGACCAGGCCGAGCATGTCGCCGGTGCCGGAGCAGAAGCCGATGATGCCCGCGGTGTAGCCGCGGCCGTCGCCGATGTCCTCGATGTACCGGTACTGCGCCTTCCAGTCCAGCGTGGAGTTCTCTGCGCTGGACACCAGCCGCATCGCGATGTCCTTCTTCGTGGGGTCGTCGAGCCCGGTCGCGGCGGCCTCCTGGTGGTGTGCGGCCGACGCGGTGGGGGCCCCGTCGGCGTGAGCGGTCATGGGGGTCGCCGTCAGCGTAAGGCCGAGCGCCAGGACCGCGAAGCCGAGGGGGCGGGTGAGTCGGGTGGTGCGACGTGCGGTGCCGTTGTGGGGGTTGTGCACCTGTCCTCCAGAGGGGAGTTCGCCATGCCCTTCTTCTGTTAGGAAGCTTTACTACCAGCGTGGGAAGCGCGAGGCATACCCCTGTGCCGAAGAGGAACCGGCGATCAGTCCGATGCCCCGTGCGCCCGGCCCCGGAGGTTCAGTCCCCGTCGACGCGGTAGCTCTCGCCGTATACGCGCCACCGCAGCGGAGTCTCCAGCTGGAGCCTGCCCTCGCGTACGAACACGCGCTGGGCGGTCTCCACGCGACTGGTGTCGGTGTGGGACGGCTCCTTGCGGATCGCTTCCACGCGGGCATCGAGGAAGGCGTGGAGATACGTTTCCTCGTCACCGCCCCGCGCGGGCGGATCGGCCTTCGCGAGCGCCTGGCGCCGTATCGTGGTGAAGCCGACCGAGCCGTCCGTGTCGCCGTGACCGTGCATCACATACGCGTCGTAGTAGATGAACTGACCCAGGGCGCTGAGACCGTCGCCCTTCGCCCGTTCGACCGCCGGGTCGAAGGCGGAGTGGTCACGCTCCGCGTCCTGCGCCGACCGGAAGGCCGGGTCCGCGGCGGCCTTCGCCCACGCCTCGGTGAACGGGCGGCCGAGCCCGGTGTGCGCGTCGCTGCCCACCACGGCGCGCAGTGCGGGCAGATACCGCTCCAGCGGATTTCCGGGCCGGGCCTTCGCGTACCGCTCGACCACGGCGAGCATGTCGCCGGTCCCGGAGCAGAAGCCGATGATCCCCGCGGTGTAGCCGCGGCCGTCGCCGATGTCCTCGATGTACCGGTACTGCGCCTTCCAGTCGAGCGTGGAGTTCTCCGCGCTGGAGACCAGCTGCATGGCGAGCTGCTTCTTCGCCGGATCGTCGAGGCCGGTCTCCGGGGCGGAGCCGCCGGGTCCGGAACAGCCGGTCAGTACGGCGACGGCCGCGGCGGCGGCGAGGACGGCGGATGCGGTCAGGGAGCGAACGGTGTGCTTCACGCGTCAAGGGTGCCAGGCCGGGGCCGGGAGTCCGGGGGCGTCCGGGCGCTGTAGCGTCAGGGGCATGGAAGATCAGTCTGTTGTGGATGTCGGCGATGTGCGGTTGGCGTACCGGACCTGGGGTGACCCGTTCGGCTCGCCGGTCGTCCTGCTGCACGGGCTCGGCGGCTCCGCCGCGAACTGGGAGGCGCTCGGCGGACTGCTCGGCGCCGAGTGGCGGGTGTACGCCCTGGACCTGCGGGGACACGGGGAGAGCGACTGGCCGGACGAGTACGCGTTCGAGCAGATGTGTGAGGACGTCGTCGGATTCCTCGACGAGTGCGAGATCGACCGGGTCGGTCTGGTCGGCCACTCGGTGGGCGGGGTCGTGGCCCAGCTCCTGGCGCAGGAGCACTCGGACCGGGTGGAGCGGCTGGTGCTTGTGGAGACGCCGCCGCCGTTCCCCGGCGAGGAGCACCCGCTGCCGCTCCCCGAGGGACCGGTGGACTACGACGAGAACGTGGTTCCCGCGGTGCTGGCCCAGCTCACCGAGCCCGACCCCGCATGGGAGGAGGGACTCGGTGAGATCGTGGCCCAGACCATGATCATCTCGGGTGGCCCGGCGAGCACGATGCCGCAGGAACGGCTCTCCGAGATGGCCTCCCTGATCCCGGACTGCCGGCTGATCACGATCGCGGGCGGTCACCGGGTGCACGAGACGCGCGCGGATCAGCTCGCCCACGAGATCACCGAGTTCTTCACGAGCTGAGCCTTGAGGGGCTGGGCGTCGCGCCCCGTCAGCCGCCCGGCCGCCAGTCGGGCCTGCGGCCGCTCAGAGCGATCACCCGGTCGAGGAGCGGCGCGTCGGCCGGTACGGGGACCGGCGGTCCGAAGATGTCAGCGCTGCCGGGACCGCCCTCTTCGGGCGTCAGCATCGCCTCCGACGAGCGCAGGTCCGCCTCGGCGGCCCCGTACTCCTGCCCGGTCGACCGGGCCAGGTCCCAGCCGTGGATGACCAGCTCGTTGAGCGCGACCGCGCCGGCCACCTCGCCCGGGAGATCCACTCCGCCCGCCCGGGTCATGCCTTCCCGGGCGGCGGGGGAGCGCCATGCCGCCACCAGTTCGTCGAGCAGGCGCGGCAGCGCCTCGCGCCAGTCCTCGCCGAGCACCGGGCGAGCCGCGTCCGGCGCGGTGTCGGTCGTGGGCCCGAGCTCCTTTCGGCCCGCGTCACGGAAGGCCGTGGCCAGTCCCACGAGGTGGGCGAGCAGCTCCCGTACCGCGTAGTCCTGGCAGGGCGTCGGGCCGCTGAGCTGCCGGTCGTCGATGGGGCCGAGCAGTGCGCGGATCTGCTCGGCGGCCGGCTTCAGATCGAGGGCGGGCCGGTTCGTGCTGTGCGTATCCATACGTCTTCAGACTCTCGCGGCGCTCTGAACTCATCGCGGGACGCACACCGGCACATTGCGGAACGTTCCGTTCGGCCCCCTTGTCGGCGACCCCCACACCATGGCATACAGGTCTGGACCATTGCTCTCGAAGGGAAGGCAGGACCGTGCAACGCCCCCACATGCACGCCGTGTTGACCTGTTCCACCGTCCTGCTCCTTGCCGCGCTCACCGCATGCGGCGGCACCGCGAGCGCCGATACGCAGAAACCGACGACGCCACGAGGGGTGACGGCTCAAGCCGGCAGCGCCACCTCGGTGCACGTCATGTGGGAGCACGCCTCCGACAACAAGGCGATCACCGGGTACGAGATCTACCGCGAGGGCGAGAAGGTCGGCGCCGTAGCGGCGGTGGAGCGGATGACGGACATCGAGGGCCTGACCGCCGCGACGGCGTACACCTTCACCGTCCGGGCCCGTGACGGCGCCGGAAACCTCTCCCGGCCGAGCGCCGCCGCCCACGTCACCACCCCCGCCCCCGCGCCCTCCGACGGCAAGGCGCCCACCGCCCCGGTGAAGCTGCGCGCCGCCGCCGACGGCAGCCGGACGGCGACCCTGTCCTGGGGCGGCTCCACGGATGACGTGGCCGTCACCTCGTACGACGTCTACCAGGAGGGCTCCCGTATCCACAGCGTGCCGGGCACGCAGACCACGGCCCGGCTGAGCGGCCTGCGCCCCGGCACCGTCTACACGTTCACCGTCCGGGCCCGTGACGCCTCCGAGAAGTCCTCGCCGGACAGCAACGCCGTCGACCTCACCACCGCGTCCGCTCCGGGCGCGCCCGCGAGCACCGCCCCCACCGGGCTGCGGACGTCCCTGACCGCCGAAAACGGGGAATCGGTCGTCGACCTGTCCTGGGACCAGCCCGACACCGGCGGCGAGATCCCCGCGTACCAGCTCTTCCTCGACGGGAGGATGACCACGACGATCGTCTGGGGCGGCACACCGCCGAAGGGCCGCGCGACCTACCGCCTGACCCTCGGCGACCCGCCCGGTACGCGCCACTCGCTGAAGATCCGCGCCAGACTGCCCGACGGCACGTGGGGCGACTTCTCCGCCCAGCGCACGGTCGTCCTGCCCGGCTGAGGCGCGCGACAGGTCCGCCCCCGGTGCCCTGGGGCACCGGGGGCGGACCGTCGTGAGCGGGACGGGTCAGCGCAGCTGCTCGTATGCCGGCAGGGTCAGGAAGTCCGCGTAGTCCTGGTCCAGGGAGACCTGGAGCAGGAGGTCGTGGGCCTGCTGCCACTTGCCCGCGGCGAACGCCTCGTCGCCGGTCTCCGCGCGGATCGTGTCGAGTTCCTCGGCGGCGACCTTGCGGGCCAGCTCCGCCGTGGCGTGTTCGCCGTTCTCGAAGACCACGTCCGCGTTGATCCACTGCCAGATCTGCGAGCGTGAGATCTCGGCGGTCGCGGCGTCCTCCATCAGGTTGAAGATGGCCACGGCGCCCATGCCGCGCAGCCACGCCTCGATGTAGCGGATGCCGACCGCGACGGCGTTGCGGAGCCCCTCGTAGGTGGGCCTGGCGTCCAGCGTGTCGATGGCGATCAGGTCGCCGGCCGCCACCGAGACGTCCTCGCGCAGGCGCTCCTTCTGGTTCGGCTTCTCGCCGAGGACCGCGTCGAAGGAGGCCATGGCGATCGGCACGAGGTCGGGGTGGGCGACCCAGGAGCCGTCGAAGCCGTCGCGGGCCTCGCGGTCCTTGTCCGCCTTGACCTTCTCGAACGCCACCTTGTTGACCTCCGCGTCGCGGCGCGACGGAATGAAGGCCGCCATGCCGCCGATCGCGTGGGCGCCGCGCTTGTGGCACGTGCGGACCAGGAGTTCGGTGTAGGCGCGCATGAACGGGGCCGTCATGGTGACGAGATTGCGGTCGGGGAGCACGAACTTGGCGCCGCCGTCACGGAAGTTCTTGACGATGGAGAAGAGGTAGTCCCAGCGGCCCGCGTTCAGCCCGGAGGCGTGGTCGCGGAGCTCGTAGAGGATCTCCTCCATCTCGTACGCCGCGGTGATCGTCTCGATCAGGACGGTCGCGCGGACCGTGCCCTGCGGGATGCCGACGTAGTCCTGGGCGAAGACGAAGATGTCGTTCCAGAGGCGGGCCTCCAGGTGCGACTCCGTCTTGGGGAGGTAGAAGTACGGGCCCTTGCCGAGGTCGATCAGACGCTGGGCGTTGTGGAAGAAGTAGAGGCCGAAGTCGACCAGCGCACCCGGCACCGGAGTGCCGTCGAGCTGGAGGTGACGCTCGTTCAGGTGCCAGCCTCGGGGGCGCATGACGACCGTCGCGAGCTCGGCGGCGGGCTTCAGGGCGTAGGACTTGCCCGACCTCGCGTCGGTGAAGTCGATCGTACGGGTGTAGGCGTCGGTCAGGTTGAGCTGGCCGAGGATCACGTTCTCCCACGTGGGGGCGGACGCGTCCTCGAAGTCGGCGAGCCAGACCCTGGCGCCCGAGTTCAGGGCGTTGACGGTCATCTTGCGGTCGGTCGGACCGGTGATCTCCACCCGGCGGTCGTCGAGCGCGGCCGGAGCCGGCGCGACCTTCCAGGAGTCGTCCTCGCGGAGCTGTGCGGTCTCCGGGAGGAAGTCGAGGGTGGAGGTACGGGCGATCTCGGCGCGGCGCTCGCCCCGGCGGGCGAGCAGCTCGTCACGGCGCGGCGTGAACTGCCGGTGCAGCTCGGCCACGAACGCGAGGGCCGCGGGGGTCAGGACCTCATCCTGCCGGGGCAGGGGCTCGGCATCGACGATGGCCAGCGTGGACGGCGCTGGTGCGGACATGAGCTGTCACTCCTTCAGCGGGCGGTGCGAGCGGCCTCTCACGGCCGCCGGGTCGCCTGAAATGGCACGGCGTGCCAGGGCTCCGAGATACGGCCGTGGGCGCCGTCTGGGGTTCAGAGCGCTTCTGACCAGTGGATAGTAGTTTCCTCATGGTGGAAGTTCAATGGTTTGTTGATGTCGAGATTCTCCGGGTCGACACAAGTGGGGCGCTGCTGGCGCAGCGTGCCAGATCGGGCACGGTCCGTTCACTCCAGGTGCGTCAGATCCTCCGCCGTGTCGATGTCGTACGCCTGAGCCACATCGGAACACTCGACGAGCGTGATCGCATCGCGGTGCGCCCGCAGATAGGCCCGCGCCCCCTGATCGCCCACGGCCGCCCCCGCGATGTCCGCCCAGCGGTCGGCGCCGAACAGCACCGGATGGCCGCGCTCCCCGTCGTACGAGGCGGCGGCGAGGCCCGACCGCGAGCGGTACGCCGACCGCACCCGGGCCACCGCCTGCGCACCGATGCCCGGCTGGTCGACCAGGAGCACCAGCGCCGCGTCCGCCCCCGTCCCGGCGAGGGAGGCGAGCCCCGCCCTGAGCGAGGAGCCCATGCCCTGCTCCCACTCCGGATTGACGGTGACCACGCACCCGGACAGATCGGCCCTGGCCCCGGCCTCTCCGGCCGCCGCGCCCAGCACCACGTGGAGCGGGCCGCAGCCCCCGTCGCGCAGTGTCCGGACGGCGTGCTCGACCAGCGGGCGGCCATGGTGTTCCAGCAGGGCTTTCGGCCGGCCGCCGAGCCGGCGGCCGCCACCCGCGGCAAGCAGGACACCGGCGATCACGGGCTTCTCTGAGGGAGATGACATGGGCCCTGGATACCACTGCGTCGTTCGAACAAGCGACACGCGCGTCACCCGGAGGGGGCACCCCGAATTCCGTCCATGGAGTGGCGCACGCCCCCTTCCATGACGTTAACTTGCGGACAACCCCAGGGACTTGACGACGGTCATGGTTCTGGGCGTCACACCGGCACAAAGGCGTGCGAGGGGGAGTGCTTTGTTGCGAAGCGTGGGGCAGAAGCGGGTGACCGGAAGCGGTGAGGACGACCCGAGAGTGCCGGAGCTGCGTACGGCCGTCTCCCGGCTCCGCCGTGAACTCGCCGGATACCCCGTGGAGTTCCCGGACCGCGGGATCGCCGAGGACGAGCTGGCGGCGCTGGACGCCATGGCGACCAGCGGCACACCGGAGATTCCCCGGCTGCGCCGCTCACTGCTGCTGATCGCGGGGGCGATCGGCTCGGTCAGCGCACTGGCTCCCGGGCTCCGGGAGGTACGGAACGCGGTGGACCTCTTCGGGGAGCCCCCGCGCCACTGAACCGCGCCGGGGGCGGCCGGGCCGGCGGCGGGCCGGACGGCGTGCCGCCGCCCGCGGGCCGACGCGGCCGCCCCGGGGGCGGGCACGCGCACTGCCCGGCCCTTCAGGACACGGCTCAGCTGGTGGCGCCGCTGCTCGCCAGCGCCTCGGAGAGTTCCTTCGCGACCTGCTGGAGTATCGGCACGATCCGCTCCGTCGCCGTCTCCGTCACCCGCCCCGCGGGGCCCGAGATCGAGATCGCCGCCGACGTGGGGGAGTTGGGCACGGACACCGCCAGGCAGCGGACGCCGATCTCCTGCTCGTTGTCGTCGACCGCGTAACCGGCCCTGCGCACCAGATCGAGTGCCTCGAGGAAGCCGTCCGGGGTGGTGATGGTCTTCTCGGTCGCGGCCGGCATGCCCGTACGGGCGAGCAGGGCCCGCACCTCGTCGGCCGGGGTGTTCGCCAGGAGCGCCTTGCCCACGCCCGTGGAGTGGGGGAGGACCCGGCGGCCCACCTCGGTGAACATGCGCATCGAGTGCTTCGACGGCACCTGGGCGACGTACACGATCTCGTCGCCGTCCAGCAGGGCCATGTTCGCCGTCTCGCCGGTCTCCTCGACCAGGCGCTGGAGGTAGGGGCGGGCCCAGGTGCCGAGCAGCCGGGACGCGGACTCGCCGAGGCGGATCAGCCGCGGGCCGAGCGCGTAGCGGCGGTTGGGCTGCTGACGTACGTAGCCGCACACGACCAGGGTGCGCATCAGCCGGTGAATGGTGGGCAGGGGCAGTCCGCTGCTCGCGGAGAGCTCGCTCAGCCCGACCTCGCCCCCGGCGTCCGCCATCCGTTCCAGCAGATCGAAGGCGCGTTCAAGGGACTGCACACCGCCGCTGGGGCCGGCGGGCTTGGAGTCGGATGTGCTGGCGTGGGACGGCGGCACGTCAACGGTCCTTTCGATGCGGAACAGCAAGGCGCCAGCCTACCGGGCTGTTCCCGATCGGCCCACTGTTCCCGGGGCGGCGTCCTTGCCGGTCAGGGGCCGTTTTGTCCAGGTGCGCAGGTCGTCGGGGCGGTCGCCCGAGGCTCTTCCTGGTCCATGCTACATTCCGCTCTACGAAATTGTTCTTTTACTTCGTGGAAACATCCAATCGCCCTGGCGGGTGGTCGGCTTGCTGTCCGGCGGGGACGGTGAGGGTCTTGACGAGGGGGAGTCCCCGATGAAGACTCCTTCAACAGTTCGTTGAAACCACGAAGTGAGGAGCACGCGTGTCCGGTGCGGACGTGAACCTGCTACTGCGCTCGACGCGCGTCGTCACCCCCGAAGGAACGCGCCCCGCGACGGTCGCCGTCGCCGGGGGGACGATCGACGCAGTCCTTCCGTACGACGCCGAGGTGCCCCGGGGTGCCCGTCTGGAGGACTTCGGCGACGACGTCCTGATGCCGGGCCTCGTCGACACCCACGTGCATGTGAACGACCCTGGCCGCACCGAGTGGGAGGGCTTCCACACCGCCACCCGCGCCGCCGCGGCCGGCGGCATCACCACCCTCCTCGACATGCCGCTCAACTCCCTGCCGCCGACCACGACCGTCGGTCACCTGCGGACCAAGCAGCGGGTGGCCGCCCCCAAGGTGCACGTCGACACCGGCTTCTGGGGCGGCGCGATCCCGTCCAACACCAAGGACCTGCGCCCGCTGTACGAGGCCGGGGTCTTCGGCTTCAAGTGCTTCCTGTCCCCCTCGGGCGTCGAGGAGTTCCCGGAGCTGGACCAGGAACAACTGGCCCGCTCCATGGCCGAGATCTCCGGCCTCGGCGGCCTCCTCATCGTGCACGCCGAGGACCCGCACCACCTGGAGTCCGCCCCGCAGCGCGGCGGCCCCGCGTACGCCGACTTCCTCGCCTCCCGTCCGCGCGACGCGGAGAACACCGCGATCGCCGGCCTCATCGCCCACGCCAAGCGGCTGAACGCCCGCGTCCACGTGCTCCACCTGTCGTCCAGCGACGCGCTGGAGCCGATCGCCGCCGCCAAGCGCGAGGGCGTCCGCGTCTCCGTCGAGTCCTGCCCGCACTTCCTCACGCTCACCGCGGAGGAAGTACCGGACGGGGCGACCGAGTTCAAGTGCTGCCCGCCCATCCGGGAGGCCGCCAACCAGGACGCGCTGTGGCAGGGCCTCGCCGACGGCACGATCGACTGCATCGTCTCCGACCACTCGCCCTGCACCACCGACCTCAAGACGCCGGACTTCGCCTCCGCGTGGGGCGGCATCTCCTCCCTCCAGCTCGGCCTCCCCGCCATCTGGACCGAGGCCCGCAGGCGCGGCCACGACTTCGACGACGTGGTGCGCTGGATGTCCGCCGCCCCCGCCGAACTGGCCGGACTGGCCCGCAAGGGCGCCATCGAGGCCGGCCGCGACGCCGACTTCGCCGTCCTCGCCCCCGACGAGACCTTCACCGTCGACCCGGCCGAGCTCTTCCACCGCAACCAGGTCACCGCCTACGCCGGCAAGACCCTGCACGGCGTCGTGAAGTCCACCTGGCTGCGCGGCGTACGGATCGCGCACGAGGGCGTCCTCGCCGAACCCACCGGCCTGCTCCTCGAAAGGAACTCCTGACCATGACGGCGATCCCGCACTTCACCGGTGACGCGAGCCCGTACGGGGGCGGCGACCCGTACGCCGACTACCGCACCGCCGACTTCCCCTTCAGCCGGCTCGTCGACCTCGCCGACCGCCGCCTGGGCGCCGGGGTGATCGCCGCCAACGACGAGTTCTTCGCCGAGCGCGAGAACCTGCTGAAGCCCGGGCCCGCGGAGTTCGACCCCGAGCGCTTCGGGCACAAGGGCAAGATCATGGACGGCTGGGAGACCCGCCGCCGCCGTGGCGCGAGCGCCGCGCGGCCGCACCCCACCGACGAGGACCACGACTGGGCGCTCGTCCGGCTCGGGGCGCCCGGTGTCGTACGCGGACTGGTCGTCGACACCGCGCACTTCCGGGGGAACTACCCGCAGGCGGTCTCCGTCCAGGCGGCCTCCCTGCCCGGCTCCCCGTCGCCCGCGGAACTGCTCGCGCCGGACGTGAAGTGGACGACGCTCGTCCCCCGTACGGCCGTCGGCGGCCACGCGGCCAACGGCTTCGTCGTCGACGCCGAGCAGCGCTTCACCCACCTGCGGGTCAATCAGCACCCGGACGGCGGGATCGCCCGCCTGCGGGTGTACGGGGAAGTGGCCCCCGACCCCGCCTGGCTGGGCGCGCTCGGCACCTTCGACCTCGCGGCCCTGGAGAACGGCACACAGGTCGAGGACGCGTCCGACCGCTTCTACTCCCCGGCCACGAACACCATCCAGCCCGGCCGCTCCCACAAGATGGACGACGGCTGGGAGACCCGGCGCCGCCGTGACAGGGGCAACGACTGGATCCGCTACCGCCTGGCCGCACAGTCGCGGATCGGCGCCGTCGAGATCGACACCGCTTATCTCAAGGGCAACTCGGCGGGCTGGGCGACGCTCTCGGTGCGGGACGGGGACACCGGCGACTGGACCGAATTCCTGCCGCGGACCCGGCTCCAGCCCGACACCAACCACCGCTTCGTCCTGCCGGAACCCGTCGTCGGTACCCACGTCCGCATCGACATCTTCCCGGACGGCGGGATCTCACGGCTGAGGCTCTTCGGTTCGCTGACCGGGGAGGGGGCGGCGGCGCTCGCCGCACGCCACCGCGAACTGGGCGGCTGAGAGACGCCCGGCGCGTCCTGCGGGTGCCGTTTTGTCCTCCCTCGCCGCACGGGCTTGAATGGGGACCCGCCGGACGTACCGACCAGGAGTTTCCATGATCTTCATCGCCGTCAAGTTCACCGTGCGCAGCGCCGAGCGGGACAACTGGCTGCCGGCCGTCGACGACTTCACCCTGGCCACCCGCAAGGAGCCGGGAAACGTCTTCTTCGAGTGGTCGTACAGCGTCGAGAACCCGGACCAGTTCGTCCTGCTCGAAGCCTTCGCCTCGCCGGAGGCGGGCGAGGCGCACGTGAAGTCCGCCCACTTCGCGGCGGCGATGGAGACGATGTCCGAGCTGGTCGCCGAGGTGCCCGAGATCATCAACGTCGAGGTGCCGGGCGAGGGCTGGGGCCGCATGGCCGAGGTCATGCCCCGCAACCGCTGACGCGGCTGTACGGGATGGGGCGCCGGCCGGCCCCGGCAGCCCGGCGGGCGGGGCCGGCCGGCAGCCCGCCCCGCCCGCCGGTCCCAGGAGTCACGCGGCGTGGCCGCCGTCCACCACCACCTCCGTGCCGGTGATGTAGGCGGCGTCGCCGCTCGCCAGATAGGCGATGAGGGAAGCCACCTCGTCCGTCGTGCCGAACCGGTCCAGCGCGGTGGCCGAGCGCTGGCCCGCCGCGAACGGACCGTCGGCCGGGTTGAGGTCGGTGTCGACCGGGCCGGGCTGGACCAGGTTCACGGTGATGCCGCGCGGTCCGAGCTCGCGGGCGAGCGGCTTGGTGAGTCCCGCCAGGGCGGACTTGCTCAGTGCGTAGAGCGTGCCGCCGGGACCGCCCGTGTACCTGCTCAGTGCCGTACCGACGGAGATGATGCGACCTCCGTCGCTCATCCGCTCGGCTGCCGCGCGGCAGGCCAGGAACACGGCCCGTACGTTCACGGCGAGTACCCGGTCGACATCGGCGTCCGTGAGCGAGGAGATGGGGCCGAGGACGCCGATCCCGGCGTTGTTGACGAGGATGTCGAGGCGGCCCAGCGCGTCGGCGGCGTCGTTCACGGCGGCCGCGGGCGAAGCGGCGTCGGCGGCGTCGGCCCGCAGCGCGATGCCCCGGCGGCCGTACCCCTCGATCTTCCGGACGACGGCCTGGGCCCCCGCCTCGTCCTGCACGTAGGTCAGGGCCACGTCCACACCGTCCTGCGCCAGCCGGAGGGCGGTGGCCGCGCCGATGCCCCGGCTGCCACCGGTGACGAGTGCGGTCCTGTTGCTGCTGGTCATATCGGGATTCCTTGCCGCTCGATGAGCGCCGCCGTGCTGGCGACAAGGTCCAGGAAAGTCGTTCGGCGCCCGGGACACCGGCGGGAATCGGACGCCCAGGCCGCGCACCCGGTGGACCGTACGACGAGCCGTTCCACCGAGCCGGGTACGCCCGGGCCCGCACCGGAATCCGCCCCGTGAGACGGGTGTTCCCGCGGGCCGTACCCGGCCGGTACGGTGATCGCTCCGCGTGCGAGCCGGCGAGGTCTCCACACATCCATTCCGCTGTGGAGAACCAGGAGAACCAGGTGTCCTCGATCGCCGTGCCCGTCCTCGCGCCGCCGCGCCGCGCGTGGCTCACCGACCTGCCCGTGCTGGTCGTCGCCGCCGTCTGGGGGTCGAGCTATCTCGCCGCCAAGGGCATCACCACGACGCACACCGTCATCGCCGTCCTCGTCCTGCGGTTCGCGATCGTGCTGCCCGTCCTGGTGGCCGCCGGATGGCGCAGGCTCCGCGCACTGACCCCGGCGCAGTGGCGCGGAGCCGGTGTGCTCGGCCTCGTGCTCAGCGGGATCTTCCTGTTGGAGACGTACGGCGTCGTCCACACCTCCGCGACCAACGCCGGGCTCATCATCAGCCTCACCATGATCTTCACCCCGCTCGCCGAGGCCGCGGTGACCAGGATCAGGCCGCCCGGGGCCTTCCTCGCCGCCGCCGGGCTCTCGGTCGCCGGGGTGCTCCTGCTCACCCAGGGCGGAGGCTTCACCAGCCCCTCGGCCGGCGACGTCCTGATGCTGCTGGCGGCCCTCGCCCGTACCGTCCACGTCCTGCTGATGGCCCGGATCACGTCGGTCAAGGAAGCCGACTCGCTGTCGCTGACCACGGTTCAGCTCGGCAGCGCCGTCGCCGTCTTCGCCGTCCTCGCGGCCCTGCCGGGCACCGGCGCGGCGCCCTGGACCGTCGCCGCGGACTTCGGGGTCCGCGAGTGGGCCGGGCTGGTGTTCCTCTCCGTCTTCTGCACGCTCTTCGCGTTCTTCGTGCAGATGTGGTCCGTACGCCGCACCTCGCCGTCCCGGGTCAGCCTGCTGCTCGGTACGGAACCCCTGTGGGCCGCCGCCGTGGGCATCTCGATCGGCGGGGAGCGGCTCGGCGTCCTCGGAGTGCTGGGCGCCGGGCTCGTCCTGGCGGGGACCGCGTGGGGGCGTCGCAGCGCGGACAGGGCCGCCGTCACTCCTTGACCGCGTCCGCCGCCATCATCACCGCGACGCCCGTCACCACCAGCACGATATGGACGAACGTCGCGTTCTCGTCGAGGAAGCCGATCCGCCGCACCACCGCCCAGAGCCGGAACCACCCCGTCCATTCGTGCAGCAGCCCGGCCACGCCCTGAACGAAGACGACAAAGCCCACCGACTCGACGAATTTCTTCATGCGCCGAGCCTCGCCGGTACGGTCCCTCGCCCGCGTCGGCCACCGGTCTGCGAGGCCGCGCCGAAAGTCTTCGGACCGTACGACTTTGGTCGCTTCCCGGCTCCCGCCGCCCATGTCAGGGCTCCCGCCTGCGTAGCTTTGCCGATATGACGCGAACGGAGTACCGCTGGCTGCTGCCGTCGGCGATGACAGACCCCGGCCTTCCCGGCGACGGGGGCAGGTCGCGCCGCACGGTGCGGGACTGGGCGGTCGACATCACCGCCTTCCTCTGCGCCGCGGGTGTCGGCCTGCTCGCCATCGGCACGATCGAGGCGGACTCCACGACACCGGAGACGGTCGTCTTCGCCGACGCGCTGATCGGCGCCGCGGCCTGCTGCGCGCTGTGGGCCCGCAGGCGGTGGCCCGTGGCGCTCGCCGTGAGCCTCACCGTCGTCGGCACCGTCGAACCGGTGGCGGGCGGCGCCCTGCTGGTCGCGCTGTTCAGTCTGGCCGTGCACCGGCCGTTCAGACCGGTCGCGCTCGTCGGCGCCGGGGCCCTGGCCGTCGCGCCCCTGCAACCGTGGCTGCGGCCCGACCCGGACATCTCGTTCACGGCCTCCACCGTCTTCGGTGTCCTCCTCGTCCTGCTGGTCCTCAGCTGGGGCATGGTCGTACGGTCCGGACGCCGGCTCGTCCACTCCCTGCGCGAACGGGCCCGCCGCGCGGAGGCCGAGGCCGAGCTGCGCGCCGAGCAGGCGCAGCGGCTGGCCCGCGAGGCGATCGCCCGGGAGATGCACGACGTCCTCGCCCACCGGCTGACGCTGCTCAGTGTCCACGCGGGCGCCCTGGAGTTCCGGCCGGACGCACCCCCGGCCGAGGTCGCCCGCGCCGCCGGCGTCATCCGGGACAGCGCCCACGAGGCGCTCCAGGACCTCCGCGAGATCATCGGTGTCCTGCGCGCACCCGGTGAAGGCGACGAGAGCGACCGGCCGCAGCCCACCCTCCTCAGCCTGGACGCACTGATCGCCGAGTCCCGTCTCGCGGGCATGAAGGTCACCCTCGAAAACAGGGTCGCCGACCCGGCGGCCGCCCCCGCCGCCCTCGGCCGCACCGTCTACCGCGTCGCCCAGGAGTGCCTCACCAACGCCCGTAAACACGCGCCGGGCACCGAGATCACCCTCACCCTGGACGGCGGGCCCGGCGACGGTCTCACGATCGAGGCCCGCAACCCCGCCCCCGTCGAGCCCTTCGAGCGGGTCCCCGGATCGGGGCAAGGCCTCATCGGCCTCACCGAGCGCGCCACCCTCGCGGGAGGCCGTCTCGGCCACGGCCCGGAACCCGATGGCGGCTTCGGTGTCCGGGCCTGGCTACCGTGGGCCGCATGAACACCCCGACGCCTCCGGTGGCGCGACCGGTCCGGCTGCTCATCGTCGACGACGACCCTCTCGTACGCGCCGGGCTCACCCTGATGCTCGGCGGCGCCGCCTCCCTCGACATCGTCGGGGAGGGTGCGGACGGCACCGAGGCCGCGGACCTCGTCGAACGGCTGCGCCCCGACGTCGTGCTGATGGACATCCGGATGCCCGGCATGGACGGCCTCACCGCGACCGAGGCCCTGCGGCGCCGCCCCGACGCCCCCGAAGTCATCGTCCTCACCACCTTCCACGCCGATGAGCAGGTGCTGCGCGCCATCCGCGCCGGGGCGGCGGGCTTCGTCCTGAAAGACACTCCGCCCGCCCAGATCCTCGAATCCGTGCGACGGGTCGCCGCCGGCGAACCGGTTCTCTCGCCCGCCGTCACCCGGCAGCTCATGGCCCGCGCGGCGGGCGGCGCCCCGGACGACCGGGCGGGCCGCGCGGACCGGGCGCGGCAACGGTTCGCCGAGCTGGCCGAGCGCGAACAGGCCGTGGCGCTCGCGGTCGGACGGGGCAGCTCCAACGCGGAGATCGCCGCCGCGCTCCACCTGAGCGTGGCGACCGTGAAGACGCATGTCTCCCGCGTCCTCGCCAGGCTCGGTCTCAACAACCGTGTCCAGATCGCGCTGTTGGTGCACGACGCGGGACTGCTCGACGAGGACACCGGCAGGGGCGGCGGCATACGCTGAACGGACCGGACGGGGAGGGGGCCGGCCATGACCATGGTCGATCTGAGCGAAGCGCACGACTTCACGGCGAATCCGTATCCGCACTACGCGAGGCTGCGCGCCGAAGGACCGGTGCACACCATCCGTGCCGAGGGCTTCGACCGGATCTGGCTCATCGTCGGGTACGAGGAGGCCAGGGCGGCCCTCGCGGACGAGCGCTTCGGCAAGGACTGGCGGACGGCGGACGGTTCGCCGGGCGGGGCCAGCCCGATCTACGCCAACATGCTGGAGATGGACGCGCCGCACCACACCCGGCTGCGCAAACTCGTCGCCCGCGAGTTCACCGCCCGGCGGATCGAGGCGCTGCGGCCGCGGGTCCAGGAGGTCACGGACAGCCTGCTCGACGCGATGGTCCCCGCGGGGAGCGCCGATCTCGTCGACGCGCTGGCCTTTCCGCTGCCGATGACCGTCATCTGTGAACTCATCGGCGTCCCGGACCTGGACCGGGACGCCTTCCGCCGGATGACCGGCAGCCTCGTCGCGCCGGCCACGCCCGAGGAGGAGGCCGAAGCGGCCCGCGCCATGGGCGCCTACCTCGCCGAGCTCATCGAGGACAAACGCCGCGCGCCGGGCAAGGACCTGATGAGCGCCCTCATCGAGGCGCGCGACGACGGCGGCGACCGGCTCTCGCCCCACGAACTCGTGGGCATGGCCTTCCTGTTGCTGGTGGCGGGCCACGAGACGACCGTCAACCTCATCTCCAACGGCGTACGGGCACTGCTCGACCACCCGGAACAACTGGCCCTGCTCCGGGCCGATCCCGGTCTCATCGACGGCGCGGTCGAGGAGATGCTCCGCTACGACGGACCGGTGGAGACGGCTACCTTCCGCTTCACCCGGGAGCCGGTGCGGGTCGGTGCGACGGTCATTCCGGCGGGCGAGGCGGTGCTCGTCGCCCTGGCCTCCGCCGACCGGGACCCGGGGCGCTACCCGGAACCGGACACCTTCGACATCCGCCGCGAGGCGAAGGGGCACCTGGCGTTCGGTCACGGCACGCACTTCTGCCTGGGCGCGCCGCTCGCCCGTATGGAGGGCCGGATCGCGATCCGCACGCTGCTGGAGCGGTGCCCCGGGCTCACGCGTGATCCGCAGGGCGGTGAGCCCGACTGGCTGCCGGGCCTGCTGATGCGGGGGGTCCGGCGGTTGCCGGTGCGCTGGTGAGGTAGAAAGCCTGTCATGAGCGAACTCGACCTCGGGACGGCACAGAAGGTCCTCGACAGCCAGCCGTTCAGCGTGCTCGTCGGGGCACGCGTCACGGCCTTCGGGGACGGGGGCGCGACCCTCGACGTCGAGGTCCGGCCCGAACTCCAGCAGCAGAACGGCTTTCTGCACGGCGGTGTGCTGGCCTACGCCGCGGACAACGCGATCACCTTCGCCGCAGGCACCGTGCTCGGCCCCGCCGTTCTGACCGGCGGGTTCTCCATCCAGTACATCCGCCCGGCCACCGGGCGCACCCTGTCCGCCCGCGCCACCGTCGTGCACTCCGGCCGCCGTCAGGCCGTGGTCCGCTGCGACCTGTCCACCGTCGGGGGCGACGGCGAACAGACTCTCTGCGCCGTCGCGCAGGGGACCGTGTTGTCTGTCAAGCAGCCCTGAAGGGACCCGCGTTGACCACCGAATCGCTCGTCGACCTCGCCGCGCTCGGTGAGGACTTCACCCGCGACCCCTACCCCGTCTACGCGGAACTGCGGGCGCTCGGCCCGGTGCACCGGGTGCGCATACCGGAGGGCACACCCGCCTGGCTCGTCGTCGGATACGAGGCCGGCCGTGAACTGCTCGCCGACCAGCGGCTGTCCAAGGACTGGCGCCGGGCCTCACCCACCCTGGGTGTCAGCAAGGTGTCGGCCGGCACGTCCATGCTCAGCTCGGACGCTCCCGTCCACACCCGGTTGCGCAAGCTGGTCACCCGGGAGTTCACCCCGCGCCGCATGGAGCAACTGGTGCCGCGTGTACAGGCGCTGACCGACGAACTGCTCGACACCATGCTGGCGGGCCCCCGCCGGGGCGCCGACCTGGTCGAGGCGCTGTCCTTCCCGCTGCCGATGTCCGTCATCTGTGAACTCCTCGGCGTGCCGTTCCTGGACCGGCAGGCGTTCCGGCAGTGGTCGAACACCGCGGTCTCCTCGCTCGACGCGGAGGAACGCGTCTCGGCGACCGGGTCGATGTCCACCTATCTGACCGGGCTCATCGCACAGAAACGCGCCCAGCCCGGCGACGACCTGATGAGCGCGCTGATCCACACGGCGGACGACGACGGCGACCGGCTCTCCGGCGACGAGCTGATGGGGATGGCCTGGCTGCTGCTGGTCGCGGGCCACGAGACCACGGTCAACCTGATCTCCAACGGGGTCCTCGCGCTGCTCACCCACCCGGAGCAACTGGCCGCGCTGCGAGCCGACTTCGGCCTGATCGACAACGCGGTGGAGGAGACCCTGCGCTACGAGGGCCCGGTCGAGACCCCCACGTACCGCTTCACCACCGAACCGCTCGACGTGGGCGGCACGGTGATCCCGGGCGGGGGTGAGCTGGTCCTGATCGCGATGGCGGACGCCAACCGCGACCCGGCCCGCTACGCCGAGCCCGACCGCTTCGACATCACACGGGATGCCCGGGGCCATGTCGCCTTCGGGCACGGCATCCACTACTGCCTGGGCGCGCCACTGGCCCGGATCGAGGCCCAGATCGCGATCAGGTCGCTGCTGGAGCGCTGCCCGCAGCTGCGTCTCGACGCCGACCCGTCGAAGCTGCGATGGCGTACGGGGATGCTGATCCGGGGGCCGCTGAGCTTGCCGGTGACGTGGTGACCGAAGACGGTCCGGGTCCGCCCGGCGATTGAGGCCAACGGGGCCCCGGGGGGCCGTTCAGCCCCCCGGAACCTCGTCCAGGTCCACCGGCCGCCGCTCGCGCCGCGACCACTCGCACGCCTCCGCGATCCGCAGCGCGTGCAGCGCCTCGCGCCCGTCGCACGGATTCGCCAGCTCACCCCGCACCACCCGGACGAACGCGTCGAGCTCCGCCTCGTACGCCGGGGCGAACCGCTCCAGGAAGCCCGGCCACGGCTTCGCCGGCGCCGCGGGACCCTGCGGCTCCGTCGACGTGAGGGGCGTACGGTCGTCCAGTCCGACCGCGATCTGGTCCAGCTCGCCCGCCAGCTCCATCCGTACGTCGTACCCGGCGCCGTTGCACCGGGTCGCCGTCGCCGTCACGAGCGTCCCGTCGTCCAGGGTCAGCAGCGCCGCCGCCGTGCCGACGTCCCCCGCCTCGCGGAACATCGCGGGCCCGGCGTCCGACCCCGTCGCGTACACCTGTGACACCTCGCGGCCCGTCACCCACCGCACCATGTCGAAGTCGTGGACCAGGCAGTCCCGGTACAGCCCGCCGGAGAGCGGGAGGTAGGCGGCCGGCGGTGGCGCGGGGTCCGAGGTGATCGCGCGCACCGTGTGGAGCCGGCCGAGCCGCCCGTCCCGTACGGCCGCCCGGGCGGCGCCGTATCCGGCGTCGAAGCGCCGCATGAAGCCCAGTTGCAGGACCGTGCCCGCCGCTTCGACCTCGGCCAGGGCGCCCAGCGTGCCCGCCAGGTCGATGGCGATCGGCTTCTCGCAGAAGGCCGGGAGGCCGGACCTGGCGGCGCGGGCGATGAGTCCGGCGTGGGCGGCGGTCGCCGATGTGATCACCAGGGCATCAAGGGCGACGGCGCCCGCGAACAGTTCGTCCACCGAAGCGGCGGCCGCGCCCGTACGGGCGGCGGTCAGGGCCGCGCGCTCCGGGTCGGCGTCGGCCACCACCAGTGAGTCCACGGCGGGGTGGCGGCTGAGCACCTCCGAGTGGAAGGTACCGATACGTCCCGTTCCGATGAGTCCGATGCGCATGGCCCCAAGGTGGCGTTCGCGCTGTCGTCATGTCAAGCGTTTGTCCTGACAAATGAACAGGGCACATCAACGGGTCGCGCGCCCGTTCGGGACGGCATGGCTTTGTCAGGACAATCGAACTAGGCTCGTTCCGTGCCCACACAAGGAACCGACCGGCCGCTCCCGCTGAGCGTGGACCGCACCAGCCCGGTGCCGCTCTACTTCCAGCTGGCGCAGCAGCTGGAGGCGGCCGTCGAGCAGGGCCGGCTGGCCCCCGGCAGCCTCCTCGGCAACGAGATCGAGCTCGCGTCCCGGCTCGGCCTGTCCCGCCCCACGGTCCGCCAGGCGATCCAGTCCCTCGTCGACAAGGGGCTGATGGTCCGCCGCCGGGGCGTCGGTACGCAGGTCGTGCACAGCCAGGTCAGGCGTCCGCTCGAACTCAGCTCGCTCTACGACGACCTGGAGAAGGCCGGCCAGCGCCCCGCCACCCGGGTCCTGCGCAACACCGTCGAACCCGCCACCGCCGAGGTCGCCGCCGCGCTCGGCGTCGCCGAGGGCAGCGAGGTCCACCTGGTGGAACGCCTGCGGTCCGCACACGACGAGCCCATGGCCCTGCTCCGTAACCATCTGCCCCCGGGGCTGCTCGGCCTCCCCACCGAGGAACTGGAATCCACCGGGCTCTACCGGATGATGCGCGCGTCGGGCATCACCCTGCACAGCGCCCGGCAGTCCGTGGGGGCCAGGGCCGCCACGACGGGGGAGGCGGAGCGGCTCGCGGAGTCCGCGGGGTCACCCCTCCTGACCATGCAGCGGACCACGTTCGACGACACCGGCCGGGCGGTCGAGTTCGGCTCGCACGTGTACCGGGCCTCGCGCTACTCGTTCGAATTCCAGCTGCTCGTACGCCCCTGAACGACCACGCGGGACACCGCTCCGGACAGCGGACTGCGTAAGAATGTTCGGACAAACTATTGACGGTGGTCATACAACGCCGCTAGAACTCCTCCAGCCGCACTCGGGCGGCCGGGGAGAGAAGGCGGGCCCACCATGCGCACGACTCGCACGGCAACAGTCCTGATCGCCATCTGCGCGCTCGCCCTCGCCGGATGCAGCGGCTCCGGCGGCAAGGACTCCGAGGACACGTCCGGCGGCGGCGGGGGAGGGGGCAAGGGTGTCTCCACCCCCCGTATGAAGATCGCGATGGTCACGCACTCCGGGCAGGGTGACACCTTCTGGGACATCGTGCAGAGCGGCGCCGAACAGGCCGCGGCCAAGGACAACGTCGAGTTCCTGTACTCCGCCGACAAGGAGGGCAAGGAACAGGCCCAGCTCGTCCAGGCCGCCATCGACCAGAAGGCCGACGGCATCATCGTCACGCTCGCCAAACCGGAGGCGGTCAAGGCGGTCGTGGCCAAGGCCGTCAAGGCCGGTATCCCCGTCGTGACGATCAACTCGGGCGCGCAGCACTCCGCCGAGGCCGGCGCGCTCAGCCACATCGGGCAGGACGAGACGGTCGCGGGCGAGGCCGTCGGCGAGGAGCTGAACAACCGGGGCAGGAAGAAGGTGCTCTGCGTGATCCACGAACAGGGCAACGTGTCACTCGAAGAGCGCTGCGCCGGGGTGAAGAAGACCTTCGGCGGACAGGTCGAGAACCTCAACGTCGAAGGCACCAACATGCCGGCCTCCACCTCGTCCATCGAGGCGAAGCTCCAGGCGGACAAGGGCATCGACGCGATCGTCACCCTCGGTGCCCCGTTCGCCGCCGCCTCCGTCAAGGCCAAGGAGGGCTCCGGCTCCACCGCCGAGGTCGACACCTTCGACCTCAACGCCGAAGTGGTCGAGCGGCTCAAGGCCGAGGAGGTCGGCTTCGCCGTCGACCAGCAGCCCTACCTCCAGGGCTACCTCGCGGTCGACGAGATCTGGCTCAACCGGACCAACGGCAACGTCATCGGCGGCGGAAAGCCGGTGCTCACCGGACCCGCGATCGTCACCGCGAAGGACGTACCGCAGCTGGAGGAATACACCGCGCGCGGCACCCGGTGACCGCCCGGTGCGGCACCGTGCCGCCGCACCGCCGCGCCCCTGCCGGGCGAGGCGGACACCCCCTCGGGGATACTTGGGCAGCCGGGCCGGGAGCGCGCTCTCCCCGGCTCCACCAAGCAGCACAGCGAGCAGCACTAGAAGGGCACGACGTCGTGGCAAGGGTTCGGACAGGGGTACGTGCGATGGGTGCCGTGCTGGCAGCGGTGCTCGGTGCCTCCCTCATGGGATGCAGCAGCACCGGCGGCAAGCGGGCGGAAGAGCGCGCGGCGCAGGCGGCCGAGGGCCGGTCCGCGGTGAACACACCGCGCTGGACCTTCGCCATGGTCACCCACTCGGGCGACGGCGACACCTTCTGGGACATCGTCCAGAGCGGTGCCAAGCAGGCGGCGGTGAAGGACAACATCAACTTCCTCTACTCGCACCACGACGAGGCGCAGCAGCAGGCCCAGCTGGTCCAGGCCGCCATCGACAAGAAGGTCGACGGGCTGATCGTCACGCTCGCCAAGCCGGACGCCATGAAGGCCGTCGTGGCCAAGGCCACCAAGGCGGGTATCCCGGTGATCACCGTCAACTCCGGCTCCGCGGAGTCCAAGGAGTTCGGCGCCCTCACCCACATCGGGCAGGACGAGTCCATCGCCGGTGAGGCCGTCGGTGACGAGCTCGACCAGCGGGGCCGCAAGAAGGCCCTGTGCGTCCTGCACGAACAGGGCAACGTCGGCCACGAGCAGCGCTGCGCGGGAGCCAAGAAGTCCTTCGGCGGCACGATGCAGAACCTCTACGTCGACGGCACCAACATGCCCGACGTCCAGGCGTCCATCGAGGCCAAGCTCCAGGCCGACAAGAGCATCGACGCGGTGGTCACCCTCGGCGCGCCGTTCGCCGACGCCGCCGTGAAGGCGAGGGAGACCGCGGGCAGCGAGGCCGAGGTCGACACCTTCGACCTCAACGCCAAGGTCGCCACCTCACTGAAGGCTGGCACCCTCGGCTTCGCCGTCGACCAGCAGCCCTACCTCCAGGGGTACGAGGCCGTCGACCTGCTCTGGCTCTACCGCTACAACCGCAATGTGCTCGGCGGCGGCCTGCCCGTCCTGACCGGACCGCAGATCATCACCGCCGACGACGCGCCCGAGCTCGCCGAGTACACGAAGCGAGGGACCCGATGACAGCGACCGGCCAACCGGCGGCCCCCGCCCCCGGCAGGACCGACGAGCGGCTCCTGCGCACCTCGCCCCTGCGCAGACTCCTCGGCCGCCCGGAACTCGGCTCGGTCGTCGGCGCCGCGGCCGTCTTCCTCTTCTTCGCGGTCGTCGCCGACAGCTTCCTCCAGGCCTCCAGCTTCGGCACGGTGCTGTACGCGGCCTCCACCATCGGGATCATGGCCGCGCCGGTGGCGCTCCTGATGATCGGCGGCGAGTTCGACCTCTCCGCCGGTGTGCTGGTGACCAGCTCGGCCCTGATCTCCTCGATGTTCAGCTACCAGATGACGGCCAACGTCTGGGTCGGCGTGTTCGTCTCCCTGCTGGTCACCCTGGCCATCGGCGCGTTCAACGGCCTCATGCTGACCCGCACCAAACTGCCGAGCTTCATCATCACGCTCGGTACGTTCCTGATGCTGACCGGTCTCAACCTCGGCTTCACCAAGCTGATCAGCGGCACCGTGTCGACGAAGTCCATCGGCGACATGGAGGGCTTCGAGTCGGCTCGCAAGGTCTTCGCCTCCCAGCTGTCCATCGGCGGCGTCGAGCTGAAGGTCACCATCCTGTGGTGGTTCGTGCTCGTCGCGATCGCCACCTGGATCCTGCTCCGCACCCGCTTCGGCAACTGGATCTTCGCGGTCGGCGGCGAGGCCGACGCCGCGCGGGCCGTGGGTGTACCGGTGATCCGTACGAAGATCGGGCTGTACCTCGGGGTGGCCTTCGCCGCCTGGGTCTCCGGACAGCACCTGCTGTTCAGCTACGACGTGGTGCAGTCCGGCGAGGGTGTCGGCAACGAGCTGACGTACATCATCGCGGCCGTCATCGGCGGATGCCTGATCACCGGCGGCTACGGCTCCGCGATCGGCTCGGCGGTCGGCGCGTTCATCTTCGGCATGACCAGCAAGGGCATCGTGTACGCGGAGTGGAACCCGGACTGGTTCAAGTTCTTCCTCGGAGCGATGCTGCTCCTGGCCACCCTGCTCAACGCATGGGTGCGCAAGCGCGCGGAGGCGACCAAATGACCTCGACCCAGGCACTCGTCGAACTGGACGACGTCAGCAAGTTCTACGGCAGCATCAAGGCGCTCGAACACGTCTCGCTGGAGGTCCACGCGGGAGAGATCACCTGCGTGCTCGGCGACAACGGCGCCGGCAAGTCCACCCTCATCAAGATCATCGCGGGGCTGCACCGGCACGACGGCGGCACCTTCCTGATCGACGGCGAGGAGACCACGCTCGCCAACCCGCGCGACGCCCTGGACCGGGGCATCGCCACCGTCTACCAGGACCTCGCGGTCGTACCGCTCATGCCGGTCTGGCGGAACTTCTTCCTCGGCTCCGAGCCGACGAAGGGCGCAGGACCGTTCAGGCGCCTCGACGTACAGCTGATGCGCGAGACGACCCACGCGGCACTGCTGCGCATGGGAATCGACCTGCGGGACGTCGACCAGCCGATCGGCACCCTGTCCGGCGGCGAGCGCCAGTGCGTGGCGATCGCCCGCGCCGTCCACTTCGGTGCCAAGGTCCTCGTCCTCGACGAACCCACGGCGGCGCTCGGCGTCAAGCAGTCCGGTGTCGTGCTGAAGTACGTCGCCGCCGCCCGCGACGCCGGCCTCGGCGTGGTCCTGATCACGCACAACCCGCACCACGCCTACCTCGTGGGCGACCGGTTCGTCCTGCTCAAGCGCGGCGTCATGTCCGGCAGCCACACCCGGGACAGCATCACGCTGGACGAGCTGACCAGGCAGATGGCGGGCGGCAGCGAACTGGAGGAGCTGAGCCACGAACTGGAACGCGCCACCGGTCCGGAATCGGGCCCCGCAGGGGACTGAGGACGAAACGGTGCCGTACGGACACCGGCAGGCAATGGCAGAATCGACCACGGCGGGCGCAGTCCGCCGCCGGCGCCACCACGCACCGGCCCCCCGACCGACGCAGGGACGATGAGCACGTACCGCGACTTCGCACACCGCGGCTCCGCCCGCGCCACCGTCCTGAAGACCGTCGGCACCCGGGAGCGCCGCTCGCACCTGACAGCGCCCAGGGTCCCGACCGTCGGCATCGACATCGGTGGTACGAAGGTGATGGCCGGCGTCGTCGACGCCGACGGCAACATCCTGGAACAGCTGCGCACCGAGACGCCCGACAAGTCCAAGAGCCCCAAGGTCGTCGAGGACACCATCGTCGAGCTGGTCCTCGACCTCTCCGACCGGCACGATGTGCACGCCGTCGGCATCGGCGCGGCCGGCTGGGTCGACGCCGACCGCTCCAAGGTCCTCTTCGCCCCGCACCTCGCCTGGCGCGACGAACCCCTGCGCGACGCCATCGCCTCCCGCCTCGTCGTCCCCGTCATGGTGGACAACGACGCCAACACGGCGGCCTGGGCGGAATGGCGCTTCGGCGCCGGCCGTGGGGAGGACCACCTCGTCATGATCACGCTGGGCACCGGGATCGGCGGCGCGATCCTGGAGGACGGGCACGTCAAGCGCGGGAAATACGGGGTCGCGGGTGAGTTCGGCCACATGCAGGTGGTGCCCGGAGGGCACCGCTGCCCGTGCGGGAACCGCGGCTGCTGGGAGCAGTACAGCTCAGGCAACGCCCTCGTGCGCGAGGCCAGGGAACTGGCGGCCGCGGACTCCCCGGTGGCCCACAGCATCATCGAGCGGGTCAAGGGCAACATCCCCGACATCACCGGACCGCTCATCACCGAACTGGCCCGCGAGGGCGATGCGATGTGCATCGAACTCCTCCAGGACATCGGCCAGTGGCTCGGCGTCGGCATCGCCAATCTCGCCGCCGCACTCGACCCGTCCTGCTTCGTCATCGGAGGCGGCGTCAGCGCCGCGGACGACCTGCTGATCGGCCCGGCCCGGGACGCCTTCAAGCGGCACCTCACCGGCCGCGGCTACCGCCCCGAGGCGCGCATCGCGAAAGCACAGCTCGGCCCCGAGGCGGGTATGGTCGGCGCCGCAGACCTGGCCCGGCTGGTCGCCCGCAGATTCCGCCGCGCCAACCGCCGCCGCGTCGAACGGTACGAGCGGTACGCGCAGATCTACGACCAGGCCGCGAGCACCATCCGCAGCACGCGGAGCGCCCGTACCGTCGACTGATCCGCGCGGCTCCGCCACCAGCCTTCCGCACTCCGTATCCGCAGCACCTGGGGACCACCGACCATGACCGCAGCCGAGCACACCGCCGCGCAGGGCCCGGCCTCGCCGACCGGCGACGGCGAAGGCCCGCCCCCGCAGGACCGGCGGCGGATGATCCGCCGCCGGCTGATCACGGCGATCACGATCGTGCTGCTCATCGGCATCCCGGCGGGCTATCTGGTGATCTCCGCCGGACAGAGCCGCCGCTCGGGCAAGGACAAGGAGGCCGAGGCCGCCGCGCAGGGCCTGCGGGAGGACTGGCCGTCCGGGATGCAGCGGCGGATCTTCGAGATCCCGATCCCCGGCAACGCGTCGGGGGTCCAGTACTACGAGACCAACAACTGGAAAGCCAGCCGGATGTACGTGAAGTTCCGTACGACGTCCGCCGGTCTCGACCGCTTCCTGAGCAACACCGGTACGGGGCGGGCGGCCCTGAAGCCCGGTGCCGTCACCATCGGCCCGCGGGACATAAAGATCACCGGCTGGTACTTCGGACCGGGCGTGTACTGGGCCGGTGTGACCCACACGAACAAGGACCCGCGCCCCACGCAGAACATCACCGTCAACATGACCGATCCGGCCAGCCCCGTCGTGTACGTCGTCTCCGCGGCGACCCCCTAACCGGCGGGCACCGTGTCCTGGAAGGTCGTGCCCGCGGCGCGGTAGGCGCTCACCTCGGCGTTCACCTGGGCCGGTGTGAGTACCCGGTCCTTCACGTGCAGGACGTAGTCGACCTGCTGGCCGTACGAGCGTGGCGTCGTGCTCGTCTGCCCGGCCAGGTCGATCAGCCACTGGTTGAAGTTGATCGACATCGGCCGCTCCGGGAGGTAGGACGCCCCGTGCGTACCGAAGTGCTGTCCGTCGACGTAGTACGTGATGGCGTTGTCGTCGATGGTCAGCACCAGGTCGTGCCAGCCGGCGAAGCTCTGCCGGGACTCGCTGTGCTGGTTGACGGCCTCCCAGGGGTCGGGGCGGTAGGTCTCCCACGAGGTCGTGTAGAGGATGTTGGCCGGTTCGCCCCACCCGCCGTTCGGCAGGTACTCGAAGTCGTACTCGGCGTAGTCGTCGGCCATCGGCGCCTTGAGGTCGTTGATGGTGAAGAAGGTCTGGACGAGGCGGTCGCCGTCCGGGCCGTACGTGGGGGCGTCACTGAACCTCACGCGGGCCGCGTAGGTGCCGTTGCGGAACTTCGTGGACTTGGTCAGGATCTCGGTGTGCTTCGTCGACGCTCCCGTACCGGCCGTGGACGTCTCCAGGTTCATCACCGAGTTGCCGTTCTGCACGGCGAAGGTGACGTTCTCCGGCGCCCAGGTGGCGCCCGGAACTCCGGGGCCGCCGGAGTTCGAGCGGACGCTCCAGCCGTTCGTGGCGATCTTCGGGTCGGTGTGTCCGCTGTAGTTGAAGTCGTCGAACAGTGCGGGCCCGTCGGCCGGAGGGCCGGTGGGCGGATCGGTGGGGTCGGTCGGTCCGTTGCCGCCCGGCGCCTCGCCCCAGGCCGTGGCCCCGTCGAGGTGCGCCGTGGTCCGGGTCCAGTCGCCGTAGGCGGACCGCTCGGCGCCGAAGGAGTAGTCGTCGCTCTGCCGCAGGGTCTGCCAGTTCGTCTGATGAAAGCGCAGCTGCATGTCGCCGGTGTCGGCGCCCGGTGCGAGTGACCCCGCGCCCGCGGTGAACGCGATCTCCAGATAGCGGTCGGCGGTGGCCGTCGGGGTGGCGAGCGTCCCGAAGGTCCCGGTGATGTTCGCGCAGCCCTTCACGGCCCAGGAGCAGGCGAACCGGTAGGCCGCGGTGGGCGAATCGGCCTTGAAGTAGTAGCGCACCTTGACGTCGCTGAGCGCGACGCTCGTGCTGCCGGTGTTCCGGACCTTCAGCCACGGCTCGCTCTGGTCTGCCGTCGCCCCGGACGCGCTGGTGCGGTACTGCACGACCAGCCCGCCGGCGGCGGCCGCGTTGGCGGTGGCGGGCAGAGCGGCGAGTCCCGCGCAGCCCAGGGCCAGTGCGGCGGCGGCCGCGGATGCGGCGCGCAGCCGGGTTGTGGCGATCCTGTTCATGGGTGTTCCTCTCCGGAACTGTGGTGGGGTAGTGGTGCCTGAAGGGTCCGCGCTGTTCCTCGGGAGGTGGTCGGAGCGGGTGGTGGACTCAGGGGGCCGTAGGGGACGCGGAGGGCGTCCAGGCGTGCGGAGTGCCCGCGCAGCCGCTCGGTGAAGCCGGCCCAGTCGCTGCGGTGGCCGGACCACGCGCGGTCGGCCAGGGCGCACAGCCGTGGGTAGGTGAGGTATTCGATCCGCTCGGCGGATGTGACGTACTCCGTCCACAACTGGGCCTGGGTGCCCAGGACGTGTCGGGCCGCGGACTCCTCCCACCCCTTGGGCGCAGGGGTGTGGTGGTACACGGCTCGCAGGTCGACGGGCGGTCCGGGCTGCGCGGGCGGCTCACCCGGGTCGTCGGACTGGGCGTAGTCGAGGTAGGTGGCCCGGTGGTGTGCCGGGACCACTCGGTGGCCGCGGCGGGCGGCGGCCAGCGCGTGCGCCGGGTCGCGCCAGGTCATCACCGCGAAGTCGAGGGGCAGTTCGGCGCCTGTTTCGGCCCAGCCGACCGGCGTACGCCCGTGCTCCACCAGGAACGCGCCGATGCGTCCCAGGAACCAGCCGTGCAGCGCCCGGGCATCGGGCAGCCCCTCGGCGGCCGCCCGGGCGCGGGCCGCCGGGCTGTTCTCCCACTCGGTGGTCGGGCACTCCTCCCCGCCGATGTGGATGTAGCGCGAGGGGAAGACGTCCATGACCTCGGTCAGCACGGTCCGGCAGAAGTCGAACACCTGCTCGTGGACCCCGAGAACGGTGTCGCAGACCCCCCACCGGGTCCAGACGTCCAGTGTCCGCGAAGGGTCGTTGCCCAGTTCGGGGTAGGCGGCGAGAGCGGCCCTCACATGGCCGGGCATCTCGATCTCGGGGACTACCGTCACGCCGCGCGCCGCCGCGTGGTCGACCAGTTCCCGCAGCTCCTGCCGGGTGTACGCCCCCGAGTGCGGTGCGCCGTCGAAGCGGGCGGCGCCGCCGGGCGCCGGGGGCCCGCTCATGGACTCGGCGCGGCGGCCACCCGTCTCGGTCAGCCGTGGGTAGGCGTCGACCGGCATGCGCCAGCCCTGGTCGTCGGTGAGGTGCAGGTGCAGGGTGTTCAGTTTGTGCAGGGCCAGCAGATCGACGTATCTGCGCAGGTAGGAGAGGGGCTGGAAGTGCCGGGCGACATCGAGCATCGCTCCGCGCCACGGATAGCGCGGCACATCGCTGATCTCGATACAGGGCAGCACCCAGGGCGTGCCGGGACGGGGCGAATCCGACAGCGCCTCGGCAGGCAGCAGCTGACGGACCGTCTGCACCCCGTGGAGCAGCCCGGTGAGCCGTGCGGCGCGCAGCAGCAGGCCCTGCGGCCCGATCGTCAGCCCGTACCCCTCCTCACCGAGACCGCCGAGCCGGGGATCGAGCACCAGCACGATCCGGCCGTCGGCGGACGGCGCGAGAGGCAGTCCGGTGGCGGGGCTCAGCAGGGTCCGCAACAGGTCGGCCGCCGCCCGTGTCCCGGGCATCGCCCGTATGGAGGTGTCCCGGTCGAGGGTGAAGCGGCCGGGGCGGGGCGACACCTTGCGCGGCCGGGGGAGGAGGGAGAGCTCGGGGCGTGGTGCGGGCACGGGGGTGGCCTCCGGGGTTCGTGTCTCGGGCTGTTCACCGGGTCCGAGGAGTGCTCAGCCCTTGACGGCGCCGGCGGCGAAGCCGGAGGTGACATGCCGCTGGAGCAGCAGGAAGATCACCAGCGCGGGAAGGGCGAAGAGCGTGGAGGCGGCCATGGTGGCGCCCCAGTCGGTGCCGAAGGTGTTCTGGAAGGACGACAGCCAGACCGGCAGGGTGCGGTTGTCCTGTTCCTTGATGATCAGGAAGTTGGCGTACGCGAACTCGTTCCACGCGGTGATGAAGCCGAAGAGCGAGGTCGCCATCAGCCCGGGAGCGAGCAGTGGCATCGCGACCCGCCGGAAGGCGCCGATCCTGGTGCAGCCGTCGACCTGCGCCGCCTCCTCCAGCTCGGGGGGAATGGTCGCGATGAAGCCCCGGAGCACCACGATCGTGAACGGCAGCGTGATCATGAAGTAGACCAGCGTGAGTGCCGGCAGCCGGTCGAGCATGTGCGTGTCGCGCGAGATGATGTAGACCGGGATGATCAGGGACTCCCAGGGCGCCATCTGCGCGATGAAGACCAGGAGCATGAACTGCCGCCGGCCCCTCCAGCGCATCCTGGCGACGGCGAACGAAGCCCCGAGCGCCACGACCAGCGAAAGCAGTACGGCGCCGAGTGTGACCAGGACGCTGTTGCGCCAGAACAGTTCGAAGCCGTCGGCCTGTACGGCCCGGCGGAAGTGTTCGAGCGTCCAGGTGTGCGGAATGAGGTGCGGGTCGGCCGACTGGATGTCCCGGGACGGCTTGAAGGCGGTGCTGATCATCCAGTACACGGGGAACAGGCACACCACGACGGTCACCACGGCGGCCGCGTTCAGCGGAATCCGGCGGAGCCGGGGGCGTAGCAGGGTCATCGCGGTTCGTCCTCCTGACGGAACATCTGACGGAAGTAGAGGACGAGCACCCCGGACATCAGGACCACGGTGACCATCGAGGCGGCGGAGCCCAGGTCGTAGCGCTGGCTGGAGAGGGCCGTCTGGACCGCGTACACCGGCAGGATCGTGGTGGCGTCGCCAGGCCCGCCGCTGGTCATCACCCAGATCTGGACGAACGCCTTGAACGTCCAGATCACTTCGAGCGAGAAGACCAGCATGAAGACCGGCCGGAGCATCGGGAAGGTGACCGAGCGGAAGACGCGGGAGCCGGAAGCGCCGTCCAGCCTGGCCGACTCGTACAGCTCGGTGGGCACCGTCGTGAGCGCCGAGTACAGGGTGATCGCCGCGAACGGTACGGACTGCCAGACGATCAGTACGACGAGGATCGCGAAGGCCGCGGTGCCGTTCGCGAACCACGGGTAGCGGTCGAACGAGTCGAGGCCGAGCGAGGTCAGCGACCAGTTGACGATGCCGAATTCGGAGTGGAACAGCCACTGGAAGACCGTGGTGGCCGCGACCACGGGCATGGCCCAGGCGAGCACCAGCGCGCAGAGGACCACCGTGCGCCCGGCGCGGGCCAGCCGCTCGGTCATCAGCGCGACCAGGGTGGAGATCACCATGATCAGTGCCACGTTGACGGCCATGAAGACGAAGGTGCGTCCCACCACCTCCCAGAACCGCGGGTCGGACAGCAGTGTCCGGTAGTTGCGCAGCCCGACGAACTCCGCGTCACCGCTGATGAGCTGGCGGAGACGGAAGTCCTGGAGCGAGATCAGCACCGCCCGCCCCAGCGGGTACACGAGCAGATAGAGCATGCCGCCGATCGCGGGTGCGATCAGGGCGTACGGCCAGAGGCTGTGTGCCGCTCGTGACCTTCGCCGTGGTGCCGGTCCGGCGGGGCGGCGCGCCGGTGGGAGCTGGGGGGTGCGTGGAGCGGTCCGCTCACGGGTGACCGGCACGGCACGCCTCCTCTCGGTGGGGGGATGGAGGCTCGGTCAGGAACCGGCGTTCATGGCCCGGGTGATGTCCTGTGATGCCTTGGCCGCTTCCTTCGACGCGTCTTTGCCGGTGAGCACCGCGGTCATGTAGTCCTTGACCGGGTTCTCCGCCTCCACCGCGGCCCAGCCCGGGGAGTTGGGCGTGGCGTGTCCGTTCGCCGCGCCGACCGCCATCGCGGAGGCTCCAGGGTCGGCGGCCACGGCCGGGGCCAGGGTGGTCCGGTTGGGTACGTAGCTCATGGCCACGGCGAGCTTCTTCTGCCAGACGTCGCCGGTCAGTTCCTTGATGAACGTCAGCGCCTCGTCGGGGTGGCCGGCCGCGGTCGGTATCACCAGATCGGATCCGCCGGTGAAGACCGCGCCCGGGGTGTCGGCGGTCTTGCCCGGGATGGGGAAGAAGCCGAGCTTGCCCTGGAGACCGGGGTTCTTCTCCACGACCACGTTCGCCCCGCCCGGTGTGGAGATGACCTGGGCCACCTCCCCCTTCGCCATCACGTCGGCCTGGGGCGGATCGGCCTCGTCGGAGTCCTTGGGCCCCTTGCCCAGCGCCTGGAGCTGTGCGTAGAACTCCATGCCGCGCAGCGCCTCCGGAGTGTCCAGCGCGCCCTTCCACCCGTCGCCGGACTCAGTGGCGAAGTCGCCGCCCTCGTCCCAGATGAAGCCGCCCAGCGCGTACCACATCTGCCCGGGAAGGTAGATGCCCTGGACGTTGCCCTTGTTGAGCCTGGTGGTGGCGTCGATCCACTGCGCGCGCGTCCTGATCGCGGCGGCGTCGACCCCGGCCGCGTCGAAGAGGTCGGTGCGGTAGATGACGACCCGGTTCGCCGCGTAGTACGGAATGCCGTACTGCTTCCCCTCGTACGCGCCGGGCTCGGCCAGGCCCTTCAGCCAGTCCTCGCCCTTCAGCTCGTCCTTCTTGTCGCTCAGGTCCAGCAGCCCGCCGCTCTCCGCGAACTGGGCCACCTGGGTGTTGCCGGTCTCGATCACATCCGGTGCGTCGTTGCTGGCCAGAGCGGCGCTGATCTTCTGGCCGATCCCGTCCCACTCCTGGATCTGGATCTTCACCTTGATCTTCGGGTGCTGGGCCTCGAAGCCCTCGACGAACTCCTTCTGGAAGGCGGCCGAGACGCTGTCGCGCATCAGCCAGACATCGACCGTTGTCACGCCACCGGCCTCGTCGGAGCCGCCGGAGGAACTGCAGGCACTGAGCGCGGCGGCCATCACAAGCGCGGACCCACCGGCAAGCAAGCGGAACTTCACGGTTCACCTCGGAATGAGCAGGACCTGACCACCTGACCAGTGAAGCCCACTGGTCAGCTCACCTCCTGATGGTGGATGAAGGTGGCATAGACCAATGGGGTCGTCAAGGGCCTGTGCACAAAGGGAAGTTGGTGATCTCGTGGTGGAATCCATCGATCGCCATCTGCTCACGAGGGCTACACTTCACCTGACCAGTGGCTCAAGCGCGGGCGCTGGTCAGTCAGCTGGTAAGGAAGTCAGCGGTCAGGAGGGGGAAGCGCATGGCAGCCGACGCGGCAGGGGCAGTGCTCAAAAGGGAACGGGCCCGCGACGCCGTCCTGGAGCTGATGGAGTCGCGCGACCCCGGAGACGCCATCCCGTCGGAGCGCGCCCTGTGCGCGCTGCTCGACGTGTCGAGGCCCACCGTGCGCGCGGCGATCGACGAGCTGGTGGCCGCGGGGCTCCTGGTCCGCGAGCACGGGCGCGGCATGTTCGTCGCCCCGGCGAAGATCACCCAGGAGCTGGTCTCGGGGGACCTCGCCCTGACGGTTCCGCAGGCCGCCGGCGCGTGGTCGAGCAGGCTGCTGGAGTTCACCACCCTCCAGGCCGGCGCCCGGGTGGGCCGCAAGCTCCGTATGTCACCGGCCGAGGAGATCGTGTACGTCGCACGGCTGCGGCTGGTCGACGGCGCACCGATGGCGATCGAGCACCTGCACATCCGGGCCGCACTCGTACCCGGCCTCTCGGCCCCGGAGCTGGAGAGCGGCGACCTCTACGAGCATCTGCGGAACACGCACGGGGTCCATGTCCACGAGGCCGTCCAGGCCATCGAACCCACCGTCGTCACGCGGGCCGAGGCGCGGTTGCTCGATGTGCCCGAACTCTCCCCGGCACTGCTCTTCGAGCGGCTGACCTCGGACACCACCGGCCGGCCCGTCGAGTACGTCCACTCGCTCTACCGGGGGGACCGCTACCGGATCGTCTCCCGCCTCGCACTCGGCACCGCGGCGGCGGCGCCGCCCGTGCGGGAGGGTCACCACCCCGGCATCCCGCCGGGCGACTTCGCCCACGGCGACCCGATCGCCTCTTCCACCAGGGGGGACGTCCAGTCGTCGTGACCGGGGGCCCGTGCCGGGCGGGAGTGCGGTGCCGGTGCGGCGTGAGTGACTTCTCCTGGTTGCCGTTCCTAGGGGTCCTAGGATAGAACTAGGACCCCTAGGAACGAGGTGGGCGCATGGTGCGTGCAGGGCTGACGGCGGAGCGGGTGACGGTCGCGGGCGCCGAACTGGCGGACGAGGTCGGGCTCGACCGGGTGACCATGTCGCAGGTGGCGCGGCGGCTCGGCGTGAAGGACGCGAGCCTCTACGCGCACGTCCGAGGTCTGGAGGACCTGCGCGGACGGATCGCGCTGCTGGCGGCGGACGAGAAGACCATCCGTATCGCGGAGGCGACCGCGGGACGGGCGGGCAAGGACGCGCTGGTCGCGTTCGCCAACGCCTGGCGGGAGTACGCCCACCGGTATCCGGGCCGCTACACGGCGACGCAGACCCCGATCGAGATCGCCCCCGAACTGGTCGCCGACGCGCCCGGACCGCGGCGTGCGGTCGAGCTCACCTACGGCATGCTGCGCGGCTACGGACTGGCCGAGCCGGACCTGACGGACGCGGTCCGGTTGCTGCGCGCCACGTTCCACGGGTTCGTCGCCCTGGAGGCCGCGGGCGGGTTCGCGCACGAGCGGTCGCCGCAGCGGTCCTGGGGCCGCGCACTCGACGCCCTGCACACGCTCCTGGAGCACTGGCCCCCGTACCGAGAAGGAGAGTCCGCATGAGCGACCGGACCACCGGCAGCCTGCGCGTGAACGGCGCGACCCTGCACCACGAAGTGCGCGGCCGGGGCCCGCTCCTGCTGCTGATCCCCGGCGGCGCGGGCGGCGCGGCCTCCTTCGACGGCATCGCCGACGCCCTGGCCGCCGAGTACACGGTCGCGACCTACGACCCGCGCGGCATGTCCCGGAGCACGCTGGACGACACCCGGGCCGAGCAGCGAGTGGCCGAGCACGCCGACGACGCGTTCCGCATGCTGGAACTGCTGTCGCCCGGTGAGCCCGCCCGTGTGTTCGGCGCCAGCTCGGGCGCGATCGCCGCCCTGCACCTGCTCACCGCCCACCCGGAACGCGTCGAACGCGTCGTGGCGCACGAGCCGCCGGTGGTGGAGGTCCTGCCGGACGCCTCCGAACACCGCGCGTTCGTCGCGCGCGTGCGGGAGACGTTCCACGCGCAGGGGCTCATGCCGGCGATGGGCGTCTTCGCCGCGGGGCTGAAGAAGGACGGCGACGCCACCGAGCCGAAGGCGCCGACCGAACTCCCGCCGGAGGCGGCGGCGCGGGCCGAGCGGACGATGGCGAACCTGCCGTACTTCGTCGGGCGCATCGTGCCCGGCTTCATGTCCTACGTCCCGGACATCCACCGCCTGGAGGCGCTGTCGGACCGGCTCGTGCTCGCCTGCGGCCAGGACTCACGCGGTGAGCTGCCCTACCGTCCGGCCGCCTTCCTGGCCGAGCGCCTCGGCACCCCGCTCCTGCACTTCCCCGGCGGCCACACCGGCCTGACCACGCACCCCGCCGAGTTCGGCGAGCTCCTCCGGAAGGCGTTCCGAGCCTGAGGTGGCCTCGATGTGCGTCAGGACCGCTCCCCTCCCGCCTTCCGGACCTGACACCCCGATGAGGGGCGGGAGCCGGGTAGGTGCGCCCCGGCGCTGTGCGAGACGGTGAGAGATGAGAGGGTCTAGCGGGTGAGCCAGACACCACCGAACACCCTGAAATACTGCTTTGACGGGCCAGAAGACGCCCCAGTCCTGGTCATAGGCCCATCACTGGGTACTTCATGGCACATGTGGGACCGGCAGATACCCGAGCTCTCCCAGCACTGGAGGGTCTTCCGGTACGACCTCCCGGGGCACGGCGGCGCCCCCGCCCACCCCGCCACCGGCGTCGCAGAACTCTCCGACCGCCTGCTCGCCACCCTGGACAGCCTCGGCGTCCAGCGCTTCGGATACGCGGGCTGCTCCATCGGCGGCGCGATCGGCGCCGATCTGGCGCTGCGCCATCCCCACCGGGTCGCCTCGCTGGCCCTGGTGGCGGCCTCGCCCCGGTTCGGCAGCGCCGACGAGTTCCGCCAGCGCGGCGTGATCGTCCGCACCAACGGCCTGGAGCCGATGGCCCGTACCGCCCCCGAGGCCTGGTTCACCCCCGGCTTCGCCGCCGCCCAGCCGGCCATCGTCGAGTGGGCGGTCCAGATGGTCCGCACGACCGACCCCGGCTGCTACATCGCCGCGTGCGAGGCGCTGGCCACGTTCGACATGCGTACGGAACTCGGCCGCATCAGCGTCCCCACCCTCGTCCTGGTCGGCGCCGAAGACCAGGTCACCGGGCCCGCCGAGGCCCGCACGCTCGTCGCGGGGATACCCGATGCCCGGCTCGCGCTCGTTCCCGGTGCCTCCCACCTGGCCCCCGTCGAGCAGCCCGGGGCCGTCACCGACCTGCTCCTCACGCACTTCTCCACTGCCTGGCAGGACACCCCGGGCCCCACCCCCGTCCCGTTCCCCGCACCGCCCGCCGTCCCGCCGGTCTCCGCCCCCTTCGCGCCCGTCGCGGAGATCGCCGCGGCCCCTGCCGGCCCGGAGACCGCGGGAGGGGCCGGGGACGACCGCTACGACAGCGGCATGAAGGTCCGCCGCGAAGTGCTGGGCGATGCCCATGTGGACGGTGCGCTCGCCGCGTCCGACGCGTTCACCGACGACTTCGAGGAACTGGTCACCCGTTACGCCTGGGGCGAGGTCTGGAACCGCGACGGTCTCGACCGCCGCACCCGCAGCTGCGTCACGCTCACCGCGCTGGTCGCCTCCGGTCACCTGGAGGGACTCGCCGCCCACACCCGGGCCGCGCTGCGCAACGGGCTCACCCCCGACGAGATCAAGGAAGTGCTGCTCCAGTCCGCCGTGTACTGCGGCATCCCGGCGGCCGGCGCCGCGTTCGCCATCGCCAGGTCCGTGATCCAGGAGGAAACCAGGCCGCCCGCGTAGCAAGATGGGCGCATGGACGCATCGCCTCTCACGCTCACGAAGAAGACGCACTCCTGCATCCGGCTCGAAAGGGAAGGGCGGGCGCTCGTCATCGACCCCGGTGGCTTCTCCGAGGGTGACGCGGCGGTCGGCGCCGACGCGATCCTGGTGACGCACGAGCACCCCGACCACTTCGACGAGGCGCGGCTGCGCGCCGCCCTGGAGGCCGATCCGTCCGTCGAGATCTGGACCCTGCGCAGCGTGGCCGACCAGCTCTCCGCCGCCTTTCCCGGCCGGGTCCACACCGTGGGCCACGGAGACACGTTCGCCGCCGCCGGCTTCGACGTGGAGGTGCACGGCGAGCTGCACGCGGTGATCCACCCGGACATCCCGAGGATCACCAACATCGGCTTCCTGATCGACGGTTCGGTCTTCCACCCCGGAGACGCGCTGACCGTGCCCGACCGCCCGGTCGACACGCTGATGCTGCCGGTGATGGCTCCGTGGAACAAGATCTCCGAGGTCATCGACTATGTGCGCGAGGTCCGGCCGCGGCGCGCCATCGACATCCACGACGCCCTGCTCACCGATCTCGCCCGCCCGATCTACGACAGCCAGATCGGCAAGCTGGGCGGCACCGACCACGGCCGGCTGGCCCCCGGCGGCGCCACCCAACTCTGACCGGGAGCGCGGGGCGGCCGGGAGCACGACGGCTGTCAGTGGGAGGGGCTAGGTTTACTGGTATGCGCATCGCCACCTGGAACGTCAATTCGATCACCGCCCGCCTCCCGAGGCTGCTGGCCTGGCTGGAGAGCACCGGCACGGACGTGCTGTGCCTCCAGGAGACCAAGTGCGCCGCCGAACAGTTCCCGGCCGAGGCACTGCGCGAGCTGGGCTACGAGTCCGCGGTCAACGCCACGGGCCGGTGGAACGGGGTCGCGCTGATCTCCCGCGTGGGCCTCGCCGACGTCGTCACCGGCCTGCCCGACGGCCCCGGCTACGAGGGCGTGCAGGAGCCGCGCGCGATCTCGGCGACCTGTGGCCCGGTCCGTCTCTGGTCGGTCTACGTGCCGAACGGCCGCGAGGTGGCGCACGACCACTACGCGTACAAGCTGGCCTGGTTCGAGGCCCTGCAGAAGGCCGTCGCGGCGGACGCCGCAGGCTCCCAGCCGTTCGCCGTCCTCGGCGACTTCAACGTCGCCCCGACGGACGAGGACGTCTGGGACCCGGCGCTCTTCGAAGGGGCCACGCATGTCACGCCGGCCGAGCGCGCCGCGCTCGCGAGTCTGCGCCAGGAAGGGCTGTCGGACGTGATGCCGCGCCCCCTCAAGTACGACCGTCCGTACACGTTCTGGGACTACCGGGAGCTCCGCTTCCCGAAGAACAAGGGCATGCGGATCGACCTGGTCTACGGAAACGCCCCCTTCACGGTCGCGGTCAAGGACAGCTACGTGGACCGTGAGGAGCGCAAGGGCAAGGGCGCGTCCGACCACGCACCGGTGGTCGTCGACCTCGACCTCTGAGCGGAGGCGTCCTAGGACCTCGGCGCCGGCAGCAGGTGCGGCGCGTGGGCCCGCACGGCATCGGTGACCTGCCGCTTGGACGGGTTCACCATGGACCGGCCGGCGACCGTCACGGTCGGTACGGTCTCATTCCCGTCCGCGACCGACCGTACGAAGGCGGCGGCATCCGGGTTCCGCCAGATGTTCACCTCGGTGTACGTCAGTCCGGAGAAGCGCAGCCGGAGCCGCAGCTTCATGCAGTACGGGCAGCCGGGCCGCCAGTAGACGACCATGCCGCCGTCCTCGTCGCCCCGGCTGCCCTCATGCGCCGTGCCGTCGGCCATCGCGAGCCCTCATTCCCGTGTCCTGCGGGCCTGTTGGCCCTTCGGCACCACCATAAGGGCACTGTCAACGCAGGGTTGACGCCACGCAGGCGTCAACCTACGGTTGACATATGACGAATCCCGTCCGTTCCGTGCACCCCATCCGTCTCGACGACCTGATCGAGGCCGTCAAGAAGACCCACCCCGACGCGCTGGAACAGCTCTCCGGGGCCGTGATCGCCGCGGACCATCTCGGCGAGGTGGCCGACCACCTCATCGGCCACTTCGTGGACCAGGCGCGGCGGTCCGGTGCCTCCTGGACCGATATCGGCCGCAGCATGGGGGTCACCCGGCAGGCCGCCCAGAAGAGGTTCGTACCCAAGAGCCAGGGGGAGGCGCCGGACCTGGACCCGAGTCAGGGTTTCAGCAGGTTCACGGAGTCCGCCAGGAACGTCGCCGCGGGTGCCCACAACGAGGCCAGGGCCGCGCGCAACGAGGAAGTCCGGGCCGAGCACCTGGTGCTGGGACTCCTCGGGCAGCCCGACGCGCTCGCCGCCCGGACGATCGTGAGCCAGGGCGTATCGCTGACGTCGGCCCGTGACGCCGCGACCGCGGCCCTGCCGGCCGGCGCCGACGAGGTGCCCGAACTCATCCCGTACGACGCCGGTGCGCGCAAGGTCCTGGAACTCACCTTCCGCGAGGCGCTGCGGCTGGGGCACAACTACGTCGGGACGGAGCACATCCTGCTCGCCCTGCTGGAGTCCGAGGACGGATCGGGCGTGCTCACCGGCCTCGGCATCGACAAGGAAGCGGCCTCCGCCGCCATCGCGGAAGCGGTGGCTGCCGAAGCCGAAGCCGAAGCCGAAGCTCCCGGGACCCGCGGGCACTCAGTGGACGGAGAACCCGCCGTCGACGAACAGTGACTGGCCGGTGACGTAGGCGGAGGCGCCGCTCGCCAGGAACACGGCCGCGCCCGCGAAGTCCTCCGCCAGCCCGTTGCGCTTGACCATCGTGCGCGCGGCCAGCGCCGCCACCTTCTCCGGGTCGGACGACAGCCGTGTGTTGAGCGGCGTCATCACGAAGCCGGGCACCAGGGTGTTGCAGGTGACCCCGCGCGGCGACCAGGCCTCCGCCTGCGAGCGGGCCAGCGACTCCAGCGCCCCCTTGGAGACCCCGTACGCGCCGCTGTTGACGAAGGCCCGGTGCGCCTGCTGGGAGGTGATGTGGATGATCCGGCCGAAGCCCCGCTCCGCCATGCCCGGCCCGAACCGCTCGCCCAGCAGGTATGGCGCCTTCAGGTTCACCGCCATCGTGGTGTCCCAGACGTCCTCGCCGAGTTCGCCCATCGGGGGCCGCAGATTGATCCCGGCGCAGTTGACGAGAATGTCGGGCTCTCCGAACGCCGAGGCCGCCTCGTCGGCGGCCGCGCGGACGCCCTCGGAGGTGCTCAGGTCGCCACTCACCCAGGCCGCGCGGCAGCCGTCGGCGGTCAGCTCGTCGACCGCGGTGGCCAGTTCGGCCTCCCTGCGGGCCACGATCACCACACGCGCACCGGCGTGGGCGAGCGCGCCGACGATGGACCTGCCGATGCCGGAACTGCCGCCGGTCACCACGGCGACACGGCCGTCCAGGGAGAAGAGTTCGGAAAGATACGACTGCGTGATCATGGGCAGACTCTAATCGCGGGGCTACTCCGCTCCGTTGCGGGCCAGCGCCTCACCCGTTCCCTCCCGGTCTGTTCTGATTTGTCAGGTCTCAGGTCGGAATAGGCAGCGCGCCCTGTGGTGCGGAACACGGCGGGGATGGGACCCTAGTGGTATGAACATCCCCTTCTTGGACAACTGGCGTAAGCGTCAGGGTGGTACGCAGGGGGGCGCTCTCGCGGCCGCCGTCGAAGCCAACCCGGACGGTGTGGCCGAGCTGCTCGCCGAATGCGAACTGCTGCGTGTCCGAGCTGAGCAGAACGGACTCGAACTGGACGACAGTCCCGCCTCGTTGAGCGCACTCGACCAGCTCCCGCCCCGCTGGCGCGACGATCCCGAGGAGCTGCCCTGGCTCGGCAATGACGCGGGCCTCTATCTCGGCACCGTCCTCGTGCGGAACGTGCCCGGCGCCGCCTGGCACATCCGCCCCAGCGGTCAGCCCGTGGTGTGCCTGGACTCCGGGCGGGAGATCGATGTGGTCGAGGCCGGACTCGACTGGGCGATGTCGGGCAGCCCCGAGCTCTCCCAGGTGTACGCGGAGTCCGCCGAGAGCTGACGCCGTCACCAAATCGAGATAAACAGCCTTATCGCCCCCCAATGCGTGTCGGCCGCTAAGTCCCGTACCCGGACGGATAGTTTGCGCTGACTTCAACACAAGCGACATATGGGTAGGGCAGTGTATGGCCGTCGATCCGTTGATCGAGCTGCGGGGCGTCAACAAGCACTTCGGGGCGTTGCACGTACTGCAGGACATCAATCTCACCGTCGGCCGCGGGGAGGTGGTGGTGGTGATCGGCCCCTCCGGCTCCGGTAAATCGACGCTCTGCCGGACGATCAACAGACTTGAGACGATCGAGTCCGGCCACATCGCCCTCGACGGCAAACCCCTCCCCGAGGAGGGGAAGGGACTGGCGCAGCTCAGGGCCGAAGTGGGCATGGTCTTCCAGTCGTTCAACCTGTTCGCGCACAAGACCGTGCTGGCGAACGTCTCCCTCGCTCAGATCAAGGTCCGCAAGCGCAAGAGGGAGGAGGCCGACAAGCGTTCACGGGAGCTCCTGGACCGGGTCGGGCTCGTCGCGCACGCCGACAAGTACCCGGCCCAGCTCTCCGGCGGCCAGCAGCAGCGCGTGGCCATCGCCCGCGCCCTGGCCATGGACCCCAAGGCCCTCCTCTTCGACGAGCCCACATCGGCGCTCGACCCGGAGATGATCAACGAGGTGCTTGAGGTCATGCAGCAGCTCGCCCGGGAGGGCATGACCATGGTCGTCGTCACCCACGAGATGGGCTTCGCGCGGTCGGCGGCCAACCGTGTCGTCTTCATGGCCGACGGAGCCGTCGTCGAGGACCGTCATCCGGAGGAGTTCTTCACCGCCCCGTCGAGTGACCGCGCCAAGGACTTCCTGTCCAAGATCCTCAAGCACTGACGGGGGATTCCTGGTGCGTACGAGAAAAGTCCTGGCCGCGCTGGCCTGCCTGCTGCTCGCCGTCCTCGCCGCGGGCTGCGGCAAGGACGGCAGCCCGCCGGTCAAGGGGCCCAAGCCCGGGGCGCTGCCCCACTACGAGGTGGACACCGGCTTCGAGCTGCCCGATTCGAGGACCTGGCGCAAGGCCAGGAGCCGCGGATACCTGATCGTCGGAGCCAAGGAGGACCAGCCCTACCTGGGAGAGAAGGACCCGGCCAGCGGTGTCTACTCCGGCTTCGACATCGAGATCGCCCGCATGATGGCGGCCTCCCTGGGCTTTGAGCCGGACACGGTCCGCTTCAAGACCATCGCGTCCGCCAACCGCGAGACCGCCCTCCAGAACGGGCAGATCGACTACTACGTCGGCACCTACACCATCAACGACATGCGCAAGAAGATCGTCGGCTTCGCCGGACCGTACTTCATGGCCGGTCAGGGACTGCTGGTACGCACCGACGAGGACGACATCCACGGGCCGCAGGATCTGGACGGCAAGACCGTCTGTTCCGCCGCCGGATCGACGCCGTACCAGCGAATCGCCGATGACTACCCCAGGGCCGACCTCGTCGCCTACGACACGTACTCGATCTGCGTCGACAACCTGCTGACCTTCCAGGTCGACGCCGTCACGACCGACGACGCCATCCTGCTGGGCTTCGCCGCCAAGGCCCCGGAGGAGATGAAGGTCGTCGGGAAGCCGTTCTCCGAGGAGCCGTACGGCATCGGCGTCCCGCGCAGCGACAACGCGCTGCGCTTCGCGCTGGACGACGCCCTGGAGGCCAACGAGAAGAACGGCAACTGGAAGAAGGCGTTCGAAGCGACGCTGGGGCTCTCCGGAGTGCCCGCGCCGACGCCGCCGCCCATCGACCGCTACCCGGCGAACTGAGGGGACCGGCCATCACATGGATGTACTCACGGAGAACTTCTCCCTCTACGGCAAGGGGTTCCTCGGCACCGTCGAACTCACCGTCTACTCCTCGGTCCTGGCCCTGGTCCTCGGCTTCCTCATGGCCTCGTGCCGGGTGGCGCCCGTCGGCTCCTTCCGGGTGCTCGGCACGGTCTGGGTGACGGTCCTGCGCAACACCCCGCTCACGCTGCTGTTCTTCGCGGTGCTGCTGGGGCTGCCGCGCTTCGGGCTCGTCCTGCCGTTCGAGGTCTTCGCCGTCCTCGCGCTCGGGTGCTACACCTCCGCGTTCATCTGCGAAGTCCTGCGCTCGGGCATCAACACCGTGCCCACGGGCCAGGGGGAGGCGGCCCGCAGCCTCGGAATGAACTTCGGGCAGACCCTCAACGCGGTCGTCCTGCCCCAGGCGTTCCGCTCGGTGATCCCGCCGGTCGGCTCGACGCTGATCGCCCTCGCCAAGAACTCGGCGATCGCCGGCGCGTTCAGCGTCACCGAACTGCTCGGCACCTACAAGACCCTCAACGAGCTGGGCTACAGCATCATCTGGTCCTTCGTGTGGATCGCCGTCGGTTACCTGCTCATCACCCTGTCCATCAGTGCGCTCTTCAATGTGCTGGAGAAGCGCTGGGGAGTCGCCCGATGACCCACTCCGCGCCCTCGGCCACCGCGCTCTACGACATCCCGGGACCGCAGACCCGCAGGCGGCACCGTCTGTACGGCATCGTGTCCACGGTCCTGATCCTCGCCCTGCTCGGCTGGATCATCTATCTGCTCTTCGACACCGACCAGTTCACCAGCGAGAAGTGGACGCCCTTCGAGTACGAGGGCATCCAGGAACTCCTGCTGCGCGGGCTCGGCAACACCCTCAAGGCGTTCGCCTACGCCGCCGTGCTCTCCCTCGCGCTCGGCGCCGTGCTCGCGGTCGGGCGGCTCTCCGTCCACCGGCCGGTCCGCTGGGTCTGCACGCTGCTCGTCGAGTTCTTCCGCGCGATGCCCGTCCTGGTGATGATCTTCTTCATCTTCGTGGCGCTGAAGGTACAGCCGCTGCCCGCCCTCGTCGCGGGGCTGACCCTCTACAACGGCTCCGTGCTCGCCGAGGTGTTCCGTACCGGAATCCACTCCGTGGACCGGGGCCAGCGGGAAGCCGCCTACGCGCTCGGTATGCGCAAGACGCAGGTCACGACCTATGTGCTGGCGCCCCAGGCGGTACGGGCCATGCTGCCCACCATCATCAGCCAGTTGGTGGTGGCGCTGAAGGACACCTCGCTCGGTTATCTGATCACCTACGAGGAGTTTCTCCACGCGGGGAAGCTGATCGCGTCGAATCTCGACTACGATCTTCCTTTCATCCCTGTGGTGATGGTGATCTCGCCGATTTACATCGGACTCTGCATGCTGCTCTCATGGTTCGCCACGTGGGTGGCCAAGCGGGAGCGGCGCAACGTCAAGACCAAGGCCGTCGAGGTCGCTCCGGCGGAACCCGGAACGCTGCTGCCCGGCGGGCAGTAGCCGAGCGGTACCCGCCCGGCAGCAGCCGGTGATCACTTCTCGTACGGCGGAACCGGACACCATCCGGGCCGTGCAGGGCGAGGAGAAGGTCAGCTGCGCGCCGGTCGGGTTGTGCTCGATAGGCCGAGCGGCCCCCCGTCGTGGAGATGCGCGACGAGGGCCGCTCTCCCCGGTCCCGGAGAGGAAACCCGCCGCGCCCGCCTTCGGAGTGCGGTGCGACTGAGGCCCGGGTTCTTGTTCGAGGCGGTCCTGACGATCGGGGCGGGGCGGAGTTACCCTGCGCGGACGATCCTTCACTGGAGGTGCGCATGCGTCGTTCCGTCGCGCGGAATGTCTCGTTCTTAGGAGTTCTCGCCGTTGTGGCCTCGGTCGGGGCAGCCGCTCCCGCCGGTTCCACGACGCCGGCCGGCCCGCCGCCCAAGTCACCGGTGGCGGTGGGATACGGGGGCGCGGTGGCGAGCGTGGACGCCGATGCCTCGGCCGCCGGCATCGAAGTGCTCCGCAACGGCGGCAACGCGGTCGACGCGGCCGTGGCGACCGCGGCGGCGCTCGGTGTCACCGAACCGTATTCGGCGGGCATCGGCGGCGGTGGCTACTTCGTCTACTACGACGCCGCCAGGCGGACCGTACAGACCGTCGACGGCCGCGAGACCGCACCCCGCAGCGCGGACTCCTCGCTCTTCCTGGAGAACGGGAAGCCGATCGCCTTCGGCGAGGCCATGACCAGCGGGCTCGGGGTCGGTACGCCCGGCACCCCGGCCACCTGGGACACCGTGCTGGACGCCTGGGGCAGCAAGTCGCTGCGACAGCTGCTGAAACCGGCCGAGCGGCTCGCCCGCGACGGCTTCGTCGTGGACGGCACGTTCCGCTCGCAGACCGAGGGGAACCAGGCCAGGTTCGCGGACTTCCCGGACTCCGCGAAGCTGTTCCTGCCGGGCGGACGGCTCCCGGTGACCGGCTCCGTCTTCAAGAACCCCGACCTCGCGCGTACGTACGGGGAGCTGGGCCGGGAAGGCGTCGACGCCCTGTACCGGGGGGAGTTGGCCGAGGACATCGTGTCCACGGTCCGTAATCCGCCCGTCGACCCGGCGGCGGCCCGGGTGGTGCGGGCCGGTGATCTGACGGTCAGGGATCTGAAGCGCTACCGCACCCTGCGTCAGGACCCGACCAGGGTCGGCTACCGCGGTCTCGACGTGTACGGCATGGCGCCGTCCTCCTCCGGTGGTACGAGCGTCGGCGAGGCGCTCAACATCCTGGAGTCCACGGATCTCGCCAAGGCGAGCCCGGAGCAGTATCTGCACCGCCTCATCGAGTCGAGCCGGATCGCGTTCGCCGACCGCGGCCGCTGGGTGGGTGACCCCGCGTTCGAGGACGTGCCGGTGCGGGGGCTGCTCAGCCAGCGGTTCGCCGATGCCCGGGAGTGCCTGATCGACGACGGCAAGGCGCTGACCAGTCCGCTGGCGCCCGGCGACCCGCGTGACCCGGCCGCCTGCGAGAGCACCGGCGTGGCAGCCCCGACGACGTACGAGGGGGAGAACACCACCCATCTGACCGCTGCCGACAAGTGGGGCAACGTCGTCGCCTACACGCTGACGATCGAGTCGACGGGCGGCAGCGGCATCACGGTGCCGGGGCGTGGCTTCCTGCTCAACAACGAGCTGACCGACTTCTCCTTCGCGCCCGCCAGTCCTGCCGTCCACGACCCCAATCTGCCGGGTCCCGGCAAGCGGCCCCGCTCGTCGATCTCGCCGACCATCGTGCTGGAGCACGGCAGGCCGGTCCTCGCGCTGGGCTCGCCGGGCGGCGCGACCATCATCACCACCGTGCTCCAGACCCTGACCGGCCATCTTGACCGCGGGCTCCCCCTGGTCGAGGCCATCGCGGCCCCGCGTGCCAGTCAGCGCAACTCACCGACGACGGAGATCGAGCCCGGACTGTGGGACAGTCCGGTCCGCGCCGGTCTCGAATCCCTCGGCCACGCGTTCCGGCTGAACCCGGAGATCGGGGCGGCGACCGGGGTGCAGCGGCTGCCCGACGGACGCTGGGTCGCGGCGGCGGAAAAGGTGCGCAGGGGCGGGGGCTCGGCGATGGTGGTGCGTCCGGGCTGAACGTCGTGACAGAACAGCCGTGGGCGGGGGGGGGGGGGGGGGGGGGGAGGGGGGGGGAGGGGGGGAGGGGGGAGAGGGGGGGGGGGAGGGGGAAAGGGGGGGGGGGGGGGGGGGGGGGGGAGGGTGAGGGGGGAG
>NZ_JBWKLF010000014.1:0-105773 GCF_056430475.1 Streptomyces sp. NPDC045968 | reverse complement strand
CCCCCATCTTCGACCTCGTCGACTACGGCATCGTCGGAGACCTCTTCACCGTCGTCCCCCAACTCACCGAAGAAGTACACACCCGCAAGGGCTGAGCAGGGGAAGTTCCTGAGGACCGGGGCCGCGTGGTGATCTCACCGCGCGGCCCCGGCCGCTTTCGGGCAACCATTGACGCAGGTCGCGACCGCCTACTAACTTCGCTATGTGGATTACTGATTCCGGGAAGCGGAAACAGTGAGTGTCTGGAGGGTGTGGGAATGGGTCAGCAGGAGAAGGTGGCAACGAGCCTCGCCGGTGCCGTCAGCGAGAGCATCAGTGCCTCCCTGACGCCGGTGGACGCGGAACTCGCCCGCCGCTACCCGGGAGACCCCGGAACTCGCCAGCCCGTCCACACCGTCTACGTCCCCGGAGACGCCTTCACCCCGGACACCATCCGTTCCTGGGGCGACCAGGCGCTGAAGGCCCTCGACGAGCACGCCCCCGACGCCGGGACGCTGGCCGAGGTGCTCGGCATCCCGGCCGCACTCGCGGGCCCCGTCCACGACCGCGTACGCGCCAAGCTGGAGCGCGAGCCGATCGAGGACCTGCGCATCGACTTCGAGGACGGCTACGGCCCCCGCCCCGACGCCGAGGAGGACGAGGCCGCCGCCCGCGCCGCCCGGCTGATCTCCGAGGCGTACGCGAACGGGACGGCCGCCCCCTACATGGGCATCCGGATGAAGTGCATGGAAGCCGCCGTGCGCGACCGGGGCATCCGTACGACCGATGTGTTCCTCACCGGGCTGATGGAGGCCGGAGGTCTGCCCGAGGGACTCGTCCTGACGCTGCCGAAGGTGACGTACCCGGAGCAGGTCACGGCCTTCGTCCAGCTGCTCGAAGCCTTCGAGACCGCGCACGGACTGCCCTCGGGGCGGCTCGGCTTCGAGATCCAGATCGAGACCAGTCAGTCGATTCTCGCCGCCGACGGGACCGCCGCCGTCGCCCGCATGATCGACGCCGCGCGGGGCCGCGCGACCGGCCTGCACTACGGCACCTTCGACTACAGCGCCTGCGTAGGTGTCAGTGCCGCGTACCAGGCGAGCGACCACCCGGCCGCCGACCACGCGAAGGCCGTCATGCAGGTCGCCGCCGCGGGAACCGGCGTACGGGTGTCCGACGGCTCCACGAACGTGCTGCCGGTCGGCCCCACCCGCCAGGTCCACGAGGCCTGGCGTCTCCACTACGGGCTCACCCGCCGCGCCCTGGCCCGCGCCTACTACCAGGGCTGGGACATGCACCCCGGCCACCTGCCGACCCGTTACGCGGCCGTCTACACCTTCTACCGCGAGGGGCTGGAGCAGGCGGCCGCCCGCCTCGCCGCCTATGTGGCCAAGGCCGGCGGCGATGTCATGGACGAACCCGCCACGGCCAAGGCCCTCAGCGGCTATCTGCTGCGCGGCATCGACTGCGGAGCGCTCGACACCGCCGAGGTCGCCCGCCTCACCGGTCTGACCCGCGCCGACCTCGACGCCTTCGCCTCACCCCGTCGCGGCGACCTGACGGTCACGGCGCCGTAGCGGTCCACGGCTCCCGTCGGCCCGGCGCCCGGTCCGCGAACCGGTCGTCAGGCGGGCGGGAGTTCGCCCGAGCCGCGGGGGACGAGTGTGGTGGGGAGTTCGACGCGGGCCGGGGCGTGGTCGGCCCCGTCGAGGCGGCGGAAGAGGTGCTCGGCGGCCGTGCGGCCGACCGCGGCGGCGTCCTGGGAGATGACGGTGATGCCGAGCAGGTCGGCCAGCTCGATGTCGTCGAAGCCGACCAGGGCGACGGGCCGTTCACGGTCCGCCAGGACGCGTACCGCCGTCACCGTCACACGGTTGTTGCCCGCGAAGAGGGCGGTGACCGGTTCGGGGCCGCTCAGCATCGTCTCGGCCGCCTCCCTGACCCGGGCGGGTTCGGTCGATCCGAGGGAGACCCAGGTGTCCTCCACGGCGATCCCGGCGTCGGTCATGGCCGCGTGGTAGCCGCGCAGTCGCTCGGTCGCCGTGTGGATGCGCGGCTGGTCGCCGATGAAGCCGATCCTGCGGTGGCCGTGCGCGATCAGATGGGCGACCCCTTCGCGTGCGCCGCCGAAACTGTCGGAGAGGACCATGTCGGCGTCGATCCGTCCGGCCGGGCGGTCCACGAAGACGGTGGCGATGCCCGCCTTTATCTCGGGCTCCAGATAGCGGTGGTCGTCGCCGGCCGGGATCACGATCAGGCCGTCCACCCGGCGGGCGCACAGGGCGAGGACCAACTCCTGCTCGCGGTCGGGGTCCTCGGCGCTCGAACCGTTGATCAGGAGCGCGCCATGGGCCCGGGCGACCTCTTCGACGGCACGGCTCAACGGTCCGTAGAACGGGTCGGCCAGGTCCTCCAGGACCAGCCCGATGGAGGCGGTACGGCCCTTGCGCAGGACACGGGCACTGTCGTTGCGGCGGAAGCCCAGGGCGTCGATCGCCTCCTGGACACGGCGTTCGGTGTCGGGCGTGACGCCGGCCTCGCTGTTCACCACCCGGGAGACCGTCTTGAGGCCCACTCCGGCGCGGGCTGCCACATCTTTCATGGTCGGCCGGTTGCCGTAGCGGTTCTCGGAATGACGGGCGGTCTCGGCCACGGTGCGCTGTCCTGTCGTCGGGTACGGGTGGTCCGGCGGCCCATGCGGGCGGTGCCATGGAGGGCCGGAGGCTGTGGCGTCGAGCATAGGCCCTGGACAACGTTGTCAGCTGAATGGAGACTGTGCAGACCATTGGCTGAATTCGCAGGTCCCGCCCCCTCACCATCCGGAGAGCCCACACCGATGCATACCGACCTCGTCGCCGCGCTCGACATCGGCGGCACCAAGATCGCCGGCGCGTTGGTGGACGGCGGCGGCGCCCTCCTCGTACGGGCGCAGCGTCCCACGCCCGCCCGTGACGGCGCCGAGACGGTGATGGGTGCGGTCGGTGACGTCCTGTCCGAACTGAGGGCGTCCTCGCTGTGGGAGCGGGCAGGCGCCGTCGGGATCGGCAGCGCGGGCCCGGTGGACGCGTCAGCCGGCACGGTGAGCCCGGTCAACGTCCCCGGCTGGCGTGGCTTCCCCCTCGTGGACCGGGTCGCCTCGTCGACGGGCGGGCTGCCCGTCGTGCTGGTCGGCGACGGCGTCGCGATGACGGCGGCCGAGCACTGGCTCGGCGCCGCCCGGGGCTACGACAACGCGCTCTGCCTGGTCGTCTCCACCGGGGTCGGCGGTGGTCTGGTGCTCGGCGGGAAACTGCACCCGGGTCCCACGGGGAACGCCGGGCACATCGGTCACATCTGCGTGGACCTCGACGGCGATGCCTGCCCGTGCGGGGCGCGAGGCTGCGTCGAGCGCATCGCCAGCGGTCCGAACATCGCGCGCCGTGCCCTCGACGGCGGCTGGCTCCCCGGCCCGGACGGCGACGCCACCGCCGCCGCCGTGGCCGCCTCCGCCCGTGCGGGGGACCCGGTGGCCATCGCCTCGTACGAGCGGGCCGCGCAGGCGCTGGCCGCCGGAATCGCCGCCACCGCGACGCTGGCCGAGATCGACATCGCGGTGATCGGCGGGGGAGTGGCGGGAGCCGGAGAGGTTCTTTTCGCGCCGCTGCGGCGATTCCTGCGTGACTACGCCACGCTCTCCTTCGTCCGGCAGCTCACGGTGGCGCCCGCGGTGATGGGCACCGACGCGGGCCTGGTGGGCGCGGCCGCCGCCGCCTGGGCGTCGGGGGCGAAGGGGGTACGGGCGACGGGAGCCCCGGCCGCAGCCGTTCGGTAGCGGCCGGGAACGCTCTTCCAGGGGGTGCCCGGTTCGTCAGGCCGGGCACCCCCTGGGCTGTTTCCGGTCTCTCCCGGCGGGGCGCCGGGGCCGGTCAGCGGCCCCGGTCCGTCCCCTGCTGCGGCACGATCACCAGGAAGGCGTCCTGCTCCAGGTCCATCACCACTTCGACCGCCATGCCTTCCCCGCGCCGGGCCGCGGCGAACTCCTCCGCGGGCCAGCTGCCCCGTGGCCCGCCTGCGGGAAACTGCTCAAGCACTGTCCGGCGCATGGCGCGCCCCCCTTGTCGTCCCTGTCGATGATGGCTCCAACGACGTCCGGCGCTTCTCGTTACGGCCGTTCCCACCGGGACCCGCGGTCGGAGGACTCGTACAGTGGGACGCCCTCCGAGTGCCCGTCGGCCATGTCGCCGCAACGGCGTCGCCACAGCGGGGTTTCCGCGGCAGGGTGTTGCGGGCAAGCCACAGGGGGCTACGGAAGAGGGGGAACCGTGATCGTCTGGATCAACGGTGCGTTCGGTGCGGGCAAGACGAGCGCCGCGTGCGGACTGATCGATCTGATCCCGAACAGCACCTTGTACGACCCCGAGCTGACCGGTGAGGGGCTGCGCCACCTGCTGCCGCAGAAGAAGCTCGCCGAGGTGACCGACTTCCAGGACCTGCCGATCTGGCGGCGTCTGGTGGTGGACACGGCAGCGGCGCTGCTCGCCGAACTCCCCGGGGTGCTCGTCGTACCGATGACGTTGTTGCGGCAGGAGTACCGCGACGAGATCTTCGGAGGACTCGCCGCCCGGCGGATTCCCGTGTGTCATGTGCTGCTCTCACCTGAGGAAACGATCCTGCGTGCGCGTATCGCCGGCCGGGAGGATGCCACCGACGACGTCGAGTCCGGCGAACGAGCCCGTGGGTGGGCCCTGGAGCACATCGAGCCCTACCGGGCGGCCCTCGACTGGATCACCGCCGACGCCCACACGATCGACACCAGCACCCTCACTCCGTACGAGACGGCCGAGCGCATAGCCGAAGCCATACGCACCGGGACCGCGAAGGGGTGCGGGATCGTCCAGACGCCGGAACCCACCGCGGAGACGGTCGCCGCCGGGGTCCTGCTCTTCGACGAACAGGACCGGGTCCTGCTCGTCGACCCGACGTACAAGCAGGGCTGGGAGTTCCCCGGCGGCGTCGTGGAGGCGGGCGAGGCGCCGGCGGAGGCCGGGATCCGGGAGGTCGCCGAGGAGATAGGGCTGCGTCTCGACACCGTGCCGAAGCTCCTGCTCGTCGACTGGGAGGCGCCCCGGCCACCCGGCTACGGCGGGCTGCGCTTCCTCTTCGACGGCGGACTGCTGCGCCGTGAGGTCGCCGACCAACTGGTGCTGCCCGGCGAGGAGTTGCGCGGCTGGCGGTTCGTTACCGAGGAGGAGGCGGCGTCGATGCTGCCGCCCACGCGCTACGAACGGCTGCGGTGGGCGCTGCGGGCCCGCGAGCGGTCGACGGTGCTCAATCTGGAGGCCGGGGTGCCGGTGGGCTGACGGGCGCCGCGCGGCTTCGGTCAGCCCGTCAGCCCGCCACCCATCAGTCGTTCAGTCCTTCCTTCAGTCCTTCAGCCGTCGGCCGAGTCGCGGTCGGCGGCTGCGCGCAGGATCGCCGCCGCGTCGGTGGTGAGAGGGTCGCCATGGCCGAAACAGGCGGTGGCCGGGGCCAGCGCGGCCAGCCGCCGGAACGAGGCCTGGGCCTGCGCACGGTCGATGTTGAAAACGCCCAGCATCGCCTGGTCCACCCCGGCCACGCAGTCGCCGGTGAACAGCACGTCGTGGCGCGGCAGGTGGATACCGATGGAGCCGGGGGTGTGGCCGGGGGAGTGGACGACCCGGGCGCCGCCGGCGAACGGCAGCTCGTCGCCGTCCGACAGCTCGTGGTCGACCCGGGTGGGGGGAGCGTCCGGGACGGTCAGGCTGTTCTCGTACAACGGCTGTTCCCAGTCGAGGATTACGGGATCGGGCACCGGCTCGACGCCCCGGATCGCCGGGGCGTCGAGGCCGTGGGCCAGGATGTCGGCGCCGTACCGGTCCGCGAGTTCCTGAGCGGCACCGTAGTGGTCGCGGTGGCCGTGGGTGATGACGATCCGGCTGATCCCCGCCGGGTCCAGGCCGAGCCCGCGTACCGCGTCCTCGATGGCGGGCGCCGCATCGAGGTCGCCCGCGTCGATCAGGGTCAGGTCCGCGCCGTCCCGCCAGAGATACGCCTGGCCGATCCGGAAACGGAACATGTGCAGCTGAGGGAGCACCTCGACGAGTTCCATGCGGCGAACGTACGCACCGGCGCACGTCCGCCGCACAGAATTCTGCTCCTGGCGACTTCGCCCGAAAGCCCGCCGGTTCGCCCGAGCGCCCGGGCGCCCGTCGGCGACGGGACGTCGGTCAGGCGCTCCTGGACTCCGCGTAGTTCCGCAGGAACAGTGCCTCGGTGACCGAGAGCCGCTCCAGCTCCTCGGGCGACACGCTCTCGTTCACCGCGTGGATCTGGGCCTCGGGTTCGCTCAGGCCGATGAGCAGGATCTCCGCGTCCGGGTAGAGGCACGCGAGGGTGTTGCACAGCGGGATCGAGCCGCCCATGCCGGAGGACTGCATCTCCTCGCCCGGGTACGCCACCCGCATGGCTTCCGCCATCGACGTGTACGCGGGGCTGGTGATGTCGGCCCGGAACGGCTGGCCCTGACCGATCTGCTCCACGGAGACCCGCGCACCCCACGGGGCGTGCGACTCCAGATGTGCGGTCAGCAGCTTCGTCGCCTCGGCGGCGTCGTGGCCCGGCGGCACCCGCAGGCTGATCTGGGCCCGCGCGCTCGCCTGGAGCGAGGGCGTGGCCCCCACGACGGGCGGGCAGTCGATACCGATGACGGTGACGGCGGGGCGCGCCCAGATGCGGTCCGCGACCGTGCCCGTACCGATCAGCTCCACGCCGTCGAGCACCTTCGCGTCCTTGCGGAACTCGGCTTCCGGGTACTGCAGCCCGTCCCACTCCGTGTCCGCGGTGAGGCCGTCGACCGTGGTCGTGCCGTCCGCCGCGCGCAGCGACGCCAGCAGCTGGATCATGGCGGCCAGCGCGTCGGGGGCCGCGCCGCCGAACTGTCCCGAGTGCAGGTTCCCTTCGAGGGTGTCGAGCGTCACCCGGAGCATCGTCATACCGCGCAGCGTCGCGGTGACCGTGGGGAGACCGACCCGGAAGTTCCCGGTGTCACCGATGACGACCGTGTCGGCGGCGAGCAGTTCCGGGTTCGCCTCCGCGTACCGCTCAAGACCGCCGGTGCCCTGCTCCTCCGAACCCTCGACGATCACCTTGACGGAGACCGGCACACCGCCGTTCGCCTTGAGGGCGCGCAGCGCGAGCAGATGCATCAGGAATCCGCCCTTGCAGTCGGCGGCACCGCGGCCGAACCACCGGCCGTCGCGCTCGGTCAGCTCGAACGGCGGGGAGAGCCAGGCGGGCTCGTCGAGCGGCGGCTGTACGTCGTAGTGCGCGTACAGCAGCACGGTCGGGGCGCCGGCCGGTCCGGGCAGGAACCCGTAGACCGACTGGGTGCCGTCCGGCGTGTCGAGCAGGGCCACGTCCTGGAAGTCCTCGGCGCGCAGCGCGTCGGCGACCCAGCGGGCGGCCCCCTCGCACTCGCTCTTCGGGAACTGCGCGGGGTCCGCGACCGACCGGAAGGCCACCAGCTCGGCCAGCTCCGCCTTGGCCCGGGGCATCAGCGAGGCGACGGTCTCGGAAATCGGACGGGCGGTCATGGGCACGCTCCTCGTGGGTGCGACGTTATGAGTACGGCGCGGTGGTGCACGCCTTGTGGGTGACACCGTGGGTGCGGCGTCGAACGTATGACAAAAGCATGGCCGATCCTCCCACAGGGGGGACCGGCCGCGCCGCGCCGTAGGATGCCGTGAGCAGCTGGGGCCACTGGTCGGATCGGGAGCAGAAGCACATCGTGAGCAGCGAGAACGCAGACGCCGGACGTGAGCACGAAGAGCCGTCGGTACCGGAGTCGGTATGGGACGTCGTCGTAGTGGGCGCGGGTCCGGCCGGAGCCTCCGCGGCGTATGCGGCGGCCGTCGCGGGCCGGCGGGTACTGCTCCTGGAGAAGGCGGAACTGCCCCGGTACAAGACCTGCGGCGGCGGCATCATCGGATATTCGCGCGACTCCCTGCCCCCGGGCTTCGAACTGCCCCTGCAGGACCGGATCCACGCGGTCACCTTCTCGCTCAACGGGAAGTTCGCCCGCACCCGTCGGTCCAGGCGCATGCTCTTCGGGCTGATCAACAGGCCCGAGTTCGACGCCGGCCTGGTGGAGCACGCGCAGAAGGCGGGCGCCGAGCTGCGTACGGGGGTGGCGGTGCTGCGTGTCGAGCAGCACGGGTCCGCCGTGCCGGACCGGCGCACGGTCGCCGTGGTGCTCACCGGTGGCGAGACCGTCCTCGCCCGGGCGGTCGTCGGTGCGGACGGCAGCGCGGGCCGGATAGGAGCACATGTCGGGGTGAAGCTCGACCAGGTGGACCTCGGTCTGGAGGCGGAGATCCCGGTCCCGGAGACGGTCGCGGAGGACTGGGCGGGGCGGGTGCTCATCGACTGGGGCCCGATGCCCGGGAGTTACGGGTGGGTCTTCCCCAAGGGCGACACGCTGACGGTGGGTGTGATCTCGGCGCGCGGCGACGGCGCGGGGACCAAGCGGTATCTGGAGGACTTCATCGCCCGGCTGGGGCTCGCCGGCTTCGAACCGAAGATCTCCTCCGGCCATCTGACGCGCTGCCGCAGCGACGACTCGCCGCTCTCGCGCGGGCGGGTGCTGGTGTGCGGTGACGCGGCGGGCCTGCTGGAGCCGTGGACCCGGGAGGGGATCTCGTTCGCCCTGCGCTCCGGTCGCCTCGCGGGCGAGTGGGCGGTCCGGATCGCGGAGTCGCACGACGCGGTGGACGCACGACGCCAGGCCCTCAACTACGCGTTCGCCATCAAGGCGGGGCTGGGCGTCGAGATGAGCGTCGGCCGCCGCATGCTCAAGCTGTTCGAGCGCCGCCCCGGGGTGCTGCACGCGGTGCTGACGGGCTTCCGGCCGGCCTGGACGGCGTTCGCCGGGGTGACCCGGGGGACGACCTCGCTGGCCGAGCTCGTCCGTACGCATCCGCTGGCGCAGCGGGCCCTGTCCGCGATGGACCGCTAGCGGGGCGGGGCGGGGGAGCGGAGCCGGGCCGAGGAGCCGGAACGGAGCGGCGGAGCCGGGACGGGGCTGTCAGGGCCCGGCGGCTCAGTCCTTCCGGACGGTGATCCGGAAGACGGGGTGGTCGGGGCAGGCGGCGAGGAGTTCCTCGTCGGTCGACTTCGCGGTGATGCCCTTGAAGTACTGGTTGACCTCCCATCCCCACCGCTCCAGGTAGGCGCGGACGATCCGCATCTTCTGCTCGTCGTCCGCGATCTCCACCGCGGTGAAGGTCCGGGTCCTGCGGCCCACGCGCAGCTCGCCGCCGCCCGCGGCCCGCATGTTGCGCACCCACTGGGAGTGACCGCGGGCGGAGACCAGGTACTGCGCGCCGTCGTGGACGTGGGGGTTCACGGGGATGCGCTGCATCTGCCCGCTCTTGCGGCCGCGCACCGACATCTCCGCCGTACCGAGCAGGCTCACGCCGTGCCGGGCCAGCCAGCCGATGACGCTGTTCATCCGGACGGCGAAGGCGTTTCCCTGAAGGTAGTACGGCTGGGGCTGAGGTTGCGGTCGGGGCTGCGGCTGGGACATGGGAAACCTCCGGCTTGTGGAGAGCTGTGGAGAGATTCGGAGAGCGGTGCTCTCGCTTGAGATCAGTGTGTACGAGACAGCTGCACAAATGCAAGAGCAGTGCTCTCGATAGTGGTCAGTGATCTGATCCCGTGGCAGAGTGGAAGCCATGAGCAAGATCAAAGGGGCGCGGGAGCGCGCCCGCATCGAAGTGACCGCCGCGATCAAGGACGAGGCGAGGAAGCAGCTCGCGGCGGACGGAGCGGCGAAACTGTCGCTGCGGGCGGTCGCCCGCGAGCTGGGCATGGTCTCCTCCGCTCTCTACCGCTACTTCCCCAGCCGTGACGAGCTGCTCACGGCGCTCATCGTCGATGCCTACGAGGCCGTGGGCGAGACGGCGGAAGCCGCCCGCGACGCCGCCCGCGACCCCCTCGGCGGACCGGCGGGGGAGGAGCCGGTGGCCCGGGCGGCGGGCGGCACCACGGTCGCCGCCCCGCATCGCCGGCGCTGGACGGCGGTCGCCTGCGCGGTACGCGACTGGGCCCTCGCCCATCCCCATGAGTACGCCCTGATCTACGGGTCGCCCGTGCCGGGTTACATCGCCCCGCAGGACACCATCGGGCCCGCCTCGCGCGTGGGACTCGTGCTCATCGATCTCGTCCGGGACGCCTATCGCACCGATGGTCTGGCGGTTCCGCCGCTGCCCGGGGAACTGCGCGCCGAGGCCGACCGCATGACAGCCGACCTGGCGCCCGACCTGCCTCCGGCGGTGGTGGCCGCGCTTGTCGCCGCCTGGGCTCAGCTCTTCGGGCTGATCTCGTTCGAGGTCTTCGGCCAGTTCAACCGGGTCGTCGAGGCCAGGGAGTCGTTGTTCCGTCAGGCGGCGGGCGATCTGGCCCGCTCGGTCGGCATGACGGATGTGCCCGCCGTGCCGCCCCGGCGCGACTGACGGGGCACGAGGCCCGGGCCGCGCCCGATTCCGCCCCGGCGTACTCCCCTGGGAGTACGCCTGATCACCACGCCCGGCTGACGCCCGCCTGGGGGCTCTCCGTCTAGCGTGGCCGGCATGGAAGAGCAGCGCTGGCGCAGAAGTGACGGGGCCGACCGGGGATGCGATGGCCCCTGGGGGCGTGGCGGATTCCCGCGTCGGCTGTCCGGAGTCGGGATGCCGACCGCCGCGGGACTGCCGTGGCCCTCGACCGCCGCGCTTCTGGTCTTCGTGATGGCGGGCACGAACTTCGCGGCCCAGTCCCAGGACCGGCAGGCGCTGGACGTGTTCGCGCGGGTTCTGCTGTTCCTCGCTGTCGCGCCGCTGCTGTTCCGGCACCGTCAACCGGTGGCGGCGGTGGCCGGTACCTCGGCCGCGACGCTCGTCTATCTCGGGGCGGGATATCCGTACGGCCCCGTCTTCGTCGCCGTCGCCGTCGGCTGCTTCGGTGCCATCGTCTCCGGGCATCGGCGGGCCGCCTGGTGGTCGCTCGGTGTGCTCTGGGCCGGTCATCTGCTCCTGGCGCACTGGCTCTACCGATGGCTGCCGCCGGCCGGTGACGGCGCGGCCGGCTGGGGGCAGGAGGCCCTCGTCACCGCCTGGGTGATCGCGATCGTCGCCGCCGCCGAGCTGCTGCGCGTACGGCGTGAGCAATGGGCGGCGGCCCGTGCCGAGCGCGAGGCGGCGGAGAAGCGGCGGGCCGACGAGGAGCGGCTGCGGATGGCCCGGGAGCTCCACGACGTCCTCGCCCACAGCATTTCGGTGATCAACGTCCAGGCCGGGGTGGGCCTCGCGCTCCTCGACTCGGACCCGGAGCAGGCCCGTATCGCGCTCACCACCATCAAGTCCGCCAGCAAGGAGGCCCTGGGCGAGGTGCGCCAGGTCCTCGCCAACCTCCGTACCCCAGGCGACGCCCCCCGGGCCCCGGCCCCGGGACTCGACCGGCTGCCCGAACTCGTGGAGCAGGCATCGGGCGCGGGGCTGACCGTCACCGTCGAGACCGAGGGGGCGCGCGGCGCGGTCCCGCCCGGCACCGACCTCGCCGCCTTCCGCATCGTGCAGGAGGCTCTGACGAACGTGGTGCGGCACTCGGGCTCGCGTACGGCCGCGGTCCGTGTCGGATACGGCGCCGGGCGCATCCGGCTCCGTATCGACGACGAGGGCCCCGCCACCGGCAGTGACGCAGGAGGCAGCGGCAACGGACTCGTCGGAATGCGGGAGCGGGCCGCGGCGCTCGGTGGCACCATCGAGGCGGGCCCCCGGCCCGGAGGCGGCTTCCGGGTGAGCGCGGAGTTCCCGCTGCCGACCGGTTCGCAGGACCCGGCGGCGCCGCAGGAAGAGGAGACATGGTGATCCGCGTACTGCTCGCCGACGACCAACTGCTGGTCCGGGCCGGCTTCCGGGCGTTGCTGGACGCCCAGCCGGACATCGAGGTGGCGGGTGAGGCGGCCGACGGTGAGCAGGCCGTACGTCTGGTGCGTGAACTGCGGCCCGACGCGGTGCTGATGGACATCCGGATGCCGCGGATGGACGGTCTCGCCGCGACACGCACGATCACCGGCGATCCCGCGCTGAACGAGGTGAAGGTGGTCATGCTCACCACCTTCGAACTGGACGAGTACGTCTTCGAGGCCATCAGGTCCGGCGCTTCCGGCTTCCTCGTCAAGGACACCGAGCCCGAGGAGCTTCTGCGTGCGGTACGTGCGGTGGTCGGGGGAGACGCCCTGCTCTCGCCGGGCGTGACGCGCCGTCTGATCGCGGAGTTCGCGGCGCGTTCCAAGGAGCCCGCCGCTGCGACGGCCCTGGACGAACTCACCGAGCGGGAAAGGGAAGTGATGGCGCTCGTCGGGATCGGTCTGTCCAACGAGGAGATCGCCCGCAGGCTCGTCGTCAGCCCGTTGACCGCCAAGACTCATGTCAGCCGCACGATGGTGAAGCTCGGCGCCCGGGACCGGGCCCAACTCGTCGTACTCGCCTACGAGTCGGGACTCGTACGGCCGGGCTGGCTCGGCTGAGGCGACAGCCGGGCTGTCGCAGGGGGCAGTGGCTGTACGGCGACAACACCCCTACAGCCACCGCCCCCTGCCGCCGCGTCAGTCCCGGACCGTCACTTTCCGATCCCTGCCCCGGCGGCTGAACCGACCTCGGTGGCTGAACCGACCCCGGCCGCTGAACCGACCCCGGCCGCTGAACCGACCCCGGCCGCTGAACCGACCCCGGCCGCTGAACCGGCCTCGGCCGCCGCGGCCCGGTCCCCCTCGGACGAGGCGACGAGCACCGAGTGCTGCGCGGGACGGCTCCGGCGCAGCCCGGTGAGGGTGATCAGCAGTCCGGCGAGCGCGACCACGGTCACCACGACCAGGCCCGGCCGGAAGCTGTCGAGCACGGCCTGTGGCGATCCGTCGCCACCGCCGTCCGCCGTGATCGCGGCGGTCACCACGGCCAGGAAGATGGCACCGCCCACCTGGAAGGAGGTGTTCAGCAGTCCGGAGACCATGCCCTGTTCGTTGTCGTCCACCCCGTTGGTGGCCTGGATGTTGAGCGAGGGGAAGGCCACCGCGCAGGCCGCGCCGAGCAGCAGCATCGAAGGCAGGATCACCGCGGCGTAGGACGGGGTGAGGCTGATGCGCAGGAAGAGCGCGTAGCCGACGACGAGGAAGGCGAAACCGGCCGCGATCAGGCGTGGTGTGCCGAACCGGTCCACCACGGCGCCGATCTTCGTCGAGGAGAGGGCGACCAGCACGCCCGCGGGCAGGAAGGCGAGCGCCGTCTGGAGCGCGGACCAGCCGAGCAGTGACTGCATGTACTGGGTGACCAGGAACTGGAAGCCGACATAGCTGCCGAAGAAGGCCGCTGCGCCCAGCTGCGCCCTGACCTGGTCGCCGGAGCGCAGGACTCCGAGCCGGATGAGCGGGTTCGCGGTGCGCTGCTCGATCAGGACGAAGGAGGTGAGGAGGACGATCACGGTGAGGAACGACAGGAGCGTGCGGGCGGAGGTCCAGCCCACCTCGGGGGCCTGTACGACGGTGAAGACCAGCAGCAGCATGGAGACCGTGCCGGTGACGGCGCCCGGCAGGTCGTAGCCGCGGTTGGTGCGGTCGCGGTCGCTGTGCGGGATCAGCTTCAGGCCGGCCACCAGTGCCAGCAGGGCGATGGGGGCGGGCAGCAGCATCGTCCAGCGCCAGGAGAGCTGGGTGAGCAGACCGGACAGTACGAGGCCCATGGAGAAGCCGGTGGCCGCGCAGGTGGTGTAGATGGACAGGGCACGGTTGCGCTGCGTGCCCTCCTTGAAGGTCGTGGTGATGATCGAGAGACCCGCCGGGGCGGTGAACGCGGCACTCAGCCCCTTGATGAAGCGGCTGGCGATGAGCAGCGGCCCCGAATCGACGAGCCCGCCGAGAAGCGAGGCGAGGGCGAACACGGCGAGGGCGATCAGGAACACGCGACGCCTGCCGAGCAGGTCGGCCGCGCGGCCGCCGAGGAGGAGCAGCCCGCCGTAGCCGAGGATGTAGCCGCTGACGATCCATTGCAGGCTGGAGGTGCCGAGGCCGAGATCGTCGGCGATGGACGGGAGGGCGACGCCGACCATGGAGACGTCGAGAGCATCCAGGAACATCGCGCCGCAGAGCACCAGCAGGGTGCCCCAGAGGCGGGGGCTCCAACGCTCTTGTGATTGGGGGACGTTGAGCGGAGAGGTCATGCGGTGACAGTACATGCACATGCATTGAATGCAAATGCATTTAATTCTCATGCAACAAATGGCTCCCTCTCTGCTAACGTGCGGTTATGGCAGGGAACAAGTCCGAGCGGGCACTCGTCGACGAGTGGCGTGACATCCTCGCGCTGCATGCCAGGACCCTGTGCGAGCTCGACCGTGCGCTTCATCAACACGGCCTCGGAGCAAGTGATTTCGAGGTGCTCGACGTTCTCGCGGAGGGCCCGGCCGGGGACGGCGACGCCTCCTGTCGTGTACAGGAGATCGCCTCCCGGATCCATCTCAGTCAGAGCGCGCTCTCGCGTCTCATCGCGCGGCTGGAGAAGGACGGGCTGGTCTGCCGGGGCATGTGCAGCGAGGACCGCCGTGGCGTGCGCGTCACGCTCACGGACAAGGGGCGGGCCCTCCACGCCGAGGTCCGGCCGCTCCAGCGATCGGTGCTCTCCCGCATGCTGAACGGGCCGCGGGGCTGAGTGCGTTCCATACGGCCGGCGCCCGCCGGTCCGGCGGGCGCCGGACGGTCACGACCAGGTGATCCCGGAGTTCTCCGTCCACAGCCGGGCCAGTCCGTGGTCGCCGTCGAGCGTGACCGCGGACAGTGGGAGCCGGTTCCAGAGTGTGAGGTAGAGCTGCTCGGCGGTACCGCTCACCTCGCAGTCGACGGGCTCCTGTCCAAAGGAGGTCCCACTCCGCACGGCCTGCGGCGGCTCGGCCGACAGTCGTACGGTCCACGCCGCGTCCGCGTCCGTGACCCGCACCCGCAGCGTGCGCGGTATACCGGTCCGTACGCGGCTCTTCGGCCGGGCGTGGAAGCAGGTGAGCAGTTCGTCGATCCCGTCCAGCGCGAGAGCTTCGCCGACGGGGGAGAGCGACCCGCCGAGCGCCGACTCGGCGTCCACCCGGTGCACTGTCGTCTCATGGGCCTGACGCCGGGCCCAGAAGGCCAGCGGGGACGGCGCGGGCATGAAGGACCAGCAGTCGAGGTCGGCGGGCGCGGCCTTCAGCGCATCGACCAGCAGCCCGTGACCCTCACGGAACCAGTCCAGCAACTCGGCCCCGTCCAGGTCCGGTTCACCGCCGTCCGGGTGGTACGCCGTGTGGCCCTCGGCCACGAACGCGGTCGCCCAGCGGTGCACCATGCCGGTGTGCCGGAGAAGATGGCGCACCTGCCAGTCGGGGCAGGTCGGCACCTGGGCGTCGGGCCCCGCCTTCTCGGCCGCGGCCGCGAGTGAACGGCCTTCGTCGGACAGCGACGTGATGTGCTCGGCGATCTTCATGTCGTGATTCTGCCAGGGGTACGGATGGTGGCCCGGCCCCTTTCTCTCATGCCCTTCAGGCGTGCGCGGCGTTGCGTGCGCCGTATCCCAGCGCCGCCGCGGCAGCGGCCAGGAGAGCCACGGTCGTGAGTGCCACCGGCAGCGAGAACCAGTCGGCCAGGAAGCCGATGGCGGGCGGGCCCAGCAGCATGCCGCCGTAACCGAGCGTCGACGCGGCGGCCACCCCGCTCGAGCCCGCGAGTTCGCCGGCCCGGCCGACGGCGACGGGGAAGATGTTGGCCAGTCCCAGACCCGTGACGGCGAAGCCGAGAAGGGCGAGCCAGGCGGTCGGCGCGAGGGCTCCGAGCAGCATTCCGGCCGAGGCCGTCGCACCGCCCAGGGCGAGCGTCCGGGTCTGGCCGAGCCGCTCCAGCAGCGCGGTTCCGCTGAGTCGCCCGATGGTCATGGTCAGGGCGAACAGGGAGTATCCGGCGGCGGCCAGACCGGGCGCGGCGTTCAGATCCTGCTCCAGATGCAGGGCGCCCCAGTCGGCCAGCGCGCCTTCGCCGTACGCGGTGCAGAGGGCGATCACTCCGAAGAGGAGCACGATCCGGCGGGCCCGCCCGCTCAGCGGTCGCGGGGGAGCGGGGGTGGCCCGCCCGGGGGCGGGGGTGGCCGCCGAGGCGTTCCGATGGCGCAGCAGCGCCGGTCCGGCGGCCGCGGTCACCACCAGCCCGATGCAGGTGAGCGCCGTCAGATGCGTGGCGGCGGAGAGGCTACCGGCGACCAGGCCGCCGAGCCCGGCGCCGATCATGCCACCGAGACTGAACGCGGCGTGGAAGCTCGGCATCACGGGGCGGCGGAGGGCGGAGACCAGGTCGACGGCGGCGCTGTTCATCGCCACGTTCATGCCGCCGTACGCGGCGCCGAACACCAGCAGTACCAGGCCGAGGCCGAGCGGTGAGCGGGTCTGCGCGGGGAGCGCGATGCTCAGGGGGAGCAGAACGCCGCAGACCACGGTGACGGCATGACTTCCGTAGCGCCGGCAGAGCTTGCCCGTGAGCATCATGGTGATCACGGCGCCGGCGGAGACGCCCAGCAGAGCGAGCCCGAGGGTGGAGGCGGTGGCGCCGGTCTGGTGCTTGATGGTCGGGATGCGGACCACCCAGCCGGCGAAGAGGAAACCGTCGAGGGCGAAGAACACGGTCAGGGCGGTACGGAGTCGGGCCGACGAGGGTGGGGCGGTGTCTCCGCCAGGTCCCCCCGGGAGGGCCGTCCGCAGTTTGTTTAGTTGCGGCACAAACTCAGCATAGAGGCGCCCGGACAACAGACGCAAGACGGCTGCCCGCCGCGCACCCCGGCGGACACCGCACGGCACCTGAGCGTCGGCGGGACCTCCGGATCATGGGAGACTCGCCCCCATGAACGGCAAGGCGACCACTACCCGGACAAAGTTGGAGCGGGGCCGCAGCGCGCTCGGGCCCGCGCTCGAACTGGTCCACACCGGACGCGCGCCCACGCGCGCCGTACTGACCTCCGAACTCGGCGTCACCCGCGCGACCGCGGGCGCTGTCGCCGCGGAACTGGAGGCGCTCGGGCTCATCCGGGTCGACTCGAGCCCCGGCTCCGCCGCCGGTTCGCAGGGCCGCCCCTCGCACCGCCTCGCCGTCAGCGAGACCGGCCCGGTGGCTCTCGCCGCCCAGGTCCACGCCGACGGATTCCGCGCCGCGCTGGTCGGACTCGGCGGCCGGATCGTCGCCACCGCACCCGGCTGTGTCACCGTCATGGCCGACCCCGCCCAGGTCCTCGGCGAGGTCGTCGCGGCGGGCGCCCAACTGCTGAGGGACACCGGACTGCGGTGCGTCGGTGCCGGACTCGCCGTGCCCTCCGCCGTCGCCGAACCGGAGGGCACCGCCCTCAATCCGCTGCACATCGCCTGGCCCGCGGGCTCGCCCGTCCGCGAGATCTTCGCCGACTGCGTCCGTGAGACGGGCATCACCGGCCCCGCGTTCACCGGGAACGACGTCAACCTGGCCGCCCTCGCCGAACACCGGCACGGTGCCGGGCGCGGCGCCCAGCACCTGCTGTGTGTCGCCACCGGGCACCGCGGTGTGGGCGGCGCCCTGGTCCTCGACGGGCGTCTGCACAGCGGCAGTTCGGGACTCGCGCTGGAGGTGGGGCATCTCACGGTGAACGCCGAGGGGCGCCCCTGTCACTGCGGTGGCCGCGGCTGCCTGGACGTCGAGACCGACCCGCTCGCCTTCCTCACCACGGCCCGCCGGGAGCCGGGGCCGGAGGAGTCACTGCTCAAGCAGGCCGGCGATCTGCTGCGTACGGAGTACGAGGACGCGGCCGTACGCAACGCCGCCGAGGAGCTGATCGACCGGCTCGGCCTGGGCCTCGCCGGACTGGTCAACATCCTCAACCCGGACCGCATCATCCTCGGCGGACTCCACCGCGACCTCCTCGACGCCGACCCCGAACGGCTCCGTGCGGTCGTCGCCGACCGCAGCCTGTGGGGGCGCAGCGGGAGCGTGCCGATCCTGCCGTGCACCCTGGCCCACAACAGCCTGGTGGGCGCGGCCGAACTGGCCTGGCAGCCGGTGCTCGACGACCCGCTCGCCGCCCTCGCCTGACAGCGATCGGGCGGGGTGCCGCCATGCCTGCCGGGGCGGCTACGGCGGGCCGAACGCGAACGCCCGCGCCGGATTGCCGACCAGCACGGTGTCCAGCAACTCCGCACCGAGGACGTGCTCCAGCCGAGGACGCAGCCGGCGCAGCAGATACGGCATCCCCGGGGTCTCCGGCACCGTCGTGTCGCCACCGATCAGCAACTGCCCGCCGAATCCGGCGTCGGCCAGCTCCGACAGCTGCTCAGGCAGCCGCCAGTCGGTGGCGTGATGGGCGCGCGACGGCCCGTCGAAGGCGAGGAACGCTCCCGCCCGCGCCGCTTCGCGCTGCACGAACCCGTCCGGCGAGCGGCCCAGGTGGCCGAGGATCACGCGCCCCGGATCGACCTCCAACTCCCCGCACAGCAACTCCAGTACGTCGATCGCACCCGTCCCGAGCTCCAGATGGACCGCGATCGGCGCGCCCGTGCGGTGGTGCGCCTCGGCCGCCGCCGTCATGGTGGACCGGGCGTGACGGTCCACGCCGTGGAAGGCGCCCGCGACCTTGATCAGCCCCGCCCGCACCCCGGTCGTCCCGATGCCGTCCGTCAGCCCCGCGACGAACAGACCGGCCAGACCGTCCGCGATCCGCCCCAGCAACTCCGGTGCTTACTGGGCCGCTTGATGCAGACCCGTCGCCGCCACCACATGGACCCCGGTGGCGCGGGCGAGCGCCGCCAGGTCTTCGGCCCGTCGTCCCATCCCGTACGGAGTCCACTGCACCACCGACCGCCCGCCGAGTCCGTGGAAGGCGCGCAGCCGCTCCCCGGCCAGGGCGGGGTCGGCGAGTTCCTGCCCCGGCAGCCGGGGACTGCGGATGAAGAGATGGTCGTGGGCGTCACAGACGCCCAGCTCCCCGGCGGGGATGTCGCCGAGGACCGTCCGGACCGTGCTCACCACTGCCTCCCGCGGTCCAGCCGGTCGCGCTCGGGCGCCGACAGATGCAGCACCTCGTAGCGGTCACCCTCGGCCTCCGGTGCCTCCTGCTCCCAGAGGCTGAGATGAACCAGCTCCCAGTGCCGCGGGTCGACGGCCAGCGCCGTGGCGACGGCCCCCGGCTCCGTGGCCTGCCGCAGCGACTTCTCGGCGGCGGCGGCGATCGCCACCCCCGGGTCGACCGATTCAGGGAGGAGTTCGCGGCGGCGCACCGCGGTGCGGGGGCGTGCGGACGCCGCGCGCCCCTCGGCGTACGAGAGGCCCGTCCAGTGCTGCACCGGGGGCCGGCCGAAGTCATTGACGATGCCCTGGAATCCGGGTCCGAGGAGGAAGGCGTTCATGCCTTCGGGGGCGGACCAGAGGTAGAACGGTGCGTACTGGTTGACCGGCGAACTCCCGCCCCGCTCACGTATCAGAAACGCCTTGAGGCCGAGACCCGGGAACTCGTCCAGGAGGTGCCCCTTCATGGCCACCCGTTCGCGGATGATCCCCATGTCGTAGTCGGCGGGCAGAGTGATCTCGTACTGCATCGCATGCATCGGGTTCTCCTCAGGCGGTGGGGTGACGAGACGTGAGCAGGGCGAGCAGGCCGGCCACAGCCGCGTCGAACGCGGCGGGTGAGCCCGAGGCACGCGCGAGCACATAGCCGCCCTGGACGGTGGCGACGATCGTCGCCGCGATCTCCTCCGGCACGATCCCCGGACCGAACTCACCCTGCTCCAGGCCCTCCTGGACGATCTCGGCGAGCCGGCCGCGGAGCCAGGCGAGGGTCTCGTCGACCGGGGTGCGCAGCTCGTCGCTCGCCACCACATCCGGGTCCATCGTCAGACGGCCCACCGGGCAGCCACGCAACACGTCCCGTTCACGCAGGAGATACGCCGAGAGCCGCTCCCGCGCCGTCCCGGGCCCGTCGAGCGACTGCCCCGCAGCGGCGCGGAGTTGTTCGGTCGTGCGGAGGATGGCTGCGCGTGCGAGGCCGGGCTTGCCCGTGAAGTGGTGGTACATGCTGCCCTGGCCCGCCCCCGCCTGCTGCTGGATGGCCTTGGGGCTCGTCCCCACGTAGCCGCGCTCCCACAGCAGCTCCTGGGTGGCCTCGATCAGACGCTCCGGAGTGCTCATGCGCTCACTGTACATACCAGTAGGTACAGAATCCATGGAAGCGCGCGTACCCACCGGGAGCAGTCCCGTCGGCCCGGTGTACTCCCGCGGGGGTACGCGCACTGCCGCTGGCCGTACGACGACCGGGACCCCCCTCCCACGACAGGCTCGTGAGCGACAGAAGAACGCGAGCCACGACCTCTGACGAGGGAGCTGACCGAGATGAACACTTTGGCGCACTCCGGCGGGCCCGGACCCTGGATCCTCCTCTTCCCGCTCATCTGGGCGGCCGTCGTGGCCGGTGGCGTGACCCTCCTGCGCCGCACCATCTGGCGCGGACGCCGAGCCCCCTGGCAGGCGCGGACGTCCGAGGGCGGCCCCGGTGTCTCCTCTCCGATCGCCCTTCTCGGCCGGCGCTTCGCGGCGGGCGAGATCGACGAGGAGGAGTACTGGCGCCGGCTCTCCGTCCTGGACGAGCAGTTCGGCCGTACCAAGGGCGGTGCGGCATGACCACCTCCGTCCGCACCACGCCCGCCGCGGGCACCACAGCCGCTCAGGTCGTCGACGCCGTGAAGGTCTACGGCTCCGGGGACACCGAGGTCAGGGCCCTGGACGGGGTGAGCGTCGGCTTCCCGGCCGGCCGTTTCACCGCGATCATGGGCCCCTCGGGCTCCGGCAAGTCGACGCTGATGCACTGCGCCGCCGGACTCGACACCCTCACCTCCGGCTCGGCCTTCGTCGGCGGCACCGATCTCAGCACGCTCGACGACCGCAGGCTCACCCTGCTGCGGCGCCGGCGTATCGGTTTCGTCTTCCAGTCCTTCAACCTCATCCCGACCCTCACGGTCGCCGAGAACATCACCCTGCCGATGGACCTCGCGGGGGAGCGGGGCGACCGTGAGTGGCTCGACGCACTCATCGACACCGTCGGACTGCGCGACCGGCTGCACCACCGGCCGAGCGAACTCTCCGGCGGTCAGCAGCAACGCGTCGCCGTGGCACGGGCGTTCGCGGGCAGCCCGGACGTCGTCTTCGCCGACGAGCCGACCGGCAACCTCGACTCCCGTGCGGGCGACGAGGTCCTGCGGCTCCTGGGCCGCACGGTCCGCACCACCTCCCGTACGGTCGTGATGGTCACCCACGACCCGGTCGCGGCCGCCCACGCCGACGAGGTCCTCTTCCTCGCGGACGGCCGGCTCGTCGACCGGATGCAGGACCCCACGGCGGAGCGCGTACTCGACCGGCTCAAGGCGTTCGACTCTCCGTCCGGCACATCGGCGGTGACCTCATGAGCAGCGCCCGCGCCTCCGCGCGCCTCAGTCTCTCCTCGCTCCGCGCCCACAAACGACGCTTCGCCGGGACCTTCACCGCCGTCCTGCTCGGGGTGGCCTTCCTCGCCGGAACCCTCGTCATGGGCGACACCCTCCGCGCCGGTTTCGACAGCATGTTCGGCACCGCGGCCGGCGGTACGGACGCTGTCGTGCGCAGCGCCGACGTGGTCACCGTCTCCGGTGAGACCCAGGGCACCCGGCGGCCCGTGAACACCGGACTGGTGCGGCAGATCGAGCGGACCCCCGGGGTCGCCGCCGCGGCTCCCCGTATCGAGGGCGCCGGCCAGCTCATCGGCTCCGACGGCGAACCCATCGGCGGCCAGGGACCGCCCACCGTCGCGGGGAACTGGATCGAGGACCCCGAGCTCAACCCCTACCGGCTCGCCGAGGGACGGACTCCCTCGGCGCCCGGCGAGGTCGTCGTCAACCGTGGCACCGCCGACAGGGGCGGGCTGAAGATCGGCGACACGACCGTGCTGCGCACCCCCGACCCCGTACGCGTCACCCTCGTCGGCCTCGCCACGTTCGGCGGCGAGGACGGCATGGCCCAAGTCACCTACACCGGAATGACGCAGGCTGACGCGGAGAAGTACCTCACGCCGAAACCCGGCGGGGCGGCGAGCATCCAGGTGAGGGCCGGCCCCGGCACCGGCCAGCAGGAACTCGTCGACGCGCTGCGCCCCGTCCTGCCCGAGGGAGTGGAGGCCATCACCGGACAGGCGTCCGCCACCGAGAACCAGGACATGATCTCCGGCGCCTTCCTCAGCCTGTTCACCACGCTGCTCCTGGTGTTCTCCGGGATCGTGCTGCTGGTCGCGACGTTCTCCATCCACAACACCTTCGCGATCGTCGTCGCCCAGCGCACCCGCGAGAACGCGCTGCTGCGCGCACTGGGTGCCTCCCGCCGCCAGATCGTCGGCTCGACCCTCGTCGAGGCCACCGTCGTCGGGATCATCGCCTCCGCGGCCGGTCTGATCGGTGGCATCGCGATCGCCGCCGGACTCCAGGCACTGTTCCCCGTCATCGGATTCCCGTTCCCCGAAGGCGCGCTGGTCATCAGCGGGCTCTCCATGCTTCTGCCCCTGGGCGTCGGCATCGTCGTCTGCCTCGGCTCCGCCCTGGTGCCCGCCGTCCGGGCCGGCCGCATCGCGCCGCTCGCCGCCCTGCGCGAGACCGCGGTCGACGACTCGGCTGCCTCCCGCAAGCGGGCCGTCCTCGGTGGCGCGCTGCTCCTCGCCGCAGTCGCCGTCACCCTGACCGGCGTCCTCGTCACCCCGTCCGTATGGCTGTCGGCCGCGGGAGCCGTTCTCATGCTCGTCTCCTTCGTGGTGCTCGGCCCGGTCGCCTCCTCGTACGCCGTACGCATCCTCGGCGCACCGCTCGACCGGCTGCGGGGCGTCACAGGGGCGCTGGCCAAGCGCAACGCGCTGCGCAGCCCGAAGCGGACATCGGCCACCGCCACGGCCCTGATGACCGGTGTCGCCGTCGTGTCCCTCTTCACCGTCTTCGGCGCCTCGCTGAAGGCGACCATGGACGAGACCGTGGACCGGTCCTTCGCAGGCGACGTGGCGATCAGCGCACCCGCGTTCGGCGCGGGCGGCAGCGGGCTCAGCCCGAAACTCGCCCCGGCCGTGGACCAGCGGCCCGAGGTCGCCGCCGCGGTCGGTCTCGGCAAGGGCGTCGCCGAGGTGGACGGTTCGGGGCGGGCCCTCACCGTCACCGACCCGGCCGCACTCGCCGAAGTCCTCGACCTCGGAGCGGTCGACGGATCACTCGCCTCGCTCGGTGCGGACGGCCTCGCCCTGTCGGACACGGAGGCCGCGGAGCGCGACCTGCGTACCGGCTCCACCACCCGGCTCACCTTCACCGACGGCACCACGCAGACCTTCACCGTCCGCGCCGTCTTCGCACAGCCGGAGCTCGCGGGCGACTACCTCATCACCCGCGCGGCGTGGGCTCCGCACCGGGCCCAGGACTCCGACTCCCTGATCGCCGTGGCCTTCAGGGACGGAGTGTCCATGGCCGCCGGAAAAGCCGCCGTGGAACGGACCGCGGAGGCCTACGGCAGCCCGGAGGTCCAGACCCGCGAGGAGTACGCGCGGTCCTCGGCCGGCGGCATCGACATGATGCTCACGCTGATCTACGCGCTGCTGGCACTCGCCGTGCTGATCGCACTACTGGGCATCGCCAACACCCTCACCCTGGCCCTTCACGAACGCACCAGGGAACTGGGCCTGCTGAGGGCCGTCGGACAGACCAGGAACCAGCTGCGGGCCATGGTCCGCTGGGAGTCGGTCCTGGTCGCCGCGTTCGGCACGGCAGGCGGGCTGCTCCTCGGCGCCTTCCTCGGCTGGGTCCTCGTCGAGGCGTCGGAAGGCTCGGGCGATACCGCCTTCGCGTTCGCCCTGGCCCCCGGCAGGCTGCTCGTGGTGGGCCTGGTCGGACTCGCCGCCGGCGCGCTGGCCGGCTGGCGGCCGGCCCGGCGCGCCGCACGCCTCGACGTACTGCGCGCCATCGCCACGGAGTAGCGGGACACCCGCCGAGCCCCCGCCCGGTCAGCCGACGACGGCCGACCGGGCGGGCGCCTGCGCGCCCCTCTCCAGGGGACGGAAGGCGAACGGGCCGTCGGTGGTCGACCCGTACACCGCGAGCGGCGGCAGCGTGGACGTGCCGCACGGTGCGGGGAGGGTGAACCAGACGACCTTGCCCGCCCCGCCGGCCGGCCGCACGCCCCAGCTCTCGCTGACCGCGGCGATCAGTGCCAGTCCGCGCCCCGAGGTGGAGTCCGAATCGGCGTCGCCCAGGGTCGGCATCCGTGGGTCGTGGTCGTGGACGGAGACCGTCAGACGGTCGAGCAGCAGCTCGATCTCGACGGTGCATGATTTGTCCGGCTGTGCGTGCCGGTGGACGTTGGTCAGCAGTTCGGTGACGCCGAGCGCTGCCTGGTCGATCAGAGGATCGAGATGCCAGTAGCGCAGTTGCGCCGAGATTATTCTGCGGACCTGACCGATCCGCGACGGCAGGGCCTGGAGCTCCACCGCGCAGTGCCTGCTTGGCTCGCTGATCACGGCTGCGACTCCCCGAAATAGGTCCGGAAGAAGACGAAGGAACGGATAGCAGATGCTGGCTGCTGTCTCTGGTCTGTGGTCGCGCTCCGGCGGAGACTGGATCACAGTGTCACCGCCGGTGCGCCATCAGTGACGTGGGTTCAGCGTGCCGCAGGCGGTCGCACTCCGCAACTCGCGGTCGCCGACCGTGACCGTCAGCTGCCGTCCGCCCCCGCGCGGCGCAGTACGTCGAGCAGACGGCGAGCCCGCGCCGCCCCGTCGCGGCCACGGCTCCGCTGCCCCATCGTCAGCCGGTAGCGCACCCCGTTGAGCCGCGCGATCGCCGCGTCGGCCGCGGGGAACCATCCCCTTCCCACCCTGACCGCGCCCACCGGAGCACTGTCGATCTCCCGGCCGTTGCTCGTCAGGAGGGCCACCCGGCCGTCCTTGACGACCACGCAGCCGGCCCTGGTGAGTGAGCGGGCCCACCGTTCGATCCTGACCCCGCTCGCGCTGAACTCCGTTTCCCGCACGGTGAATCGCCCCCTTTTCGGCTGTCTCCTCCTGTGCAGTGTGCCTGGCCGGACGCGTCCGCACCAGGCCGCCCGGCCGGTCGCCACCAAGGCAGGGCTATGGACCATCAAAGTCAACGTTTGTGCAGGTGGGGGGAATATCGTGGGGGCGGCGAGTATCGGTGACACGAGGAGGAACGCTGATGGACACCAGTGGGCACAGACGTGACGGTGGGGCCGCTGCGACCGTGGACATCGACCGCACGGACCCGGAGTACCGGGCCTGGCTGAAGGAAGCCGTACGCAAGGTCCAGGCCGACGCCAACCGCTCGGCCGACACCCACCTCCTGCGCTTCCCGCTGCCCGAGCAGTGGGGGATCGACCTCTATCTCAAGGACGAGTCGACGCACCCCACCGGCAGCCTCAAGCACCGGCTGGCCCGTTCGCTCTTCCTGTACGGGCTCTGCAACGGCTGGATCCGCCGGGGCAAGCCGGTCATCGAGGCGTCCAGCGGTTCGACGGCCGTGTCGGAGGCGTACTTCGCGAAGCTGATCGGTGTGCCGTTCATCGCGGTGATGCCCCGCACCACCAGCCCCGAGAAGTGCCGGCTGATCGAATTCCACGGCGGACAGTGCCACTTCGTCGACGACTCCCGGAAGATGTACGAGGAGTCCGCGGCGCTCGCCGCCGAGACCGGCGGGCACTACATGGACCAGTTCACCTACGCGGAGCGGGCCACGGACTGGCGCGGCAACAACAACATCGCCGAATCCATCTACCAGCAGCTCCGGCTGGAGCGGTACCCGGAGCCCGCCTGGATCGTCGCGACGGCGGGGACGGGCGGCACCTCGGCGACGATCGCCCGCTACGTCCACTACATGCAGTACGACACCCGGATCTGTGTGCCCGACCCGGAGAACTCCTGTTTCTTCGACGGCTGGACCCATCACAACCCGCTGGCGACCAGCGACTGCGGTTCCCGCATCGAGGGCATCGGCAGGCCCCGGATGGAGCCCAGCTTCCTGCCCGGTGCCATCGACCGGATGATGAAGGTGCCGGACGCGGCCAGTATCGCCGCGGTCCGCGCACTGGAACGCGCCATCGGCCGCAAGGCGGGCGGCTCGACGGGTACGGGACTGTGGAGCGCCTTCAAGCTGGTCGCCGAGATGGTGGAACAGGGCAGCACCGGCAGCATCGTGACCCTGATCTGCGACCCGGGCGACCGCTACCTCGACAAGTACTACTCCGACAGCTGGCTCGGCGGACAGGGGCTGGACATTGCCCCGTACACCGAGACGATCGACCACTTCCTGGCTACGGGGAACTGGCCGGCCTAGAGTCTGTCCGGCCATGATCCGCCGGGCGGGCCCCGGGTCTTCGCGGGCGTCAGCCGGCGGTCCCGGCCGGCCGCCTCCCGAGATCGCGCACGGCGCTCCGGAAGGCGCGGCCGATCCCCGCCCGCCCCAGCCGCACCGCACACCGGAACAGCGCCCCGCCGTCGGTGGCGAACGTCCACCGCACCCGCGTCCCCCTACCGGCCGGAGAGAGCCGCCACTCCTCCAACAGGGCGGTCATGCCGGGGGCGTTGGTCTCATCGGCCCGGTAGGCGTACCGCTCACCGGGTTGCTCCAGATGTCCGTCGCCGTGCTCGTCATCGCACGGCGGACAGCGTCCCGCCCGAGTGCAGCCGGGCCGTCAGGCCGACCGACGCGCTCCGCGGAGCGCGTACCGCCAGCGTCGTACCCTCCGCGCTGCCACGCGCCGCTCCGCGCGCCTCGATGCGGCTCACCGCCCGGCTGCCCGCCGCCAGGACGTACCACCGGCCCGACGGTGCCTTCCAGTGCGTCCCCGCCAGGATGTGCTGCCCGAAGCGGCTGCACAGCGCCGTGTCACCGCGGTCGGCGACCACCGTGGCGGGGGCCGTGCGGGAGGGGCCGGGCTGGGCGAACTGCACCAGCACCCGGCCCGGCCCCTGCCAGGTGTCCGCCCTGGTGCAGAGCCAGCTCGCCGAAGCCCGGGTCTCGGGCAGGGCCTGCTCGGCGAACTCCCAGTTGTTGACCGCGCGGACGCCGCCGCCGCGTACCGCCCGCAGTGAGCAGGCCGTACGCGCCCAGCTCAGCAGCGCGGATGCGCTCGTCGCCTCGCGCGGCTGACGCGGTGCGGCATCCGAGGCCGGCCGCGGCGTGTAGGTGAGGTGTGCCGGGGTCAGATCGCCCAGATCGGTGAGGAGGAACGCGTGCTTCTCCACGATCCGTTGCGACGAGCTCAACTGGAGCGCCGGCCAGGCATCGCAGGTGCCGCCCGGCGCGGGCCGCGGCACCGTGGCCGTCACCCCGTCCCGGCCCACGTCCAGCGCGCGGGCCGGGGCGTCCGGGGCGAGCAGATCCCGTGTGGCGCTCCGCGCGATCCACGGAGCCAGCAGAAACCGGGCCCCCTCACCGCTGCGGCTGATCACCACGGCGGCGCCCGTGGTCACCCCGGCGTCATCGGCCCGAGCGAAGTCCAGCGCGGACCCACCGGCCCCGGACAACGGCTCCGCGTACCGCACGAGACGTACGCCCCCGTCGTGGAAAAGCACCACCGCCGCCCCGTCCACCTCGCCCGCGTACAGCAGCCTGGGCGGCTGGGCGGGCGGTACCACGACGGTGCCCGGAGTCGCGGAGACCGTCGCCGTGCGCGGTGTCCGCCCCCAGGCGCGCAGCGCCCGGCCCAGCAGCTCCCGGTCGTCGGCGCGGTCGCCGCGGGCCGGCCAGGCGGTGAAGTCGACACGTGAGGTGTCCGCCCACTCCTCCGCGGCCGTCCGCAGCAGCCCGGCGGGATCGAGCGCGGGGGCGAACGCGGAGCGCGCCCCCGCTCCGGCGTCCGCGACACCCGTGGAGGCGCCCCCGGCCGCGATCACGAGCGCACCCGCGACCACGCACAGTGCGGCGGCGGCCGCGGCGGCACGCAACCGGTGTCTGCGCCGCAGCAGATCGCTGGGCCGCGTCTGCACCATGCACGGATCGAACTCGCCCGAACGCAGCAGGAGTTCGGCTCCTGGGCGGTCGGGCGCCGCGAGCCGCCCGGCCGCGCGCACCGCGAGCGCCGGATCGACGGCGCCCGCCTGCCCGAGCAGCGCACGGACCTCCGCGTCGGACAGTGCCTCCAGCATCTGGAGGGCGAACGCGGCGCGCACGGGCCCGGGCACCTGGGACAGCGCCCGGTCCAGCACCAGTTCCTCGACGCCGCCCGCCCGGGGGAAGAGCCGCAGTCCCCAGACGAGCGGGACCGTCGGGCGCAGAGCGGCCGGCGCCGGGAGCCGGCCGGGCCACCAGCGGGGCCGCCGTTCGTACGCCAGTGCGGTACGGAGCACCCGTAGCCGCATCCAGACGTACGCGGGAGCCTCCGGGCGGGTGCCCGCGCCCCCCGCCGGTATGGCGCCGCGGGTCTGCGCCGGAATCCGCGAGAGAACGGGAACGGGCGGCCGCTCGGGGCTCGTTCGCGGGCCGGGGAGCGCCCGCTGCACCGTGGCGTGCGCGGCGAGCACCCGCCGGTGCCGGCCGAGCGACGGCGGAAGGACGAGGTAGGCGAGCCGGACGAGACGTGGATAGTGCTCGACGAGCGCGGCCTCGGCCTGTTGTACTCCGGAACGCGCGCTGTCGCCGTCGGACAACTGCCGCGATTGCCGCGGGTGGTGGATCGGCATGAAATCGGTGCCTTCTGAGCCGTAGGCGAAAACCGTCACACCGACAAACGAGCCAATCATGTGACGGTCACACCGCCGGCGCTACGGGTGGCGCCCCGTCGCCCCGTCCAGCAGCCTGTCGAGCACCCGCGCGAAGGCCCGGCGGCCCGCGGAGGCGACCAGCGGATCGGCCCACCGCGGCAGCGACCGCACGCGCAGCTCCTCCACCCACACCACATGGGAACCGGAATCCGTCGGATAGACATCGATCGCCGCCCGGCCCAGCACCACGGAGCCGCGCTTCTCCAGCTGGCAGAGACCCGCCCGCCCGGCTGCGGGCGGCGTCCACCTGACCACTTCCATCGGGTCGTCGAACGCCAGCGGACCCAGGCCCGTCCGGGCCACGAAGACGGTGCCGATCCTGGTGGGAGGGCCGGTGGGTACGGTCACCGAGGTGAGGGGGACGAGCGCGCCGTGCCGCTCCCAGTCGGTCACCCGGCGCCATGCCTCGGCGGCGGGAAGGGGAGTGAAGCGCTCGATCCGGAAAACGGCCACACCACGATCCTAGGACCTCACGGGAGCGCCGCGAGCTGAGCGGAACCGCCGGTCGGGGGCGGTGAGCGCCTACACCGCGCCCGCGTCGGCGGAATCGCCCGCCACCACCAGGCCCGGCAGATGCTCCTCGATCTCCGCGCGCGAACCGGCGGGCAGCCCGGCGTCGGTGACGAAGGTGTCCACCTCGTCGAGAGTCGCGAACGAACTCAGGCCCACGGTGCCCCACTTGGTGTGGTCGGCCACCACGACGACCCGTCGAGCGGCCCGCACGAAACGGCGGTTCGTCTCGGCCTCCGCCAGATTCGGCGTCGACAGCCCGGCCTCGACCGAGATGCCGTGCACTCCGAGGAACAGCACATCGAAGTGGAGCGAAGCGATCGCCTGGTCGGCGACGGGGCCGACGAGGGAATCCGAGGGCGTCCGCACGCCACCGGTCAGCACGACCGTGGCAGCCCCCGCCCGCGCACCGCCGGTCGAGGCCGTGCGCTGCGCGCCGTGGAACACGTCGGCGACCCGCACCGAGTTCGTCACGACCGTGAGGTCGGGCACGTCCAGGAGCTGCTGGGCCAGCGCGTACGTGGTCGTCCCGCCGGACAGGGCGATCGCGCTGCCCGGCGCCGCCATCGCCGCGGCGACCCGCGCGATGTCCTCCTTGGCGCTCAGCTCCAGCGCCGACTTGGCCTCGAAACCGGGCTCGTGCGTGCTCGTCCCGACCAGCGGAACCGCACCGCCGTGCACCTTCTCGATGACACCCTGGCGCGCCAGCGCGTCCAGATCCCGACGGATCGTCATGTCGGAGACACTCAGCCTGCGGGTCAGCTCGTTGACCCGGACTCCGCCACGCTTGCGCACCTCGTCGAGGATCAGGGCACGCCGCTGCTCCGCGAGCAGATTCTGATTCTCGCTCAACGTCGGGTCCGGTCCTTCCCTCTGGCCGTACGGTCCCGCAGCGGCCTGCCGGACGTGTTCATCCTGCCACGCACCCCTTCCGGCCGCGTCACTGGGGAGATTCGGTGACACGGGTGCCGCCGGCGGCCCGCGTCCGCGATTCTGGAGACAGCGCGCCGCCCCGCGCGGCACCGTCCCTTCTCGCCGGCCCCCCACGGGCCGCGCGGTCCAGAGAGCGAGTCACCGAATTGGACCCTGCCATCCCGCCCCCGCAGAGCGCCGGAGCCGCGCTGGAACTCCTGGTCCACGGTGTCGGCGGAACCACCCCCCAGGAAATGCTGCGCGACCCGCGCACGACCCGCGTCACCGGTGACGCAACCGCGGCCATCTACCGGCGCACGGACGACATCGCCGCGGAACACGACCCGGAACGGCACCGCGACGAACCGGTCGCCGAGGCGTACTGCTGGTGCAACCTCACGTCGGGCAACGGCTCCCGCGCCCTCTGGCTGCTCCTGCTCCCCTTCATGGTCGTCAACCTCGCCCACTGGATGCGGCCCAGCGCGCCCGGCCGCACCCGGGCGATCCGCCTGTACGGGCTGGTGGTGCGCCTCCTGGCCCTCAGCCTCACCGTGCTCCTCACGGCAGCGGCCTGCGAAGTCGCCCTCGACCTGGCGGCCTGGCAGTGCGCGGGGGAACCGGCGTGCTCCGGACGGCGTTCCTGGCTGGGCTTCCTCTCGACGGCCCAGGGCGGGTGGTGGTCGCAGCCCGGCCGCCGGCTCGTCGTGGCCGCGCTCGTGCCCACCGCGCTGGTGGGGCTGCTCTGGTACCTCTCCAACCGGACCTGGAGCGCCTACGAGTCCGCGCGCCCGCTCACGGGCTCCGAACCCGAGCCGGACGAGGCGGACGCGGCCGGGGCGGAAGCCGGCGGTACCGGGACGGTCGTCCCGCCCGCCGTCCGCCCCGCGCTCGGCAGGCCCGGCTTCTGGTACGGACGCCGTCTCGTCGCCCGGCTGCGCGCCGCGCACACCGCCGCCGGATTCCTCACCGTCGCCGCCGCCGTGGGAGGCGCCGCCGCCCGCCACGACCGGACCGCCGACAGCCCCGTCCTGGGCGTCCTGGGCGGCCTGTTCGGGGCCGCTCTCGTGGCGTGCGGCCTCGTCGTCGTCCTCGTGGTCTGCCGCCGGGGCCGCAGCGAACGCCGCCTGGACAACACACTCGACCGCGCCGTCGTCACCTTCCTGCCCGGCACGGCCATGGTCCTGCTCCTCCTCATCGCGGTGTACGCCTCCTGGTCGCGCCCCGGCTGGGTGTCCGACGGCGCACTGCCCGGCGAGGCCACCTTCCGGCTCCTCGTCGTCGGCCAGGGCGTCCTGATCGTCGCTCTCGCCGCCGTCGCCCTGAGCCTGTACGCCCGCAACCCCGAACCCCGCACCACCCTCTACGGCTTGGGCGGCCCCGCGGTGGCGATGCTCGCCTGCGCACTCGGCGGCGTCATGACCGGCGGGGTCGCCCAGCGCGTCGCCGACTGGCTCGACGGCTCCGGCACCCCCGGCATGGGCCGCGGCTCCGTCATCGAGGGCCCGCCCGTCCTGCTCAGCTGGCAGGCGTCCGTGATCCCGGTGCTCCTCCTGCTCCTGCTCGTCCCGGTCCTCGCCCTGATCGTCCGCACCGCGCGCAGCGCCCGCCGCATGGGCCCTGCCGTCGAGGAGGAGTACGGAGAGCTGTGCCCCGACCCCGAAAGGACGCGGCGGATCGCCAGGACCCGGGCCACCGCCGCGCTCACCGACTCCGCGCCCCGGCTCATCGGCGCACTCTCCGGCGCCACGCTGCTGCTCGGCGCGGGGGCGGTCGCCGGTTCCTGGGCCACCGGACAGGTGCCCGGACTGGCCATGGACGGATCGGCCCCCGTCGTCGAATCGCTCGCCGAGGCCGCGCAGTCGACCGGCTCCTGGATGGTCGGCGTCGGCTTCATACTCTTCGTGACCTGGGGCCGGCGCGCCTACCGCGATGTCTCCGCCAGGCGCACCATCGGCATTCTGTGGGACGTCGGCACGTTCTGGCCGCGCGCCGCCCACCCCTTCGCGCCGCCCTGCTACGCCGAGCGGGCCGTCCCCGACCTGTCCTCCCGGATGTCGGCCTGGACCGGACGCACCCGCGGCCGGCTCGTCATCTCGGGGCACTCCCAGGGCAGCGTCCTGGCCGCGTCCGCGGTCTGGCAGCTCCCCGCCGCCACCCGCCGCCGGGTCGCGCTGCTCACCTACGGTTCGCCGATCGAGCGGCTGTACGGGCGCTGGTTCCCGGCCTACTTCGGCCCCGTACCCCTGGAAGGGCTGCACCGCTCCGTGCACTGCTGGCGCAACCTGTGGCGCGCGACCGACCCGATCGGTGGTCCGGTGCGCATCGAGGAGGGCGGGCGGCACGAGGTGGACCGGGGGCCGCTGAAGGACCCGCTGGTCTACGGCCGAACCACCGAACTCCCGCTGCCCGAACCGATCCTGGGGCACTCGGACTACCAGGCCGACCCGGTCTTCGCCCAGGAGCGCGCCGGCCTGCTCGAACGGCTCGGCCCGGTCCTGCCCCGGCAGACCGAGGGGGAGGTTCAGGGCAGCTCGGGCAGGTCCTCCGGATAGAGCAGCGTGAGGTCGTCCGTGCTCGTCTCGGCGAGCTGGGCGACCCTTCCGGCATGACGCTCCACCATCGACTCGAAGGTCTGGCGGGCGGTACGGCCGTTGCCGAAGGCGGGGCCCTTGGGGAGCTCGGTGAAGTACTTGAGCAGGGCCTCCCCTGTGCCGTCCGCCAGGCTGTACTCGTGCTCCTCGGCCTGCTGCTCGACGATGCGCAGCAGTTCCTCGGGAAGGTAGTCGCTGAAGGTGATGGTCCGTGAGAAGCGGGATGCCACACCTGGGTTGACGGTGAGGAACCGCTCCATCTCGTGGGTGTATCCGGCGACGATCACCACCACCGCGTCCCGGTGGTCCTCCATGAGTTTCACCAGCGTGTCGATCGCCTCGCGGCCGAAGTCCCGGCCGGAGTCCTCCGGCGACAGGGCGTACGCCTCGTCGACGAACAGGACCCCGCCGCGCGCCCGGTCGAACGCCTCCTGGGTCCTGATGGCGGTGGAGCCGATGTGCTCGCCGACGAGATCCACCCGGGACACCTCGACGAGGTGGCCGCGCTCCAGCACCCCGAGGGAGGCCAGGATTTCCCCGTACAGCCGCGCCACCGTCGTCTTGCCCGTCCCGGGGGAGCCGGTGAAGACGAGGTGGCGGCGCACCGAGGCGGCCTTGAGTCCGGCCTCCCTGCGCCGCCTGCCGACCTCGATCATGTCGGTCAGGGCCCGCACCTCGCGCTTGACGCTGTCGAGGCCCACCAGCGCGTCCAGTTCACCGAGGACGGCTCCCGAGTCGCGTACCGGCTCGGCCGGAGGCGCGGGGGAGGGCTCGACGGCGCGCACCCGCTGGTCCGGCAGCGCAGTGAGCAGTCCCGGCGTCGACTGGGTCGCCGTCAGCACAGCGGGCGGCGGGGTCGCGGCGCCGCGCACACCGCTCTCGTCACTCGTGCAGTCCTCCACCACGGGACCGGTCCCGTGTCCGTCGCCCTGCGACGTGCCGCCGTCCGCGAACTCGTACCCGCCGCGGGCGCAGCGCTCCGTACGGCAGCGGCTGAGCGTGGTGCGGCAGCCGTCCATGACATGGAAGCCGTAGCCGTCGCTCCCGGTGACGCGGCAGCTGTCGAAGGTGCCGCGCCCCTCGGCGGAGACGTAGAAACCGGCCTCGGCGGGCGAGGTGACCGTGCACCGCTCGATGGTGGGGTCGGCGCCCTTGGTGACGATGACACCGGTCTGCGCGGCGTCGATGGTGCAGTTGTTCAGGGTGCCGCCGCTGCCGTGGTCACGGAACCAGGCGCCCGTGGACGCCTCCCGGATGCGGCAGTCGTCCAGCTGGGCGGTGGCCCCGTCGCTCACCGACACGGCGGTGTTGCGGATCTGTGTGAGGTCGCTGTCCACCACATCGGCGCGCGAGCCCCGGTCGAGGACGAAGAGCGCGTCCGGCACGTCGTGGACGCGGCACGAATCGAGTATCACGGTGGCGCCGTCGCTGACCCAGACCGCCGGGTAGTCGCCCGTGCTGTCGTGGATCTCGCACTGGTTGGCGTCCACCCGCGTGCCGGGGTCCCAGACGGACAGGCCGTTGCGGCCGAATCTGCGCACGGTCGAACGGGTCAGGGTGAGGACCGAACGGGACCGCAGATCGACCGCGTTCTCCGGAATGTCGTGGATGTCGCAGTCGGCCAGTGTGAGGACGGCGTCGGTGTCCAGTGTGATGCCGTCGGCGGCGGTGCGGTGCACCGTGCAGTCGGTGAGGTGCGCGGTGCCGCGGGCCGTGATCTGGACCCCGCTGCCCTTGATCTCGTACACCTCGCAGCCCACCGCCTCCAGGGAACTGCCCTCGCCGGTCACGCTCAGTCCGGCGCCGGAGGCGTGGTGGACCCGGCAGCGCTCCAGCCGCGGATGTGCGCCGTCGCGGACGGAAACACCGGACTGCCCGGCGGAGACGATCTCGCACTCCTCGAACACCCCGCCCGCCCCGTCCAGCACGGCGATGCCGACGCCGGCCGGATTGTCCACGGTGCAGCGGCGCACGGAGGGCCTGGCGGCGCCCCGTACCTCTATCCCGGCGGCCGACCGGGTCACGATCCGCAGATCCGAGAGCTCCGGAGTGCCCTCCTCGACGAGCAGACCGGGGGCCGCCGAGTCCTGGCCCTCCACATGGAGATCCTGGATGACCGCGGATGCCCGCACGGTCAGGGGTACTCCGTCGACCGGCGCGATCCGCACGGAACCGACGGACCCTTCGGGGCCGCGCAGCGTCACCGCGCGCTGGACCACGAGATTCTCCCGGTACGTGCCGGGGGCGATGGTAAGCACGTCCCCGTCGGCCGCGGCCTCCAGGGCGGCGGTGAGGGAAGCGTATTCACCCGTGCGGCGCCGCCATCGCGATGTGCCGGTGTGCGTCACCTGGACCGTGCCCTGTGCCATGGCGCTGCTGTGCCCCCACCTCGTGCTGTGTGCGCTGCCTCGTGCCTGTCCGCATCCTGTACGACTGCCGGTGCGGCCGGCCTTCCGGCAGCGCTGTGTCCGGGTCCGCCTGCCGAGGAGTCGGGCGGGCCGGTCCACCGTAGCGCGCGCGACGGGCGGGAGTTGACGAGTCGGCTGCTCATCAGCCGCACGGGGGCCCGTCGGCGGTTTCCCGGAGGCGCTTCGTCAGCTGCCCGTCCCGGTCCTGCCCCAGTCAGGACCGGCCTTCGCCCAGGCCCGGTCCAGCCGTGCGTACCGCTGCGACAGCAGCCGCCACACGATCAGCCGGCGGGCCGCCTCGACCAGGCCGGCGGAGAGGAGGAACACACCGAATCCGGCCAGTGCCGCGTGGGTGTGCGCGGTGGGAGCGTCCATGGGCCGCAGCGCGGGCCTGCCCCGGTCGTCCGTCCAGATCCGCACCTCGGAACCGGGGCCGGTGACCCGGGAAGCCGTGGAGACTCTTCCCGTACGCATCGTGCCGTCGGGGGCGCGCCAGCGGGCCACGACCGAGGTCTGGGCCGCACGCTCCGAGGCCACTTCGGAATCACCGGCGAACTGACCGGGCCTGTCCACCCGGCGCACCACGACGGCCTTCGTGACATGACGCTCGGCCTGCTGGGCCCGGACCGACCGCTGGAGGGCGTCGTCCGTGAGCGCACCGCACGTCCAGCCGGCCACCGGCGCCGCCAGCAGCATCAGGAGCAGGGCGAGCAGCGCCACCCACGCCTCGGTGCGATCGGTGGCACGGCGCAAAGGATTGTGCCGCCAACGCCAGACTCCCGAGACCGCTCGCACAGCCACCCACCCCCTTCCGTATCCGTGATAACCCGATACGGCAGGTTTCGCACCGCGGAGAAGCGAAGAGAGAGCAACCTCACGCTGCCAACGTCCGGTCTGTCCGGGAGAGTTCCCGGGGCAGCAGCGTCAGCCAGGCTGCCGGGCAGCTGGTCACTCCAGGACGCGGACCGGGTCACCGACGCGGATCACTCCGGTTCCGTCAGGGATCAGATACCGGCCGAAGATCAGGTCCGTCCCGGTCCGGCGGTGGCGGGCGAGCGTCCGCAGCGGTTCCCTGCCGCGCTCGGCGGTCACCTGGTCGGTGGTGGTGATGGCGCAGCGCCCGCAGGACTTCACCACCCGGAAGGAGACCTCGCCGATGGCGATCCGCCGCCACGCGTCCTCGGCCCAGGCGGGGGTGCCCGCCACGACGACATTCGGCCGGAACCGGTTCATCGGCAGCGGCCCCTCGTGCGGGTACTCGCCCTGGGCGATGAGGGAGTTGAGCGCGTCCAGCGAGGCGGTGCCGGTGAGCAGGAGCGGGAACTCGTCGGCGAAGCTGACGGTCTCTCCCGGGCGCGCGTGTGCCGGATCGAGGAGTCTGCTGTGCTCGGGCGGGATCGGCCTGCGGACCGCGGGCGCGTCGAGATGGACGAGCCGGACCTCCGCGCCGAGGCAGGTGCCGAGCCACTCGTGGGCGGCCCGCGCCGCTTCCACGGCCTCGGTCTTCTGCTTGAACAGATCCACGGTCACCGTGCGGCCCGGTGCCGGGACCTCCACGACCAGTGGCGCGCTCCCCGGCGCCGACAGCTCGATCCCGCCGCCCGCCAGCGGCCTGGCGGATACCAGCGCCATCCGGGCGTTCCGACGCTGCGTGACGGCCTTGTCCGCCGCGTCGACGACCATCCAGCGCCGGTCGCCGTCGAGTCCCCATGGCTCGACGGCGGCCTCGCTTCGCGCATACGCGGCCAGTGACTTGACCGGATGGATATGGACGGCCTGAAGCACGGGAAGATCCATGCGGCCATCCTGCCAGCCGGTCAGTACCCCCGGCCCTGGTACGGGCGGTTGTACGGGTCCTCGTACGGAGACGGCACCGGGGCGGGCCGGGGCGAAGCCGGGCGCATCGACTCGTAACCCGTGCCGGGCGCGGGGCGCTGCGGCTGGGGCTGCTGCTGGTAGCCGCGCGGCGCGTTCGGCTGCTGCGGGATGTACGGCGCAGGGGCGTGCTGCAGCTGCACGGGCTGCATCGGCGCCTGTTGGTACTGCTGCGGCGTGGGCTGCTGGTACCCGTAGGACGGCTGGGAGGGAGCCGCGGGAAGGGCGGGCAGCGCCGACGGGAGGGCCGGCAGATAGCTGTTGCCGGTGTCATAGGCGGCAGGCACTCGGATCGGTGCGATCTGAGGGGTGCCCCGCTCCGCGACCAGGGAGTCGTAGATCGGAGTGTCGGGGAACGACGGTGCGGCGTAGTAGCCGCCGCCGTAGGTGGAGCGGGGGGAGGTCATGGCACCTAAGTTAAGCCCACGATGTGCTGATTGGGGAGCCCGATAAGAGGGTTGATTTGGGTGTTGTGAGTGAACAGCGATCCCCAATGCGAGCGAACTTGGGAAAAAAGGGCACCAAACCGCTCCGTGATCGTGTAAAGGGCGAGTTCACGGGGGGTTACCGGCGGATCGCCCGGACCGGCCCGTCACGGCTGTGGGCTCCCCGCCGCACCAAGGATTAGGTTGTCCCGGGAAAGGCTTTCGGGCAGCCGGACTCGCGATGGGGGCGATCATGACCATGCTAAAAGGAACCAATGTTCCGGTGCGGGCTCAGGCCGTGCGGGTCGAATTGGGGTGGCGTACCACCCCCGGGTCGCCGGACGTGGATGCCTCGGCGCTCCTCCTTGTCTCCGGAAAGGTACGCAGCGACGCGGACTTCGTCTTTTACAACCAGCCCGCCCACGCGTCGGGCGCGGTACGACACGAGGGCAAGGCGACGGACGGCGACCGGGTCACGGACACCCTCGCGGTGGACTTCTCGCGTATCGAGCCCGCCATCGACCGCATCGTCGTCGCGGCCTCGGCGGACGGCGGGAGCTTCGGCCGGGTGGCGGGGCTGTACGTACGGGTCGTGGACGCGGCGAGCGGCGCGGAGACAGCCCGGTTCGAGAGCGCCGACGCCACCGTCGAGACGGCATTCATCCTCGGAGAGCTCTACCTGCGCCAGGGGGCCTGGAAGTTCCGGGCCGTCGGCCAGGGGTACGGCACCGGGCTGGAGGGTCTCGCCACGGACTTCGGTATCTCCGTCGACGAACCACAACAGGCACAGCAGGCTCCCCGGCCCCAGGCGTCACAACGGACCCCGAGCTCGCCCCCGCCGGTCCCCATGGCACCGCCTCCCGCACCCGCCGCCCCGCCCGCCCCGCCGGTTCCGCCCGCGACTCAGCCCGTGAGGCTGACGAAGGTGACGCTCACCAAGGAAACGCCTTCCGTCTCCCTCGCCAAACAGGGCGGCACCTCCGGCGCCCTTCGCGTAAATCTCAACTGGGAAGTGCGCAAACAGTTCAAGAGCTGGGGCGCCAAACTCGGCCGGGCCGTCGCGATGCACGCAGACCTCGATCTCGATCTCTGCGCACTCTACGAACTCACCGACGGCAGCAAGGGAGTTGTCCAGGCACTCGGAAACGCCTTCGGCTCTCTCGGCCGGCCGCCCTATATCCATCTCGACGGCGACGACCGGACCGGCGCACTCTCCACCGGTGAGAACCTCACGGTCAACCTCGACCACAAGGACCGGCTGCGCCGCCTTCTGATCTTCGTCACCATCTATGAAGGTGCCCGGAGTTTCGCCGATCTGCATGCCACGGTCACCCTCCAGCCGCAGCACGGCGCGGCCATCGACTTCTCCCTCGACGAGTGCACCGTGCCGTCCACCGTCTGCGCCCTCGCACTGATCACCAACAACGGGGGAGACCTCACGGTGCAGCGCGAGGCCCGCTACCTCGTCCCGCAGCGTGGAGTGAGCCCGCAGCGCACCATCGACGCCGCCTACGGCTGGGGAATGAACTGGACCCCGGGCCGTAAGTGAGCCCGCGCCGCCACGCCACCGGTCCGGTGCGGCTCACCGGTCCGGTGCGGCCTCGGGACGGGCGTACGTACGCCCCTTCCAGGCCGCCCCGCGCCCCCGGCGGTGCTGCACCGCCGAGTCGACCGTCATCAGCAGGTACAGCAGCGCGGTGACCGGCAGCAGGGGCGCGAGCCACAGCGACTGCCGGTAGTACGCCAGCATCGGCATGTACGTCCCCGCCATCACCGCCCACGCCGCCCCGCCCGCCCACGCGGCCACGGCGTCGCCCGTCAGCAGCCCGGTGACGAGCGTGACGGGCGGGGCGAGATAGACGAGCGCGAGCCCCGGCACCGTCCCGGCGAGCAGCAGCGGGCTGTGCCGCAACTGGGTGTACGCGCTCCGCGACACCATCCGCCACAGATCCCCGAGCCGCGGGTACGGGCGCACACTGTCCACCCGTTCCGCCAGCCCCAGCCAGATCCGGCCACCGCTGCGCCGTACCGCACGCGCCAGCGAGACGTCGTCGATCACCGCATCCCGGATGGACTCCGGAATCCGGGCCCGCTCGGCGGCCTCGGTGCGCAGCAGCACGCAGCCGCCCGCGGCGGCGGCCGTCCCCGAGCCCGCCCGGTTCACCCGGCGGAAGGGGTAGAGCTGTCCGAAGAAGTAGACGAACGCCGGGACGATGAGCCGCTCCCAGGCACTGACCACCCGCAGCCGGGCCATCTGCGAGACCAGGTCGAATCCCTCCTCGGTCCCCGTGGTCGCGGCGGCGACGAGCTCGCGCAGGCTGTCCGGTTCATGAGCGATATCGGCGTCCGTCAGCAGCAAAAACTCCGGCTTGCGGGTCCGGGCCAGCGAGATCCCGTGCCGGACGGCCCACAGCTTGCCGGTCCACCCCGCCTCCGGCTCACCGGGCGATGACACCGTAAGCGGCAGCCCTCCGTACCGTACGGACAGCGCGCGGGCGAGGTCGCCGGTGCCGTCCTTGCTGCAGTCGTCGACCAGGAAGATCTCCGCCTCGCCCGGATAATCCTGTGCGAGCAGCGACGGCAGACTCACGGGCAGCATGTCGGCCTCGTCGCGGGCCGGCACGACAACGGCGACGGAGGGCCAGCGCGCGGGGTCCGTACGCCGGGGAAGCCGCTGGTCGGTGCGCCAGAAGAACCCCTGCCCCAGCAGCAGCCAGACCCACACGATCAGCGAGACAACGGCGATCCAGGCAATGGCGCTCATCCGCCGAAGTCTGCCCCACTTCCGCAGGGCCGCAAGGGGTGTCGACTATGGTGACCGGGTGAAGATTGCCCTGATGGACTCCGGAATCGGCCTGCTCCCGACGGCGGCGGCGGTGCGTCGACTGCGGCCGGACGCCGACCTGGTGCTCTCCTCCGACCCGGACGGGATGCCATGGGGGCCGCATACACCGCAGGTCGTGACCGCGCGGGCTCTCGCCGTCGCCCGGGCGGCGGCCGCGCACCGGCCGGACGCACTGATCGTCGCCTGCAACACGGCGTCCGTCCACGCCCTGCCCGCGCTCCGCGCCGAACTGGAGCCGGCGCTGCCGGTCATCGGCACCGTGCCCGCGATCAAGCCGGCGGCCACGGACGGCGGACCCGTCGCCATCTGGGCCACCCCGGCCACCACCGGCAGCCCGTATCAGCGCGCCCTGATCCGTGACTTCGCCGGCTCCGTCGCCGTCACCGAGGTCCCCTGCCCCGGCCTCGCCGACGCCGTGCAGTACGCCGACGAGCCCGCCATCGACCGCGCCATCGCGGCGGCGGCGGCCCTCACTCCGCCGGACGTACGGGCCGTCGTCCTCGGCTGCACCCACTACGAACTGGTCGGCGAGCGCATCCGTGCCGCCGTCCAGCGGTCCGGCCGCGGCCCCGTCACGCTGCACCGCTCGGCCGGCGCCGTCGCCGCCCAGGCGCTGCGCCGCATCGGCGCCGGGACCCCCCCGTCGGCCGAACCGGCCGGCACGCTCGCCGTCATCCTCAGCGGACGCGCGGCCGAGCTGCCGGAAGCCGCTCTGGCCTACGAGGAAGGGCGTCTGCTGAAGGCGCTCAGCCCCCTCCGCTGACCGCTCGGACGGCCCTCGACCGGGCTCACGCCCCCTCCCCGGCAGGCGGAATCTGAGTACGCTGCTTGGCATGAGGGACCACACCGGCAATGGCAGCCACGGTTCGAGCGAGGCCCCGTCCACGGTCTGGCACGGCCGCGCGACCAACCGTGCGCAGTGGCTGCTCGCGGTCGCGGGCGCGGGGTGCATGGCCCTCGGCATCCAGCTCGCCGTCGGCTCGGCGTGGACCTCCGGAATCGCGCCCCTGCTGATGTCCGTCATCGGCTGCATCGCCGCCGGACTGCTCATCCTGTTCGGCACCCTCGCCTTCGTCCACGTGGCCGTCAAGGTGGACGGCGACGCCCTGGAGGTGCGCTGCGGCCACATGGGCCTGCCGCGCCGCCGCATCCTGCTCACCCATGTGGTCGGAGCCGAGTTCGCACCCAAGGTCACCCCACGGGAATGGGGCGGCTGGGGCTACCGCTGGCGCCCCGAACGGGGCACGGCCGTGGTGGTGCGCCGGGGCGAGGGCCTGGTGCTGAGACTCGGTGACGGCAGAACCTTCACGGTCACGGTGGACGACGCGGAAGCGGCCGTACGGTTCATCCGCGACCGCCTGCACCTGTCGACGACGGGGCCCCGGCCGACCGGCCCCTGAAGCGGCCGCTCGCTCACCCCTCACCTTTCACCCCTCGGTCCGCTCACCCCTCACCCTTACCCCCGGTCCGCTCACCCCTCAGTCCGCGTCCTCTCCCACCGGACGCCGTGCCGAGGCGAGTCCCGCGAGCAGGCCCGCTCCCGTCGTCACCGGGGTGAAGCTCAGGGCGTTGCCGACCGCCGCGAGGGCCGCGAGCGCGGTGAGCGCAGCACCCGCCGTCAGCACCACGGCCGTCGTCCGGGGCGAGCGCCACAGCACGTACAGCAGCCAGCCGAAGGCGATGCCCAGCAGTGCGACACCGGCCACCCCCTGCTCGGCGGCCTGCTGAAAGGGCGCGGAGTGCGGTTTGCCGTCGGAGCGCAGGGACTCGCGTGCGGTGGGGCTCAGCTCACCGAAGCGGTCCGGGCCCACGCCCAGCAGGGGGTTCTTTTTCGCCAGCTGCACGGCGTCCTGCCAGAGCAGCACCCGGTTCCGGGTGAGTGGCCCCTCCAGCGAGACCGAGAGGCCCTCCGGCAACGTGTCCTCGGCGACTGCCCAGGACAGCCCCACCATCAGCCCGGCGACCAGCCCGAGCCCGGCGAGACCCAGCAGCCTGTGGCGCATCCGGGTGGCGGCCAGCGAACAGAGCAGCACCCCCAGGGCGGCCATGAAGCCGAAGACCGAGCCGAGGGTGAGTGCGGCGCACGCGGTACCGAGAGCGAGCAGGCGCAGGGTGACGCCGAGCGATGCCCGGTCCGAGGCGGCCGCCGCGCAGCAGGCCGAGCCCGCGGCGAGTACCAGCAGGGCGGCGGCGGCCCCCGTGTGACCTGGGGTGATATCGGCGGCGGCCGTGGCGCCCGGCATGCCGTGGCGTGAGAACAGGGCCATGACCAGGGCGGCGAGCGCGGCGGCGGAGGCCGCGGCGACCGGGAGGAGGGTCCCGCAGATCCGGCCGCAGGTGAACCCGGCAGCGACCGCGAGGAGCGCGAGCAGGACCCCCTCGGGTCTGGTGTCACGGCCCGCGGCGCTGACCAGCGACCAGACGGCGCAGGCGGCGAGAATCACGGCTCCGGCCGCGTCGGAGGCACTGCCGTGCCCCCTGGCGCCGTACCGGCCCACTGATGCGGTCATCGTGTCGACCCCCCGACCTCGACCGTCTCGCCCACGACGGCCGGAATCCGGCCGATCGGCAGAGACTGGCGCACACGCTAACGGCCGTGGAGGCGCCGTGTGGGGAAATGGCGCAGAAACGTTGCGACCTCGTGCGCTCAGGGCCGGCGACTGGATGCCGTCCGGCACTTAGGCACCGCTGGCGGACCGTCCCGGTCGGCGGTCCCCACAGGCCGCCGCCGTAGACTCCGCCAGGTGAGCGCCACCATCACCTCCGTAGACGAGCCGCCGTCCGCCCCCGCCTCCCGCGGCAGAAGGCTGTTGCCGCGGTTCGTCCGCCCGGCCGCGGCCGCACTCTCCGGTGCGCTGCTGTACGCGAGCTTCCCGCCACGCCCCCTGTGGTGGCTGGTTCTGCCCGGTTTCGCCCTGCTCGGCTGGGTCCTTTTCGGCCGTAGGCTGCGCGCCGCCTTCGGCCTCGGCCTCCTCGCGGGACTCGGCTTCATGCTGCCGCTGCTGCACTGGACCGGAGAAGAGGTCGGCCCCGTGCCGTGGCTGGCGCTGGCCGCCGCGGAGGCGCTCTTCATCGCGGTGGGCTGCGTCGGGATCAGCGCTGTCACCCGCCTCGCGTACTGGCCGGTCTGGGCCGCCGCCGTTTGGGCGCTCGACGAAGCGGTCCGGGCCCGCGTGCCGTTCGGCGGTTTCCCCTGGGGGAAGATCGCCTTCGGTCAGGCGGAGAGCGTGTTCCTGCCGCTCGCGGCAGTGGGTGGCACTCCGCTGCTCTCCTTCGCGGTGGTGCTGTGCGGCTTCGGACTCTTCGAAGCGGCGCGCCAGTTCCGTACGTACCGTGCCACCGGCACCGTCCCCCGGGCCGCAGTCGCCGCCGCGGCGGCGACCGTCGGCGTACCCCTGGCGGCCGCATTCGCCGCGCTGCCCCTCGTCGACGCCTCGGCGGAGGACGGCACCGCGACCGTCGCCGCCATCCAGGGCAACGTGCCGCGCCTCGGCCTCGACTTCAACGCCCAGCGCCGCGCGGTCCTGGACAACCACGCCCGCCGCACGGAACAGCTCGCCCGTGAGGTGAAGTCGGGCAAGGTGCCCCAGCCCGACTTCGTCCTGTGGCCGGAGAACTCCTCCGACCTCGATCCCTACCGCAACCCCGACGCCCGCATTGTGATCGACGACGCGGTCAAGGCGATCGGCGTCCCGACCGTCATCGGTGCCGTCGTCACCCCCGAAACGGGCCCCCTGCGCAACACCCTCATCAAGTGGGACCCGGCGGGCGGGCCCGTCGCCACGTACGACAAGCGCCACATCCAGCCGTTCGGCGAGTACATGCCGATGCGCTCCTTCGTCCGTATCTTCAGCAAGGACGTCGACCGGGTGCAGCGGGACTTCGGACCGGGTTCAAAGGTCGGCGTGTTCGACCTGGCGGGTACGAAGGTGGGGCTCGTCACCTGTTACGAGGCGGCGTTCGACGACGCCGTACGCGACACGGTCGAGCACGGGGGGCAGCTCATCGCCGTACCGAGCAACAACGCGACCTTCGGGCGCAGCGAGATGACCTACCAGCAACTGGCGATGAGCCAGGTGCGGGCGGTCGAACACGGACGGTCCGTCGTCGTCCCGGTCACCAGTGGCGTCAGCGCCGTGATCCGGCCGGACGGCACGATCGCGCAGAAGACGGAGATGTTCACCCCCGCCGCCCTGGTCGACGAGGTGCCGCTGCGGTCCTCGCTGACCCCCGCGACCTGCATGGGCCCGCTTCCCGAGGGGATTCTCGCGCTGCTCGCCGTGGGCGGCCTCGGCTGGGTGACGGTCCGCGGCGTACGCACCCGCAAGCTGCGCGGGGCCGCCGCCTCCGTGTCCACCGCCCCCGTGTCCGGTGGTGGTACGGACACGTAGGCTCGGCGCATGGCTACTCCCGACTTCATCCGAGACATCCGCGCGACCGCGGGCCATCAACTGCTCCTGCTGCCCGGGGTCACCGCGATCGTCTTCGACGACGAGGGCAGGGTGCTGCTCGCGCGGCGTTCCGACACCGGCCAGTGGTCCGTCATCGGCGGTATCAGCGAGCCGGGGGAGGAGCCCGCGGCGACAGCCGAACGCGAGGTGTACGAGGAGACGGCCGTGCATTGCGTGGCGGAGCGTGTGGTGCTCACCCAGGCCTTGAAGCCCGTGCAGTACGCCAACGGCGACCGGTGCCAGTACCTCGACATCACCTTCCGCTGCCGGGCCACCGGCGGTGAGGCGCGGGTCAACGACGACGAGTCGCTGGAGGTGGGCTGGTTCTCCGTCGACGCGCTGCCGCCGATGAACGAGTTCTGCCTGTTCCGGATCAAGCAGGCCCTCACCGACGGGCCGACCTGGTTCGCACGCACCCCCCAGCCCGAGCCCCAGCAGTCGTAGGCGGCGGCCACCGGCTCCATGCGGAGGGGCCGCCCGTGGCAGGCGGCCCCTCGGCGGATCATGGCGAGGTCGAGCGGCCCCTTCAGGCGGTGCGGGCGTCGGCGGACAACGGGGCCTGTGTGTCCGGTACGCCCTCGGGCTCCGCCCCGACGTCCGACAGATTCCGGTTGCGGGTCTCCTTCGCGCAGACGATCGCCACCATGGTGAGCAGCGCGGCGGCGATGACGTACAGGGCGATGGGCGTCGGACTGTCGTAGTGGTCGAGGAGCGCGGTGGCGATCAGCGGCGCCGGCGCACCGGCCGCGACCGACGAGAACTGCGCACCGATGGACGCACCCGAGTACCGCATGCGCGTCGCGAACATCTCCGAGAAGAAGGCCGCCTGCGGGGCGTACATCGCACCGTGGAAGACGAGCCCCACCGTGATGGCCAGCAGCAGATTCCCGAAGCTGCGGGTGTCGATCAGGGCGAAGAACGGGAACATCCACAACCCCACGCCGACCGCGCCGACGAGGTAGACCGGCCTGCGCCCGATCCGGTCGGACAGCGCGCCCCACATCGGGATCACCGCGAAGTGCACGGCGGAAGCGACGAGTACGGCATTGAGCGCCGTCTGCCTGCTCATCTCCGCCGCGACGGTCGCGTACACGAGGATGAAGGCCGTGATGACGTAGTAACTGATGTTCTCCGCCATCCGCGCGCCCATCGCGATCAGCACGTCCCGCCAGTGATGGCGCAGGACGGCGACCAGGGGCATCTTCTCGACGGTTCCGCTGGTCGCCTTGCGCGCCGATGCCTGCGCCAGGGCGGCCTTGAACACGGGTGATTCATCGACAGAGAGACGAATCCACAAGCCGACGATCACGAGAACACCGGAGAGCAGGAAGGGAATACGCCAACCCCAGGCCAGGAACGCCGAGTCGGACATCAGCGCCGTCAGCGCCGAGAGCACGCCGGTAGCCAGCAACTGCCCCGCCGGCGCTCCGGTCTGCGGCCAAGAGGCCCAGAAACCACGCCGCTTGGCGTCACCGTGCTCCGACACCAGCAGCACGGCCCCACCCCACTCGCCCCCGAGGGCGAAGCCCTGCACCAGACGCAGGACGGTGAGCAGAACGGGGGCGGCGGTCCCGATGGTGGCGTGCGTAGGCAGCAGCCCGATGGCGAACGTCGCGCCGCCCATCAGCAGCAGACTCAGCACCAGCAACTTCTTGCGCCCGAGCCGGTCACCGTAGTGACCGAACACGAGAGCACCCAGGGGCCGGGCGGCGAATCCGACCGCGTACGTGAGGAAGGCGAGCAGGGTGCCGACGAGCGGATCGGACCCGGGGAAGAACAGCTTGTTGAAGACCAACGCGGCGGCCGATCCGTACAGGAAGAAGTCGTACCACTCGATGGTGGTGCCGACGAGGCTCGCGGCGACGATCCGACGAAGGTTCGAAGGTGCTGGTGGAGAGGTTGCTGGGGCGGCCATGGGTACCACTTCCGGGCGGTTGGCGGGGACGTTTCCGTGTCGCCATACCGTAGGAAGGCGCAGGTCAGGGGCGTATGTGGTGGGACACCATAGTTCGGGCGCGCGGTGTGCGGGCGGGCGCTACGGGGTGGTGTCGCGGGGCTCTTCCTGCGGTGGGGGGGACGGGAGGGAGAGGGGTGCCCGAGTTGCGCCGTTCGGCATATTTCGCGTGGGCGGTGCGTTGCGGTCGGGCATGCACCGGAGCGGGAGCGGCGGCGGAGCGGTCCGAGCCCTGGGAAACCACCGGAGTCGAAGCGGTCCGCAGCCGGTGCCGTCAGAGTTCTGCTGGTCACGCCGGGAGGTGTCATGTCTATGATGCTGGTCCTCTTGTGAAGGGACTGACCTTGCGTCACCAGCCATACATGAAGCGGCGAACCGTCCTCCAGGCGGCCGGAGTCGCCGCCGCTGCGGGACTCGCCACCGCCGCCACCGCGGCCCCCGCCTCGGCCGCGCCGGCCGCCCGGGCGGCCCGGGTGCCCCGGACCCTCGCCACGCCCGTCAGCAGCGCGGCGGGACGGACGGTCCGGGCGGACTTCCCCATCGAGTACGTCGGAGTCTCCTGGAACGGACCCCGGCGCGGGGCGGGCATCCGGCTGCTCGGACAGGACGGCCGCCGCGGCGAGTGGACCGCGCTGCACCCGATGTGCGCGGGCGGTGCCGACGGTGACGCCGCCACGCGCGTCGGCGTGCTGGTGCCGGCCGGCGGTGCCGCCGGATACGAGCTCCGCCTGCCGGACGGCGCCGGCGACGTGCGCGCGACCGCGCTCGACACGGTGAACGGCCCTACGGTTGCGGCCTCCAGCGCCCCCGCGACTCGCAGCATCGGGAGCGTCGAGTACGTCACGCGCGCCGGCTGGGGAGCCGACGAGTCGCTGCGTTTCAAGGCGGACGGCAGCGAGAACTCGCCGCCGACCTACTACCCGGCGCAGACCCTGACCGTCCATCACACGGCGGGTGTCAACGGCGACCCGGACCCGGCGGCCACGATCCGTGCGTACTACCACCAGCACGCGATCACGAACGACTGGGGCGACATCGGCTACCACTTCCTCATTGACGAGGCCGGGCGGATCTACGAGGGCCGGTACTCGGGCGAGGACGGCCTCCCGGCGCACGACACCACCGGGAACATGGTGACCGCCTTCCACGCCGCCGGGTTCAACTCGGGCAACCTCGGCATCGCCCTGCTCGGCACCTTCAGCGACCAGTCCACCACCGCGGCGGCCCGTGACTCGCTCACCCTGCTCCTGGCGGCGCTGTCCGCGGTGCACGACTTCGACCCGCAGGCCGACGTCACCTTCGTCAACCCGGTCAACGGGGTCACGAGGAACGTTCACATGATCAGCGGCCACCGCGACTGGCTCGCCACGGAGTGCCCCGGCACCACGCTGTACGGCGAGCTGCCCGCGCTGCGGGCGGACGTCGCCGCGGTCTTCTCCGGCTGACGGACGGCCGTACGCCCGTCGGCGCCGGCTGTACGCTCGCCGCCGCCCGTGTGCGTGGCCGTCATCGGGGGCGGCCGCCCAGCGCGGTCGCCCCCCTCTGCTTTCCCCTGCCGCCCTCGGCCCATTCCGGGTGCCGTGCTCCATCGCCGCCGTAGTCGGGCTCGACCACGCCCCAGGGTTGCGCGCAAAGACAAATGATGCGGCCAAGGTCCCGGACCAGGTCGGTGTGAGCAGCGCCGGAGACCGGCGGCCCCACCTCGCCGCGCCGACCGCACCCCCGGGGAACTCACGCACGGGGCGAGCGGCCCGAAATGCCATGAAGTAGCCGGCGCACGACACGGCCACGTAAGGGGCCCGTACTCTCCCACAGGCGTGCGAACTGACCAAAAGCCCAGCGGCTCCGCACCCGGGCGGGGGTGCGGAGCCGTTCTCTGTGCCGGGCTCCTTCAAGCGTGGGCTCAGCCGATGGCCTTCTTGTTGACCCAGCCCCCTCCGCTGTTGCTCACGATCTCCGTGCCGGACCCGCTCAGGGTGGTACGGGAGCCGGGGTAGAAGCGGACCGCGCCGTCGGTGCGGACCGTCCAGATGTCCGGGATGTTGTCGCCGTTGGAGTCGGGTGTGCCGAACAGGAAGCGGATGTTGGTGCTGCCCCAGCCCGAAGCCCCGTACTCGTCGTCCACCCCGTTCGCGGAGTTGACGGCCGCCGCGAGGGAGTTGAGGTCCACCCCGCCCCCGGACGCGGCCGGCTTGCCGGTGCGCAGCAGGAGCCGGCTGGAGACGTCCGTGCGGTAGATCAGGTCGGTGATCCCGTCGCCGGTGACGTCCTGGACGGTGACGATGTCGCGCTCGGTCCACGGCGAGCTGGACAGCTGGACGGCCTGCTCGACGCTGGCGCCGTTGTAGCCGGTGAAGGTCCAGATCGCGTCGCCGACGGTGAGGAAGAAGTCGGTCTTCCCGTCCCCTGTGGCGTCCCCGGCCGCCACGATCTGGGTGATCGTGGAGGGGGCGGGCGCGTTCGACGGCAGCAGCACCCGCTGGCGCTTGTCGATGTTGACAGCGCCGTAGCCGTCGCCCGGATAGACCCACAGCGCGTTCTCGCGGACAGCCACGAGATCCTGGAGCCCGTCACCGCCGTAGAAGTCACCGAGGTGGGTGATCAGGGTGTTCTTCCAGTACCCGGAGGGGGCGGCGGCGTAGGCGGGAAGGCCGTCGTCGCCGTTGGGGTCCTTGGCGGGGTTGCCCCGGTAGGCGCCCGACATGGAGTAGTCGAGGTCACCGGTGCCCTTGGCCAGGTCCGTCGTGGACTCGGACGGGTAGAGGCGCAGATTGCCGTTGCCGTCGACCACCATCAGGTCGGGCCGCCGGTCACCGGTGAAGTCCCCCGGCGCGTCGGCCTTGTCCCTCGGGGTCACGTAGAAGAAGTACTTGAGTGGCTGCGACACGTTCCCCGCGTCGTCCACCGCACGTACGTAGAGCACGTTGGGCCCGGCGAGCGGTGGTTTCACGGTCGATACGGGCGTCGTCGTGGTGGTCGCGGCACCGTTGGCGCGGTTGACGGAGAAGGGGTACGACGCCTGGTTGAAGCCGTACTCGAAGCGGACCACGTCGGTCTGCCGGGCCCGGAAGGTGAAGGTGCCCGCGGTGCCGAAGGTGACCGTGGACCACTTCGAGTCCTCGGATTCGTTCGCGAAACCGTTGTCGGCGGCGTCGGCGTCGGGGAACTGCGTGGAAGACGCGAGCGGGGGCGACGGCTTCGAGGTGTCGTACACGAAACGGCACGGGATCTTGCTGTGGGAGTAGGGGGAGGTGGCGCCGAACTTGTCGACGGACTTGGCACGCCACGAGTACGTCGTGCCGTTGACCAGCTTCAGACCGGTGCTGCCCGTCGAGAACGGATCGGTGTGCACACGCGCCGAGCTGTTCTGGCTGCCGACCGACACCTTGCCCTTGCTGCCGAGCAGGTTGCTCGCGCTGCCGCCCGTCGGCCACAGCTCGAAGTTCACGGAGGCGAGGTTGCCGTCCTTGTCGGAGCTGTTGCCCCAGAAGGTCAGCGACGACGCCCCGACGTTGATGTACGGCGATGTGGTGTCACAACTCAGGTCCGGGTCCAGGTCGAGGCTGCTCGGGGTGGCGGGCGGCCGGTTGTACGAGAGGTCGACGTACGGGTCGCTGCCGCCGTTGGCCTGGAACTTCTTCCACGAGTACTGGGAGTTCTCGTCGGAGGCGCGCATGCCGATCGTCATCGTCTTCCAGCCGCCCGCGACGGCCTTCTTGGCGCTGCTCTTGACGTCGAAGACGACGTACTCGTCCGGGCACGAGCTGGACTTCCAGCCGTGCGCGAAGCTGCCTCCGCCGATCTTGTTGCCGCTGTTCATCGACGGGGCGTTCTTCCAGTTCGTCTTCGAACTGATCGTCCCGGTGAGATGGACGGTCATGCTGCGGGCGCTGCACGACCAGGAGTACGTCTCCAGGGCGCGCAGCTTGGCGCTGTGCACCGTGGACCCCTTGAGGTCCGGGTCCCAGTCGATGCTGAAGAAGGACCGCGAGGTGCCCCAGGTGTCCGACTCGAAGCCGACGCGGGCTTCGTCGGTGCCGCCCCGGTTGAAGTTCTTGCCGTTGTAGAAGGTGGCGGTGGGGTGGCGGCTGTATGCGGTCGTCCAGTCGTTGGTGTGCTTCTTGATCGACGGGTCGACGAAGACGGGGTACACGGTGGTCGGGTCGTCGAGGAACACCTGGTCCGGGCTGAACACCCAGGTGCCGGCGTCCAGGTCGACGTCCACGAGCGAGCCGTGCGAATCGGGCTGCGGGCCGTTGACGCCGGACAGCGAGAGCGTGGCGGCGGCACCGGTCTGGGAGGGCAGCGGGCTCGGCTCCGGCGGTACGGGCGGTGAGGTGCCCTCCATCTCGGCGATGACCGACGGATCGGCGGCCTCGTCCGTCGCCTCGGGCAGCGCCTCCGGGGTGGGGTCCTCCTGGTCGGTGTCGGCCATCTCGTCGGTCGGCTCGGGCGACTCGGACGGCTCCTCCTCCGGGGTGCCGGTGACGGCCGACTCGGAGGGGATGACCTCGGACGCGGTCGGTGAGGCGCTGGTGCCGGCCTGGCTGTCGGTGAGGGCCGGGGTGCCGGCGCTGTCCCACATCAGCGGGGTCGGCGCCTCCGCCACGTCGGCGCCGCTGGTGTCGGTGGCCGAGACGATGCCGGTAACCGGGTCGAGCGCGAAGTTCAGGTCGGGGGAGCTGAGGCCGTACGCCAGGCGTGCCACGCGCGGGTCGGCCGCGGCCTGACGGTTCTTGACGACGAGGAGCTGTGCGAACCCGCCGTCGGCCGCCGTCAGCACGAGGTCAGCGCCGGGCAGGATCTCCGGGTACAGGGCGCGCGGCCCGTCGACGATGGGGGTGGGCACCGCGTCCGGCCACGTCAGCACGATGTCGTGGCCGTCCACCGTGAGCGTCACCAGCGGGTTCGCGACGGCAGCGGTGTTGGTGATGGCATGCCTGGTGGTGGCATGCCTGGTGGTGGCAATGCCGCCGAGCACGGAGACCTGGCGCTGAGCGGAGCGGTCGGCGCGCTCGGCGCCCCGCTCGCCCGGACCGGCGCCGGAGTCCGAAGAGTGCTTGGCCTCCTTGCCTCCCGACGGCTTGCCCGCACCGTCCGAGAAGACCATGCCCACGTTGGTCGCCTTGGGCGCCCAGCCACCTTCCACCCGGCGCAGGTCCGTATCGATGGCCTTCCAGACCCCGTCCACCTCGGCCCGGATCGGGCTCGCGTGGATCCGGCGCTGGAGCATTCCGTCGGGGCGTGCCCAGGTCGTCGCGTACGCGGTCCGCAGCGCGGTCGCCTCGACGGCCCTGCCGGTCTTCTTGGCGCGGGCGGCGGCGTCGGTCTCCGCCAGTGGCGCCGCCGGGCGGGCGGCCGGGCGGCGCGGCTGAGCCTCCTGGTCGGGGCCGTTGAGCGCCACGACCGTGAGGCCGGACGCAGCGATGACGGCGGCGGCGACGGCCGCGACGGGCCGGCGCGCGGGCGAGCGGCGCCATCGGCGCCATCGGCTCGGCATGAGAGTTCCCTTTCCCCCTGTGAAACAGCTGTGAAAGCTGCGACAACAGCCGACAGATCATGGCTCAGCTACCGGGGGTCGTCACCTGGCGTCATGGCGCGGACGACGCCGGACGGCGTGCGGAGTCCCGCGCCGTCCGGGACACGGAAACGCCCCCGACCTGCGCCTCCAACGGGCGACCAGGCGCTAAACCAGGACACAACGCGACACGTGGAGAAGGAATTTGGGAAGGTTGGGGCGGAACTGGGGTGGCAGGTCCCAAAAGTGCCGCAGATGTTTATGGAGCATGATCGGCGGCATGAGTGATCCTTTGCCGTAACTGGCGACATGGCCGACCGGTTTGAGCCAGTGACGATGATCACATGGTCACGGCTCACCTGGTGTTTCTTCACAAGTGACCCACAGAATCAGGCCGTTCGCTGGCCGCACCCGCGCACTGTCCGGGTGCGGCCTTCTGTCGCCCGGGGGGACCTCGTCCGTGCCTGTTTTCCTGTCCGCTCGCCGTACGCGCCTGCGCTCCGCTGTGGTGCCCGTCGTCGGCGCGGCTCTGCTCGTGGGGCTGCTGCCGTTCACGGCGGTTGCCCAGCCGCCGAATCCCGAGTCGGCCGAAGTAGCCCGCGACGACGTGTCGTTGGAGGAGATCCCGGTCGAGCAACGGATCGCCGGCAGCACGCACAACGCCGGGCTCGACAGCATCGAGGCCGCCCCGCCCGCCGACCAGGAACAGGCACCGGCCGGCACCATCACCCCGCCCACGGGCGGTACCGGTTCGGTCACCTTCGGCGCCGCGGGCGCCCAGCAGGCTGCCGTCCGCACCGCCGCCTCCGCCGCCCTCGAACCCGTCGGCACCCTGCCCGTGAAGCTGGGCCAGGCCGTCGGCGCCGCCCTGCCCACCGGCACCTGGGAGGTCGGCGTCTCCCCGCGCACCGCCCCCGAGGCCGAGGGCATCGACGGCGCGCTCGTCACGGTCACCGCCCCCGCAACCGGCTCGGTGCCCGTTTCGGTGCAGCTCGACTACAAGGCGTACCAGAACCTCTACGGCGCCGACTGGGCCTCCCGGCTCACCTTCGTGCAGTTCCCCGAGTGCTACCGCACGACGCCCGACGTCGAGGAGTGCCGGGCCTACGAAGAGCTGGAGACCCTCAACGACACCAGCGCCAAGACCCTCACCGCGACCGTCGACCCCGCGGCCGACGGCACGGTGACGCCCGCCTCGGCAGCCACAGCCCCGGATTCTTCGGCGTCCCCAGGGGCCCAGGAGCCGCCGGCGTCCGGGACCGTCCAGGCCGCCTACCGCACCGGCGCCCGGCAGGTGGCGGCCGGCGGTGACAGTGCCGTGATCGGCGCGGTCGACTCCGGCGCGGGGGAGAGCGGCTCCTTCAAGGCGACGCCCCTCGAATCCAACGGCAAGTGGTCGGCAGGCGGCTCGTCCGGCGCCTTCACCTGGTCGTATCCCGTCGAGGTCCCGCCCACGCCCGCGGGCCCCGCGCCGGAGATCTCCTTCGACTACAACTCACAGAGCGTGGACGCGAAGACATCCACCTCGTCGCCGCAGGCGTCGTGGATCGGTGAGGGCTGGGACTACAACCCCGGCTACATCGAGCGCCGGTACCGCACCTGCAAGGACGACCGCGACGAGACAGCGGCGGGCGCGGCCAACAACGCCGCCAAGAAGGCCAAGACCTCCGACCTGTGCTGGGTCTCCTACAACGCTGTGATGTCGCTCGGCGGCGCCACGACGGAACTCGTCCGCATCGGTGAAACCGACCGCTACCGCCCGCAGAACGACGACGGCACCCGCGTCGAGCTCAAGACCGGTGCCACCAACGGCGACAACAACGGCGAGTACTGGGTCGTCACCAAGCGGGACGGCACCGTCTACACCTACGGCCTGAGCAAGATCGGCGGCGGCCACGAGGACACCCACTCCGTCTTCACCGTCCCCGTCTTCGGTAACCACCCGGGTGAACCCTGTCACGCGACCGCCTTCGCCGACTCACGCTGCCAGGGCGACACCGCCAAGCAGCAGGCATGGCACTGGGGCCTGGACAAGGTCGCCGACGTCAACGGCAACGTCATGGTCGTCAACTGGCACCAGTCGACGAACTACTACGCCGTCAACAAGAAGTTCAAGACGCCCGAGAAGTACATACGCGGCGGTCTGCCCGACTCCATCGAATACGGGCTGCGCGAGGGTGCCCTCGGCGCCACCCCGGCCGCGAAGATCGACTTCCTGCTCTGGCAGCGCTGCCTCCAGGACTCCACAGTCTGTGAATCGGCGAAGTTCGACGACACCAAGAACCCCGCCTCATACCGCCCCTGGTGGGACAGTCCCGGCAACCTCAACTGCAAGAGCGACTCCAAGCAGTGCCCCGCCTTCCCCTCCTTCTGGAACCGGCTGCGCCTCGGCGGCATCACCACCTACGCGCAGCGCCCCGGCGTTGCGGGCCTGTCCAAGGTCGACACCTATCTGCTCAACCACTCCTTCCCGCGCGACTGGTACGACACCTCGCCCGGCCTGTGGCTCAACTCCATCCAGCACTACGGCTTCCGCCCCGGTGACACCAGCGGCACCCTGCTCACCAAGTCCGGCGTCAGCTTCCAGCCCTACGTCGTCGGCACCGGCTCCGCGCACCCCCTCACCACCTATCTCAAGGACAAGCAACTCCCCAACCTGGTGCCGCGCAACTCCTCCGACCCGCGCCCCGGCTTCACCCGGCCGCGCATCGGCGCCGTCGCCACCGAACACGGCGCCGACATCGAGATCACGTACAAGGGCGGCTGCCGTGTGCAGCCAAGCGTGGCGCCCGAGGACAACCACGGCACCTGCTTCCCCGTCCACTGGTCGCCCGACGCCGAGGCCGAGAAGCCCGCGTTGGCCTGGTTCAACAAGTACGTCGTCCACACCGTGACCGAGACCGACCGGATCACCGGCGTCTCAGCCCGTATGTCGACGCGGTACGACTACTCGGGCGCCGCCTGGGGCAAGAGCGACGACGAGTTCAGCAAGCCCGCCCTGCGCACCTACAGCGAGTGGCGCGGCTACCAGCAGGTGGCCATGTCGAAGGGCAACAAGATCTCGCCCGCCCCCGGCCGCCCCCAGACCCAGTCCTACGCGGTCACCCGCTACTTCCGCGGCACCGGCGGTCCGGTCAAGGACTCCACCGGCAACGTGACCCTGGTCGCCGACGACATCGCCCCCTATGCGGGCATGACCGCCGAGACCATCACGTACACCGGGACCGGCGGCAAGGTCACCAGCCGGGTCCTGAACCGGCCCTGGGCCAAGCAGACCGCCTCCCGTGAACGCGGCGGCGGGCTCGCGCCACTGATCGCGTACCGCAGCGGTTTCCAGCGCAGCGACACCCTGCAGACGCTCGGAAGCAGTTGGCAGGGCGTGCGCACCACCACCGTCGTCGACGACACCTACGGACTGCCGCAGCAGATCGAATCCGCCGTGGTCAAGCCCAACGGCACCGGCGGCGAGACCCTCAGCGACCAGTCCTGCGCCAAGACGCTCTACGTGGTCAACGAGGACGCCAACCTCGTCGGCCTGCCCAAGGAGATCCGCTCCACCTCCACCTCCTGCGCCGACCACGCCACCGCCGACCCGGCGACGCAGGTGATGAGCGCGGTCCGCACCAGCTACGACGGCGGAGCCTGGGGAGCGGCGCCCACCAAGGGCCTCGCCACCACCACGGCGACGCTCAACGACGACGGCACCGCTTACTCGATCGTGTCCACCAGCACCTTCGACCCGCTGGGCCGGGTGCGGAAGATCACCGACCCGCTCAAGGGCGTCTCGGAGACCCAGTACACCCCCGCCGACACCGGCGGCCCCGTCACCGCGATCAAGAAGATCAACCAGAAGGGGCACGCTTCCACCACCGCCCTCGACCCCGGCCGCGGCCTCGCCCTGTCGGTGACCGACGTCAACGGGCACGTCTCACGCATGGAGTACGACGCGTTCGGCCGTCTGGTGAAGGGCTGGTCGGCCGACGCCGCGACGCCCGACGTCCTCATCGACTACCAGATGGCGACGGCGACCCCAAGCGTCACCCGGCCCACCGCCGTCACCGTCCGCTCGCTCAAGGACAACGGCAACTACAGCCGCCAGGTGACCGTCTACGACGGCCTGATGCGCCCCGTGCAGACCCAGGACGAGGCCCACGGCCCCGGCCGTATCGTCCAGGACACGCGCTACGACGACCACGGACTCGTCTCCGAGCAGACCGGTGCCTACCTCGCCAAGGGCGAGCCGGAGAGCGGCCAGTTCAAGCGCGTCAGCGACACCATGGTGCCCAACCTGGTGCGCAACACTTACGACGGTCTCGGCCGCCCCGTGCGCAAGACCACGGTGCACAGCGGCAGCTCCGTCTACTCCGGCACCGTCGAGTACGGCGACAACTGGACCATCTCCCGCCCGGCAGGCGGCGCCGCCCCCGCCGTACGCGCCTACTCCGACGCACGCGGCCGGATCACCCGCGTCGACCACTCCACCAACCGCACCCAGGACGAGTGGCGCACGACCAGCTACTCCTTCGACGCCCGTGGCAACCGCACCCAGATCAAGGACCATGCGGACAACCTCTGGACGTACACCTACAACGCCCGCGGTCTGCTGGCCTCCGCCACCGACCCCGACATCGGCAGCGCCTCGTTCACTTACGACGCGCTCGGGCGGCAGGCCAGCGCCACCGACTCGCGCCGGCGCACCACGTACACCGAGTACGACGCGATCGGCCGGGTCCTGAAGGTCCGTCAGGGCTCGGCGACCGCCGACCCGGTCAAGTCCTTCACGTACGACCTGCCGGGTGCGCTGGGCAAGGCCGCGAGTTCCACCCGGCACGAGAGCGGCGCTGACTGGATCGACCGGATCACCGCCTACGACGACAAGTACCGTCCGACCACCCGCGAGATCGTCGTTCCGTCCCAGGCCGGGCCCAAGCTCGCCGGCACCTACACCTACCGCTACGCCTACACCGAGGGCGGCAAGCAGCTCTCCGTCAGCGTGCCCGCGATCGGCGGCCTGGCCGCCGAGAAGGTCATCACCCGCTACAACGAGGACGGTCTCGCCGAGTCCACCTCCGGCCTGAGCTGGTACACCTCGGACGTCACCTACTCCGCGTACGGCGAACCCCTGCGGACCGTCAGCGGACCCCAGCCCTACCGGGTCTGGACCACCAACTTCATCGACCAGGAGACCGGACGCCTCCAGCGGACCGTCTGGGACCGCGAGACCGCGTCCTCGCACCGTATCTCCGACTCCTATTTCTCCTGGGACCGCGCGGGCAACCTCACCTCGGCGGCCCGCAAGCAGACCGACGGCACCACGTCCACCTGGGACAACCAGTGCTTCACCTACGACTACCTCGGTGAGCTGGTCCACGCCTGGACCTCCGGCCTCGCCGTGACCGCCGCCACCGGCTGCAAGTCCGCCTCCGGCACCGCCTGGGGCTACCGCAGTGACGGCCAGAGCAGCGCGGGACCGACCGCCGAGGCGCCCAACGCCGCCGCGCCCGACACCGCGATGCAGGCGTCCCTCGACGCCGCGGCACCCGCCACCGGGTCGGTCGCCACCGCCGCCGGCTCCTACTACCAGTCGTTCACCTTCGACGCCGTCGGCAACAGGGCGTCCCTCACCGAGCACGACCCGGCCAACGCGGCCCTGGACGTCCGCACCACCTACAGCTACGGCAAGACCGTGGCGGGCGACGGCACAAGCGCCCCCACCCTGACCCAGCCCCACCTGCTCACCAAGGTCGACCGGCCCACCGGCACCGACCCCACCTACGTCAACGACGCCACCGGCAACACCACCGAGCGTCACCTCGCCGGCGGCGACCAGACCCTGGACTGGAACGCCGAGAACAAGGTCGCCTCGGTCACCGGCACGGGCGACGGCGCCGGGCCGATCACCGGCCTCGGCGGGAAGTGCGTCGACCTCCAGAGCAACGTCCTGACCGACGGCACGCCGCTCCAGCTCAACAGCTGCAACAGCACCACCGCACAGGCGTGGCAGACCACCGGCGACATCCTGCGCATCCGCGGCAAGTGCGCCACCGTCAACGGCGCCCTCGTCCAGCTCGCCGTCTGCAACGGCAGCACAGCGCAGAAGTTCACCCTGCGCACCTCCGACAAGGCGTTCGTGCACGCCGCGACCGGCAAGTGCCTGGCCGTGCCCGGCGGCTCCGACACCAACGGCACCGACCTCCAGGTCCTCACGTGTGCCACCGGCGCCGCCCAGCAGTGGGCGCTCGCCGACCGCACCACGTACGTCTACGACGCGGGCGGCAACCGCATCCTGCAGAAGTCCGCGGCCGGCACCACCCTGTTCCTGGGCGAGACCGAGGTCACCACGGACCCCGCGGGCAACCTGATCAAGGCCAGCCGGATCTACCAGCACCCCGGGGCCCCCTCCGTCGTCCGCGTCAGCAAGTACGGCGGCTCAGGCCACGTCCTGAGCGTGCTGCTCAACGACACCGTCGGCACGGCCACCACCTCTGTGGAGCAGAGCACCGGCCAGCCCGTCACCCGCCGCTCCTTCAAGCCGTACGGCGAGGTGCGAGGCACCCGGCCCGAGAGCTGGCCCAACGCCCGCAGCTATCTCGGCACCGGCATCGACGACACCTACTCCGGGCTCACCCACATCGGCGCCCGCGAGTACGACCAGTCCAGCGGACGCTTCCTCTCCGCCGACCCCGTGGTCGACTTCGCCGACCCGCTCCAGATCAACGGATACGCGTACGCCAACAACAACCCAATCACCAAGAGCGACCCCGACGGGCTCCAGCCCATCGAGTGCTGGGAAGGCATCGCAGTCTGCAGCGGCGGACGCATCGTCAGCGCCAAGAACGACAAGGTGAAGCCGGCCAAGGCACACACGGTGGGGAAGGTCGTCAAGAACAACAAGACCTACCGCGTCTTCTATGACGACCGGGGCGTGCCCCACCAGGAAGGCGATCCGGGGAAGATCCAGTCGGAGCGCGTCGCCATCACGTACATGAACGACGACCTGCGCTCCTCGCTGCAGCTCTACGACCCGAAGACGGGCAACGGCAGCGAGTACATCTGGCAGGACGACCAGGGGGTCATCCCCAAGAAGGGTCTGGTCCACGACGCGAACGGCAACCACCGGGCGGCCGGCACGACCGCCGACTTCATCAAGGTCACCTGGAAGAACGGCAAGGTTGTCGACGTGGAGACCTGGGACGCCAACGAATCCACCCGGGGCGCCGACGCGAAGACCACGAGTGACATCGAGAAGACCATCAACAACAAGCTCGACCCCGAGGGGAAGAAACAGAGCCAGAAGGTCGTCTTCGTCGCCAACAGCATGGAGCAGGCCCAGGCCGTCGCGGACAAGTTCGTCGGCAACGCCAACGTGCGAGTGATCTTCGCGGGTGACGGGAAGCCGGGGTCCACGATGTTCGACACCCACGCGTCGGGCGGATTCCGGGGCGGAGACGCCCCAGGAACCGGCAAGACCGGCGGCCGCGGCAGCGACAAGGCAGGCGGCGGCAAGCGCGGCGGCGGCCTCGGCGGCAAAATGATGAACGGTGCCGGCATCCTCGGCGACCTGGCCTTCATCTGGGAGGGCTGGAAGACACTGGAACGCGGCTGCGACGACGTCGTGGTCTCCTGCGGGCCCCCGCCGACAGCCTGACAGGCGCGGCCTGCCAAGGTGGGCCGCGCACCGCACCATGCACGCTGCGCGGTCGTGCACTGCACGACCGCGCACCGCACAACCGCACCACGCACAACCGCACCCCGCACGACCGCACCACACGAGGAGACACCATGGGCAAACAGCGCATCACTGTCTGTCTGCCGCCTGCCGGCCCCGACCTGCTGAAGCAGGCGATCGGGCAAGCCATGGCGCCCTTCTGGTACGACCGTGAGGACCGCCCCCACCCGGACTGGGTGGGGGAGTGGAGCTACTGGTTCGTCTCAGGGGCGGGCTGTCTCTTCGACGTGCTGCCCGGCCACGAGGACGACCCCCGGCTCGTGCGGTATGACGACTGGACCGAACCTCCCGAGGACCTGCCGCCCTCCCGCTGCCACGGCGGCCCGCGCGGCATCCTCGACCTCGACACGCCCCGCGCCGCCGAGGCCCGCCGGGCAGCCGGTACCTGGACGGCGTACCACGCCTTCGCCGACCGCTATCCGCCCGCGCTGCCCTTCCACCACTTCGCCGAGCGGGCAAGGACCCTGGAACCCGAACACGCCGGAGAGGCGGCCGTCGCCGCCTTCCGTGAACAGCCCCTGATCCAGGCCATCGAGGCAGACCCCGTCCTGGAGGAGCGGTTCACCTCCGACCCCGCCCTCCACTTCGACGAGGACCTGGAAACCTACGTGGACCGCCACGTGACCACCGTGCTGCCCACTCCCGCTCTGCTCACCCTCGACGGACGGTGGGTGGAGGGCGGCGGCCCCGAATACGCGCGGATGTTCAACGCCTACCTGGACAGCCTGCCCGCCGACGTGATGGTCGTGCGGGTGCTCTACCACTCGTGAGCAGCGAAACCCGTACGCATGGCGGGAATCGCTCCCCGGTGATCGGGACCAGTCGGCCACGCGGACAGGGCCTCGGGGAAATCTGACCGGCGCAATCGTGCGGCCGTGGGCGTGGCGGCCTCGGCCGCACCTGGTCGCGAGACGTTCTCCCATGGTGGCGGCCTCCGCGCCCCTGCGCACCGTCACACACCGTTCCGCTGCACCAGGCGCCGGACCAACGCACTCGCTCGACCTCATGGGCGCATCAGGCTCCCGTCGACACCGGCCTCTCGAAGAACGTCTCCAGGGCCACTGTGGCCTGCGTGCCGCTGACACCCTCGATGTCGTACAACCGCCTTAGTACGTCCTGCAGTTGTTCGGTTGTCCCAGTCCTGACCTTCACCAGGACCGATGCGCTGCCCGCGATGATGTGGGCCTCCTGCAACTCGGGAATTGCGGCGAAGTCCTCGGCGGAGTCACCCATCCAGGCGGACGAGTCGACCATGACGAAGGCCAGGACCCCGCCGCCGACTGTGGCGGGGTCCACCTCGACCGTCGTACGGCGGATCACCCCCGATTCGCGGAGCTTGCGGACGCGCTCATGGGCCGCGCCCGCGGAGAGTCCGACCGCTTTGCCCAGGGCGGCGTACGCCTGTGTGGCGTCCTCCTGCAGCAGTTTGAGCAGCTTCCGGTCCACATCGTCCACGATGCTCTCCTCCAAACCAGTTCCACATAAAGACGTGCTCGACCATACGGCATCCTGCAATACTCATCATCAGTAGGATGATGTTCAGCAGTTGGCACGCGGAACGACTGAAGGAGAACGGACATGGCCACCGGCCGCCCCGCGCTGTACGAAGTGCTCGACGACAGGTTCCGCACGGAGAAGTGCGCCGCGGGTGATCTGCAACTCGAGACGCTCCACGTGGGCTCCCGCTGGGCGGAGGGGCCGCTGTACATACCGGCCTGGCGCCAGCTGATCTGGAGCGACATCCCGAACGACCGGATGCTGCGCTGGGACGAGACCACCGGCACGGTCAGCCTCTTCCGCTCGCCCGCCGGGCACCCCAACGGCAACACCCTGGACCGCGAGGGCCGTCTGATCACGTGTGAGCAGGGCAATCGCCGGGTCACCCGGACCGAGCACGACGGTTCGGTCACCGTGCTCGCTGACCGCTACCTGGGCAAGCGGCTCAACAGCCCGAATGACGCGGCCGTCAAGTCCGACGGCTCGATCTGGTTCTCCGACCCGGACTTCGGGCTCACCAGCGACTACGAGGGCGTGCGCGGCGAGCCCGAGATCGGCGCCACCAACGTCTACCGGATCGACCCGGACACCGCCGAGGTCCGGATTGTGGCCGATGGATTCAGCGGGCCGAACGGCCTGGTCTTCTCGGCCGACGAGCGTGAGCTGTACGTGTCCGACAGCCGGGCCAACCGCATCCGGGTCTTCGACGTGCACGAAGACGGCACCCTCTCGGCGGGCAGGATCTTCGCCGAAGGGACCAAGGAGGGCCGCTTCGACAACATCCGCTTCGACGACCGGGGCCACCTCTGGGCTGCGGCCATGGACGACGGTGTGCACTGCTACGCCCCGGACGGGACCCTGCTCGGCCGCATCCTGGTGCCCAACAAGGTCTCCAACATCCGCTTTGGCGGCCTGAGAAGGAACCGCCTCTTCATTACGGCGAACGACACGCTCTATTCGCTGGTCATGGGGGTCAAGGCCGCGCCGATGATGGCCTGAGCCCCCGCCGCTTCCCCGACGGCCACCGCACGGAGCAGCTGATCGAAGGCCCCCTTGCGGGAACGCGTCGGGGGCCGAGCGGTTGTCGGCCGGCTACACGCTGGAGAACTTCCGGGCCTGGACGGCCCGTTCTCGGGTCAACCCGGGTGTGGGGACGCTGGATTTGGTTGAGGCTGACGCTGAGGGAGACATCTCCCCGCCTCGCCGACACGGAGGATGCTCAGTCGAGACAGAACTCGTTGCCCTCGACGTCCTGCATCACGATGCAGGACTCGTTCTCTTCATCGGCGACAAGCGTTCGCACATGTACTGCGCCGAGCGCGACCAGTCGTGCGCATTCGGCCTCAAGCGTGGCCAGGCGCTCTTCCCCCACGAGTCCGGTGCCGGCCCGTACGTCGAGATGCAATCGATTCTTGGCGGCCTTCCCTTCAGGAACGCGCTGGAAGTACATGCGCGGGCCCGCACCTGAAGGGTCCTTGCAGACAGCCCATGAACCCTGCTGCTCAGGGGGCTGCGCACGGTTGAAATCGTCCCAAGTGGCGAATCCCTCCGGTGGCGGAGGTATGACGTACCCCAACACCTCGCACCAAAAACGAGCCACACGCTCAGGCTCTGCGCAGTCGAAGGTGACTTGGAACTGCTTGATCGTCGACATTGGCGCACCGTACCAGGGCGACTCTGTTGCTCATTTCCCAGGAGATCCGCATGGCTGCTGAGGCGGGGCGGACCTGACAGGGCGCGTATCGGGTCGTGACCCATGAGCGGGCTCTCCCCTCACGCTGGCCTTCGATCCGGTGGATCGTCTCGCGTGGGAACTGTGCAACGTATCGGTGTGGAGCGGGAGTTCACCGAGCCGTCCCTGCTGATCGGCGAGTCGGCCCGTACTCGGTGCGGCTGTGGCAGCAGTTCGGCGCCTGGGCGACCGTCCGCATCCGTTTCCGGCAGTGGCGCGACGCCGGTGTTTTCGAGTCCCTGCTGAAGTGGCTGATAGCAGGGGTCGCGAACCGGAGCGCGGGGGTGGCCCGCTGCCGCCCGGGGAGTGGGGATGGTGCGCCACCAGCGTGGTGTCGGCTCGCGGACTCAGGCGAGGGCGGTGACCAACAGGGCGAAGGCGGCGATGATGACGGCGACGCGGACATAGTGGAAGCGGTCCCAGCGGTTCATCTGCTCCTTCCAGTCCTCGGGCCGGTCCTCGGGGGTCCACGTCTTGCCCCGGTTGTTGATCGGGACGAGCAGCAGGAGCGACATGATCACGCTGAGGATCAGCAGCGCGCCGGCGATGACGACGAGGCCGACGCCGTCGTGGTGCCATCCGGCGATGGCCCAGACCGCGACGAGGACGAGCGAGCCGATGTACCAGACCGGCATGGCGGCGCCGAGCATCCGGCCGCCATGGCTTCGGCCGCGTTGGTTGCTGTCGTCGGGGAGGGCGTTGAGGATCGGGTTGATGACGAAGGCGACGGAGAACTCCACCCCCACCATGAGGCCGACGATCACGGTGGTGACTATCTCAAGTGCATTGAGCATGACTGCCGCTCCTGGAATCTAGTGTTGCTAGATGATGGGGCAACGCTAGCGCTTATGTCGCTCGCTTGTCTAGCGATGCTAGAATCGAGTCATGTCGGTACAGGAACGCAAGGAGCGCGAACGGGCGGTCCGCGAGCGCCTCATCGTGGCGACGGCCCGCGAACTCGCCGAGCAGCAGGGCTGGGACGCGGTCACCACCCGCCAGCTAGCTGAGCGCATCGAGTACAGCCAGCCCGTCCTCTACAGCCACTTCCGCGGTAAGCGCGAGATCATCGGCGCCGTCGCCCTGGAGGGCGCCGCCGAGATGGCCGCGGCGCTGCGAGCCACGGCCTCCGCCGCGGACGGCCCGCGCGCCCGGGTCACCGCCCTCGCCCGCGCCTACCTCGACTTCGCCGAGCGCAACCCGGCTGTCTACGACGCCATGTTCCAGCTCGACGGCGGCCTGGCGTTCGCGGACGAGGAGACCCCGGAGCCTCTGAAGGACGCCTTCGCCGCCCTGCTGGAAACTCTCGGTGAGGTCGCCGGGGAGGGCGTCCACCCGGGACTGTTCACCGAGGTGTTCTGGGCGGCCCTGCACGGGCTGGCGACCCTGACCAGGGCGGGGCGGCTACCCGCAGGGGACGCCGAGTGGAGAGCGGAGCTGGTGGTGGACCGGCTCGCCATGTTCTGACGCATGTTCTGACGCGTCGTACGGCCGGGCAGCAGGGGTCTTCGGGCCCGGCTGGCCCGGCCGCGGCATCGCTTCCAGTGACTCGCGCGCCCGCGGGTTGAGGCGTTCGCCGGTCTGCGGATGGGCCTGTGTTAGCGGCTGTTGCGGGTGGTGCGTGAGCGTGGTGGTGACGGTCCGTGGGGTTGGGTGGCCGTGGTGCTGGCGTATCGGCGGTCTTGCGTGCGCTGGCGACAGTTGTGGCCGAGCGGGCGGGTGAGACGTTGACGCTCATCGTGCCCATGAGTCGGCCTGGTCTCTGTCGGCCGTACGGGGGCCCTGTCTTGCCGGTGCTTGTGGCCCAGTCGGCGGCCCGCTAACCGTGCAGCGCCCCGGCGCAACGGCTCTGGTCGGAGCCGGTGGTCGCAGGTGGGGTGACCTTCCCGCCCCTTTCGGCGGCCCCGGTCGACTATCTCCCTGGTTCCCGCACGGAAATCTATGTCGGCCGGGGTAGACATTGGATGGCGGTGTGGTTATGGTTTCTCTCGTAGTCGAGATCGAGCAAGGCCCGGCAGACACGAACTGCCGGGCAGGCATCACGCAGTACGCAGGACGGTGCGGTGGTGGAGTTTCGAAGCCAGGCTGGTTGCAGGACGGCGACGGGACTGACGGCCGGACCGGGGGGCCCGCAGTGATCAGGGGCCGCCATGAGCAGTTCAGCATGTGCAGTTCGCAGGACCCAGCAGCGCGGTTGTCAGTGGTCCCTCGGTAAAGGCGTCGGCTGCGGACGCGCGTACCGGGAAGTTCGGCAGTGGGGTTCCAAGCCAGAGCAGACGCAGGACGGGCGACGGGGCTGGCTGCCGAAGAGTGGCGCTGTTCGAAGCCACACGTAGTTCGCAGTACCAGCAGTACCAGCAGTACGCAGTTCCGGTTTCGGCAAGTGCTCGTCCAGAGGGAAGAACGGAGGAGTTGAGCGCCATCAGGATCGCCCGGGCCGATGTCTTGAGCCCGGGTACCGCAGGACATCGATAGTGAGGTGGTCTCCGGTCAAGCAACCGCGATCCCCGCACCCCCGACAGCATCACGGTCGGGTCCGCGGAAACAGAAGGCCGGCGCGGTATCAGGGCCGGCAGATGGTGTAGCAGTTCCTTCGGGGCCCTGGTGCCATACGGCACCAGGGCCCCTCCACGCGTTCCACAGAGAGGTGCGATGACAGCAGACGACTCGTTCGGCCGTCTCGATGACGACGACTACCCCGCCTACACCATGGGCCGGGCCGCCGAGATACTCGGCACCACCCAGGGCTTCCTCCGCGCCATCGGAGAAGCCCGCCTGATCACCCCGCTCCGCTCCGCCGGCGGACACCGCCGCTACTCCCGCTACCAACTGCGCATCGCCGCCCGCGCGCGTGAACTCGTCGACCAGGGCACCCCCATCGAGGCCGCCTGCCGCATCGTCATCCTCGAAGACCAGCTCGAAGAAGCCCAGCGCATCAACGCCGAACACCAACGCACCGTCACGTCGGCCAGTTCACCCTCCGTCGGCTGAAATGGTGCGCGCCCGCCGGGTACCGGCGGGCCCGCACCCACCCGCCGGAGTCGGCACGGACAGGCAGGCCTCAAAGTGGTTCGTCCGGCGGTGGGTTCAGCAGGCTGGATGAGCGTGGGATTCGGTGGTGTGTGGGAGAGCTAACATCAGTGCGCCGCTGATGTCCGATCGAGAAGGGCGATTTTCGCGCGATGGCCGATGACGCTTACCTGTTCCTTCTTCCTGACCGCCACCCTCGGCTGGGGGCAGCCCTGGCTGCCGTCGGCGTTCTGGAGTGTGCGGAAACGCCCGCCGTACACGGCTGGCTGCAAGCCCACGACGTATCAGCTTCCTCGGAACAGGTCCGCATCCTCCCCTCTGAATCGGAGCTGTTCATCCCCTCCGAAGCGGAGCGCCTGCTCGTTCCGTTGAGCAAGGCGGAGGCCCTGCGGGTGGAACAGGAATGTGCGCCCCAAGCCGTCACGGACATGGAGAGCGCACTGCTCGAATTCCGGGAGACGACCCAGGACTGGGAAGTTCTCGTGCACCGTGCCCTGACCGCGGGCATTCCGGCGCCGCGCATCGCTCAGCTGACCGGTCTCGACCCCCAGGACATCGGTCGCCTGACCGTGTGACCACCGCATTTCCGACCGTGTGGCACCTGCAGCTACGAGTGCTCGAACGGATGGCCGCCGGTTCCTGGACGGGCGCCGACAACGTGTTGGGCCAGATCGCGGTCGTGCCCCGCCGACCGCCTGGTGATCTGCGTCACGAGACGGACCTGGTCATCCGCAGGAACGCCTTTTTCCGGGCCTGCGCAGCCCAGTCTGTCCAACGGCGCGAGAGTCGTGAAGGTCCTGCGATGACAAGGCTGCAATAGATGCCGGACGGGCACCTCGGTCGGCCCTCCCGACAATGGCAGGAGCTATCGGCACCGGTTCACCAGTAAGCTCAATGACTGACAAGCTCACTTTCTAGTGAGAGAGTGTTTCAATGCCCAGAAGCCTTCCCTCCCACAGCCATGAGCAGGTGGCACATGCTGCCTACGGTGTGTCGGAACTGCTGCATGTGCTGTGGGGCCGCGGCCAGGAAGCCGCTCCTTCGGGGCCGCTCTCGCCTTCACAGTTCCGGGCACTGACGGTGATCAAGGAGCGGCGCAAGGTAAACCAGCGGACCCTTGGTGAAGCGCTCGGCTCGCGGCCGTCGGCTGTGAGCCGTTTGTGCGATCGCCTGGAGGCCGCCGGGCTTATCGAGCGGGTTCCCAGCGCAACCAGTCGCCGCGAAGTCGATCTGTGCTTGAGCCGTCGCGGATCTGCCGTCCTCGACGAGATTCGTACGTTGCGAGTGCGCGAGGTCGAATCGGTCCTGCAGACGATGTCACCGGCTCATTTGGCGAAGTTGGCCGAAGGGCTGGAGCTGTTCCAAGCAGCTGCTGCCGCACATATCGGTCTGTCTGACAGCGTCTGTCTGTCTGACAGCGCGAGCGCAGGGGATGGACCTTCCGAGGCCATCGCTTCGTAACGTCGGTCCTGCACTCGTCCCACCTTCCCTCGCTGCAGACCACTCCCACGCAGCCGTCGCCCGGCCGGACCCAGGCGTCACCGAGGGCCGGCGTCGGGTTGTTCGCCGGAGTGCAAATCGGTTGTCCGTGCTGCCTCCGAGAATGCTTCCAGCCCCGCCAGGAACTCGCGCCGCGAGCCAGTCGGCATGCGGCTCAGAACGGCGCCGAACAGCTCGGAACGGCGGGCGAACAATGTGTCGACTATGTCGTTCCCCTGCGGTGTCAGCACCAATTGGATCTCCCGTCGGCTGGTGGGCACCGTTTCGCGACGCAGGAGTCCTGCGGCTTCCAGCCGGTCGCACAGTCTGCTGACGGCGGGCGGTGCCGCACCCACCGCTACGGCCAAACCGGTGAGGTTGAGGCCTGGATTTCGACGTGTGATGAGCAGAGCTTCCAGCTGCAGGGCCGAAAGCCGGGGAGAGGTGGTCTGGGATGCCAGTGCCCACAGGGAGACCAATGACTCCACAGCCTCGGTCGTCGCCTCGGTCACCTCATGCGGGGAATCGCCCATTGGCCCCTCGCGGTCTATTCGGCCTTCACTCCCCATGAACAGATGCGCACTCTTCGCGCGTCAAGGACTTCATGCCACGTGCCTGTCGAGTCCAGTGCATGGTCATGGTCTTCTGCCCGCTCAGTCGAAAGTATCCCCGGTGTCCCACAGCAAGTCCGCCCGTCGTGGGAGCCGAAGACGAGGGACTGTGGCCGGACCTGGCCGCGGGACCACTGTGGAGCCTGGCCGGGACCCCTGTGGAGCCTGGCAGGGGCCGCTCCCGAGCCTGGCGCGGTGCCGTGACGGCCGAACGGTAGAATCGATAGTTGCCGCATAGCAATATTCGCGGCTCCATGAAGTCTCCGCTCGGCTCAGCACGCCGCGCATTGCTGGGCACCGCGGTCAAGGCCGGCCGAGTGAAAGACGTACACCGCCAGGAGCGTTCTTCCAGGCTGTGGGCGACTCGATGGCCCGCCCCGGACCCATCAGGCACTCGGCACCAGTCGACCCACCGATGAAGAAGGCCTCACCGTGACGAATTTCCTGGCTGTGGAACGTGCCGTGCGTACGGCCGCGCCGCACGACCTTCTCGACACGGTGCGAGCCGCGCTGGTCGAGCACTATGAAGCCATAGAGGTCGACCTGCTCATGGCCGATTACAGCCTCACCGTTCTCCAGCCGGTTACCGAGTTGCCTCACACCGCCCAGCCCTTGCCCGTACACGACAGCCCCGAAGGCCGCGCCTTCGGCAGCCAGGAGCCGTATGGGCAGTTCGTGAGCCGTGAGGGTGCCGTGGATCTGCATCTTCCGGTGACGGTTCGCGGTGACAGACTCGGCATCCTTTCCGTGCGGCTCCCGGAAGAGAGATGCACGGAACAGAGCATGCAGGAGCTCACCGAACTTGCGGAACTGCTCGGACACGAGATCGTCGTCGCCGAGCGGGACACCGATCTCTACCTTCAGGCCCGTCGGGCCAGCCGCCTCACCCTGGCCGCCGAAATGCAGTGGCAGCTGCTCCCGGGTCGGGCCTGCACCCGCGAGGAATACGCCGTCGGTGCGCAGTTGGAGCCGGCGTACGCCATCCACGGCGACAACTTCGACTGGGCAACGACCTCCGAGACGCTCACCCTCAGTGTCACCAACGGCATGGGTGAAGGGATTCAGGCGTCCCTCCTCACCAACCTCGCCGTCAACGCTCTGCGCAATGCCCGAAGAGCCGGGATCGGCATCGCCGACCAGGCTGCCTTGGCGGACCAGGCCCTCTACGCACAGCACCGGGGCGAGGAGTACGTCTCGACCCTCCTGCTCTCCTTCGATCTGGCCACAGGGCACACCAAGGTGGTGGACGCCGGCTCGCCCCAGCTGTGGCGCCAGCGCGACAAGACCGTGGAACGTGTGAACTTCGAGGCGCAGCTGCCCCTGGGGATGTTCGAGGAGACCGAGTACGTAGCGCAGGAGTTCGACACATTGCCGGGTGACCGGTTGGTCTTCGTCAGCGACGGTGTCTATGCCGCTGCCACGGAGGCAGGTGAGGCATACGGCGAGCGGAAGCTGGCACGCGCGATCCAGGCAGCGAGCCTTCTTCCGGCAGCCGCCGTGCCCCGCGCGATCCTGCAGGAACTCTCGTCGTATCTCAGCGCCGACGCCGACGACGACGCGTTGGTCGTCTGCCTCGACTGGTTCGGTCGCGGCCCCCGCCCCTGAGCGTGGCGCCGCCGTTAAGCGCAGTGCCCCTGACCGCGGCCCCCGCCCCTGAGAGTCACTGCCCTCGGTGTGTGCGGGCCTACCCCTGCGCACGGTGCCGGTGAGCGACCGGCTCGGTGAAGTAGTCGCCGTCCTTGGGCCGCTCGGGCGGACGGCGGTACGGGTGCGGCACCGGTTCGAGGCGGGGGATGTGCTTGGAGCAATGGACGTAGGCCTCGTGGAGGGTGAGATGTATCCACATGTCCGGCTGTCGTCCCGGTGCCGAATCCACCGGTATCGAAGGGTGGGCGGCCCGCAGCTCCCGGTCACCCGACAGACGGGCCGATCCGTTGATGTGCAGCCCTATGCGGTGATGGGTGAAGTCGACGAAGAGCTCTACCCGGAGTACCGCGGAAACGGCCTCATGGCCAGCGCGGGCAACATCACGGAGAAACCCGCACATGGGGGGGCGGGCGCCGCGCCTCGCAGGGGCGTCTGCTGCCGACGCGGCCGGTGCCGCTGGACGGAAACTTCATGGGGCGTACCGGACGGGCATGTGCAGATCACGTCGCAATCGCAGGAGGCCGCGCCCGGTGGTGAGCGACGGGAAGGGCTGGGCGCCGGGCCCAGTGGTGGGGAGGCGGGGGCGTTGAGGGCAGGCGCACGGGTCGTGGGGTGAGCACGCCACACTTCGGGGGTCTGGCCGGCGGTGCCAGGAAATTGCTGTGGAGCAGACATGGGTGCCCTGGCAGCCGGACGCGTTTACCTCCGCCTAGGGCAGGGGGCCGGTGCGGCGGATGGCCAGGGCCAGGGTGTCGTCAGGGTGCAGCACGACGGTGTGCATCTCAGCGGCGATGGCGCTGGGGATCTCCGCGAGAGGACTTCCCGCGTGCCGGCAGGCCGCCTCGACCAGCCGGAGTTCGCCCTCGCACGGGTCCCTCCGGCTTTCGGTGAGGCCGTCCGTGTAGAGGATGAGCACATCGCCCAAGTGGACTTCGGCGTGCAGCAGTTCCTCGCTGCCCGGCAGGGGGAATCCGATGCCTCGGCCACGTACTTCGAGGTAGCTCGACGTGCCGTCGGCCCTGAGCAGCAGCGCGGGAGGGTGGCTTCCGTTGGCGAGTTGCAGTTTCCCGGTGGCCGGGTCGAGTCGTGCGAGGAGAACGGTCGCCATGAGTTCCGGTGCCAGCGGCATGAGGATCTCGTGGGTTCGCGCCAGGATCGACTGCAGCTCGTGGCCTTCGAGGGCGAGGGTACGCACTGCGTGGGTGACGCTGAGGGCGCTGCGGGTGCTTCGTACCCCGTGGCCGAGGGCGTCGACGACGGTGATGTGCAGCGTTCCGTCGGGCAGGGCGAACCAGTCGTAGAGGTCGCCGCCAGTGGGGGTGTTGGGGTCCGCGGGCGCGTAGTGGACACCGAGTTCCAGGCCGTCGATCTCCAGTGGCTGGGGGCGTAGCGCGTCTTCGAGTTCGCGCAGCATCTGGCCGTGCGCCTTGCGTAGTTGTTCGTCGCGCTCTTCGAGTTGTACGTAGAGGGCGACCACGCCGGCGTTCGTCTCGGCGAGTTCGTGCTTGAGGCGGCGGTGTTCGGCTGTGAGCGAGTCGGCCTGGGCGACGGTGGCGCGGAGCTCCTCGTCGAGGGCCCGGGATTCCACCGGCGACGGCTGTCCGGCCGGGAGCTCCGGGCGTACGCAGTCGGTGCTCCGGCCGGGGGGCCTGCCGGGCAGCGACAAGCCCGGTGTGTGGGGCACGGGTACCCGCCAGACGATCGAGTGAGGGCCGGTCGCCACAGCGGGCATGGGCAGGTCCGCGGCGCTCAGCGGCCGGCGTGCCCGCGGGGCTCGCAGGGCGATGGCGAGGACGGTCGAGTCGTCGTGCGAACCGGTCTCGTGGGCCGAGCTGAGCACCACGGGCCGGCCTGCGCCGAGCTCCTCGGCGGCCACGTCGGAAACGGAGAGCACCAGGCGAGCCCGGACCTCGACGGGGAGCCGGTAGTGGTCGGCCATGTGCCGCACGGCTTGGCGCAACTGCGGCGGAGCGTAGAAGGACTTCTCGGTCATCGGTGCCTTTGATGGGGCCTGGCGGCGAGTACGGTGGCGTCGTCACGGGTGGAACGGTGGCCGTGGGCGACTGCGCCGGCAAGCAGGGGCGGAGGCAGGCGCAGCAGGAAGCGCGAGGGGATGTGCGTCCATCTGCTGTCGATGCCGTCGCTGTGGAGTACAGCTGTCGTGCCCGGGACCAGGGGCACGTAGTGGCACTGCGGGGCCGGCATGTTCCAGCCGACGACGCCGGGCTGTCCGGTCAGCCGGTGGTGGACTTGGTGGGGGGACGTCGCCACGGCGCGCACGTTGCCGACCCCGCAGTATTCGGCCCGTTCCGCTTCGAGGCGCAACATCCCCACGGCCGCGCCGCGGGTTCGGCGCAGGGACCGATGAATCGCCGTCAGGATGTGCGTCAGCGGACGGTCCACGGACGCGTGGAAGGACCGCAGAGCGGTCTGCGCGGCTTCGGCGGCGTGCGGGCCGTGGCCGAGCCCGTCGATGACGATCGCCGTGCGCACCTCATCCGTGTCGACGACGGCGCAGGCATCTCCGCAGAACTGCTCGCTGTCCGCGGGCACGCAGACGAGTCCGACCTCTTGCCGTGCTGCCTCTGTCCGGTCGGGCAGGGCGAGCCTGGCGCAGGACAGGGTGCCCGATCCGGTGTCTGTCCGGACGGTGAAGTCGGTCGCGATGCGCATCACCGCACCCAGGCCGGCGCCCATGGTTCCGGTGGTCGTGTAGCCGTCGGTGAGGCAGTGCTGGAGCTCGGACATGCCGGGGCCGCGGTCGGCGGCCATGATCTCCAGACCGCCGCCGAGCGGGAGCGGCTGGATGTACAGAGCGCCGTCGCGTGCGTGCTTGGCGAGGTTGCTGGCCAGTTCCGACGCGATGACCGCTGCCTGATCCGGCATAGCTCCGGGCAGGCAGCACCGCTCGGCGAGTGCGCGGGTGGTTGCGGCGGCGAGGTGGACGGCGCTGTAGTGATCGATGGGCACGCGGACGGTCGCCATTGCGGGTACGGACATCACGGGCGTACCCACCGCGTGGCGATCACGGTCGTGCCCTCGCCTGGTGCGGAATGCACCTCGAAGTCGTCCATGAGCCGGCGTGCCCCGCCCAGGCCGTGGCCGAGGCCGGCGCCGGTGGTGAAGCCGTCGGTGAGGGCGGCCTCCAGGTCCGGGATGCCGGGGCCGCCGTCACTTATGGTCAAGCGCACTCCGGGTGTTCCTTGCCGGCGCGGATACTCGATGGTGAGAGCTCCGCCGCCGCCATGGATGTACGCGTTGCGCGCCAGTTCGCTGGCCGCGGTCACCACTCGGGTCTGGTCGACGATGCCGAAGCCGAGCCTCAGCGACGCGGCGCGCACCGCGTGGCGGACGGCGAGGAGGTCCTCCTCCGTCCGCAGCACGATATGGGTGCAGGACTCCGGTGCGGCGGAAGCGGCTTCGAGGCCGTCTGCCGCAGCGCTGGAGTCGTTAGCGAGTTGCGTCATGTCGTGCCCCTTCCGGGGGCTGCGGAACGTGACGCCATCCCAGGGCGGCCATGCCGCGCTCCGCGTCGAGGGCGGTCTCCACACCGACGAGCTCGACTCCCAGTTCGACCAGCGTGATGGCCACCGGTGGCCGCATGCCCGCCACGATCGTCCGAGCGCCCAACAACCGTGCCATGGTGGTCAGTTCCATCACGGTGCGCGCCACAAAGGAATCGATGATCTCGAGTCGCGAGATGTCGATCAGTACCCCTCGGATGCGCTCCGCCGAAATACGTTCGGTGAGTTCATCGATGAAGGCCAGGGCGGTCTTGTCGTCGAGTTCGTTGAGCAGCCCGGTGACCAGCACGTCGCCGAGCCGCAGAATGGGAACACCCGTCGTCGGGCGGTCGGCCGTCAACGGGCCGCCCCACGGGTCGCGGGCGCGGCGCCCCCGGTGAGCTTGATCGCCTCGGAGAGCGCGTCGGCGAGAGTGGCGCGCGTCAGGATCTTCGACAGATCGATGCCCAGTTGGGCGATGGTCTGCGCGATCGGCGGACGGATGCCGCTGATGACGCAGTCCGCCCCCATCAGCCGAACGGCGTTGACCGTCTGCATCAGATGCTGCGCGACGGCTGTGTCCACCGTCGGAACCCCGGTGATGTCGATGATGGCCACGAGCGCTTCGTGGTCCTGGATCGCCTGGAGGAGGCTCTCCATGACCACCTGGGTGCGGGCGGTGTCGAGCGTGCCGATCAGGGGGACAGCGAGTACCTGCTGCCACAGACGTACGACGGGCGTCGACAGCTCCAGCAGTTGCCGACTCTGCCTGCGGATGATCTCCTCCCGGCCTTCGACATAGGTTTCGAAGGACAGGGCGCCCGCCGCATCCAGCAGCCGGTTGATCAGCAAAGCGTCGAAGAAGAGCTCCTCCGACTCGTCGGTGCTCCGCTGCACGGCTTCAAGCACCGCCTCCTTGATCGAGAGGAGGGCCAGCGACGTGGCGGTGGGTGTCGCGCCCACCCTCGCCCGGCGCAGGGAGAAATCGCTGACCGCTCGCTTGAGCTCGCTGTGGGAGTTCACGATTCTGTCCACCGGGAGCGCGCCGTCCATCCCGGCGACCAGAGCGGCGACCAAGGCATCGGCCTCTTCACGCAGTTCACGCTCGGAGATGCCCGCCTCCAGCTCCGGCTGACTCTGCTGGAGCTCGACCCACCGATCAGCGATCTCGTCCGCACGCCCGTGCAGGGCCTTCGTCACGCGCTGCCGAATGATGGCCTCACTGCTACTCACTCATTGATCCCTTCGACGAAACCGTCCAGGTACGGCACACCCCGTAGCGGACCTCCCGCGTTGGATGCCAGGGCAAGCACCTCTGCCCGCTCAACTGTTTCCATGTGGCAAATATAAGCACGCTGGTCCCAGCAGGGGAAAGCCCCCGGGGTCGCACCAGGGCCGCTCCGCCTCGGTGCGCTCAACGGCCGCCAATGGCCAGCGTGATCAGTTCACGCAGGTGGCGGGGGTCGTAGGGTGAAGAGGCCCCCGCACTCGGAGCTCCTCGCAGAGACTATCGCCACATGGCAACTATTGCCCTACGGTAATGGCGCAGCACCCCGAGCTGGAGATGACCGTCGGGTCAGATGACGACCTGGCCGGCGAAAGCAGCCGGGTCGCCAGCCGGTCCACGGTCCGGTTGAACTTGTGGATCACGAGGCGGCCGCTGGGATCGCCGGTCGGCGGGGTCCGGTTCTGAGCGCAGGGGGGCGGTGCACGGCGCGTTCCGTACCCCGAGGAGAATGCCCGACGTGACCGCACCCGCCACTCCGTCCGGCCGTCTCCGCCTCGACGTCTCCGCTCCCGCGCATCCGGGCCGCATCCTCGCGGCAGCGATGGACGCGGAGAGCCGCGGCATGGACCGGGTGACGGTCGCCGAGACCTCGCACAACCCGTTCATCCAGCTGGCCAGGGCAGCCGACCGCACCTCCCGGATCGAGCTGGCCACCGGGGTGGCGATCGCCTTCGCCCGTACCCCGATGACCCTCGCCTACGAGGCGTGGGGTCTGCACGAAGCCTCGGGCGGACGGGCGGTCATCGGCCTCGGTTCCCAGGTCAAGCCGCACATTCAGCGTCGCTTCGGCATGCCGTGGGACCGCCCGGCCGCCCGCATGCGGGAGTACGTCCACGCGGTCCGGGCGATCTGGAACAGCTGGCAGACCGGCGAACGGCTCGCCTTCCGGGGCGACTTCTACACCCACACCCTCATGACCCCGGTCTTCGCCCCCGACCCGGTGCCCGGCGGTGTCCCACGCATCCTCCTCGCCGGTGTGGGACCTCTGATGACCGCCACGGCGGGCGCGGTCGCCGACGGCTTCCTCAGCCACCCCTTCACCTCGGTCGAATACCTCACCCGCAAGGTCCTCCCGGGCGTCCGCGAGGCCCGTGCGAAGGCGGAGGAGGCCGGTGAGGTCTGGACGAAGCGCCCCTTCGAAGTCGTGGGGAACGTCCTGACCGCGACCGGCCGTACCGAGGAGGAGATCCGCGCCAGTCGCGTCGCGGTACGTGAACGGGTCGCTTTCTACGCCTCCACGCCCGCCTACCGGCCCGTCATGGAGACCCACGGCCTGATCTCCCTCCACGAGGAGCTGCACCGGCTGTCCGTACGAGGACGGTGGACGGAGATGGGCGAGCTGATCGACGACGGGGTGTTCGAGACGTTCGCGGTGTCCGGGCAACCGGACGCGGTCGCGCGGGAGATCCACCGCCGCTACGCCGGCGTGGTCGATCGCCTCTCCGTCAGCGGCGCCCAGGACGCGGACCCGGCGCTGATGACGGATGTCCTCGCCGCGATCCGCGCTCTCGGCTGACCGCCTGATTCGACTGCTGGACCGCCGCCCGCAGCAGCGTCTTCGCCGCGTGAACTACCGCTCCCGGGTGGTCAGTGCCGTGTCCGGCTTCCGCGGCGCGGTCTCGCCGGCAGTCGCCCTGGCAGTACCGGCGGTCCTCGACTCGGCAGCGCCCTTCCCCGACCGCGACACGATCGTCTTCGTGACCTGAGGTGTCATCGTCACCACCCTGGTGGTGCAGGGTTTGCTGCTGTCGGCAGTGGGGAGCGTCATCCGCCAGGCGGCGGCCTTCCGACGGATCGCGGCCCGTGCTGATGGGCAGCCGGGTGACTACGTTCGAGGCAGTCGAGCCGGACGGTGCACAGGAGACGTTCGCGTCTTCTGCCGGCGTCGCCGGTGCGGCGGGTCTCGGCCCCACGGTGCAGCGAGGTCCGAGCACTGAGTCCTTTCCAACCTGACGGTGGGGTCTGGTGGTTGGTGGCTGATGTAGCCGGCCGGACACCTGGCAGTTCGCCGCGTTTTCGTCCATCACCGCATCGCCGGCCGCGCCCGCAGGTACGAGGGCACCTCGGCGTCCTGCCCGGCACGGCACAGCGCCATCCTGGCGTCCGCCTGCGGGTCGATGTAGCCGATGCGTTGCCGGCGGGCGGTGTCGTACCCCTCCGTCTGTGGTTGCAGTGGGCGGGACGGACGATCCTCCAGGACTTGAGGTAGGCACGGCCGCGCTCCGAGGCCCAGCGGGCAGGAGTTGACCCTCCCCTTACGTCAGGCTTGAAGCTGTGTACCGACGAAAGGGCAGGTGGATGAGTTACTCCGTGGGACAGGTCTCGGCCTTCGCCGGGGTGACGGTGCGGACTCTGCATCACTACGACAAGGCGGGACTGCTCTCGCCCAGTGACCGCAGCCACGCCGGATACCGGCTCTACAGTGAGGCTGACCTGGTCCGTCTCCAGCAGATCCTCTTTTACCGTGAGCTCGGCTTCCCTCTCGACGAGATCGCCGCGATCTTCAAGGATCCGCAGGTGAACCCCTTGGAGCGGCTCCGGGCGCGGCAGCGGCAGCTGAGTGAGGAGATCGCCAGGCTGCAGCGGCTGGCCGAGGTGGCGGAACGGGCGATGGAGGTCCAGCAGACCGGGGTGTCCCTGACTCCTCAGGAACGCTTCGAGGTCTTCGGTGAGATCACCTTCGACCTGAGCTATGCCACCGAGGCAGAACTGAAGTGGGCGCACTCGGATGGACAGCGCGAGGCGATGGCGCGCGCGGCTGCTCACACCAAAGAGGATTGGCGTCAGCTCATGGGCGAGGCCGCCGCCTGGCGCGCGGAGCTGCTCGCGGCCTTCGACGAGGGGGAGCTGAGCAACGGCGAGCGGGCCATGGACCTCGCCGAGGAGCACCGCTTGCACATCTCACGATGGTTCACCTCCTGCCCGCCCGACATGCACCGGCGCATCGCGGACGACTTCGTCGCCGACCCGCGCGCATTCGCTCTGGTCATACCGCCGTCGCAGCAACGCCCGGGCCTGGCCGCCTATACGCGCAAGGCGGTTCACGCCAACGCGGCCCGCCACGCAGGTGGCCGTACCGATTCCGAGGAGGACCAATGAGGATCCTGATCGCCGCAGCCGGATCGCGCGGCGACGTCGCGCCCTATACGGGTCTGGGCGCCGAACTATGCCGAGCCGGATACGACGTTACCCTCGCCACCACAGACACCTTCGCACCCCTCGTACGCGACGCAGGGCTCAAATTTCGCAGCCTCCCCGCCGACACACGGGTGCGTGGCAGCGGCACAGGCAAACGTGAACTGATGCGCACTGCTGCCGCGTTCATCACCGAACTGGGTCAGGGCTTCGCCGACGTCATGGACGATGGCACGGACCTGCTCCTGCTGTCGACCACCACGGCTCCGCTCGGCTGGCACCTCACCGAGGCCACGGGCACACCGAGCCTCGGCGTGTACCTCCAACCCACCGCACCGACCGGCGACTTCCCGCCCGTCGTCACAGGCTCCCGCTCACTGGGCCGTCTCGCCAACCGAGCCACCGGACGCTTCGCACTGCGCATGGCCGACCGTGTCTACGAACAAGCTGTCGCGCAGCTGCGCCGCCGCCTCCAGCTGCCCCCTGCCTCGCCTTCCGAGATGCGTCGACGACAGGTTCAGGCGAATTGGCCCATCCTGCATGGCTTCAGCACGGTCCTGGTGCCTCGTCCCTCCGACTGGCGCTCCGGCCTGGAGGTCGTGGGCAACTGGTGGCCCCATCATGAGGCGGCCGAACCGCTGCCTACTGATCTGGAGGACTTCCTGCGTGCCGGACCCCGACCCGTCCTCATCGGCTTCGGCAGCATGGCGGCCGGTGACGGCGAGCGGCTGAGCGAGATCGCTGTGCAAGCCCTGCGCCGCGCCGGGCTGCGCGGCATACTCCAAGCCGGCAGTGCCGGGCTTGCCGCCGACGGGGACGACGTGCTCACGATCGGGGACGTACCGCACGCCTTGCTGTTTCCACGGCTGGCTGCGGTGGTCCACCATGGCGGGGCCGGCACCTCGGCCGCCGCGTTGCGTGCTGGAGTGCCCGCGGTCACCGTACCGGTGACTGCGGACCAGCCGTTCTGGGCGGCGCGACTTGCCGCCATCGGCGCCGCCACCGACCCGATCCCCTTCCGATCCCTCACCGCCGAACGGCTTGCCGACTCACTTGACCAAGTAGTGAAGCAGCAGGCACACAGTCGAGCCGCCGCAACAGCGGCGCAACATCTGATGACCGAGAACGGAGCGGGCCAGGCGCTCAAGGCCATCCAGCAGCTGACCGACGGATGACGCCAATCCGTTTGGCACGAGAGTGGCCGGCTGAGATCGGATCCTGGGCCCCGCCCTTTGGAAGAGGCGCCGACGTCGGTTCACCCCGGTGACCGCACGACACAGCAGCGGATGGCAGGGGCCGTCCTCCCGGCAACGTGTGGGTCCACTCGCCCGGGGGGATGAGCAGGGCCCCTGTTATCGTGCGCCGATGTCAACGATCAAGCAGTTCCAAGTGACCTTCGACTGCGCGGAACCTGCGCGCCTCGCCGACTTCTGGTGCGAGGTGCTGGGGTACGTCGTACCGACAGTCCCGGAGGGCTTTGCCACGTGGGAGGAGTACCACCACTCGCTGCCGCCTGAGGAGGAGGTCTACTTCGCGTGCGCTGATCCCTCGGGTGTGGGCCCGCGCGTGCTCTTCCAGCGAGTTCCCGAAGGCAAGATCGTCAAGAACAGGGTGCATCTTGATGTGCGGGTCGGCACAGGGCTCGTGGGTGATGAGCGCCTGGCCACACTCGAGGCTGAATGCGCACGGCTGATGGCGCTCGGCGCGAAACACGTGCTGACGCAGCGCGCCGATGGCGTCAACGAGTCGTGCATCACGATGCAGGACATCGAGGGCAACGAGTTCTGCCTCGCCTGATTCTCCTCCGAGACTGCGAGGGGGGAGCCGTCTCCCGGGGACCTCTCAGGTCTCGTATGCGGCAGAAGCAGCCTCAATTCCGGCAAGCCGGTGGCGGGCGTAATCAGGCCCCGACCGGAACCAGTACGTCGGCTTTGTGGTGGTCGGCGGCTCACCTCCTTTCGTGCGGAGAAGACCCTCGTGAGGGGGCGGTAGCTGTGCTAGCGCCCCCTCACCCCTGCTCGCCAACTGACCGTCGGCGCCCCGAAGCGCCGTGTGGACCGGGGCCACAGTCCCCGCTATGAGCCGGCCGCCGCGTCAGTCGTTGAGCACCGCTCGTGCCCGGTCGACGACTCGCAACGCGGTGGATCGTTCGGCGTTCAGGGTGTCCTTGTCACGTTCGATCGCTTCTTCCTGGTAGGCGGCCTCGACCGCGAACCACTCGCGGACGACGCCGGAAGACCGGTTGCAGCGAACCTCCGCAGTGGCCTGTGCCCGCTCCGCGGTCTTGCCGACGACTGCCTTGCCGTGCGTGTCCATGGGCGAGGAGAAGTGGTAGCCGCGCGCACTCATGCACGACGCCCATCTGGCCACCGCCGCGACGACACGGGGGTCCTTGGCCGACGCCTCCCATGTCTTCCGTTGCAGTTCCATCGCGAAGGGGGTGTTCCGCGCCCTGGAGGTGTCGCCGAGTTTGCGTACGGCCCAGCCCACACAGCCTTGTGGCTGCCTTCCTCCGCCGGACGCGCCGTCGTAGACACGGCGCTGGGCCGCCGTCAGCTTTGGCGCGGTGGGTGGCGCGGCGTCTCTGGAGGGGGGAAGCCCGTAGCCGTACCGCTCGGCCTGTTGCAGGTCGGTCAAGCCGTAACGGCGTTCCAAGAAGTCCTTCAGAGGCGGGCGTACGTGCGTCAGCGCCTTCACCGGCGCGCCCCGTTCACGCATGCAGCGCTCCACCAGCCGTTCGTACGCCCTGTTCAGGTCGTCGCGCTGCTGGTAACTGAGCAGATATGCCTGCACGGGGAGTTCGGCCCGTGCGGTCCCGGTTCTCTCCGTACCGTCGCCGGCGGTCGTCGCGTATCCCACCGCGCCGCCGACCGCCACACACATGGCGACAGCACACGCCGTGACTACGGTCCCTCTCATCACGGCCCGAACAGCACTGACGCGTCTTCGTTGTACGTATTCGGCAGGCTGCTGAGGTAGTTGGTCGGGACGTAGTCGCTCGGGCCCTTGTAGTCGAACCGGTAGAAGACGATGGCATCGTAGTAATCGCTCGTGTTCCGCGCCGAACCGGCGTTGTTCCAGACGCTTTGCCCGATGCCATTGCAGTTTGTTCCGCACGCGTCGAACGTGATGCTCGACAGGTTGGGAATGTTTTCGCCGATCCTGACGAACGAACCGCTTCCGCCCGAGTTGTAGTAGAGACAGAACCACCCGTCGACGCAACTGTCCGCGCTCGCGGGGGCGGCCGTCGCGACGGAACCCGCTGTGAGACTCAACGTAGCCAGTGCCGTCAGTAACAGACCTCGTCTGCGCATCTTCGCTCCTAGGTCGTGAGATGGGTCGGAGCCTGGACCGTGACGAACGAGGGCTCGCGCGCGGGCTCGTTTCCTTTCGCACCACGCACCTCGTGTGTCCGCCCCTTGCCCCCTGCGACGAGTCTGCGCTCGGCCGCATGCCGACGTCATTGCCCGTCGGCGCAGTCATTCTTGATTCTGCGCGCACCACCCCGCCGGGCCCGGACCACGACGGCAACCTCGCCGACACGGGTTGCGCCATCCCGCTCGGCCTCGCGGGGACGCTTGCGGCGTGGGCGCGGCGCCGCCCTTACGTCACGGGGTGGACGCCCTTGTTCTCCCAGCCTTCTCCGCTGTTGCTCACGAGCTTCGTGCCGGATGACCTGCTCAGGGCCGTACGGGAGCCGACGTAGAAACAGATCGCGCTGTGGGTGCCGGACGGTCCGGACGTCCGGAATGGTGTCGCCATGGGTATCGGGCGTACCGCACGGAAGCGGATGCTGGTGCTGGCCCAGCCCGATGCCCGTAGTGGCCGTCCACCCCCGTTGCGGAGTTGACGGCCGCTGCGGGGGAGTTGAGGTTCGCCCCATCCACGTCCCCGCTCGCGGTCGGCCTGCCGGTGGGGGATCGTGTGACTACTAGGCTGCGATGATGGAACGCGTAACCAACGTGCCCGAGAGTCTCGCCCAGCCTGCAGATTCGGTCCAGGTGAACGACTACGACAGCTTCGCCGAGGCGTATTCGGCGGAGAACGAGAACAGCCTTGCGAACGCGTATTACGAGCGGCCCGCGATGATAGCCCTCGCGGGAGATGTGGCCGGTCGCCGGATTCTGGACGCCGGCTGCGGCTCAGGCCCCCTGTCCGCTGCACTGCGCGACCGCGGTGCCGTCGTCACCGGCATCGACGCCAGTGCCGGGATGCTGGCGTTGGCCAGGCGGCGGCTCGGTGACGAGGTGGCCCTGCATGCGGTCGACCTGAGCGACCCGTTGCCGTTCGCCGACGAGACGTTCGACGACGTGGTCGCGTCGCTGGTCCTGCACTACCTGCAGGACTGGGGACCGACGCTGGCCGAGATCCGGCGCGTGCTCAGGCCCGGCGGCCGGCTGATCGCGTCGGTGGACCACCCTTTCGTGGCCTACACGTTCCAGGATCCTCGGCCCGACTACTCAGCGACCACCAGCTACACCTTCGACTGGACGTTCAACGGGCAGTCCGTCCCGATGCGGTTCTGGCGCAAGCCATTGCACGCGATGACCGATGCCTTCACCGCCGCCGGCTTCCGCCTTTCCGTCATCAGCGAGCCGCAGCCGGACCCGGCCGCCCGAGAACTGTTCCCTGACGGCTTCCATGACCTCTCGACCAAAACCACCTTCTTGTTCTTCGTCGTCGAGGTACCGCCGTCGGCTACTGCCTCGGACGGCTAGGGCTTGTCCGGTCGATCATGTGACTACTTCATGTCCGGGTCGTTGATGTGGACATGGGGCGGGGTGATCTGAGTGATGCCGAGTGGGAACGGCTGCGGCCGTTCCTGCCGGTCAGCAACAGGCGTTGTGGCCGCTGGCGGGACCACCGGCAGGTGATCGACGGGATTCTGCACCGGGTGCGAACGGGTGTTCAGTGACGTGACCTGCCTGAACGGTTCGGTCCGTGGAAGACGGTCTACGAACGGCACCGACTGTGGTCCGGTGACGGGACCTGGGAGCGTCTGCTTCGACAGGTCCAGGCCGCGGCGGACGTGGCCGGCGAAATTGACTGGGACGTATCGGTCGACTCCACCATCGTGCGGGCGCATCAGCACGCCGCCGGCGCCCGCATCGACCCGCCGCCCATCCCCGCTTCAAAGGGGGCCGAAGGCCCAGAACACCAGGGCGAAACCGCGTGGTAGAACCTCCGCGCCCGGCTGATGAAAGTGTGCGGAAGGTGAGGGCCTGGGCCGCTCGCGCGGCGGGCCGACCAACGGGCCTTGCCGCGAGTACCTGCGGCGACGCGGCATCCGGCACACCATCCCGGAGAAGACCGACAGCCAGGCCGCCCGCCTACGCAAAGGTTCACGCGGCGGACGACCACCCGGCTTCGACGAAGAGCGCTACAAGAAACGCAACACCGTCGAACGAGCCATCAACCGGCTCAGACAACTCCGAGCCGTCGCGACCAGATACGACAAGCACGGTTACGTCTTCCTCGGCACCGCAACAGCCGCAGCCCTCACTATCTGGCTCCGAACATGAGCGACCGGACAAGTCCGCCCGTCGGCCGTCCGACCCGACTCGTTACCCCAAGGCGCTTGACCTCAAGTCAAGTTGAGTTTCTACGTTCTTCCCATGACCACTTCGAGCAGCACCTCAGCCCCCTTCGCCCCCTCCCACGACGACGCCGGCCTCATCGCCCAACCCATCGGATACTGGGCCAACGCGGCCGGCCAGGCCGTCGTCCAGAACATCCGGACCGCGCTCGGCGTCCTCGGCCTGACCCAGCCCGCCTGGTGGGTCCTGCACCACCTCGGCGAGCGCCCGAAGGGCTGGGGCCGCGCGGAACTGACCGAATTCCTCAGCTACTACCCGGGCCCCGACGATGACCTGCCCGGCGACATCGACAGCCTCGTCGCCCGGGGCCTGGTCTTTCAGAGCGAGGACGGACACCTGCTGCGGACCGAATCGGGCGCGGAGCTGTACTCCCGTGCGGCGGCGCGGCAGTCGGAGCTGCGCCGCCAGGTACATGAGGGCATTCCGGACGAAGAGTACGCCCACACCCTCAAGGTCCTCCAGCGCATGATCCACAACGTGAAGGGTGACGCGTGGCACCACTGATCCGGGCGGGCGGCCCCGGTTCACCACTCGCGCCGCCCGGCTCCCCGGACCGGTGCCTGTCCAGCATGATCCGCCGGACAGGTCCTAGGGCTGCCCGGCGGGTCATGCCGGGCGGCCCACGGGGCGGATTCGCTGAAGCGAGCCGCCGGACAAAGGGCTAGGTGGTGCAGGTAGGTCCCGTCGATAAATACCTGGACACCGGTCGTGGTAATCGGGGACGCTTCGCGCGATGAACAGAATCGACGACACACCTCCCGCGTGGGACGAGCGCACTCAGCTCACCACGTTTCTCGACTACACACGTGACACCGCCCGCGCCAAGTGCCAGGACGTCTCCGCAGAGAACGCACGCAAGGCGCTCCTGCCCGGCTCACCGCTGATGACCATGAGCGGAGTGATCAACCACCTCCGCTGGGTCGAGTACTACTGGTTCCAGGTGGTCTTCCTCGGTGAGGAAGACCGGGGCCCTTGGACCGACGAGGACCCCGACCGCGAGATGCGTATCGCCGTCGACTTCCCGCTCACGCAGTTGCTCGACGAATACGCCGAACAGAGCGCGCGCTACCGCGAACTGGTCGCGGGTAACGGCCTGGACAGCCAAGCCCAGCGAGCCGTCCGCAACGGCCTCCACGTCGATCTGCGCTGGATCCTCCTTCACCTCACCGAGGAGACAGCCCGCCACAATGGCCACCTGGACATCCTGCGCGAGATGCTCGACGGCACGACCGGCGACTAGGCCGTGTCTGTTGGATCTTGTCGGCGTCCACGACGCGTTAAGCCGCCTCATGACGGATACCAGCTCTCCGCGGAACCGGCCTGCACGCGTCTGCGTCACTCCAGGAGTCCGCAAGATCGACTCCCACGGAGGACTCGCGCATGACCCGCACAGCCGCCCGCTACCTGTACCTCACTCGACACGGCGAGGCCACGTCGGACGAGAGCGAGCTGACGGAGGCCGGCCGCCGCCAGGCCGCCCTGCTCGGAGAGCGGCTGCGTGGGGTCCCTCTGACGGCGATCCATCACGGGCCGCTCTCTCGTGCCGCACAGACCGCGCGGCTGGTCGGTGAACAGCTCGACGGCGTCCCCCTGCAGCTCGCCGCTACGGCCGGCGACTACATCCCCTACCTTCCGTCGCGCGACGAACTGCCTTCGGAGACTGCCGATGCCATGCTGGGCTTCCTGCACCAGTTCCCAGTCGAGGATCGCGAGCAAGGCCCCGGCCTTGCGGAGGCGGCGCTCGCGGAGTTCACCGGGCCCGTCGTCGGCGACGAGCCGCGCCACGAACTTGTCGTCACACACAACTTCCTCGTCGGCTGGCTCTTCCGTGCCGCCCTCGATACCCCGAAGTGGCGCTGGATGGGCATCAACCACGCCAACGCGGCGCTAACCGTCATCCGCTATGCGCCCGGCCGTCCCCCGGCGGTTCTCCTCTTCAACGACACTGGCCATCTCCCCGCTGAACTCCGCTGGACCGGCTTCCCGCAGGAGCTCCGCATCTGAGATCTCAGCTCCCGCTTCCGGGTCACCTTGCGGACCAGATATGAATTCCGGCGACGTGGAGAGCCGCGAGGTAGATGGTGGCGGCCTTGTCGTATCGGGTGTCGAGGCCACGCCACTGCTTGAGCTTGTTGATGCACCGCTCGACAGTGTTGCGCTGTCGGTAGGCATCGCGGTCGAAGGCCGGTGGCCTGCCTTCTGCACTGCCTCGCTTCTTTCGGTTGCAATCTGGTCCGCAGATTGCGGGATGACTGCCCATACCCCGCGTCGGCGCAGGTGGGTGGGGATCGCGCGGGATGAGTACGTCGTGTCCGCAAGGACCACGTTCGGAGTCGTTCGTGGCCTACCGACGACGCGCGGCACTCGGGTGCGGGCCATGACCTGCTCGAATGCAGGTGCGTCACCTGCCTGGCGTGGCCACGGCCCGGGAGTCCTTCACCGCGCGGATCGTTGGCTCGATTTCGCTCCTTCTCTCGCAGATCGCCTTGTCGAAGCCTGCGGGTCGGCCGCCCTTGCTGCCTCTTCGTGCAGGTAGCGGTGCAGTTGCGGCGGGGGAGTGTGCCTTGTCGCCGCCGAGATGGTCAGGCCGCATGCGCGGATGTCCGCCACTGCGGCGGACGATGCGGATGCGTTCCATGACCGGGGTGAGCTGTCCACCCTGTCTCTCGTCGGGGCGGTGCTGCCGGGGAGTGCGTCTTTCACGGCGCTCGTGGGGGTTCTTATGAGCCCCGGTGGCGTGCTGATGGTCCCGGCAGGAGGTTGAAGCGACGCTCGCCATCGACCAGTCGATCCGGCCACCGTGACCGACCTCGCCATCATCCTTGGGTGGTTGCCCGGATGCATCGTGTCGTTCGGGATCGCCTTGCCGGAGCCGAAGATGCCCCGTGACACCAACTGTTCCCTGGCCTGACCGTTACGGATTCCACCGTCGAGCCGACAGCCGGCACGGGCTTAGTCCCCGTCGTGATGGCATGACAGGACGGCCCCAGTGCCGACAGAGTCCGCTGCTTCAGCAGGATTTCATCGGCTTTGCAGTGCCTTGGGACAGGGTTGGCGATGTTGTGAGAGGGCTTGCCACGTGAGTGAGACCCTGCAGCCGATTCCCCGGTCCGTCCCCGGAGCCAGCCGTTTCTGGAGTCGGCGGTGCGTCTCTCGGTCAGATCCGGGGCGAAGGGCTCGTACGACGTGAAGAAGGAGGATTCCCGGTCGACCAGTGGGCTCGGCGAGGAGCTGGGGACGCCGCCGTTTGGCGCCGCCCGCGATGTGTTCGGCTCACTGAGCTGACCCGCCGCGGCAACAGCGTGCAGGTCTCCTCCTTCAACAACCGGCCCCGAGCAGCGCCGCAAGGGCTCCGCACGTACCGGCCTGAGGTCGGCGTACGGGAGATCACCCGACGTTTATCTCCAGTCTCCCTTCACCTCATCGGCGTTGGGAGAAACCCGCAAGCAGTCCTTCCCCGAGAGGAACCATTCGTGAAGAGCCGACCGCAGTTCGCCCTCCTGCTCGCCGTCGCCGTCTGCGCCGCCGTTCTCACCGCCTGCTCCGGACCCGGTCAGGAGCTCAGGTACGGGGAGAAGGCCACTGGTGACGACATCGACGTGACGGTGCTGCGAGTGGATGCGGGGAGCGACGAGGACCTGGCCGTGCTGGAAGACGCCGCGGAGTACGCCGGGCGGACGCCGTACTACCTTCACTACCGCGTCACGAAGACCAAGGACGGCTCCGTCAAGGGGCCCGACTTCGACGTGGCGGCCGACGGGGAGCGGCTCACTCTGCTGAACATCATGCCCGGCTTCCCGTCTCCCACCGTCGGCGAGGACGGCGAACTCAGCCAGTCCGAGGCGCCGAAGTTCGACAAGTGCACCGACGAGCACTCCTACACCGACTTCAACAAGGCAGCCACTGGGGAGAGTTACGAAGCCTGCTCCATCTACCTCACCGACCAGGGCGACAGTGCGGCGCCGTCCGACGTGACGTGGGTCAAGGGCAGCCAGAGCGAAACGGTCGCCGTCTGGAAGTGACCGTGTCGCGGCCGAGACTCTGATCGGAGCATGAACACTCCGACACCACCTCACCGGTCCGACTTCGATGGGGGCGGTCCGGGTTCGACGTCATAGAGCACCCGAGTCCGGCCCCTCTGAGTCGTCGGGCACTTCTGTCGGGCCGGTTTCCTTGCGGTACTGCCTTACTGTTCGGACCTGGCGGGCGTGGGTATGCGGGCCACCGGAGTCAGCCCGGCCATCAGGAGCAGGGCGCCTATCGGCAGCAGATCAAGGTTGGCCGCGAAGAGAACGAAGCCCGCAAGGACCAGCAGCGGACTCCACGCAGGGAGCAGACGCGGCCTGGTAGCTACCAGCATGACCAGCAAGGTGAGCAAGCCCAGCTGGAACGCGAGCGGGCCGATCATCTCCAGCGGTTCAGGCAACGGTGCCGCGGCATCCAGGTCTGCGAACAGGTCACCGAGGATCACCCAGAGGAAGCAGGCGACGCCGAACAGGCCGGCGGTCGCAGCCACGTTCGCGACGAGACGAGCGCGAAGGGTGGGGGCGGGGACGAGTTGTCGTAGCCGGATGGATACCACGCCGAAGAGTACGAAGCCGATGAAGAACAGTGTGTGTCCGAGGTTCCAGGCCAGGCCGGGGCCGTGAGTCCCGTCCAATCCGTCGACGAGTCGCAGGACGCCGTACAGCGCCAGTAGGAGCGGAGCGACGAGGGCGGGGCTGCGCTTGGCGGCGAGTTTGGAGGTCATATCGGCAGACTCACAGGCCGCAGGTTTCCGGCCTATCGGGGGCGTCCCCTACCGGACCCGGGAATGTACCCCGTAGGGGGCCGTATGTACCCCCGGCGGGATACGCCTACGGAAGCCGGCAAGGCCGCCCTTCGGCCACCTGCCCGGGCTCGGGATCGCATGAGAGCTCACGCTTCAGCAAGGCGAATGCCGCGGTGCTCTCGTCGGCGAAGGCACAAAGCTGGTGCACGATCTGCCCATGGGTTTGCGGGTCGCGGTCTCTCCTGGGCGGGCCTTGGGCCCCTCGGCGCCAGGGGGTCGGAGCAAGGAACCGGATGCGTACGCGGAGCCGAGAGCGTCATCGCGGTGCAGAAGATGTGTGACCACGCGGTCGAGAACGTGGTGCGCATCTTCGCTCGCCTCGTCCCTGGAACGCCCAGGTTGGTTCAGGAGACAGCGAGGCCGACGCGCTGCAGCCAGGCCTTGATGTCGCCGTCGGCCCGGTCGGCTTCTTCGCCCCGGACCGCCAGTCCCTCGGCCGTGGGCGACTTCTCCATCCGGCTGACGCGTCGACCGTGGTCACCCTGCCGTGGACGGTTCCGTGTCGGTGCCGGCTTCTTGTGGGTCGGCTTCTTGTGTGGCGGCCCAGGAGGCGAGCAGGCGCAGGCCCTCCTCGGAGGGCGAGCCGGGCTCGGCGGTGTAGATGGTGAGCGTGAGCCCGGGTTCCGCGGCCATGTCCAGGCCCTCGAAGGCGAGGGTGAGGTCGCCGACGGCCGAGTGGTGGAACCGCTTGGTGCCGGTGCCGTGATGGCGGACGTTGTGAGCACCCCAGCGGGTGCGGAATTCTTCGCTGCGGGTGGACAGTTCACCGACGAGGTCGTGCAGCTCCTTGTCGTGCGGGTTGCGGCCGGCTTCGGTGCGCAGGATGGCGACAGCGACGTCGGCGAAGGTGTCCCAGTCGGGGTAGAAGCGGCGGGAGGCGGGGTCGAGGAAGTTGAAGCGGGCGAGGTTCGCCTGGTTGTGGCGGGCGGCGTACACATCTGCGTAGAAGACGCGGGCGAGCTGGTTGGCGGCGAGGATGTCCATGCGGCCGTTGCGGACGAACGCCGGTCCGGCGGTGATCGCGTCCAGGGTCCACTGCAGGCTGGGGTGCGGCGTCCACCGGCCCTTGATACGCCGACGGCGGGGCCGGGTCAGGGCGTCGGAGCCGTCGGCGGCCCGGGCCAGGTTGAGCAGATGCGCGCGCTCGGCGTCGTCCAGTTGCAGGGCGCGGGCGACGGCCTCCAGGACGGCGGGCGAGGCGCCGGCGAGGTTGCCGCGTTCGAGTTTCGCGTAGTACTCGACGCTGACGTCGGCCAGGGCGGCGACCTCGCTCCTGCGCAGTCCCGGCACGCGGCGCCGGGAGCCGGTGGGCAGCCCGGCCCGTTCCGGGGTGACCTTTGCTCGCCGCGAGGTCAGAAACTCGCGGACTTCTTCATGGTTGTCCACACCCCGACCGTACGTCCCGAACCGCGCGACAGGGGTGCACTGCCAGTACACCCCTTGCTGGTGACTCGCTGCCCGCAGGGATATCCGGTTACCTGGATGACGTGGCACTCCCGCCCCGCTGCCGGAGCGGCGGGAAGGGGATGCCCGGCCCCGGGCAGGTGGACGGAAGGTTTCTCCCCGCCCGGGCAGGCAATCGCACTCGGCGTCCGTAGGAACAGCCCCGCATCGGACGCCTCGGCACGTAAGGAACCCCTCATGCGCGGAGCAGTGATCCACGCCCCCGGAGACATCCGCTTCGAGACCCTCGACGACCCGAAGATCCTGAAGCCGACCGACGCGATCATCCGCACCACCGTCACCTGTGTGTGCGGCTCGGACCTGTGGCCCTACCGCGGCCTGGAGCCGACCGGTGAGGCGCACCCGATGGGCCACGAGTACGTCGGCATCGTGGAGGAGACCGGCAGCGAGGTCACCTCGGTCAAGCCGGGGCAGTTCGTCGTCGGCTCGTTCGCCACCTCGGACAACACGTGTGCGAACTGTCGCAACGGCTTCCAGTCCAACTGCCTGAACCGTGAGTTCATGAGCACCTGCCAGGCCGACTACGTACGCATCCCCAACGCCCAGGGCACCCTGGTCGCCACCGACGAGGTGCCCGCGGAAGCGTTCTGGCCCGGCCTGCTGGCCGTCTCCGACGTGATGGGCACCGGCTGGTGGGCCGCCGAGGCGGCCGAGGTCGGGCCCGGTTCGACTGCTGTCGTCGTCGGCGACGGCGCCGTCGGCCTCTGCGCGGTGATCGCGGCGAAGGAGATGGGCGCGGAGCGGATCATCGCGATGAGCCGCCACGAGCCCCGGCAGAAGCTCGCCCGTGAGTTCGGCGCCACCGACATCGTCACCGAGCGCGGTGAGGACGGCGTCGCCCGTATCAAGGACCTCACCGGCGGGATCGGCGCCGACAGCGTGCTGGAGTGCGTGGGTACCGCCCAGGCCATGCAGCAGGCCCTGCACTCGGCCCGGCCCGGTGGCAACGTCGGCTTCGTCGGCGTCCCCCACGAGGTCGCCATCGACGGCCAGGAGCTGTTCTTCTCCCACGTCGGCCTGCGCGGCGGCCCCGCCCCCGTACGCCGATACCTGCCCGACCTGATAGACCGCGTCCTGACCGGCCGGATCAACCCTGGAAAGGTCTTCGACCTCACCCTGCCCCTGGACCAGGTCGCCGAGGGCTACAAAGCGATGGACGAGCGCCGCGCCATCAAGGCCCTCCTGAAGCCCTGACCCCACCACGCTCGGACGCCGGGGCCGGGCACGCACGGCCCGCCCGGCCCCAGGGCACCCTCGCGAAGGACACACCGTGACCACATTCGCTCTCCTCGGGGCCGGCCCCGGCATGAGGGCCGCCCGCCGTGCCCTGGTCCGCGCCGCCCCGGCAGCCGCGCTGCTGCTGGCCGTGACCGCCTGTGCCGACGGCTCACCGGACGCCCCGCCGTCCGCCTCCGCGGCGCCCTCCGGGCAGCAGGAGACGTTGGCAGCCACCCCACCGACCGACACCGCCAGGAACACCGCCATGGACATCCGCGTCACCCTCGACGGCCGCCCCGTCGACGCCACCTTGAACGACAGCCCCACCGCCCGGGACTTCGCCGAGCTGCTCCCGCTCGCCCTGGACCTGGAGGACTTCCACCAGACGGAGCGGATCGCCGATCTGCCCCGCGCGCTGGACATCTCCGGCGCTCCCGAGCCGACCGCGCCCAAGGCCGGTGACCTGGCCTATTACGCGCCCTGGGGCAACCTGGCCCTCTTCCACCGCGACGGCGACTCCGCCGACGCCGACCTGCTTATCCTCGGCCACATCAACGCCGACGCCGACCGGATGGCCGGCGCCGACCGGATCACCATCGAAGCCGCCTCCTGACCCCGCCGGCCACCCTCAAGGAGAGAAGCACACGTATGTCCTCCCCGACCGGGACCACCCACGGCGAGCTGCCCCTCGTCGTGTGGGTCCTCGCCGCCGGTACGTTCCTGATGGGCACCACCGAGTTCGTCATCGCCGGCCTGCTGCCGGAGATAGCCGGTGACCTCGGCGTCAGCGTCTCCCAGGCGGGCCTGCTGATCACCGCCTTCGCCATCGGCATGATCGTCGGCGGGCCGACCATGGCGCTGGCCACTCTGCGCCTGCCGCAGCGGAAGACCTTGGTCCTGGCCCTGGCGGTCTTCGCCCTCGGACACGTCGTCGCGGCGCTCAGCGGCTCCTTCACCGTCGTCCTCGTCGCGCGCGCCGTCACCGCACTGGCCACCGGCGCGTTCTGGGCCGTCGGGTTCGTCATCGCCACCGCCGCCGCGGGTCCCGCCAACGCCACCCGGGCTGTCGGCGTCATGATGGGCGGCCTGACCCTGGCCAACGTCGTCGGAGTGCCGATCGGCTCTCTCGCCGGCCAACTGGCCGGCTGGCGCGGCCCGTTCTGGGCCCTGGCCGTCCTCGCCTGCCTGGCCGCCGTGTTCGTCGGCCGGTTCATCCCCCGGACCGAGCAGCGTGCCCAGGTGTCGGTACGGGCCGAGGTCCGTGCCCTGCGGCAGGGCCGGCTCTGGCTGGCCCTGGCCGCCGCCGTATTGATCATGGGCGGTGTCCTGGCCGCCTACACCTACATCACCCCGCTGCTGACCGGTCGTGCCGGCATCCCGGCCGGGGCGGTCCCGCTGGTGCTGATCGCCTTCGGTATCGGCGCGCTCGGCGGCACCGCCATCGGCGGCCGGCTCGGAGACCGCCGTCCCATGGCCACCACCGTCACCGCCGCGGCGGCCACCGCCCTGACCCTCTTCCTGCTGATCCCGTTGTCGAGCAGCCCTGTCACGGCCGTCGTCCTGGTGTTCCTCATGGCCCTGACGGGATTCACCGTCAACCCGGTGGTCACCTCCCTGGCCGTCCGCTTCGCCGGCGACGCCCCCACCCTCACATCGGCGCTGACCACCTCCGCGTACAACACGGGCATCGCCGCCGGATCGGCCCTCGCCGGCCGGGCCCTGGACTCCTCCCTCGGCCTGACCGGACCCGCCCTGGTCGGCGCCGTCTCCGCCACGCTCACCCTGCTCCCGCTGATCGCGCTCGCCCTCAGCGGCACGCACCGCCCCACGCGGATCGTCGCGCGGCGCACCACTGCCGCCCGTATACGGGACGACGCCTCCGCACCGGCATCACCACCACGCCGCTGACATCTCCTCCGACACGAGCCACCGTTCAGCTCTCGAAGGGAGAACTCGCCCCCGATGCCGTGAGCCGGCCGGAGGCGACCGCTCTCCGTCAGGGGACGAGGCGGTCACCTCCGGCTGGTGCCCGTCAGCGCGACGACGAAGGGGTCACCCCCGGCCCAGGATCGACGTGAGGACCTTGCGCAGCGCCGCTCCGGGGTCCGCCGAAGCTCCTTCGGACCGCCACGCGACGAATCCGTCGGGGCGCACCAGTACCGCACCGTCCGCGGTGACGCCGTGGACCTCCGCCCAGTCCGTGTCGCCCGCGGGGGACAGGTCCGCGTCGGGCCCGTCGCCGATGCGGTACGAGTCGAGCGGTACCGACAGCCCTTGTGCGACGCGTGTCGCCGCGGTGTGCCACTCGCCGGCGCCGCCTCCGGAACTCAGGAGCACCAGGGACCGCTCGTACAGATCGAGGGTGGAGACCCGGGTACCGGCGCGGTTCAGCCACATGTGGGGGGCCCGGCTGCCGGGCTCACCCGTCAACGACAGCGTGTCGGGTACGACCGGCAGCGCGCGGTCGGCGCCCTGGACCGCGCCCTGCGGATAGCGGTAGCCCAGTGCCACGTTGAGGATTCCACCCTTCCTTCCCCCGGGGCCGCTGCCTCCGGGGCCGGGGGCGTAACCGGGGTGGCTGTGCTCGACCGAACGCGACGAGGCGCGGGCGCTCGTCGCCTCCGCGACCGGCCGGCGCTCCGCGTCGTACGACGTGAGCAGGCTGGGGTCGGCCCATCCGCCCAGTACGGCGGCGAGTTTCCAGGCGAGGTTGTGCGCGTCCTGGATACCGGTGTTGGAGCCGAACGCCCCGGTGGGCGACATCTCGTGGGCGGCGTCGCCCGCGAGGAACACCCGGCCGTCCGCGTACCGTTCGGCGACCCTCTCGGCGGCGTGCCAGGGGGCTCTGCCCGTGATCTCCACATCGAGATCCGGTACTCCCACGGCCCGCCGGATGTGTTCCCTGCACCGCTCGTCGGTGAACTCCTCCAGGGTTTCGCCCTGTTCGGGGTGCCAGGGAGCGTGGAAAACCCAGCGCTCCAGGTTGTCGACCGGCAGAAGCGCCCCGTCGGCCTCGGGGTTCGTCAGGTAGCAGACGATGAAGCGCCGGTCGCCGACGACGTCGGCGAGGCCGCGGGAGACGAAGGTGATGCTCACGTTGTGGAACAGGTCGCCCGGGCCGCTCTGCCCGATGCCGAGGTGCTCGCGAATGGGGCTGCGCGGGCCGTCCGCCGCGACGAGGTAGTCCGCGTGAATGGTCGTGTGTTCGCCCGTGTCGCGGCTCTTGACCTGCGCGGTCACCCCCTCGGAGTCCTGCTCGAACGACATCAGCTCCGTCGAGAACCGCAGATCCCCGCCCAGTTCCCGAGCGCTCTTCAGCAGCACCGGCTCGAGATCGTTCTGGCTGCACAGACACCATCCGGCGGGGGTGAAGCGGGCGAGGCCGCCGCCTGGGTCGATCTCCTTGAACAGCCACTCGCCGACATCGCCCACCAGGCTCGGTGTCTGCAGAATTCCGTTGTTCCGCGCCATGACGGACGCGGCCTCCTGGATGAGCGGCTGAACACCGGCGCCCCGGAACAGTTCCATCGTGCGCACGTTGTTGCCACGCCCGCGTGGATGGATCGACGTGCCCGAGTGGCGCTCGACAAGTGTGTGAGGCACGCCGAGGCGCCCCAGGAACAGTGATGCGGACAGGCCCACCAGAGAGCCGCCGACGATGAGGACGGGTGTGCGGTGACCGACCTCGCCGGCCTCTTCGAATCGGTTCATTGCTTGCCTCCAGCGTCACCTGCGACGCGAGTCAGGAGTGAGATGCAGATTCATGCCCGTCGAAGAACGGTTCGCGCGCCGGGGCACCCGAATGACGCGCGGTTCACTCGTCCGCCCCGTGGGACTCGCGCGCACAGGCGGAACGCGTCGACGATCGGCACATGACGACCCCGGCCTTTCGGGCACGGCGGTCCCTCCCGACCCTCCATGAACAGAGAAGAGGTGCGCCGGGTGACCATCTCGGGACGCATTTCACAGTCGGCCTTCGACGGCTCCAAACTGCGGGTGATCCTGCTGCTCGACCTGTACGAGGGAGCCCAGCAGCAGTTCCTGGACGCGTACGAACTCATGCGCAAGCACGTCGCGTCCGTCCCCGGTCACATCAGTGACCAGCTCTGCCAGTCCATCGAGAACCCCTCGCAGTGGCTCATCACGAGCGAGTGGGAGAGCGCTCCGCCGTTCCTCGCCTGGGTCAACAGCGAGGAGCACGTCGAAACAGTCAGGCCGATGCACAGCTGTGTCCGGGACACCCGGTCGATGCGTTACAGCATCCTCCGGGAGACCGGACAGCGTCAGCAGCTCACGCCGGATCCGGCGTCGACGGGTGAACAGGTGACGGCCCGCGTGGGCGACGGTGTGGCACGCCACGCCCTGACCTTCACCGTCAAGCCGGGCTCCGAATCGAAGGTCGCGGAGCTCCTGGCCGGGTACGAGTCACCTCAGGCCCAGGTCGACGAGAACACACGGCTGCGCCGTACCTCGCTCTTCATGCACGGCAATCGCGTCGTGCGGGCCGTGGAGGTGGAGGGCGACCTCCTCGTGGCGCTGCGCCACGTCGCCCGCCAGCCCGAGGTGCGAGCGGTCGAGGAAGCCATCAACCCGTACCTGGAGCAGGACCGGGACCTGACCGACCCCGAATCGGCGCGTGTCTTCTTCACCAGGGCGGCGCTCCCGGCCGTGCAGCACATCGTGTCCGGCCGGCCGGCACCGGCCGACCTGCGGCGTCACGCTCTGTACTACCCGGCGAAGGAAGGCTGCGGGATGGAGCTGGCGCGGCTGCTCGCCCATCAGGACCAGGCCGCGGCGGACGACCCGAAAAGCCCGGTGTACGGCAGCACCGTCTTCCAGCGCGACGACATCGTGGTGCGCCTCATCGACATCACGGGCGACCTCGACCTCGACCCCGTCGCCTCACTCGGCCTCAAGGGCCCCGGGAAGGCCGCGGAGCTGGAGCGTCTTCTCGACGGTGCCGCGATCGGCGTCGAGGGCTCCCTGGAGGCGGACCGCAACATCAACCGGCTCCTGTCGCACGCCGACATGCTGCCTGTCACCGACCGCAGCTCGGCGAGTTCCTGACGGGTGCCGCGGCTCCGGCCGCAGCCGTTCCCTCGCACGTCACTGCCACACTCGGAGGTATCAACCATGCTCAAGCAGCGTCCTCGCATCGTGAACCTGAGCGAGACGGAACCCAACCGCAGGCGCGGAGGCGACCTGCGGGCCATGCTCACACCGGCAACCGTGGGTTCCACCAGCGGCTTCATGGGCCTGGCCATCATTGAGCCCGGCGAGCGCATCGGTGAGCACTACCACCCGTACTCCGAGGAGTTCGTGTACGTCGTCTCGGGCGAGCTCGAAGTGGACCTGGACGGCGACACGTACCCCCTCCGGCCCGATCAGGGGCTCCTGATCCCCATCGACGTGCGGCACCGCTTCCGCAACGTCGGCGACGTGGAAGCCCGCATGGTCTTCCACCTGGGCCCGCTCGCCCCGCGTCCGAGCCTCGGCCACGTCGACACGGAGGCCACCGACGACGCCGTGCACGACGCAGGGCTCGCCGCCACCGGGCCGCCCGCGTCCGCGCAGGAGCACGGACAGCCGTCCGAGCGAATGGGGGCCATGGAGTGACCCGGCGAGTGGCCATCACCGGGATCGGTGTGGTCGCTCCGGGCGGCACCGGAGCGACGGCGTTCTGGGACCTCCTCGCCAACGGCCGTACCGCGACCCGTGGCATCACCCTGTTCGATCCGGCCGGCCTGCGCTCACGCATCGCGGCCGAGTGCGACTTCGACCCGTTCGCGCACGGTCTGGACCCGGAACTGTGCCAACACGCGGACCGGTACATCCAGTTCGCCACGGTCGCCGCCGGGGAAGCCGTACGCGACTCCGGCCTCGACACCGACAAGGAAGACCCCTGGCGCGTCGCGGTCTCCCTGGGCAGCGCGGTCGGCGGCACCACCCGACTGGAACACGACTACGTCCTGGTCAGCGAGCGCGGGCAGTGGTGGGACGTGGACCACCGCACGGCCGAGCCGAAACTGCACATGGCGTTCTCGCCCAGCACGCTCGCCTCGGTCGTGGCCGAACGGTTCGGCGCCCGCGGCCCGGTGCAGACCGTCTCCACCGGCTGCACCTCCGGTCTCGACGCGATCGGCTACGCCTTCCACACCATCGAGGAGGGCCGGGCGGACGTCTGCCTGGCCGGGGCGTCGGACTCGCCGATCACACCGATCACCATGGCCTGCTTCGACGCCATCAAGGCGACGTCACCCGACAACGACGACCCCGAGCACGCCTCCCGGCCCTTCGACGACGACCGCAACGGTTTCGTGATGGGCGAAGGCGCGGCGGTCCTCGTCCTGGAGGAGTACGAACACGCCCGAGCCCGCGGGGCGCACGTGTACTGCGAGATGACCGGCTACGCCACCTACGGCAACGCGTACCACATGACCGGCCTGACCGGTGAAGGGCTGGAGATGGCCCGGGCGATCGACAGCACCCTCGACCAGGCCCGGCTCGACCCCACGCTGATCGACTACGTCAACGCACACGGCTCGGGCACCCGGCAGAACGACCGGCACGAGACCGCCGCCGTGAAGCAGTCGCTGGGCGCGCACGCCTACGCCACGCCCATGAGCTCCATCAAATCCATGGTGGGGCACTCGCTCGGCGCGATCGGCGCGATCGAAGTCGTCGCCTGCGTCCTCGCGCTGACGCACCAGGTGGTACCTCCGACTGCAAACTACGAGACCCCCGACCCCGAGTGCGACCTGGACTACGTACCGCGCACCGCCCGCCCCCGGAAGCTGAGGAACGTGCTCTCCGTCGGCAGCGGATTCGGCGGCTTCCAGTCCGCGGTGCTCCTGAGCGGGCCGGGCGGGAGGGCACGATGAGCACTCAGCGTCCACGGCGCGCGGTCGTCACCGGGATCGGTGTGATCGCCCCCAACGGATTGCGCGCCGACGCGTACTGGAAGTCCGTCCGGGAAGGCCTCGGTGTCCTGGACCGGATCACCCGGGCGGGGTGCGAGCACCTGCCGCTCAGGGTCGCGGGTGAGGTCCGGGGCTTCGACGCCTCGGACCTCATCGAGGAACGCTTCCTCGTCCAGACCGACCGGTTCAGCCACTTCGCCATGGCCGCGGCCTCACTCGCCCTCGACGACGCCGGCTTCGGCCGGGACAGCCCGGCGGAGCCCTACTCCATCGGAGTGGTCGTCGCCGCCGGGTCGGGCGGCGGCGAGTTCGGCCAGCGGGAGCTGCAGAAGCTGTGGGGACAGGGGTCCAAGTTCGTCGGCCCGTACCAGTCCATCGCCTGGTTCTACGCAGCCAGCACCGGCCAGATCTCCATCCGGAGCGGCTTCAAGGGCCCCTGCGGAGTGGTCGCGAGCGACGAGGCGGGCGGCCTGGACGCCATTGCCCACGCCGCCCGTGCCGTCCGGCGCGGAACGGGCGCGATGGTCGTCGGCGCCGCCGAGGCCCCCCTCGCTCCCTACTCGATCGTCTGCCAGCTCGGATATCCCGAGCTCAGCGTCGTCGAGGAACCCGAGCGCGCCTACCGCCCCTTCACCGAGGGAGCCTGCGGCTTCGTCCCGGCGGAGGGCGGCGCCATGCTCGTCGTGGAGGACGAGACGCGTGCCCTCGACCGGGGGGCGGCCGTCCGGGCCGTCCTGGCCGGCCATGCCGCCACGTTCACCGGAGCTTCGCGCTGGGAGGAGTCCCGGGAGGGCCTCGCCCACGCGATCCGGGGCGCTCTCGACGAGGCGGACTGCGCCCCGGAGGAGATCGACGTCGTGTTCGCCGACGCCCTGGGCGTACCGGCGGCGGACCGCGCCGAAGCGCTGGCGATCACCGACGCCCTCGGCGCGCACGGTACCCGCGTCCCCGTCACCGCGCCCAAGACCGGGATCGGCCGGGCCTACTGCGGGGCACCCGTGCTGGACACCGCGGCCGCGGTGTTCGCGCTGGAACACGGCCTCGTGCCTCCCACCCCCAATGTTTTCGACATCTGCCACGACCTCGATCTGGTGATGTCTCGGGCTCGGCCCGCCGAGCTGCGCACAGCCCTCGTCCTCAGCAGGGGACTCATGGGATCCAACGCGGCGCTGGTAGTGCGCCGCGGCGGCGACTCCGCCCGGTAGGACCGGGCGGAAAGGAGAACACGCATGATCACCACGGAACTGTCCTACGACGAACTGGCCGCGCTGATGAAGCGGGCGGCCGGAGTCACCGTCGACCCCCGGGAGCTCGAAAAGGCGCCGGACGCACCCTTCGGCACCATCGGGCTCGACTCGCTCGGCCTGCTGGGCATCGTCGGCGAGCTGGAGAACCGGTACGGCCGCCCGATGCCCACCGACGCGGAGCGCTGCAAGACACCCGGCGAGTTCATCGGCCTCGTCAACAGCACCCTCAAGACGGGAGTCTGACGTGTCCGGACACACCGACAACAGCATCACCGTCGACGCTCCTCTCGACCTCGTCTGGGACATCACCAACGACATCGAGAACTGGCCCCAGCTCTTCAGCGAGTACGCCTCAGTCGAGGTGCTCTCCCGCGAGGGCGACGCGACGACCTTCCGCCTGACCATGCTGCCGGACGAGTCCGGGAAGGTCTGGAGCTGGGTCTCCGAGCGCACCGTGGACCGCGAGAAGCGGACCGTCCACGCCCACCGCGTCGAGACCGGACCCTTCGCGCACATGAACATCCGGTGGGAGTACGAGGAGATGCCGGGCGGCGTACAGATGCGCTGGGTGCAGGACTTCGCGATGAAGCCCGACGCTCCGGTCGACGACGACTGGATGACGGACAACATCAACCGCAACTCCCGCACGCAGATGGCCCTCATCCGGGACCGTATCGAGCAGGTCGCCCGCGAGCGCCGGCACGCACCCGTCATGCCGGGCTGACCGCACACCCAGGAAGGACACTCGATGCACAACGCCCTGATCGTCGCCCGCATGGCGCCCGATTCGGCCCCCGCGATCGCCGACGTGTTCACCGCGTCCGACCGCGGCGAACTCCCGCACCTGGTCGGCGTCACCAGGCGCAGCCTCTTCCAGTTCGGCGACGTCTATCTGCACCTCATCGAGGCCGAGCAGGACCCGGCACCCGCCATCGCGAAGCTGACCGGGCACCCCGAGTTCCGGAGCGCCAGCGAGAAGCTGTCGGCGTACGTCAGCGCGTACGACCCGACGACGTGGCGCAGCCCCAAGGACGCCATGGCGCACTGCTTCTACACCTGGGAGCGGGACGCCGGTTCCTGAACCGAACGCGGCAGAGAACCCAGAGGCCGCCGGCTCCGCGACAGACGCGGAGCCGGCGGCCTCCGGCTTGCTTCCTCGTTCTCCTGATCAGGCGGGCACGGTGCACTCGAAGGCATGGAGGTACGCGTTGACCGGGCGGACCTCGCCGATGACCAGACCCGCGTCCGTCAGCCGCTCGACCATGCTCTGCCGGGTGTGCTTCGCACCACCGACATTGAGGAGCAACAGCAGGTCCATGGCTGTCGTGAATCTCATCGAGGGGGTGTCGTCCACGAGGTTCTCGATCACGACGACGCGGGCACCGGGACGCGCCGCCTTCCGGACGTTGGCCAGCGCCCTGCGGGTGCTGTCGTCGTCCCACTCCAGGATGTTCTTGATGACGTACACGTCCGCGTGGACCGGGATGTCCTCGCGGCAGTCCCCGGCCACGACACGGGCCCGGGAGGCCAGCGAACCCCCTGCCCGCAGGCGCGGATCGGCGTTCTCCACGACTCCCGGCAGGTCCATCAGCGTGCCGTTCAGGCCGGGGTGCTTCTCCAGCAGACTCGCCAGGACGCGCCCCTGACCGCCCCCGATGTCCGCGACCGAGGAGACGCCTTGCAGGTCGAGCAGGTCGGCGACGTCCCGCGCGGACTGCTCGCTCGAGGTCGTCATGGCGCGGTTGAACACGTACGCGGACTCGGGTGCGTCTTCGTTGAGGTACGGGAAGAACTCCTTGCCGTACACGTCCTCGAAGACGTTGTGGCCGGAGCGCACCGCCTCGTCGAGCTTCGGCCAGACCTCCCACGTCCACGGTTCGGTGCACCACAGCGCGATGTACCGCAGGCTGTGCGGATCGTCCTCGCGCAGCAGCCGGGACATCTCCGTGTGCGTGAAGGAGCCGTCGGGCTGCTCAGCGAAGACGCCCTGGCAGGACAGTGCGCGCAGCAGTCGTCGCAGGGTCTGCGGCTGGGTCTTCACCGCCGCCGCCAGGTCCTCCACGGCCATGGGTGTGTCGTCCAGGGCGTCCGCCACGCCGAGGCGGGCGGCCGCGCGTACGGCGGCGGCGCACGCCGCCCCGAAAACGAGCTCCCTCAGCCGCATGGGCGGCGGGGGAGCGGGATCAACCGTCGTCATCTGCTGACCTGCCTTTGCTGTCGTGCCGCGGGAGAGGGAGGGGGAGCAGGCCGGTCAGCACAGTCCGGCGGGCTCCGAGACCCCGCACGTGTTGCCGTGGAAGGTGTTGCCCTTACCCGTGTCCCGGTTGGCCAGATCGGCATTGCCGTTGCGCAGCACCACGTTGTCGCGGATCTCGTTCCGCTCGTTGACGGCACCCACGAAGCTCTTGAACAGCACGATGCCGCCCGACAGCGGGGAGGTGCCCACGTTGTCCACGACCCTGTTGTCCGCCACCAGCGTCTGCTCGGCGCCGGTGAGGACGATTCCCGAGCCCTGGAGGAAGGGGAGGCGGGGGGTCTTCGGGCAGTGCTTGTTGTTGGCGTGGATGTGGTTCCCGCGCAGGCTCATCGCTCCGGCGCGCGGTGTGGACTCGTCGCCGACCACGAACACCGCGGCGCAGTTCCCGGTCGCCTCGTTGTGGTCGACGGTCAGGTTCCGCAGGCGCCTCACCGTGACGCCGATCCGGTTGTCGGACAGCCGGTTGTGGCTGATCACCGTCCCCTTGGCGTCCGAGGCCCCTTCTTCCTCCTCGACGGTGTTGGCCACGAACAGCCCGGCGTCGCCGTTGCTCCGGGCGGTGTTGTGGCTGAGCACACTGCGCACGGACCTCTGCTGGGCGATGCCCCACCTGCCGTTCTTCTCGGCGGTCACCCGCTGGACCCTCAGCTGGTCCGTCCAGGTCGCCGACAGGCCGTCCTGGGTGAAGCCCCTGAGGGTCAGCGAGCGGATGGTGACGCGCTCGACGGGACGGCTCTTCGTCCCGGTCACGCAGATGCCGTGGCCGTCCTTGGCGCACGCGCCGCCGGCAGCGGCCTCACCGGGCACGATGACGGTGGAGAAGACGCTCGATCCCCGGAGCGTCAGGTTCGGGGTGGTGATGCGGACGCTCTCGCGGTAGGTGCCGGGGGAGAGCACGATGGTGTCGCCGGGCTTCGCGGCGTCCACGGCCTTCTGGATCGATTCGCCGGGCTTCACCCCGTGAACCGTCGAATGGCTGGATGTCGGGGCGGCCGCACCCAGCCCCGAGGCCACGACGGCCACGGTGCATGCCAGGTGGGCGATCTGTCGTTTGGTCATATGCCGAGGCTATGAGCGGGTGTTCCGGCCTGCCACCGCTGATCACCCGGGTGGGCGGCCTGGTCGCCCGGTGAGCGTCAGCCGTCGGTCAGGGTGCGGTCGAGGAGGGGGAGCAGACGGTCCCAGTGGCGCCGCAGCGCGGAGGGGTCGAAGGCTTCGGTGTCGGACATGGTGAAGCCGTGGAGGGTTCCGGGGTAGACCTCGGTGGTGTAGCCGACACCTGCGGCATCCAGGGCCTTGTCGAGCTCCTTGAGGTCCTCGGCACTCATGTCGTTCTCGGCGAGGCCGACGTGGACTTCGGCGGTGAGTTCCGGGACGAGGCGGTGCGGGCTGTCGGGCGCGTCGGTGACCAGGGGGCTGGGGTGGAATCCGGCGACGGCGGCGACTTGGCCGGGGTGGGCCGCGGCGGTGCGCATCGCCAGGACGGCGCCCATGCAGTAGCCGATCGCGGCGACCGGTCCGGCGCCGACCTCGGGCTGGGTGGTGAGGAACCGGAGGTAGGCATCGGCGTCGCGCAGGGCGCGTTCGGTGGTGTGCTCCTGGATCAAGGGCATCAGCTGGGCGAAGACCGCGGGCCGGATCTCCGCACCGATGTGCTCGGGAAGTTCGATCACCGGCGCAGGACCGTGCCGGTAGTAGAGGTTGGGGACGAGCACGTAATACCCGTGCTCGGCCAGTTCGCGGGCCATCTCCCGCAGTACGGGCCGCAGGCCGAAGGCGTCCGGGTACAGCAGCACTCCCGGGTGCCGCCCGCCACGGTCGGGGAACGCGGCGAAGGCATCGGCCTGGCCGTCGGCGGTGGGAACGTGCAGTGTCTTGGTGGGCAAGATCTACCTTTCGTGGGCCGGTGCCGGTGCGCGGCCTCTGTCAGTGGTGAGGCCGACCGGAGATCACCCGGCGATGGCCGCTACGGACGTAGAGGATCTCCAGGTCGGCCCGATCATGATCGGCCTCAGCGGCAACGGCTGTCCATCGATTCCTCGACCCCGAGGAACAGTTCCTGGTCGTGAGGGGCCCGCTGACCCCGCGCGGTGCCACCCTGCGGCACATTGGTGCCACAGGCTCATATGTCTCTGACCTGTGGAGATTCATTCCGAAGACACCTTGAGCCTCTCGATGGCGTCACGTGTTGCGCCATTGTGCTTGCCAGTGGCGCCATAGTGGTGCCACTATTGCGTCATGGACCTCACGCCGTACGTCGAAAAGCTCCACAGGGAACTGGCGGTCGCCGCCGAAGCCGGGGGTGACGAAGCTCGCGAGCTCGCCGCGCGGCTCACCGCGCCGCTGGAGTCGGCCACCCGCCTGACCCTGCTCCATGTGCTGTCCGCCGCCATGGACGAGATCACGCGTGAACTCGCCCCCGGCTCGGTCGACGTACGACTGCGGGGTCTCGACCCCGATTTCGTTGTGGTGCTGCCGCAGTACGAGGACCGGTCCGCATCGCTCGGCACGTCGGCGCCCGCACCGGCCCCGGCTCCCGCCGACACGGACGAGGGCGGCACCGCCCGCGTCAATCTGCGTCTGCCCGCCCACCTCAAGACCCGCGCCGAGGAGGCGGCGGCCGGCGAGGGCCTGTCGGTCAACGCATGGCTCGTACGCGTCGTCTCGGCCGCGGTCGACACGGGCGCCGCCACCCCCCGTACCCCCCAGAAGACCACGACCGTCGGCCAGAACTTCACGGGCTGGGTGCACTGACCGGCCCCGCGGATACGACGTCGCCCCCACCACGTCCCACCAGCGGGACGCCACGAACACCCAAGAGGACCCAAGAGGACGGGACAGCCATGCCTTCTTTCGACACTCCCCAGCCGATCTCGGTCAACGCCCACGTGGACGCCGGGTCCATCCACTTCGCCGCGGCCGACCGCGCCGACACGGTCGTCGAGGTGCGACCCCGCGACCCGAAGAAGGACAAGGATGTGCGGGCCGCCGAGCAGACCGAGGTCACGTACGCGAAGGGCGTCCTGGCTGTCAGGACGCCCAAGTCGCGCTACCTCGTCGGGCCCACCGGCACCGTCGACGTGACGGTCGAACTGCCCACGGGCTCGCGCGTCGAAATGACCGGTGCCTGGGCCCAGGTGGTCGGCGACGGCCGACTCGGCGAGGTCCGCGTGAAGACCTCGTCCGGTGACGTCCGCCTCGACACGACCGGGCCGCTCCAGCTGACCGCGTCCCACGGCTCGATCACCGTCGACCGGGTCGAGGGTCCCGCCGAGATCACCACCAGCTCCGGCAGTCTGCGCGTCGGCATCGTCGACGGCACCGCCGTACTGAAGAACTCGCACGGCGCCACGACCGTCGGCGCCGCGACCGGCGACCTGCGAGTGAGCGGTGCCAACGGCGACATCACCATCGAGCGCGCCGAGAGCTCGGTCACCGCCACCACCGCCCACGGCACGCTGCGCGTCGCCGAAGTCGCCTGCGGCACCGTCCACCTGGAGACCAACTACGGCGCCATCGAGGTCGGCATCCGTGAGGGCACCGCCGCCTGGCTCGACGTCAGCTCAGGTCGCGGGCAGGTACGTAACACGCTGACCGCGTCCGAGAGCCCGGTGAAGTCCGAGGACACCGTCGAGGTCCGCGCCCGGACCCGCTGGGGCAACATCGACGTGCGCCGCGCCCGCGCCTGAGCCCCCACCTTCCGCTCCACTTCCAGCCACTCCACTCCAGCCTTCGATCGGGAGGGCCCCATGCCTTCATCTGTCATGCCCACATCCAGGAGCGGAAACGGCCAGGAGCCGCCGGCCGCCGTCTCCGCCATCGGGATGCGCAAGTCCTACGGCGACAAACTCGTCCTCGACGGGATCGATCTGTGTATCCCGGCGGGGTCCGTGTTCGCTCTGCTCGGGCCGAACGGCGCCGGCAAGACCACCGCCGTGAACATCCTCTCCACCCTGATCACCGCAGACGCCGGCTCCGGTGACATCCACATCGGCGGTCACGACCTGGCCGCCGACCCGCAGGCGGTGCGTGCCGCGATCGGTGTCACCGGCCAGTTCTCCGCGGTGGACGGTCTGATCACCGGTGAGGAGAACATGCTCCTGATGGCGGACCTGCACCACCTCTCGCGCAGCGAGGGACGGCGGGTGGCAGCCGAACTCCTGGAGCGCTTCGACCTGGTGGAGGCCGCGAAGAAGCCCGCCTCCACCTACTCCGGCGGCATGAAGCGCCGCCTGGACATCGC
>NZ_JBWKLF010000013.1:36165-112777 GCF_056430475.1 Streptomyces sp. NPDC045968 | reverse complement strand
ATCCGCGCGCTCGGCAAGTGCCTGGACGTGGCATCCGGCGGAACGACCGACGGCACCGCCGTCCAGCTGTGGGAGTGCAACGGGACCGCCGCCCAACAGTGGGCCGTGCCCGCGGCCCGCGACATCGTCAACCCCCAGGCGAACAAGTGCCTCGATGCCGTGGGCAGCGGTACCGCCAATGGCACCCGGCTCCAGATCTGGACCTGCACCGGCGCCGCCAACCAGAAGTGGACGGTGAACCGATGACGGTCAGAGAACCGACGCCAGGGAGGTCAGCGTGGCCAGGGGGTCCTTGCCGACAGGGGCGAGGACCGAGTTGGTGACGCCCGCTTCCTGGAGAGCGGTGATGCGTGCCCGTACCTGCTCCGGCGTGCCCGCCAGGGCCAGTTCGGCCACCCACGCGTCGGGCATGCGCTCGGTGAACTCGGTCCGGGTCGCGCACCGGGACCGCAGTTCCGCGAGTTCGTCGGCAAAGGGCAGGACGGCGATATGGGCGCGCCAGTCGGGCTCACCGATCCATTCCAGTGCGGGGCGGGCGGCGGCGATGGCGGCTTCGGGGTCGGCGTCGACGGAAGCGACGTTGTAGGCCACCACCCGGTGCGGCCGGTGGGGGGCGATGTGGCCGATGGCCTCGCGGACGTACGCGGGCGCCGCGGGCTCGGCCAGGATGGTGCCGTCGGCGACCCTCCCGGACACGGCCAGCGACTTCGGCCCGCGGACCCCGGCGAGCACGTCGGGCACGGCGGAGGGGATCGCCGAAGGCTCCAGGCCCACCCCGTCGAGGCGGACGTAGCGGCCGTCGCTCCGTACGCTGCCGCCGCGCAGGAGTTCCCTGAGGGCGGGGACGTACTCCTCCAGCAGCGTCAGCGGGCTGGCCGGCCACGCGTCGACGCTGCGCATCCAGTGCGGCATGCCGTGGCCCACTCCGACGTCGAGCCGTCCGGGAAAGAGCTGGGCAAGGGTGGCGATCTCCATGGCGGCGAAGGCCGGATTGCGGCTTCCCACGGGCAGCAGGCCGATGCCGACGCGGATGCGGCTCGTGCCGGCCAGTGCGGCGGCGGCCTGCGCGATGCCGCCGCGGAACCCCAGGTCCTCCACGACCCACAGGTCGTGGAAGCCGAGGTCATCGGCCTGGCGCGCGAAGGTCAGGAAGTCCTGTGCGGGGAGGTCGCGCGGCAGCATGACGCCGACGGAGTGGTGAGGGCTGCTCATGGTGAACTCCTTGAAGGCCAGGGGCGGGTGGGCGCCCCGGTGTCGTGTACGACAGCCTCGCAGATCATGGGCGTCCACCCGCAGGGCAGCCGTCGGTCACGGCCGAAACCGGCGGGGAGGTGGGTGTGAGCGACCTGGAAGAGGGGTGAGGCCCGAATCGCCGACGGTCCGGGCCTCACAGGCGCGTGGGGGGTCGCATGCCATGTGCGCTTCACCCCACCCAACGCCGAACCGGCGCGATCGGTTACGGAGGCCACCGGCCCCGTACGCCCGGCGTACGCCGGGCGGAAGCCGCCGGCCCGGTCCACGGCAGGCTCAGGCCGGTGTGACCTCGGCCATCTCGAAGTCCGCCTTGGCGGCGCCGCAGTCCGGGCACGACCACTCGTCGGGGATGTCCTCCCAGCGCGTGCCCGGAGCGATCCCCTCCTCCGGCCAGCCCTCGGCCTCCGCGTAGACCAGGCCGCACACCAGGCACTGCCACGTCTTCATGAGGTCTCCATCCGCTCGAAGTCGATCTTCTCGCGTACACCGCAGTCGGGGCAGCACCAGTCGTCCGGTACCCGGCTCCAGGGAGTACCGGCGGGGAAGCCCTCGCGGGGTGCCCCGGTCCTCTCGTCGTAGACGTACGCGCAGACCGGGCAGAGGTAGCGGTCGCCCGTCTTCGCCGCGCTCATACGGCGCGCCCGTAGCGGGCGAGGACGGCCCGGCGCTTGGACGGCTGGATGTTCGCGCGGGTGACGTCCCCCTCGTAGTGGGCGACGACGCGGTGGTCCATCACGCGGCGCCACAGCGGGGGGAAGTAGGCCAGCACGATCATTCCCGCGTAACCGGCGGGGAGTTCGGGTGCCTCGTCGTGGTGCCGCAGGGCCTGGTAGCGCCGGGTGGGATTGGCGTGATGGTCGCTGTGCCGCTGGAGGTGGTAGAGGAAGACGTTGGTGGTGACGTTGTCGCTGTTCCAGCTGTGCCGGGGCGCGCAGCGTTCGAAGCGGCCCGAGGGAGTGCGCTGCCGCAACAGCCCGTAGTGCTCGGTGTAGTTGATGACTTCGAGCAGGCAGAATCCGAAGACGGCCTGACCGGCCAGATACGGCAGAATGCCGGGGCCGAACGCGGCCGTCAGGGCGCCGAACAGTACGAGGGACATCGCCCAGGCGTTGAGGATGTCGTTGCGCGGCGTCCACGGTGACCTGCCCAGCCGGTCCAGGCGTGCCTTCTCCAGGCGCCAGGCCGAGCGCAGACTGCCGACGACCGTGCGCGGCAGAAAGCGCCAGAAGCTCTCGCCGAGACGGGCGCTCGCCGGGTCGTCGGGGGTGGCCACCCGGACGTGGTGGCCGCGGTTGTGCTCGATGAAGAAGTGTCCGTACCACGTCTGGGCCAGGGCGATCTTGGACAGCAGGCGTTCGGCGGACTCCTTCTTGTGGCCCAGCTCGTGTGCCGTGTTGATGCCGATGCCCGCCACGCCGCCGAGTGTGAGGGTCAGGCCCACCCGGCTGACCAGGGAGAGGTCGCCATGGGTGATCAGCCAGCAGCCCGCGACGAGTCCGGCGTACTGCGCGGGCAGATACAGGAAGATGCACCAGCGGTAATAGCGGTCCTGCTCCAGCCAGGCCAGCGCGCCGTCCGGGGGGTTACCGGTGTCCTTGCCGAAGAGCTGGTCGACGACCGGGACGATCACGTACAGCAGGGCGAATCCGGTCCACCAGAAGACGCCGAGTCCGGTCGCCTCCACGAGCCCCCAGGTGATGAAGGGGAGCAGCGGCACGATCAGCCCGACGAGCCACAGATACCGCTTGGGGTCCTGCCAGGCCGCCGCCGGCCGGGCGGCCCCGGATGTTGATGGCATGTGCGAACTCCTCACCCTGCGAAGACACTTGACCGACCGAACGTCGATCAGTCAGACAGTTACGCCAAGAAGTGTCAACACTTTGGACGCAATGCGCCGGGCTGGCTAGAGTGAGCCCACGATGACAAGGTTTCGTGAGAACGTTCGATCGCTGCTCCGTGAGCAGGTGCTGAACGCGGCCTACGAGCTCGTGGCCGCCGAGGGCTGGGGCAAGCTCCGGCTGGCGGCGATCGCCCGGATCGCGGGCACGAGCCGGCAGACCCTCTACAACGAGTTCGGCTCGAAGGAGGTCATCGGGCAGGCGCTCATCGAGCGCGAGGCGGAACGCTTCCTGCTCGGCATCCAGCAGCAGCTGGACGCCCACCGGGACGACCTGGAGGCGGCGGCGGCGGCCGGGGTCGGCTACACCCTGCGCCAGGCGTCCGACAACGCGCTGATCAAAGCGGTCCTCACCAGCGCGCGAGGCGGTGAGGACGACCTGCTGGCCTATCTGACCACCCGGCCGGAGCCGGTCTTCAACACCGCTACGGCGATGCTCGACGCGTACGCGGCCGATGCCTGGCCCGAGGTCGACGCGGAGTCCCGCAGCCTCGCGGTGGAGACCATCGTACGGCTGACGGTCAGTCACATCGTGCAGCCCGGCGCCTCTCCGGAGGAGTCCGCCCGCCGCATCGCGCTGATCACGGTCCGCACCGCTCGGTACCCGCGCCCCTGAAGCGCACCGGGCGGCCGGGGCCGAGCGGAAGCCGCCCGGTCCCGGCCGCCGCGGTGCGCGGTGGCCGTTCCCTGATCAGTCCGTGTCGCGCGGGTCGAACGACTCGGTGTCGACCGTCAGCGGCTCGGGGAACGCGCCGGCGACGGCATCCCACGCGGTGAACTTGAAGTTGGTGCCCTCCCTGTCCCCGTCCGCCGGGGTCGCCTCACCGTCGTGGGTGATCAGCAGGCCCTTCGGGAAGCCCGGACCGAGCGGGACGTTGACGACGGTGGAGCCGTCCGAGTGCTGCACCCCGTCGGTCGCCGCACTGTCGGCGACGGTGAACGAACCGAGGTAGCGGTTGCCGCCCTCCCGTTCGTACACGGCGAAGGCGTTGTCCCCCTGGCTGGAGGCGAGTACGTAACCGGCGCCGTCGGCCGCGTGGTAGACGGTCACGCCCTCGGCGTCCGCGCTCAGGTTCTCCCCACCGAAACCGGGATCGTGGGCGGTGTCGAGGACGCACTCCTCCTCCGCCGCGTCGTACGTCCAGGGCACGCCGTACTCACGGACGCGGTCCATCACCTCGGGGGTCTTGAACTCCTCGTCGTCGAGCTCGATGCGCCACAGCCCCACGGCCTCCTGGGCGGCATAGAGGACGTGATCCTCCTGGTCGACGGCCATGCCCTCGACCTGGGGGCGCTCACCGGGGTCAGCGCACGGCGTCCAGTCGGTGCCGTCGGGCAGCGGGAAGGTGCCGGGGAGATCCAGGGTGTCCTCGGTCCTGTACCCCACCCGGCCGCCCACGTCCTCCAGTTCGAGCAGTCGAAGCCGGCTCTCCTCGCGCTGCGACACCACGACATAGGCGTCGTCCTCGTCACCGAACGCGGCAAGGCCGTAGGACGTGCGCTGGTCGTCCACCTCGGACTCGCTCGCCGCGAAGACCGGCTTCACGCCCGGAGCGGTCACGTCCTTCAGGGGCGGCTTCCCCGCCGCGACGGCCGCGGGGTCGATCACGAAGGCACGTATCCGGTCCCGGCCCCGGTCGCTCACGAGCGCCAAGTCGCGCTTCTTGCCGCCCAGTTCGAAGCCGTACACGATGTCGACGTTGTTGAACCGGCCGGGGGAGGCGTCCTCGCCGGGCGCCGCCGGAGCGGCGATGTGCTGCAGCCTCCTGCCGTCGAGGCCGTAGACGTCGAGGCCCGCTTCCTTGAGGGTCCCGATCACGATGCTGCGCCCCGGGCGGTCCGGGTCCACCCAGACTGCGGGGTCGTCGGCGTCGGCGTTGCCGCCGGCCTCGTCGTCGTGGACGGCGGGTGTCTCCACGCGCGCGTCGACGGAAACCGGGCCGGTCGCCGGGGCTCCGGTGACCATCACGAGGGAGGCGGCCAAAGCGGTCAGAGCGGAAGCGCTCACGATACTCCTCAGTAGCGTTACGGACCTGCGAGACGCTACGGGGGTCCGGTGGAGGCGGCGCGACCTCGGGGTGAACTCCGGATGGCCCATCAGTTCCCCGCAGGAACAGGCGCGTTCCCCGCCTAGGGGCAGGGCATGCGTGCGACGAGGCGCCGGAGCGGAACGCCGGTCCGGTCGGGTGCGGCGGCAGGGAGGTAGATCCGTGCCTGCCGGCCGGTTTCGATGTCGTTGATCAGCTGTTCCAGGGCAGGCGCCGCGTGCGGGACCGGCCATCGGTGGTGCAGCGACGCCAGCGTGCGGCGAGCGCGGCGCAGAGCGCTGCCCGGGTGGCCCTGCTGGTAGTCCGCCAGTGCCAGCGCGTACCGGGCGATCAGACAGGCCCAGGTGTCGCCGCGCAGGCCCGGCCGGCTGAGGGCGCGCCGGGCGGTACGCCGCGCGGTGGTGGCGCCCAGACCGGCCTGAGCGACGGCCAGGGCCGCCAGACTCACCGCCGTGGACGGGCCCGCGGGCGCGTGCGGGGGAGTGGTGTCCGCGGCCTCCTGGAAGTGCTCGGCCGCGGCCGGCAGGTCGCCCCGGTACAGGGCGAGGACTCCGTGGACATGGGCGATCCGGCCGAGGGCGGCGTCGTCGCCCGCCATCACGGCCGCCTGCCAGGTGGTGCGCAGCAGCGCGCCCGCCGCCCGCGGGTCGCCGGGCGCGGTGAGCCAGGCTGCGAGCCATCCGCCCGCCAGCGCCGCGGGGTGATCGGGATGGGCGGCCGGCAACAGGTGGTGCAGGTACCGGAGTCCCTGGTCGGCGCCGCCCTCGTGGACGGCCCACCAGAACCACAGGTTGACCACGGCTTCCAGGAGCTGCTCCGCGTGTCCGGGATGCCGCGGCAGGTGCGCCAGCATGAGGGCGAGCTCTTCCCCTTCGTCCTGGACGAGTTGCACGGCCTGTGTCTGGCTGCCGGTGTTCCACAGTTCCTCGGCCGCTTCCGCCACCCGTCGGCAGTGCATCACGTGCCGTTCGGCGGCGACCCCGAACTCGTCGGCCTCCCTGAGCCGTTCCATGCCGAAGTCCCGCGCGGCCCGTGTCATGCGGTACCTCGGCCTGTTCGGACCTCCCGGATCGCCGTCGGGTTCGAGGACGCCGGCCGCGGCGAGGCGGGTGAGGCAGACAGCCACCTGATGGGGAGCGACGCTGCCACCCACACAGAGGAACTCGGCCGCCGCGGAGTCGAAGGAGGCCGCGAACACACTGGTCCGCGCCCATACGATCCGGTCCGTCCTGTCGCAGAGCACATACGCCGACCCGATGGCACGCCGCAGGGTCCGATGGCGTGGCAGCGGCATCCGGGGGTCGGCCAGCCAGCCCTGGCGGCGGCCCACCAGCTCCGCCAGCTCACGTACGTCGTAGTGGACCAACTGGCGCGCGGCCAGCTCGATGGCGAGAGGCAGGCCCCCCAGGTCGCGGCAGATGTCCCTCACGGCGTCCAGCTCCCCGCCCGTGGCGCTGAAGCCCTCCCGCACGGCCCGCGCCGCGCTCTCGAAAAGCCGCACCGCCGGGGCGAGCCCGTCATCACCCTCCACCGGTGCGGTACCCAGCGGCTTCAGCCGCAGCACGGCTTCGTCGCCGAGTCCCAGAGGCTGTCGCGAGGTGACCAGGACCCGCAGTTCCGGCACCTGCTGGAGCAGACTCTGCACCAGCCCCACGCCCTCGGCGCGCACCGGGTCGATGTCGTCCAGGAACAGCAGCGGCTCGCGGGCGCGCAACGCCTGGATCAGCTCCGCCACACCGGCGTCCGGGCGCGGCTCGGTGCCGGTCGCGGCATGCAGGACCGCCGCGGTCAGTTCGCCGCGCCGGCCAGGGCGCGTCAGCCGCCACCGCACCCGCAGGACCTGTGTCCGCCGGCCGCGCGGCCCGGTGGCGACGGAGCCGGCCAGGCAGCTCTTGCCCACCCCTGCCTGCCCGGCCACCGTGACGAGCCGATGCTCGACGAGCAGGCCGCGCAACGCTGCCGCATCCGCCTCACGGCCGGTCGGCCCACCGGTCGGCGTCCCGCTGTCCCCCGGCGGTGCACCGGCATTCTTCGGCACTCTGCTGCTCCCCGTACGTTCCCCGTCGACAACGTCGCCGCCCCCGTCGGGCGTGCGATGCAGAACCGTCACTGCTGTGATGGCACGGCTACCCCAACGCGTGCTTGGGCCAGAGGTGGCGTCGATCGGAGCAGGATCACACTCCGAAGCGACGGCTCGAACGTGCGTGGCGTACGGGCGAGGGCGGCGCCCACGGCCGGAACGGCCCCGGCGCCGCGCCCGGGCCACCGTCAGCGCAGCGCTTCGGGAAGCTCCTCCCGGTGGACGATCCCCAGGCGCTGCGTGGCACGGGTCAGAGCCACGTACAGGTCGCTGGTCCCGAAACGGGCGGGCTCCACGACCAGTACATGGTCGAACTCCAGGCCCTTGGCCTGCCTCGGGCCGAGCAGGACCACTGCCTGGGTCAGATCGGGCTCGGCACCGGGCGTGACCCCGTCCAGCGGGGCGGCGATCTCCTCGTGCAGCTCGGCCGGAGCGATCACCGCGAGGCGCCCCTCCTCGGGCGTCAGCTCCGAGACCGCCCGGGCGACCGCGCCCGCCAGGTCGTCCCCGGCGTCCCGCGTCCACGGCACCTCGCCGGTGGAGCGCACCGAGCCGGGAGGCTCGAAGGAGGGGTCCTCGGCGCGGAGGACCCGGGCGGCCAGCTCCATGATCTCGGCGGGCGTCCGGTAGTTGACCTTGAGCCGCACATGCTCGAAGCGGTCACCGGTGTACGGTTCCAGGATCCTCTCCCACGACCCGACACCGGCCTCCTCCGAGGTCTGTGCCGGGTCGCCGACCAGGGTCAGCGAGCGGGTCGGCGACCGGCGCATCAGCAGCCGCCAGGCCATCGGCGACAACTCCTGCGCCTCGTCGACGATGATGTGTCCGAACGCCCAGGTCCGGTCTGCGGCGGCGCGCTCGGCCGCACTGCGGTGATCGGCCTCCTCGTGCCGGTCCGCCATCCGTTCGGCGTCGATGATGTCGTGGGCGGCGAGGCGCTCCGACTCCTCGTCCTCGAACTCGTACGTCTCCGAGCCCCGGGACAGCTCCAGTACGCCCTGCGCGTAGGCGATCCGCTCCTGGCGCACCGCCTCGGCGGCGGCCCGCTCGGCACTGTCGTCGGCTCCGAGGAGTTCCGCCGCCTCGTCCAGCAGCGGAACGTCGGCGGGCGTCCACGCTCCCTCGCCGGGCGCACGCCGGATGGCTTCGGCCTCCGTGTCCGGGACGTAGACGGGGTCGGCGAGATAGTCGGCCAGGAACTCCTCCGGGGTGAGCGCCGGCCACAGCTCGTCGATGGCGGAGTGCACGTCCTTGCTGACGGCGACGCCCTTGCCGAGCTGCGCGATGTCGTCCGGGCCGAGGAAGTTGGGGCCGCCGTACGGGTCGGCACCGATGCGCTCGGTGAGCTGCGAGGTGAGGGCGTCGATGATCCGGAAGGCGAAGTGGGGGCGCGCGAGATTGTGCGGCAGGCGTGTGTCGCGGGCCGCCTGCCGGGCCTCGTAGGCGATCTCCCAGTCGAGGACGAGGTCCCCGTCGTCGTGCGGGACGACCAGCGGGGCGCCGGGTTCGGGCAGCCGCTGCCGGTCGAGGACGGCGAGGGCGAGCGCCTCCGCCATCGGCGCCCCGCCCTTGACGGCGGCGGCGCGGGGGGTGTCGGTGCCGCGGGCGTGGACGCCGGGGAACAGTTCGCCCTGGGTGGCGAGCAGGACACCGGTCTCGCCGAGCGCGGGCAGCACCTCGCCGATGTAGCGCAGGAACGCCGGATTGGGACCGACGATCAGGACGGCGCGCTTGGCGAGCAGCTCGCGGTGCTCGTACAGCAGGAAGGCCGCACGGTGCAGCGCCACCGCCGTCTTGCCGGTACCGGGACCGCCCTCCACGACGAGGACGCCCCGGTGCGGGGCGCGGATGATGCGGTCCTGTTCCGCCTGGATGGTCCGCACGATGTCGCCCATGCGGCCGGTGCGGGCGGAGCTCACGGCGGCGAGCAGCACGGCGTCGCCGCTCGGGTCCTCGAAGCCGGTGCGCTCCCGGTCCCCGAGGTCCAGGATCTCGTCGTGCAGCTCGGTGACGACGCGGCCCTCGGTGGCGATGTGCCTGCGCCTGCGCAGACCCATGGGCGTATGACCGGTGGCCAGATAGAAGGGGCGGGCGACCGGGGCGCGCCAGTCGATCAGAAGAGGAGTGTGCGCGCTGTCGTCCTCGCGGATCCCTATGCGGCCGATATGGTGCGCGGTGCCGTCGGAGAGATCGATACGTCCGAAACACAGCGAGCCGTCCACCGCGTTCAGCGCGGCCAGCAGCCCCGAGCGTTCGGCGACGAGCACCTCGCGTTCGAGACGGGCCTGCATACCGGTGCCCACAGGCGTCAGCGCGTCCTCGACGTGGTCCGCGGCGACTCCGCGCAGTACGTCGACACGGTCATAGAGCCGGCCGATGAATTCCTGCTCCTTATGCAATTCGGCGCTTTCCCGAGTTGACAACATGACTCCCTGCCGGATATGGTCTTGCTTAGTGGCCCCCGGTGTGGGGCCTTTTTCTGTGGGCGCACAGAAACACTCAATATACTCGTGAAAATCCCCGGTCCGCAATTGCGGACCGGGGATTTTCCTTGCACGTGCGGGAGCGTCGCCCGGCCTCAGCCCACGCTGTCACCGGGCGCCACCGGCCGGGTCTCCAGTTCCGGAGCGGCCAGCAGATCGGCGATCAGTTCCCGGGACCCGCCGACATACGTGCTCACCAGGTCCACGTCACCGCCCAGGCACCAGGCACGGTCCTGCGGCCACCACAGGTCGGGCAGTTCGGCGAACTCGTCCAGCGACACCGGGGAGACCGCCTCGGCCAGCGTGCCGGTGAGCAGGACTTCGTCGCGGCCGGGAGTTTCGAAGGTCGGCACGTGGTCGAATTCCCACCGCCCATAGCCGTGCCACAGCCCGAACCAGCACCGCTCGGGTGTGGTGGTGTGCCGTGCCAGGACGGGGATCAGGGCCTCGGCGACGGCGGGCGGAGTCGGCCCCTCGGCCGGATGCTCGTCCCAGAGGCCGGGCAGACCGTACTCGGAGGCGTTGTAGTAGTCGCGGTCCAACCCGGCCACCTCGTACCAGCGCGTGCGCGGTCCCACCTCACGCCCGTACGCGGCGGCCACCGTCGCCCACCGCACGGGGCGCTCATCGAGGGAGGCCGGATGCAGAACCCGCGCGTAGGCGTCGAACCCGGGCGCGGCGACTCCTGCCACCGTCCCGAAGCGGCCCTGCCCGGGGGCGCGTTCGGTGAGCCACCGGGCAGGGCCGAGATCCGAGGTCTGCACGTGCAGGCTTCCGTACTGTTCGGGGGCGGGGGGCCGGTCCACCATCGGGTAGTCGTTCATTCCGCACAGTCTGCCCGGCCGGAAGCCGACGGCGCTCGCGCGCCGGCGGCGCTGCGCCCTGCGTGGCTCAGCGCTGGAACGGCATCGTCCAGCAGTTGGAGACGGCGGCCTTGCCCGCGAGCCGGTCCGTCAGCCAGGAGATCGCCTCCCCCTGGTCGGTGATGAGCGGCACCAGGTGGTTGGTGAGGAGCTTGTCTCCCAGGTTGGGCAGTTCGATGGCGTCGTAGGTGACTCCGGCGCCCTTGCGGCACCAGTCCACGGCCAGTTGGCGGGCCTGGCCGTGCGGAACGATGTCGTCCTGGACACCGGTCGCCACCCGCACCGGGCCGGCCGGCTTCGATGCGCCGATGCGCTGCCTGTCGAGCGCCGCCTGCGCCCGGGGCTCCGCGGCGATGATGTCGCCGAGGGACGCGCCGCTGGTGGTCCACTTGGAGCTCTTGGTGAAGCCGTAGCCGAAGATCGCGTCGCCGACGCACATGGTCGACGCGTCCTTCAGCGCGGCCCGTCCCGTGGTGTTGATGTTCGCTTCGACGACCTCACGCAGATCCGGATCGGCCTGCGCGAAACCGTTGATCGACCAGGCCAGGGCGCCGGCCAGCGCGCTGCCGTCGATCCCCTTCATGACCGAGGTCAGGTCGGCGGGCGGCGCGCCCGCGTAGGTGCCGGCGAGCTTGACGTCGGGGGCGTACGAGGGCTGGAGCTCGGCGGCCGAGGCGCTGGCCCCGCCGCCCTGGCTGTAGCCGTACAGGCCCACGCGCGAGTCGGCGGTGACCGACGCTCCCGGGACGGCGCGTGCGGCGCGGGCGGCGTCCAGCAGGGCGTGGCCCTGGTCGAGGCGGTTGACGTAGGTGTGGAGCCGGTCGGTGGTGCCGAGGCCGACGTAGTCGGTGACCACCACCGCGGCTCCGGTGGAGAGCAGGCGGTAGATCGCCAGAGCCTCGTAGCCGACCGAGACGGTCTCGCCGGTCAGCCGCAACGGGTACTGCAACGACAGGGAGGGTGCGCACTGGTCGCCCTGGCCCACGGTGCCCGAGGCCACCGCCACCAGCGGGCGCGGGCCGGTGCCCTTCCAGGCGGCCGACGGTTCGATGTAGGCACCGGTCACCGCGACGGGCTGCCCGCCCGAATCCGTGGACCTGTACATCAGCCGGGTAGCCGTGCCCGGCATCGGGCGGCCGTCCAGACCGGGAATGGCCAGACCGAGCGGCAGCGCCTCGCTCCGGATCAACGTGCCGTTGGCCGTGGGCAGTTCGGCGGGTGGCTGGTAGAAGGCGGGGATGGGTATCCCTCTGGACACCACGGGCTCCGACTCCGTGACATCGGCGGACGCCGGTACGGCGTACGTCCCCACGCAGGCCGCGGTGGCCACCGCGACGGCCAGTACGCGCAGCCTCCCCGGTCCTTGCCCGGGGTGGGGGGAGACCGCCGGACGGGAGGTGACCGCCGGACGGGGGGTGACGGAAAGGGAACGCGAACGGGTGTTCTTGCGGCTCACAGCTCACTCCTCGCTCTGCTCCGATGCAGGTGAGCGCAAGCTAGCAACGATGGCGTACCCAAGGTAACTCGTCGGTAAGTTACGCTCCCGTAACTATTGCCTCGGTCAACCACATGAGGTCAACGCCCCGCGGGCGGAAGCGGACACGATCTAGGCTGCCAGTCGGCACCGGCACCGGCCCCGACCGAGGAGCACACACCATGTTCGACTCCGCTCAGAAGTACCCCTTCCCCGACGCCCTGCGAGCGGACGAGGCGCCCGCGCCGCACCCGCTGCTCACGCCGCTGCTCGGGTTCCTGGGCACCTGGGCAGGCCGGGGCCGGGGCGGATACCCGACGCTCGACGCGGAGTTCGCGTACGCGCAGGAGGTCACCTTCAGCCACGACGGGCGGCCCTTCCTGCACTACGAGGCACGTGCCTGGCTGCTCGACGCGGACGGCTCGCCGCTGCGGCCGTCGGCCCGGGAGAGCGGCTGGTGGCGACTGCAGCCCGACGGGCACGTCGAGGCACTCATCACGCAGCCCACCGGTATCGCGGAGATCTCGACCGGCCGCGCGGGCGACGGCTCGGTCGACCTCGCCACCCGACAGGTGGCCCGCACACCCACCGCCAAGGAGGTCACCGCCACCCGGCGCCGGTACACCCTGACGGACGCGTACACGCTCGACTTCGTCCATGACCTCGCGGCGGTCGGTCAGCCCCTCCAGCACCATCTCTCGGCGCGGCTTCGACGCGAGGGCGGAAACTGAGCGCGCGGCGCGCCGCGCACATAGGCCACGGGGCGCCACTGTCGGACGGCATGTCTCTCGGCACGTTGCACAATCCCCGCCCCCGGTGATTGCCGCGATTGCGCAGAGACGGCCGTCGGCCGCTGCTGCAGGATGCGGTCAAACGCAGATGTGATCCGGCGAAAGATCCGGGTCACCGTGATGTCTGGAGTCGCCGTGGTGTGGAGAACGAAGCTCCTCGTCCCGTTGGTCGCGCTCGCCCTCGCCCTGTCCGTCCCGGCCGGCGGGGGCGCCGCCTCGGCGTCGGCCCCGGCCGGCGCGCTCCCGGCCACCAGTGACTTCGGTGCTCCGGGCCCGTACGCCACCGCCGTGGAAGTCGGGCCGGTGACCACTCTGTACTACCCGCGTGACATCGCCCGGAGCGACCGCCGCCACCCCGTGATCGTGTGGGGCAACGGCACGTTCGCCTTCCCCGTCGTCTACCGGGACCTGCTGCTCCACTGGGCCGGCCAGGGCTTCATCGTCGCCGCGGCCAACACCCCGCAGTCCAACCCCGGCGTCTCCATGCGCGCCGGCATCGACATGCTCACCCGCAGGAACACCGACCCGGGCAGCATCTTCCGCGACCGTGTCGACCTCGAACACATCGGTGCCTCGGGGCACTCCCAGGGCGGGGCGGCGGCCATCGTCGTCGGCGCGGACCCGCGTGTGGACACCGTCCTGCCGATCCAGCCCGGGCCGCTGGCCGACATCGACGGCGTACACGGCCCGGCCCTCCTCCTGGCAGGCCAGGACGACAGCATCGTCTTCCCGTTCCTCGTCAAGGCGTTCTACGACGACGCCGACCACATCCCGGCCCTCTACGGCGAGTTGCGCGGGGCCGACCACTTCACCGTGGCCGACGACCCCGGCCCGTTCGCCGCGCCGACCACCGCGTGGTTCCGCGCGCACCTGATGGGCGACCAAGCGGCCGGCACCGAGTTCTTCGGCACCGGGTGCGGCATCTGCACCGACACCACCACCTGGTCCGATGTCCGCCGCAACGACCTGGCCACCCGGTTCCCCTCCGGCAACCCGTAAGCCGGTTCGCCGACCGATCGTCGTGAAAGGACCGAGATGGACATCGTGGTGACCACCCGGCAGGGGAGGCTCCGGGGCCGGGTCGAGGAGGGGATCGCGGCCTTCCTCGGAATCCCCTACGCCGCCCCGCCGTTCGGCGCCCACCGTTTCCGCGCGCCCGCTCCCGTCGAACCCTGGGAGGGCGTGCGCGACGCGGTGGAGCACGGACCGACCGCCCCCCAACGGCCCTACCGGCCGCCCCTCGACCGGTTGATTCCCGAGCGGTCCATCCCCGGGGACGGGTGCCTCAACCTCAACGTATGGACCGCGGCAGCCGTAGGGGAGCCGCTGCCGGTGATGGTCTGGATCCACGGCGGCTCGCTCCGCAACGGCTCGGCGAGCCTGCCGCTCTACGACGGCAGCGCCTTCGCGCGCGACGGCGTGGTCCTCGTCTCCGTCAACTACCGGCTCGGAGTCGAAGGGTTCGGCGTCTTCCCCGACGCACCCGACAACCGCGGCCTGCTGGACCAGATCGCGGCCCTGGCCTGGGTGCGGGAGAACATCGCCGCCTTCGGCGGAGACCCGGCGAACGTCACCGTGTGCGGCGAGTCGGCCGGAGCGATCAGCATCGCGGCCCTGACGACCAGCCCCCGGGCGGCCGGCCTGTTCCACCGGGCGGTCCTGCAGAGCGGCCCGCCGCAGACGGTGTCGCGTGGCAAGGGCGCGAAGACCGTGCGCTCGATGGCGAGGGCACTGCGGGTGCCGGCCACGGCGGAGGCCTTCGCCGCGGTGGACCGCGAACGGCTGCTGGACGCGCAGACCGCGGTGATCGGCAAGGCCGACCCGATCAGCGGGGGGCCCGGCTTCCACATCGTGGTCGACGACGACGTGGTCCTCGCCGCCCCCCCGCTCCCCGAGGCCGACCTGTTGCTCGGGTACAACCGGGAGGAGTACCGGCTGTGGTTCGTACCGACCGGGGCGGTGGACCGCATCAGCGCCCTCACGCTGCGCCTGGCCCTGCTGAGGTTCCGCATCCCGGGACGGGTCGCCCGGCTGTACAGGTCCACCCGGCCCGGCGCCCGGCCCGGGGTGATCCTCGGCGAGATGGCCACCGACCTGCTGCTGCGCGCACCCCTCAACCGGCTCGCCGACTCCCGGCCGTCCCGGACGTACGTCTACGAGTTCGCCTGGCGCTCGCCGGTCCTCGACCTCGGCGCCTGCCATGCGCTGGAGATCGGCTTCGTCTTCGACAACCTGCGCCACGCCGAGTCGCTGACCGGTCCCGGCGCTCCCCAGCCGCTGGCCGACACCATGCACCGGGCCTGGGTGGCGTTCGCCGCCTCGGGAAATCCCGGATGGTCCGCCTGGGGCTCACATCTGCCGGTCATGGTCTTCGATCACCCCGGCACGGGCGTGACGCTCGCGCCTCGGGAGAAGGAGCTGCGCATGTGGCTCCAGAGACCCTGGGCCGTGTCCGCTAGGTCTGACCCGGCCCCCGCCCGGAGCAGTCCCTAGGCCAGATCCCTGGCGACGAGCGCCGCCTGGAGCAGCCGCGCCTCGGCGGGGACCGCGAGGTCCAGGCCGGTCAGGGCGCTCACCCGGTGCAGCCGGTAGTCCAGGGTGTTGCGGTGGACGCACAACTCCAGCGCGCTCCGGCGGCGGTTGTGTCCGAGGCCGACGAACACCCGCAGTGTCTCCAGCAGGTACGGGTACTGCTCCAGCGGGTCGAGCTTCCCCGCGAGCCGGGTCAGTGCCGCACCGGGGCGGGCGAGCTGATACTCCAGCAGGACGTCGTCAAGGCGGTACAACCCGGGCGGACGGCCCAGCCGCCGGACGAGTTCCAGTACGCGTCCGGCCTCCGCCGCCGCCGCCGGAACGGCCGCGGGCTCGCCGGCCGGGGAGGCGGCGGCGAACACGCGCTCCGCCGTCTCGCGTGCGAGCCCGGCCAGCAGACCGGGCAGATCGGAGCCGGCCGGCAGCAGCGCGATCCCGGCGACATGGTCCATGAGCACCGGAACGCCCGCATGGGCGTCGAGCGACGACTGCACCAGCCTGGCCGGCGGGCTCGACTCGAAGGCCAGGACCACGACCTCGTGCGCGCCGGCCACCATGACCCCCGCCGCCTCCGCCAGTTCCTCGTACGGCCGGCCCTCCAGGAGAGCGGTCAGCAGGGCGCGCCGTACCCGCTTGTCCTCGCTGTGGAGGTCCTCCTGCACGTTCAGATGGGCGCGCACCACCGCGGGCATGGCCGCGTGCAGGCAGGCGAGCAGCTTCGCCCCCGCCCCGGCCAGTTCCCCGGGCTCCGCCGTTTCGGTCAGTACCTGCCACCAGGCCTCGGCGCCGATCAGATAGGCGGCGGTCACCGCCTCCAGGGGCACACGTTCCTCCGCCCGCCGGGCGGACCACTCGATAAGCCGGGTCAGATCGCCCGGACCCATCGCGCCGCCGTCCCGCAGGGCCCGAAGCAGCAGTCCGTGCACCGCCGTGACCGAGCGCGTCACCTCGCCTTCGAGCGTCCGGCGTGGCAGCTCCCCGTAGAACGGCACCTCCGCAGCGCAACGGGCGACCACGGCCGCGGTGAGGTCACTGCCCCGAGAGGCCATCCGGGAGTGTAGGTCGGGCATCGGCGCATCGTCACACCGCCCGGCCCCGCCGTCAATCGGTGCTCGGCGGTGGAGCGGCCGGGGGACTCGTCCGGGAACGGACGTGCCCCCTCGACCCTCCTTGTGCGTACGTCAGTTCAGGGCCGCGGGGGGCTGTGCGCCGTAGAACGTGATCGGCGGCCAGCCCTTCGACTCGGCGATCGCGGACAGCGCGTTGGCGATCTCCAGGGGGGTGATGTCCTGCGCCGACGGGTAGCCGTTGGGCCAGTCCACCCGCACGCTGAACGTCATTTCCATCATGAGGTCGGACTCGGCCATGCTCGAGCTGGCCTCGAACCTGGTCCCCGGCGCGAACTCCGCCGCGGCCGACTGCGCTGTGCCATCGGCCGCGGCCGTCCCGGCCGAGGCGAACACCGCGCCCGCCGCGGCCGTCCCCGAATACCCCAGCAGTGACCGTCTGGACATGTTCGACATGGTCCCCTCCTCCTGTCGTTCTCCCGCTTCCCGCGGGAGCCGAGAACGATCATAGGAACGCCTCTTCTGCGGAGGGGAGGCTTCCGGAGATTACGAGCAACACGGTTCTACGTGGCGGGAGCCGGCTCCTCGTCGGAGTCGACGATCGACGACTCCAGCTTGCGCAGCAGGCGTGCGAGCTGGCGGCGTTCGGACGGCGACAGTCCGCCGAGCATCCGGCGTTCGTTGTCGAGATGTTCCGTGAACACGGTGTCCACCGTCGTGAGGCCCTTGTCGGTCAGACGCGAGTAGACGACCCTGCGGTCGTCGGCGTCCCGCTCACGCACGATGAGGCCGTCCTTCTCCAGACGGTCGATCCGCAGCGTCACACCGGCCGAGGACACCAGCCCGGAGTCGGCGAGCTGCCCGGCGGTCAGCCGGTACGGCTCTCCCGACCGGCGCAGCGCGGTCAGTACGTCGAAGCCCGCCACGGACAGACCATGACGATCGATCGATGTGGTGAGTCTGGTGCTGTAGCGCAGGAAGGAGCGGTGCAGCCGGGCGAGGACCTCCAGCGGGCTGGTGTCCAGCTCCGGCCGTTCACGCGCCCAATCCTCGATCACGTTCGCGACGGCGTCCCGGTCCGCCGGTCTCGATGCAGCCATGCCCATCCCCCTCGTACGGCATCCGTCAGATTCTCACGGTGCTGAGAATCTTACCGCTGAGGAGATCGGGGTCAGGAGTTGAGTTCCTCCAGCGTCCTGCCCTTGGTCTCCACGGCGAACCAGGCGATCACGGCACCCACCGCGGCCACCGCGGCGAGCTGCGCGAACACCAGCGACAGGCTGCCGCCCGCCCCGATGACCGCGCCGACGGCCACCGGGCCGAGGATCACGCCGATCCGGTTCCACAGACCGCCGAACGCCGCGCCCTTGGCGCGGTTGTGCGTCGGGTAGAGCTCGGGAGAGTACAGGTAGAGCCCCGCGTTGATCGCGTACAGGAAGAAGGTCGTACAGGACGCGAAGACCGCGACCTGTACGCCGGAGGTGGCCCCGGCCAGCGCCAGCACGCCCAGGGAGAGCATGGTGCCGACGAGTGCGCCGGTCAGTGCGGGCCTGCGGCCGATGCGGTCGACCAGCATGGCCATGACGAAGGTGCCGAGCAGGCCGGTGACATTGCTGAGCAGCGTGTAGACGAGCGCCGTGGTCAGGTCCAGCCCGAACTGCTTGGTGTAGAGCGACGGCAGCCAGGTGGAGATGCCGTGGTTGACGTAGTACGCGACGAACCACAGGCCCGACAGCACCGCGGTGCGCCGCAGATAGCGGCCACGGAACAGGTCGGCGAGGCGGCCCTGGGGCGTCGCCTCGGAGATGTGCGGCGCGGGGGCGGGCGCGGGCAGCTCCTCGGAGGTGGCGCGGGCGACCTCCGCCTCGATGCGGCTGATCGCCGCTTCCGCCTCCGCCGTACGTCCTCGGGCCAGCAGCCAGCGAGGGGACTCCGCGACGTGGCGGGGGAGCAGCGCGGCGATCAGTACGGGCAGCGTGCCGACGACGAACATGGCGCGCCAGCCGAAGGCGGGGACCACCCACACGGCGAGCAGGGTGGCGGCGGCGAGTCCGGCCGGGAAGATCATCTCGTAGAGCAGGACGAACCGGCCCCGTTTGTCGGAGCGGGCGATCTCGTTGATGTACGTGGCCGCCACGGGCACGACACCGCCGATGCCCAGTCCCTGTACGAACCGGAACATCGAGAAGGTCTCGATGCTGCCGGAGAAGGCCACGGCGAGGCTGGCGAGCCCGGTGACCGCGACACCCAGGGCGACGGTGCGCACCCGGCCGATCCGGTCGCCGAGCCAGCCGGCGGCCAGGGCTCCGAGCAGCATGCCGATGGAGGCCGAGGTGACCGCGAAGGTGGCCTGCCCGGTGGTGAGGTCCCACTCCTTCATGAGGACGGGCAGAGCGGAGGCGGCCAGGAGCTGGTCGAACGCCTCGAAGAAGGTGACGGCGCCGATCAGGAACCGGACCTTGATGTGCCAGCGGGAGTGCGGCAGTCGTTCGAGTCGCGCGGCTATGGAGCCGAGTGCTGGCTTGCCGGCCACAGTCGTCATGGAGGGGTCCTTCCGCGGGCAGTGGAGTTGCGGAGACAGTAGGGTCGGTTATCTAAGCGGTCAATGGTTAAGCGGTTAGAAACCCAGATTCAGGCGACTCCACGCCTCATCGTCGACGCCATGGGCGCTCAGCTCAAGAGCTCGCGGGCAACGATTTCGGCCTGGGGGCTTGTGCCGAGATAGTTAAGCCCTTAGATTTCGAGCACTTCGGTAGTTCGGATGCCAACAGCGCCCCTGGGCGCCCGCATCCGGAACCCGCTCCCTTCCCGTCGCCTCGCCCGGAGGTCCACCCGTGCCGCAGTTCCCCACCGACATCCTGATCGCGGGCCAGTGGCGACGTGGTGCGGGCGATCCCGTCGACACCGTCGACCCGGCGACCGGGCGCCTGCTCGCCACCGTCCACTCGGCCTCGGCCGAGGAGGTCGCCGAAGCGGCGGAGGCCGCCGCGAAGGCGGTGGCGGACCCCGCCTGGCGTGACCTGCTCGCCCACGAACGGTCCCGGCTGCTGTACCGCATAGCCGAGTTGACCGAGGAGGCGGCCGACGAGCTCTCCGCGCTGCAGACCGCAGACACCGGCAAGACGCTCACCGAGACCAGAGCCCTCGCGCTCAGCGCGGCGGGCACCTTCCGCTACATGGGTGCCGCCCTGGAGACGGCGGAGGACGCGCTCACACCCTCCCGCGGTCCGTACGTCACGATGAGCGTCCACGAGCCGATCGGGGTCGTCGGCGCGATCAACCCCTGGAACTCGCCCGTGGCCAGCGACGCCCAGAAGATCGCCCCCGCCCTCGCCGCGGGGAACGCGGTCCTCCTCAAGCCCGCGGCCTGGACCCCTCTCGTCTCGCTGGCCCTCGGCCGGCTGATCAGCCGGGCACTCGACGAGTTCCGCCTGCCCACCGCCCTGCTGTCGGTGCTGCCGGGGAGCGGCCGGGTGGTCGGCGACGCCATCGTGCGCCACCCGCTCGTCGGCCGTATCGGATTCACCGGCGGTACGGAGACGGGGCGCTCCATCGCGGAGGCCGCCGCACACAAGCTGGTCCCCGCCTCGCTGGAGCTCGGCGGCAAGTCACCCACGATCGTGCGGGCCGACGCGGACGTCGAACAGGCCCTGGCGGGCGTCCTGTTCGGGATCTTCTCATCCAGCGGCCAGTCCTGCATCGCAGGTTCCCGGCTCTTCGTGGCACGCGAGATCTACGACTCCTTCGTCGGCGAACTCGTCGCACGCGTGGCCAGGCTCCGCGTCGGGCCCGGCACGGACCCGGCCACCCAGGTCGGCCCCCTGGTGCACCACCGCCACCGCGACTCCGTCGCCGCCTACGTGGACCTCGCCCGCTCCGAGGGAGCCAGGGTGCTGTGCGGAGGGTCGGCGCCTGAGGGGGAGCGGTACGCGGACGGCGCGTACTACCTGCCCACCGTCCTGGACGGCCTGGCGAACACCTCCAGGACCTGCCAGGAGGAGATCTTCGGCCCGGTCCTGGTCGCCCTGCCCTACGACGACGAGGACGACCTGGTCCGACAGGCCAACGACTCCGTCTACGGACTGGCCTGCGGAATCTGGACCCGGGACCTGCGGGCCGCGTGGCAGCTCGCCCGCCGGATCGACGCGGGGACCGTCTGGATCAACACGTACAAGCAGTTCAGTGCCGCCACCCCGTTCAGCGGATGGAAGGACAGCGGCCTCGGCACGGAGAAGGGCCGCGACGCGATCCGCGCCTACCAGCGCCAGAAGTCCCTGTACTGGGGCACCTCCGGCCATCCGCTTCCCTGGGCCAACTGACCCGCAGCCCCCCCCGCACGCCCGTCCGTCTGGAGAGACCGATGCACCAACCACCCCCCGGTCCGATCGCCCGGCTCCGCTCACTGCGCTACGTCGAGCTGCACACCCCGGCCTTCACCGAGACCGCCGACTTCTACGCAGAGGTCTGGGGCCTGGAGACCGTCGAGTCCGGCACCGGTGAGCGCTGGCTGCGCGGCACGGGTGACGAGCACCACGTCCTCCACCTCGCCGAGCGGGACCGGGTCGGCCTCGGCCGGATCGCCTTCGCCGTCGCGACCCCCGCCGAGGTCGACGAAGCGGCGCGGCGTCTCGAAGCGCGCTCCGTCGTCCCCGTCGCCGGCCCCGGTCCGCTGGAACAGGCGGGCGGCGGCTACGGGTTGCGGTTCACCGACCCCGAGGGGCGTCTCATCGAGATCAGCGCCCACGTCGAGGCCGTCGTCCCACGCGGCCGTGACGGCGCGGTCCCGGTCGGGGTGACGCACGCCGTACTCAACACCACCGACATCGACGCGGCCGTCGCCTTCTACCGCGATGTGCTCGGTCTCCGCGTCTCCGACTGGTCCGAACACCAGATGGCGTTCCTGCGCTGCAACGCCGACCACCACTGCATCGCCTTCAACCAGGCCGAGTGGACCTCGCTGAACCACGTGGCGTACGAGATGACCTCGGTCGACCACTTCATGCGGGGCCTGGGACGGCTGCGCCACCACGGCATCACCCCCCAGTGGGGCCCCGGTCGGCACGGCCCGGGCAACAACACCTTCTCCTACTTCACCGACCCGTCCGGGCTGGTCTGCGAGTACACCTCGGAGGTCGCCCAGATCGTCGAGGACGCCTGGATCGCCCGCGTGTGGCGTCGGGTGCCGGACCTCTCGGACCTGTGGGGGACGGCAGGGCCGCCGTCGATGGAGATCCGCCGCCACATGGCGGGCGCGCCGGACCCCGGCCCGCTCGCTCCCCTCGACATCCAGGAGACCGGCGCATGAGCACCGTACGCAAAGTCGGCATCGTCGGCTGGGGCGCCATCGGCCGGGTGGTCGGCACCGCGCTCGCCGAAGGGCGGGTGAAGGGCGCGGAACTGCTGTGCGTCGTCGACAACCGTCCGCTCGGTGAGGCCGCGCCCGCCCGGCAGGTCTCGTTCGAAGAGGCCCTGGACGCCTGCGACCTGATCGTGGAGGCGGCCGGCCAGGGCGTCGTACGGGAATGGGGCACGCGGGTGCTGGAGTCCGGCACCGATCTGCTGATCGCCTCCACCGGAGCGCTGACCGACGACGAACTCGCCAAGAGGCTGCTCGCGGCCGGTCCGGGCCGGGTGTACTTCACGGGAGGCGCGGTCGGCGGCCTCGACCTGCTTCAGGCGGTCCGTTCACTCGGCCCGCTGACCGAGGTCCGGCTGACCACGACCAAACTGCCCTCCACCCTCGAACAGCCTTGGATGGGGGCGGAGTTGCTGCACCGGATGCGGACGGCGACCGGACCGGTCGAGGTCATGTCCGGCACCGCGCGCGAGGTCCCGGTGAAATTCCCCAAGTCCACGAACGTGGCCGCGTCGGTCGCGCTGGCCGTCGGCGACCTGGACGCTGTGCGGGTCCAGGTCGTCGCCGACCCGGCGGCGCACCACACCCGCCATGTGATCGAGGCGTCCGGTGCGTACGGTTCGTACCGCTTCGAGGTCGCCCACCTGCCCGACCCGGGCAACCCCGCCACCAGCCAGGTCGTGCCGTACGCCGTCCTGCGCAGCCTCGCCGCGCTCGCCGGCCGGACCGGGCAGATCCTGTGAGCTCCACCGACACCGCCGCGATCCACGTCGAGGAGGCCGGTGACCAGGGCCCCCTGCTGCTGTGCCTCCACGGCATCGGCTCCTCATCGGCCGCCTTCGCCCCACAGCTCGCCGAACTGTCCTCGTACGTGAGGGCCCTGGCCTGGGACGCCCCGGGATACGCCAGGTCCGCCGATCCGGCCGCCCCGTACGGCCTCGACGACTACGCGGACGCGGCAGCCGCCCTCATCCGCGAACGCGCCACCACCGCGCACGTCCTCGGCGTCTCCTGGGGCGGGGTGATCGCGCTCCGGCTCGCCACCCGGCACCCGGAGCTCGTCGCCTCGCTGATCGTCGCCGACTCCAGCCCCGGTTCGGGCACGGACGAGGAGAAGGCGCGGGGCATGCGGGCGCGCGCCACCGATCTGGCCGAGCTCGGCCCACGCGCCTTCGCCGAGGCCCGCGGCCCCCGCCTGGTGTCACCGGACGCACCGGACGAACTGGTGCGCGCCGTCGTGGACAACATGGCCGCGTCGGTACGGCTGCCGGGCTACGCGTACGCCGCCGAATCCATGGCCTCCACCGATCTGCGCCCCGAACTGCCCTCGATCGCCGCGCCCACCCTCGTGCTCTGCGGCGAACACGACCGGGTCACCGGCACCGAAGCCGGCCAGGTCATCGCCGGGGCCATCCACAAGACCGCCTACGTGATCGTCAAGGACGCCGGTCACCTGGCCAATCAGGAGCAGCCCGGGCACTTCAACGCCTGGGTCCTCTCCCACCTCCGCATCACCGCCGCCATCCCCGAGTAGGAGCTCTGCCATGCCTCTGACCACCACCGCGTACGACAACGGCGACGACCTGTCCGCGTACACCGACTCCCTCATCGCGACGAAGGCCTCCAGGGTGGCCGACTTCGACACCCTCTCCTTCCAGGAGAAGGCCGGCGCGCAGTTCCGCCGCGGCCAGATCCGTTACGTCGGATCGGGCGCCACCGGCAACCACGAGAACGACAGCCGCATCCTGCCGTCCGGCGGGTTCACCTTCTCCAACATGCTGCTGCCGCCCGGCGCCGAGGGCCCGGCCCACACCCACCACGACGTCGAAGAGGCCTTCTTCGTCCTGGAGGGCGAGGTCAAGGTCGGTATCCACCGCGGCCCCGACGAGGCCGAGTACCGCACCCTCGGCTACCGCGACATGATCGTCGTCCCGGCCGGAGTGACCCGCTCCCTCAAGAACGAGGGCGACACCGACGCCCTGTTCTGCGTGGTCATCGGCACGCAGAAGCCGCAGGTGCCGACCTACCCCGCGTACTCGCCGATGCACGGCGTCACCCGTGGCTGACCAGCCCCCGGCCGACGTACGCACCGTCGTCGTCACCGGTGCGGGCCGTGGCCTCGGACTGGCCATGGCCCGCCGGGCAGGCACCGACGGCTTCCGCGTCGTCGTCGCCGAACTGGAGCGGGAGCGGGGCGAGCGCGCCGTCGCGGACCTGTGCGCGGAGGGCATCGACGCCCACTTCGTACGCTGCGACGTCGCCGACCCCGCATCGGTGGACGCCCTGGCGGCCACCGTGCGCGAACTGGGCGCGCTGTACGGCTTGGTCAACAACGCGGCCCTCGCCAACGGCGTCGGCGGCAAGGAGTTCCAGGACCTCGACGTCGAGACGTGGGACCGGCTGATGACGGTCAACGCCCGCAGCCCCTGGCTGGTCTCGAAGGCCCTGTACCCGCTCTTCGCGGCACCCGGCCGGATCGTCAACATCGCCTCGGACGCCGCCCTGTACGGCTCTCCGCGCCTCGCTCATTACATCGCCTCCAAGGGCGCGGTCATCGCCCTCACCCGGGCCATGGCACGCGAGCTCGGCGACAGGGGAATCACCGTGAACGCGGTCGCCCCCGGGCTCACCGAGTGCGAGGCGACCGAGACGGTGCCCGCCGAACGCCGCGACCTCTACCGCTTGAACCGGGCCATCTCCCGCCCCCAGCAGCCGGACGACCTCACCGGGATCGTCTCCTTCCTGCTGGCCGAGGAATCCCGCTATCTGACCGGACAGGTGATCGCCGTCAACGGCGGCTTCACCATGAACTGAAACCCAGGAGACACACGTTATGGATCTGGGCCTCGCCGACCGCACCATCCTGGTCACCGGCGGCAGCTCGGGCGTCGGCCTGGCCACGGTCCGCGCCCTCCTGCGCGAAGGCGCCGGTGTCGCGACCTGCGGCCGTGACGCCGACCGGCTGGCCAAGGCCGCGGCCGGCCTCGGCGCCGACCGCGACCGCCTGCTCACCGGCGTCTGCGACGTACGGGACGCCGACGCCGTACGAGACTTCGTGCGCCGGACCGCCGAAAGGTTCGGCTCCATCGACGGACTCGTCAACAACGCCGGACAGTCCCGTATGAAGGGGCTCGACGACTCCACCGCCGAGGACTGGCGCGACGAGCTGGAGCTGAAGTTCGCCGGGGTGCTGAACCCCCTCCAGGCGGCGCGCCCCCATCTCGCCGCCTCCGGCACGGCGAGCGTCGTCAACATCAACGCGGTCCTCGCCAAACAGCCCGAGACCCGGCTGATCACCACGAGCGCCGCCCGCGCCGGCATCCTCAACCTCTCCAAGTCCCTGTCGGTCGAACTGGCCGCCGACGGCATCCGGGTCAACTCCGTCTGCCTCGGGCTCATCGACACCGGCCAGTGGACCAGGCGCCACGCGGCAGCGGACTCCGGCATGGCCTACGAGGACTGGCAGGCCGAACTCGCCGCCGACCGGGGCATCGCGCTGGGCCGCCTCGGCCGCGCCGAAGAGGTCGCGTACGCCGTCGTCTCCCTGCTCTCCCCCCGCGCCTCGTACATCACCGGCACCAGCATCGACGTCTGCGGCGGCGTCGGCCGCTCCATCCTCTGAGGAGACCCCATGCGTCACGACAACGGAGGCGATCTCCTCGTCGCCGTCCTGCGCGAACTCGGCATCGACACCGTCTTCGGCATCGTCAGCGTCCACAACCTCCCGCTCGTCGAGGCCGTCGACCGCGACCTGCGGTTCGTCCCCGTACGGCACGAGGCGTCCGCGGTCAACGCCGCCGACGCCTACGGCCGGGCCCGCGGCTCGATCGGCTGCGCCCTGACGTCCACCGGGACCGGCGCGGGCAACGCGGCCGGCTCGCTGATCGAGGCGCTCAGCGCGGGCAGCTCCGTACTGCACATCACCGGGCAGATCGAGAGCGAATTCCTGGGCAGCGCAAGGGGATTCATCCACGAGACCAAGGACCAGCTCGGCATGCTCCGGGCCGTGTCCACCTACGCGGCGAGCGTCCCGGACACCGCCCGGGCCGGGACCATCCTGCGCGAGGCGGCCCGGTCGGCACTCGCCCCACCGGGCGGCCCGGCCAGCGTGGAGTGGCCCATCGACCTCCAGTACGCTCCCCAGACCGACGAGCCCGAAAGCGCACCCGCCGTCGCCGCTCCCAAACCCTCGTACGGTGAACTCACCGCCGCAGGGGCCCTCCTGGCCTCGGCGCGCCGCCCGCTGATCTGGGCGGGTGGCGGTGCGGCCACCGCCCGCGACGAGCTGACCCGGCTCCTGGAGGCCACCGGCGCGGGGCTCCTCACCTCGAACTCCGGTCGCGGCGCCGTGCCCGAGGACCACCAGCAGGTCATCGGCAACTTCGCCACCACCCCCGCGGCGCGCGCCCTGCTCGCCGACGCCGACGTGCTGCTCACCGTCGGGACCCACTTCCGCTCCAACGAGACCGCCGACTACACGCTGGCGCTCCCCGCGGCGCACATCCAGATCGATGTCGACGCCGCCGCGCTGGGCCGCGTCCACCCGGCCACCCACCCGCTGCACGGCGAAGCGGCCGGCGCCCTGGACGCCCTGCTGCCCCACGCCGGGACCGCCGAGACCGGCTGGACGGACCGTGTCGCCGCCGTCCGCACCGAGGTCCGGGCCGTCCTCCGTACGGGGATCGGGCCCCAGGCCGCGATCTGCGAAGCGATCCGCGCCGCGCTGCCCCGCGACTCCGTCGTCGCACGCGACGTCACCATCGCCTCCAGCAGCTGGGGCAACCGGCTGCTGGAGATGTACGACCCCCGGGACAACATCTTCCCGCGTGGCGGCGGCATCGGGCAGGGACTCGGCATGGGCATCGGCGCCGCGCTCGCCCGCCCCGACACGCCGACCGTGGTGATGGCAGGGGACGGCGGACTCGCCGTCCACCTCGGTGAACTCCTCACCCTCGCCCAGGAACGGCCCCGGCTGACCCTGATCGTCTTCAACGACGGTGGCTACGGGGTCCTGCGCAACATGCAGGACCGCTACAGCGAGCGTCGCTCCGGGGTCGACCTCGTCACCCCGGACTTCGGACTCCTCGCACGTGCCTGCGGGTTGCCCTACGCCCGCATCGCGGCAGAGGAACACGCGGGCCCGGTGATCTCCGAGGCCGTCGCCTCGGACGGGCCGACGCTCGTCGAGGTGGATCTGGGCGCACTCGGCCCGATGAAGACCCCGTTCACCCCGCCCGTGAGGATTCCGGGCCAGTAGCCCGGCCCCGCCCGTACTGCCGGTAAGGAGGCAACACGCCATGAGCGAGCATTCGCTGCGGCTGATCGTCCGTCGTATGACCTGGGAGGCCGAGGGCGTCCTGTCCGTCGAGCTGGTCCATCCCGACGGCAAACCCCTGCCCCCCTGGACGCCCGGCGCGCACCTCGACGTCCATGTGGGCGGCCGGATCCGCCAGTACAGCCTGTGCGGCGACCCGCACATCTGCGACGTCTACCGCATCGGCGTACTCAACGAGCCCGCCTCACGCGGCGGTTCGCGTCACATACACACCCACCTGCGCCCCGGGCAGGAGGTCACCGTCTCCGAACCCCGTAACCACTTCGCGCTGGAGGACGCCGACGGCTACGTGTTCATCGCCGGCGGCATCGGGATCACCCCCCTGCTGGCCATGGCCCGGGAGGCCGCCCGCCGGGGAGACGCGTGGCGGATGGTCTACGGCGGCAGGAGCCGCGCCTCCATGGCGTTCACCTCGGAACTCACCGCGCTCGGCGGCGACGTCACGTTCGTCCCGCAGGACGAACAGGGCCACATCGATCTGGCCGCCGCACTCGCTGGGCTCCCCGCCGGCACGCTGGTGTACTCCTGCGGCCCCGAACCGCTCCTCGCCGCCGTCGAGGAGCGCTGCCCCGGGGAGTGCCTGCGCCTGGAGAGGTTCTCCGCACCCGCCGTGGAACGAACCGGCGACGACGAGGCGTTCGAGGTCGAGTTCCGCGCCTCCGGGGTGACACTCGCCGTCGACGCCGGCACCTCCATCCTCGACGCCGCGGAGGGCGCCGGGCTCACCGTGGCGAGCTCGTGCCGCGACGGGATCTGCGGCTCCTGCGAGACGCGGGTCCTCGACGGCACCCCGGACCACCGCGACTTCCTGCTCAGCGACGCCGAACGCGCCGCCGGCACCACGATGATGATCTGCGTCTCGCGGTGCGCCTCCCGCAGCCGGCTCGTCCTCGACCTGTGACCACTCGACCGCACCCCCAGGAGACATCACCGTGACCGACACCTGGCCCCGCCTGGACGTCCACCAGTCCCGTACCCACGAGCCGACCCCCTACGAGTACAAGCTCGCCGCGACCCTGGAAGACGTGTTCACCCACGAGGGGCACGAACTGGCCGACGTGATACGAGGTCTGAACACACGTCAGGTCCACGGGCCGGACGGCGCCCCATGGACCGAGCGGTCGTTCCGCGCCGAGATGAACCGACTGGGAGCCTGACCATGACGCTGTCGTCCTCCGCCACCGCGGACCACATCTACGCCACCGGACTGCGCAACCAGTGGCACGCGGTCGTCCCCTCGCACTTCGTGGCTCCCGGAGCGATGCGCAAGGTGACCGCGCTCGGTGAGCAATGGCTGCTCTTCCGCCGTTCCGACGGCACCCTGTCCATGCTCGCCGACCGCTGCCCGCACCGCGGCGCGCCGCTGTCGCTCGGCAAACACCTCGGTGACCGCGTCGCCTGCTGGTACCACGGCGTGGAGGTCGAGTCCGACGGGACGGTGTCCTCCGTCCCCGGACTGCCCGGCTGCAGCCTGGAGGGCAAGAAACTCGTCACCTCGCTGCCTGTGCGCGAGGTCGCCGGTGCGGTCCTCGCGTACTTCGGCGACGAGGAGCATCCCGAGCCCGCCGAACTGACGCTCCCGGAGCCGCTGACGGACCCCGAGGTGGAGGCGTTCCTCTGTTACGCCGAGTGGAACACTCCCTGGCGCTATGCCGTGGAGAACCTGCTCGACCCGATGCACGGCGCCTTCCTCCACCACGACTCGCACACGATGTTCGACGGTGACACGACCGCCAAGTTCCGTATCCGGGAGACCGGCCGGGGCTACTTCTTCGAGAAGACCGACCAGCGCGGAGTCAACTTCGACTGGGTGGAACTGTGCCGCACAGGCGTGGACTGGGTGGACCTCTCCATCCCGTACCCGCCGTCCGCCGGCCCCGGCGGACCGTTCGGGATCGTCGGCATGGTGTGCCCGGTGGACGAGCAGCGCTGCGGCGTCTTCTTCTGGCGCTACCGCAGGGTCGAGGACTGGCAGCGGGCCTCCTGGCGCTTCCTGTACCGGACGCTGATCGAGGAGCGGCACTGGGACGTCCTGGAGCAGGACCGCGTGATGCTGGAGGCCATGCCGGCCGACGCCGACCAGCGGGAGAACCTCTACCAGCACGACCTGGGCGTGGTGCGGCTGCGCCGGCTCTACCGTGCGGCGGCCGAGGCCCAGTCCTCGGCCGGCGGCTGAGAGCCGGCCCCTGCCGGCCGGCCGGCGGCTGAGAGGCCGGCCCCACCGGTCAGCCGACTGGCCGGCCGGCGCCGTCTTCTCGGGCCCGTGCGGCGAGCCGGGCGTCCGCCCGGTCGGGGGAGTAGAGGTGGTCGACGACCATGGTGGCCGCGCCGACCAGCGCCGCGCGGTCGCCGAGGGTGGAGATCGTCACCGAGAGATGGGCGGTGGTCCGGGGCAGCGCCCGCTGGTAGAGGAGTTCCCGGACCCCGGTGAGGAAAGGGGTTCCGGCGAGGTCTCCCGCCAGCACCAGGACACCGGGGTTGAGCAGGGTCACCACCGTGGCCAGGACCTCGCCGATGCACCGGCCGGCCTCGCGGGCGAACCGCACGGCGTCGGGCTGGCCCGCGGCCAGATGGCGGCGCACATCGGACCCGGAGGCGGTGGGCACGCCGGCCGCGGTGAGCCGCTGCGCGAGGGAGCGGCCGCTGGCCACGGCCGCCAGACAGCCGTGGGAGCCGCACATGCAGAGGGCGTCGGTACGGTCGGGGAGCCGGATGTGGCCGATGTCACCCGCTCCGCCGTCGATCCCGCGGTAGACCTCACCAGCGACGACGACCCCGGCCCCGATGCCGGTCGACGCCTTGACCAGGACGAACGCCCCGCAGTCTGGGTGGTTCTCGCGCTGCTCGGCGAGCGCCATCAGATTGGCGTCGTTGTCGAGGAGGACCGGGAGCGGCTCGGCCGAGGCGGAGAGCGGAGCGACGTGCTCGGCGAAGGCCTCCCGCATCCGCTCCCGTACCGGGAACCGGTCCCAGCCCGGCATGATCGGCGGCTGCACGATCCGCGCGGACTCCTGGTCGACCGGGCCGGGTACGGAGAGGCCTATCCCGCAGACCCGGCCGGGTCCCACGCCCGCCTCGTCGAGGAGCGCAGCGAACCAGCGCGCGAGCCGGTCAAGCACCGGATCGGGGCCGTCCGCGATCAGCAGCTCACCGGTCCGCTCCGCGAGGATCGTGCCGGCGAGGTCGAGGACGGCGGCGCGTCCGTGGCGGGTCTCCAGATCGGCCACCAGCACGACGGCGTGCGTGGGGTCGAATTCCAGCCGGGCGGACGGGCGTCCTCCGGTGGACGCCCCGGCGGACCCCCGGAGCCAGCCGGCGCCGAAGAGCTGGTCCAGACGGTGCCCCACGGTCGACCGGGACAGCCCTGTCGCCCGCTGCAACTCCCCGCGGGTCGTGGCCTCGCCGCTGCGGATGAGCCGCAGCAGGTGTCCCGCACTCGCCCGGTTTCCTGCCATCCCCGCTGCCCTCGTCCTCTTCGTCCGTGCCCGGAAGCCGCCCGCGGCGCCGTCGCCGTACCGGCTCCGCCGCTCCGACCGGGCGTCAGCCTTGTCCGCGCCGCTGGCCAGCCCCTCGACGAGCAGGTGTTCGGACGCGGAGAACAGGAGTACCACGGGGACGGCGAGTACCACGGAACCGGCCGTCGGAACGGTCTTCGACACCTCCAGCCCGTTGGCCAGGGTGATCCGGTTGCCGGGCTTCCGGTCCGCCCCCGAGGCGCCGGAGCAGCCTGCGAGCAGGCATGCGGCAAGGGTCGCGGCGAGTCCGGAGACGGTTGTCCAGGACCGTCGGGTCTTCATCGCCATCCTGTGTCCTCACGTCCGCCTTACGTGTGACCGTTAGGCATCTCACTCCCGCTTTTGCTTGTTGGTGAGACATAACTGTGGGATAACTTCAACGTAAGTCAGCAAGCGGGTTCCCCTTCCGGTGTGCCGGCCGAGACCGAGCCAACTCCCTCCCGGGGAACAAACCCGTCTGTGACGCGCGCGGAGGACGCCGGAGCCCGGCTGTTCCGCGACGCTCCGACCCGAACCACCCGTACAGCGCCGCGCGCCGGCGCGAAAGGCACCCATGCTGAAGACCGCCTGCCAGGGCACCCGCCAATTCCCGTACGGGCGGCCCGAGTCGACGCAGGGGTGCGCCGGCGGTGTGCGGAGGCCGGCGGCATGACCTCGCTGCTCGATTCCCCGGTGCCCGCCGAAGCGGACGAACCGGCACTCCGGCGCGGCGCCGCGCGGGTGCTGTACGCCAACTGGACGGGTGCCTCCACCGTCCCCTCCCGCGGCCTGTACCCCCATCAGTGGAGCTGGGACTCGGCGTTCATCGCCATCGGCCTGCGCCATCTGTCCGTGCGCCGCGCCCAGCGGGAACTGGAGACGCTGCTCGGTGCCCAGTGGGCCGACGGACGCGTTCCGCACATCGTCTTCAATCCGGCGGTCCCGCTCGACGCCTACTTCCCGAGCCCCGACTTCTGGCGCTCCTCGCGCGAGGGTGCGGCGGCCGGAGCCCCGGCGGGCATCGAGACGTCCGGGATCGTGCAGCCCCCCGTTCACGCGCTCGCCGCCTGGCTCGTCCATCTGGCCGACCCGGAGGCCTCGCGCAGCCGAGGCTTCCTGCCCCGGGTGTACGGAGCGCTGACGGCCTGGCACGACTACCTCACGGGCCCCCGCGACCTGGGCGGCGGCGGCCTCGCCGCCGTCGTGCACCCGTGGGAGCCCGGCATGGACAACAGCCCCTGCTGGGACGCGCCCCTGCGGCGCGTCGAACCGGCCGCACCGGGCTCCTACCGGCGCGCCGACCTGGACCACGGAGCGGCCGCCGAGCGTCCCACGGATCTGGACTACGGGCGGTACGTGCGCCTGGCCGGTGACTACCGCGACAGCGGATACGCGGACGTGGGCACCGGGCACCCATTCGCCGTCGAGGACCCCGGGGTCAACGCCCTGCTGATCGTCTCCGAGCACGCGCTCGCGCGCATCGCCGCCGAGACCGGTGCCGACCCCGCCCCGCACGAGGAGCGGGCCGCGCTGCTCACCGCGGCACTGGTGGAGCGGCTCTGGTCGCCGGACGACGGGATGTTCCTCTGCCGCGACCTGGTGGGCGTTGAGCTGATCGCTGAACGGAGTGTCGCCGGTCTCCTCCCGCTCATCGTGCCCGGACTCCCGCAGGACGTCGCCGACGCAATGATCCGCACGGCGGCCGGCCCGGGCTTCCGGCTCGGTGAGGTCCCGATGGTCCCGTCGTACGACCTCACCGGACCCGCTTTCGACCCGGGCCGCTACTGGCGCGGACCGGCCTGGTTCAACACCAACTGGCTGCTGGAGCGCGGCCTGCGCCGGTACGGGCAGGCGGGCGCGGCGGACCACCTGCGTACCTCGATGCTCACCGCCGCGGGAGCCAGTGACTTCGCGGAGTACGTCGACCCGTTCACCGCGGAGGCCCGTGGCACCCGCGACTTCGGGTGGACCGCCGCCCTCACCCTGGACCTGCTGGCCCGCGACCCCGCCGAGGAGGACGCGGGCCGCACGGCCGACCTCGTGGCCGGAGCGCGCGTGTGAACGGGGCGGTGGCGTTCACCGGACGCGCACGGCGGGCTCCGACGTGGTTCAGGACGAGGAATCCCGGCCGCTGAGCAGATCCCTCAGGCGGTCCACCAGCCCCGCCCCGGGTGCGAGCAGCTTGTTGGCGGGCGGAGCGTCGGGCATGGAGGGGTGCGGCCGGGTCGGCGCCGTCTCCTTGGCCCGGCGGACCAGCTGCCCGAGGCTTTCCAGCTCCTCGGCCGAGCACGAGGCCGCGAGCTTCGGGAACAGGTCGCTCTCCTCCTCGCGTACATGGGAGGCCACCTCGAACTTGAGTTTCGCCACGAGGTCGTTGAACTCCGGCTCCTCGGCGTCCCGTTCCTCGAGGTCCTTGAGCATGCGCTCGATCTTTCCGTGGTCGGCGATCTCCTTGTCCGCGAGCTCGTCGCCGTCCGGGAGGTGCCTGCGTACGGCCGGGTACAGATGCATCTCCTCGGCCACCGAATGGCGTACGAGTTCCGAGGTCAGCTGGTCGGCCAGGTGCCGCCGCTCCGGATGGCCGACCGGCTGCGATTCGATCCGCGCGAACATCTCCTCCACCTCGCGGTGGTCGGCAGTCAGCTCCGCAATGACGTTACCGCCGTGTCCCATGGCCGTTCCTTCCTCGGTTCCGTAGCCCCGTACCGCGGGGTGCGGACACCAGGCCAACAGGTCGGTGAAGGATTCCGGCGCTGCGCGGCCGCGACAGACCCGGCTCTCACCTCTCCGGCCCAGCAGCGCCCGGCGATCGGACCGTGGGAAGCGGGGCCGGTACAGGGGGACCGCCCTCGTGCGGCGGCGGTCCCCGTGACCTCCGGCTACTGGACGCCCGGAATCTCGCGCCCCTTGAAGCCGGCGCGGACCGCGTCCGCCGCGTTCTTGCCGTACATCCGCTGTGCGGTCGCGATCGTCGTCAGCGCCGCGTCCTGGAAGCTGGTGTCGGGCGCGAAGCCGAACTGGGCGTTGACGATGATCCGGTCGGCCACCCGGGCGCCGAGCGCCCGCCGGATGTCGAGCAGCGCACGGGACCAGATCTCGCCGTCCGCGTGCACCTCGCCCACCCGGTCCCCGTACACCTTGTCCGTGTCGATGCGGCGCAGGCAGTGCGGAGCATCGCTGTAACCGACCGAGTCCCAGTCCGCCACGCACGCCGGGTCGGCCTTCAGCGGCCAGCCGTACCGCGAGGCGGCGTTGCTGCCGACCTCGACCGCGAGGTAGTCACCGAACGCCTCGCCGATCGCCCCGGCCTCCACCGACGTCCCGAAGCCGGGCACCTGGGCGTGGTGCACCGCGTGTCCGTACTCGTGGACGATCACCTCGGCGTCCTCGGCGTCGTCCACCCCGCCCTTGCCGAAGCGGATTTCGGCCTTCTTGTCGGTGAAGAAGGAGTTGTCCGCACCCCACTGGTTGATACGCAGCGGCTGGGCGCGGTCGTTGGCGCCGGGCAGGTCGCTGCCGAAGCCGAGGCCCTGGAGGTACTCCTGTGCCTCGTTGGTCCAGAAGTAGGCCATGACCTGCTCGAACTGGTCGTCCTGCCGGGTGTACGTGCCGGCGTCGGCGGTCTTCGCCGACGTACCGGTGTCCGACCTGACAGTGGCCCACCGTCCGGAGAGTCCGCCGCTGCCGTCGAGGTTGCGCAGCGCGGCCGAGGCGTAGGCCGATGCGGGCACGGCGTCGCCCGAGTCCTTGGCGTCGACGAGCGACTGATCGCCCGAGGACTGGACGGGGTTGACCATGAAGACGCTTGCCTGCGGTGCGGCCGGGGCGGGGTTCGCCCCGGCGGCCGAGGCAGCTCCTGCCGTGGTGAGCAGAGCCACGATGGCGGTGGCCGAGGCGATCAGCGCGCGGGGTGTGCGGCGAGCCATGTACATCCTCCCGTTGTGGTGCGGGTTACGCCGGACGCGGGGGGTGGCGCGGGCGTGATCATTGCGCACACGCCCGGCTTTGACCAGCCCCCGGAACATGGCGACGGCTCAGCGGCCCGGCTTGCCACGCCCCTCGCCCCGGCCCTCGGCCCCCTCCGCTGTCTCCGACCCGGCCCCGCCTCAGAAGTTGATCATGTGCCCGGCCAGGCCGTGGACGGCCTCCTTCACGGCCTCGCCCAGGGTCGGGTGGGCGTGCACGTTCCGCGCCACCTCGTGGACGGTGAGGTCCCACTGCTGAGCCAGCGTCAGCTCGGGCAGCAGCTCGGTGACATCGGGCCCGATCAGATGCGCGCCGATGATCTCGCCGTACTTGGCGTCGCTGAGGATCTTCACGAAGCCGGTCGCGTCGCCCAGGCCGTGCGCCTTGCCGTTCGCCGTGAACGGGAACTTGGCGACCTTCACGTCGAAGCCCCGCTCACGCGCCTGCGCCTCCGTCCAGCCGAAGCTGGCGATCTGCGGCTGGCAGTAGGTGGCGCGGGGGATCATCGGGTAGTCGAGCTCCATCGTCTCGGCGTCCGCGATGGTCTCGGCCGCGATGACACCCATGGCCTCCGCGGCGTGCGCGAGCATCAGCTTCGCGGTCACGTCACCGATGGCGTAGATGTGCGGCACGTTGGTGCGGCAGCGGCCGTCCACGTCGATCGCGCCGCGCTCCGTGAGAGCGACGCCGGCCGCCTCCAGGCCGTAACCGGTGACGTTCGGCGCGAACCCGATGGCCTGGAGGACCTTGTCGGCCTCCAGGACCTTCTGGGCGCCGTCCTTGCCGGTGACGGTGACGCGGACCTGGGGTCCCGACTCGTCGATCGACTCGACGCGGGTGGAGGTCAGGACCTCGATCCCGAGCTTGCGGTACTGCTTCGCCAGTTCCTTGGAGACGTCCTCGTCCTCCAGCGGCGCGACCCGGTCGAGGAACTCGACGATCGTGACCTTCACGCCGTAGTTGTGGAGGACGTACGCGAACTCGATGCCGATGGCCCCGGCACCCGCGATGACGATCGACTGCGGCACACCGTCAGCGAGGATCTGCTCCTCGTACGTCACCACGCGTTCGCTGCGGGAGGTGCCGGGCAGCAGGCGCGGGGTGGCGCCGGTGGCGATGACACAGTTGTCGAACGTGATGGTCCGGGTGGTGCCGTCGGCCCCGGCCACCTGGAGGGTGTTCGCGTCGAGGAACGTGCCCCGCCCGTCCAGCTCGGTGATGCCGTTCTTCTTCATCAGGTAGTGGACGCCCTTGACGCGGCCGTCCGCGACCGTGCGGCTGCGGCGGAACGCCTCGCCGTAGTCGAAGGAGATGGTCCCGTCGACCTTGATGCCGAAGGTCTTGGCCTCGTGGTTGACGATGTGGGCGAGTTCGGCGTTGCGCAGCAGTGCCTTGGTGGGGATGCAGCCGACGTTGAGGCACACACCGCCCCAGTACTTCTCTTCGACGACCGCTACCCGCTTGCCCAGTTGAGCCGCGCGGATGGCGGCGACGTAGCCGCCGGGGCCGGCTCCGAGTACGACGACGTCGAAGCGCTCGTGCATGACTTGTCCTTAGGGTCGAGGTGGGTACCGCACTCCTCACCCTAGGGCCTGCCGTTTGCCCCGCCCTGGAGCCGGGTGCGCTGGAGCCGGCATGCGAGAGTGCGGCGCACGGAGGCCGTCGCGGTGGTGGTGACGTTCGCGGGCACGTCCAGACCGCGGCTGATCCTGTCGTACGCGTCCCGGTAGCCGGCCGGCAGCGCCGTCCCGTGCGCTCTCAGGTCCTCCTCGACGAGGCGCCGCAGTTCGTCGATGCTCTGGGGAGTGAAGCGCTTCCGCCCCCTGGCGACGGCGTGGACGTGGCGGCCGCACCGGGCGGACTCGCCGAGGGTCTCGGCGATCTCCTCCGCGAGACCCCACAGGCGGCCTTCGAGCCACGGGGCGTCCTGCTGGTCGAGGGCGAGTTCCACCGGAGGGGACGGCTCGCCCGTCCTGTACTTCGCCACCTGTTTGGACACGGCCGGCTGGCTCATCCCGGTGAGCCGGGCGATGCGGTCCTGGGTCCAGCCGAGGCCGGTGAACACCTGGATCATCGCGGCGCGCAGCTTGCGCATCTCGTCGCCTGCGCGAATGACCTCGTTCATCTCGGCGAGCATCTGCTCGGCCTGCTCGTCGGTCAGCGTCTCGGGATTCCGTCGCTCGCGCTCTTCACCTGCCACGTCCCGGTTATACACCCGGGCGGGGGCCGCTGTCATAACCGGGTTGTATAACCTGGTTATGGGTGGCATGGTTCCGGTCATGCCCACTTTCTCCGCACCCGATGGAACCCGGCTCGCCTACCGCGTGACCGGCGAAGGCTCCCCGGTCGTCTGCGTCCCCGGAGGCCCCGCCGACTCCCTGTACCTCGGTGATCTCGGCGGCCTGTCGAAGCACCGGCAGCTGATCGCCCTGGACCTTCGCGGCACCGGACGCTCCGCGGTGCCCGAGGACACCTCCTCGTACCGCTGCGACCGGCTGGTCGACGACGTCGAGGCGCTGCGCGTCCACCTCGGGCTCTCCCGGCTGGACCTGCTCGGCCACTCCGCCGGCGCGAACCTCGTGACGCAGTACGCGGCCCGCCATCCGGACCGGGTCGCCAAACTCGCCCTGATCGCCCCCGGCACCCGTGCCGTCGGCATCGACATCGCGGGGGAGACGCGCCGCGCGCTGGCGCGGGCCCGGCGTGACGAGCCGTGGTTCCCCTCGGCGTTCCCCGCCCTGGAGGCGATCACCGAGGGGACCGGCAGCGACTGGGAGGCCATCGCGCCCTTCCTCTACGGCCGTTGGGACGACGCGGCGCGCGAGCACCATGCCACAAGCGGGCCGGCCAACATGGAGGCCGTCGCTCTCTTCGCCGCCGACGGCGCCTTCGACCCGGCGGCCACCCGAGCGGCGCTCCGCGCCTGCACGGCCCCCGTGCTGGTGCTCGCCGGAGAGTTCGACCTGAACAGCCCGCCACGCTCGGTGGAGGAACTCGCGGGGCTCTTCCCCGATGCCGCCCTCGTCGTGCAGCGGCGGGGCGGCCACTACCCCTGGCTCGACGACCCCGGCAGCTTCGTGGACGCCACCGCGGCGTTCCTGGGCCCGTGACGCCGCACCCCCGGGAGCTCAGGTGCCTTCGCGGCAGAGGCCGGTGAGCAGGGCCACCGCCTCCGTCCCGTACCGCTCACACGTCACGACGGTGTACGACGGCCACCGCGACGACCACCGCCACCAGCGACCAGGACCCGAAGACGATCCACGCCTCGGTGATCGGCACCGGATACCTGTCGGGGTTGTAGTCCCGGGCCGGATTCTGGACGAGGGCCTGCCACGAGGTGAGCGGCATCGCGTTGCCGATCTCCTTCACCCACCGGTAGGTCTCGCCCAGGAAGAGCGCCGGCAACAGCAGCAGTACGCCGACGACCGCGACGACGGAGCCGGCGGCGTGCCGTACGAGGGCGCCGAAGGCCATACCGATGAGGGCACACATCGGGGCGAGCAACGCTGACGCGGCGACAGCCCGCAGGGCCCCGGGATCGCCGATGGACAGGCCGTGGTGATCCCGCAGGATCGCCTGGGTGACCCCGAACGAGGTGCCCGAGACGACGGCACCGAGGGCGAGCATGACGACCGTCAGGACGCTCGCCTTGGCCGCCATCACCGCACCCCGGGCCGGGACCGCGGCGAACGTGGTGCGGATCAGTCCGGTGGTGTATTCGCCGAAGACCGCGAGGGCGCCGACCGTCCCGGCCAGGACCATGAGGAGCTGCCAGGCCGGGGCCACGAAAGCGGTCGACATGGCGTCGAACAGCATCTCGGGCCTGGCGGGGAAGCCGGGCGGCGGAGGGGGCGGCAGTTCGGGCTGATGGGCCAGCCGGTCGGCATTGGACAGGGCGGAGTTCACATTGATGCCGACGACGGCCAGGGGGCCGATTCCGAGGACCCAGTACGTGGAGCGCAGCGACCACAGCTTGATCCACTCGGCGGCGAGGAGGCCGCGGAACCGGGCGGGGGAGTCGAGGGCGGGCGTGTACGCCTTCGGGGCGGACACCGTCTGCGTGCTCATCGGCCCTCTCCCGCTCCGTACTGGACGCTGTCGGCGGTGAGTCCCATGAACGCTTCTTCCAGGGAGGCGCCCCGTGGGGCGAGTTCGTGCAGCGGGACACGGTGGTGGAGGGCGAGTTCACCGATGCGCGCGGGGCCCAGACCCGTCACCGTGCACGAGCCGTCGTCCTCGTGGCGGACGGCCGCCCCCTGTGCGGTGAGGACGGACGACAGCCGGTCGGCGGCGGGCGTACGGACGGTCACACGCAGCGGGGTGCCGCGCGCCGCGAACTCCGACACGCTCTGTGCCGCGATCAGCTCGCCCCGTCCGATGACGATCAGTTCCTGGGCGGTGTGCTCCATCTCGCCCATCAGATGGCTGGAGACCAGCACCGTACGGCCTTCGGCGGCCAGCCGGCGGAAGAGGCCGCGCACCCACAGCACCCCTTCCGGGTCCAGCCCGTTGAGCGGCTCGTCGAACAGCAGGACCGGCGGGTCACCGAGCAGAGCCGCGGCGATGCCGAGCCGCTGTTTCATTCCCAGCGAGAAACCCGCGATGCGACGCCGCGAGGCGGTGCCCAGCCCCACCTCCTCCAGGACCTCGTCCACCCGGCGGCGGGGCAGTCCGTTGCTGTGCGCCAGCGCGGACAGATGCGCGCGGGCGCTGCGTCCGCCGTGCACGTCATGGGCGTCGAGCAGCGCGCCGACATGACGCAGCCCGCGCCGGCGCCCGCGGAACGGCTGCCCGTCCACGGTGACGGTGCCGCTGCTGGGGTCGTTGAGGCCGAGGATCATCCGCAGCGTGGTGGACTTCCCGGCGCCGTTCGGGCCGAGGAACCCGGTGACATGGCCGGGTCGGACGGTGAAGGTCAGGCCGTCGACGGCGGTGGTGGCGCCGTATCTCTTCGTCAGTTCGTTGACTTCGATCACGGTTCCACGGTGCCGTGGGGAGTGCCCGCGGGGCATCGGCACACGGGCCATACCTGGGGCGGAGCCAGTGGTCCGTGGGCCTACGCCTCCGGGCCCATGGAGGTCATGACACGGTGAGCCTGCCCTCGCGCATCGTCAGAATCCGGTCGCTGAAGTGCCGCACCGCCGCCATGTCGTGGCAGATGAAGAGGTATCCGAGCCCGCGTGTCTCCTGCAGTTCGAGCAGGAGGTTGAGAATGCCGGCACGCATCGAGGGATCGAGGGCGGACACCGGCTCGTCCAGGATCAGGAGCTCGGGATCGCTCGCCAGCGCGCGGGCGATTCCCGCGCGCTGGCACTGCCCGCCGGACAGCTCGTGGGGCAGCCGCCCGCCGTGCGCGTCGTCCAGACCGACCAGGGCGAGGAGTTCGGCGACCCGGCCGGGACCGGTGGCGGCCGACCAGCGGCCCTGGGCACGCAGGGGTTCGGCGACCTGGTCACGTATGCGCCGACGCGGACTGAGCGAGCCGTACGGGTCCTGGAACACCGGCTGGATACGGGGCCGGACCGCGCGCAGCTCCCGCTCGCTCAGCGAGGTCAACTCCGTTCCGAGGAACCGGATCTCACCGCTGTGCGGCCGGCGCAGGTGCGGGACCGCGGCGGCGGTGGACGACTTGCCGCAGCCGGACGGACCGATCAGCCCCACCGTCTCGCCCGCGTCCACATGGAACGAGACTCCGTCGACCGCGGTGGTCGCCCCGTACCGCACGACCAGGTCGCGGACGTCGAGCAGCGGGCTCATACGGACTCCAGGTGGTCGAGATGACAGGCCACCTCGCGCCCGTCGACGGCACGGGGCGCGGGGCGTTCCGCGCGGCAGCGGGCGGTGGCGAACCGGCAGCGGGGCGCGAAGGCACAGCCCGCCGGAACGGCGCCGGGTGCCGGCGGCAGCCCAGGGATGGCGGGCAGCCGGGATTTCCGGGCGGTCCGGGCAGTGGGCAGGCAGGCGAGGAGACCTTCGGTGTACGGGGCGAGCGGCCGGCCCAGAATCCGGTCCACCGGGCCGTACTCGGCCAGCCGTCCCGCGTACATGACGGCCATGCGATCGGCGTGTGTGCCGACGGCGCCGAGATCATGGGTGACGAGCACGAGCGACGCTCCGGTCGCCGCGCACCGCTCGCCCAGGACCGTGAGGACCCTGTCCTGGGTCTCCGGATCGAGGGCCGTGGTCGGTTCGTCGGCGACGACCAGATCCGGACGGTTGACCATGGCCATCGCGATCACGGCGCGCTGGCGCATGCCGCCCGAGAACTCATGGGGGTGGGCCGAGGACGCGGCGGCCGGGATGCCGACCTCCTCCAGGGCGGCACGCGCCCGCAGACGCGCCTCCCTCCGGGACAGTCCCTGCACGGACCGTACGGCCAGCGCCAGTTGCTCATCGACCGGATGGACCGGCGAGAGCGCGGACAGCGCGTCCTGCGGGACGAGCGCGATGTGCCGGCCCCGGTCGGCGGCGGTGACCGGCGCACCGTGCAGCAGCACGCTCCCGGACACCGCTGCCCCGCGCGGAGTCATGCCGAGCAGAGCGTGCGCGGTCACCGACTTACCGGCCCCCGACTCGCCCACCAGGGCGAGGACTTCACCGGGCCCGACATCGAACGACAGCCCGCTCAGGGCCGGTACGCCGCCGAAGTCCACGCTCAGACCGCGGACCGACAGCACAGGATCAGACCGCAACGGGATCCGCCTTCTTCCGAGTGGGTGCGCGGCTCGTCCTGCCGCGCTGCGTGTACGCCGACAGGGAGACGGCGAGCGCGGCGAGGAGCGCCAGTGTGACCGCCGGGGCGAGCGCCGCGACCGGCGCCCGCTCGATGTAGTCGGCGGACTCGTCGAGCAGGAGACCCCAGTCGGGGGACGGCGGCTGGGCTGCGAGACCGAGGAAGCCGAGCGAGGCCAGGGCCAGGGCGATCCCGGGCAGACGCAGGACCGCGTGCCGGGCGACCGGCCCGGCCACCGAGGGCAGCACGTGGCGGACCATGATCCGGGCCGGGCTCGCCCCGATCGCCTTCTGCGCCGACAGGAACGCCGAAGCACGCACCTCCTGGGTGAGCGCCGCGGCGTGCGCGGCGAGCGGAGGCCAGGAGATCAGGGCGACGGCGAGCGCCGCGCCGCCCGCACCGGGGCCGGTCGACGCCGCCACCAGAATGCCGACGATCACCGGCGGGAGCGCGTTGGCGATATCGGCAAGACCGGTCGCGACGTCCGGCAGGAAACCGAGGGCGAGCCCGATGACCAGGCCGAGGAGGCAGACGGCGGCTGCCGTGCCGACCGTCGAGCCGGCGCCGTGCCCCAGCCTCGCCAGTACGTCGCGGCCGAGGGCGTCGGTTCCCAGGGGATGCGACCAGGACGGCGCGGTCAGCCGGGCGGTGGTGTCGATGACATACGGATCACGCAGCAGACCCCAGCCGGTCACTCCGGCCAGCAGCGCGCCCAGCGCGACGGGTACGGCGGGGGAGACCCGTACCGGGCGGGCGGCGGGGAGGGTGAGCGCGGCGTCGCGGAGCGCGGGACCGAGCAGTCGCGCGCGTACGAAGGCCGACACCACGCCCACCAGCAACCCGAGTGCCAGCAGGGCCAGGACCGCTCCCTGGAGCAGCGGCAGATCCTGTGACCTGGCCGCGCCGAGGGCGGTGCGGCCGAGTCCCGGCACCGCGAAGACCGTCTCGACGGCCACCGCGCCGCCGGTCAGACCGACCGCTGCCATGCCGAACTGCGGTACCAGGGGCGGCAGAACACGGCGCAGAGCGCCCGCGGTGATGGTCCGCCGGCCGACGCCGGCGCCGCGCCACAGCTCCACCCAGCGTTCGTCGAGCGCGTTGGGCAGCGCGTCGGCGACCAGCCGGCCGAGCAGCGCGCCGGCCGGGATTCCGAGTGCGAGCGCCGGGAGGACCATGTGCGCGGGCCCGTCCCAGCCGGAGGTGGGGAACCAGCCCAGCCACACCCCGGCGACGACGAGAAGCAGCAGGGCGACCAGATACTCCGGGACGGCGGCGAGCATCGCGCCGAACGCCCCGGCGGTGCCCCGTCCGCGTACCAGAACCGGCAGGGCCAGGGCGGATCCCACCAGGAGAGCGACGGCCAGGGACGCGCCCATCAGCGCCAGCGAGACCTGGAGACCGGCCGTGACCGACGGCAGGACCTCCGCGCCGGACACCCACGACACACCGAGATCGCCGCGGATCAGCGCGGCCGCCCAGTGCCCCAGCAGCCCGAGCGGCCCGGCGTCGAGCCCGAGGTCGTCGCGGATGGCGTCCAGGGCCTCGGCGGTCGGCTCCTGCTCCGCCGACCGGGCCCGCAGCAGGCTGAGCGCCGGGTCCTTGCCGGACAGCCAGGGCAGCAGTCCGACGAGGGCGAGTACGGCGGCCAGCCCGGCCGCCCGTGTGAGGGCCGTTCTCACTTGACGTGCGTGTGGATCGTGACGAGTTCGCGCTCGCGCGGGTCGTGGGCGGCGCCCGTGACGCCCGCCGCGTCGCCCTGGATGACCCGCTCGTGCAGCATCGGCACGGCGGCGTCCGTGGCGAGCACGGCTGCCTCGGCGGCCATGACCGCCTTGCGCCGGGCATCGCCGGTCCGGGTCTGCGAGGCGGTGGCCAGCGCCCTGTCGACGTCGGGATCGGAGAGCCGCGCGATGTTGAAGGAGCCTTCGCCCGCGAAATCGCTGTACAGGTACGCGGCCGGGTCGCCGGAGTCCAGAATCGTGGCCCGCGACAGAATGAACGCGTCGAACTTCCCCGCGAGGGCGTCCGCTTCGATGTGGGCGTACTCACGGACTTCGAGCCTCACCCGGAAACCCGCTGCCTGGAGCTGCTGTTGCAGGATCTGGGCGACCTCGGGCAGCTCGGCCCGGTCGGTGAACGTACCGATCGTGATCTCGGCGCCCCGCGGATCGCGCGCCGCGGTCCGTACGGGAGTCCCGCGCAGCTTCGCGGCCCAGGGGAGCGCCGGCCCGAGGAGTCCTTCGGCGACGTCGGCCCTGCCTTCGTACACACTCTTCACGATCTGCTCGGCGTCGACGGCCGCGCGCGCGGCCGCCCGTACGCGCGCGTCCTTGAACGGCCCGGTCCCGGTGTTCAGATACAGGGTGTTGGTGCGCGGCATCGGCACCTCCCGGATCAGCTCCGCGTCCAGGAGCCGTGCCTGCGAGACGGGCACCGCCTCGACGATGTCGGCCTCTCCGCTGCGCAGCGCGGCGGCCCGTGCGGTGCCGTCGGGCACGAACCTCACGTCGATGCCGGCCGCCTTCGCCCGGCCGCCCCAGTAGCGGTCGTAACGGTCGAGCGTCGCCGTGCTGGTGCCCTCCACCTCGACCAGCTCGAAGGGACCCGTGCCCGCGCCCACCGGGCTGACGGTCCTGCCGCGGTATGCCTTGGCGGCGAGGATCGACAGCTGCGGAGAGCTGAGTCGCTGGGGGACCAGTGGGTCGGCCGTGGCGGTGGTGACCGTGACCGTGCGGGGGCCGGTGGCGCGGACGGTGAGTGACACGCCGTCGAGGATGCGTGGCTTGGGTGACGCGGTGGCGGCGACGGTGAGGGACTTCACGGCGGACCGTGCGGTGAAGTCCGAGCCGTCGTGGAACGTCACGCCCTCGCGGAGGGTGAACGTCCAGTCCCGGCCGTTCTGTTGCCACGCGGTGGCGAGGGCGGGCCGGGCGTTGCCCTCGGTGTCCAGGCGGGTCAGGGTCTCGGCGGTGGACCAGCGCGACAGCTTGAACGCGTCGTCGGTCAGCGGTGAAAGGCCCGAGCGCGGCGGCTGCATCATCGCGACGCGCAACCGGGCGCCGTCGCCGCCGGCGGAGGGGCCGGCTGCCGCGAAGCAGCCGGTGAGCAGCGCCGAGGCCGTACTCAGACCGACCACGGACAGGAGGCCCCGACGGGATATGCGGGAGTTTTCGGGCAGGCGCAAGGGTGTCCCCATCGGGATGCGAAGAGTGGGTGAAGCCGATGCGGCGACCCTAGCATTATGACAATCATGTTCAGTAACGTGCGTGGCGTGGGCGGTCCGGGCCGTTCGTGCGGTCCGGGCCGTTCATGCGGGGGGCATGCGAACGGCGCACCGCGGCAGCCGTGCAGCCCTGCCGCGGTGCGCCAGCGCCCGGTTACTTGTCGATCGAGGCCCCGTACGCCGCGTCCGTCGCCGGAGCTCCGAGCGAGCCGCCGCCGTACGTCCACGAGCCGGTGGCCGTGACCCCGCCGGAACCGGCCGAGAGCACCCACACGACACCGTCGCCGGTGTTCTCACCCGGTGCCGAGGCCAGCAGGCCGAAGCGGCCGTCCCGGTTCGGGTCGGTCAGCTTGACCTGGCCGCCCCAGCGGTCGCCCGTCTCCGCGGAACCCGGCACATGCGTGGAGTTCTGGTCCCACGACGCGGCGCCGGTGGCCGTCAGCCCCCGGGCCGCGCCGCGCAGCACCCACACCGCGCCCGCGTCCGTGACCGTGCCGATGTCCTCGCCGGCCGCGCCGATCGCCACGTCCGCGTATCCGTCGCCGTCGGTGTCCGCGACGGAGAGGTCGGTGCCCCAGCCGTCACCGCGCTCGGGCGCTCCGGGGACCCCGGCCGTCCCCTGGGTCCACCACTGCGGGGGGCTGTCGGCGCCGTCGGTGCCGAGCGGTCCGTCGGGGCTGCCGTAGTAGACGCCGACCAGACCGCCGGTCATCGTCTCGCCCCCGTCGTCGGGGCTCTTCGGCTCACCGGTCACGAGGTCGTCGTAGCCGTCGCGGTTGATGTCACCGGACGCCACGACCGGGCCGCCGCGCATATCGCGCTCGTACACGAGCCCCTCGGGCTGTCCCGAGAAGAAGGACGACCAGCCGTGGCCGGGTTCCGCCCCCGCCGTGACCCCCGCGACGACCAGATCGGCCAGGCCGTTGTTGTCGTAGTCGCCCGTGGTCAGGGACCTGGGCAGGATGTCGCGCTCCTCCGCGACCGTGGAGAGGCGGCTGCGAGAGGTGCGCTCCAGGGGTGCGGACCGCAGCCGCGGGGAGGTGTCGTACCTGTACAGATGTACGAAGTCGCGGTCGAGGACGGCTAGTTGGTCCTCAGGGCTGTCGGGGCTGAAGTGGCCGGCGGCCAGACCGCCGCCGAACCTCTCGCCGGCCGCGGGCTCCTCGGTCTCCAGCCAGGCGCTGTTCGCCCCGTACAGTCCCGACGACCCGCCCCACAGCACGGTGACGCCACCCGCGTCCGCCGCTGTTGCGATGTCCTCGCCCGGGGTGCCGACGATCGCGTCGTCGTACCCGTCGCCGTTGAGGTCGCCGGTTGCCACGGCCTTGCCGAAGCCGTCACCGGCCTCGGCCGCGCCGGCCACGCCTGTGGTGGACTGGCTGAACACCGCGGACCGGCCGGTGCCGATTCCGGAAGACGAGCCGTACTGCACGGTGACGTACCCCGCGCCCTTCTTTCCGTTGACGGTCCCGGCCGGCGCGCCGATGAGCACGTCCTCGTAACCGTCGTCGTTGAAATCGCTGTTGCGGTCGCTTGCATGGGTGGCGCCGGAGGTTCCGGCGTAGGCGGAGGGGGCGGCGATGCCCGCTCCCGTCAGCAGGAGGAATGAGGCCGCGGCAATGGCGGCCGAACGACGAGTACGCACGAGCGGCTCCTCTGAGAAGGATGGCCGGGCGAGTGCGGGGGTTGGCCGGAAAGGGCCCGTTCCTTCCCGGCGTCCTGTTTGACCGCGCCGGGGGTACAAGGGTTGTACGGCGCGTTCGGCCTTCCGGTCGCGGACGGCGTATGTCCTGTTTGATACGTATGGGCTATCGGCCTACCGTCTACGTAGCGCCGCACTGACAGCCGTATTCGTCTGCGCGTCGGAAGCGCCGACGGCCGCGGGACATCAGGGCGTGTGGACCGGAACCATCCTCGGGCCCGGCCGGGCCCACTCCCCGGAGAAGAGCGATATGTCGAAGATTCTGTTCGTTGTGACGGGCGCGGACCACTGGACCCTGGCGGACGGCACCAAGCACCCGACGGGTTTCTGGGCCGAGGAGGCCGTGGCTCCGTACGAGGCGTTCAAGGCCGCTGGTCACGAGATCGTCGTCGCCACCCCGGGCGGCGTCGTGCCCACCGTGGACCGGGGCAGCCTGGCCCCCGAGTACAACGGCGGCCAGGAGGGCGCCGACCGCGTCGCCCGTGCACTGGAGTCCTTCACCGAGCTCCAGCACCCGATCGCGCTGGGTGACGTGAAGCTGGATGACTATGCCGCGGTCTTCTACCCCGGCGGCCACGGTCCCATGGAGGACCTCGCCGTCGACGCGGTCTCCGGGGGTCTGCTGACCCGGGCGCTGGAGTCCGGCAAGCCCCTCGGAGTCGTCTGCCACGCCCCGGCCGCACTGCTCGCGGCGCGCAAGGAGGACGGCACCAACCCGTTCGCCGGCTACCGGCTGACCGGCTTCACCAACGCCGAAGAGACCCAGGGCGGCCTGGCGGACAAGGCGAAGTGGCTGCTCCAGGACCGTCTGGTCGAGTTCGGCGCGGACTTCCAGGAGGGTGAGGCGTGGGCCCCGTACGTGATCGTCGACCGCAATCTGGTCACCGGTCAGAACCCGGCCTCCTCCGCCCCACTCGCGGCCGAGCTGCTCAAGAAGATGGGCTGAATCCCGGCACCGGGCTGCACGAACAGCCGGCGCCTCAGCCCTGTCGCGGCTTGTCCAGGGCTGAGGTGAGCCGCCCGAGTACGTCTTGCAGGGCGATGATCTCCGCCACCGGAAGTCCGGTGGCGTCGAGGATTCTCCGTGGCACCGCCAGGGCCCGTTCGCGCAGTTCCGCGCCGGTCTCCGTGAGGCCGACGATGACGGAGCGTTCGTCCCGGGGGTCTCGCCCGCGGACGACCAGGCCGGCCGACTCAAGCCTCTTCAGCAGCGGGGACAGCGTCCCGGAGTCGAGGCGGAGCCGCTCACCGATCGCCTTCACCTGCTGCGGTCCGTGCTCCCACAGCACCAGCATGGCCAGGTACTGGGGATAGGTCAGGCCCAGGTCCTTCAGCGCGTCCCGGTACACCCCGCCGAACGCCCGGGAGGCGGCGTGCAGGGAGAAGCAGACCTGGTGGTCCAGGCGCAGCAGTTCCGCTTCCGGCAGCCCGGGGGCGCCGAGCGGGGCGGGCGGTCCGGAGGCGGTGGTCGGCGAAGGCGTCATGGAACCAGAGTATCTCGTTGTGCTCGATTCGGTTGTGCACAATTGAATTGTGTGCAAGTCTTTGTTGCGAGGGGTGACCGGGCCGGTCACCGCGACAGGAGAGAAGGTCATTCCATGAACGCGCTCTACACCGCTGCCGCCACCGCCAACGGACGAGAGGGCCGGGCCGTGAGCTCGGACGGTCAGATCGACCTCGCCCTGGCGCTGCCGCCGGCGCTCGGCGGCAACGGCAAGGGCACCAACCCCGAGCAGCTGTTCGCCGCCGGGTACGCCGCGTGCTTCGCCAGCGCGATGGCATCGGTCGGCCGGGAGATGAAGGTCGACACCAAGGACGTCAGTGTGACCGCCGAGGTCTCGATCGGGAAGGACGACACGGGCTTCGGTCTCGCGGTCGTCATGCGGGTCGAGCTGCCGGAGGCCCTGGAGGGCGAGACGGGCCGCAAGCTGGTCGAGGCCACGCACGCCTACTGCCCCTACTCCAAGGCCACGCGCGGCAACATCGACGTCGAACTCGTCATCGAGTAACCGTCGTTGACGGCACGTCACATCGGTGAGCAGGGGCGGCTTTCATGATCGGCCGGTCCAGGCCAGCACCTGGTCGGCGCTCCACGCCGTGACGACCCGCTCCGCGGGCACCCCGCACTCCTCCGCACGCGCGCAGCCGAAGATCTGCCATTCGAGCTGGCCCGGGGCGTGCGCGTCGGTGTCGATCGAGAACAGCACACCCGCCTCGACGGCCTGTCTCAGCAGGCGCCGGGGCGGGTCGAGCCGTTCCGGGCGGCTGTTGATCTCCACGGCCGTCCCGGCCTCCGCGCAGGCGGCGAAGACCTGATCCGCGTCGAACTCGGACTCCGGCCGCTTACGGCCGGAGAGCAGGCGCCCGGTGCAGTGCCCGAGGATGTCCGTATGCGGGTTGCGGACCGCCGCGATCAGGCGCCGCGTCATCGCGCGGGCGTCCATCCGCAGTTTCGAGTGCGCGGACGCGACCACCACGTCCAACTGCTCCAGCAGCTCCGGCTCCTGGTCGAGCGAGCCGTCTGCCAGGATGTCGCACTCGATTCCGGTGAGCAGCCGGAACGGGGCCCACCGCTCGTTGAGTTCGGCCACCTCGGCCAGTTGCCGGCGCAGCCGCTCGGGCGACAGTCCGTTGGCCACGGTCAGCCGCGGGGAGTGGTCGGTCAGGACCGCCCACTCGTGCCCCAGCTCCCGCGCGGCACGGCCCATCTCCTCGATCGGACTTCCCCCGTCCGACCAGTCCGAGTGCATGTGGCAGTCGCCCCGCAGAAGGGCGCGGAGCTCTTCGCCCCCCTCCGTGAGCGGGGCGGCGGACTCCGTCTCCAGCCGGTCGAGGTAGCGCGGAACCGATCCGCCCTGGGCCTCCCGGATCACCTGGGCCGTCTTCGGCCCGATCCCGTTCACCGACTCCAGCGGCCCATGGGCCACCAGCTCCGCCAGGTCGTCCGCCGGGATCTGCGCGATCGCGTCGGCCGCCCTGCGGAAAGCCTTCACCCGGTACGTCTCCGCCTGTGACCGCTCCAGCAGGAACGCGATCCGGCGCAGCGCGCTCACCGGCTCCATCAGCACCTCCGTGGACGGTCCCAGGGTCTGCAACCAGCTTCGCCGAGTCCTGCCCCGTCCGCACAGCGAAGGCGTGGCGGCGAGGGCGGGACCCGGCGCGGGTCAGCTGACGGGCTGCGCCTCCTCGGTCTCGGGGCGCTCGAACTGGGTGCGGTACAGCTGCTCGTATCTGCCTCCGGCGGCCAGCAGTTCGGTGTGGGTTCCGCGTTCCACGATCCGGCCCTCCTCGACGACCAGGATCAGATCGGCGGCGCGTACCGTCGAGAGCCGGTGGGCGATCACCACGGCGGTCCTGCCCTCCAGCGCCTCGGCCAGAGCCTCCTGCACGGCCGCTTCGGAGGTCGAGTCGAGATGGGCGGTCGCCTCGTCGAGGATCACCACCCGCTGGCGGGCCAGGAGCAGCCGGGCGATGGTCAGCCGCTGCCGTTCCCCGCCGGAGAGCCGGTAGCCGCGTTCGCCGACGACCGTGTCGAGGCCGTCGGGCAGCGAGGCGATCAGACCGTCGAGACGGGAGCGGCGCAGGGCGTCCCAGATGTCGTCCTCGGTGGCCTCCGGCCGGGCGAGCAGCAGGTTGGCACGGACGGATTCGTGGAAGAGGTGTCCGTCCTGGGTGACCATGCCGAGCGTTTCGCGGATCGAGTCGCCGGTGAGGTCGCGTACGTCGACGCCGTTCAGCCGGACCGAACCGGCGTCGGCGTCGTACAGCCGGGGCAGCAGCTGCGCGATCGTGGACTTGCCCGCTCCCGAGGAGCCGACCAGGGCGACCATCCGGCCGGGTTCGGCGCGGAAGGAGACGTCGTGCAGGACCTGCGTACCGCCGCGCGCGTCGAGCGTCGCGACGTCTTCGAGCGAGGCGAGGGAGACCTTGTCGGCGGACGGATAGCCGAAGGAGACCCCGTCGAACTCCACGGAGACCGGACCGTCCGGCACCCGTCGGGCGTCGGGCTTCTCGGCGATCAGCGGCTTCAGGTCCAGGATCTCGAACACCCGCTCGAAGCTGACCAGCGCGCTCATCACCTCGACACGGGCGCCCGCCAGTGCGGTCAGCGGCGCGTAGAGGCGGGTGAGCAGCAGGGCGAGGGCGACGATCGCGCCGGGGTCGAGAGATCCGCGCAGCGTGTAGTAGCCGCCGAGCCCGTAGACCAGGGCGAGCGCCAGGGCGGACACCAGGGTCAGAGCGGTGATGAAGGTGGACTGGGCCATGGCCGTACGGACACCGATGTCACGCACCCGGCCGGCGCGGGCGGCGAACTCCGCCGACTCCTCGGAGGGGCGGCCGAAGAGTTTCACGAGCGTCGCGCCGGGTGCGGAGAAGCGCTCGGTCATCTGCGTGCCCATGGCGGCGTTGTGGTGGGCGGCCTCGCGCTGCAACCCGGCCATCCTGGAGCCCATCCTGCGGGCCGGGACGACGAACACCGGCAGCAGGACCAGCGCGAGCAGCGTGATCTGCCAGGAGATGCTGAGCATGACGGCGAGGGTCAGGAGCAGGGTGACGAGATTGGAGACGACGCCGGACAGCGTGTTGCTGAAGGCCCGCTGCGCGCCGATCACGTCGTTGTTGAGCCGGCTGACGAGCGCGCCGGTCCGGGTCCGGGTGAAGAAGGCGATCGGCATCCGCTGGACGTGGTCGAAGACCGCCGTACGCAGATCGAGGATCAGGCCCTCGCCGAGCCCGGCCGACAGCCACCGGGTGAGCAGGCCGAGGGCCGCCTCGGCTACGGCGATGACGGCGATGAGGGCCGCGATCCGGGTGACCACGCCGGTGTCCCGGCCCTGGATGATCGCGTCGACGACGCTCCCTGCCAGTACGGGTGTGGCGACCGCCAGGAGGGCGGTGACCACGCTGAGCGCCAGGAAGCGGTAGATCCGACGCCGGTGCGGGCGGGCGAAGGCGACGATGCGGCGCAGCGTCGCCCGGGAGAAGGGCCGGCGGTCCTTCTGTGCGGTCATCGCGCTGTGCAGCGACGACCACGCGGTCATTTCCATGCTCATGAGGGTTTCTCCGGAAGGTGTCGGACGACGCGGGATGCCCGACGGCCGGTGCGGCCCCGGGGTGTGCGTAGAGAACGCTAGGACCTAAAGCAAGCTTGAGGTCAACCGTCTCGGTGGGCCGGCCCATGAGAACGTCCGCGACGCGCCGACCGCAGCGGGGGCAACGAGGCCCTGACCACCTCTGTTCGAGGCATGAGCGGCCGGTGGAGGGGGGTGCCGTGCATCCGGAGGTGCCGGGGAATGTCAGGATGGCTTCATGACAATCAAGACCTACTTCGACATCACCATCGACGGCAAGCCCGCCGGCCGGATCGTTTTCAACCTCTTCGACGACGTCGCTCCCAAGACGGTTGAGAACTTCCGTGCGCTGTCCACGGGCGAACAGGGATACGGCTACGCCGGCTCGCCGTTCCACCGTGTCATCCCGGACTTCATGCTCCAGGGCGGCGACTTCACCCGCCAGAACGGCACCGGCGGCAAGAGCATCTACGGTGAGAAGTTCGCCGACGAGAACTTCACGCTCAAGCACACCAAGCCGGGCCTGCTGTCGATGGCCAACGCCGGCCCGAACAGCAACGGCTCGCAGTTCTTCATCACCACCGTGGTGACGCCGTGGCTCGACGGCAAGCACGTCGTCTTCGGCGAGGTCGCCGACGACGCCAGCATGGAGCTGGTCCGCACGATCGAGTCCTACGGCTCGCGCAGCGGCCAGACCAAGGCCGAGATCGCCGTCTCCGCCTCCGGTCAGCTCTGACCCGTCCCCCGCACCACCCTGCCCCACCACGAGCGCCCCGGCCGGTGAACCCACCCGCCGGGGCGCTCCGGTCCGCCCGGCCCCCGGCCGGTCATGGGCGAGATCCGCTCACCCCCGGCCACGTCCTGGACCTGGTTGATCCGCCGCTCCGGACCTCCGGCGCCGACCAGGGCGCGAAGGGATTGTCCGGGGGCGGGATGCCTCCGCGGGGCTGGCATGATCAAGGGCATGGACGAGAGCATCATCGCCGCGTGTGACGGGGCGTCGAAGGGGAATCCGGGGCCGGCCGGCTGGGCATGGGTCGTGGCCGACGCGCAGGGGCGGCCGGAGCGCTGGGAGGCCGGGCCGCTCGGGACCGCCACCAACAACATCGCCGAGCTCACCGCCCTGGCGGAGCTGCTGGAGTCCACCGATCCGGCCGTTCCGGCCGAGGTGCGCATGGATTCGCAGTACGCGATGAACGCGGTGACGAAGTGGCTGCCGGGATGGAAGCGCAACGGCTGGAAGACCTCGGGCGGCAAGCCCGTCGCCAACCAGGAGCTGGTGACCCGCATCGACGCCCTGCTGAGCGGCCGGAGCGTGACCTTCCGCTACGTTCCCGCCCACCAGGTGGACGGCGACCCGCTCAACGCGCTCGCCGACCAGGCGGCCAGCGAGGCCGCCGTGACGCAGAGGGCCGCGGGGACGGTCCACGGCACCGCCGATCTGCCGGTGCCCGCTCCCGCCCGGTCGTCGAAGGCCCGCGCCGACAGCGGGGCGGCGAAGGGCGCCAAGGGCGGCGCGCGTACCGGCACGATCCGGGCGAAGTTCGCCGGACGGTGCCACTGCGGGAAGTCCTACGCGGCGAAGGACATGATCGCCAAGAATCCGAACGGCTGGGGACACCCGGAGTGCCGGACCGCGCCCGCCTGAGGCGCCGCGGTGGATGACGTGGAGCCCCGGGGCGGAGGGAAAGCCCGGCTCCGTCAGATATCGGCCCAGACCAGACGGCTCGCGAGGCCGGCGCTCGTGCCCCAGCGGGCGGCCAGCGCGTCCACGAGCAGCAGACCCCTGCCGCCCTCGGACAGCGTCTCCGGATCGGGGGCCCCGCCGGGCGTGTCCGTCGCCAGATCATCCCCCGGTGGGGTCGGGGACGGGATGCGGACCCTGCCGTGGTTCCACACGCAGATACGGACCCCGCTGTGCGAGCGCATGAGCCGGCACCGGATACGGCGGCTGTTGGTGTGCTGAACGGCGTTGGCGACCAGCTCGGTCACGACCAGGGCCGCGGCCTCGATCCGGTCGCTGGGTTCACCCCAGTCCCGCATCGCCTCCTGCACCCGTCGCCGGGACTCCGGCACACCATGGGGGACGCGGGGTATCCACCAGCTGCGTGCACGCCTGCCACCCGCGTCCTCGGGAGCTCGCGGCGTGCACGTGTCTATTTCCGACATGTATGTACTCTCGGCGCAAAGGGCATACTTTGCAAGCGACAGAATGTGCCGCGCTCCGCATCGGGGCCATGGAGGAAGGTACGAACATGCGCCCCCGGTCCGGTCCCACCGTGGAACATCGCGTCCTCGCGGTCCGGCTCCGGCTGCTGCGGGAACGGGCGGGCGTGACCCTGAGCGCCGCGGCACAGGCTCTGGACGCCCACCCGGCGACCGTACGGCGCATCGAACGGGCCGAGACCGGCCTGGACGCCCGCCAGGTCCGCCTTCTCCTGGACTGTTACGGGGTCCCGGCGGCCGACGCCGAGCCGATCATCGCGGGCCTCGGCGCCGCGAGCCTGCCCGGCTGGTGGCACCAGTGGCGCGACGCGATGGAACCCTGGCAGCAGGAGGTCATCGGCATGGAGTCCTCGGCCGGCCTCGTACGGACCTGGCACCCCGCGCTCGTACCCGAACTGCTGCGTACCCCCGCCTACGCCGAGGCACTGGACCGCGCGCTGCACCCCGACGGTGACGCCGCCCGCCGCGAGCGCCGCGTCGAGCTGCTGCGGGAGCGGCAGCGCCGGCTGGCCTACCGCGGTGCCGCCCTGTGGGCCCTGATCCCGGCGGCCGCACTCCACACCCGGGTCGGTGACCGGCGGGTGATGGAGGAGCAACGGGAGGCGCTGGCCGAGGCCGCGCACCGGCCGCACGTCACCGTGCAGGTGGTACCGCTCGACCATCCACCGCACCCGCTGACCGGCGTCCCGCCCCTGCATCTGCTGCGGGTGTCCGCCCCGGAGATCGGGGACCAGGCGATCCTGGAGACCCCCGGGGTCCGCGTCGACATCGTCGACGATCCGGCCACGGTGATGAACCACCGCATCCGCATCGACGCCACCTGCGCCGCCGCCCCCCGCCCCGGCACGCCGTTCCCGGTCGCCTGACCGGTCCGGCGGTCCGGCGGTCCGGCGGTCCGGCGGCCCGTCGGGATGCGGCGTACGCGGGTTACGGCCAGCGTGGGGGAGTGGTGCAGCGGAGCAAGGCCCAGTGGATTCCCGCCGGCGTGATCGTGCTGGCCGTCGTGCTCGACCTGGTGACCCCGAGCGAGGTGACGTCCGCGCCGCTCATCATGGCGGCACCCGTCGCCGCCGCGCCGCTCCTCCCGCTGCGCGGCATCATCCTCACCGGCCTCGCCTCGATGGCCGTCCACGCGGGCCTGGCACGGGTGGACGGCACCTTCGGCTGGCACCGCGGTCTGGCCAACCAGCTCACCCTTGTGGCCGTAACGCTGCTCGCCGTGTTCATCCACCGCACGATCGAACGGCAGGCCGACAGGACGAAGCGCGCCCTGCGCGTCGCGGCCATCGCCCAGGGCGCCGTGCTGCCCAGACCGCCTGGAAAGCTGGGAGACCTGCACATCGCCGCCCGGTATGTCCCCGCCGAGGACGAGGCCATGATCGGCGGCGACCTCTATGTCGTCCAGGAGACCCCGTACGGCACCCGGGTCTTCGTCGGTGACGTGCGCGGCAAAGGCCTGGGCGCCGTCAGCGCGGTCTGCGTCGACCTCGGCGCGTTCCGCTACGCCGCGGACCAGGCCGAAGACCTTGAGGAACTGGTGCGTTCGCTGGAAGAGGCCCTGCTGCGCGAGGGCGCCCGACGGGGCGGCCTCGAACAGGAAGAGGGTTTCACCACCGCGCTGATCGCGGAGTTCGCCACCGACCTCAGTGCCGTACGCATCGTCAACCGCGGCCACCCGCCGCCCCTGCTCCTCGACGCCCAGGGCACGGCAACCCCCCTGGAACCGACCCGGGAAGCGCCCCCGCTGGCGGTCGGCGCGCTGGGCCACTGGCCCGCACCGGTCGACACGTTCCCGTTCCCGCCCGGCGCGACCCTGCTGTGCTTCACGGACGGCATCACCGAATCCAGGGACACCCGAGGCGTCTTCTACGACGCCGCCGCACGCATGCCCCTCCTGCTCCGCCACCACGCCAGGTCCGGTGAGGAGGCCACACCGGCGCAGGTCCTCGACATGCTGATCCGGGACGTGCGACGCCACACCGGCGGCCGGCCCCAGGACGACCAGGCGCTCCTCGCGCTGCGCCGCGCCCCGGGCTGACGGGCCGCGCCGCTCACCGTGCCGACACGGCCGGGAGACGCCCCGGCCGGTGGTCCGGGCGGTGAACGGGTACAGGATGGGGCATGGACACCAAAGCCTGGCTCATCCTCGCGGCCGCCCTCGTGCTGCTCACCATGGGCATCGCCGCCGTCCTCCTCGTACGGGTGCTCCGGGCAAGGAAGCTGCTGCTCGACGCGGGAATCCCGCTCCGTAACAAGGCGCTGGTCTGGGCCGCTGTGATCTACACGGTGTCTCCGGTCGACCTGCTGCCGGACCCCGTCTACCTCGACGACATCGGGTTCCTGATGCTGGCCCTGCACTCCCTGCATCTCGCGGCGCGAACGGCCGGAACAGCGGTGACGGGGGCGCGGGCCGCGCACAAGGAGGCCCGGGGCGGCAACCTTTCGGTGCCCGGTGGCCACTGACGGGAGGAAACCGTCCCCGTTCGGAAGGCCCCCACCGTGGAACCCATGCCTCACCGACCGCTCCACCGGCGCCGCGCCAGCCGTACCCGCGCTCTGCTCGGCTCGCTCACGGCAGGGCTGCTCGCCGCCGCCGGGCTGGTCGCCGCGGGACAGACCTCGCAGGCCGCCACCGCCCGGCAGGCCGAGGCGCTGGACCGAGGCGTCGTCAGCGTGCACACCGACAGCGGCAACCTCGTCAGCTGGCGGTGGCTCGGCACCGACCCGGACACCGTGTCCTTCAACGTCTACCGGGCCGGCACCAAGGTCAACGCGTCCCCCGTCACGGGCTCGACGAACTACTTCCACACCGGCGCCCCCGCCACGGCCGACTACACCGTACGGGCCGTCGTCGACGGCGCCGAGCAGAGCGACTCCGCACACGCCATCCAGTTCCGGGCGGGCTACAAGGACGTCCCGATCACGCCCCCCGCGGGCGGCACCACACCCGACGGCGTGGCCTACACCTACGAGGCCAACGACGCCTCGGTCGGCGACCTCGACGGCGACGGCGCCCTCGACTTCGTACTGAAGTGGCAGCCGACCAACGCCAAGGACAACTCCCAGTCCGGCTACACCGGCAACACGTTCATCGACGGGATACGCCTGGACGGCACCCGGCTCTTCCGTATCGACCTCGGGCGCAACATCCGTTCCGGGGCGCACTACACGCAGTTCCAGGTGTACGACTACGACGGCGACGGGCAGGCCGAGGTCGCCATGAAGACCGCCGACGGCACCGTCGACGGAACGGGCAAGGTGATCGGCAGCGCGAGCGCCGACCACCGCGACGCGGCCGGCTACATCCTCACCGGACCCGAGTACCTGACCATGTTCAACGGCCGGACGGGCGCCGCGATGGGCACCGTCGACTACGTCCCGGCCCGTGGCGCCGTGTCGTCCTGGGGGGACTCGTACGGCAATCGCGTGGACCGCTTCCTGGCGGGCACGGCCTATCTGGACGGCGCCAGCCCGTCCCTGATCATGGCGCGCGGCTACTACACGCGCAGCGTCGTCGCCGCCTGGGACTGGCGGGGCGGAGCTTTCACCCGGCGCTGGACCTTCGACACGAACAGCTCGACCAACGCAGGCAAGGGGTACGACGGCCAGGGCAACCACCAGCTGTCGGTCGCCGATGTCGACGCCGACGGCAAGGACGAGATCGTGTACGGCGCCATGGCCGTGGACGACAACGGCAACGGGCTGTGGACCACGAGGAACGGCCACGGTGACGCGATGCACGTCGGCGACCTCGATCCCTCCCGGCCCGGTCTTGAGGAGTTCAAGGTCGACGAGGACAGCTCGAAGCCGTCCTCGTGGATGGCGGACGCCAGGAACGGGCAGATCCTCTGGTCCACCCCGGCGAGCGGGGACAACGGCCGGGGCGTCTCCGGCGACATCTGGGCGGGCAGCCCGGGCGCCGAGTCCTGGTCGTCGGCGGTGTCCGGAGTGCGTGGCCCGCAGGGCTCCGTCGTGACAAGCCGCAAGCCGTCCAGCACCAACTTCCTGTCCTGGTGGGACGGCGACACCACCCGGGAACTCCTCGACGGCACGCACATCGACAAGTACGGCACCTCGGCGGACACCCGGCTGCTGACGGGGGCCTCGGTGCACTCCGCGAATGGCACCAAGGCCACACCGGCACTCTCCGGCGACCTCTTCGGGGACTGGCGCGAGGAAGTCGTCTGGGCGACCACCGGCAACACCGCGCTGCGGATCTACTCCACGCCGTACGAGACCGGCACCAGGATCACCACACTGCTCCACGACACCATGTACCGCACGGCCCTGGCCTGGCAGAACACCGCGTACAACCAGCCACCGCACCCGAGCTTCGCCATCGGCAGCGGCATGGCGACCCCGCCGCGGCCGGTCGTCACCACGCCGTAGCGGGAGACCGGCTCGCCCCTCACACGACCGGTGAGGCGGGCGAGTCGCCCGGCGGCGGCGCGGACTGCGGTGCGGACGAGTCCGGCGGCGCCTCGGAGGACGGCGGAGGCTCGGACGGGGGCGGCTCCGTCGTCGGCGGCTCCGTGGAGGGAGCGGGCGGCGGGTCGTCGGAGGACGGCGCATCCGATGACGTCGTGTCCGACGGCTCATCGGAACGTGCATCGGAGTCGGACGGGGACGGCGACGTGGGGGACGGCGGGTCGGTCTTCTTGTCGCCCTTGCCGGTGTCGCCCGGCTCGCGGGTGAACCAGTCCCCGGACTTGGGATCGAAGACGACGAACACGTTCACCACCGTGGTGGAGGGCGTCACCACGACGACGTCCGACGACCGGTAGCCGGGCCACGCCGCGCCCTTCAGCTGCGGGGCGCTCTGCTGGGCGACCGGCGGAAGCAGCGGATTGCCACAGGCGCACCGCACCCGCGGCACGCCGCGGTCGTCGACGAGTACGGCCGTTCCGGCCTGCAGCACCGCCTGGTAGGCGGTGGCGGAGCCGTCCTTGTAGCCGTGATTGGTGACCCGGGTGTCCACCCGCAGCCGGACCGGGGTGAGCGAGCGCAGATAGCCCGGAACCCTGGAGGGTTCGATGTCCGGCACCGAGGCGAACGCCCGGTTCCTGTCCGGTGCGTCGGAGAGCGCGGTGATCTGCTTCTCCACGTCGCAACTGGCGGTCTTGCGGGTTCCGCCGTACAGCCCGGGGGCCGACCCCTCCACCACGCGGGTGGCGTTGGTCGTGGCGGTGGAACTCGGCACCGCGGTCGGTGTCGGGGAGGCCTCGGCCTGCTTGGCGGTGGACTCCGTGAACGGGTCCTGACCCGAGGAACCCGCCGCCTGGAGGAACACTTCGCCGCCCGCCTTCGTACCGCCGTCCGGGCGGGTCAGGACGACGGTGACCACCACGGCCGCGACCAGGGCCAGGGCGATGACGGCGACGCGCGGAGCGGACCGCCACCAGGCGCGGCCGGGCCCGGAACGGCCGCCGGACGCCTGCTGCCCGTCGCCGCTGGAGCCGCCGGAGCCGCCGCCTCCCGCACCGCCGGAGCCTCCGCCGCCACCCCCTGAATCGCCCGCGCCGCCCTGGCCGCCCGTGGAGCCGGGGGCGCCCAGTTCGCCGCCGCTGGGCGGGCCCGGTGGGGGGCCGGTCGGCGTGTCGGGCGGTGGCGTCGGCCCTGACGGGGAAGGGCCCGACAACGGGCCGGAAGGAGGTCCTGTCGGGCGGCCGGACGACGGCGGTTGCTCACTCACGGGCTCTTCTTCCCACAGCCGGGAACCAGTCCCAATTATGTGCGTACAGCCCTCATTGTGTGCCTTGTACCCCGGTGGCCCGCAAGCGGACGCGGTCGGCCCACGCCAGAGGGCGGGGCGCTCGGGCGCTGCTTAGCGTGGCAGCGTGAGCAGCCCCCGAAGCACAGGCAGAAACGGCGCGTCCCGCACCCGGCACGGCTGGGCCGACGCACTCGTGGCGGTGCTCGCGGGGATGATCGCCATGATCGTCGTGGGCGCCCTCGGCCTCTGGGCCGCAGGCGCCGGCCAGCTCCCCGGGGGCGCTTTCCCGCGCGTGGTCGCGGCGGTCGTCGTGATGGCGGCGGGCGGCTCCGTGGCGGTGTCCGGCGACGCCGGGGCACTCGCCGAGACGCACGCGGACCTCTCGGTGCTGCCGCTCTCGGTGACCCTCGTCGGCGCCCTCGCCGTCGCCGCGGGATTCCTCCGGCCGCTGCGCCACCGGGCCGTCGCCGGTACCGGCGAGCTGGCGGGCTGGGCCGCCCGGGTCGCGGCGCTGTGGCTCCTGGCACTCCTCGTGCTCTCGCTCCTGGCCAGGCAGACCTTCGCCCTTCCGGTCGAGGACCCCACCGGCGGGCTCATCGAGGACGTACTCGACGCCACACCCCGGGTCGGCTTCCGTGCCGACATCCCGCTCACCCTCGTCTTCGGACTGCTGTGGCTCGCGGGTGTCCTCGTGCTCGCCCTGCTGGTGGCGCGCGGCGCCCCGCTCCCCGCCCGGCTGCTGCGGTTCCAGGAACCGGTGCGGCCCGCTGCCCACGCCATGGTGGTGCTGCTGCTCGGGTACGTGGCGCTGGGCGTGGTCGTCGGACTCGTCGTCGTGGTGACGCGGGGACACTCCGCCGAGACGTTCGCGGTGATTCTCCTGGGACTGCCGAACCTCGTGTGGCTCGCGTTCACCCTGGGGCTCGGAGCGTCGTGGGAGGGCAAGGTCGACGGCCCGTTCGGACTGCCGATGCCCCAGGTGCTCGACTCGGTGCTCCGTACGCCGGACATCTCGACGCTCGATGTCCGTACGCTCGCCGAACAGGACGGCCGCGCGTGGTGGCTGGTCGTGGTCGCCGCGGTCGCGGTCCTCGCGGCGGCCTTCCTCATGGCGGTGCGCTCACCGGCCCGGACGCGCGCCCGGCAGCACGCCGCACACATGGCGGTGGCGCTCCCCCTGACGGTGCTCTTCATCTGCCTGGTCGCCAGGGTCTCCGCCCATCTGGGCCTCTCGCTCCTGGGCCTCGGCGACGTGGGCGGCGGGCTCGGCGGCGAGGTGCTGCTGCGCCCGCGCCTCTGGGCGGCGCTCGGCATCGCCGTCCTCTGGGGCGCGGTCACCGGCCTCCTCGGGGGCCTGCTCGCCTCACGGGTCATGCGCTCACAGCGTTAGGAAAAGACCGGCAGGGCCCAGCGGGGCGGCGGAGGCGGAGGTTCCACGGCGCCCTGCCAGGGAGTGGGGCCGCCTTCGACGCGGGTCGGGGGATGGGTGTCCGGGCCGACCCCCGCGGCCGCGGCCCGCAGGGCGGCGACGAACCGCAGACAGGAGTCGTAGCGGTCCTCCGGGCTCTTGGCGAGGGCCTTCGCCAGTACGCCGTCGACCGCGGCCGGAAGGCCGGGACGCTCCTCGCTCAGCGGCGGCGGAGGGTCGTACTGGTGCGCCCAGAGCAGGGCCATGTCGTCGTCCCGCCGGAAGGGCGGGGCGCCGGTCAGCGTTTCGTGGACGACGCAGGCGAGGCTGTAGACGTCGCACCGGCCGTCCACCGGGCGCCCCGAAATCTGTTCAGGGGCCACATAGTCGAGCGTGCCGACGAACTGGCCCACCGTCGTGAACCCGGTCAGCGAAAGGGACTTCTTCGTCAGCCCGAAGTCCGTGAGGTACACATGCTCCGGGTGGTCGCTGTCCGTTCCCGCGGCGACGAGGATGTTGCCCGGTTTGACGTCGCGGTGGACCAGGTCGTGGTCGTGGGCGGCGTCGAGTGCGGATGCCACCTGCGCGGCGATGCGGATCGCCGTGGTGAGCGGCAGTGGGCCCCGGCGGTCGATCAGGACGCGCAGATCCTGTCCCGCGACGAAGCGCATCGCGATGTAGAGCAGCCCGTCCGTCTCGCCCGCCTCGAAGACCGGCACGATATGCGGATGGTCGATCGCGGCGGCCACGCGTGACTCGTGCGTGAAGCGCTGCCGGAAGGTGTCGTTGCGGGCCAGCTCAGGTGCGAGCAGCTTCAGGGCGACCGTGCGGTCCAGCCGCAGATCCTTGGCCCGGTAGACGACGGCCATACCGCCACGGCCGATCTCGCTCTCCACCCGGTAGCCCGCGATCTGCTTGCCCAGCAGGTCGTGCGGCCTTCCGGCGGGAAGCTCGGCCTCGTGCGAGGGGGGCGGGGGTGGGACCATCGGAGGTCACCGGGCCGACCGGGTCGGAGGTCCCGCGGAAGGCCCCGAGGCGGGCCCCCGGTCGGATACGACGTGGGTCGGTTCGGGGCCGGTGTCTTCGACGATCCGGGTTGGTTCGGGGCCGGTGTCCGTGACCACCCGGGTCGGTTCCGGGCCGGTGTCCTCGACCACCCGGGTCGGCTCGGGCCCCGCCTCCCGTACCGGCCCCGTGCCCGAGGCGCCCCGGCCCGGGCCGGGCCCCGCCGACGCCGCGTACGTACTGAGCTGCTTTCCGTCGCAGTACACCCAGCGCTCGTGCTCCGCGTCGTACAGCCACACCGCCTCCCCGTCGACGACCGCGCCCACCCGCAGCCCCTGGGTGCGCAGGCGGAAGCTCTCACCGTCGAGCCGGCCGTCCGCCAGCTCCTGAGCGGCACGCCGGTACTGGTGGAGCGCCTCGTCGACCCTGGCCAGCAGGGGCCCCGGGTCCGCCGTGCGCGCGAGCGGCTGGTGGGCGGCCGGCGGAGCCTGCGGGACGGGGACGAGCAGCCTGCCGTCGATCCACGCGGACCATCCGTTGGCGCAGGCGATGAGCCCCCAGTCACCTCGCCGGTCGAGGAGTTGCACGGGCAGCAGGGGGTCGAGCGGCGCGGTCGGCCGGGAGACGTCGGGAGCCTCCCAGGCGGGCATTCCGTCCGGGGGGACGACATGGGTCGGGCGGAACTCCGGAGTCGCCATGGGCCGCCCCTACTTCCGCATGATGGCGGGTTCGTGGCGGCGCAGCAGCTTCGCGACCAGATATCCGAAGACGAGCGACAGCACCACCAGCATCCCCATGTTCAGCAGCCACACCCCTGCGGAGTGCGCGAACAGGGGATCGGACGTCAGCTTTCCGGGGACGATCGCACCGAGGTCGATCGTTCCCGCCATCGCCCCCAGGGCCCACCGAGACGGCACCAGCCACGCCAGCTGTTCGATCCCGATCACTCCGTGCAGGGTGAGCAGCGCCCCGCAGAACACGACCTGGACGATGGCGAGGAGGACCAGCAACGGCATGGTGACCTCCTCCTTGCGCACGAGCGCGGACACCAGGAGACCGAGCATCATTGCGGTGAAGGAGAGCAGGGCGACGGCCACGGTGATCTCCACCAGGGGCGGCAGCAGCACACCCTTGCCGCCCGGTGCGTTGAGATCGACGCCGACCAGACCCACCAGGGTCAGTACGACGGCCTGAAGGACCGTGATGACGCCGAGGACCACGACCTTGGACATCAGGTACGCGGATCTGGACAGCCCGACCGCACGCTCCCGTTGATAGATCACCCGCTCCTTGACCAGCTCACGCACCGCGTTGGCGGCGCCCGTCAGTACGCCGCCCACACAGAGGATGAGGAGGGCGTTCATCGCCGTCTCCCGGGTCAGCGCGCTGCCTGCCAGGGCCCGGGCCATCGCCCCCATCACGAACGGCAGGGCGATCATGATGATGAGGAAGGTCCGGTCGGCGCTCAGGGCGGCGGCGTACCGGCGCACCAGTGTGCGCAGTTGGGCGCCCCAGTTCCTGGTCTTCGGCGGAGGGGCGACGGTCGCGGCGGCCGGGACCTCCGGCAGCCGGGGCTGGGCGGTGGAGTTCAGGATGTACTGCCGGTGGTAGGTGGAGGCGGCGTACTGCCCCGCCCAGTCGCGGTCGCGGTCGTTCTCGAAGGCTTCGAACGCCTCGGGCCACTGCTCGAAGCCGAAGAAGGCCAGCGCGTCGTCCGGGGGGCCGTAGTAGGCGATGCGTCCGCCCGGCGCGAGGACGAGGAGCCGGTCGCAGACGTCCAGGCTCAGCACGCTGTGCGTGACCACGACGACCGTACGCCCGTCGTCGGCGAGGCCACGCAGCATATGCATGACGGAACGGTCCATCCCGGGGTCGAGGCCCGAGGTCGGCTCGTCGAGGAAGAGCAGCGAAGGCTTCGTCAGCAGCTCCAGGGCCACGCTCACCCGCTTGCGCTGGCCCCCCGACAGACTGTGGATCGGCTGGTCGGCGCGTTGTTCCAGGCCCAGTTCACCCATCACCTCGGACACCCGGGCCTGGCGTTCGGAAGCGGCGGTGTCCTGCGGGAAGCGGAGCTCGGCGGCGTAGCCGAGGGCGCGGCGGACGGTCAGCTGCGCGTGCAGGATGTCGTCCTGCGGTACGAGACCGATGCGCTGGCGCAGCTCGGCGAAGTCGCGGTAGAGGTCACGGCCGTCGTACAGGACCCTGCCCCGGTCGGCGGGGCGCAGACCCGTCAGTGCGTTGAGGAGGGTGGACTTCCCGGCGCCGCTCGGCCCGACCACCGCCAGCAGGCACTTCTCGCCGACCGGGAACGCCACCTCGTCCAGGAGCGTCTTGCGGCCGTGGTCGACCGTGACGGCCAGATCCTGGACGTCGAGCGAGACCTCACCTGTGTCGACGAACTCCTGGAGTTCGTCGCCGACCAGGCAGAACGCCGAGTGGCCGATCCCCACGATGTCCCCGGCCGCGACCGGCGCGCGCTCGACCGGGGTTCCGTTGAGGAACGTTCCGTTGTGGCTGCCGAGGTCGGCGATCTCGTACGTACCGTCCGCGAGGGCGCGCAGTTCGGCGTGCCGACGTGAGACGACCAGGTCGTCGATGACCAGGTCGTTGTCGCTGCCGCGACCGATGCGCACGGTACGGGCGGGCAGGGGGCGCACGGTCGTCGGCTGCCGGAAGGTGCCGGTCGCACCGGGCACCGAGACGGCCGACGGCCGTTCCGGGGAACGGGGGGCCGGTTCCGGGGGCCCGGACCCGACGAGAAGGGCGCGCGGCCCGTCGGACGGGCTGCCGAAGCGGATCACACTGCCCGGTCCGACGCCCGACTCATGGATGCGACGGCCCTCGGTGTACGTGCCGTTGGTGCTGTTCTCGTCCTCCAGCAGCCAGTGGTCCGCCTCAGGTCGCAGCACCGCGTGGTGCCAGGAGACCCGGATGTCGTCGATGACGATGTCGCTGAGAGGGTCGCGACCGACGTGGTAGTCCCGGCCCGGGCTCATCACTGTCGAACCTTGATCGGTTTCCAGGACGAGCTCGGGCGCAGTCGCCGCCAAAGGCCGCTGTCCCATGCTCGAAAGTCTAGCCAGGGCACCGCATTTGCGCGCGCCGCCGCTCAGCACCCTGTTGTATTAGTGCAAACAAGATCTATGGCTAGCTCAAAGTGGGCTAGGGTGATGTCATGGCTGCTCAGATACCCGCGCCCGTGACGCTGACCGGTCGGCATGTGACCCTCGTGCCGTTGACGATGGACCATGCCGAAGACCTCTTCGCGGCCGGTGGCCGCGACGACGAGGTCTGGCGATGGCTGGGCGGCCCTACGCCGCAGTCGCGGGACGAGCTCAGCGGGACGATGCGCGACCTGCTCGACGAGGCGGACCGGGGCGTGTACGTCCCGTATGCCGTCATCCACCGCGCGAGCGGCCGGGCGATCGGCTGGACCACGTTCCTGGACATCAGCGTGTCCGACGAACGGCTGGAGATCGGCTGGACCTGGTACGGTCGCGCGTTCTGGCGGTCGGCGGTCAACAGTGAGACGAAGCTGCTCATGATGACGTACGCCTTCGAGGAACTGGGCATGGGCCGCGTCCAGTTGAAGACCGATCACCTGAACCACCGCTCGCAGGCGGCCATCGCCCGCCTCGGTGCGCAGCGCGAAGGGGTGCTGCGCCGTCACCGCCGGCGCCACGACGGCACCTGGCGCGACACCGTCTACTTCTCGCTGCTCGCCGACGAGTGGCCCGAGGCGAAGAAGCGCCTCGGCGCCCGCCTCTGATCTGCTGCGGCGGGCACCACGTGCCCGCCGCCTCCCGGGCCTTCGTCCGACAGGCCCGGGATGATCTCCTGGTTGCCCGTCAGCCGGTTCGCGGCGGCCTCGAACTCCCGGGCCGACGCGCTGATCCTCCGGTCGGCCTCCCCGGCCCGCCCGCACGGACGCGTGCCGATGCGGGCCGCGGTCCTGACGCCTGCGGGTACAAATTTATATCGTTGAAAATTCTGCGTGCACGACGGTTGTTAAGCCGTTTGGGGCTGTGGCTCAATGTTCGACGACGAGCAGTGCCTCGCAGCTTCGGGGCACCCCGGCTTCTTCGACGAGGACGATGCCTGATGCAACAACTACCGCGCCCACGTGCTCTGTTCAGAGCCCTGGCCTGCACGGCTGCGCTGCTGCTGCCCGTCGGGTCCACCCTGGTCCCCGCCGCCGTCGCCGCGCCGGTATCCGCCTCCGCCGCGGCGGCTGCCACCACGTTCACGGACGATGACCCCTCGACCGAGGCGCACGGTCTGAAGGGCGAGTACTTCAGCATGTCGGCGCCGGGCGCCCGCGACTTCGCCGAGCTCGGCGGGGTCGCGCTCGACCCGGAGATCAACTTCCCCGGTCTCACCGGCACGTTCGAGTCCGCCACCGGCAGGACCGAGCACACGACGGCGCGTTGGACCGGCCTGCTCGAAGCCCCCGAGACCGGGGACTACACATTCGCCGCCATCGGTGACAACGGGTTCAGGCTTTTCATCGATGGCAACGTTGTCATCGACCACTGGCAGCCCGACTGGGACGTCGAGCAGACCAGCCGTCCCGTCGCGCTGACCGCGGGGGAGCCGCACGAGTTCCGGCTGGAGATGTTCCAGGACACCGGCGGCGCGAACATGTTCCTGCGCTGGTCGAGCGCGAAGCTCGCCAAGCAGATCGTGCCCGAGTCCGCGTTCACCCCGCCTGCCGACTTCGAGGTCTACCCGGTCGGGCTCGCCGTCTCCGAGGACGGTCTGCGGCTCCAGGCGGCCTTCGACGACGAGGTCGCGGCCGTGGAGGGGGTGAAGGACCACCTCACGATCGAGGCGGACACCTCACCGATGCCGGTGAAGGAGGTGGCCAGGGCGGCCGACGACCCCAAGGCTCTGATCGTCACCCTGGCAGCCCCCGTACAGAAGGGCCAGCAGGTCCGCGTCGCGTACGACGGTGAGGGCGGCCTCCGGGTGGGCGGCGAGACCGTCCCCGAGATCAGCCGCACGGCGAGGAACGGTTCCGCCCACCGGCTCACCACCCGGTGGGGTGACACGCTCGATCCCGCCCGCCCGCTGCCCGAGTACCCCAGGCCGCAGCAGGTGCGTGACCAGTGGAAGAACCTCAACGGCCCCTGGCAGTTCGCCGGGGCGAAGGAGGGGGAGCAGCCCGTCTTCGGCAAGACGCTCGGCGAGCGCATCACCGTGCCGTTCCCCGTCGAGTCGCAGCTGTCGGGCCTGGAGCGCCACGAGGACCACATGTTCTACCGCAAGCTCGTCACCGTCCCCAAGAGCTGGCGCGTCGGCACGGGCAGCACGTCCAAGCGGCTGAAGCTCAACTTCGACGCCGTCGACTACCGGGCGTCCGTCTGGGTCAACGGCAGGAAGGTCGCCGAACACACCGGCGGATACACCGGGTTCAGCGCCGACATCACCGACGCGGTCAAGGGCGGCGGCCCGCAGGAGATCGTCGTCGCGGTCACCGACGTCACCGGCCCCAACCAGCCCAAGGGCAAGCAGTCCACCCGACCCGGCGGCATCGTGTACACCCCGTCGTCCGGCATCTGGCAGACCGTCTGGATGGAGCCGGTCTCTCCGGTGGCGGTGGACTCGCTGACGACCACCCCGGACATCGGCACCGGCCGCCTCGCCCTCACCGTCAACTCCGAGGACGCCTCGGCCGGAGCCAGGGTCAAGGCCGTCGCGCGCGACCGCGGGGGCAAGGCCGTCGGTACGGTCACCGGCCCGGCCAACCGTCCGCTGAGTCTGCCCGTGGCGGATCAGCACCTGTGGAGCCCGGACGACCCGTACCTCTACGACCTCGACGTGACCCTGACCGACGGCCGTTCCACCGACACCGTCGACAGCTACTTCGGTATGCGCTCCCTGAAGGTCGCGAAGGTCGGCGGCTACCAGAAGCTCGTACTCAACGGAAAGCCGTTCTTCTCCCTCGCCATGCTGGACCAGGGCTTCTGGCCCGACGGCCTCCACACGCAGCCCAGCGACGCGGCGCTCACCTTCGACCTGAAGGCGCAGAAGGACCTCGGCTTCAACGCCGTACGCAAGCACATCAAGGTGGAATCGCCGCGCTGGTACTACCACGCGGACCGGCTCGGTCTGTTGGTGTGGCAGGACTTCGTCTCCGCCGACATCAGCGACGACCAGGGCAAGCAGGCCTTCCTGTCGCAGGGCAAGGAGATGATGAAGCAGCTGCACAACCACCCCTCGATCGGCGGCTGGATCGTCTTCAACGAAGGCTGGGGCGAGTGGGACCGCGCCGAGACCGGGAAGATCGCCGAGGCCGTGAAGGCCGATGACCCGTCCCGGGTCGTCAACGCGCACAGCGGTGTCAACTGCTGCTCCTCCAAGGGTGATTCGGGCAAGGGCGAGATCATCGACCACCACGACTACCTCAACCGCGAGGCACCCTTCCCCGACCACCGGGCCGCGATGGACGGCGAGCACGGCGGCTTCACCCTCAGGACTCCCGGACACATGTGGCCGGGTGCTCCCGCCGCCATCTACAGCGGGGTCGCGGACAAGGACGCGCTCACGGCCAAGTACGTCGACAACACCCGTACGTACTACCTGGCGGCGGCCAACGCCGAACTGTCCGGCTCCGTCTACACCCAGGTCAGTGACCTGGAGAACGAGCTCAACGGAATGTGGACCTACGACCGCCGCGAGATCAAGGTCGACCCCCGCCGGGTGCGAGAGATCAACCAGCAGGTCGTCGCGGCCGGCGCGGCCGCGGGTGACCGCGACGCGCTGAAGGGCGGGGCGAGCTGGTCGCTCGACGAGAACCAGGGCACCACGGCGGCCGACAGCGGCCCCAACCGTGTCCCGCTCACGCTCACGCAGGGCACGTCGTGGACTGCGGGTGTGCGGGGTTCGGGGCTGAGGTTCGACGGCGTGGGGCAGTACGCGCAGACCGCGGGCCCGGTCGTCGACACCACCGGCGCCTATACCGTGTCGGCCTGGGCGTCGGCCGACGCGCTCCCGGGCAACTACGCGACCGTGGTCAGTCAGGACGGCAGGCGCACGGAGAATCCGTTCTATCTCCAGTACGGCCAAGGCGCGTTCGCGTTCAGCACGCCCGGCGGCCACCGCGCCCGGGTGGAGATGACGCCGGACACGGGGCGCTGGTACCACCTGGTGGGCGTGCGCGACGGTGACGAGATCAAGCTGTACGTCGACGGGGAACTCGCGGCCACCGCCGCGGCCGGACCCGCCGATGTCAGCACCGGCCCGCTCTCCGTGGGCCGTGCCAGGTACGCCGGTCAGAACGTCGACTTCTGGAAGGGCGCCGTCGACCAGGTCCGGGTGTACGACACGGCGCTCACCGCCCAGGAGGTGAGCGCGCTCCACGACGGCGAGAAGCCGTAGCGGCCGCGTTCGTACCGAGGTGAGGCCCGGCGGCGAAGATCCGCCGCCGGGCCGCCGCGCCCCCGCACGCGCCGGGCGGGGTCGTGCGGCAACGCCCGCTGTCCGAACGTGGGTTGGCCTCTGCCCGGGCGGCCCGACACATTTTGGAAACGCACCGGCCACGCTCTTGCCGCCCGCGCGGCAGCACATATATAACGTTGTAAACCGAGCCGCCGACAGGCTTCGCAGGCTCTCACGACCGTCGTTGTCGCCGTGCGAAGCGGGGTCGTGAGACATGCGGTGACCTCAGCCGCCCAGCGGCTGACCTCTCGTCCAGCCATGCCCCGACCGTCCAGCCATGCCCCGACCGCACGCCGACCGGTGTGCCGTCATCCCGCCAAGGAGCGTTCCGCGCATGATGATCCAGCGCCGATCCCGTACCCTCGCCGCGGCCTGCCTGCTCGCCGCCACCGCCATGCTGGCCGCCTCCGGCTGCGCCAAGTCGGAAACCTCCGACAACGCGGGTGGTGACAGCGGTCAGGGGGCCCAGGCGGCCAAGACCCCCGAAGGAACCTCCGGAGCCGGCTGCTCGCTCCAGACCTACGGCGGGCCGAAGCTGGACCTGAAGAACGCCGTGGTCGGCTTCTCCCAGTCGGAGAAGGAAGCCAACCCGTTCCGTATCGCCGAGACCCGGTCCATCAAGGACGAGGCCAGGAAGATCGGTGTCAAGAAGCTGCTCACCACCAACGCGCAGTCGCAGCTGTCCAAGCAGATCAGCGACATCCAGGACATGCTGTCGCAGGGTGCCCAGTTCCTCATCGTGGCCCCGCTGAACTCCGACGGTCTGGAGCCCGCCCTCAAGGCGGCCGCGGCCAAGAAGGTGCCCGTCCTCACCATCGACCGCAAGGTCAACTCCACCGCCTGCAAGGACTATGTCGCCTTCCTCGGCTCCGACTTCGTCGAGCAGGGCAAGCGCGCCGCCGACGCGATGATCACGGCGACCGGAGGCAAGGCCAAGGTCGCCATCCTCCTCGGAGCCTCCGGGAACAACGTCACCACCGACCGCACCAAGGGCTTCGTCGACCAGATCGCGGCGAAGGCACCGGGCATCGAGATCGTCGCCCAGCAGACCGGCGAGTTCGCCCGCGACAAGGGCCAGCAGGTCATGGAACAGCTCATCCAGTCCAAGCCCGACATCACCGCCGTCTACGCCGAGAACGACGAGATGGGCCTCGGGGCCGTCACCGCCCTGAAGGCCGCGGGCAAGAAGCCCGGCAAGGACGTCAAGATCGTCTCCATCGACGGCACCCGCAACGCCGTCCAGGCCCTCGTCAACGGCGAGTACAACGCCGTCATCGAGTCGAACCCGCGGTTCGGCCCGCTCGCCTTCGCCACCGCCCAGAAGTTCTACGCGGGCGAGGAGATCCCCGAGAACGTCATCATCTCCGACCGGGCGTACGACGAGGCCAACGCCAAGGCCTCGCTCGGCGGAGCGTACTGACCCGCACCGAACCCCTCCGGAACACCGCCGCCGTGGTCCTCACCGGTCACGGCGGTGGTGGGCCCGCGCCCAGCCCTGGAACGGAACAGCGGAAGGCCACGACCCATGGCACCACCCGAAGCAGAACCCCGGACACCGGAGGCACCCGCCCCGCCCTCGGGCCCCGCCGTCCTCGAAGCGCGCGCGGTGAGCAAGCGGTTCCCGGGCGTCGTCGCCCTCGACCAGGTCTCCTTCGCCCTGCGCGCAGGCGAGACCCACGCACTGGTGGGGGAGAACGGCGCCGGCAAATCCACCCTCATCAAGGTGCTGACCGGCGTCTACCGGCCGGACGAGGGCGAGCTACGGCTGTCGGACCGCCCGGTGCGCTTCGCCAGGCCCTTCGAGGCACAGCAGGCAGGCATCTCCACGATCTACCAGGAGGTGAACCTCGTCCCGCTGATGAGCGTGGCGCGCAACATCTTCCTCGGCCGGGAGCCCAAGAACCGCCTGGGGCTCATCGACTTCGCCCGTATGCACCGCGAGGCCGCCGGGCTGCTCGACGGCTTCGGCGTCCGCGTCGATCCCCGAAAGCCCCTGCACACGCTCGGAATCGGCACCCAGCAGATGGTCGCCCTGGCCCGCGCCGTGTCCGTCGACGCCCGGGTCGTCATCATGGACGAACCCACGTCCTCGCTCGAACCGCGCGAGGTGGAAACCCTGTTCCGGGTCATCGGAGACCTGCGCGACCGGGGCATCGCCGTCCTCTACGTCAGCCACCGCATGGACGAGCTCTACCGGATCTGCGACCGCGTCACCGTCCTGCGCGACGGCCGCCACATCCACACCGGCGACCTGGCCGGCCTCGACCGTATGCAGCTGGTCTCGATGATGCTCGGCCGGGACCTGGCCGAGGTCCGCCGGTCCGGCCTCACCAGCTTCGCCGCCGGCGGCCACGACGCCTCCCGCACACCCGTGCTCACCGCGACCGGTCTCTCCGTACGCCACCAACTCGACGACGTGTCGCTGTCGTTGTACGCGGGCGAGGTGCTCGGCCTCGGCGGTCTCCTCGGCTCCGGCCGCAGCGAGACGGCGAAGGCGCTGGCAGGCGCCCTGCGTGTGGACGCGGGAGAACTCACCGTCGACGGCCGTCCCCTGCGCCGCCCGACCCCGGCCGCGGCCATCCGCGCCGGCATCAGCCTGCTGCCCGAGGACCGCAAGGCCGAGGGCATCGTCCCGGGCCTCTCCGTGCGCGAGAACATCGTGCTGGCGGCCATGCCCCGGCTCTCCCGGGCCGGGGTCGTCTCCCGCGCCAAGCAGGACCGCATCGTCGACCTGTTCATGAAGCGCCTGAGGATCAAGGCGTCGAGTCCCGAGCAGAAGGTCGGCGAACTCTCCGGCGGCAACCAGCAGAAGGTGCTCCTGGCCCGCTGGCTCTGTCTCGAACCCAAGGTCCTGCTGCTCGACGAACCCACCCGCGGAATCGACGTCGGCGCGAAGGCCGAAGTCCAGAGCCTCATCGACGAACTCGCCCGCGAGGGCCTGGCCGTCCTCCTCATCTCCTCCGACATCGAGGAACTCATCGAGGGCGCCGACCGCGTCGTCGTCCTGCGCGGCGGCACCGTCGCGGGCGAACTGGCGGGCGACGAGGTGGCCGAGGGCCGGCTGCTCGAAGTCCTCGCCGATCACACACCGGTGCCCGAGGAGAAGGCCCCTGCCGCTCAGGAGGACCCCCGATGACCCAGGCCACGCTCGCTCCACCCGCCCGGCCCCTGGCACGACTGCGCGACCCAGCCTGGTACCAGGAGTACGGCGTGTACGCCGCCGTGGCGGTGGTGCTCCTGTTCAACGCACTGTTCACCGAGCACTTCATGACCGCCGACAACCTGCGTACCCAGCTCGTCCAGGTCGCCCCCATCGTCATCGTCGCCCTGGGCATGGCCCTCGTCATCGGCACCGAGGGGGTCGACCTGTCCGTCGGCTCCACCATGGCACTGGCCACCGCCCTCCTCCCGCTCTACCTCGGATACGGGCTCGTGCCCGCCCTCCTCGTCGCGCTGCTCGCGGGAGCGGTCGTCGGAGCCGTCAACGGGACCCTGGTCTCCCTCATCGGACTGCAGCCCATCGTCGCCACCCTCGCCCTGTTCGTCGGCGGCCGGGGACTGGCCCTCGTCATGGCCGACGGACAGCTCAAGCAGATCGTCAACCCGGATCTGCTCTCGCTCGGGACCGGTTCGTTCCTGGGCGTTCCGCTGGTCGTACTCATCGCCGGAGTGCTGGCCGTTGCCGTGGCGTTCCTCGTGCAACGCACCACCTTCGGCCGTCAGATCGTCGCCGTAGGGGGCAACAGGCCGGCCGCGGCCCTCGCCGGACTGCCCGTCAAACGGGTCCTCGTCGGCGTGTACGTGCTCTGCGGAGCGCTCGCCGCGCTCGCCGGCATCCTCGCCACGGCCAGGCTCACCGCCAGCGACCCGTCCTCGCTCGGCACCCTCATGGAACTCTCCGCCATCACCGCAGTCGTGGTCGGCGGCACCCCCCTCAACGGCGGCTCCATCCGGGTGCTCGGCACCGTCGCGGGCGCCCTCCTCATGCAGCTGCTGCGGGCCACCCTCGTCAAGCACGACCTGCCCGACTCCACCGCACAGATCGCCCAGGCGGCCATCATCATCGCCGCCGTCTACGTCGCCCGGGAGCGTCGGTCCCGATGAACGAAACCACACCCGCCCCCCTGGCCCGCGTCCCCGCCCCGCGGAAGTCCCCGGCGCCCGGCAACGACGACCACCGCCCCGCCCGAGGCCCCCGGGAAGGGTCCGCGCAGCGCCTCGCCGGACTCGTCCAGCGCCAGGGTGTGCTGGCGGTCCTGCTGACCGTCGTGCTCGTGGCCTCGTTCGTCTACCCGACGTTCGCCACCCTGGACAACGCCCGGGGGGTGACCGTACAGGCGTCGTTCCTCGCCGTGGTGGCGCTCGGCATGACCATGGTCATCATCACGGGCGGCATCGACCTGTCGGTGGGTTCCGTCTTCGCCCTCGGCGGGGTCCTCGCCGCCTGGGCCTCGCAGTGGGGCATCCTGCCCGCGCTGCTCGTACCGCTTGTGGCCTGTGGCGCGATCGGACTGCTCAACGGGCTGCTGATCGCCCGGGCCGGCATGGCGCCCTTCATCGTCACGCTCGCCACCCTGCTCGCGGCCCGCGGCGTCCTTCTCGCCCTCACCGACGAGGGCGCCACCACCTACCTCGTGCCCAAGGAGTCCGCCTTCGCGGAACTCGGCCAGGGCAGTGTCTGGGGCTTCGGCCATCCGATCCTGATCGCCCTGGTCCTGTTCGGGGCGGGCGGACTGCTGCTTCAGCGCACCTCGTTCGGCCAGACGCTGTTCGCCGTCGGCGGGAGCGGTGACGCCGCCACCCTGATGGGGCTCCCCGTCGCCCGGACCAAGATCCTCGTCTACACGCTCAGCGGGCTGCTCGCCGGACTCGCCGGGGCGCTCAACGCGGCCAGGCTGTCCTCCGGCGTCACCATCGTCGGCGTCGGCATGGAACTCGACGCGATCTCCGCCGTCGTCATCGGCGGGACGCTCCTCGTCGGAGGCGCCGGATCGATCAGCGGCACCCTCTGGGGTGTCCTGCTGCTCGCCGTCATCCAGAACCTGATCAACCAGATCGGCTCGCTCAACTCCTCGTACCAGTCGGTGGTCAGCGGCGGCTTCCTTATCGTTGTCGTGGTGGCCCAGCGCTATCTCGCGCGCGGTCGACGAACCACCTGAGCCGGCCGGGCCGAACAGAACCAATCCAAGCCAAGGAGTGCCGTGGGCGTCAGCCTCAAGGACGTTGCGCAACGGGCGGGCGTGTCCATCAAGACCGTGTCGAACGTGGTGAACAACTATCAGCACGTCACACCCAAGATGCGGGCCAAGGTGCAGCAGGCGATCGACGAGCTGGGGTACCGGCCGAATCTCACCGCGCGCCATCTGCGCAAGGGCCGTACCGGCATCATCGCCCTCGCCGTACCCGAGTTCGGCAACCCGTACTTCGCCGAGCTGGCCGGGGCGGTCGTCGACGCGGCGGCGCGGCACGACTACACCGTCCTGGTCGACCACACCGCCGGCCTCCGGGAGAAGGAGCTCCTGGTCAGCCAGGGTTTCCGGTCCCATGTGATCGACGGGCTGATCCTCAGCCCCATCCACCTGGAGACCGAGGACCTCATGGCGCGTACGGAGACGGCACCCCTGGTCCTGCTGGGCGAGCGGGAGTACGAGGCGCCGTACGACCACATCGCCATCGACAACGTGGCCGCGTCCCGCGCCGCCGTACGGCACCTCCTCGACAGCGGCCGCCACCGCGTCGCCTTCCTCGGCTCGCGCACCGGCCGCGAACGCCAGCCCGCCCATCTGCGGCTGCGCGGCTGGCGCGAGGAGCTGGCCGCCGCGGGCATCGAGCCCGACGAGTCCCTCGTCGTCGTCACCGACGGCTACGGCCGTGCGGACGGAGCCGCGGCCATGGCCTCCCTCCTCGACCGCGGGGAGCGGCCCGACGCGGTGTTCGCCTACAACGACCTCATCGCCATCGGAGCGATGCGGACCCTCACCGAACGAGGGCTGCGCATCCCGCAGGACATCGCCGTCGTCGGCTTCGACGACATCGAGGAGAGCCGGTACGGAGCCACGACACTCACCACCATCGCCCCGGACAAGGAGGCCATCGCCCGGCTCGCGGTCGACAGTCTCGTCGAACGGCTCTCGGGCAGTCCGGTCGCCGAACCACGGCGGCCCCGCCCCGGATACCGGCTCGTGGTCCGTGAATCGACCGCCCCCGGCCCCGTCACCGAGGTGCGCTGATGCCGCGCCCCACCGCGTACCGCACACCGTTCGGCCGCGCCCACGGGCAGACGGACGTCGACCTGTGGACCCTCGACTCCGGTACGGGGGTGCGGGCCGGAGTCCTCACGTACGGCGGCGTCCTGCACAGCCTCACCGTGCCGGACACCAAGGGCGACGAGGCCTCGGTCGTCCGGTCGCTCGCCACGCTCGACGACTACACCGGCAGGAATCCCTACTTCGGTGCGGTCGTGGGCCGTTACGCGAACCGCATCGCGCACGGCAGGTTCACCCTGGACGGCGCCACCCACCACATCCCCGCCAACGACCGCGGCCACGCCCTGCACGGGGGCCCCGACGGCTTCCACACCAAGGTGTGGGAGGCCACCGCCCACCGCACCGACGAGACCGTGGCACTCACGCTCACCCTGCACAGCCCCGACGGCGACATGGGATTCCCCGGAGCGCTGGACGTCGCTGTGACGTACAGCCTCGACAGCGCGGGCACGCTCGCCGCCGAGTACACCGCGACCACCGACCGCCCGACCGTCGTCAACCTCACCAACCACGCCTACTTCGAGCTGACCGGCGAGGGCGACCTCCTCGGGCACACCCTGGAGGTGGACGCGGACCACTACCTCCCGGTGGACGCGGACGGCATTCCGCAGGGCCCTCCGGCCGACGTCCGCGACACCCCGTTCGATCTGACCGCACCGCACACCCTGGGCGACCGGCTGGGCCACGAGGACGGTCAACTCCGCCTGGCCGGCGGCTTCGACCACTGCTGGATCCTCCGCGATCCCGGCACGGCGCGGACCGGCGGCCTGCGCAGGGCGGCCCTGCTCACCGCCCCCGGCGCGACGCGGGCCATGGAGGTGTGGACGACGGAGCCCGGCATCCAGGTCTACACCGCCAATCAGCTGGACGGTGCGTTCACCGACGCGACGGGCCGCGGCCACGAGCGGCACGGCTCGGTCTGCCTGGAGACGCAGCACCTGCCGGACTCGCCCAATCGCCCGGACCATCCCAGTACCGTGCTGCGGCCCGGTGGCACCCTCCGCAGCCGCACCGAATGGCGCTTCCCGCACCTCCGTCCCGCACATCCCTGAGGAGCCCGGCGGCCTGGGGGGGGGGGGGGGGGGGGGGGGGGGGGGGGGGGGTTTTTTTGTTTTCTGTTTTTCTGGGGGGGGGGTGTTTGTTATGGTCTGGGGGGGGGTTTTTTTCGCTCGGGTGAGGAAAGG
>NZ_JBWKLF010000013.1:0-36155 GCF_056430475.1 Streptomyces sp. NPDC045968 | reverse complement strand
CGTACGGGGGGCACCTCCTGCAGCAGCACCGAGGTGCTCTCCCAGCACTCCCGCCCCCCACCGACGGAGGGAGCCCGGCGGCCTGGGGCGTGCCCGTACGGGCACGCCCCGGCGCGTCTGCTCCGTCCGCTACTTCAGATAGGGACCGGCGGTTCCGATCCGGCCCGGCGCGGCGTTCTTCCCGCCGAGGTCGAGGACGTACACCCGGAGATTCCCCTTGCCGGGGGCGGGCACCGCGAGCGTGCCACCCGTCACCACCCGCGTGTCCCCGGTGACGGCGTCCTTGTAGGTGCCGTTCGGGACGCCCGTGTAGGTGGCCGCCCCGCTGACCGTCACCAGCGCGAAGCTGTCGGTGCCGCTGGCCGCGTCGGTGTAGCGGCGCTTGTACGCCATCGAGCCGGTGATGCCCTCCGTGGAGTACTGGCCCATCTGGAGGGCGGGCACCGCGCGACGGATCTCGTTGAGCCGCCGCACGTGTCTGGCCAGCGGCTTGTCGAGCGTGGTGGCGACCGCCCCGGTCGCCGAGGTGACCTTGCCGAAGTCCGACACTTCCACAGTGCCCGCGAGATGGGCGCCGAAGTAGGCGCGGCCCGTGGTCGCCAGCGGACAGCCCGGGCCACAGTCGATCTTCTTGCCGGCCTGGAACTCGATCTCGGAGCCGTAGTAGAGCGTCGGGATGCCGCGGAACGTCCACATCAGGGACATGTTCTCCGCCCAGGCGTCCGTACCGCCCGCGTAGCGTTCGCTGCTCTTGTTGGGACCGTAGTCGTGACTGTCGACGTAGACGACGTTGTACGTGGCGTCGTTGTAACTGTCGTCGGAGTCCTTGCCGTTGTTGTAGGCGTTGTTCGCGTCACCGAAGTTCATGTGCATGCGCATGTCGATGACGTTCATCCCGGAGAACTCGCTGTGATCCGGTACGTGGTACGTGTTGCCGTTCAGGAAGGCGTTGTTCGAGACCGGCTGGGAACCCGTGCCCCGCTGCTGCTCGTAGTCGTACATCTCCAGCGCGGCCTTCTCGTCGTCCGCGCTGTACTCCTTGCGCTCCTTCCAGGTGTAGAACTGGGCGGAGTGGTTGACCGAGCCGCGGTTCCACTTGTCGTTGACGAAGGCGGCCACCTCACCGAACACGAAGAAGTTCTTCGCGGCCCCGGCACCGAAGCGTGAGGCGACGCGCTCCTGGATCGCGGGCAGGAAACGCCGGTTCCAGGTGGTGCGCGGGATGTGTACGGCCGTATCGACCCGGAAGCCGTCGACCCCCATGTCGATGTACTTGTTGTACGCGCCGATCAGGTAGTTCTGGACGGGAGCGCTCTCGGTGTTGAAGTCGGCCAGGTCGTCGTGGAGCCAGCAGCTGCGTGAGTCCTCGCCCTCCCAGTTCCCGATCCAGCAGGTGTGGTAGTACGCCTTCGGGAACATGCCCGATGTCGGGTTCGGCCACTGGCAGTTGTAGATGCGGTAGCCCTCGGGCGAGGTGTACTGGGTGGGCTTGCCCCAGTTCACACAGGTGTTGCCGGACGGCTCCGCGGTGGACCACAGGTCGCCGTTGTAATACGACTTCCCGGACTTGGACTCGACGGTCAGGCCGTCGTACTCGAAGCCCTCGTTCCTCTCGTCGTAGTACCAGCTCCACTGGGTGTCCCGCACTCCGTAGGCCTTCGGGGTGAACAGGCCCTTGGCGCCCCAGCGCGAGGAGTGGTTGTAGACGACGTCCTGGTAGATCTTCATGCCCTTGGCGTGGGCGGCGTTGATGAGGTCCTGGTACGAGGCACCGGCCGACTCCAGCCGGGAGTCGACCTCGTAGAAGTCGTACCCGTGGTAGCCGTGGTAGTCGTAGTCGGACCGGTTGAGCACCACCGGGGTGATCCAGACCGCCGACATCCCGAGGCCCTTGATGTAGTCGAGCTTGTCGACGAGGCCCTTGAAGTCGCCGCGGAACATCGGGTCGTCGTTGGCCGCGTTGCCCGACTTCGTGTGCTGGCTGCCGCCCCGGTTGTTGGCGCCGTCACCGTCGTTGAAGCGCGCGGTGAGCACGAAGTAGACGGGGTCCTTGCGGGGGTCGGTGCCCAGCGGTGTGCCGGAGGCGGGCGTCGTGGGTTTCTCGCCCGTGGTCGCGATGGCAGGGGCGGAGGCCGCCGACAGGTTCCCCGCCGCGTCGACGGCCCTGACGGTGTAGGTGTAGGCGGTCCGCTCCTCCAGGCCGGTGTCCGAGTGGACGGTGGAGCCGACGTCGGTGACCACGGAGCCCTTGGTGCCGCCGGTCCGCGTCACCTGGTACCTGGTCACCGCGTGGTCGTCGGTGGACGGTTCCCACGACAGCACGACCGACACCCCGTCGGCGTCGGCCCGCACCTTCGACGGGGCGGACGGGGCCTCGGTGTCCGGCACCTCGGCTGCGCACGGGTCCTTGGCTCCGGCCGTGACCAGCCGGTCCTTCACCGTGGTCAGGCCCGCGGAGAGGGCGTAGTTGCCGCCGTTGTTGTTGTCCCACACACCGTTGCCGTTGTTGAAGGCGGCCTGCATCCCGGTGGCCGCCCCGAGGTCCACCGAGCGCTTCACCCAGCCGGCGCAGGCCGCCTCCATGCCCACGCCGGGGACGGCGGTCCACGCGCCGCCCGCCGGCTGGTAGTGCAGGTTGGTGGTGGTCCAGCCGACCGTGGCCGTCGAGTAGTAGACGGAGGCGGTGTTCCCCTCGCCCGGACCGGGCGTGGGGCCGGAGTCCGTGTCCGCACACGGGTCGCTGTGGGCGATCACGCCGTCCTTCACCGTGATGTTCCCGGTGCCCAGCGCGTAGTTCCTCCCGCCGTTGTTGTCCCAGACCCCCGAGCCGTTGTTGAAGGTCGCGGCCAGCCCCGCCGCGCTGCCCAGCGGGACGGTCTGCTTCACCCAGTCCGTGCACGCCGCCTCCATCCGTACGCCGGGCACGGTGGTCCAGGACCCGCCGTCCGGTGCGTAATGAAGGTGGTACGCCGTCCAGTTCCTGGTCCCGGTGTAGTAGAAGATGGTCGCCGTGGACTCCGCGGCGGCGACGGGCACGGGGGGAGCGGGGTCCACGGTCCGGGGAAGCGCGGTAAGGAGCCCCAGCAGCCCGGCGGCTGCCGTGGCTGCCGCGAGGGGGCGTCTCAGCAGCCGGTGAGGGATGCGTTTCATCGATGTCTCCAGGGGGAGTGCCGCGGGCGGGTCGACCGCGGCTGCCGACAGCGCGGCTGCTCCGTGAGCAGCCGCGGGTGTCCCGCCGGAGAACCTGACGCGCCTCGGGTCCGGGCGAGCAATGCCTCCCGACAGCAAAGGCTGTCAGAATGTTGCTGCAATGTTTTGCGGTCTGGAAGTTACCCGCGCGTGACGGCTCCGTAAAGGGTTCTGGCGCCGCGACAGTGCCGAGTGGGGGAGCCCGTGCAGGAATGCCGGAATGTCCGTCCGTGTTGCGGCGTTCATGACCTTCTTTGTTGACGTGACAGTGCGTGGCTACGAACTCGACACCCAGGGACACCTGAACCAGGCCGTCTACCTCCAGTACGCCGAGCACGCGCGGTGGGAGCTGCTGCGTGCCGCCGGCGTGCCGCAGGAGAAGCTGCTGGCGAGCGGTGTGGGCCCGGTGGCGCTGGAGGTGACGGTGAAGTACGCCAGTGAGCTGCGCGGCGGCGACAAGGTGCGGGTGACCTGCGCTTTCGTCTATGGGGCGGGGAAGACCTTCCGGATCGCGCAGCAGATCATCAAGGAGGACGGCACGGTCGCCGCCGAGATCACCGGCGTGGGAGGCATGCTCGACCTCACCGCCCGCAGGCTGATCGCCGACCCGGCGGGCCACCTCGCGTCCCTGGCCGAGAACCCGGAGCTGCTCGGCACCTGACGTACGAGCGCCTGGCCGGTGTCCACCACCCGGCCGCTTCTGGCCGGACTGCCGCGGTGGATGATCACCCTCTGATCGAATGATTACGGAGGGTGAGTGCATGTTTCTCTGGGTGACGGGGGACACACGGGAGGTCGTCCCTGACCGGTCATTGGGAGAACCTCGGTGGAGAACACGGAAGCTGTGCGCAGCTGCCCCTTCGATTACGCGCAGCAGCTCGATTTCGACCCTCAACTCAGGGAGTTGCTCAGCGAAGAGCCCGTGTCGCGCATCCGGATGGCGTACGGCGAGGGCGAGGCGTGGCTCGTCACCCGGTACGAGGATGTCCGCACCGTCACCACCGACCGGCGCTTCAGCCGCGGCGCCGTAGTCGGCCGGGACTTCCCGCGCATGACCCCGGAGCCCATCGTGCAGGCCGAATCCATCAACCTGATGGACCCGCCGGCCAGCAGCCGGCTGCGCAGTCTGGTGGCGAAGAGCTTCACCCCCCGCCGGGTGGACCACATGCGCGCCCGGACCCAGGGCATCGTCGACGAGCTCCTGGACGAGATGGAGAAGGGTGGCACCCCGTCCGACTTCGTGGCGTGCGTCTCCGCGCCGCTTCCGCTGATCACCATCTGCGAGGCGCTCGGCATCCCCGGGGCGGACCGCCCCTGGCTGCGTGGCCACGCCCTCACCATGATGGACATGGGCGCCGCGGGCCGTGAGAACGCCGTCCGCGCCAAGGCCGAACTGCGCGCCTACTTCACGGAACTGACGGGCGAGCGGCGCCGCTCGCCCGGCGAGGACCTGATCAGCACGCTGGCCACGGCCCGGGACGGCGCGGAACTCCTCGACGACCAGGAACTGGCCGTCATGGCGATGGTGCTGCTCATCACGGGTCAGGACACGACGACGTACCAGCTCGGCAATATCGCCTACACACTGCTCACCCGGCCGACGCTCCTGGAGCCCCTGCGGGCCGCCCCCGACCGGCTGCCCCGCACGATCGAGGAACTGCTGCGGTACATCCCCTTCCGCAAGGGCGTCGGCATCCCGCGTATCGCCACCGAGGACGTCGAGCTCGGCGGCGTCACCATCAGGGCAGGCGACGTCGTCCACGTCTCCTACCTCACCGCCAACCGGGACGGGCGGAAGTTCGAACGTCCGGACGAGCTGGACCCGGACAGGCCCTCCATCCCCCATATGACCTTCGGCTGGGGCGCGCACCACTGTCTCGGTGCGCCGCTGGCCACGATGGAGCTGGAGGTGGCTCTCTCCTCGCTGCTCGCACGCTTCCCGGCCCTGCGCCTCGATGTCGCGCCGGAGGAGATCCGGTGGAACACCACGTCCATCTGGCGTCACCCCCTCGCACTGCCCGTCACCTGGTGACGAGAGCCTCCGCTTACGAATACGAGGAGAGTCCATGGCGACCCTGTGCCGACCGGCCATCGCTGTGCCCGACAACGTCATCACGATGCAGCAGACCCTGGACCTGGCCCGGGAGACCCATGTGGGCCACCCCCAGCGCGAGCTGGTGCTGAGGCTCATTCAGAACACAGGTGTCCGGACCCGGCACATCGTCCAGCCGATCGAGGACACGCTGCGCCACCCCGGGTTCGAGGCGCGCAACCGGCTGTACGAGTCCGAGGCGAAGAACCGGGTACCGGACGTCGTACGCCGGGCCCTGGCCCACGCCGAGGTCGAGCCGGCCGAGATCGACATGCTCGTCTATGTGTCCTGCACGGGCTTCATGATGCCCTCGCTCACGGCATGGCTGATCAACACGATGGGCTTCCGCCCCGAGACGCGGCAGCTCCCGATCGCGCAGCTCGGCTGCGCCGGGGGCGGCGCGGCGATCAACCGGGCCCACGACTTCTGCACGGCCTACCCGGACGCCAACGTCCTCATCGTGTCCTGCGAGTTCTGTTCGCTCTGCTACCAGCCGACCGACATCGGAGTCGGCTCACTGCTCTCCAACGGCCTCTTCGGAGACGCCATTTCCTCGGCCGTCGTACGAGGGCAGGGCGGCGCCGGGATGCGCCTGGAGCGCAACAGCTCCCACCTGGTGCCGGGCACGGAGGACTGGATCTCCTACGCGGTGCGCGAGACCGGCTTCCACTTCCTGCTCGACAAGCGTGTGCCCGGCACCATGGAAATGCTGGCCCCCGTGCTCAAGCGCCTGGTCGACGCGCACGGCTGGACCGTACCTGCCATGGACTTCTTCATCGTGCACGCGGGCGGGCCACGCATCCTCGACGACCTCTGCCACTACCTGGAACTCCCCCCGAAGATGTTCCGCTTCAGTCGGGCGACGCTCACCGAGCGCGGAAATATCGCCAGCTCCGTGGTCTTCGACGCCCTGGCCCGGCTGTTCGACGAAGGGGGTGTGCCGGAGTTCGGGCAGGGGCTCATCGCGGGCTTCGGCCCCGGCATCACCGCCGAGACGGCGCTGGGGCGGTGGGTGGGCGCGGGTGTGGCGGACGCGGCCACCACCGGCCTCGCGGACCTGTCACTGATTCCCAGCCCGGTGCTCACCGGCTGATCCGTTCTGCCCCGTCCCGTCCCGCACGGTGCCCGGGCGGTCGCCGCACCACCCTCCCCCCACTTCGACTCCGAGGAGAACTCATGCGCCTGCGCGCCCCCTGGGCGCCAGCGGCTCTGCTGCTGGTCATTCCCCTGATCGGTTCCACCCCGGCCACGGCCGACACCGGACGCGACGCCGCTCCGGTTCGACAGTCCGACCGTGCCGTAGCCGGCGAGTACATCGTCCGGCTCGCTCCCGGCCTGGCGCCGGCCTCCGTCCAGCAACAGTTCGGTCTCCGCTCGATGTTCACCTACCAGAGCGTCATGAACGGCTTCGCGGCCGTCCTGAGCCCCGCGCAGCTGGCCGCGGTGCGCGCCGTGCCGGGCGTCGAGTCCGTCGAGGAGAACGGCGAAGTCACCGCCGGCCCGCCGGCTGCCCGGACACCGTCCGGCGTCTCCCGGGCGGTGCCCGGCAGTTGGGGTCAGGACCGGATCGACCAGCAGGAGCTGCCGCTCGACGGTGCCTACAGCGCGACCGGAACGGGCAAGGGGGTGACGGCCTACGTCGTCGACACCGGGATCGACTCGGCACACCCTGAGTTCGGCGGGCGGGCCACTCTCGGGTTCGACGCCGTAGGCGACGGGCGTCAGGGCCAGGACTGCAACGGGCACGGCACGCATGTGGCCGGCACGGTCGGCGGTGCGACGGTGGGCGTGGCCCGCTCCGCCTCGCTCGTCACGGTGCGGGTGCTCGACTGCCAGGGCAGGGGCACGTGGGCCGCGATCCTCGCCGGGTTCGACTGGATCGCCCAGAACGCCCAGCAGCCCGCCGTGGTCAACGCCTCGCTCGGCGGCCCCTCGTCCGCCGCGGTCGACGACGCGGTCGGTGAGCTGTGGGACCGGGGCATCCTGCCCGTCGTCGCGGCCGGCAACGAAAGCCAGGACGCCTGCGACGTGTCCCCGGCCGGTGCGGACGGCGTGGTCACCGTCGCGGCCTCGGACTCCGCTGACCGGCAGACGGACTTCAGCAACTGGGGCGAGTGCGTCGAGCTGTACGCCCCGGGCGCGGGCATCGTCTCCGCCGCACTCGGCGGCGGCTTCCAGCCGCTCGACGGCACCTCGATGGCAAGCCCGCACGTGGCCGGCGTAGCCGCACTCCTCAAGGAGAAGAACCCCGACGCGACACCGCAGGAGGTCGCCGACCAGCTCGCCGAGCAGTCCACGGAAGGCGTCCTCTCCCAACTGAGCCCGGGCTCGCCCGACCGGCTCCTGTACACCGCAGGGCTCTGACCTGCCCCCGGCCGGGACGCACCGGCCGGGTCGCACCGGGCCGGGCCGCGCAGCCGAACGCGCGGCCCGGCCGCATGGCACAGTGGAAATATGGACGATCTGAACGCCCTCGCAGCCGAGCACCTGGCCCTGGCCCGTACCTCCCCGCACGGCCGAAGCGCCCACCTCCTGCTGCACGAGGACATCCTGCGGCAGACGGTCATCGCCCTCACCGGCGGATCGGCCCTCGACGAACACAACGCCCCGCCCGCCGCATCCCTCCAGGTGCTCCGTGGTGCCGTGCGCCTCACCGCCGCCTCCGGCGACGTGGAACTCGCCGCCGGAGCGCTGCACCCGATCCCCCAGGAGCGGCACGGGCTGCTCGCACTGGAGGACGCGGTGGTGCTGCTGACCGCGGTGAACGACTGATTCCGCGCGGCGGAGCCCCTACCGGCCGAACGGGCCGGGGGAGGCGCGGTACCGGGCTACCACGGGCAGCGTCTCGCGGAGCGCGCGTGCGCTGTCGTTGGACGCGTCGCCCAGGGGCTGACCGTGCCACTTCCTGCGCGGGTTGGAGAACTGGCCGACCCTGGTGCAGTCGCCGCACGAGGACGCGTACGCCATGATCGTGTAGTACTTGCGGTCCGGGGTGATCCAGCCCGTGTTGTACGGGCGGTCCTCGCTCGCCCTCATCCCGCCAACCGGATCGGTGGCCATCGTCGTACGGTCGTGGGCGAGGCCCAGGTTGTGCCCGATCTCGTGACTGACCGAGTCCAGTCCGATTCCCTGGACATCGGCGACCGAATAGGCCATCTCACTGGAGGCCTCGCTGAGCGTCGTGGTGTAGTCCGCGATGCCACCGCCCTTCTCCGCCCGGTCCACCATGAGGGCGACGAGATCGGCCGCGAACCGGTCACGCAGCTGGTGCGCGGGCCCGCCCAGCGTCGGATCGTCCTTGTCCTTGAGTCGTCGGTGCGCCGGGGCGAAGTCCTCCGAGCCCTCGTAGCCCATGGCCGTGTAGGCGTGCGCGATCCGGATCGACCCGCACACCCCGCTCCGCTTCAGCGAGCGGTTCATCCGGGTGGCGATCTGCTGCGCGGACACGGCCACCCGATGGCGCCCGCCGACCTCGGCCGCGGCCTTCGGTGTAAAGGCCACCAGCACGTCGATGACGGGGCAGCCGATGTGCGCGGGGGCCGGTGCGGGGGCCGTGGAGACACGGCTCGCCGCGGGGCTGTACGGGGACGCGGCGCAGAGTGCGGCTCCGACGGTCGCGGTCAGTGCGACCCGGAGGGTGGTCGAGAGCATGTCGGGGTTCCTTCTGGGCGCGAGGGAGGACGGTGGGGTCGATGCGTGGTGATCACCCTGGGTGATCCATATCTAACAGGTGGTGCGGGGATGCGCTTGTGCACGGGTGCGGAACGAGTGAAATTCCCCCGACCGCCGACCGGGTCGTCGGGTATCCGTCACTCTGGCCATTCGCGTGTCAACCTGCCGTCGTTTCAGTCCAGTTGGCACCGAGGCCGGTCAGCGCGATGCGGCGCGTCAACTGGACGTCATGTCACGGGAGTTCACACGTGACGCTCCCGTCGACGGCGTCTTCGCCCGTGCGGTGGCGGCTCGTTGAGACCATCCCGCCCGGGCCGTTCCCCGAGGGGTGTGGCGGCAAGCGGCTGGGCAGGTACAGATGCGAGCCCGGCGAGGGCCGGGGGGCCGGTGCAGAGGGGCGTACGACGTGAGGGAACAGAGTGCATGGCGGTTTTCCGACGACCGGGGGCAGGTGTCGACGGCCGTGCGCCGTCCGGCCCGGATACTCGCCTACATCCAGGCCGCAGCCACCCTGTGGGACTACGGCATACGGCCCGACGGGATCTTCGGCTCCGGTCACGACGGCCCTTCGCCCGACCGGGCGAAGGCCGGCGCCCTGCCGCTGGACTCGGTCGGCTACGCGGGTGCGGGCGGCACCCTGGACATCGAGACGCTGCTGCGTGGAGCACCGGACCTGGTCGTCGCCGTCTCCTACGGCGGCGGACAGGTCTACGGGCTCGCTCCCGAGACCGCCAAGCACCTGGAGGAGCGGGTGCCGGTCGTCGTGATCGACGTGGGCCGGGCCCGCGCTTTCGCCGAGATCGGTGAACGGTTCGCCGAACTGGCCCGCTCGCTCGGCGGTGGACCCGCCCCGGCCGCCGACAGGGAGTCGGCCGCCGCGGCGGAACGGCTGCGCGCGGTCGCGGCCGTCCGGGACCGGCCCCGGGTGCTCGCACTCTCACCGGCCGGCCGCGACGAGGTCCACCTCGCCCGCCCCGGGACGTGGCCCGAACTACGGGTGCTGGCCGAGCTCGGCGTGAACCTGCTGGAGCCCGCCGAGGGGCCGGGTGTCAGCTGGTCCACCGTCGACCGGGCCCGGGCGGCGCAGTTGCGGCCCCATGTCGTCCTCGCGGACGTCAGGGCTCACGCCACCCCGCTCGACGCCTTTACGGCGGAAGGCGGCGCGCCGGCCATGTGGGAGTCCGCCCGCGCCGTGCCGTGGAACCCGGAGCCCCTGTGCAGCCCTCGGGCCCATGCCCGCTTCCTGACCCTGGTGGCGGACGCCCTGGAGGTGGCGGAGCGCGAGCGCTGAGCCGACGGGAAGGCCGCCTCGCAGATTCTCCCCAATAAGTTTTGCAAAAACACTTTGGGAAAGAGGTGCTCGCGCTCTACGCTGCCGCCATGGACAGTGACGCGCAGCACCGCGAACTCGATCCCGAGCGGGACGCGGCAGCCCTGAAGGCCCTGACGCACCCCCTGCGCATCCGGCTGCTCGGCCTGCTGCGGCAGCACGGCCCGGCCACCGCGAGCGAACTGGCGGCCCGGACGGGGGAGACGTCGGCCTCCACCAGCTACCACCTGCGGGTCCTCGCCAAGTACGCCTTCGTCGTCGAGGCGGAACACCGCGACGGCCGGGAGCGCCGCTGGAAGTCCGTGCACGTCGTCACCTCATGGAGCAACGAGGCGATGCACGCCACACCCGGCAGCCGGGCCGCCCTGGGGGTGCTGCGCCGCCGGCAGATCGAACACCTGCGGAGTTCGCTCGCCCAGCACGAGGCGGACATGGAGACCGGGCGCCTCGGCCCGGAGTGGCAGGATCCGTCGAACCTGAGCGACCTGCTGCCCCGGCTGACGCCCGAGTCCCTGCGTGAGCTGTGGGACGCCCTCGACACCAAACTCGCCGAGCTGACGACACGCGACGCGTCGGACCCGAGGGCCGAACACGTCGTCCTGCTCACCGCAGGTCTGCCCCTGGCCGGCGGCGGCCCTGCCCCCGCCGGCGGGGCACCGGACGCGGACCCGGAGGGCGCCGCGTGACCGCGAAGAACTCCGGCCCCGCCGGGAAACCCCGTCCGGCCGCCCTGCCCGACGCGCGGACCGCGCGCCGTCGCTTCGTCGCCGTGTCGTTCCTCTTCTGGCTGCCGCTGGGGCTCACCATCGCCCCGCAGGTGCTCCTCTTCACCGAGCGGGGCATGTCCCTCGCCGCCGTCGCCGGATTCTTCGCCGCGCACTCCCTCACCGCCGCCGCCCTCGAACTCCCCACCGGCGGTCTCTCCGACGTCATCGGCCGCCGCACCGTGCTGGCCGCGGCGGGGCTTCTCAACCTGGGCGCCCTCACCCTCCTCGGCCTCGGCACCGCGGCCTGGGTGCTCACCCTCGGCATGGGCCTGATGGGCGCCGCTCGCGCCCTGTCCAGCGGACCGGCCGAGGCCTGGTACGTCGACACGGTCCAGGCGCACTCCGGACCCGATGCCGACCTCCGTACGGGCCTGGCGCGCGGCGGTGCCGCCTCCTCCGCCGCGCTGGCGGCCGGGACGCTCCTCGGCGGCGCCCTGCCCTGGCTGGTGGGGCTCGTCCCCGGCCTCGCCGCCGGGCTGCGTGCGCACACCTCCGACGTCGTCCTCCCGCTCTCCGTCCCGGCGCTCCTGGGCGCGGTCATCGAGATCGTCTTCGTGCTCTACGTCCTGATGGCCCTGCCGGAACCGCCGAGAGCGCCGGCCACCCTGCGCGGTGTGCTGCGCGGCGTGCCGGCCACGATCGCGGAAGGGCTGCGGCTCGGCGCCCGCGACGCCCTGATCCGCAGAGTCCTGCTGAGCGCGGGCGCGGCGGGCACCGCACTGGCCACCATCGAACTGCTCACCCCCGGCCGCGCAGCCGCGCTGACCGGCGTCGCCGAGTCCGGTGCGGTCCTCTTCGCCGGACTCGCCTCGGCCGGATTCGTCTGCTCCGCGCTGGGCAGCCATCTCGCGCCGCTCGTCGCCCGGCTCGCCGGGAGCGGAGAGCGTGCCGTCCTGGCGGGTCTCGGTGCGGGCGCTACCGGACTCCTGCTGCTCGGCGCCACCGTGAGCTCGTCCGGCGCGCTCTTCGTCGCCCTGGCCTGCGGCGGATACGGACTGGTCTATCTGGGGCTCGGAGTGGCGGGGCCCAGCGAGAACGAGCTGCTGCACCGGCGGGTCGGCGCCTCGGGCCGGGCCACGGCCCTCTCCGTGCAGTCGCTGTCCCTGCAACTGGTGGGCGCGGCGGCCGGGCTGGTGGTCGGCGCCCTGTCCGCCGGACCGCTGCCGTGGCTGCTCGGGGCCGCCGCGCTGCTGGCCGGGGCCCTGCTGTGGGCCCGCCGGACCGCACCCGCCGCTGACGCGGTGGAGAGCCGTCCGGCCACGGACACCGTTTCTCCGGGCCCGTTGGCGCGCTGAGCCGCCCACCCCCCGTACGGACGCGTGCGATCGCGCGGTCGGCTCCCGTTCGCGAGGCTGGCCGGAGCCGATACCGTACGTCCCCAGGAGCAGGCATGCAGCAGGACAAGCACCCCTCGTACCGCCCCGTGGTCTTCCGTGACCGTTCCGCCGGTTACGCCTTCCTGACCAGGTCCACCGCGTCGAGCGAGCAGACGATCGACTGGGACGACGGCAGTACCTACCCCGTGATCGACGTGGAGATCTCGGCCGAGAGCCACCCGTTCTTCACGGGCAAGGCCCGGGTGGTCGACACCGAGGGGCAGGTCGCCAAATTCGAGCGGCGGTACGGGGAGGACGGGGACGAGGCCGCCTCCTGAGCGGCCCGCCACCGAGTACGGCGACCTGGAACCGACCACGCTGGTGCGGTTCGGCGGCCACGGCCGGCCGGTCATCGGCACGACGGACACCGGCTTCCCGCGCGGCGGGGGCGGGCAAGGTGTCCTGGTAGGCGGCACCGCCTACCAGGACACCTACGTCACCGCACTCCAGGGAGAACCACCCCCATGCTCGACAGACTCGACGTGCTGGTCATCGGCGAATGCGTCGCCGACATCGTCAGGCTCCCCGGTGCGGCCGACCAGGTCCATCCCGGGGGCAGCCCGGCCAACGTCGCCTACGGACTCGCCCGGCTCGGCCGGAACGCCACCCTGCTCACCCAGCTGGGGCCCGACGACCACGGCCGGCTGATCAGGGACCACCTGGCAGCCGCCGGGGTACGGGTGCGTACCGACGGCGCCACCGCGCCCACACCGTCCGCCGCCGTGACCCTGGACGGCAGCGGACGGGCGACGTACACCTTCGAGATCACCTGGACCCTGGCACCGGACGGCTCCGGCCTCCCGTACCAGCACGTCCACACCGGGTCGATCGCCGCCGTGATGGAGCCGGGCGCGGCCACCGTGCTGGCCGCCGTCGAGTCGTCGCGGCCGACGGCGAGCGTCAGCTACGACCCGAACGTGCGCCCGGAACTGATGGGCGATCACGACATGGCCGTACGCCACGTCGAACGGTGTGTCGCGCTCAGCGATGTCGTCAAGGCCAGTGACGAGGACCTGGAGTGGCTGTACCCGGGGGAGGACCAGGAGAAGATCGCCGAACGCTGGCAGGCCACCGGGCCCGCCCTCGTCCTCGTCACCCGCGGGGCCGAAGGCGCGCTGGCCGTCCTCCCCGGCGGGCGGGCCGTTGTCGACGCGCCGCCCGTCCGGGTCGTCGACACGGTCGGAGCGGGCGACGCCTTCATGTCGGGCACGCTGCACGCACTCGCCGCGCTCGGGCTGCTCGGCGCCGACGGCCGCGAGCGGCTGCGTGCCATGGACGCGGACACGGTCACCGAGGTACTGCGCCATGCGGCGGCCTCGGCCGCCGTGACCGTGGCACGGGCCGGTGCGAATCCGCCGGACGCGGCGGAACTGCGGGCGGCGCTCGGCCGGGTCTGACCGTCCGGAGGGCGGCCGGGACGCGACGAAGGGGCGGGCCCGTACGGCACGGGTCCGCCCCCTGTCCTGCGGTGTACGTCGGTCCGTCGCGTACAGGGGGTCAGCGGCGGCGTCCCCGGCCGAACTCGCCGCCCGTGTCCTTGCCGCTGCCCATGTCCTTTCCGTCCGCGTAGTCGATCTTCTCCTTGCGGACCTCGGCGGAGACTTCCTTCTGCTCGGTGACCTTGTTGGTTTCGAGGCGGACGCGCTCGACCGGGACGGCCTCCTTGCGGACGGTGGCCCGTTCCGCGTGAAGGGTGACTTCGACGTCCTGTTCGCCGATGTTGGACTGCCCGGTGGACTTCTCGTCCGGCAGGAGAGGCTCGCGGACGACCCGGACCTCTTCGTGCGAGACGGGCACGGTGCGGGTGACCTCCTCGGTCACCACGTACTTGTGCAGACGGGCCTTTCCGCTCTCGTACTCCTCCGTTCCGACGTGCAGCTGCTCCTCGGAGCGGATCATCTCGTCCTTGTGGCCGAGGTCGGCCGCGGACCGTTCGGACCCGGCGCCCACGAGCGGACGCCCCGTCGTCGCGGCCGTGTCGCGGTGCCTGGCGGCGCCGGTACCGGTTCCCGCCATGCCCGTCGTGCCGGCGGTCGTCGCCTTGCCGGTGCCCGAACGGGTGGTCCCCGCCGCGCCTGCGGCGCCAGCGGCGCCCATCGTGCCGGTGCCTGCCGCGGTCGGTGCGCCCGGACCCGTGCCGGTACCCATGCCCGAGCCGGCGGCCTTGCTGGTCGACCTCTTCGTGAGGCCGTAGTGCCGGTAGAGCTCCTCTTCCTCCGATACGGACAGATGGGCGTCCGCGTCCACCCGCGGGGCGTCCTTGACCTTGTCCTTCGGATGAGAGATGTGCAGGTCGGAGGCGACACGGCGGGCTCCGGCGAGCGGTACGAAGCTCTCCTTCATACCGAACATGCCGGTCTTGACCGTGATCCAGTCGGGCTTGCCCGTGACGTCGTCGACGTACACCCGCCCCACGCTTCCGACCTTCTCGCCCTCGCTGTCGTAGACGTTCAGACCGTCAAGCTCTGCGGAATCCGTGAAACCGTCTGCGGCTCCCATGGCCGATTCCTCCTCGCCCGGGCGCGTCCTGTGGGTGGGTCCAGCAGGGAAGGCGCGTCCGACTTCCATCGCGCCTCACCCGGATGGACGCTGCAACTTCCCGGCCGGTGGGGGCGGGGCGCCAGGGGCCCGGCACGTGGGCCTCAGCCCTGCGCCCGGCCGTTGCGGGGGCCCTTTCCAGGTTAGGCCAATCGAGTGACGGGGTCCCCGGGGGCGCCCCTATGATCGACAGGCCGTCGACGACCTCGTCCTGCCGTACCACCGGGGGTGCACCATCCATTCCGTACGCGGCCTCCTGCCGGAACAGCGCGGCGAGCTGCTGGCCCGCCAAGAGGACGGCCACCGCCTCCACCACCTGGTCTGGCGGCTCGGCCCCGGGTGGCGGGTGTGCAGCAGCGCCGTGCTCGGCGGCGGCATCGGACCCCGGGAGTGGATCCTCAACGCCCAGGTGCCGGGCGGCTACCCCCGCATGGACCCGGACCGTCATCTCGCCGAGATCGCCGCCGCCGAGGCACTCACCGGCCCCGGCGCAGGCCTGATGACGGCCGCCGACGTCACCGCCCGCACCATGGCGGCCGACGAGGACGTGACCGCGACCGTCACCGCGGGGCTCGGTGTACGGGGATGGGCCGCCGTCCCCGCCGAGGGCGTCGCGGGCCCGCCGCGGCCCGGCACGGTCAACATCGTCGTGACCCTGCCCGTCGCCCTCTCCGACGCGGCCCTGGTCAACGCAGTCGCGACCGCCACCGAGGCCAAGGTCCAGGCACTCCTGGACGCCGGCCTCGACTGCTCCGGAACCCCCACCGACGCCGTATGCGTCGCGGCGCCGCAGCCCGCCGCCGGCCGCCCCGGAGAACCCTTCGCGGGGCCGCGCTCGCTCTGGGGGGCGCGACTCGCCAGGGCCGTGCACAGCGCCGTACTGGAGAGCGCGCTGCGGCAGTCTTGAGTCCCACCGCCGCTCCCTCTTCCCCCGGACGCGGCCGACGGAAGGAACCCCGTATGACAGCCGCTCCCGCACCCTCGCCCGGCGCCGTCCCCGGCCGGCCCACCGTCGCGGTCCTCGGCACCGGGATCATGGGCTCGGGCATGGCGCGCAGCCTTCTCCGGGCGGGCCTCCAGGTCCGGGCCTGGAACCGGACCCAGGACAGGGCCAGGCCACTCGCCGCCGCCGGAGCCACCCTCACGGACACGGCCGAGGAAGCCGTGCGCGGCGCCGATGTCATCCTCACCGCGCTGAACGACGGCCGGTCCGTCGCCGAGACACTCACCGCGGCCACCCCCGGTCTGCGCCCCGGCCAGATCTGGCTGCAGAGCTCCACGGTCGGCGCCGACGTCACCACGGACCTGGCGCACCGGGCCGCCGGACTGGGGCTCGTCTATCTCGACACCCCGGTATCCGGCACCAAGGAGCCCGCCGAGCGGGGCACCCTCACGGTGTTCGTCTCGGGGCCCTCCTCCGCCCGCGCGACCGCACTGCCCGTCCTGGACGCGATCGGGCAGCGGACACTCTGGGTCGGCGAGGACCCCGGAGCGGCATCACGGCTGAAACTGGTCGCCAACACCTGGGTCATCAACCTGGTCAACAGCGTGGCCGAATGCCTCAACCTCGCGGACGGGCTCGGGGTCTCCCCGCAGATGTTCCTCGACGCCATGAAGGGCGGCCCGCTGGACACCCCCTACTTGCACGGCAAGGCCGGCGCGGTGCTCTCCGGAGACCTCACGCCGAGCTTCGCCCTGTCCACGGCGCTGAAGGACTCCCGCCTCATCCTCGAAGCGGCCGAGAGCGCCGGGGTGACACTGGACCTGGTCGCGGCCTCCACCGCGCGGTTCGCCCGCGCGGAGGCGGCCGGGCACGGCGCCGAGGACATGATCGCCACCTACTACGCGGGACGCGCCGAGTAAGTAGCCGGACAGTGGACGGACTTCGCTGAGGACGTCCCGGACGCGCTCAGTCCTCGGTGAGCATCCCGCTGCGCAGCGTGCGCAGAATGCGGCTGAGCAGCCGGGAGACGTGCATCTGCGAGATGCCGAGCTCTTCGCCTATCTGTGCCTGTGTCATCTCCTGGCCGAACCGCATGTCGATGATGCGGCGCTCGCGCTCGTCGAGTTCGCAGAGCAGCGGCGCGAGGGCATGGAGGTTCTCGACGCTCTCCATCGCCGGGTCCGGCTCCCCGAGCACATCGGCGAAGGTCCGCCCGCCCGAGCTGAGCTTCCACGACTCCGACGCGTCGGTCGGCATGTCCAGGGACCCGGCGGTATAGCCGTTTGCGGCGACGATGCCTTCGGCGACCTCGCTCTCCTCGATTCCCAGGTGCTCGGCGAGCTCGTGGATCGTGGGTTCGCGGTCGAGGTCGCCCGCCAGGGCCTCCTTCGACTTGGCGAGATCGACGCGCAACTCCTGGAGCCGCCGCGGCACATGAACGGCCCAACTCGTGTCACGGAAGAAGCGCTTGATCTCGCCGACGATGTACGGAACGGCGAAGGAGGTGAACTCCACCTCGCGGGACAGGTCGAAGCGGTCGATGGCCTTGATCAGACCCATCGTCCCGACCTGGATGATGTCCTCCATGTCGCCGCTGCCGCGGTTACGGAACCGGCCCGCGGCGAAACGGACCAGGGACAGATTCATCTCGATGAGGGTGTTGCGCGCGTACTGGTGCTCGGGGGTGCCCTCTTCGAGCACCTGGAGCCGGTCGAAGAAGAGCTTGGACAGCTGGCGTGCGTCCTTCGGGGCGACCTTCCCGGCATCCTCGATCCACGGCAGCTCGTCCGTGGGCCCCGTCACCCGTGCCTCGGTGGTCCGCGCCGTGTTCGCCGTCATCTTGTCACGCTCCCCTGGTTGTTGGCCCTGAGGTCTGTTCGCCTGCCCCGGGCCACGGCGGTCATGCGTAACGGAGGGAGCCGATCCGGGGGACAGGCGTTCTTTGGCCAGTAATCGCCGAACCCGGCGGTGAAGTCCGCGGAGGGAGCCGTGCACGGCCCGGGAGATCACAGAACCGCCCCACCGGTACGGGGGAGCCCGGTGGGGCGATCGGCTCCAGAGTGCCACATACGGAAGGGAGTTGGAGCCCGACCGGCCGGTAATCCCCGCTCTTTGAGTTGATTTCGATGTCCGCCCGCGGCCGGACGCGCGAGGCCCGTACGGGAATACGTGCACGGCGAACGGACTTACCGCTGATGTTGCCCTGGGGCTGCCGGACCGCCGGCCGCCCACCGGGCAGCCGACGCGAAGAACCGGAGCGAGGGAAACATGCCCAAGGCGTACGTATTCACCCGGCACGGCGGACCCGAGGCTGAAGCCTTCGCGGACCTGCCCGTACCGGAACCAGGGCCCGGCGAACTGCTCGTCGCGGTGAGGGCGGCCGGGGTCAACCCCGTCGACTGGAAGCTGCGCAACGGGTACACGCGGCCGGGCAGCGCGCCCGCGGCCCTGCCCGCCGTCCTCGGCAGCGAAGCGTCCGGGACCGTGGTGGCGACCGGGCCGGGCGTGGAAGGTTTCGAACCCGGGCAGGCGGTCTTCGGCTGCCCGCTGACCGGCGGATACGCCGAGTACACCCTGATGCCCGTCGCCGTCACCGCCCACAAGCCGGACGCGTTGTCGTTCACGGACGCGGCGGCCCTTTCGGTGGCCGCGGCCACCGCGTACGACGGGGTGCACCAGCTGGACCCGGCCCCCGGTTCGACGCTGCTGATCACCGGCGCCGGCGGCGGAGTGGGGGTCGCGGCGGTGCAGCTCGCACGCCACCTCGGCGTCCGGGTCATCGGCACCGCGAGCGCCGCGAAAAAGGACCTCATCGACTCGCTCGGCGCTGTCCACGTGCCGTACGGCCCCGGTGTCGCGGACCGTATCCGGGCCGTTGCCCCCGACGGTGTCGACGCGGTCTTCGACCTGGTAGGCGGCGACGATCTGACGATCGCGGCCGGTCTGGTCCGGGACCGCGCGAAGCTGATCAGCGCGGGCGGCAAACAACTGGTGGTGGAGCTCGGAGGAGCGGCAGTCCGGCGGGCCAGGAACGCGGCCGTGCTCGACGAGGTGGCGCGTCTCACCGTCGACGGAGTCCTGCGCGCCCATGTGACGCAAACCTTCCCGCTGGCCGAAGCGGCCCAGGCCCTGCGTACCGTGGAGAGCGGACACGCGCGCGGCAAGATCGTGATCGAGGTGACTCCATGAGTTCCGCCGATGCCCTCGCGGCGGGTTCCCGCCCCGGGGAAGCGGACGGGCACCCACTGGACAACCCGGTCCTCTCGTCGCTGACCGGGCCCCACGCCCACTTCGCGCAGGGCCGTGGCCGCATCCTGCGCTACCCGCCGGACGTCACCCCGTGGCTGGCCCTGCCCGACGACCCGGACGACCGGGACTGGGCCGATGTCGCCGCGCTCGCCGGGCCCGGTGCCTCCGTCACGCTGACCGCGTTCCGCGAGCCGCCGCCGGACGACTGGCGGATCGTCTTCCACGCGGAGGGCGTCCAGCTCGTCGACGAGAGCGTGGCGGCGGCCCCCGATCCGGAGGCCGTGCTGCTGGGACCCGCCGACGTACCGGAGATGCTCGAACTGGTCGAACGCACCCGCCCCGGCCCGTTCACCAAGCGCACCGTGGAACTCGGCACCTACCTCGGAATCCGTCGTTCGGGGGCGTTGGTGGCGATGGCGGGGGAGCGGCTGAAGCCGCCGGGCTGGACCGAGATCAGCGGTGTCTGCACCGACGAGTCCGTACGGGGGCAGGGGCTCGCGGGCCGCCTCGTGCTGGCGGTCGCCCACGTGATCAGGGAACGCGGCGAGACCCCGTTCCTGCACGCGGCGGCATCCAACACCAACGCCGTCCGGCTCTACGAGTCGCTCGGCTTCGGACTCCGCCGCCGCACGGAGTTCCTCTCGGCGCTCGTCCCGCACACCCCGTCCACCGCCGGGCGCGAGCACGGGACCCGCACGGCCGCCCGGCACTGAACCGCGGGAGAGTGCCGGCACGCACAGGACCTTCGGCCCGGAACGACCGGGCCGAAGGTCCTGTGCGTGCGCCGTCCCGGGACCTTTGCCCCGGCCCGAGGGCCGTAAGCCCCATGCCGAGGGCCCCCGATCCAGGGTCCACTGGACAGGAAGAGCAGGACGAGGCGGCCGACGACGGGAGGGTGTGGTGTGGTGACCATGGGATTCAGGCGTCGTGGGACACCCCGGCTGCCGGCCCTCAACGCGGGGGAAGCGGCGGCAGGCGCGTCCCGCATCGGCACCCCGGCCCTGACCGGCGTCGTCGCCGCGTTCGCGGTCCTCGTCGTGGGCCTCGACTATCTGACCGGTGCGGACCTCCAGGTCGTTCCGCTCCTGGTGGTCGTGCCCGCGCTCGCCTCGGTCTTCTGCTCGGTCCGCCAGACGGTGTCGGTCGCGGTCTGGATCACCGCTGTCGTCGTTGTCTCCCGGCTCGTCATGGGCGGCCCCTTCTGGGATCTCGTACTCAGCATCGGCTTCACGGTGCTGGCCTGTGGACTCGGGGTGGCGTCCTGCGTCGCGCGCATCCGGCACGCCGTCGAGATCGCCAGGCTGCGGACCGCCGCCGGCGCGCTCCAGCGGCAGATCCTGCGCCCCCTGCCCGTGCTGACGGACCAGGTCTTCGCCCACGGGCTCTACGAGCCGATCGAAGAGGACCGACTCGTCGGCGGAGACATCTACGAGGTCGTCGAGTCCCCGCACGGAACCCGCGTGATCATCGGCGATGTCCAGGGCAAGGGCCTCGCCGCCATGGGCGTGGGAATCGCCGTGCTCGGCGCCTTCCGCGAAGCGGTCGTCCGCGAACCCACCCTCACCGGGGTCGCCGAGGCGCTGGAGGACGCGGTCGTCCGGCACAACGCCTCCGCCGCGCAGACCGGTGAGACCGAGCGGTTCGTGACCGCCCTGGTGCTCGGCTTCGACGCCGCCGACCGGGCGGAGGCCGTCAACTGCGGCCATATCGCGCCCCGGCTGCTGCACGACGGCGAGGCCCGCACCGTCCGGCTGCGGCGGACCTCCGTACCGCTCGGCATGGCGGACCTCAGTCCCGAGGTGCGGACCGCCGAGGGGTTCGACTTCCCGTCCGGGGCCACCCTCCTGGTGTGCACGGACGGCGTCACCGAGGCACGCGACGCATCGGGTGCCTTCTATCCGCTGGACGAACGGCTGGCCCGGTGGGTGCGCTGGGGTCCCCGCGAGGTACTGGAAGCGCTCCGGACCGACCTCGAAGCGTTCACCTGCGGGGTCCGCCGCGACGACGTGGCGGTGCTCGCCCTCCGCGGGGCGCCCACGCACCACGTGCAGCGGCCCGGACTGCCCGGCAGGGGCCGGCAGGCCACGGAACTCAGCGAGACCTAGCCCGGCACGGTTCCTTTCATACCCGCGACGTATCCACGGAATGCCCGCGAAGCACCCACGGAATGTCCCGACGAGACGTATGTCGCGTCGGGACATTTTTAGGTGTACGGTGCATGTATGAACCCGGAACGGAAGGCCCCGGAGAGGCGAGGCCGCAAGGCCCGCCGCACCCGCGACGCACTGGCCGAGGCCGCGTTCGAGCTCGTACTCGACCGGGGTCTGAAGAACGTCACGGTCGAGGAGATCGCGGAACGCGCGGACGTCGACCGGCGCACCTTCAGCCGGCACTTCGCGAGCAAGGAAGCCGCCGTGCTCGACTCGCTCAGGGGCGACGGGGACCGGATCAACGACGCCCTGCGCGCCCGCCCCGCCGAGGAGCCCCCCCTCGCCGCCTACCGGGGCGCGGTCCTCGACTGGCTCGGCGACACCACGGCGGAGCCCTGGCACCGCCGCCCCCGGATCTTCGACCTGCTGGTCGTGGCCGAGGAGGAGCCGACCCTGTACGCCGCCTTCCACCACATCCGGGTGGACGCCCAGGAGGAATCGGTCGCCATCGTCGCGGACCGGATGGGCGTCGACCCCCGGCAGGACATCCGCCCCGCCGTCACGGTCGCCGCAGGAGCGGGGGCGCTCCTCGCGGCCCAGTCCGCCTGGGTACGGGGCGGCTGCCCGGCCGCCCTGCCCGAGCTGGTCGACCAGGCCTTCGACGCCCTCGCCGGTGAACTGCTCACGAGGCAGCCGGCCGGGCAGGAGCCGCACAGCACCACGGAAGGAAACGAAACACCATGAGCACCAGCACCCCCAGCATTCCCACCGCTCCCGAAGCGGAATTCGCCGGCCGGACGGCCCTCATCACCGGTGGCGCCTCCGGTATCGGCCTCGCGCTGGCCAGGCGGCTCGCGTCGAGCGGCGCGGCCGTCGTCATCGCCGACTACGACGAGGACAGCGCCCGCCGGGCCGCCGAGGAACTGAGGAGCACCGGAGCCGAGGCCGCCGCCGTGGCCATGGACGTCACCGACCCCGCCTCGGTCGAAGCCGGGGTGGGCTTCGCCGTCGAGACGTTCGGCGCCCTGCACCTCGCCGTGAACAACGCGGGCATCGGTGGCCCGTCCGCCCCCACCGGTGAGTACGCGGTCGAGGACTGGAACCGGGTCATCGCGACGAATCTCAACGGTGTCTTCTACTCGCTGCGCCACGAACTCCCCGCCATCGTCGCCGCGGGCGGTGGCGCCATCGTGAACATGTCTTCGATCCTCGGCACGAACGGATTCGCGGGATCACCGGCCTATGTGGCCGCCAAGCACGGAGTCGTCGGCCTCACCAAGTCGGCGGCCCTCGAATACGCCGCCGAGAACGTCCGGATCAACGCGGTGGGTCCCGGCTTCATCGACACCCCGCTGCTCCGCGACACCGAAGCCCCGGCCCGCGACCACCTCATCTCGCTGCATCCGGCCGGACGGCTCGGCACGGCCGAAGAGGTCGCCGAACTCGCCGCCTTCCTCCTGTCCGACCGCGCGTCCTTCATCCACGGCAGCTACCACCTCGTGGACGGCGGCTACTCCGCCGCATGACCGCCCCGAGTGGCGAACGGGAGCCGGGGGGCGAGTAATGAGATCAAGGAAAGATTGAGGAGAACCCCATGAAAGCCGTTCAGTACCGCACCGTCGGCGCGGCTCCCGAGGTCGTCACCGTGCCCGACCCGGAGCCGGGCCCCGGGCAGGTCCTGCTGAAGGTCACCGCGGCCGGTGTCTGTCACTCCGACATCGCCGTGATGAGCTGGACCGCCGACGAGCTCCCCTTCCCGCTGCCCCTCACTCTGGGCCACGAGGGAGTCGGCACCATCGCCGCCCTCGGCGACGGAGCCGGCGGATTCTCGGTCGGCGACCCGGTCGCCGTCTACGGCCCCTGGGGCTGCGGTACATGCGTGAACTGCGCCCAGGGCAAGGAGAACTACTGCCTGCGCGCCAAGGAACTCGGCATCGTCCCGCCCGGCCTCGGAGCCCCCGGCGCCATGGCCGAATACATGATCGTCGACAACCCGCGCCACCTGGTGCCGATCGGTGACCTCGACCCGGTGAAGACGGTCCCGCTCACCGACGCCGGTCTGACCCCGTACCACGCGATCAAGCGCTCCCTGCCCAAGCTGGTGCCCGGTGCCACGGCCGTCGTCATCGGCACCGGCGGCCTCGGTCACGTCGCGATCCAGCTGCTCCGCGCCATGACCGCCGTGCGCGTCATCGCCCTCGATGTCAGCGACGAGAAGCTCGCCCTGGCCAGGACGGTCGGCGCCCACGAGGCCGTCCTGTCCGACGAGCACGCCGCTGCCAAGGTGCTCGAACTGACCGGCGGAGCCGGTGCGCAGGTCGTACTCGACTTCGTCGGCGCACCGCCCACCGTGAAGACGGCGGGCGCGGTCGCCCAGGTCGACGGTGACGTCACCATCGTAGGAATCGGCGGCGGCCTGCTGCCGGTCGGCTTCGGCGTGCTGCCGTACGGTACGACGGTCACCGCGCCGTACTGGGGCTCGCGCAGGGAGCTGGCCGAAGTCCTCGACCTCGCCCACGCCGGGGCCGTCGACGTCCACGTCGAGACGTACTCGATCGACGAGGCCCCGCTGGCCTACGAGCGGCTGCACGCGGGCAGGATCAACGGCCGCGCCGTCATCCTTCCCAACGGCTGATCTTCTGGGAGTCCCGTGCTGTGCGGGCCGTCGCCTCCGGGTGACGGCCCGCAGCGTGGTTCCCGGGGTGCGCGCGGTCACCGCGTCACGCGATGCGGCCGCAGTCTTGACGCAGGCATGCCCCTCCGCGACCCTCGTGGGAGCGCTCCCGCACGTTCGCCCCGCACCCGCCGTGACAGAGGGATGACCCATGCGCAGCACAGCAACTCTGCTCAGAGCCATGCCGCTCGCCCTGGCCGCCGCCCTGCTGCTGGCCGTGCCGGCCGCCGGCGCCGATCCCTCCCCGGGCTCCGCCGCCCCGGGTACCGAGGACACCGGTACCCGCCTCTACACCCCGGCCGCCAACCCCGCCGCGTACCAGCAGGCACTCGCTCTCGCACGCGACGGTCATCTGCGCGACGCGGCGGGCATCCTGTCTATGGTCCGCACCCCGCACGCCGTCTGGTACGGCGACCAGAGTCCCGCCGAAGTCGAACGCGAGGCACACCGCGTGGTGCGGGACGCGGACCGGCAGCGCTCCGTGCCGGTCTTCGCCCTCTACAACGTCCCCGGCCGCGACTGCGCCAACTACTCGGGCGGCGGCGCCTCCACGACCGCCGAGTACCGGGCCTGGACGGACGCCGTCGCCCGCGGCATCGGACGCCACGACGCGATGATCGTCCTGGAACCCGACTCGCTCGCCCTGCTCCCCGCCGACTGCGGTCAGGACGACGCCGAGGGAACGAAGACCGCCGCCCGATACACCGAGATCAACTACGCGGTCGACGCGTTCGGGAGCCTCGCCCGCACCAAGGTCTACCTCGACACCGGCCACGCCGCCTGGCACTCGGTCAACAGCATCGTGCCGCGCCTCGTGGCGGGCGGCGTCGGAAGGGCCACCGGCTTCTACACCAACGCCTCCAACTACCAGACCGACGACGCCAACACCTGGTACGGCAAGCTCATCTCGTCCTGCCTCGCCTATGTGGAGAGCGGGGGCGCCGCCGCGGCCTGCCCCAACCAGTGGTGGCCGCGCGCCGACGCGCAGACCTGGCTGGACGCCAACGTCCGTACCGATCCCGCCCGGATGAAGCACTACGTCACGGACTCCAGCCGCAACGGCACCGGCCCCTGGACCCCGCCCGCCGGGAAGTACACCGACCCGCAGGACTGGTGCAACCCGCCGGACCGCGGCCTGGGCGCCCGCCCCACCACCCGTACGGCCGACCCGCTCCACGACGCCACCCTGTGGATCAAGACACCGGGGGAGTCGGACGGACTGTGCCTGCGCGGCACGGACGGCCCCGAGGACCCGGAACGCGGCACGATCGACCCGGCCGCGGGCGCGTGGTTCCCACAACAGGCGCTCGAACTGGTCAGGTTCGCCCAGCAGTGAGGCAGGCGGATACGATGGGTCTCATGGGTTCGCACTACTTCTTTCTCTGATTCCCGGCCAGGACACCGCCGCGCGACGCCGAGCGTCGCCCATCGAGCCGCTGGTTCATGAGGCGTGCCCCGTCCTTCCCGCCGTCCGGCATCCCCGCCCGCGGCGCGCTCCGCGTGCCGCCCGGGCCTTGTCATCCCAGGGAAAGAACCCATGTCACCCAAGCACCCCGCCGCGCCCGCGCGCCCCGCCGCCGTCGAGCACCCCACGCGCGACCGGGCCCAGCTGACCTTGAAGGACGTCTCCAAGCGGTACGGGGAGCGATCCGTCCTCGACCACGTGTCGCTCACCGTCCGCCCCGGCGAGAAGGCCGGTGTGATCGGTGAGAACGGCTCCGGGAAGTCCACCCTGCTCAGGCTGATCGCCGGGACGGAGACCCCGGACAGCGGGGAACTCGCCGTCCGGTTCCCCGGTTCCGTCGGCTACCTCGCCCAGACACTGCCCCAGACGCTCGGCCTCGGACCCCGTGACACCGTGCGGGACGCCGTGGACGTGGCGCTCGCCGAACTGCGCGAACTGGAACGCCGGATCAGCGCGGCCGAAGCCGCACTGGCCGCCCACGAGCCCTCGCCGGCGGAGCTCGAAGCGTACGGCGACCTGCTGACGGCGTACGAGCAGCGCGACGGATACCGGGCGGACGCCCGGGTCGACGCGGCCCTGCACGGTCTCGGCCTCGCCCGCCTCGGCCGCGACCGCACGCTCGGAACCCTCTCGGGCGGTGAGCAGTCCCGGCTGGCGCTGGCATGCGTCCTGGCCGCCGCCCCAGAGCTGCTGCTGCTCGACGAGCCCACCAACCACCTCGACGGCAAGGCCGTCGCCTGGCTGGAGGACCACCTCGGAGCCCACCGGGGGACCCTTGTCGTCATCACCCACGACCGGACGTTCCTGGAGCGGATCACCACCGTGATCCTGGAGGTCGACAGGGACCTGCGCGGAGTCTCCCGGTACGGGGACGGCTGGGCCGCCTACCGCACGGCGAAGGCCGCCGACCGTCGCCGCCGCGTGCAGGAACACCAGGAGTGGCTGGCCGAGGTCGCCCGTGCACAAGAGCTGGTCGGTGCGGCGGGGCGGCGGCTCGCCGGAACCGGGCACGACCCGGGGGAGGGCTGGGGCAAGCACCGCAGGTCCCACGAGGCCAAACTGTCCGGACAGGTCAGGGCGGCCAGGACCAGGCTCGGCGCACTGCTCGCCGCCCCTGTGCCCGCCCCGCCGAGGCCACTGGTCTTCACGGGTGAACCGGCCCTCGCCACGGACACGGAGCCGGACACTCATCCGCACACGGACCGGCCCGTCGGCTCCCGAGGTGCTCCGGAACCGGTCGCGGAGCTCGAATACGTCACGGTCGGCGACCGCCTCCACATCCCCTCTCTGCGGATCGCGGCGTCACAGCGGCTCCTGGTCACCGGCCCCAACGGCGCCGGCAAGACCACACTCCTGCGGGTACTCGCCGGGGATCTGGCGCCGGACACGGGCACGGTACGGCGCAGGGCCAGGATCGGCTACCTGCCGCAGGAGCTCCCCGCCAGGCTTACCCGCCGGTCCCTCCTCTCCACGTTCGCCGCGGGCCGTCCGGGACTGCCCGAGGAGTACGAGGAGGACCTGCTCGCCCTCGGGCTGTTCCGCCCCGAGGACCTGTTCGTCCCGGTGGCGGATCTCTCCGTCGGGCAGCAGCGCAGGCTCGCTCTCGCCCGGCTCGTTACCAGGCCCGCCGACCTGCTGGTCCTGGACGAGCCGACGAACCACATCGCGCTGACGCTCGTCGAGGAGCTGGAGACCGCGCTCGCCGCGTACCGGGGAGCCGTCGTCGTGGTCTCGCACGACCGCAGCTTCCGCGACCGGTTCACCGGCGACCGGCTCGAACTGCGGGCGGGACGGCCGGTCGCCTCACCCCTGGACGGCTACGCCGAAGGAGTGTCCTCGCCCCGCACATGACGGCGCAGCCGGTCGAGGAAGACGCGTTGGCCCACCACGAGGCGCTCCGCGGCCTCGGCCGGTGTGCACCAGGCGAAGCGGTCCATCTCGGGGAACTCCCGCTGTACGCCCGACCCGCGCGGCCACTCCATGGTGAACGTCCCCGGCGTGGCCAGGGCGGGGTCCACCTCGCCCTCCACCGCCCATACCGTCACCGTCTTGCCGCCGGCCTGCCGCACCTCACCGAGGGCTACCCACACCCCGTCAGGAACGGGCAGCCCCAGCTCCTCCACGAACTCCCGGCGGGCGGCGGCCTCCGGTTCCTCCCCGGCGGCGTACTCCCCTTTGGGCACCGACCAGGCCGCCGCCTCCCGGCCGGACCAGAACGGGCCACCCATATGGCCGAGCAGGACCTCCGTATCCGGCCCGTCCTGCGCGTCCACGACCCGGAAGAGGAGAAGACCCGCACTACGCTTGCCTGTCGACATGCCGTCAAGTCTGCAAGCCGGAACCGGTCGACGCCAGCCACGCCACTTCGGATGATCACGAAGGACACCCATCCGCCCCGAACTGTTTCCTCCGGTGTCCCCGCCGCCCTCTGGTGCGTCGCCCCGCGTACGGCCATGCTGTCCGCCGAGAGCGCTTACCGCCCGCGCAACGCGCGCCATCCCAGGAGGACTTGTGGGACTCAGCAGATCCGGCATCGTCGTGCGGTCGCTCGTGCTGCTCGTGACGGTGTCCGCGACGGTGGCAGGGGCGATCACCCCCGCGGCCGCCGACCAGAATCCCGACCCCCGCCCCTTCGGCGCCGCCGAGGTCCTGCGGCCCGTCGCTCCGCCGTCCGCGAGCAACGGGGCCGGCGCGACGTCCGTCGTGGACGGCGACGGCATCGAGACGGCGCGCAGCTCACGCCCGGTCGCCCCCGGCGTACGCCTCACCTCGTACGACCGTCTGGAGTCCGACAAGTGGCTGCGGGTCGACAGCCTCTCCGTCGACCTCGACGGCAGCGGGGTGCGCGCCGACTACCTCTCCACGGGCAAGGTCTCGGAGCGCCGTACGGTCTCCGAGCTCGCCGCCGCGTACGACCCCGGACGTGGCCGCCGGACCGTGGCCGCGATCAACGCGGACTTCTTCGACATCAACCAGACCGGCGCCCCGGAGGGACCGGGCGTCAAGGACGGTGTGGTGGTCCACTCCCCGGCCCCCGGCATCCACCGGGCCGTCGGCGTGGGGCCCGAGAACGCGGGCCGTGTCCTGGAGCTGTACTTCGAGGGCGCCCTCACCCTCCCGTCCGGCCGGCACCCGCTGACCGCGTACAACGCGGCGAACGTGCCGGCCGGGGGAGTGGGCGCCTACACCGCGGCGTGGGGAAGCGCCGACCGTGCGCTGACCGTCGATGCCGCGACGCCCGTCGCGGAGGCGGTGGTCCGGGACGGCGAAGTCGTCTCCGTGTCGTCCGCCCCGGGCAGCGGCCCCGTTCCCGAGGACACCACGGTCCTCGTCGGACGCGAGGCAGGCGCCTCCCTCCTGGCCGCGCTGGAACCCGGCGACCCGGTGTCCCTGGAATACCGGGCCCGCACCGACGGCGGAGCCGTACCGCGGACCGCCGTCGGAGGCCGCGAACTCCTCGTCGTGGACGGCGTCGCACAGAACCACGAGGGCGGCGGCAACAACACCGCCGCACCCCGGACCGCCGTGGGTTTCTCCAAGGACGGCCGCACGATGCAGGTGATCACCATCGATGGCAGGCAGGCCGACAGCGGAGGCGTCACCCTCACCGAACTCGCGACGATGATGCGGGACGCGGGCTCGTACAGCGCACTCAACCTCGACGGCGGCGGCTCCTCGACGCTCCTGGCACGCGAACCGGGAAGTGGCGCGCTGCGGGTGGAGAACAGCCCGTCCGACGGCAGCGAACGCACCGTTCCCAACGGCCTCGCCCTCACCGCGCCCGAGGGCAGCGGACGGCTCACCGGCTTCTGGGTGGAGACCCGCACCCCGGCAGGCGCCGCGCCCGGTGACGACCCCGTGAGAGGCGGCCACCCCGAGCGGGTCTTCCCCGGGCTGACGCGGCAGCTCACCGCGGACGGATACGACGAGACGTACGGCCCCGCCGCGGGCACCCCGCAATGGAACGCCGCCGCGTCCGCGGTCGGCAGGACCGACGGCGCCGGTCTCTTCACCGCCCGCCGCGGCGGAACCACCGAAGTCGTCGCCCGGCGTGGGACCGCCCGCGGCAGCATCCGGCTGACCGTCCTCGACCGGCTGGCCCGGATCCAGCCGACCACCCGGCGCGTCGGCCTCGCCGACGCGGACGCCGCCGGCACCTTCGGCATCGTCGGTCTCGACGCCCACGGCACGAGCGCCCCCGTCGAACCGCGTGACGTCACCCTCGACTACGACCACGCCCTGTTCGACGTCCGCGACAACGGCCAGGGCGGCTTCACCGTCACCTCCCGCACCGGGAGCGGCGCCGGACAGATCCGGGCGACCGTGGCGGGCACCACCACCGCCCTCGCCGTGAGTGTCGGCCTCACCGAACAGGCCGTGTCCTCCTTCGACGACGCCGCGTCGTGGAAGTTCAGTCAGGCCCGTGCGAGCGGTTCCCTCGCCGCGACGCCCGAGGGCCGCACCGGCACCGGCCTCAAGCTCACCTACGACTTCACCCGGTCGACGGCCACCCGCGCCGCCTACGCCGCCCCGCCCCAGCCGGTCGACGTGCCCGGGCAGCCGCAGTCGTACACGCTGTGGATCAAGGGCGACGGCCACGGCGCCTGGCCGACGCTGCACCTCAAGGACGCCGCGGGATCGGACCAGTTGCTGCGCGGACCGTTCCTCACCTGGACGGGATGGCGGCAGGTCACCTTCGCCGTCCCGGCGGGCGCCGCGATGCCCCTGAGGGTGTTCCGCTTCTATCTCGCCGAGACGGCGGCGGCCCGGCAGTACACCGGTGAGGTCATCATCGACGACCTGGCCGCCCAGGTGCCGCCCACGGTCGATCTCCCGGAACAGCCCGTCGTCCAGGACCCGTTGATCGATCCCGCCGCGGTGACCGAGGGCAGGGACTGGCAGTTCGCCGTGATGTCGGACGCCCAGTTCGTCGCCCGCGAACCCGACAGCGCGATCGTCGCCCAGGCCCGCCGCACCCTGCGCGAGATCAAGGCGGCGGCGCCCGACTTCCTCGTCATCAACGGGGACCTGGTCGACGAAGGGTCACCCGCCGACCTCGCCTTCGCCCGGCGGATACTGACCGAGGAGCTCGGGGACTCACTGCCCTGGTACTACGTACCGGGGAACCACGAGGTGATGGGCGGGAAGATCGACAACTTCGTCGGCGAATTCGGCCCCGCCCACCGGACCTTCGATCACAAGGGCACCCGGATCATCACGCTGGACACCTCCAGCCTGAGCCTGCGGGGAGGCGGCTTCGCCCAGATCAAGCAGCTGCGCCAACAGCTCGACGCCGCCGCGCAGGACGCAGGGATCGGCTCCATCATGCTTGTCGAGCACGTCCCGCCGCGTGACCCGACCGTGCAGAAGGGCAGCCAGCTGGGGGACCGCAAGGAGGCCGCCCTCGTCGAACGGTGGCTCGCGGACTTCCGCCGTACGACCGGCAAGGGGGCGGCCCTCATCGGCAGCCACGTCGGGGTGTTCCACGCCTCGCACGTCGACGGAGTGCCGTATCTGATCAACGGCAACGCGGGCAAGGCACCGGCGGGCCCGGCGGACGAGGGCGGCTTCACCGGCTGGTCCCTCATCGGCGCGGACCACGTCACGCCGGAGGAACAGGACACGGCCCGCCGACGGCCGTGGCTGGGCGCCCCCGACTGGATCTCGGCCCAGACCCGCGCCCACGTCGACGACCTCGCACTCGACGCCCCGTCAGCCCTCGCGCCGGGCGGGAGCGCCCAGGTCACCGCGACGGTCACCCAGGGCACGCGGGGAGTGCCGGTGGCCTTCCCGCTCAGCGCGGACTGGACGGCCTCCCCGAACGTCCACATCGGCCCGGAGTCCGGGGCCCGCCCCCGTCACACAGCGGTGTTCGACCCCGCTACAGGCACCCTCACGGCACTGCGCCCGGGAACGGTGACGCTGGCGGTGACGGTCAACGGCACGACAAGCCGGGCGGCCGTCCGCATCACCGCCGAGGAGGCCGCCTCGGCAGCATGACGGCAGGGCGCCGGGCAGCGGGCCGGGAGGGGGACCAGCTCACCAGGGACCGCGTCCCGCCAAGGCCGCAGAGGCGAAGCACCCCGGCGGCCGGCCCCGGTCCCTTGGGCAGCGCGCCCCGAGGGCTGCCATCGCTCCCGGGGCCGCGCCCGGCCCCTACACCTTCCGGTAGTCGTACGCCTCCGTGGCCGCCGCCTCCACCGCTGCCAGGTCACCGCCTGCCGATGCGGTGACCACGGCGGCCACCGCGCCCTCGACGAACGGTGCGTCGATCAGGCGGGCCCCTTCGGGCAGTTCGTCCCCCTCGGCGAGCATGGCCTTCACCGTGAGCACCGCGCTCCCCAGGTCGACCAGTACCGCTACTCCGGCTCCGCCGTCGACCGACCGTGCGGCCTCGGCGATCAGGTCCGCGCTCGTCCCGAGGCCACCGCCGGGTGTGCCGCCCGCGGCGGCCACGGGAGCGGTCGCCCCGCCCGCCGCGAGACCTCGCGCCAGCTCGGCGACCGACTCGGCCACCGGCCCGCTGTGCGAGACCAGAACGATCCCGACCTGTTTCTCCACCGCACTCACGAGCTGCTCCCGTCGTCCCCGCGCGTGGCATCCGCCTCGGCCAGAGCCGCGACGAGCAGGGCCGACGACGTCGCTCCCGGATCCTGATGACCGATGCTCCGCTCACCCAGATAGCTCGCCCGCCCCTTGCGTGCCTGGAGCGGAACGGTGGCGAGCGCGCCCGCCTCCGCCGCCTCGCGCGCGGCGGCGAACGACACGCTCAGCGCGCCGACCGCGGGCAACAGCGCGTCGAGCATCGTCTTGTCACCGGCCTGCGCGCCGCCCAGCTGGCCCACCGCCATCACGCCCGCCCCGAACGCTTCGGCCAGCTGTTCCCTCGTCACCTCGACCGCCTCGTCGCCCAGAGTCTTGCCCGTACGCCGCAGCAGCGTCCCGTACAGCGGTCCGGACGCTCCGCCCACCGTCGAGATCAACTGCCGTCCGGCAAGGGTCAGTACGGACCCCGGGGTCTGCGGGGCGTCCTTCTCCAGGAGCGCCGTCACGGCGGCGAACCCGCGTTGCAGATTAGTGCCGTGGTCGGCGTCACCGATCGCCGAGTCGAGGTCGGTCAGCCGGCTCGCCTCACGGTCGACAGCAGCCGCGGTGGCGGCCATCCAGCGGCGGAAGAACTCGGTGTCGAGCACATCATCTCCTTGTCCGGCAAGCGTGGTTTATGGGCGGAAGCGCGGTTCAGCGGCCCCATCGCAGTGCGGGCGTCTGCACCGGCGCGTCCCAGAGCCGCAGCATCTCTTCGTCCACCTGGCAGAGCGTCACCGAACAGCCGGCCATGTCGAGCGAGGTCACATAGTTCCCCACGAGGGTACGAGCGACGACCACGCGCCGCTCGGTGAGGACGCGCTGCACCTCGGCATTGAACCCGTACAGCTCCAGCAGGGGCGTCGCACCCATCCCGTTGACCAGCGCGATCACCGGACCGTTGGGCCGGAGGTCCTCCAGTACGGCGTTCACGGCGAAGTCCGCGATCTCCCCGGAGGTCATCATCGGACGCCGTTCCCGTCCCGGCTCCCCGTGGATCCCGATCCCCAACTCCAGTTCCCCCGACGGCAGATCGAAGGTCGGGCTGCCCTTGGCCGGTGTCGTCACTGCGCTGAGAGCCACCCCGAAGCTCCGGGACGACTCGTTCACCCGCCGCGCGATCGCTGCCACCTGTTCCAAGGGCGCACCCTCCTCGGCGAGGGCTCCGGCGATCTTCTCGACGAACAGGGTGGCCCCCGTACCCCGGCGTCCCGCCGTGAACGAGCTGTCGACCACTGCCACGTCGTCGTCGACGAGTACCTGGGCCACCCGCACGCCCTCGTCCTCGGCGAGTTCCGCCGCCATCGTGAAGTTGAGCACGTCGCCGGTGTAGTTCTTGACGACGAACAGCACCCCGGCCCCACTGTCCACCGCTACCGCGGCCCGCACCATCTGATCCGGCACGGGTGACGTGAACACCTCGCCGGCGCACGCGGCGGACAGCATCCCGGGCCCGACGAACCCGGCATGCAACGGCTCGTGCCCGGACCCTCCGCCGGACACGAGCCCCACCTGGCCGGCCACGGGCGCATCACGGCGCACCACCAGACGGCCCTCGACGTCGACGGTCAGATCGGGGTGGGCGGCGGCCACGCCGCGCAGCGCATCGGCGACTACGGTCTCGGGGACATTGATGAGCATTCTCAACGGTATCTCCCAGCAAGGCTATCGGAGGGGGACCTGACCAGGGTTTTCGCAGGTCAGATACGACGGCGCGGCTTGTTGATCTTGGCGGTCCGTGACCCTCAAAGACGTGTTCTGGCGGGACTGATGCTGACTCAATGCTGACTCTACTGACGGATCGTCACTGAACGGAGCAGGCGTGGACGGTGGCTGGTCGCATGCGACGGGACGGTTTGCGTACGTCCCGTGCATCCTGACGACCGATCGCTGGGAGTGCAACGGGCCGCTGCTGGAGGGCCCAGGTGGCGTGGGTGATTCATGGGCCGCCAGTGGCGCGGTCTGTTCAGTCGCCGGTACGCCCGGTTCTCTCCATGGGACTGCAGAGTCCGCCCTCGGCTCGACCACTCTGGGCGACGAGCGTCGTGAGGTGCTACGCAACCAGGTCTATCGGTAGTTCCGGTGGTACTCCTTCCACGCGGCGCGCGGTTTGTCCCCTGCCGCTGGATTTGGTGTCCAACCTTCTGCACAGACTTGCTGACGAGCCTTCCGCAGGGTTCCGGAACCTTTCTTAATGTGTGCAGCCGCCGGAATGGTTCGGAGGCAACACTCGCCTGAGGTGGAAACAGCTGTGAGTCCATTCAATAAATCCGTCACTGTCGGCCGGATGAATGCGAAGGCCCCCCGTCGCTCGTCCCGCGCCGTGATCGCCGCATCGGCGGTGGCCGCGCTCGCGGCCACCAGTTGGCTCGCCCCGGCCACCGCCATGGGAGCGCCTTCCGCCGGGACGGCGGCGTTGGACGCGACGACCACGTCGCTCACCGGCCAGGCCGCACCGGGACGCTTCCTGCTCGTCGGCGGGACCAGCTCCGGCCAGGTGGGCGTCTTCGGCGTCGCCCGTGACGGTGCGCTGTCCAAGGTGTCGGGTTCGCCGTTCGCCGCGGACTCGGGCTTCGCCGTCGTGGTCTCGCCCGACGGCAAGAAGGCGTACGTCGCCAGCCTGTCGAAGCAGTGGGTCAAGGGATACACGATCGGCTCCAACGGTGCGCTGACCGCCATTCCCGGAGCTGTCGCCCAGTACGACGCGGCCGTCGTGGGCATCGCCTTCTCGCCCGACGGTACGCGGCTCTACGCGACGGTCGGTGGCCAGGAGAGCGGCACCGTGCGCACCATCTCGGTCGCGCCGAACGGTGTGCTGACGCCGATCGGACGCCCGGCCACGATCCCGGGGACGAGCTACCTCAGCCAGCCCGTGGTCGCCCCGGACGGCCGCACCGTGTACGCGACCAGTTTCGTCTCGCACACGGTGACCGCCTTCAAGATCGGCACCGACGGCACCCCCGTCCAGTTGGGCGAGCCCCTCGCCACCGGAACCGGTCCCGCCCTGCCCGCCGTCACCCCCGACGGGCGCTTCCTGTACGCGACCAACGAGCAGAGTGCCAACACCTCCGGCTTCGCGATCGCGGCCGACGGCTCGCTCACCCCGACGCCCAACTCCCCGTACCCGACCGGCAGCATGCCGCACGGCGCGGCCGCCACCCCCGACTCGAAGCGCCTGTACCTCCCCGAGGCGGGCAGCGGCGCGATGTCCGGGTTCTCCATTGCCGACGACGGGGAGCTGACTCCGCTGCCCGGTTCCCCCTATGCGGGTCCGGCCAACAGCATGCCCGGTCGCGTCGTGCTCAGCCCGGACGCGCGGCGACTCTTCCTGATCGACGTCCTGGGGCTCAGCCCGACCGCGAAGGTGCACAGCTACGCGGTCGACCGTGAGGACGGGAGCCTGGCCAGGACACTGCACCCGGCGACGGACTCCGGCGTGTTCTTCGCCGACGGCCCGTCCAGTGTGATGACCCCCAACCAGGGACCGACGGCGAGAATCAAGACCGTCTACAGCAACGCTCAGACGGGCGTCTTCTCCGCGACGGGGTCCACCGACTCCGACGGCTCGGTCGTCCGCTACGAATGGGACTTCGGCGACGGTACGACCGCCACCACGACGACCCCCGAGACCACTCACACGTTCGTCCAGACCGGCGCCCGGACCGTCACCGTCACCGTCGTCGACGACGAGGGCTGCTCGGACGACCGTGTCTTCAACGGCCAGGTCGTGACCTGTAACGGTGGAGCGAAGGGCAGCGCCTCCACGGAACTCACCATCGGCTGACGAAGGTCACCCCGACCGCAGGCGGTTGCCGCGGAATGAAAGCCGGGGGCACCGATCGGAGCCCACGACATTCGGCCGCCCATAAATGACTCTGTTCCCCCGTCATGCAGCGACGGGGGAACAGAGTGCTTTTCGGACGGGCCATTCCCGGCCCCTCCGCATTATTGGCTCAGGTGGTGAGGTGGGTGGTGTAGAAGGTGTTGAGTTTGGTGATGGCGGGGGTGACGTGGGTGTCCTGGTCGTAGATTCGTGGGCCTTGGTGATGGCTTCGGTGCTGAAGTAGGCGGTGTCGGCGCGGGAGCCGATGATCATGAGGATGGGGCGGGGGGAGATGAGTTCGA
>NZ_JBWKLF010000012.1:11807-228087 GCF_056430475.1 Streptomyces sp. NPDC045968 | reverse complement strand
GTACTGCAGGGGGGACCCTGTGGGAGAGTAGGACGCCGCCGAACAATTATTCCGGGAAAGCCCCGTGCCCTTGTGGCACGGGGCTTTTCTGCGTTTACGGTACGGCCCCCCGGAGACCCCTGTGCACCGGCGCATGGTGGCTGAGGGTAGGGTCAGGGGGCATCATTGGCACATTCTTCACAGGAGGCCCCCGGGTGGAGGTCCAGGAGACTCGGGTTCAGACGGACCGGGTCCTCACCATCCCCAATATCCTCAGCATGGCTCGCCTTGCCGGGGTCCCGCTCTTCCTGTGGCTGATTCTTCGCCCCGAGTTCGGCGGGCCCCAGAGCGATGGCTGGGCCCTGCTGGTGCTGATGCTCAGCGGCGTCAGTGACTACCTCGACGGGAAGCTCGCCCGTCGGTGGAACCAGATCAGCAGCCTCGGGCGGCTCCTGGACCCCGCGGCCGACCGCCTCTACATTCTTTCGACCATCGTCGGCCTGACCTGGCGGGAGATCCTTCCGCTGTGGCTCACAGCCGCACTGCTCGCCCGCGAGCTCATGCTGCTGGTGATGGTCGCTATCCTCCGCCGGCACGGCTATCCGCCCCCGCAGGTCAACTTCCTGGGGAAAGCTGCAACGTTCAACCTGATGTACGCCTTCCCCTTGTTGCTGCTCAGCGACGGAAGTGGTTGGCTGGCTACGTTGGCCGCCATTTTCGGATGGGCGTTCGCCGGATGGGGTACAACGCTCTACTGGTGGGCAGGGATTCTCTACGTGGTCCAGGTCCGCCGGCTCGTCAAGGCGGATGAAGTAGCCGACTGAGCTCGTTGATGCGGTGCCGTGCAGCGTTGCCGGTACGCACCACCCGATGTCTGGATGATGCCCTGACGGGCAAAGTCGGCTAGACCGTCGTCTCTCAAGGAGGACGTTTCCGACATGAAGGCCGTCGTGATGGCTGGTGGTGAAGGCACTCGCCTTCGCCCCATGACCTCAAGCATGCCCAAGCCGCTTCTGCCCGTGGCCAATCGGCCCATCATGGAGCACGTACTGCGGCTGCTCAAACGGCATGGGCTCAATGAGACCGTCGTAACCGTCCAGTTCCTCGCCTCTCTCGTCAAGAACTACTTCGGAGACGGCGAAGAGCTCGGGATGGAACTCACCTATGCCAATGAGGAGAAGCCACTCGGCACAGCGGGGAGTGTGAAGAACGCCGAGGAAGCTCTCAAGGACGACACGTTCCTTGTCATCTCGGGTGACGCGCTCACCGACTTCGACCTGACCGACCTCATCGCCTTCCACAAGGCGAAGGGCGGACTTGTCACCGTTTGTCTGACGCGGGTCCCGAATCCTCTGGAATTCGGGATCACGATCGTCGACGAAGAAGGACAGGTCGAACGGTTCCTGGAGAAGCCGACCTGGGGACAGGTCTTCTCGGACACCGTCAACACGGGCATCTACGTGATGGAGCCCGAGGTCTTCGACTACGTCCAGGCGGACACCTCCGTGGACTGGTCCGGAGACGTCTTCCCGCAGCTCATGAAGGAAGGCAAGCCGATCTACGGCTATGTCGCCGAGGGCTACTGGGAGGACGTGGGCACGCACGAGAGCTATGTGAAGGCTCAGGCCGACGTCCTGGAGCGCAAGGTCGACGTCGAACTCGACGGCTTCGAGATCTCCCCGGGCGTATGGGTGGCCGAAGGCGCCGAGGTGCACCCCGACGCGGTGCTTCGAGGGCCCCTGTACATCGGTGACTACGCCAAGGTCGAGGCGGACGTCGAGATCCGCGAACACACCGTCGTGGGGTCCAACGTCGTCGTCAAGTCCGGGGCGTTCCTGCACCGGGCAGTGGTGCACGACAACGTCTACATCGGACAGCACAGCAACCTGCGGGGCTGTGTGATCGGAAAGAACACCGACATCATGCGGGCCGCCCGCATCGAGGACGGTGCGGTCATCGGCGACGAATGTCTGGTCGGCGAGGAATCGATCATTCAGGGGAATGTGCGGGTCTACCCGTTCAAGACGATCGAGGCCGGCGCCTTCGTCAACACCTCGGTCATCTGGGAGTCGCGGGGACAGGCCCATCTCTTCGGCGCCCGCGGTGTCTCCGGCATCCTGAACGTCGAGATCACCCCCGAGCTCGCGGTACGGCTCGCCGGTGCCTATGCCACGACGCTCAAGAAGGGGGCGACGGTCACGACCGCCCGTGACCACTCCCGAGGCGCCCGAGCGCTCAAGAGAGCCGTCATCTCGGCCCTGCAGACGAGCGCGATCGACGTCAGGGACCTGGAGAACGTCCCGCTGCCGGTGGCCCGTCAGCAGACCGCGCGGGGCAGCGCCGGCGGCATCATGATCCGTACGTCTCCCGGCGTGCCCGACTCGGTCGACATCATGTTCTTCGACGAACGGGGAGCGGACCTCTCCCAGGCGTTGCAGCGCAAGCTGGACCGGGTCTACGCGCGCCAGGAGTACCGCAGGGCCTTCCCCGGCGAGATCGGGGACCTGCACTTCCCGTCCAGCGTCTTCGACTCGTACACGGGATCTCTGCTCCGGAACGTCGACACGGCGGGCATCGCCGACGCCAACCTCAAGGTCGTCGTCGACGCCTCCAACGGCAGCGCCGGGCTTGTGCTGCCCAGTCTCCTGGGGCGGCTCGGTGTCGACGCACTGACCATCAACCCCGGGCTCGACGAGTCCAGGCCCACCGAGACGGCCGAGACCAGGCGAGCCGGACTGGTGCGGCTGGGCGAGATCGTGTCCTCCGCGCGGGCAGCCTTCGGCGTGAGGTTCGACCCCGTGGGTGAACGCCTCTCTCTTGTCGACGAGCTGGGCCGGATCATCGAGGACGACCGGGCGCTGCTGGTGATGCTCGACCTCGTGGCCGCGGAGCGGCGCAGTGGCCGGGTGGCGCTGCCCGTGACGACCACGCGCGTCGCGGAACAGGTGGCGGCGTACCACGGTACGCAGGTCGAGTGGACCACCACGTCACCGGACGACCTGACCCGGGTGGGGCGCGAGGAAAGCACCATCTTCGGTGGAGACGGGCGTGGCGGGTTCATCGTTCCCGAATTCAGCAGCGTCTTCGACGGAGCGGCCGCGTTCGTCCGGCTGCTCGCCCTCGTGGCGAGGACCCAGCTCACGCTCAGCCAGATCGACGCCCGCATTCCCCGGGCCCATGTGCTGCGCCGCGACCTGGCGACGCCCTGGGCAGTCAAGGGACTCGTCATGCGTCGCGTGGTGGAAGCCGCGGGGGAGCGCAGTGTGGACACCACGGACGGTGTCCGCGTCGTCGAGGCCGACGGACGCTGGGTGATGGTGCTGCCCGACCCGGCCGAAGCGGTCACCCATCTCTGGGCGGAAGGCCCCGACGACGCATCGGCGCAGGCGCTGCTCGATGAGTGGTCGGCCATCGTGGACAGCGCGGGGGACTGACCCGGGTACGGTGCGCCGGGAGCTGCCACGGCACCGCTCCCGGCGCACCGGTGGGGCCATTCGGCGGTAGCCGCAGTGACGTGCGACGATGTGCGGCATGTCGCAGCAGTCCCCCGATCGGAGCACCGTCTCTCCGCCTGCCCGCCCCGACGCGTCCATGTCGCTGCTGACCAATGTGATGGACCACAGCCTCGACGAGGGATACGCCGAGGCCTCCGCGCGCCGTAACGCGGACGGGAGCGCGGGCCTGCCCCGTACGCTCAAGTCGAAACTCGGTCTCGCCGCAGGTCTCGTGCTGGCCGCTCTCGTCGTGACCCTCGGTGCCGCTGAGGCGCGGATCGCGGCTCCCGTGGTGGCCAAGGAGCGCGAAGAGCTCATCGACCGCATCGACGCGGAGACCACCGCGGCCGATGCCCTCGAAGCCGACGTCGACAAGCTGCGCACGGACGTGGGCGAACGCCAGCGCAAGGCTCTCGAACAGCACGGCGGCGACCAGGGCGAGCTGGTCGCGCTCCTCTCCGGGGCGACCGCCGTCGAAGGGCCCGGGGTGAAGCTCGTCGTCGACGACGCCGAGGACACCGACCAGGGCGGTGGGGGCCCCCGCGAGTCGACGGGCTTCGCCGACACCGGGCGGGTACGGGACCGGGACATGCAACGGGTCGTCAACGGCCTCTGGCAGTCCGGCGCCGAGGCGGTCGCCATCAACGGACAGCGGCTGACCGCCCTTTCGGCCATCCGAGCGGCGGGCGACGCCATACTGGTCGACAACAGACCGCTCGTGCCGCCGTACACGGTGCTCGCGGTGGGGGACGGCAAGAGGCTGAGCACAGCGTTCCAGGACAGTGCTGACGGTCAGTATCTCCATGCGCTCCAGGAGAGTTTCGACATCCGTACCAGCATTTCCGATCAGGAGAAGGTGCGCCTGCCCGCTGCGCCGAGCCTGATCGTGCGTACAGCAGAGCCGAAGGCCGCAGACACCGGCAGTGGTGCGGCAGAAAATGGGAAGGGCACATCGTGATCGCCGTACTGGGCCTCGTCGTGGGAGTCGTGGTCGGACTGTTGGTCCGGCCCGAGGTGCCGGCGGTGGTCGAGCCCTACCTGCCGATCGCCGTCGTCGCCGCGCTCGACGCCGTCTTCGGTGGCCTGCGGGCCATGCTGGACGGAATCTTCGTGGACAAGGTCTTCGTGGTCTCCTTCCTCTCGAACGTGGTGGTGGCCGCTCTGATCGTGTTCCTCGGCGACAAACTGGGTGTCGGGGCCCAGCTCTCCACCGGTGTGGTGGTGGTGCTCGGCATCCGGATCTTCTCCAACGCAGCCGCGATCCGCCGGCACGTCTTCCGGGCTTGAGGCCGATGAGTAACGAAGCAACCCCCAGCGGCGAGGAGCGCACCGGCGAGCAGCCGGCCGGCGCACCCGCACCCGCACCCAAGACGCTCTCCGGGCGCCAGCGGCTGATGGCGGGGCTCTGGCCGCCACGGGTCAGCCGCGCCCAACTCATCGTCGCCCTGCTGCTGTTCGTACTCGGGCTGGGACTGGCCATCCAGGTCAGGTCGAACAGCGACAACAGCGCGTTGCGCGGCGCCCGCCAGGAGGACCTGGTCCGTATCCTCGACGAGGTCGACGACAGGACCCAGCGTCTCGAAGACGAGAAGCAGCGTCTCGACGATCAGCGCACGGAGCTCGAGAACAGCTCCGACCAGGCCGAAGAGGCACGGAAGCAGACGCTCGAGAAGGAACGGCAGCTCGGCATCCTCGCGGGCACCGTGGCGGCGCACGGCCCCGGCATCACCCTGACCATCAGCGACCCGGGCGGCGCGGTCGAGGCGGACATGCTGCTCGACGCCATCCAGGAGCTGCGGGCGGCTGGTGCGGAGGCGATCGAGGTCGACGGCGTCCGGGTGGTGGCCAGTACGTACTTCTCCGGTGACGGGGGAGCGCTCGAGGTCGACGGCCGCAAGATCGCGCCACCGTACGAGTTCAAGGTCATCGGCAAGCCGCAGGACCTGGAGCCGGCGCTGAACATCCCCGGCGGAGTCGTGCAGACGCTGGAGAAGGAGCAGGCCACCGCCCGGGTGGAACGGGCCGACGACATCGTCGTGGATGCCTTGCGACCGGCGAAGCGGCCTGACTACTCTCGGTCGTCGCCCCAGTGAGGCCGTGGCGCATGGGGGCAGGGGGACACGGGCATGAGGTTCCGGGGGGTCGGCGCATCGTATTGGTGGCGCGTGGTGGAAACTGTCGAGTGGATACGGACGTTGTGAAGATGTCCGGGTCGGCAGGTGTGTTCATTCAGGGTTCGTCCTGCCCCACGGGCGGGTCTATGTCGGTCAAGGGGAAACGCCCGTGAAGTTGTTTGCGAAGTTGTTCGGAAAGAGCGCCCGCGAGGACAGCAACAGTGCTGCCCGCCACCGCGCGCCGCGGCATGGCCAGGGCGAGGAGCAGGGCGTGGACCGCCCTCTCTTCCGTGACGAGGTGGCCGGTTCCACCGGTGACATTCCGGGCGCGCCCGGCGCGTCGTCTGTTGACCCTGCCGGTGCCGGACGCATAGGTTTCGGTGACCCATCAACCTCAAGTACGGGTGGAGGGTTTACCCACACCCCGGAGGGCTCCGCCATGCCGGTCTGCGCGAGGTGCGGGCATCAGAACGCCGCGGCCAGCCGATTCTGTTCCAACTGCGGCGCGCCGCTCAGGGGCGGAGTGCCGGAGCGGGCTTCCGAGACGACGTCGACCATCTCGATCTCCGGTCTTGAGGCCTACGAGGCGGAGGCGACGGGGCAGACCATGCTTCCCTCGCTCTCGCCGGAGGCCCAGGCCGCCGTCGACGCCCTCCCGGCGGGTTCCGCGCTGCTGGTGGTGCGCCGCGGTCCGAACTCGGGCAGCCGCTTCCTGCTGGACGGCGACCTGACCACGGCGGGCCGGCACCCCCAGAGCGACATCTTCCTCGACGACGTGACCGTGTCGCGGCGTCATGTGGAGTTCCACAGGAACCCCGACGGCAGCTTCACGGTGGGGGATGTCGGCAGCCTCAACGGCACGTACGTCAACCGTGAGCGCATTGATTCCGTTCCGCTGATCAATGGCGACGAAGTCCAGATCGGGAAGTACCGGCTGGTCTTCTACGCGAGCCAGCGGGGCGTGTGACCCTCCCCCGGACTTCGTGTCCGGGGGGACCCCCCAGGAAGGTCCATGCTGCCTACATCGACGGGCGGTGCCGGTCACGGCACCGCCACCGCGGACGGGCGAGCGATGAGCATCGGCACGGTGCTTCTTCAGCTGCGCGACGAGTTTCCCGAAGTCACCATCTCCAAGATCCGGTTCCTCGAGGCCGAAGGGCTGATCGAGCCGCAGCGAACGCCTTCCGGATACCGGAAGTTCAGCACCGCGGACGTCGAGCGGCTCGCTCAGGTCCTGCGGATGCAGCGGGACCACTATCTTCCCCTCAAGGTCATCCGCGGTCACCTGGACGCACTGGCCCGGGGTGAGAACGTCGCTGTGCCGGCCGCCGGAGGGCAGCGGGATCCCGGCGACGGTTCCTGGGACTCCGAGGCGGGCCGGGCGACGGCGGCCAGAATCGGCCGCAGCGAGCTTCTCGCCGCCGCCGAGGTCACCGAGGACCAGCTCGACGAGTGGGAGTCCTACGGGCTGATCTCGCCCACTCCGGAGGGCGCCTACGACGCCGAGATGGTCACCGTGGCGAAACTTGTGGCGGATCTGGGGCGATTTGGTCTGGAACCTCGGCATCTGCGGGCCATGCGAGCGGCCGCGGATCGTGAGGCCGGGCTCGTCGAGCAGGTGGTGGCGCCCCTGCGCCGGCACAGGAATCCGCAGACCAGAGCCCATGCGGAGGCCACCGCGAAAGAGCTGGCGGAGCTCTCCGTACGGCTCCATTCGGCGCTGGTGCAGACGGCTCTCGGCATCCGGCTCCACTGACCTTGGCGGAGCCCGACTACCCAAACATGGCGAGCACGTCCTAGGGTTGCTGTGTGAACGAGCTCGACGTTGTGGGTGTCCGGGTAGAAATGCCCTCCAATCAACCGATCGTGCTCCTGCGTGAAGTGGGAGGCGACCGGTACCTCCCCATTTGGATCGGTCCCGGCGAGGCGACAGCCATCGCCTTCGCCCAGCAGGGCATGGCTCCGGCCAGGCCTCTGACCCATGATCTCTTCAAGGACGTGCTCGAGGCCGTAGGCCAGGAGCTCACCGAGGTCCGTATCACGGACCTCCGAGAAGGGGTCTTCTACGCGGAGCTGGTCTTCGCGAGCGGGGTCGAGGTGAGCGCGCGGCCGTCCGACGCCATAGCGCTCGCCCTGCGCACCGGCACGCCGATCTACGGCAGTGACGGGGTGCTGGACGATGCGGGGATCGCGATCCCTGACGAGCAGGAGGACGAGGTGGAGAAGTTCCGCGAGTTCCTCGACCAGATCTCGCCGGAGGATTTCGATACCAACAGTCAGTGACCGTCCCGTAGGGGTGCTGTCAGCGCATCCGACAAGCCGTTCCCGTTAAAGAGTCACGGGAAACCACCCTCAGGGTGATTATCACTCGGCGTGCCGAGTGTGGCGATCGTTGACGCACCCCGAGTGACTGCCTACCTTCGAGAGGGCAGGTCAAGGACGGAGGTCGGCGTGAGAAGCAGCGGCGACGGTACGGTGGCGGGCGGGCCGTATCCGCAGCAGGGCAGTGCAGCCGACCACACCATCAGGCAGCCGGTTCAGCCGGTGGTGGCGGACGGCATGGCAGCGGTGGGCGATATCGGCTACCGGGGCCCGACCGCGTGCGCGGCGGCGGGCATCACCTATCGGCAGCTCGACTACTGGGCGCGTACGGGGCTCGTCGAGCCGAGTGTGCGTCCGGCGTACGGGTCGGGGACCCAGCGCCTCTACAGTTTCCGGGACGTGGTCCTCCTCAAGATCGTGAAGCGCTTCCTGGACACGGGTGTCGCTCTGCAGAACATCCGCAGCACGGTGCAGCACCTGAGGGCCCGTGGATTCCAGGACCTCGAACGCATGACGCTGATGAGCGACGGGGCGACGGTCTACGAGTGCTCCTCGCCCGACGAGGTCGTCAAGCTCCTCCAGGGGGGCCAGGGCGTCTTCGGTATCGCCGTCGGCGTCGTCTGGCGCGACGTGGACGTGGCCCTGTCCCAGCTGCACGGCGAACGGGTCGACACGGGCGAGACACTGATCGGCAACAACCCCGCCGACGAACTGGCCAGGCGGCGCAACCGCGCCGGCTGAGCGGGACCTGCCCGGGCCTTCAGGGGCGCCGGGCAGGCCGGTTGTCAGTGCCATAGGGCAGCATCGGTCGTGTGAGAGCCGCGCCCACCATCCTGCATCTGGACATGGATGCCTTCTACGCCTCCGCGGAGCAGGCGGCGAAGCCGAGTCTGCGCGGGAAGCCGGTGGTGGTGGGCGGCCTCGGGCCACGCGGGGTCGTGGCCACCGCGTCGTACGAGGCGCGGCGCTTCGGCGTCCACTCGGCGATGCCGATGGCCCAGGCCCGCAGACTCGCGCCCAACGCCGCGTACCTCGTGCCGCGCTTCACGCTGTACAGAACGGTGAGCGACCAGGTGATGGGGCTTCTGGGGCGCATGTCGCCCCTGGTGGAGCCGCTCAGCCTGGACGAGGCATTCGTCGACCTGGAGGCCGGCGGGGTCGCCGACGACTCGGCCTCGGCCCGCGAGATCGGCGAGCAGCTGCGTACGGCGATCAAGGCCGTCACCGGACTCACCGGGTCCGTCGGTCTGGCCGGGTCCAAGATGATCGCCAAGATCGCCTCGGAGGAGGCCAAGCCGGACGGGCTCGTCCTCATCGAGCCGGGTACCGAACGGGAGCTGCTGGCGCCCATGTCCGTGCGCATCCTGCCGGGCGTCGGACCGGCCACCGGAGACCACCTGCGACGGGCCGGGATGACCACCGTCCGCGACCTGGCCGATGCGGGCGAGGCGGAGCTCGTACGGCTGCTGGGCAAGGCCCACGGGGCATCGCTGCACCTCATGGCCCTCGGGTACGACGACCGGCGCGTGGTGGCGGAGCGCGACGCCAAGTCCGTGTCGGTCGAGGACACCTTCGACGTGGACCTGCACGACCGGGTGCGCGTCAGGTCGGAGGTGGAACGCCTCGCGGACCGGTGTGTGCGGCGGCTGCGGGCCGCGGAGCGGTCGGGGCGGACGGTCGTGCTGAAGGTGCGGCGCTACGACTTCTCGACGCTCACCCGGTCCGAGACGCTGCGCGGTCCCACGGACGACCCCACCGTCATCAGGGAGGCCGCCGCGCGGCTGCTGGAGGCCGTCGACACCACCGGGGGAGTACGGCTGCTCGGAGTGGGTGTCACGGGGCTCGCCGACTTCACCCAGGAGGATCTGTTCGCGCAGGCCGCCGACGCGCGCAGCGCCGCAGCGGTCGCCGAGGAGAGCGGAACCGACGAGGAGCCGGTGGAGGCGCCCGAGGAAGCGGCGGAGGAGAGTCCCGAACAGCTTGCCGCGCGGCGGTGGCCCTCGGGACACGACGTACGGCACGAGACCTACGGCCACGGATGGGTGCAGGGCAGCGGCGTGGGCCGGGTGACGGTGCGCTTCGAGGAGCCTGGCGACCCCCCGGGCCGGGTGCGCACCTTCCGCATCGACGACCCGGAGCTCCGGCCGGCCGAGCCGCTGCCGCTCGTGAAAGAGCCCGTGGACTACTCCTCCTGGCCCGCCAGCCTCCCGAAGTCACGGTCCGGCGCCAGCTCCTCCTCCGGCGGCGAGTCCAGACCGTAGTGGCGGTAGAGCTGCAGCTCCTGCTCCGGTGAGAGATGCCGTCCGACGCCGAAGTCCGGCGCGTCCTTGATCAACGCGCGGTCGAAGGGGATGCGCAGCGAGTCGTCGACGAATTCGCTCGGTTCCAGTGGCACGAAGGCGTCCCTGCTGAAGAGCCCGGTACGTACGGCCGCCCACTCGGGCACCCCGGTCGCGTCGTCGAGATAGACCTCATCCACCGTTCCGATCTTGGCGCCCTTGCGGTCGAATGCCTTGCGGCCGATCAGGCTGCGCGGATCGATATCGGTCTGCACGGTGCCTCCCACTGGTCGCAACAACTGAGGGTGGTCCCCCCATTACTCCACAAGCACTACGAAAGTGCAGATCGGGGGCGGCGGCCACTCGAGACAGCCGACGTGTGCCCGCTGGTAGGCTGGCAGTGGCTGCTGACCCCGTGCGGGAGAGTCCTTCGGTGAGAACGCCGGAGGCGCCGAAGGAGCAAATCCTCCCCGGAATCTCTCAGGCCCCCGTACCGCACGGTTGAGGTCACTCTGGAAAGCAGGACGGGACTCGCCACGGCACAGACCGGCGCGGGACCTTTCCTCACCGACGGTGAAAGCCGGTCCGCCATGTGCGGCCGGTGAAGCTCTCAGGTCGAGATGACAGAGGGGGAGGCCGTTCGGGCACCCACGCCGTGGTGCCCCTCGCAGGTCGTGACAGACCAGGAGGCCTCCATCATGACCCCCCGTCGCACTCCGCTCTCCCAGCTTGAGCAGGGCATTCCCTTCGAGCAGCGCCACATCGGGCCCGATGGCGAGGCCCAGGCGAAGATGCTCGCCCAGGTCGGCTACGGCTCCCTCGACGAGCTCACCGCAGCCGCGGTGCCCGATGTGATCAGGAGTGCGGAGGCGCTGGACCTCCCCGCCGCCCGCTCCGAGGCCGAGGTACTGGCCGAGCTGCGCTCCCTCGCCGACCGCAACCAGGTCCTCGCCCCGATGATCGGGCTCGGTTACTACGGCACCTTCACCCCTCCGGTGATCCTCCGCAACGTCATGGAGAACCCGGCCTGGTACACGGCGTACACCCCGTACCAGCCCGAGATCTCCCAGGGCCGCCTGGAGGCGCTCCTCAACTTCCAGACCATGGTCGCCGAGCTGACCGGACTGCCGACCTCGGGCGCCTCCCTGCTCGACGAGGGCACCGCCGCCGCCGAGGCGATGGCGCTGGCGCGGCGCGTCGGCAAGGTCAAGAACGGCGTCTTCCTCGTCGACGCGGACACCCTGCCGCAGACGATCGCGGTGATAGAGACACGTGCCGAGCCGACCGGTGTCGAGGTCGTCGTGGCCGACCTCGCCGAGGGCATCCCGGCGGACGTCGCCGAGCGCGGTGTCTTCGGCGTGCTGCTCCAGTACCCGGGCGCCTCCGGAGCCGTCCGGGACATCCAGCCCGTCATCGAGCAGGCCCACGAGCTCGGCGCGATCGTCACCGTCGCCGCCGACCTGCTGGCCCTGACCCTGCTCACCTCCCCCGGTGAGCTGGGCGCGGACATCGCGGTCGGCACCACGCAGCGTTTCGGCGTGCCGATGGGCTTCGGTGGACCGCACGCGGGCTTCATGGCCGTACGCGAGAAGTTCGCCCGCTCCCTGCCCGGCCGGCTGGTCGGTGTCTCGGTGGACGCCGACGGCAACAAGGCGTACCGCCTGGCCCTCCAGACCCGCGAGCAGCACATCCGCCGCGAGAAGGCCACCAGCAACATCTGTACCGCTCAGGTGCTCCTCGCGGTGATGGCCGGGATGTACGCCGTCTACCACGGCCCCGACGGGCTGCGGACGATCGCCCAGCGCACCCACCGTTACGCCACCATCCTCGCCGAGGGCCTGAGGGCCGCCGGTGCCGACGTCGTGCACGGGTCCTACTTCGACACGATCACCGTGCGGGTTCCCGGCAAGGCCGCGCAGGTCGTCGCGGATGCCCGTGAGCGCGGCGTGAACCTGCGGCTCGTCGACGGCGACCTGGTCTCCCTCGCCTGCGACGAGACCACGACCCGTACGCAGATCGCCGCCGTCTGGGCCGCCTTCGGCGCCGACGGTGACATCGAGGCGCTGGACGCGGCCGCCGCCGACACGCTGCCCGAGGGGCTGCTGCGCACCGACTCGATCCTGACCCACCCCGTGTTCCACCAGCACCGTTCCGAGACGGCGATGCTGCGCTACCTGCGCAAGCTGGCCGACCGTGACTACGCGCTGGACCGCGGCATGATCCCGCTCGGCTCCTGCACGATGAAGCTGAACGCGACCACGGAGATGGAGTCGGTCACCTGGCCCGAATTCGGCGCGCTGCACCCCTTCGCACCGGCGGAGCAGGCCCAGGGCTTCCTGACCCTGATCCGCGAGCTGGAGGAGCGCCTGGCCGAGGTCACGGGTTACGACGCCGTCTCCATCCAGCCGAACGCGGGCTCGCAGGGTGAGTTCGCCGGTCTGCTGGCGGTCCGCGCCTATCACCGGGCCAACGGCGACGACCAGCGCACGGTCTGCCTGATCCCTTCCTCGGCGCACGGCACCAACGCCGCGAGTGCCGTGATGGCCGGCATGAAGGTCGTCGTGGTGAAGACCGCCGACGACGGCGAGGTCGACATCGACGACCTGCGCGCGAAGATCGAGAAGCACCGTGACGAGCTCGCCGTGCTCATGATCACGTACCCCTCGACGCACGGTGTCTTCGAGGAGCACGTCGCGGACATCTGCGGTGAGGTCCACGACGCGGGCGGCCAGGTGTACGTCGACGGCGCCAACCTCAACGCGCTGGTCGGCCTGGCGAAGCCCGGCAAGTTCGGCGGCGACGTCTCGCACCTGAATCTGCACAAGACTTTCTGCATCCCGCATGGCGGCGGCGGCCCGGGCGTCGGCCCGGTCGGTGTGCGCGCGCACCTCGCGCCCTACCTGCCGAACCACCCGCTCCAGCCCGCCGCGGGCCCGGAGACCGGCGTGGGCCCGATCTCGGCCGCCCCGTGGGGTTCCGCAGGGATTCTGCCCATCTCCTGGGCGTACGTACGTCTGATGGGCGGCGAGGGCCTCAAGCGGGCCACGCAGGTGGCCGTGCTCGCCGCCAACTACATCGCCAAGCGGCTCGAACCGCACTACCCGATCCTGTACAACGGCCCGGCCGGTCTGGTCGCGCACGAGTGCATCGTCGATCTGCGGCCGATCTCCAAGGCGACCGGGGTCAGCATCGACGACGTGGCCAAGCGCCTGATCGACTACGGCTTCCACTCGCCGACCATGTCGTTCCCGGTGGCCGGGACACTGATGATCGAGCCGACCGAGAGCGAGAACCTCGCGGAGCTCGACCGTTTCTGCGACACGATGATCGCCATTCGCGGCGAGATCGAGAAGGTCGCGTCCGGCGAGTGGAGCGCCGACGACAACCCGCTGGGCAACGCCCCGCACACGGCGGCGGCGCTCGGTGGCGAGTGGGAGCACGGCTACAGCCGTGAAGAGGCCGTCTTCCCGGCCGGTGTATCGGCCGCGGACAAGTACTGGCCGCCGGTGCGCCGGATCGACGGTGCCTTCGGCGACCGCAACCTGGTCTGCTCGTGCCCGCCGCTGGACGCCTACGACAACTGAGGTACGCGCGGCAGAGCGTGACGCGGACATGCGTCGGGGCCGGTACGGAGACTTCTCCGGCCGGCCCCAGTTCGTACGGCCGCGGTCAGGCGGCTTTCATGACCCGCCCGGACTCCAGCGGCCGGTGCGGTGCGATGATCTGCCCGTCCGGCAGGAGCTCGCCGGTGTCCTCGAAGAGCAGGACGCCGTTGCACAGGAGGCTCCAGCCCTGCTCCGGGTGGTGTGCCGTGAGGCGCGCGGCTTCCCGGTCGGCGGAGTCGGCGGACGGGCAGGGTGGCTGGTGCTGGCACATGGCTGGGTTCTTTCGCTGCGTTGAGTTGAGTGTCCTGCGGCTTGACGGTGTGTTCATGGCCGCCCCCGTATCAGTCGGTCCGGTCCCAGTGTTGCCCTACGGGCGTCGATCCGCAGGGATTTCGCGGCAGCTCTTGTCCTCCTCTCATGACGCATCACCCGGCCGGGCGGTTCACCGTAACTCCACTGTCTCTTCGGGGGGTTCGGGGTGGCCCGTACGGACTAGTCCTGACGGGCAGAACCGCGCCCCCGTCGTAGTGCCCCCGGAGGCCGGGGGCGGTACGACGGGGGCGCGGTGGAAGCGGTCAGGCGGGCGATCCGAGCAGGGGGCCGGGAGGAATGCGCAACGTCATCACGGGCAAGAGGTCGGCGACCGCGTGCGGACGGTGGGCGGCGATGCCAGGAGGTGCGGGTGCCAGGGGCACGAGAACGTCGGTCGGGGCGAGTGCGCCGCCCGAGGGGTCGGCTTCGGTGTCGCCGTGCAGCCACAGCGTGAGCATGTAGAGCCCGGGGATGGAGAGCAGGCGCGGCTGGTACGCGGCCGGTGCCGCTTCGGCCTGTCGCACGGCCAGCTCGGTCGAGGTGATGTACGGGCCTTCGAAGAAGTGCGAGAAGGCCCAGCCGTCGGGAGTCAGCATGGTGTCAGCGGCAGCGATGGCGCGGTCTCCGCTGCGGATCAGGAAGCGCCAGCCGGCGAGGCGGGTGCGGGGCACGGCCTCGTTCGGCGTGATCCGGTCCAGTACGTGGACGGGGAGCGGGAGTTCGGGGCTCAGCGGTCCCTGGACGGACCGGAGAGCGGGGGTGCGGGCCTCGCGGACTGCGGTGGGAGAACCGAGTGCCGTGAGAACGCTGCGCAATGCGGGCGCGGGAGCCTGGGGTACATGCAGCGGCATGGTGAGTCGCCTCTCACTTCGGAGACACGGTGATGCGTGGGCGGGTGCAGACGGCGCTGTCGGCGTGCCGGGGCGAGAGGACGGCCGGTAACGCGGCCTGTGCGTCAACTCTCTGCCTCGTCCGCGGAGTTTATACGACACGTGTTCACACGGTGTTTCCGCTAGCCGTTTCTCATATTGTCCGCAAGGTGGGATCAGGACTTCGGAATGCGGAGTTTCTGGTGATTCCGCCTGCCTGGTCTTCCCTCCGCCAGGGGTTTACCCGATTCGGCGGTAGGCTGAAACTCGTCGGCGCATTCGCCGCGCGGATGCCGGTGGAATGTGCAGCTGCCCGGTGCCGACGGAATGTGCCCCCGGCTTCCGTCACCAGACTATCGGGTACCCGAGCTCGATGGGGGCGTTATCGATCACCTCGTCTGGGCATTATCGATGCTGATACGAACGGCCTGGTCCGCGGGCCGTTCAATCTAGGAAGGACGCTGGGATGGGCGAGAAGGTCGTGGCGGGAGCCTTTGACCTGTCTGATCGGCAGGCGTACCGCGACAAGCTCAACCAGTGCCTGGAGGGGTTGGGGAGGCTCCTGGCGGAGCGGAGGTTCGAGCGTCCCAGGAATCTCATGGGCCTGGAGATAGAGCTGAATCTCGTTGGCGTGGACGGCATGCCGCGGATGATGAATGCCGAGGTACTCCAGCGCATCGCGAGCAAGGATTTCCAGACCGAACTCGGGATGTTCAATCTCGAAGTAAACATCGTTCCGCACCGTCTGAGCGGCCGGGTTTTCGATCAGCTCGCCGAGGAGCTGAGAACAGGGCTCGCCTATGCGCACCGCAAGGCCGGAGAGGTCGACGCGGGGATCATGATGATCGGAATCCTGCCGACCCTGGGCCGGGAGGACGTCGTCTCGGCGAACCTTTCGCAGGTGGACCGCTATACGCTGCTCAACGATCAAATGGCGGCGGCTCGCGGCGAGGATTTCGCCCTCGATATCGAGGGCGTCGAGCGACTTGTGTTCACCTCACCGTCCATCGCTCCCGAATCGGCGTGCACCTCGGTCCAGTTGCATCTGCAGGTGACACCGGACCGCTTCGCCGACGTGTGGAACGCGGCGCAGGCCGTCGCCCCCGTGCAGATCGCACTCGGGGCCAACGCCCCCTTCCTCTTCGGCAAGGAGCTGTGGCGGGAGTCCCGTCCGCCACTGTTCCTCCAGGCCACGGACGTCCGGCCGCCGGAATTCCGTAATCAGGGGGTGCGGCCGAGGACCTGGTTCGGAGAGCGCTGGATCAGCTCCGCGTACGAACTCTTCGAGGAGAACCTCCGCTACTTCCCGCCTCTGCTGCCCATCTGCGACGACGAGGACCCGCTGCGCGTGCTCGACGAGGGCGGGGTGCCGCACCTGGCGGAGCTCGTCCTGCACAACGGGACGGTCTACCGCTGGAACCGGCCGGTCTACGGCCTGGCCGGCGGTGTTCCCCACCTGCGGGTCGAGAACCGGGTCCTGCCGGCCGGCCCCACCGTGACCGACGTGATCGCCAACGCCGCCTTCTACTACGGCCTCGTGCGCGCGCTGGCCGAGGAGCCCCGGCCGGTATGGACCAGGCTGCCGTTCGCCGCGGCCGCCGAGAACTTCGACACCGCCTGCCGCCACGGCATCGACGCCGAACTGCTCTGGCCGCGTCCCGGCCGCTCGGGCGGGGTCACCAAGGTGCCCGCCGTCAAGCTCGTACGGGACGAACTGCTGCCGCTGGCCGCCGCCGGGCTCGACGCGTGGAACATCGCGCCGGCGGACCGCGATCGCTACCTCGGCGTCATCGAGGAGCGGTGCAAGCGGCGGACGAACGGAGCCTCCTGGCAGGCCGACACGTACCACCGGGCCCTGGAGGCGGGGCTCGGACGGGACGCCGCGCTGGCCGCCACCACTCGTCGGTACGGCGAGCTGATGCAGACGGACGAGCCCGTGCACACCTGGCCGGTGGGCTTCCCGGCGCCCTGAGCGACGGGGGCCTGCGGGCACCGAAGGATGCGAGGTGGGGCGGCCGTCCGCCGCGGGCTATCCGTCCGCCGCGTGGCCGCTCTGTCCTGCCGTCATGATCGCCTGCAGGATCACGGCCTGGATCTCGGCCGGGTCGGTGACCTGGTAGCCCCCGGTCACCTCGGCGATGTCGGCCACCTCCTGGCGATCGGCGTCCGGGCCGACGGCGATCGCGATGACCGGAACGGGGCGCTGCGGGTCCGCGAGCCGTTCGAGCTGGGCGATCAGCGCGCTGCGGGAGATGCTGCGCGGGTCCTGGTTGGAGCCGTCCGTGAGGATCACCAGGGCGTTGAACTTGCCCTTCACATACGTCGCCTGAGCCTCCTTGTACGAGGCCAGCGTCGTGTCGTACAGGCCGGTCGCGCCGTTCGGTACGGGCTGGAGCGCCGCGAAGGCCGCGGCGAGCTCCTCCCGGTGGGTGCCGCCGCCCTTCGCCGGGTCGCCCAGCCGGCGCGTCGGCATCAGCTTGCGGTAGTCCTTGGTGCCGTCGAGCGTGGTCGCGAACTCCCAGAGGCCGATCTCGTCGTTGGGCGTGAACTGGGTGAGCGCCTGGATCAGGGATGCCTTCGTGACATCCATCCGTGACTGGCCACGGCCCGGAACCAGGGTGGCCATGGAACCGGACGCGTCGACGACCGTGGTCAGCCGGGCGCTCTGCACGGTGATCGTCCACATGCCGAGCGTCTCCTGGAGCGCTGCCGCCGACGGAGCAGTGGCTGCCGCAGTGGCGTACGGCTGGGGCGCTCTGCCGCCCGCCGACGCGACGACCGAGGTGCCGGCGGTGCCGTCGGGGGCACGGAAACCGCGCTGCGCCAGCATGCGCTGGGAGCCCTCGCTCTTGAGCAGGGTCATGAACCGCAGGGCCGCCCGGCTCTCGGCGGTGGTCAGTTCCGGCTCGTCGACCAGGGCGTACGGGTAGGTGAGCAGCGGGGTGCCGTCCTTCGGATAGAAGAGGTCGAGCCTTCCGCCGCCGGTCGAATCCGCGTTGTGCGCGAAGGCGGCCTGCTCCGAGAGCAGTACCGCCTGGTTGTGTCCGGGGTTGCCTTCCTCGGCGCCCGACCTGTCGTGGGCCAGCGTTTCCAGCACGTGGGCGTCACTGTCCGACACCCGCTGCGCCAGTACCTTCGCCGTCTCGGCGACCCGGGTGTCACTGTCTGCGCCCTGCGCGCCGGACGAGGCCCCGATACTGGCGAGCGCCAGCAGACCGGTGGCGCTGCGCGCGGGGTCGGCGGCGCCGAGGCGCACCTTGCCCGAGCGCATGGCGGAAGCGATCAACTCGGCCCAGGAGTACGTCTCTTCGGGCCAGCCGAGAGACTTGGACGCGGACGGCACCACGGCCAGGGCGACGGGGGAGGAGGCCACGGAGTCACCCGGGGCGACCGGGACGCCGTCGCCGTTCCCCATGGCCCGGTCCAGCCAGAGGTCGGAATCCGGCAGCCAGACCTGGTAGTCCGGGGCCCTGTCGCCCCTGGCCAGCGCGTCCGCGACCTTGTAGGAGTCGCGGGCCACCACCTCGACGTACAGGCAGTGGCCGTCCGACCGCACCTCGTCCTCGCGCGCCCGGTCGGCGACGGCGCGCACGGCGGGGGCGATGTCGGGAGAGGCGGCCAGGGTCAGCCGTACCGCCGTGTCCTCGCAGGACTCGGAGAGGGACAGCAGACCGCCCTGCGCGGCGACCGCCGTCCCCGCCGCCACGGCGAGCACGAGCCCGGTGGCGATGGCGACGGTGCGCCGGCGCCGGGCAGGGGCGTCCCCGGCGCCGTGCGGCGCGTAGTCGTCGGGCAAGCTGTGACGTCCCATGTCGGTGGTGCCCCTCCTTGAGGATGAACAAGGAAAAGGGGGACCACACCATCACCAATGGTGGTCGTCCCCCGACCGGTCGCGCATGATCTTCGTACCTGCATTCGAGACCCTAGCGGGGCGGTGGGTGGCATGAGACGGGAATGCACAACTAAAGGCAGGTGTACAGGTGGAGGCGGGGCGTGTGGCTGATATTTACCCCCAAGAAGGCGTGCCGCGAAGGATCTTGCGGTCCGAGACGGTGCTTGTCCTGGCTCTCTCGCTCGGCGCCAGCGGGGTGTCCGCCCTCATCAGCTTTGTCGGATCGCTGACGAAGCCGGGGGGACTGAAGGACCAGGCGGCCACGCTGAACGGTTCGTACGCGCCGGGGCGGCCATGGCTGGATCTCGCCTGGCAACTGTTCGGTATCACCACGGCCCTGGTGCCCGTGGCCCTGGTGGCGCATCTGCTGATCAGAGAGGGGGCGAGCCTGCGGGCGATCGGCTTCGACCGGACGAGGCCCGGATCCGACCTCGGCCGCGGCACGCTGATCGCCGCGGGTATCGGCAGCGCCGGGCTCGCCTTCTATCTGGCGGCACGGGCCACCGGATTCAATCTGACCGTGGTGCCGGAGTCGCTGCCGGACGTGTGGTGGAAGTTCCCCGTACTGATTCTCTCCGCGCTCCAGAACTCCGTGCTGGAGGAGGTGATCGTCGTCGGCTACCTGCTCCGCAGGCTGGGGCAGTTGGGCTGGACGCCGATGGCCGCGCTGGTGGCGAGTTCGGTACTGCGCGGGTCGTACCACCTGTACCAGGGCATCGGCGGTTTCGTCGGGAACCTGGTGATGGGTGTGGTCTTCGTGCTGCTGTACCGGCGGTGGGGGCGGGTCGGACCGCTGGTGGTCGCGCATGCGCTGCTGGATATCGGCGCGTTCGTGGGGTACGCGCTGCTCGCCGGGAAGGTGGGCTGGCTGCCCACGCCGTGAGGGCCTGCCGGGGAAGGGGCGTACGGCGGCGTCGTACGCCCCTTCGGAGTGTCAGGGCGCGGTGAGCAGTTCGCCGTCGATGACGGTGACGGCGTTACCGGTCAGCAGGGTGCGGTCGCCGCGCAGGGACGTGCGGACGCGGCCGGCCCGGGCCGAGCACTGGAGGCCGGTGAGCTCGTCCCGGCCCAGCCTCGCCGACCAGAACGGGGCGAGGGCGGTGTGCGCGCTGCCGGTCACTGGGTCCTCGTCGATGCCGATCCGGGGGAAGAAGCCGCGCGAGACGAAGTCGTAGCCGCGCGAGGGGTCCTCGGCCACCGCGGTGGCGATGATGCCGCGCCGTGAGCAGGCGGCGAGCCCGGGGAAGTCGGGCGTCAACGCGCGTACGGTCGCTTCGTCCGCGAACTCGATCAGCAGATCACCGATGTGCGCCCCGGTGTCGAGGACGGTGACGGGTGCGGCCCCGAGGGCCTCCGCCAGCCCGGGCGGTGCGGTGGCAGGAGCCAGCGGGGCGGTCGGGAAGTCGAGGGTCAGCGTGCCGTCCGGGCGGGCGGTGGCCGTGAGGATCCCGCAGCGCGCCGCGAAGCGCACCTCTCCGCTCGCGATGCCCGTGGTGTGCAGGACGTGCGCGGTGGCGAGTGTGGCATGCCCGCACATGTCCACCTCGGTGACCGGGGTGAACCAGCGCAGCGCCCAGTCGGCCTCTCCGCCCGGCGGCAGCGGGTGGGCGAACGCGGTCTCGGCGAGGTTGACCTCGGCGGCGACCTTCTGGAGCCAGGTGTCCTCGGGGAAGCCGCCGGAATCCAGGAGCAGGACTCCGGCGGGGTTGCCGGCGAAGGGGCGGTCGGTGAACGCGTCGACGATGCGAATCCTCATGGCCCGACCGTAGGCCCGGTGGAAAGCCGCAGGCCAAGGCCAATCCACGGCAACTGGACCTGAAGGGTTGACGGGGGTGCGGTGGGGACTCCTGCCCGTGCGTGCGACCAGGCCGCGTTGACGGTTCCATGGGGTGTGTGCTGGGGCCGGCGGTCCGAGGCGGCTGAGCCTGTACGCGAGTTCAGCTGGCACAAGGAGGCTCGGGGGTTCGCAGGCTGGTACTACTCCGTGACCTGCGGGAGCACGTGGGGTACGAGTCGTGGCTGGAGCGGGCCCGGCTGGTCCGGTTCGCAGGCTGCGGACGCATATGAGGCTGCAGGTCAGTTCGAGCAGGAGCCGGGTGACGTGATTGCCGGTTGTCGCCAGGGAGGGTGACGGCGCGCGGGGTTCCATGTCAGTCGACGACCGGGGGCGCTTGGAGCCGGGGCGGGCCCGTTCGACGGGTGGGGGGGGCCGACGTGGTCCCTCCTTGGGGGCGCTGCGGGAGGATCCCCCGCCATCCCCACTCGGCCTTACGATCAGGCGCATGTCGATCACCTCGCCTATACCGGTCCTGCGCTCATCCAATGGCGACCTGCTCCGATTCGACGGTGACGAGCTGGTGTTGCGCCGGAAGACCGAGGAGGTCCGGATTCCTCTCTTGGCGATTGGTCACATCCGTTCCCAGGGACGTGCCTTGGCTGTCGAACTCACCGGTCCGTCCGGGACGGTGCCTGCCGTGCACCGTGTGGACGACGTGAGTGAGGCTGCCGCCAACCTGTTCGCCGACGCCGTCACCGCGCTCCTGCCTGAGCGTTCCGAGGGCGCCGACGGCTCGAGACTCGTGACCACCCGGGCGTTGACCGAGTCCCAACAAGAGAGGGACAAGCGAAGGCGCAGGATGTGGGGGACCGCTGTCGTCTTCGTATGTGCCGGTCTCGCCGTGGCCGTCGCGGCCCGCGGAGTCTGGGCGTTCGCGATCACAATCATGCTGCTTGGTCCCGTTGGTGCGTGGCTCACCGCAGTCGGTGCCGACATGGTGCGGCTGCGGTACCGCTCCTGGTACCTGCGCCGCCACGGCGTCACGGTGGAGGCGAGGAGAGTCGGGGAAACGCGCATTCTGGGCGGCGCGTTCGGGACGTTTGTGTACACCGACATGCACGGAGTGGACCGTAGCGTGTACGTCAAGAGCCGATCCGCGACGGTCCAGGTCGCCTATCACCCGAGCAAGCCAGGCACCGTGGCCGAATACGGCACGCGTTCCAGCCGCGCGGGCGACACCGTCGCCGCCCTGATCTTCCTTGTCCTCGGGCTCACCATCGACGCGGCGGTCATCACCGTAGCGATCGGTTCCTTCCAGGGCATGGACACCGGCTACTGAGACGGTGCAGAGAGAAGCATGGTTTCTTGCTCCACGAGTCCTTGAGTGATCGTCTCAGCATGAGGTGTGCTCCGGGACTCGTGTTCAGTGATCTCGCAAGGTTCCAGGCGTGCCCGATCTTGTTCCTGATGATGAAGGGGAGCGGGTGGCTCCGATGCTGCCGCCCATTCCCGAGCGGCGCCGTCGCTATCCGGGCGGCTGTGTGTTCCTGACCGGGCGGCACTTGGCGACATGTTGTACGTGTTGCGGACCGGTGTCGCGTGGCGCGATGCGCCGAGACCGTGGGGTGTTCTGGCGTGACGGCCTGGCGTCGCCCACTGGTCCGGACTGGGCAAGGTGCGCTGGGTGGTCGAGCGCGCATCCGCCTGGCCGCATCAGTTCAAACGGCTGAGCCATCGCCGTATTTCAGGGGGATACCCGCGCCGCTCTGCCAGCGGCAGAACAGCGGCCGGACCGGGCTCGGCGATCACTACAGTCCAGCCTCATGACGACGACGATGACGACGCGTACGGTCGAGTACCCGGCCGACGGTTTGACGATGATCGGGCACCTCGCGCTCCCTGCCGGTGTCGGCCGCCGGCCCGCGGTGCTGCTCGGACCAGAGGGCATGGGGCTCAGCGACGTCGAGCGCCGCCGGGCCGATGCTCTCGCCGAGCTGGGATATGTAGCGCTGGCCTTCGACCTTCACGGCGGGCGCTATCTGAGCGACCCCGAGGAGATGCTGGCCCGTTGCATGCCACTGCTCGCTGATCCCGACCGGATGCGGAACATCGGCCAGGCAGCGCTCGACGTGTTGCGCGCCGAACCGCGGACCGACCCCGACCGGATCGCCGCCGTCGGCTACGGCACCGGGGGCGCCGTCGGGCTGGAACTCGGGCGAGGCGGCGTCAACCTGCGCGCGATCGGGACAGTCAACGCAACTACCACGGGCCGACCGGGCGAGGCGGCGCGCATCCGCTGCCCGGTGTGGGCCGGGGTCGGGTCGGAAGACCCGATCATGCCGCCCGAGCAACGGAACGCGTTCACCGCTGAGATGCAGGCCGCGGGCGTCGACTGGCGCCTCGCGGTCTACGGCGGCGCCCTGCACGCCTTCCACCACCCGCCGGTCGATCACCCCACGGTCCCCGGCGTCGGCTACCACCCACAGCACGCGCAGCGAGCCTGGCGCGACGTAGTAGACCTGCTCGCCGAGTGCCTGCCCGTGACGGACGATCTGGGGGCATGACCCAGGCAGACACGCTGGCACCAGGCCTGGTCGGCGTCATGCCTGGGACGTGTCGACGGCCTCGCGCAGCGCCTCCACGATCTGCTCGGACCGGTCAACGCTGACGCTTGCCCAAAGCTCACCGCAAAGCCCGATGCCGGGCCACTGGTGACCTGTCTCAACGAAGATTCCGTGATTCTCAGCGAAGGTGAACGGGTGCTCGTTAGTCTCATCGAAGGTTGAGTGCCTGCTCGGCCTTCGGGGCTGGGGGTGCGGTGGGAGCGCTGTCGCGTGCGTACGGCGATGAGGCGTTAGCAGCCTTTGAGCTGGACTTTCTCAGCGATGGAGAGCGTCGCAGGCTCCCTCTGGGAGCGAGTTGGCAGGTTCCGTTCGAGGTGGCCGAACCTGTCCGGCCGTTCCGTTGGGACAAGGAAACGCCGGGCTTCGCCGGGTGGTACTACTCGGTGACCGTGCGGGATCACGTGGGGTATGAGTCGTGGCTGGAGCGAGACCGGTTGATTCTGCTCGACCGTGATCCGCAGGTGACGGCGATAGCGTCGCAGCCTTTCTGGCTGCACTGGGACGACGGCCGAAGGCGGCGTCGTCACGCTCCTGACTACTTCGTCCGGCTGGCTGCGGGGCAGGCCCGGGTCGTGGATGTTCGTGCTGAGGACGACATGGATGAGCGGACGCGGGAGGCCTTCGCAGCGACCGAGCGTGCTTGTGAGGCTGTGGGCTGGGAGTTCGAGTGGGCCGGCCGTCCTGATCCGGTGTTCATGGCCAACGTCCGGTGGCTGTCGCGGTATCGCCGGGCACGTTCCGGTCGGCCGGAGGCTGTGGCTGAGCGACTTCTGGAGGTGTTCAGCGAGCCGGGGCGCTTATGGGAGGGCAGCGGACTGGTCGGCGACCGGATCCAGGTTCTGCCGGTGCTGTTCCACCTGCTGTGGTCGGGGAAGTTGAAGGCGGATCTGTCGGGAGGGCTGTTGGAGACCGGGAGTCTGGTCTGGGTGAAGGGGCGGCAGCGATGGGCCGGTTGACGCGTCCGCCGGCTCTGGTGGTCGGTGAGAGAGTCCGATTCGACGGGCAGGTCCGGGGAGTTCTTGAGGTGACCGCCCAGGCTGTGGTCCTGGAGGACGCCGGGGGTCCGCACCGGGTGGTGGCCTTGATTGAGTTGTTCGAGGCGGAGGACTTCGAGGTCTTGTTCCGTCCGGAGCGGATGCCGCTGCCTGCCTTTTCCGTTCTGGAGGCGCTCCCGGCGGCAGCGGTCACACAGGCACTGTGGTGGGAGAGCCACATCCTGGAAGTGGTGCACGGACTGCCGCCGGACGCGGAGCCCGGGACGGAACCGCGCGAGGAGTACGGGCCGGGCACGTCGCTGACCGCGCGGGAGAAGGCTAAGGCCGCGGAACTTTCGAGGTCTGGGCACTCGGTGACGGCCAGCACGGTCGCCCGGCTGCGTCGCCGTTATCTGAAGGACGGGGTTGCGGGGCTGGCTGATGGCCGCGCGGCCCGCAAGCGGCCGGAGTTCGGGGCGGTGGACCCCGAGGTGGTGGACGCGATGCGTCAGGCCATCAAGGAAGGCGTCGACGCCTCCACCCGGACCGCGTCCTACCTGATCTGGAGGACGAAGGAGATCCTCGAGCAGACCGAGGAAGGACAGGCGGCTGATTGGCCGTCCCGGGCCACGCTCTACCGGTTGGTGGAGAAACTGACGGCGGGCACCCACGCAACGGGCTCGGCCGTCACACGCCGGTCGAAGGCCCACACGGCGGCTGTCCCGTTCGGGGAACTGACCGTGAGTGCTCCGGGCGAGGTCATGCAGATCGACTCCACTCCGCTCGATGTGATGGTCCGCCTCGACAACGGGGTCGTCGGCAAGGTCGAACTCACGGCGATGATCGACGTCGCGACCCGGACCCCGACAGCGGTCGTTCTCCGGCCGTCGACGAAGTCGGTTGACGCCAGCGTGCTGCTGGCCAGGACCGTTACTCCGGAACTGATGCGCCCGGGCTGGGTGGACGCGCTCAAGATGTCCCGCTCCGTTCTGCCGCACCGGCGGCTGCTGACCCTGGACGAGCGCCTCGAGCACGCGGCCGCCAAGCCGGTGATCGTCCCGGAAATGATCGTCTGCGATCACGGGAAGGCGTTCATCTCACGCAACTTCCGGGCCTCCTGCCGGTTCCTGGAGATCGACTTCCAGCCGACCCACAAAGGCGCGCCCTTCGAGAAGGGCCACATCGAGAAGATGCTGGGCTCGGTCGCCACGATGTTCGCGCAGTTCCTCCCTGGCCACACCGGCCGCAACACCGACCACCGCGGTCGGCACCCGGAGAAGGAAAACCTGTGGTCACTGCCCGAATTGCAGGAACTGCTCGATGAGTGGGTCGTCGCGAGGTGGTTGAACCGCCCCCATGAAGGACTACGCGACCCCGACCACCCTGGCCGGCTGTTCACGCCGAACCAGAAGTACGCCGCGCTGATCGAGTCCTGCGGATACGTCCCGGTCGCCCTCAGCGGCCAGGACTACATCGAGCTCCTGCCCGCGGCCTGGCGGGCCGTCAACGCCTACGGCATCCGGATCAACAACCGCACCTACGACGCCCCGGAACTCGGGCCGATGCGGCGCCACCACTCAGGCGTCACCGCCAAGCGGGGTCTTTGGGAGGTCCACCGCGACCCCTACGACGTCTCCCGGGTCTGGGTATGCGACCACCGCGGAGACGGCGGATGGGTCCAGGCGACCTGGAAATACTTGAACCGGGCACCTGTCCCCTTCGGCGACCTCGCCTGGGACCACGTCAGTCACCAGCTGCCCAAGGCCACCGAGGAAGAACTCGCCGAGGCCGTGGCCGCCTTGCTGACCCGCGCACATGCCGGCCCTGCCCAAGTCGCTGAGGGAAAGAAGAGCAAGAAGAACAAGCCCTCCAAACGGGACCGGCAGGTGACCGCTCGGACCAGAGCCACGGCTCCGGCCGCGATCTCTCCGCAGCCCGAGCCGTCCCAGGAGACCGCGGGCGAGCCCGTTACTGAAGAACAGCAGGAAGACGAAGAACCGCTGGCCGAGGTGATCCCGCTTGGGCTCTTCGACCCGCTTGAGGACCCCTGGAGACGCCCGTGAACACCCCGCTGGCCGACCGGCCGGACGACTTCGGCCGCTACCTGACGGTCCTGCCCGGCTGGCGCGCGTTCGTCGCGGCCTCCCTCGGCAAGCCGATGGTCATGCTCGGCGAGGCTGAGTACGCCGCGCTGGTTCATGCGGCTGAATCCGACGCACTGGCCAAAGAGGAGAAGAACACCTACGACGAGGATCGCCTCGACCACCACGCCCGCCTGCAGGTGGTCGCCACCTCCACGGTCCGGCACACCGTCACCTGCGGCCGCCGCCTGGTCATCCTCAACCGTGGTGCGATCAGCGCCCGCCGAGGCCTGATCGTCACCGGGCCGGCCAACACCGGCAAGACGATCTCCCTGACCCAGCTCGGTCTGGCCCACGAACTCCAGGACCGCCGCCGTCACCCCGGCCAGGACGAACGCATACCGGTCATCTACATCACCGTCCCGCCCGCCGCGACACCCCGCATGATCGCAGCCGAGTTCGCCCGCTTCCTCGGCCTCCCGGTCCTGCGAAGCTCCAACATCACCGACCTCACCGAAGCCGTGGTCGGCGTCTGCACCAAGGCCCGCAGCGGCCTGGTCCTGGTCGACGAGATCCACAACATCTCCCTGGACACCCGCACGGGAGCCGAAGCGTCCGACACGCTCAAGTACTTCTCCGAGCGCATCCCCGCGACCTTCGCCTACGCGGGCATCGACATCGAGAACAGCAGCCTGCTGACCGGCACCCGCGGCGACCAGATCGCCGCCCGCTTCACCTCGGTCGCCACCCATCCCTTCCCCTACAACGCGGAATGGAAAGGGCTGGTCGCCCAGATGGAAGCCAACCTGCTGCTGCACAAACACAAACGCGGCACTATCACCCGCCTCGACCGATTCCTCCACACCCGCACCGACGGCATGATCGGCACCCTGTCCCACCAGCTCCGCGGAGCCGCCGTCGACGCCATCCTCACCGGCACCGAAAAGATCACCAAAGCCGGTCTGCTGGCCGTCGATCTGGACATCGCCTCCCGCCGCAAGCGTCCCGGAACGGACGGATGACCCCGCCGGCCTGGGACAACCTGGTTGCCGCTCTCCCTTTCAAGGTTCGTCCGCAACGAGGAGAAGGAGCTGCCTCGTTCATCACCCGCCTCGCCCAGGCGAACTACCTTCCTCCCGCCTACCTCCGGAAATACCTCGCCGAACCGCCAGTGCATCGAGGCACTCCAAGATGGCCGCGGATCGCCGCAGCCGCAGGTCGCGACCAGGCTGAGCTCCAGCAGATCCTGGACACGATCGAGTGCGAGGAGTGCGGCGCCCCGATGCGGCCGATGTCGAGCTTCGGCGCCAAACCACGGACCTGTTCAAGGGCCTGCCGCCAGAAGAGATACCGAAAGCGCATCCCTGCGGCCGACTGGCAGAAGATCCCCTGCCGCGTCTGCGGGCAGCACATGAGGCTCCGGACCGGACAACGGCGGAACATGTGTTCCTCGCACTGCCGGCGGGTCGCCTTCCAGTTCCGCCAACGCGGCGAACAACTGCCCAGGCCAGCCAGTCCCGAGGATTCCCGTGAGCCCGTGGACGAGGACGAGGACGAACTGGCCTGCATCTGCCCGGTCTGCGAGGGGCCGATGAACCGCTCGACGGCTCGAAAAGCCTGTTCAAAGCGCTGCAGCGCGAGGATCGGGCACTGGACCAGGAGTCCGCTCCCGCTGACGACATGCGGCAACTGTCAAAAGACAATGCTGCCCCGGGCGAACGATCAGACCCGCGAGTGGTGTTCGCGCGCATGCAGAGACACAGCGTTGCGCGAAAGGCGGAGACGGACGAACGCCACCGCGAGCCGGTTCGCTGTCATCGCGCAGGCAGTCACGACGGACTTCGCACTTGACGAGCACGAATCAGAATCTTTCAGTCAGACCAGCGCGACTGTCTGCCGTGGCTGCGGGCAACGCTACCGGCCCGTCAGTACCAACCCCTGGTGTTCGTTCCGCTGCCTCGACCGAGAACTGCAGAAGCGCTCGACGCAGCAGGAATGCGGAACCTGCGGGACGTCGATGGCGCACTGGGGGTCTCCACGGTCCCGGATCTGGTGCTCAAGATCCTGCCGCAACAGAACCAGCTACTGGCGGGCGGAACTTCGCACCCGGGCAGCCCTGGCCCTCAGCCTCCGCGAACGCGATCAGAACCAGAAGGCGACCAGCCTCACCGGAGGGACGGAAGCTGTCAGCCTGCCGACCTGCCAAGGCTGCGGCCGGGGCTATCTGCCACTCAACACTAATCCCTGGTGCTCAACCGACTGCCTCGACCAAAGCACCCTCCAGCACCTTGAGCAGCGGGAATGCGGGGCCTGCGGCAGGTCCATGGCCCACAAGAAGCCATCCCCGGCGATCCGCAAGTGGTGTTCGGCCGCCTGCCGCCAGCGTGTCCTCCGCTGGCGAACAGAATTCCGTGACCGCGAAGAGCGCCGCGTGTCACGGACTGAGGAAATCAACCTTCACTGAGACGAACCGCATAGTCATGCACCTTCGCTGAGACGGAACCGCATCGGTGCAGCTTGCCTGAGATCGGCTCAACCTTCACTGAGACAGGTCAACTGGGACCCGTGTATGCCCGACAGGGCATTGCTAAGCGACACGTACCGATATATCGTTGAAGCATCGCGACAGATCAACGATGGAAGGAGCGTAGCGATGCGTTCACATGGACACGGCAATGAGCACGGACATGGACACTGCGGGCCCGGTCATCGCGGTCAGGGCGAGTTCGAGGAGCGGAGAGCGGCCTTCGGTCCGTTCGGCCCGCCCTTCGGTGGTGGGCCTTTCGGCGGCGGTCGCGGACGGGGTGGCGGCAGGGGGAGGGCGCGGCGCGGTGATGTGCGCGCGTCGATTCTCACGCTGCTCAAGGACCGGCCGATGCACGGTTACGAGATGATTCAGGAGATCGGCGAACGGAGCGGCGGGGCCTGGCGGCCCAGTCCGGGTTCGGTCTATCCGACCCTTCAGCTGCTGGAGGACGAGGGCCTGATCGCCAGCGAGAGCGAGGGCGGCAAGAAGCTGTTCGCGCTCACCGACGCCGGGCGCACCGAGGCCGAATCCGGCCCCGACGCCCCGTGGGAAGAGGCCGGGCGTGGCGTCGACTGGGAGAGCGTCAACGAGATCCGGCAGGCCGGCTTCGGCCTGATGGAGGCGTACGGCCAGGTCTGGAAGACCGGCTCCGCCGAGCAGCGGCAGAAGGCGCTCGCCGTCATCAACGATGCCCGTAAGAAGCTCTATCTGATTCTGGCCGACGAGGACTGACCACGTCGTCCCCGCGTCGGCCGTGAGGGGCTCCGCAGCCGGTAGCCGCGGGGCCCTTCGCGGATTCCGGGCCCTCGGGTGCGGCAGCGGTCACGCGGTGACCAGGCCGCCCAGCTTGCGCAGCGATTCGTGCAGGGCCGATGTGGCCGAATCCTTCAGCTTGCCCGCCATGAGGGAGACCGTGGCGCCGGTGAACTCCCCGTCGATCCGTACGGTGGTGGCGTCCCCGTCGGGGGTCAGCGCGTAGCGCATGGTCAGGTTGACGCCCATCGGGCCCTTGCCGGTGGTCGTCAGCAGCCGCCCGGCCTCCAGCTCCGAGACCGTCCAGGTCACCTCGGCCGGGAAGCCCATCAGCTTCATGTTCTCCTCGTAGGTGGCCGCGAGCTCCAGGGAGTCCGGCGCGCCCTTGGGGAAGCCGGTGTGGGTGGCGTTCCACTCGCCGTACGCGGAGAAGTCCGTCAGCTGCGCCCAGACCTTCTCGGCCGGCGCTTCGATGCGTGCGTCCGCGCTGACTTCGGCCATGCGACCACCCCTTGCTCGTCGGGTTACGGTGTCGCGGAACGTAGTGGCAGCGGCGGCAACATTCAATACTGATGACCCGTCAGATCTCTTGGGTCTGGCGGCTCGACCAGATCACGGCGGAATCGAACCAGTCCGACGCGCGGGGGTGCGGACCCTCGTCGTGGCAGTGGAACGCGGCCCAGAACAGATCGGCGGCGAGCGCGTCGGCCGGGGCGTAGACCCGGTAGACGTACTGCTGCCCGTCGACCGCCAGCAGGGCGACCATCCAGAACATCTCCGCCCCCTCCCTCCGGCCTCGTTGTCGGGCTATGGCCTGAGGGACGTACGCAGCGTGGCTGTCGGTTGCTCCGGGAGCGCGAGGCAAGGCGGCGCGCGCCGTTTCTCCTGATCGGTGCAGGGCGGCCGTCAGATCTCATCCGGAAGGATGAGGAACCGTGCTCGTGTGCCCAACTTGGGTGGGATGTGTAAATGGGTCCCTCCGGGGATGTGTTCAGGCCACGGGACTGATGGGGTGAGAGGTGTGCAAAACCGGACGCCGCGGATACCCGAACAGCCCGCACCGACCCGTGCCGAGCTCGACGCCGGCTTCACCGGGGAACTGACCTCGGTCGTGACTGGTGCGCGCAGACGGGCCCTGCGGGACGGGGACCGCCACATCGACACCGCCCACCTGCTGCACTCGCTCATCGAGACGGACCCCGAGGTGCGTGCGGCCTTCGACGGCGCTCCGCGGCTCGCGAAGGTGCTCGGCTATCTCGTGCAGCGCAGTATCGGCTACGGGCTCCGCTGGCACGGGGCGGTCGAGAACTCGGGTGCGGTCCCCCTGGTGTGTGACGCCCACGTGGACGGCTGGTCGCCCTCCGCCGTGGCCGCCATGGAAAGGGCGAGGGCGCGTGCCGGGCGGCGTGGGGAGAGCCGGGCCGGCGGTCTGGATCTGCTCGCCGCACTCGCCGCGGACCCCGAGTGCAGGGCGGTCGAAGTGCTCGGCCGGGCGGGCGTCGACGCCGCGTGGCTGGCGGACCGTACGGCTGACCGGACAGCGGAGGCGTCCGGCCGGGCGTGACAGTCGTGACAGGGGTGACGGTGCTGATCGCACCTGTCATGATGTGCCGATGTACGCGTCTCAGGGGAGAAGCGCCGGCCTGGGACTAGCCCTGGCATCGGCGTTCGCATTCGGTGGGTCCGGAGTGGCGGCCAAGCCGCTGATCGAGGCGGGGCTCGACCCGCTGCATGTGGTGTGGCTGCGGGTGGCGGGTGCCGCGCTCGTCATGCTGCCGGTCGCCTGGCGCCACCGGAACCTGGTCCGTGAGCGGCCCGCGCTGCTGGCCGGTTTCGGGCTGTTCGCCGTCGCGGGCGTGCAGGCGTGCTACTTCGCCGCCATCTCCCGTATCCCCGTGGGTGTCGCCCTCCTCGTCGAGTATCTGGCGCCCGCACTCGTCCTCGGCTGGGTCCGGTTCGTGCAGCGCCGGCCGGTCACCCGTGCCGCGGCCGTAGGGGTGGCCCTCGCGGTCGGCGGACTCGCCTGTGTCGTCGAGGTGTGGGCGGGGCTGAGCTTCGATGCCGTCGGGCTGCTTCTCGCACTCGGCGCCGCCTGCTGCCAGGTCGGCTACTTCGTCCTCTCCGACCAGGGCGGCCAGGACAGCGAAGGCGGTCCCGGGAAGCACGCCGAGCCCCCGCACCCGGTCGGCGTGATCGCGTACGGACTGCTCATCGGTGCCGCGGTCCTCACTGTGGTCGCCCGGCCATGGGGCATGGACTGGTCGGTGCTCGGCGCCAGTGCCGGCATGGACGGGGCCGACGTCCCCGCATGGCTGCTGCTCGTCTGGATCGTGCTGCTCGCGACCGTCGTCGCCTACGTCACCGGGGTCATCTCGGTGCGGCTGCTCTCCCCACAGGTGGCGGGCGTCGTCGCCTGTCTGGAAGCGGTCATCGCGACCGTACTCGCCTGGGTGCTGCTCGGCGAGCACCTGTCGGCGCCCCAGCTCATCGGCGGCAGCGTGGTGCTGATCGGTGCCTTCATCGCTCAGTCCTCCGCGCCGAAACCGCCGTCGGGGCCGGTGGCCTCGGGACCCGGCGCGCCCGCCGCGGAGCAGGGGGGCGGGGAGTCCCGGGGGGAGTTGTCCGCCCGCCGCACCTCGCCGTAGGGTGACGATCATGCATCTCACCGTGCTTCCGCCGCCTGCCCTCTAGCGCGGGCGGCACCTCCAGACGAAGACCGGGCTCGGGCAGTCCCCGAGCGGTTCGTCGCTGCCCGCGTGCGGAGCCGAGCGACCACCCTCCCGTCATTCTGTTTGGAGAAGCACGTGTCCGACCCCACGTCCGGCCTGCCCGTCGGCCGGAGCATCATCTATCTGATCGTCGCAGGAGTCGCCTGGGGAACGGCGGGGGCCGCCGCCTCCCTGATCTTCCGGGCCAGCGATCTCGGCCCGCTCGCGCTGTCGTTCTGGCGCTGCGTCGGCGGTCTCGTCCTGCTGGCCGGAGCCCTCGCGCTGAGGCCCCGGCGGCGCTCCCTCACGCCGGCCGAGTCCCGCCGTCGCCGGTTGCTCCGCATCCTGGGCACGGGCTTCGGACTCACCCTCTTCCAGAGCGCCTACTTCGCGGCCGTGGAACTGACCGGTCTCGCCGTCGGAACCGTGGTCACGCTCGGCGCCGGGCCCGTCCTCATCGCGGTGGGCGCACGGCTGACCATGGGTGAACGGCTCGGACGCGGCGGGACGGCGGCCGCGGCCGGCGCGCTCACCGGGCTCGTCGTCCTGGTGCTCGGGGGTGAAGGGGCTGAGGTCGAGCCGCTCGGAATCGCTCTCGCCCTGCTCTCGGCCTCGGGCTACGCGGCCCTCACCCTGCTGACCCGGTGGCTGGGCCGCGACGGCCGCGGCGGCGACGCGCTGGCCACCAGCGCCTGGGCCTTCGGAATCGGCGCCGTGGGGCTGCTGCCCATGGCGGCCGCGGAAGGGCTCGTACCGCACACCTCCGACACCGCCCATGTGGTGTGGCTGCTGGTGTACGTGGCCGCCGTGCCGACGGCGCTCGCCTATGCGCTGTACTTCGCGGGAGCGGCGGCCGTACGGTCCGCGACCGTGTCCGTGATCATGCTTCTGGAGCCGGTGAGCGCGGCGGTGATCGCCGTGACCGTGCTGCGTGAACAGCTCACGGCCGCCACGGTCGTCGGCACACTGCTGCTGCTCGTCGCGGTGGCGGGCCTCGCCGTCGCCGAGGCACGCGGAGCGGCCGTCGCGCGCCGGGAGGCGGTGCTCGTCTGATCCGCCTCCGTGGGACGGACCCGCTCCCCTGTGGCGGGTCCGTCCCACGGACGCCGTTCAGAGCGACGTCAGATACTCCGGCACCGCGATCGCCGGGTCCAGATCGTCGGCGGGGACCGGCGCGGCATGTCCGCGGGTGAGCGGGACGACGCCGGCCCAGTACGGCAGCGAGAGGTCCTCGGGGTCGTCGTTCGGGCCGCCGGTGCGGACCTTGGCGGAGACCTCGTCGAGGTCCAGGCGGATCACGGCGGTGGCGGCGAGTTCCTTCGCGTCCGCGGGCCGCGAGTCCTGCGACCGGCCAGGGACGACCTGGTCGACGATGGCGTCGAGGGCGACCCGGCGCTCCTCGGGGTCGGTGACGGTACGGGCTGTGCCGTGGACGACCACGGAGCGGTAGTTCATCGAGTGGTGAAAGGCGGAGCGGGCCAGCACCAGACCGTCGACGTGCGTGACCGTGACGCAGACCGCGAGGCCCGGGTCCGTCCGCCCCGCCGCCAGCAGCGGCCGGGAACCCGTCGAACCATGTATGTAGAGCCGCTCGCCCACCCGGCCGAACAGCGTCGGCAGGACGACCGGGGCCCCGTCGCGTACGAAGCCGAGGTGGCAGAGGTAGGCGGCGTCGAGAACCGAATGGACCAGGTCGCGGTCGTAGGTGGCGCGTTCGCGGCCCCTGCTCGGGACCGTCCGCTCCGTGGGCTCGTAGGCGGCAGCGACGCGCGGGCCCGCGCTGTCCGGCGTGAGGGTGTCCGGCACGGCGGTGTCCGACATTGCGTTCTCCATTGCACTAGTGCATAATATCTTTTGTGCTAGGAGACTATCGGATCAGTGGGCGGCGTGCATCCGAGATCGCCGCGAGTGTGGAGCGGGCGGTCGGGAGGGGTGATCTCGCGCCCGGCCAGACCCTGCCCCCCATGCGGGAGTTGGCGACCCGTCTGGAGGTCAATCCGAATACCGTGGCCGCTGCCTACCGAACGCTGCGCGAGCGCGGGGTGATTGAGACGGCCGGGCGCCGGGGGAGCCGGGTCCGGCCACGCCCGGCGAGCACCGCGCGCGGCTCGCTGCGCGTCGAGGCGCCGCCCGGGGTACGGGACCTGGGGGAGGGGAACCCGGACCCGGACCTGCTGCCCGACCTCGGTGAGGCGCTTGCCTCGGCCGCGCGCGCGAACGCGGCGCGGCCGGTGCTGTACGGGGACGCGCCGGTGCTCCCGGAGCTGGCCGCACTCGCCCGGGCCGCGATGGACGCGGACGGGGTGTCCGCGGGGCCCGTGGTCGTGACGTCCGGGTCCCTGGACGCGATCGAGCGGGTGCTGTCGGCGCATCTGAAGCCCGGCGACGCCGTCGCCGTCGAGGACCCCGGATGGGGCAGCCTGCTCGACCTCGTACCGGCGCTGGGTCTGCACGCCGTGCCGGTCGGAGTGGACGACGAAGGGCCGCGGACCGCCGATGTGGAGCGCGCGTTGCGGGACGGCGCCCGGGCGCTGGTGGTCACCGACCGGGCGCAGAATCCGACGGGCGCCGCGGTGAGCGCCGGCCGGGCGCGCGAACTGCGGGCGGTGCTCGCGGGTCACCCCGGAGTCCTGCTGATCGAGGACGACCACGGGCACGCGATCGTCGATCTGCCCCTGCATCCGCTCACGGGGATCACGGACCGCTGGGCGTTCGTGCGGTCCGTCGCGAAGGCGTACGGGCCGGACCTGCGGCTGGCCGTGCTGACCGGGGACGCGGTCACGGTCGACCGGGTGGCGGGGCGGCAGCTGCTGGGGCCCGGCTGGGTCAGCAGACTGCTGCAACAGGTGGTGGTGCACCTGTGGACCTCGAAAGCCGTCGACTCGGCTGCTGTCGCCCGGGCCTACGCGGACCGGCGGGACGCGCTCGTACGGGCGCTGGCGGACCGCGGCGTCCCGGCGCACGGCCGGAGCGGGATGAACGTGTGGGTTCCCGTCAGCGACGAGACGGGGGCGGTGACCCGGCTGCTGCGGGCCGGCTGGGCGGTGGCGCCGGGCGCACGCTTCCGGATGTCCGCCCCCCAGGGGGTGCGGCTCACCGTGTCGGGACTGGCCGCCGCCGACATCGAGCCGCTGGCGGACGCGGTCGCCGCGGCGGCGGGCCCGGCCCGGCCGATCAGCTACGGCTGATCAGCCGTTCCCGGGCGGCGCGCCGGTCTTTCCCTTCCGCCGTGAGATGCGCTGCGCTGTTCCGGCGGAGGTGCGGGCGCGGCTCTGGGTGAGGGCGGCCCCGGCGAGGACGATCAGGGCCCCGACCGGAGTGTTCCAGCTCAACTGCTCGCCGAGCAGGGCCACTCCGGCGGCCGTGGCGATGACCGGGATGAAGTAGGTCACCATCTGCGCGGTCGTCGGCCCGATCTCCTGGACCAGTTCGTACTGGAGCAGCATCGCGAACCCCGTGCCGATCGCACCCAGGGCCAGGACGGCGAGCGTCGGCAGCAGCGGGAAGCCTTCGGGTGCGGCGGTGAAGAAGGGCGTCACCAGGGCGAGTTGCGTGGTCGCGACGATGAGCTGACTGCCCGTCAGCGCGAGAGCCGACGCATCGCTTCCCGTCAGTGTCCGGCGTACGTAGATCCAGCCGACCGGGTAGCAGAGGGAGGCGAGCAGCGCCATCGCCGTACCCGCGAAGTCCAGCCCGGAGAAGCCCTGCCAGGCGCCGAGCACCGTCAGTACGCCGATGAAGCCGAGCCCGAGGCCGGCGACGCGGCGGCGGGTCGGCCGGTCCTCGGACAGTGCGACGAGTGAGAGTGCCATGCCCCACAGCGGCGATGTGGCGTTGCAGATACCCGCCAGCGTCGAGGGAATGGTCAGTTCCGCGTAGGCGAACAGCGAGAACGGCAGCGCGTTCAGGAACAGCGCGGCGACGAACAGATGGCCCCAGGTCTTCGCCGAGCGCGGCAGCCGCTCACGGCGTACGGCCATCGCGACGGCGAGCACCGCCGCCCCCGAGAGCAGGCGGCCGAAGGAGACCTGGAGCGGGGCGTACCCGTCGGTGCCCACCTTGATGAGCAGGAAACTGAAGCCCCAGATGAGCGCGAGCGCGGCGAAGCGGATACGCCAGTCGACCGACCGGCGGCCGGGGGCGGCGGGAAGGGCCGGCGGGGGAGGGGTGTCGACGGGGGGCGGGGACCCGGGGACTGCTCGCGGGGCGGAAGGGGCGCTCATGAGCTCAAGGATGACCAGCGGGACCACGTAGGACAAGTGAGACTTTGTGAGGGTGTTCGCGTAGCATTCCTTACATGTTGAATCTGGAGCGGCTGCGGACGCTGGACGCCCTGGCCCGGCACGGTTCGGTGAGCGGGGCCGCCGACGGGCTGCACGTCACGACATCGGCGGTCTCGCAGCAGATGGCCAAGCTGGAACGGGAGGTCGGACAGCAGCTGCTCGCCAAGAACGGCCGGGGCGTCCGCCTCACCGACGCGGGGCGGCTGCTCGCCGATCACGCGGCCCGGATCCTCTCCCAGGTGGCGCTGGCGCAGTCCGACATCGAGGCGCAGCGCGGCCGGGTGGTGGGCGAGGTCCGGCTCGCGGCCTTTCCGACCGCGGCCCGCGGGCTCTTCCCCGCCGCGCTCACGGCGCTGCGTGCGGACCACCCCGAACTGAGGGTCCGCACCACGGAGATGGAGCCCGAGGACGGCATCCGTGCGGTGCTCCGCGGCGACAGCGACCTCGCGGTGGTGCTCGACTGGAGCAACAAGCGTCTGCCGGTGCCCGGCGGACTCGCCAAGGCCGAACTCCTCGACGACGCACCGGACATCGCCATGCCGGCCGGTCATCCGCTCGCGGACCGTACCGAAGTCGATCTGGAGGACTTCGCCGACGACGAATGGGTCTCGTGGCCCGAGGGCGAATTCTGTTACGAGTGGCTGATGTTCACCCTGCGCTCCAAGGGGGTCGAGCCCCGCATCGCGCATCTGGCGGGCGAGCACCACACCCAGCTCGCCCTCATCGCCGCGGGATTCGGGGTGTGCGTGGCGCCCCGGCTCGGGCGCGGACCGGTGCCGGACGGGGTGCGGCTGGTGCCCGTACGCCAGAAGATGCGGCGCCACATCCACGCGGTGTGGCGCACCGACGCGGACCGGCGGCCTTCGATCAGGGCGGCGGTCGAGGCGCTGCGGGCGGCGGGCCGGACGCTGGACGCGCCCTGACCGCACCGCCCTCGGGCGCGCTGACGGCCGGGCGCTACGAAAGGCCCGCCAGCTTCCGGAAGTCCCACGATGTGACGGCATCCGGCGTGAGACGCAGCCAGGCGTGCCGGCCGTCGTGCGGCATGCTCTCCAGGCCGAAGTACTTCGATGCGAACAGCCGCTCCGGTACGTCCAGTTCGGCGCAGCTCTCGCCGGTGCGGGGCGCCTCGCCGACGGTGACCGCCGTACCGGAGAGCTCCACGCCGCGCAGCTCGCCGTACTCCACTCCGTCGTCGATCACCACAGCGACGCGTGGGTCGTGGCGCAGCTGGGACCACCGCAGACTCCGGGTGATCGAGTACAGCCAGAGCGAGGTGCCGTCCCAGACGAACCACAGCGCTCCGATGTGCGGACGGCCGTCCTCGGCGAGGGTGGCCACCCGGCACGTGCGCTGTTCGGCGAGGTAGGAATCCCGTTCGCCGGGGGTCATCATGATCCGGCGGCCTCGCCGCTGAGTGGCGGTCATGGGGTCTTCCCTCCTGCTGGACACTGATTCTGACTATGCGTCAGAAAGCATGGAGCCTCTTCCCTCGTCACGCAATGGGCGCTAGCTTCGCGCTCCCGGCCTACATGTACGGAAGGGGACGCCGTGCCGTCGAAACAGTCGAAGGAGCAGCTCGCCGCGCAGCTCGACCCGGCCACCACCGTCCTGTTGACCGTCGAATGCCAGCAGGGTGTCGTCGGTCACGACAGTGCGCTGCCGGAGCTGGCCAAGGAGGCCCGGTCCTCGGGCGTGCTCAACAGGATCGCGCGACTCGTCGCCGGGGCGCACGAGTCGGGTGTCCAGGTCGTGCACGCCGTCGCCGAGCGCCGCCCGGACGGCCGAGGCGCCAGCCACAACGCCCGCCTCTTCCGGGCAGCGTCCCGGCTGCCCGTCCAGCAGTACACCGGCAGTACGGCGGTACGCGTCGCCGCTCCCATCGAGGTGGCGGACGAGGACTTCGTCGTACGGAGGCTGCACGGTCTCTCCCCACTGGCCGGTACGGACGTGGACGCGCTGCTGCGCAATCTGGGCTGCCGGACCCTGGTGGTCACCGGGGTCTCGGCCAATGTGGCGATCCCGAACGCCGTCTTCGACGCGGTGAACCTCGGCTATACGGCGGTGGTGCCGGCGGACGCCATCGCGGGGGTGCCCGCCGAGTACACCCCCGCCATGATCCGTAACACGCTCGCGCTCGTCGCGACGATCACCACCACCGACGAGGCGCTGGCCTGCTGGAGGCGTCCGGTGCGGCAGGGGGCGGCTACGCCAGGCTGATCGAGCCGCCCTCGACCTTGATGGCCTTGGCGGGCAGCGGCTGGGTCGCGGGTCCGCCGGTCACCGTGCCGGTCTCGGCGTCGAACGTGCTGCCGTGGCAGGGGCAGGTGATCACGCCGCCCGAGATTCCCTTGACCGAGCAGCCCTGGTGCGTGCACTTCGACGAGAACGCCTTGAACTCACCGGCCTTCGGCTGCGTCACCACGACGCCCTGGTCGGCGAAGACCATTCCGCCGCCCTGGGGGATGTCGGTGGTCTTCGCGAGGACGCCGCCGGCGTTCGCTCCGTCCCCGGCCGTCGAGACCGTCTCGCTCCCGCACGCGGTGAGGGCGGCGGCCAGCCCTGCCGCACCGACCGCTGTGACCACGGTGCGGCGCCCGAGGTGGACCTGACGCTCCTGCGATGCGCTCATGCCGGCTTTCCCTTCATCGGATACATGACGTCGACCATGCATACGGGAGCGAAAGCCCCGGTGTTCAGGGGCCGGGGGTCACGGTTTCCCGGTCGCGGCGGCCGGTGTGTCCTGCTCCAGGCGGGCCCGGAGCGTGGCGGCGAAGTCCTCGGCGCGGGCGAGTTGCACGCGGAGCTTGTCGACCTGCTCGGTGGCGGACTGCTCGTACGCGCGTACGCGGCCCATCAGCGCCTCGCGCTCGTCCGGTGGGAGGTCCGTCTCGGCGTCCAGGCGGTCCGTGGCGGCCAGGAGGTCGCGCATCTGGTCGAGGGAGAAGCCGAGCGGTTTCATACGCCGGACGACCATCAGCCGGGCGACATCCGTCTCGGTGTAGAGGCGGAAACCGCCCTGGGAGCGGGCGGAGGGGGCCACCAGGCCCGACTCCTCGTAATGCCGGATGGTGCGCAGGGACAGCTCGGTCCGCGCGGCGACTTCGCCGATCTGCATGTGCTTGTCGTCCACGCGTGTGGTCCTGGCCCTTCTCGTCCTGGCAGGCCGGGCCCGTACGGCCCCACCGATCTCTACTCTAACGTTAGGGTAGGGTTGTCGTGGTGTGAGGGCGCCTGTTTTCGCGGGCCGACCGCCGGGCCCCGCCCCTCCACCCCCTCCGCGTCCTTCCGTTCGCCCCAGCAGGGCGCGCCCCGAGCCCGACAGGTGTCCGTTTCTTGTCTTCCTCCGTTCTGTCTCCCGCCGCGCGGCTGCGCACTCTGCGTCCGGACTGGCTTTCCGACCCGCGGGTGTGGCGTACCGAGGTGCTGGGCGGTCTGGTGGTCGCGCTCGCACTGATCCCCGAGGCGATCTCGTTCTCGATCATCGCCGGGGTCGATCCGGCGATCGGTCTGTTCGCCTCGTTCACGATGGCCGTGGTCATCTCGGTCGTCGGCGGACGACGGGCGATGATCTCCGCCGCGACCGGCGCCGTGGCCCTGGTCATCGCGCCGCTGAACCGGGAGCACGGGCTGGGCTACCTCATCGCCGCCGTGATCCTGGCCGGTGTCTTCCAGGTCGTGTTCGGCGCGCTCGGAGTGGCGCGGCTGATGCGGTTCATCCCGCGCTCGGTGATGGTCGGGTTCGTCAACTCCCTCGCCATTCTGGTCTTCATGGCACAGGTCCCCGAGATGCACGACGTGCCGTGGCAGGTCTACCCACTCCTCGCGGCCGGTCTGGCGCTGATGGTGTTCTTCCCGAAGGTCACCACCGTGGTCCCGGCTCCGCTGGTCTCCATCGTCATCCTCACCGTCGTCACGGTCGCGGCCGGGATCGCGGTGCCAACCGTGGGCGACAAGGGCGAACTGCCCTCCTCGCTGCCGGTACCGGGCCTGCCGGACGTGCCGTTCACGATGGACACGCTGACGACGATCGCGCCGTACGCCTTCGCGATGGCGCTGGTCGGCCTGATGGAGTCGCTGATGACGGCCAAGCTGGTCGACGACATCACCGACACCCACTCCAACAAGACCCGCGAATCGATCGGGCAGGGCATCGCCAACATCGTGACCGGCTTCTTCGGCGGCATGGGCGGCTGCGCGATGATCGGACAGACGATGATCAACATCAAGGTCTCCGGCGCCCGGACCCGGCTGTCCACCTTCCTGGCCGGCGCGTTCCTCATGGTGCTCTGCATCGTCTTCGGCCCGATCGTCTCCGACATCCCGATGGCCGCCCTGGTCGCCGTGATGGTGATGGTCTCGTTCGCGACGTTCGACTGGCACTCCATCGCCCCGAAGACGCTCAAGCGCATGCCGGCCGGGGAGATCGCCGTCATGGTGATCACCGTCGGCTGCGTCGTGGCCAGCCACAACCTCGCCATCGGTGTCGTCGTCGGCTCGGTCACCGCCATGGTGGTGTTCGCCAAGCGCGTCGCCCGCCTCGCCGACGTCACCTCGGTGACGGCCCCCGAGGGCGGCACGGTGGTCTACTCCGTGACCGGTGAACTGTTCTTCGCCTCGTCCAACGACCTCGTCGGCCGGTTCGCCTACGCCACCGACCCGGACCGCGTCGTCATCGACCTGAGTGCCGCCCACATCTGGGACGCCTCGTCCGTCGCCGCGCTCGACGCGATCGAGACCAAGTACGCCCAGCGCGGCAAGACCGTCGAGATCACCGGCCTGAACGGCGTGAGCGCCGACCTCCACGCCAGGCTCAGCGGCGAACTGACCAGCCACTGAGCCGGCCGCACGGCCGGGCCCGACCCCGATAGCCTGGGGAAATGCTCACAGAAGTCATCGCGACCCGTTACGTCACGCCCTTGCGGGAGGGCGGCTCGCTCCCCGGGATCGTCGAGGCCGACGATCTCGGTACGTACGTCATGAAGTTCACCGGCGCGGGACAGGGCCGCAAGACCCTGGTGGCCGAGGTCATCTGCGGGGAGCTCGGCCGGCGGCTGGGGCTGCGCGTCCCGGAGCTCGTGACCATACAGCTCGACCCCGTCATCGGGCTGGGGGAGCCGGACCAGGAGGTCCAGGAGCTGCTGAAGGCGAGTGGCGGGCTGAACCTCGGCATGGACTACCTGCCCGGCTCGCTGGGCTTCGATCCGCTCGCCTACGAGGTGGAACCGGCCGAGGCCGGCAAGGTCGTCTGGTTCGACGCGCTGATCAACAACGTCGACCGGTCGTGGCGGAACCCCAACATGCTGGTCTGGCACGGGGACCCCTGGCTGATCGACCACGGGGCCACGATGATCTGGCACCACAACTGGCCGGGGGCCCAGGCCTCGGCGGCCAAGCCCTACAACGCGTCGGACCACGTCCTCGCGCCCTTCGGCCCCGACATCGCGGCCGCGGCCGCCGAGCTGGCCCCGCTCGTCACCGAGGAGCTGCTCACCGAGGTCGTCGCCGACGTGCCCGACGAGTGGCTGGTCGACGAGCCCGGTTTCGATACGACGGACGCGTTGCGCCGGGCCTACGTGGCACCGCTGCTGGCGCGCGCCGGCGGCATTCACGAGCGGATCTCGCTGGACGCGCCGACCCGGACGAAGCCCTCACAGGCTCCCGGCTGGCTCGTCGAGCGCCTTGCTCCCCAGGCGGCGAAGAAGCGCGCCGAGCAGAGCAGCGACGAGCAGAGCAGCAAGGACGGCGACCAGTGACCCAGCGCGATGTCTTCGAGTACGCGGTGCTGCGGGTCGTTCCCAGGGTGGAGCGCGGCGAGTGCTTCAACGCGGGCGTGCTGGTGTACTGCCGGGCCAAGTCCTTCGTCGCGGCGCGGACGCACCTCGACGAGCGCAAGCTCGCGGCGCTGGACCCGCAGGCCGATGTGGTGGGCGTACGGGCCGCTCTGCGGGCCGTGGAAGGGGTCTGCGGGGGCGGTGACGGAGCGGGACAGGCGTCTGGCGACGACCCGGGCCGGCGCTTCCGCTGGCTGATCGCACCGCGTTCGACGGTCGTCCAGCCCGGCGCCGTACACAGCGGTCTCACCACCGATCCGGCGGCCGAGGTCGAGCGGCTGCTCGACCTGCTCGTGCGTTGATCCGGTACTCGGCGGCGCCGCGGGGAGGGTCTTGGCCGCGGCGCCGCCGAGTGTGACATGCGCCCCTGCGCCCGTGGGCCGTTGACACCGCGTGCCAGGGCTTCTAGCGTCTCGTCTGCTGAAGGTACTAAGCGGTTGCTCAGTTATCGGGAACTTTTCTGTCAGGGAATGTCCCACGTCCGCTGAGCCGCGATCCAAGGGCGAGGAGAACCAAGCATGTCCACCACCGAGCAGCGCGTCGCCATCGTGACGGGAGCGGCGCGGGGCATTGGCGCCGCCACCGCAGTGCGTCTGGCGGCCGAGGGCCGCGCCGTCGCCGTACTCGACCTCGACGAGGCGGCCTGCAAGGACACGGTCGAGAAGATCACCGCCGCCGGGGGCACCGCCCTCGCAGTCGGCTGCGATGTGTCGGACAGCGCGCAGGTGGAGGCCGCCGTCGCGCGGGTCGCCGCCGAGCTGGGCGCCCCGACGATCCTCGTCAACAACGCGGGCGTCCTCCGTGACAACCTGCTCTTCAAGATGAGCGAGTCCGACTGGGACCTCGTGATGAACGTGCACCTCAAGGGCGCGTTCCTGATGGCCAAGGCCGTCCAGAAGCACATGGTGGACGCCAAGTTCGGCCGGATCGTGTCGCTGTCCTCCTCCTCGGCGCTCGGTAACCGCGGCCAGGCCAACTACTCCGCCGTGAAGGCCGGTCTCCAGGGCTTCACCAAGACCCTCGCCAAGGAGCTCGGCAAGTTCGGCATCACCGCCAACGCCGTCGCCCCGGGCTTCATCGTCACCGAGATGACCGCCCAGACGGCGGCCCGGGTCGGCATGGGCTTCGAGGAGTTCCAGGCCGCGGCCGCCACCCAGATCCCCGTGCAGCGCGTGGGCCACCCCGCGGACATCGCCAACGCCATCGCCTTCTTCACGGGCGACGACGCGGGCTTCGTCTCCGGCCAGGTCATGTACGTCGCCGGCGGACCGCTCAACTAACCCGAAGGGCAAGGGACATGACTGTGCAGGACAGTGGCAGGGTCGCCCTCATCACGGGTGGCAGCCGCGGCATCGGTTACGGGATCGCCGAGGCGCTCGTCGCCCGCGGCGACCGGGTCTGCATCACGGGCCGCGGAGAGGACGCACTCAAGGAGGCCGTCGAGAAGCTCGGCGCCGACCGGGCGATCGGCATCCCCGGCAAGGCCGCCGACGAGGAGCACCAGGCGGCGGCCGTCGCCCGCACCATGGAGGCCTTCGGCCGGGTCGACTTCCTGATCAACAACGCCGGTACGAACCCGGTGTTCGGCCCGATGGCCGAGCTCGACCTCAACGTCGCCCGCAAGGTCTACGAGACCAACGTGATCTCGGCGCTTGGCTTCGCCCAGCAGACCTGGAAGGCCTGGCAGAAGGACAACGGCGGGGCGATCGTCAACATCGCCTCGGTCGCCGGCATCTCCGCCTCGCCCTTCATCGGCGCGTACGGCATGAGCAAGGCCGCCATGGTCAATCTGACCCTCCAGCTGGCGCACGAGTTCGCGCCGGTCGTCCGGGTTAACGCGATCGCTCCCGCCGTGGTGAAGACCAGGTTCGCCGAGGCGCTGTACGAGGGCCGGGAGGCGGAGGCGGCCGCCGCCTACCCGCTCGGCAGGCTCGGCGTACCGCAGGACATCGGCGGTGCGGCGGCGTTCCTCACCTCCGAGCAGTCCGACTGGATCACCGGACAGACGCTCGTGGTGGACGGCGGGATCTTCCTGAACGCGGGCGTGGCCTGAGGCGGCCTGAGCGGATTTCACCCTGATTGACTCAAGTGCCCCGTCGGGCCAGCGGATTGACCCGATGGGGCGCTGCGGTATGGTCTGCCGACCCATGGCTGATCGAGGAGCGTGCGCGTGTTCTACCGGGCCAGTCTGCAGGCTGCTGCAGCCCTTGCTTCCCTGTCATTGCTGGCCGGCTGCGGTCTGCTGTCCGACAGCAGTTCCGAGACGGATCAGCAGATAACGGTCGGTACGACGAGCTCACCCTCGACGCTCGACCCGGCCGCCGCCTGGGACGGCTCCTGGGAGCTGATGCGGAACGTCTTCCAGACCCTGGTGAGCTTCCCTACGGGCAGTACCAGTCCCGAGCCCGACGCGGCCGACTCCTGCACGTTCACCGACGAGACGAGCATGGCCTACCGGTGCAAGCTCCGTAAGAACCTGAAGTTCTCCAATGGCGAGAAGATCGATGCGGAGGCCGTGAAGTACTCCATCGACCGCATCAGGACGATCAAGGTCAAGGGTGGCCCCCTCGGCATGCTCGGCTCTCTCGACCGCGTGGAGACGAAGGGGGACGACGAGGTCATCTTCCACCTCAACAAGTCGGACGCCACGTTCCCGTTCATCCTCGCCACGCCGGCGATGTCGCTGGTCGCGCCCGGCGAGTACCCCAAGGACAAGCTCCGCGACGACGGGAAGGTCACCGGCTCGGGGCCGTACCTCCTGGAGTCGTACGAGGCCAGGAAGACGTCCGAGCTGACGAAGAACCCCGACTACAAGGGCTTCGCCAACCGCAAGAACAACGCCGTGACCATCCGGTACTTCGACGACTCCGCCTCGATGGTGGACGCTCTGAAGAAGAAGGAGATCGACGCCACGTACCGCGGTCTGACCGCCGAGGAAGTGGTCAGCCTGGAGGACAAGAAGTCCGACAACAACGGCCTCCAGATCGTCGAGACGGTCGGCGCGGACATCCGCTTCCTGGTCTTCAACCCGAAGGACCCCGCGGCGGGCAACCCCGCGGTCCGACGTGCGATCGCCCAGCTCGTGAACCGTGACGCCCTGGTCGCCAAGGTCTACCAGGGCACCGCCGAGCCCCTGTACTCGATGGTGCCGAAGGGCATCGCCGGTCACACCACCAGCTTCTTCGATACCTTCGGCGACGCCAGTGAGGCCAAGGCCAGGTCCATCCTCACCAAGGCGGGCATCACCGAGCCGGTCAAGATGACCTTCTGGTTCACGACCGACCGCTACGGTTCCTCGACCGCTCCGGAGTTCGCCGAGCTGAAGCGTCAGCTGGAGGAGTCCGGGCTGTTCGAGATCACGCTGAAGAGCGCGCCGTGGACGGCCTTCCAGGAGGGCTTCACCAAGGGGGAGTACCCCGTCTTCGGGCGTGGCTGGTTCCCGGACTTCCCGGACCCGGACAACTTCATCGCCCCGTTCGTGGGCAAGGAGAGTGTCACCGGCACCCCGTACCTCAACGCGGAGATCACCGACGAGCTGCTGCCGTCCTCCCGCCAGGAGAGCGACCGCGGCGCGGTCAGCAAGCAGTTCGAGCAGGCACAGCAGATCCTCGTCGAGGACGTCCGGCTGCTGCCGCTGTGGCAGGGCAAGCTGTACGTCGCGGCGGGCGAGGACATCGGCGGCGGCGAGCGGGCGCTCGACCCGCAGACGGTCATGCAGCTGTGGGAGCTGTACCGGAAGACCAGCTGGTAGGGCTCGGCGGGTCCGTTGTCAGTGGCCCCCGGTAGGTTCTGTGGTCAAGAACTGATTGCTCACCGGAGGTTGTGGACGTGACCGACACCGACCTGCTGCCCGAGTCCTGGCGCGGCGTCCTCGGCGAAGAACTGCAGAAGCCGTACTTCAAGGAGCTTGCGGACTTCGTCGAGGAGGAGCGGGCCAGGGGGCCGGTGTATCCGCCGCGCGAGCAGGTCTTCGCCGCACTGGACGCCACTCCGTACGACCGGGTGAAGGTCCTCATCCTCGGCCAGGACCCCTACCACGGTGCGGGCCAGGGGCACGGGCTGTGCTTCTCCGTGCAGCCCGGCGTCAAGACGCCGCCCTCGCTGCGCAACATCTACAAGGAGATGCAGGCGGAGCTCGGCCTGCCCATACCGGACAACGGATATCTGATGCCGTGGGCCGAGCAGGGCGTCCTCCTGCTCAACGCCGTCCTGACCGTCCGGGGCGGCGAGGCGAACTCGCACAAGGGCAAGGGCTGGGAGAAGGTCACCGACGCGGTGATCAGGGCCGTGGCCGCGCGCCCCGATCCCGCCGTCTTCGTGCTCTGGGGCAATTACGCGCAGAAGAAGCTCCCGCTGATCGACGAGGAGCGCCATGTCGTGGTGAAGGGCGCGCACCCCTCTCCGCTCTCCGCGAAGCGATGGTTCGGCTCCCGCCCGTTCACCAGCATCAACGAGGCGGTCGCCGCCCAGGGACACGAGCCCATCGACTGGCGCATCCCCGACCTCGGCTGACCGTGCCGCCCCGCTGACCGTGCGCGGACCCGGCCGACGGGCCGGGTCCGCGCCTCAGTGGGATTCCCCACCGTGGCGGCTAGCGTCAGGACGACCGGAACGGGCCGGACGGGCGCGAAGGAGACCGCAGTGACAGAGCAGCAGGAGGCGTCACGGGACGCCGTCATGACCAGGATCGGCCAGGCGATCATGCTGCTCCACGGCGGGGACCGGGAAGAGGCCCGCAATCGCTTCGGAGCCATCTGGTCGGAGATCGGCGAGGACGGCGACGCCCTGCACCGCTGCACCCTCGCGCACTACATGGCCGATACGCAGGACGACCCCGGGGACGAGCTGGCCTGGGACCTGCGGGCGCTGACGGCGGCGGACGGTCTGACCGACGCGCGCGTGGCCCAGCACGAGGACGCGCTCGCCGTGCGCGCCTTCTATCCCTCGCTGCATCTCAATCTCGCGGCGGACTATCTGAAGCTCCACCGTCCCGAGGCCGCCCGCCTCCATCTGGACCGGGCGCGCGACAGCGCCGACGTCCTCACGCACGACGGGTACGGGGGAGGGGTACGAGCCGCCATCGGGCGGCTGGAACAGCGGATGCGCGACCGGTGACACCGAGACCCGCCGACGGCTGCGACGGGCCTCGGGCGGGCTTCGGACGGGCCTCGGCCGGGTCTCTGCGGCCCCGGTGTCAGCGGCCGTAGGCCTCCTCGCAGATCCTGGCCTCGGCGCTGCCCGCAGGCCAGCCCCCGTAACCGCGCCCGAGGGCGCAGACGTCCCTCCCGGCGAGGAGCGAACCGGGTGGTGCCGGCACCACGGCGGGAGGCACCGGGGGCGCCTGGCGCGGCGCCCGCCGGGGTGGTGCCGGGGCGGGCCCGCGCTGCTGAGGCGCGTGGGGCTCGGCTCGGCCTGCTCCGGAAGGCGCCCGGGGCGGGCCGACGGAAGCGGTCGGCGTGGGGTCGGGCAGGGATTCCAGGGACTCCCGCACGGGCGGCTGGACGATCTGCGGGGCCACGTCCTGGATGGGGCGGCTGGTCTCGTGCTGGGGAGGGACGGCCGTCTCCGGCTCCACCGACACGCAGCCGGAGACGGCCGTGACGGCCACCCCCACCAGGAGCTTCGCTGTGATTCTGGTTCGATGCACCCGCCAACTCTGCTGGCCCCCAGGTCCGGTTGGGGTCCGGTGGGCCGGGATTGGCCCGCACGGGTGACCCGGTCAGCGGGGCGCCGGGGCCGGGCGGGCGGGTCAGACGCCGGTCGCGCCGTCGACCCGTTCCCGTACGAGATCCGCGTGACCGTTGTGCCGCGCGTACTCCTCGATCATGTGCGTGTAGATCCAGCGCAGGTTGAACTGCTTTCCGCTGCGGCTCAGGCCGACCGACAGGTCGTCGAGCCCGTACTTCGCCGCGTTCGTCCTGGCCTGCTCGATCTCGGCGAGCCAGGTCGTGCGCGCCTCCTCCCAGGTGTCCGTCTCACCGAGATGGAACTCGCCGTCCGGGTCCTCGTCCGTCCCGTAGATCGGCGGCACGTCCTCACCGACCAGCACCCCGCGGAACCAGCCGCGCTCGACCTCCGCCATGTGCCGCACCAGCCCGAGGAGCGTGAACTCCGAAGGAGGCACCGAAGCTTCCCGCAACTGGGCGTCGGTGAGGCCCGCGCACTTCGAGGCCAGTGTCTCGCGGTGGAAGTCCAGCCAGCCTTCGAGCATGGGGCGTTCCGCGGCGTCGATGGGAGGTTCGGCTCGTTCAGGTGTTGTCATGCGGGTCATGGTCGCCGATGGATCACGATCATGGCCAGGCGTTATCGGTTTCGCGGCGCGAGCATTCCGCGGAGCAGCTCGCTGACGCCCGTCCGCAGTTCGGCCTCCGTCGGGACGGAGCCGCTGTACGAGCCCACGGCGCACGAGAACATCATTCCCTCGCTCCAGGCCACGAGGGACAGCGCGTGGCGTTCCGGTTCGGCCGACCCCGCCGCGGTCATCAGCGCCACCAGCGGTTCGCGGAACTGCCGGCCCGCCGTGTCGAAGAACTCCCGCAGCTCGGGGCGCCGGGTGGCCTCCAGGGCCAGTTCGTAGCGGCAGACCGGGTATTCGGGGTGGCGCGTCAGATACCGGTGCAGTGCCGACGCGAGCACGGCGGCCACCTGGTCCGGGTCGCCCGGCGTCGCCGACCCGTCGCCGGGCCGCGGGAGCTCTCCGGCGCCCAGTACCCGTGCCTCGTGCTCCGCGAGCCGGCGCACGGCCGCCTCCAGCAGGGCCTGCCGGGTGCGGGCGTGGTTCGACGTCGAGCCCTGCGGGAGCCCGGCACGCTCGTCCACCGCACGGTGGGTGAGCCCGCGCATCCCGCGCTCCGCGAGAAGGGTGAGCGCGGTGTCGGCGATCAGATCGGCGCGGGAGGTGCCGGGTGTCCCGTCGGTACGTGTGGCCATGGAGTCAACCTACCCTCGAAACTACACCTGTAGTACGGTGGAGACCTCACTACAGATGTAGTTGCGAGGGGGCGTAATGACCAGGAACCACGCGGTAGTCATCGGCAGCGGAATCGGCGGTCTCACCGCAGGGGTGGCCCTGCACCGGAGCGGCTGGCAGGTGACCGTTCTGGAGCGCGCGGACTCGCTGGAACCGGTCGGCTCCGCCATCAGCCTCGCGCCCAACTCCCAGCGCGCGCTGGACGTCATCGGACTGGGCGACACGATCAGGTCCCTCGCCGCCTGGCAGGGCGAGGGCGGCATGCGCTCCCCGGACGGCCGCTGGCTCGCCCGTACGGACAACGCGGCCGCCGCCGAGCGCTTCGGCGGCGAACTGGTCCTGCTCCACCGCGCCACCCTGGTCGGCATCCTCTCCGCCGAACTGCCCGCATCGGCCCTCCGGACGGGCACGGCGGCGGAGCTCGTGAGCCCCGGCAGCGCCGGAGGCCGCCGAGCCGTCGTGCGGACGCCCTCGGGGGACATCGAAGCCGATCTGGTGATCGGCGCGGACGGTATCCGCTCGGCGGTACGCGGCACGCTCTTCCCCCGCCATCCAGGCCCCTCGTACGCCGGATTCACCACCTGGCGCACCCTGGTCCCCGGCCTCGGGCGTCCCTTCGCCCCGCACGAGAGCTGGGGCAGGGGTGCTCTCTGGGGTACCCATCCGCTCAAGGACGGCCGCATCTACGCCTATGCGGGCGCCGTCACTCCCGCCGGAGGCAGGGCGGCCGACGACGAGAAGGCGGAACTCCTGCGCAGGTTCGGTGACTGGCACGACCCAATCCCCGAGATCATCGCGGCCACCGCACCCGATCAGATCCTCCGTCACGACGTGCACCACATGGCCGCCCCCCTGCCGTCCTTCCACCGAGGCCGCGCCGTGCTGGTCGGCGACGCCGCGCACGCCATGGCACCCACCCTCGCCCAGGGCGGCAACCAGGCCATCGAGGACGCCATCGTTCTCGCGCACCACGTCGCACCCGGCGGCGACCTGGGGGAGGGGCTCGCCGCCTACAGCGCGGCCAGGCTGCCCCGTACCACCGCGGTGGTGCGCAAGTCGGCGCGGGTCGCCCGGCTGATGGCGTGGTCCAGCGCACCCGCCGTCGCACTCCGCGAGGGCCTCATGGCCACCGTCACCCGACTGGGCCCCGGACTCGTCCTGCGCACCCTCGACGGCATCGCCGACTGGCAGCCGCCGCAGCGCACGTATGCTGCGGAACCGAGGACGCGCATATGACAGTGATGAGGGAGACCCCTGTGAAGGTCGGCTGTATCGGGCTCGGCGACATCGCGCGGAAGGCGTATCTGCCGGTGCTGAGCACCCTGCCCGGGGTCGAACTGCATCTGCAGACCCGCACCCCGGCGACCCTGGCCGCCGTCGCCGAGACCCACCGGATCCCGGCACAGCAGTGCCACACGGACCTGGAATCGCTGCTCGCCCAGGGGCTCGATGCGGCCTTCGTGCACGCCCCCACGGCGGTGCACCCGGACATCACGCGCCGCCTCATCGAAGCGGGCGTCCCCACGTACGTCGACAAGCCGCTCGCCTACGAGTACGCCGAATCCGAACGGCTGGTGACACTGGCCGAGGAACGCGGCGTCGGTCTCGCCGTGGGATTCAACCGCAGGCTCGCCCCCGGATACGCGCAGTGCGCCGAGCACCCGCGCGAGCTGATCCTCATGCAGAAGAACCGGGTGGGGCTGCCCGAGGACCCGCGGACCATGGTGCTCGACGACTTCATCCACGTCGTCGACACCCTGCGCTTCCTGGTGCCGGGACCGGTCGAGAGCACCGTCGTACGGGCGAGGATCGTCGACGGGCTGATGCACCACGTCGTCCTCCAGCTCTCCGGCGACGGCTTCACCGCGATCGGCATGATGAACCGTCTCAACGGATCGACCGAGGAGATCCTGGAGGTGTCGGGGCAGGACTCCAAGCGCCAGGTGCTCAACCTCGCCGAGATCGTCGATCACAAGGGGCAGCCCAGCGTGCGGCGGCGCGGCGACTGGGTGCCGGTCGCCCGCCAGCGGGGCATCGAGCAGAGCGTGCTGTCGTTCCTGGACGCGGTGCGGGCCGGGAAGGTGCTCAGCGCTCGGGACGCCCTGGCGACCCATGAACTGTGCGAGCGGGTGGTACGGGACGCCCTGGACCGGACCGCCTGAGAAGGCGCGTCCCCTCGGCCGCGCCCAGGGCGGCCAGCAGCGCCAGTGCCGCGTACACCGCCCAGTCGCCGAGCCGCACGTACAGCGTGGTGCCCGTCGCGAGAGGTACGTCGTAGACGGCGGCCGTGCTCGCGTCCGTACCGAGCGGCGCGCCCACCTTCTCGCCCTGCGGGCCGTACACCGCACTCGTACCGGTGAGCGTGGCGTGCACCATCGGGCGGCCGCTCTCGGCCGCGCGCAGGGCGCCGAGCGAGGCGTGCTGACCGGGCGCCCAGCTGTGCTGGAACGTCGAGGTCGACGACTGGGCGACCAGCACCTGGGCACCGTCCCGGACCAGCTGCCTGCTCATATCGGGGAACGCGGACTCGAAGCACACCAGCGGTCCGAGCCGCAGCCCGCCGGCGCCCGGCACGTCCATCACCACCGGCCGTGTCCCGCGCAGCCGGTCCTCGCCCGCGGCCTTGCCGACCGAGGTGGCCCAGCCCAGCACCGAACGGAACGGGACGTACTCGCCGAAGGGGACCAGACGCATCTTGTCGTAGCGGTCCCCGGTCGGTCCGTCCGGACCCACCAGGACCGCGGACTTGAAGATTCCGGTCCGCTCCGCGCCGTCCGTCTGCCGGGCGTCCGTATTGACCAGGACATCGGCCCCGACCCGGCGGGACAGCTCCGTGATCCGCGCCGCGGTCGCGGGACTGTGCGTCAGATCCACACCGACACTGCTCTCCCCCCACACCACCAGACCGACGTCCTGGCCCGCGAGCCCGCGCGTCAGTTCCGCGCTGCGCGCCAGACGGCGCTCGACACTCCCCGTGCCCTCCACCACACCCGGCTGCACCACGCCGATCCGGACCTGTCCGGAGCGGTCAGGCTGCGGCGCCCACACCCAGACCGCGCCCACGGCCAGCGCGCAGACCACCAGCGAGGCGGCCGCCGTCGTGCGGGCCGGCGGCGCGACGAGCAGCAGGGCGACACAGGTGTTCACCGCGAGGACGAGCAGGCTCACCAGCCATACGCCGCCCACCGACGCCACCCGCAGGGCGGGCGCGAACTCCCACTGGCTGGCTCCGAGCAGCCCCCAGGGGCCACCCAGCCCTTCCCAGGACCGCACCAGCTCGATCATCAGCCACCCGGACGGTACGGCGGCGACGGCCGCCGCGCAGCGCGCGGCCGACGGCGATCCGCCGAGCAGCCGGGCCACGAGCAGGCCCCAGGGCGCCCACAACAGGCCCAGCAGTGCCGCCAGCACGACGATGAAGACATGCAGGCTCGGCATCAGCCAGTGATGTACGGAGATCACGAAGCCGATCCCGCCGAGCCAGCCGTCGAGAGCGGCCCTGCGGGCCGTGGGCGCCGAGCGGATCAACAGGAGCCAGGGCACCAGCGCGACGTACGCGAACCACCCCAGCGACGACTCGGGGAACGCGAGGGCGGGCAGGGCGCCCGCGAGCAGGACCGCCGCACCGCGCCACCAGGGCGACCGGAGCAGCTCCGTGCCCCACCCGCGCCGCCCGGTGGGGGCCCGGCCCGCGGTGCTTTCGCCGGCAGGGGGCCGGTCCTCCGGAATCCGGCCCGCCGGGGCTCGCCCGATCCGCATGCCCATCCCGCGCCCTCCTCGTCCTGCCTGGTGGGCGAAGTCCGTCGCCGCATGGTCAGGCTGTGGTCCCAGTGTGGAGGAGAGCATCCGGGGCGGACAGCGGGCGTGCGTGTGCGGGCGCGTCGCCGGGCGGTCCGCGCGGCGGCGAGTCCCGCCCGCGCGGCCGGATCAGCCCGGCATGCGCCGCCACTTCTCGTGGACGACGACGGTGCGGATGCGCCAGCCAGCCTCCGTACGGAGCAGCTCGAAGGTGTAGCGGCCACCCGACACGAAGTTCGGTGCCGTCTCCCCGCCCGCGGCCGTCTCCCCGCCCGCGGCCGTCTCCCCGCCCGCGGCCGTGTCCCGGCCGCCCGCGTCCAGACGCATCGGGTTGAGATAGTCCGCCCGTACCCGCGCCTGGTCTCCGGGATAGCCGCCCAGATCCTGGAGGTCGAGCCGCCGGTTGACGATCAGGTGCTGACGGACCGGGAAGAGCCGCATCGTCTCCGCGAGCCACGTCGCGATATCGGCGGCCGTGCCCTCCGCGCCACCCGCGCTCCGGTAGTCGGCGCGGCCGTCCGGCACGAACAGTGCGCGGTAGTCCTCCCACGCGCCGTCGTCCACCGCCACCGCGTAGCCGGTGATCACCGCATCGATGGAGAGCTGGTCCATCACCGTTGCCAGAGCCACACGCTGTGTCATCGGCCAAGTCTCGGCCACCCGGCCCGTCAGGCCAAGGGGCCTGCACGGCCGGCCGGGCCAGGAGGCCCACAACTGGCGTGGGCCGGAGGCCGGTTCAGCAGGGGACGACGGCCACCGGTCCGAGCGCGTGCGTCACCGTCGTCTGGGCGACGGGGGAGAGACCGAGGCCCAGCTCCTCACCGCCCTTGCGCCGGCCGACGACGGTCAGGGCCGCCGTGCCCGAGGCCGTGACCAGGGTGCGCGAGGCCGAACCGCTGACCGGTTCACGTACGACCTCCACCTGCGGGTACTTCTCCTGCCAGCCCGCCGTCACCTCCGCGAGGTTCCGCTCCGCCGCACCCGCCGCCGCCTCCCGGTCGAAGACGGGGCCGCCGGACAGCATGGAGGAGAACATCGTCCACCCGTGCACCAGCCGCAGCCGGGCGCCGGGCCGGGTCACGGCCGTCGAGAAGGCGAACTCCAGCACCGCCTCGCTGCTCTCGTCGGCGGCCACCCCGGCGACGATGTCCGGGAAAGCCTCCGCCACCTCGTCCTCGTCCTCCTCGCGGCTCTCCCCGTGGACGACGACGACCGGGCAGGCCGCCATCGACGCGACCGCCAGACTGTTGGAGCCGATCATGAGGGAACGGAAGCCGCCCAGACCGCGCGAGCCCATCACGACCATCGAGGCGTCCTGGCTCAGCGAGATCAGGGCCGCCGCCGGGAAGTCCAGCGGGGCGAGGGTCGACGGGTGCAGCTCCGGAGCGAGCAGCGCGGTCCGCCGTACGGACTCCGTCAGCAGTTCCTCGGCCTCCCGGAGCTGGGTCTCCTGGCTCATCCGCCGGGTCGGCGGCCTGACGTGCACGATCATCAGGGGCAGCTGCCTCCGGACGGCCTCCTGGGCGGCCCGGTCGAGGGCCTGCCGGCTGTGCGCGGAACCGTCGACTGCGGCGATCACGGGAAGGTCGGTGGCGCTCATGATTCCCTCCAGGGTCCGGTGGTGCACGGTCCGAACCTACGGTCGCACAGCGGCGGCCGCCCGGAACGCACGCCCGTCCGGGCCGGGCGTGATCCGAACGAGCGCCCTAGTCGTGGTTGTGGGTCGAGGAAGTGTCCTCGGGGGGAACCGCCCGGCCGCCGTCATGTCCGCTGAGCACGACCGCGAGCACGGCCACGACGACCCCGGCGACCGCCAGTCGGCCGGTCAGGCGCAGGGCCCAGCCCGCCGGTGAGCCGGTGCCGGGGCGGGGCAGGCGCTCCGAGCGGCGCGCGGGCCTCAGCAGCCGCAGAAGCAGCAGGGCCGCGATCGGGAGCTGGAGGAGCCAGACGCTGGTCCGGAACCACCCGTCGTACCAGACGTTCGTCCCGTACAGCAGGGTGTGCCAGACGCTCAGGACGTACACGACGATCACGCAACGGTGCAGGACCCGCCACGTCCTGGGGCCGATGCGGTGCCGGACGTAGAAGAGCAGGCCGAGCGGGATCGCGAGGTACAGCGCGGCCTGGCCGACCGGGATGGCGATCCGGCCGGTGCCCGAGTCGTACCCGCCGGGTACGAACGCCTCCACGAACGCGGTGGCGAGCGCCGAGTGCCAGCGGGCGGTGTCGTGCCGGATCAGCTCGGCGGCGAAGAGCAGCGCATGGGCCGCGATCAGCGCCATCGTGTTGAGACTCGTGGTGCGGTGGAGGCGTTCGAGACGGGGGCCGGACAGCGGGAGCCGGCGCGGACGGGGACCGGAGAGAACCAGACCGAGGACGACGGTGCCCCACGCCCACAGCAGTGCGGACCAGCCGAAGGCCTGGCTCAGGAAGTACATCCAGAAGCCGCCCGCGTCGGCCATGAACGGCATGACGGACACCGTCGAGGAGGTCTTGGCCCTGATCCGGACGTAGAGCAGGACGAAGACGGCCCCGGTCACGGCCAGGGCGACCAGACCGTCGGGCAGGGAGGCGCGGAGATCCGACCGCAGGGTGGGGCGTGGCTGCCGGTCTCCGGTGCCGGAGGCGGGGGGTTCGGCCTCGGCGGGTTCGGGTGCGGCGGGCGCTGGGGACGGCTTCATCGTGCGGCCTCTTCAGTCGCGTCGGCGGTGCGGCGGGTGCGGTCCCGGGCCATCGGGCGTACGGGGATACGTCGTTGGAGCAGTCGGGGAGAGGGCGAGGAAAGTTCCCCCGGGTTCGGTGTGACATGGATCACCTGGTGGTCATGTCGCGTGATAGTGGGTCAACCGGCGTGGTTTCAGGACTTGAGGGTCTTCTCGTCGGGGCGGGTGGCGCTGGCACGATGGCGGTCATGGGGGCCGGACCCGCACTCCGCTTCGTACGCGCCGTGATGTTCGCGGTCGTGTGCGTCGCCGTGTCCGGGCTCGGGCACGCCCACATGTCCGGCGGGTCCCTCCCGCTACCCGTGCTTGCGGCCGCCCTGGTGCTGGTGACCGGCGCGGGGTGGTGGCTGGCGGGCAGAGAACGCACCGCTTCCGTCGTCGTCGCGGCGAGCACCCTGGGCCAGGTGGCACTGCACACCTTCTTCAGCTCACTTCCGTCCGCTCTGCCCGGCCCACCCCCGACGGCCGGTCACACGGCGGCCGGTCACCATTCCGGCGCCATGGACCACTCGGCGCACGAGGCGATGGCCGGCGGAACACCGGACCCGGCGGCCCTCGCGTGGGCCTTCGACGGTTCCGTGCTCACCACGGGCATGGCGGCGGCCCACCTGGTCGCCGGTCTGGTCTGCGGCTGGTGGCTGTGGCGCGGCGAGGCGGCGCTCGTCCAACTCGGCCGCTCCCTCGCGCTGTTCGTCTGTGCACCCCTGCGTACGGCCTGGCGGCTGTGGACCGTGGGGTCGCCCGCGGGACCGGTCGCACGAGGGCGCACGCGGCGCAGGCCGGGACGCCGCCTCCAGAAACTTCTGCTGCTGCACGGCCTGTCCCGTCGCGGCCCGCCCCCGCGCATCCTCCCCGTCCGGCCTTCATCCGCCCACTGACCTGCCGGGCGGCTTCCGGGACGTGCGCGCGGCCCGCGCGCACGCGCCCGTGACAGGCATGCCGGTTCCCGCTTCCTGACGCGCGGCGACAGGCGGGGGAGCCGGTCACGAGGAGCCCGTGTGTCCACCCCGCGGCTCCGCGAAAGACGCGAAGGACGTGTTGTGATGACCCCTGCCCCGATGCTTTCCGCCGTACCGGTGCCATCCGCCGCCCGGAGGTTCCCCGCCCAGCAGCGGGACTTACAGATCACCGGCTGGGCGCTGGCCGCCGGCGGTGGAGACCGTGAGGCGGCCGAGCAGTTCGTCCGGGCGACGTACGACGACGTACGCCGCTTCGTCACGTACCTCGGTGCCGACGGTCCCGGTGCCGAGGATCTGGCCCAGGAGACCTATCTGCGGGCCATGACCGGCCTGGCCGGGTTCGCGGGACGGTCCTGTGCCCGCACCTGGCTGCTGGCCATCGCCCGGCGCGTCGTCATCGACGGCTACCGCACGGCCGCCGTCCGGCCGCGGATCGCCGACACGGCCGACTGGCTGGGCGCGGCCGAACGCGCCCAGCCCCGCCACGGGCCGGGATTCGACGAGACCGTGGCGTTGTTCGACGCGCTGCGGACCATGGACTCCGCACGGAGCCAGGCCTTCGTGCTCACCCAGCTCCTGGGGATGTCGTACGAGGAGACCGCGGACACCGCGGGCTGCCCGATCGGCACGGTGCGCTCCCGTGTCGCGCGCGCCAGACGTGACCTCGCGGCGGTCTGGAGTACGGAGCCGTCGGTGCCGGCCGGCGGGCCCGGTCCCGGAGCCCTACGGCCGTGATCCGACGGGCTCGCCGGGTTGCTCCGGCGGCCGTCGCCTCCTCCGTCGTCGGAGGGTTCCCGTGACCGGGACCGTCCGGCGACGGAGGAGGCACGCGGGAAGGACCAGTGCCTGGAGGCATACGGCCACCCAGAACGCCCGGACCGAGCCCGCCCCCTCAGCCGCCGCGTACAACTGGCCCCCGAGGACGCCGCTCCCGAACGCGCCGATGCCCGCCGCCAGCCGCTGCCGGCCGAAGACCGTGGCGGCGGGCGCGGACGAACGGGTCAGCGCCTCCAGGTCGTTCTTCAGGAAGAGGACGATCTCCCCGAGGCACATCAGCACCGCACCCGCCCCGATACCCACGTACCCGCCGAAGCCGATGACGGCCGTCCCGGCGGCCATGGCTCCGAATCCCACACGGATCGCGTTCCGGTAGCTCAGCGCGGCGATCCGGCGCGACAGCAGCGGCTGGGCGATCACCAGCAGACCGGCGTACCCCATCAGTACGGCCCCGTAGAAGGACGCGGAAGTGCGCGGCACCGCGTACAGGGCCAGGTAGTGCTGGAAGAACATGAAGACGTACACGCCGAGGACGGTTGCCGCGAAGGGCGAGGGCCCCGTGGGGCGCCCCTTTTCGACAGGCGCGGGGGCGGGGGCGACGGCCCGGCCCGTCGTCGGTCCGGAGGCGGCCGGCGGCAGCAGCGCATGCCCCGCGCCGACGAGCGCGAACAGCGCGGCGACGCACGAGAACAGCACGGCCGGCGAACCCAGGACGAACGGTGCGGCGGCGGGAGGCCCGAGGGCCATGCCCGCGTTGAACGCCGAACTGCTCGCCGACAGCACCCGGGGCCGCTCCGCCTCCGTGGCGCCCTCCACCAGATACGCCTTGTTGGCCGGCAGATAGAGGGCGGCCCCGCACGACACCAGCAACAGGGCACCGACCGCGACGACCGGGCTGTGCAGTCCCGGAAGGAACGCCGCGAACCCCGCCGTGCGCAGCGCCAGCGCCACCAGCATCGTCGCCCGCAGACCGATCCGGCCGGCCACCGCCCCCGCCGCCGCGCCTCCGGAGAACTGCACCAACGAGGCGACGGCGAGCACGAATCCGACCGTGCCGAGCCCCAGCCCGAGCCGTTGGTGCAGCAGCACCGACATGTACGGCAGGACGGCGAAGCTGCCGAGGGTGATCAGGAACGAGCCGGCCAGCAGGAACGCCTGCGGGCCGGTGACCCGCCTCCCGACGGCCGTGGCCTCAGGGGCCACCGGTGACGAGGGGCCGCACCCGGGTGGCCGCGCTCCACGCCCGGTGCTGCGCCAGCTCCGCCGTCGCCGCCTCGGCGAGCACGATGCCCGTGCACCCGCGCTGGTCGCCGACATGGGGCAGCGCGTCGCCCGGTTCCCGTGTGGGATACCAGCGCACCGCGCCGGGGAAGGAGGCCAGTTCGTCCAGCCCGTGCCAGCCCTTCAGGACACCCGGATGGTCCGCGTAGACGAGAACGAAGCCGAACGCGGGCCCCGGGGAGCCGAGTTGTGCGTCCATCAGACGGGGGCGCCGGCCGAGCGCCTCCTCCATCATGGCGGTGTAGACATTCGTCCCCAGCGAGCGGCACAGGACCTCGCCCACCAGTGCCCCGCCGATCCGCCGGTTGATCTCCACCAGCTCGGGGCCCCCGGCCGTGAGGACGAACTCCACGTGCGCGAAGCCGCTCAGGTGCCCCGCCGCCGGCAGGACCCGGCCGACCCACTCCTCGATCCCGCTCCGCTCGGCGTCCGGCAGGGCGACAGGAAAGGCGGCGGCCTCTTCCCGTACCGCGGGCTGCCGGGACGTCTGGCGGCTCGTGACGCCGAGCAGCCGTGTGGTGCCTTCCCAGCTGATGGTCTCCGCGCTGTACAACGGGCCGGACAGGAAGCCCTCCGCGAACAGCCCTCCCATGAGCGGGCGTTGCGCCGCTTCGTCGAGCGCGGCGCGCAGCGCCTCCTCGTCGTGGACGACCCAGACGTCGCGGGAGGAGGTGCCCGCGGAGTCCTTGAGCACCGCGGGCAGACCGACCTGGCGCAGCACGTCCCCGGCCGCGTCGCCGCCCCATTCGACGCGCACGGCGGCGCTGCCGCTCAGGCCCCGGCGGTGCAGGAGGCCGCGCACCCGGGACTTGTCGCGCAGCACCCGCACCGCTGCCGGGTCCGGCCCCGGCAGTCCGAACTCCGCGGCGAGATCGGCGGCCGGCACGCTCCAGGTGTCGGTGGTGTTGATCAGACCGGCCAGACCGGGGACGGCGGCCAGCGCGCGGCGGACCGCGACCGGGTCGTGGGTGTCGACATCGACGACGCTCAGCGCATCGCCGGGGAGGGCGGCCAGTTCGTGCCGGTACACCGAACGGTCGCCGGTCAGCAGAGACAGACGGTGTCCGGTCTCCGCGGCGGCCGCGACCATGCGGCCCAGGCCGAAGGAGAGCGATTCGAGTGCGGCGAGAGTCATGGCGTCAGCTCCACGGACGGTACGGGTTCGGGGGCGCCCTCACCGGCGCAGCGACCGCCCGGCGGTGCGGCGCGGTGGGCCCATTCCATGACCGACCACGGGGGGCGCAGCTCGGCGAGTGATCCGATGGACAGGGGCCGGAGCCCGGTCATGTCCTGTGCTTCGGTGTGCCGGGAGAAGACCCGCTCCGCGTACCGGTGGCCGGTGTCGGCGCCGAGCACGAGATGGAGGCGTTCGGGGTGCCGGGCGGCCTCCCACGAGGCGACGAGGTGAGCCGCGCCGGTGGACAGCCCCGCGAACACCGCGTGCTCCCGCAGCAGACCCACCGCCCCGGCCATCGCGTGCCGGAAGTCCAGCCAGTGCACCGTGTCGTACAGCTCGTGGCGGACATTCCGGAACGGGATGGAACTGCCGATTCCGGCGATGATCGCCTCCGGGTCGCTGAACTGCTCGCTGCCGAACGTCACGCTGCCGAACGGCTGGATGCCCACCAGCCGCACCGCCCGCCCCGACGCCCGCAGGGCCTGGGCGAGCCCGCCGGTGGACGCTCCCGTGCCCACGGCGCCCACGACGGTCACCGGCCCCTCGGGCAGAGCGGCGGAGACGAGGTCGGCGCACTCCCGGTATCCCTCGTAGTGGACGGCGTCGTGGTACTGCCGCATCCAGTGGAAGTCCGGACGGTCGGCGAGGAGCCGGCGCACATGGCGCACCCGGCGCTCCTGGTCGAGCAGGAGGCTCTGCGAGGGGGGCATCTGGTCGACCGTGGCGCCCAGGATCTCCAGCTGGGCGCGCATCACCGAGTCGACCGTCGTGGATGCCACGATGTGGCATCGCAGACCGTAGCGGTGGCAGGCCATGGCGAGGGCCAGCGCGTAGATACCGCTCGAACTGTCGACCAGCGTCTGACCCGGCACGATCCGCCCGCGCCGCAGCAGCGAGCGGACGGCGCCGAGCGCCGCGTACACCTTCATCGTCTCGAAACGGGCGAGCACGACATTGCCGTCCAGCCGGATGAGGTCGGGGGCCTTGACGGCGTCGGTGATGTGCTCGTGGACGGCCCGTGACCCGGCAGGCGCGCCCGTGAGCGGAGGGATCGCCTCCGCGCGGCGGCTCACTTGCGCCGCCCACGGACGATCAGCCGCTCGGACCGGTGGTCGTAGCCCGATCCGTCGAAGCCGCCGAAGCACTCGACATCGGTGAATCCGGCGGCCTCGAAGAGCGCGTGCAGTTCGGCGGCGCTGTAGAGCCAGGACGTCAGCGACGCCGTGCGCGCCGAAGTGCCGCGCACCAGCGTCCAGTCGGTGCGCAGCCGCCGCCAGCTGTCGAGGACGGTGTCCCGCTGGACGACGTACGAACCGTCCGGCAGATCCACGGCCTGCGGGCGCCCGATCCAGCCGGCCAGCACCTCCTTGCCCATGACATCGACCAGCAGCTGCCCGCCGGGAGCGAGGCTCTCCCAGGCGTTGCGCAGGACCCGCAGATTGTCGTCGGGGTCGTCGAAGTACCCGAAGGACGTGAACACGTTGAGTACGACATCGAACGCGCCCGGAGCCGTGTACGTGAGCATGTCGGCCCGCTCCAGCCGCACATCGGCCCCCGCCTGCTCGCAGGCACTCCGTGCCCGGTCCAGCATCGTCGGCGAGAGGTCGACCCCCGTGACGGCGTAGTCGCGGTGGGCCAGTGGCACCAGGAAGAGCCCCGGACCGCAGCAGAGATCGAGCACACGGCAGCCCGGTGGGAAGTCCAGCAGGGGCGAGGACTCCACCAGGGCGGCCGCGGTCGCGGTGCGGCCGGCGGAGAACATCGTGGGCGCGAAGTCGGACCACAGGGAGTCGTCCTCGTACCAGTGCATGCCTGTCGGCCTCCTCCTGGGCCACGCGGGCCCCTGATACCGCTCGTGTCACTCTGCTTCGTCCCAGTAGTCGGTGGGCTCCCGCTCCTGGTTCCCGGAGATCGCGACAGAGGAGGAACCCGGTGGACCGGGCCGCGGCCCACCGGGTCCGGGCGGCGTCAGAGGCCGACGAGCCGTACCTCGGTGGCCTTGATGCCGGCGAACACGGCGCTGCCCTCGTGGAGGCCCAGTGCGGCGGCGGCCGCCGGGGTGATCTCCGCGACGAGTCCCGGCACACCCTCGCAGTCGACGAGAATCCGCAGGCGGCTGCCGAGCGCGGTGATCTCGCGGACGGTGCCGGCGTAGACGTTGCGGGGGCTGCCCTCCGGCCGGTCGCGGTGCAGAGAGACCGCTTCGGGGGCGATGACGGCGAGCGCGTCGCTGCCCGGCGCCACGGGTTCCGCGGCCACCAGGTGGGCGCCGCCGCTCAGTGCGAGGCCGTCGGAGGTGGCGGTGCCCGTCCAGGCGTTGCCGCCGAGCATGCGGGCGACCCAGGGCGAGCGCGGATGCCGGGTGACCTCGGCCGGAGGGGCGTCCTGGATCGTCCGGCCGTCCTCCAGCACCAGGACCCGGTCGGCCAGTGCGACCGCTTCGACCGGGTCGTGGGTGACGATCAGGCAGACCCCGGCGAAGCCGTCGAGGTGGGCGCGCAGGGTGTGGCGGACCTGGGCGCGGGTGGTCTGGTCGAGGGCCGCGAGCGGTTCGTCCAGGAGCAGCAGACGGGGGCGGGCGGCGAGGCCCCGGGCCAGTGCGACACGGCCCGCCTGACCGCCGGAGAGCTGGGCGGGGCGGCGGTGGGCGAGGTGGCCCACGCCGAGCCGGTCGAGCCACCGCTGCGCCTCGCGCCGCGCCTCGGCCCGGGGGACGCCGTGGGCGCGGAGCCCGTACGCCGTGTTGGTCAGGGCGCTGAGGTGCGGGAAGAGCGCGCCGTCCTGGGGGACCCAGGCGACGCCCCTGCGGTGCAGCGGCAGGTCGGTGACGTCGTCCTCGCCGAGGCGCAGTTCGGCGTGGGCCCTCGGGGTGAGTCCGAGAAGGGCGCGCAGGAGGGTGGTCTTGCCCGCCCCGTTCGGGCCGACGACGGCGATGGTGGTGCCGGGCGCGGCGTCCAGGGTGAGCTGGTTGAAGCCGGTGACCACCGCGTGGAGCGGCCACTGCTGCTTGGGGGCGGCCTGCTCGGCGGGTGCGGGGACCGGCGGCCCGGCCGGGGGCCGCGTGGTGTCGTCGGCCGGAGTGCGTGCCTCCCGGACGCGGCCTCCCACTCCGCCGGTCCAGCGGCCCCGCAGCGCGACGAGGACGGCCATGGCGATGGCCAGCAGAAGCAGGGAGACGGAGGTCGCGGCCTCCGGCGAGTCCTGGAGCAGCAGATAGACCTGAAGGGGCAGGGTCTGGGTGGTGCCGGGCAGATTCCCCGCGAAGGTGATGGTCGCGCCGAACTCACCGAGCGCGCGCGCCCAGGTCAGCGCGGCGCCCGCGGCGAGCCCGGGGGCGACCATCGGCAGGGTGACCGTCCGGAAGACCCGCAGGGGCGACGCCCCCAGGGAGCCCGCGGTCTCCTCGTACGCGGGACGCAGCCCGGCGAGCGCGCCTTCGAGGCTGATGACGAGGAACGGCATCGCGACGAAGGTGGCGGCGAGCACCGCACCGGAGGTGTGGAACGGCAGCGTGATGCCGAACGTGTCCTCCAGCCACGGCCCGAGCAGCCCGCGCCGCCCGAAGGCCAGCAGCAGGGCCACGCCCCCGACCGTGGGAGGCAGCACCATCGGCAGCAGCACGAGCGAGCGGACCAGGGCCTTGCCGGGGAAGTCCACACGGGCCAGCAGCCAGGCCAGCGGCACACCGAGGACCAGGGAGAGACCCAGCGCCCAGAACGAGACCAGCAGCGACAGTTTCAGGGCCTCGGTGACCCCGGGACTCGTCAGATGGGTGCCGAGGTCGCTCCAGGACGTACGCGCCAGGATGCCGACCAGCGGCATGAGGAGGAACGCGATCGCGAGCAGCGCGGGGACGGCCAGAGCCAGGGGAGTGCGGGCGCCGGAGGTGCGGCGGCGAAGGCGTCTCATCGGCGGTTCCTGAACTGACGGGGGCGGAGGCCACGGGGACGACGGGGGAGGGGAACGGCCCGTCCCCGGGGAGCCGTGCGGTTATGGCTGCTGGAACCCCGCGTCCTGAAGGATCTTCTGCGCCTCGGGCCCGCCGAGCCACTTCACGAACGCCGCCGCGGCCTTCGCGTGCTCCGACTGCCGCAGTGTGGCGGCCGGGTAGGAGGCGACGGCGTTCTGCCCCTCGGGGATGTCGACCGCGTCGACCCGGTCCGCGTCCGACGCGGCATCGGTCCGGTAGACGAGACCCGCGTCCGCCTCGCCGAGCGCGACCTTGCTGAGGACCGCGCGGACGTCCGTCTCCTGCGAGACCGGCTTCACGGTGAGCTCTTGGGCGTCGAGGATCTGCTTGCTGTACCGGCCGACCGGCACCTCCGGTGCGGCGAGGACCACTTTCAGGCCGCGGTCGGTCAGGTCCTCCAGGCCCTTGATCTTCTCCGGGTTGCCCTCACCGGTGGCGATGACCAGCCGGTTCTTCGCGATCACGGTGGGGGTGCCCGTTTCGGACGTCAGCCCGGCCATGGTCTTCGTGTCGGCGGTGACCAGCGCGTCCGCCGGGGCGCCCTGCTCGACCTGGGCGGCGAGCTCCTGGGAGCCGGCGAAGGAGAACGTCACCTTCGTGCCGGGGTGCTCCTTCTCGTACGCCGCGCCCGCCGTCGCGAACACGTCGGTGAGGGAGGCCGCGGCGAGGACGGTGAGTCTCGTTTCCGGCGCGCCGGAGGCACTGTCCTCGCCGTCCCCGTCGCTGCCGCAGGCGGCGAGGGGAACGAGCAGGGCGGCGGTCAGGGCGGTCACGGCGAACCGGCGTCCGGTGATCGTGGAAGGCATGGGCGGGGCTCCTCGGGAACGCGCCGGACGGGCCGCACGGCAGCCGGCTGGGGGTCAGGTGCGGTCGACGTGCACGCTGGTCGACTTCACGCGGGCGGTGGCCCGCATGCCGACGGCAAGCCCCAGCTCCTCGACGGCCTCGCGGGTCAGGAGCGAGACGATCCGGTGCGGGCCGGCCTGGATCTCGACCTGGGCCGCGACATCGCCGAGTTTGACCGCGGTGACGATGCCCGGGAAGGCGTTGCGCGCCGAGGTGAAGGACGGGTCCTCCTCCTCGCTCCCGGGGCGGCCGACCTCGACGGCGAGGGCCGCGAGGTCACGCCCGTCGATGAGACGGCGCCCGGCCTCGTCCCGGTGGGTGGCCACCCGTCCCGCGTCGGCCCAGCGCCGGGCGGTATCGGGACTGACGCCGAGCAGTCGGGCTGCCTGACCGATGGTGTAGGACTGCATGTGCGACAAGATATTCGGATTCATCTCGCATCTGCAATGCGATTCGCTCATTTTTGGAGCACCTGCGGAAACAGCTGGAGGATGATCCAAAGGCTGCGGAGGTCCGCGGGAGTCATTGACGCGGATGATGTTCGATTCTACGGTCCCGTTCGAGGTTGCGAGCAGCATTCGACATGTCGAACACTCAGAGACTGATCGAGGGACCCATGACCCGTTCCGCCCGCTTCACCCTCCACCCCGACTACGCCGTCGGCGACGTGGACCCACGGCTCTTCGGATCGTTCGTCGAGCACCTGGGCCGCTGCGTGTACACCGGTATTCACGAACCCGGCCATCCGTCGGCCGACGAGGCGGGTCTGCGTACGGACGTCCTCGCCCTGATCCGCGAACTCGGGGTCACAGCGGTGCGCTACCCGGGCGGCAACTTCGTCTCCGGCTACAAGTGGGAGGACTCCGTCGGCCCGGCCGAGGAACGCCCGCGCCGGCTCGACCTGGCCTGGCGCTCCACCGAGACCAACCGCTTCGGGCTCAGCGAGTACATCGGCTTCCTCAAGAAGATCGGCCCGCAGGCCGAGCCGATGATGGCCGTCAACCTCGGCACACGGGGCGTCGCCGAGGCGCTGGAGCTCCAGGAGTACGCCAACCACCCCGCGGGAACGGCCCTCTCGGAACTGCGCGCCGCCCACGGCGACAAGGATCCGTTCGGGATTCGCCTGTGGTGTCTGGGCAACGAGATGGACGGCCCCTGGCAGACCGGACACAAGACGGCCGAGGAGTACGGCCGGCTGGCCGCCGAGACGGCCCGGGCCATGCGGCAGGCCGACCCGTCCGTCGAACTCGTCGCCTGCGGCTCCTCCAGCCAGGCCATGGACACCTTCGCGGCGTGGGAGGCCACGGTCCTCGCCGAGACGTACGACCTCGTCGACTACGTGTCGCTGCACGCCTACTACGAGGAGACCGACGGCGACCGCGACTCCTTCCTCGCCTCCGCCGTCGACATGGAGTCGTTCATCGAGAACGTCGTCGCCACCTGCGACCACGTCGGCGCGCGCCTGAAGTCCAAGAAGAAGATCAACCTCTCCTTCGACGAGTGGAACGTCTGGTACATGACCAAGTCCATGGCGGAGGCGGAGGAGGCCGCCGTCACCTGGCCCGAGGCCCCCCGGCTTCTGGAGGACATCTACTCGGTCACGGACGCCGTCGTCGTCGGTTCCCTGCTGATCGCCCTGCTGCGCCACGCGGACCGGGTGACCGTCGCCTGTCTCGCCCAGCTCGTCAACGTCATCGCCCCGATCCTGGCGGAGCCGGGCGGCCCGGCGTGGAAGCAGACCACGTTCTTCCCGTTCGCGCTGACCTCGCGGTACGGGCGTGGGCGCGTCCTGGACGTACGCGTGGACTCACCGACGTACGAGACGCGGAAGTACGGCGAGGTGGACCTGCTGCACGCCACCGCCGTGCACGGCGAGGACGGCACTCTCACCGTGTTCGCGGTCAACCGGGGCCGGAACGGTCCGCTGCCGCTCGACATCGAGCTGGCCGGTCTCGGTCTCACCGAGGTCATCGGGCACACCGCGCTCAGCGACGCGGACCCCGGGGCCCGCAACACACTCGACGACCCGGAGCGCGTCGTTCCGCACGCCGTCGGCGGTGCCACTCTCACGGACGGCCGACTGCACACCGTCCTGGAACCGCTGTCCTGGAACGTCATCCGTGTCGGCCGCTGAGCCGTCAGGCTCCGTACAGCACGTCCCGCAGGAAGGCGTTGGTGAACGTGGCCGACGGGTCCAGCTCGCGGACCAGTGCCTCGAAGTCCGCCATCCGCGGATACCGCTCACGCAGCCGCTCCGGGCGCACGGTGAACACCTTGCCCCAGTGCGGACGCGGGGCGAACGGAGCGAGACGCTCCTCCAGGAGTGCCAGCACGGGCAGTACGTCGGCGGTCTCCGGCACCCAGGTGAAATGCAGCCCGACCGTGTCCCGGCCGTGCGCGGGGCTCAGCCACTGCTCGTCCCCGGCCATCGTGCGCACCTCGCAGACCTGGAGCACGGGCGCGACGGCCTCCCGTATGTCATCCAGCACGGTCAGTGCCGCCACCGCGTCCGTGCGCGCCACCAGGTACTCGGACTGGAGCTCGGCGCCGCTGCTGGGGGTGAACTCCGCGCGGAAGTGCGGCAGTCGCTCGTGGGCGGGGCCCGGCGCGCCCAGCTGCGGCGTGCAGTTGACCGCGGGCATACCCGGCACCGGGTGGAGCTGTTCGAGGGCGGGCGCCGCCCAGGGGAAGCCGGGCCGAGGCTCGTCCGCACGGCACTTCAGCCACACCTGACCGAAGGAGGAGTCCCGCCACCGGGTGAAAAGACTGACGCTGTAACCGGCCGACGTGATCGCGTCGAAGTGCGTCAGCGCGTCGGAGAGTTCCAGGCCCGTGTGGACGTACTGGCGCACGTCGAATCCTGGCACCAGGTCCAGCGTCAGCGAGGTCACCGCACCGAGCGCGCCCAGCGCGACCACGGCGCCACCGAAGCGCTCACCGTCCTTGTCACGGCTCAGCGTCCGCAGCTCGCCGTCGGCGGTGACCAGTTCCACCTCCCGGACCGCTGTCGCCAGCGCGCCGTTCGCATCGCCGGAGCCATGCGTTCCGGTGGCGACGGAACCGGCGACGGAGATGTGCGGCAGCGAGGCCATGTTGTGCAGGGCGAACCCCCGCTCGTGGACCCGCCGCGCCAGCTCCGCGTAGCGCACCCCGCCCGCCACCCGCACCGTGCGCGCCGCCGTGTCCACGTCCACGGCCGGCGGCAGCCCGGCCAGCGACACGAGCACGTCGTCGCTGTCGGCGATCGTGTTGAACGAGTGCCCGCTGCCCAGCACCCGTACATGCCGCCCGTCCGCGACCACGCGCCGCAGCTCGTCGAGAGAGGCCGGGCGGAGCACCTCACGGGCCGTGAACCCGATGTTCCCGGCCCAGTTCGTCACGGTCGTGCACAGGTCGTCCGTCGTCATCGCGCTTCTCCCCAGCCCTGGTCAGCCCTGGCCCCACAACGGTCGAGGGGGCCGCTAGGGCCTCTCGTACGGATCATGCCGGGTTCGCCGGGGTCTGGCACGCATCTCCCCCCAAGCTCTCGGCTTCGCTTGAGCAGGGAGGGGCCCCTCCTGCGTTGTCGTCAATCACCAACTCCCCCGAGGCCTTGAGGGCCAGGGGCCCCCCTTCGCGTTGCCTCAATCCTCCGCCTCTGCTGTTCACGCAACAGCGCCCCGCACCTGACCGTAGCGTGCAGTACGTGGTGGAGGAGCAGGATGTTCCGGTAGACCGAACGGCAGGGGACGGGGGTGTGGTTTCTGCGGAGGGCGGGGCATCATTTGCCCAACGCGCGTACCCCGTAAGCGGCGCGGGGCCAGACGGACGGACGAGACATGTTCAAGATCCCTGACCGTGTCGCTGACCTCTTTGGCGACCATCGGCTCCGCGTCGAGTTCGAGCGGGCGCTCAAGGCTGCCAACTGCTTCGACCAAGGCCAGCGCATGTACCTCGATGACGGCCCATTTTCTGGTGCCGTACAGGTCGTTGACCAGGCGCTCCAGGCCGTCGACCTCGCTGCGATAGCGGAAGGCGACCGCAACATGGTCGCCGGGGTAAGGGCTCTGTCGCGGCAGCTGAAGCTCTCGGGACACGCCATGGCGCAGGCTCGCGAGGCCAGAGAGTTTGCACGCGACGACTGGCACGAGTTGCTGTCTTTCGTGCGCACGGGGATCGACCGCTGGGAGGCGCAAGCGGGCCACGACGGCCCGGCCCTGTGCGAGCAGTGGATCGTCGACGTGTGCGAGTACTTCCTATCGGGCACCAATCCCGCTGAAGACCGCAGCGACTCCTACGCCGCGCTGCGCCAGCTCGCCACACACTTCTCCGGGAATGCCGGGTTCCGGCCGGATTGGGCCCTCAGAGTGTCGTAGCACGCGGGCGTTCACCGGAGGCCGACCCGTACACGTTGGGCCAGCCCCCGGTGTTGCTTGCTACTTCTCTCCGAACGGTGCGGGGCCGCTTCCCTGGATCTCGACGTTTCCCGACCCGGCGTCGCCGGATGTGGCGATGAACTCGCCCTCACGCCCGTCCGGCAGACGCAGGGTCGCAGGTCCGTCATCGAACCAGTCCACGGACGGGTCGGCTTCGAGCGAGCCGTCCCACGAGTGCAGACCGTGGTCGGCGTGGATGGCGAGGTCTGCGGTGACGGGGATTTCGTCGCAGCCGATGAGTGCGACGGCGGGCCCTTGGTAGGTAGTCATGTGGTGCAGTGTGCCCTCCGGATCTGACATCGAGCGGGCGGTTCCTTGCCGAGGGCGGTCCCTCCCTGGGACCGATGGCTCGCAGGGGCGAATCGCATCCAAGTCTCTCTGGTCTCTGGCTGGAGGGCGCGACGCCGGGCGACCGAGAGCGTCTTGGCTCCCTGGTTCAGCCTGCGGATTCACCCGCATGCGGACTCAATACACCCGCGCTGACCAGCACGAACAGCAGGATGCCCAGCAGCACGCGGTAAATGACGAACGGCATGAAGCTCTTGGTGGTAATGAACTTCATGAACCATGAGATGACGGCGTACCCCACACCGAAGGCGATGAACGTCGCGAAGATCGTCGGGCCCCAGGACACATGACCGCCCTCGCCCGCGTCCTTCAGCTCGAAGACGCCCGAGGCCAGCACCGCGGGAATCGCGAGCAGGAACGAATAGCGGGCCGCCGCCTCGCGGGTGTAGCCCATCAGCAGACCACCGCTGATCGTCGCCCCGGAACGTGACACACCGGGAATCAGCGCCATCGCCTGGCAGAAACCGAAGATCAGGCCGTCCCTGACGCCCAGCTCCTTGAGCGACTTGCGCTCCCTGACCGCGCGGTGCTTGCCCCCGGCCTCGTCACGGGCGGCGAGACGGTCCGCGATACCGAGGACGATGCCCATGACGATCAGCGTCGTCGCGATCAGACGCAGATCACGGAACGGTCCCTCGATCTGGTCCTTGAACGTCACGCCCAGTACGCCGATGGGGATCGAGCCCACGATGACCAGCCAGCCCATCTGGGCATCGTGGTCACTGCGCATGGAGGCGTTCGTCAGCGAACGGAACCAGGCCGAGACGATCCGGGAGATGTCCTTGCGGAAGTAGATGAGGACCGCCGCCTCCGTGCCGATCTGGGTGATGGCGGTGAACGCCGCACCCGGATCGTGCCAGCCCGCGAACGCGGCGGTGAGCCGCAGGTGGGCGCTGGAGGAGATCGGCAGGAACTCGGTCAGTCCCTGAACGAGGCCCAGGACGAATGATTCGAACCAGCTCATGGGGCTAAGGCCATCCCGGAGGTGATCATGCATCGGCCGACGGACGCGAGCCCGTCGGCACCGTGCGGATTGCGGTCATGAGGGACGGGACGTCTGCGCCCCGGAGATCCTTTGTCGGTCGCGGGCAGCGTATCGCCTGTCGGTGAACGCGCCTCCGCCTGCCCCCTAGCCGCCCAGCCGGTGGCGCTTGCGCCAGGCGACCAGGGCGGCGCCCGCACCCGACAGCACGATGAAGCCCATCGCCGCCAGGAATGCCGGGGACGTCGGGGAGGAGGCCTCACTGCCCGCGACGACGTACGCGGCCGTGTTCGGGATCGAGCCGAGCCCGGTGGCCAGCAGGAACGGCGGATACCCCATCCGCGAGGTCGCCGCGCAGTAGTTGGCCGCGGCGAACGGCACCCCGGGGAAGAGCCGCAGCGCCAGCATGGAGCGGAAGCCGTGCCGGCTGAGCAGCCCGTCCGCCGCCTTCAGCCACCGGCCGCGCAGCAGCGTACGGAGCGCGTCCTGCCCCAGCACCCGGCCCAGCATGAACGACACGCCCGCCCCGAGCACCGTGCCCGCCAGCGCCGCCACCAGACCGGCCTGCGCGCCGAAGAGCGCGCCCGCCGCGAGGTTCAGGAGCGGACGGGGCACGAACGCCACGGTGCACACCCCGTACGCGAGACCGAACACCATCGCCGCGGTGCTGCCCGTCAGCTCCGGCGGCCAGCCGGAGGCGAGCAGCCGCTGTGGTTCGAACAGGAGCATCGTCGACGCGGCGGCGAGCAGCACCACCACGAGCAGCGAGAACCGGGACCACGGGGAGAGCAGCGCCCTCGTACAGCGCACTGCGAGACCGCCGGCGGGCCGGGCGGCGGGGACGGGGTCGAACATTCGGGGAGAGTAACCGAAAGGCGTGTGTGATCGCCGTAATGTCCGTCGGTTCACCGGCGCGGGCGAACTCCCTTCCGGCGGCGGTCCCCTGGGGAAACAGCCGCCGGCCCCCTGGGAAAACCATTCGACGGCCCCGCCGCCGTCGGCCATGATCAGGGACATGTTCCGGTACGCCTTCCTCGCAGCGCAGTCCGCAGTCGCGGACGCGCCGAAGGCTGCCGTACCCACCGCGACGGCCGTGGCAGCGCCCATCGGCGGCGCCCGAAGCTGACCCTCCCCCGACAGTCCGGCGGACCCCGTAAGGGGAGGGTCGGCGGGGCCCTGGGGTCTTCTCTCTCAGCTTCGAACTCCAAGGAATGAGCCATGCCCAAGACGGCATACGTGCGCACCAAGCCGCACCTCAACATCGGCACCATGGGCCACGTCGACCACGGCAAGACCACCCTCACCGCGGCCATCACCAAGGTGCTCAGCGACCGGGGGACGGGCACGTTCGTGCCGTTCGACCGGATCGACCGGGCGCCCGAGGAGGCGCAGCGGGGGATCACCATCAACATCGCGCACGTCGAGTACGAGACCGACACCCGGCACTACGCGCACGTCGACATGCCGGGGCACGCCGACTACATCAAGAACATGGTCACCGGGGCCGCCCAGCTCGACGGGGCGATCCTCGTCGTCTCCGCGCTCGAAGGCGTCATGCCGCAGACCGCGGAGCACGTCCTGCTCGCGCGTCAGGTCGGTGTCGACCACATCGTCGTCGCCCTCAACAAGGCCGACGCGGGCGACCCCGAGCTGACCGACCTGGTCGAGCTGGAGGTCCGCGACCTGCTGTCCGCGCACGGCTACGGCGGTGACACCATCCCCGTCGTCCGGGTGTCGGGGCTGGGCGCGCTGGACGGCGACCCACGCTGGACCGCGTCGATCGAGGGATTGCTGGACGCCGTCGACACGTACGTACCGATGCCGGTGCGATACACCGACGCGCCGTTCCTGCTGTCGGTGGAGAACGTGCTCACCATCACCGGCCGCGGCACCGTCGTCACCGGAGCCGTCGAGCGCGGAACGGTCCGTGTCGGCGACCGGGTCGCGGTGCTCGGCGCGGACATCGAGACGGTCGTCACCGGTCTGGAGACCTTCGGCAAGCCGATGGAGTCCGCCGAGGCCGGGGACAACGTCGCGCTGCTGCTGCGCGGAGTGGAGCGCGACCGGGTCCGCCGCGGCCACGTGGTGGCGGCGCCGGGCAGCGTCACCCCCAGCCGCCGCTTCACCGCCCAGGTGTACGTCCTGTCGGGGCGGGAAGGGGGCCGCACCACCCCGGTCACCACCGGCTACCGGCCGCAGTTCTACATCCGTACCGCCGATGTCGTCGGAGACGTCGACCTCGGGGACGCGGCCGTGGCGCGCCCCGGTGAGACGGTCACCATGACCGTCGAGCTCGGCCGCGACATCCCGCTGGAGCCCGGCCTCGGCTTCGCGATCCGTGAGGGCGGCCGGACGATCGGCGCCGGTACGGTCACCGCACTGCTCTGACCGGTCGCACCCGCCTCCCAGGCCCTCAGGGGCCGGGAGGCGGGTCAGGCGCCCCCGTCCGACCCGCACAATGGGGGAGTGAACGAGCCGATACCCGTCATCCGCGACGTCGACCACGGCACCGCCCGGCTGCTGCCCGATGTGGACCGCGACCGGGCCTGGCTGCTCACGGTCGACGGCGCCCCGCAGTCGTACGTCGACCTGGACGATCCGACGTACCTGGAATTCGAGTACGTACGACGCCTCGCCCACGTCCTGGACTGCGCGGCGGCCCCCGGCGCCGCCCTCGACGTGATCCACCTCGGCGGCGGGGCGCTCACCCTGCCCCGCTACACCGCCGCCACCCGGCCGGGTTCGCGGCAGGACGTGGCGGAGGCGGACCGCGGGCTGCTGGCCCTGGTCACGGAGCAGCTGCCCCTGCCCGCGGGGGCGGGGATCGGCATGCACGGCACGGACGCCCGCAGCTGGCTCGAACAGGCGCCGCCGGAGTCGGCGGACGTCCTGGTCGCCGACGTCTTCGGCGGCTCCCGGGTGCCCGCCCACCTCACGTCCGTCGAGTACGCGCGAGCCGCGGGACGGGTCCTGCGCGCGGACGGGATCTACGCGGCGAACCTCGCTGACGGTACGCCCTTCGGATTCCTCCGTTCCCAACTGGCCAATTTCGCGGCGGTCTTCGAGGACCTCGCCCTGATCGCCGAACCCGCCGTGCTGCGGGGCCGGCGGTTCGGCAACGTGGTGCTCGTCGCCTCGCACAGTGCCCTCGACACCGGACCACTGGCCCGCCTCTGCGCGGGCGACGCCTTCCCGGCACGGGTCGAGTACGGGGCGGCGCTGACCCGGCTCATCGGCGACGCGCAGCCGGTGCGGGACAGCGAGGCGGTCGCCTCACCCGAGCCCCCTGCCGGTGCCTTCAGCATCGGCTGAGGACACCGCGGGCAGCCTCGCGGACGGGAGCTTCGCGGCGTCCCCCACGAGATCCTTGTCGGTGCGGCCGCCCGTACGGCGCGTCAGATTGCGTACGTCCGGTACGAACAGCACGAGCGCCGTCACCAGGACGACCAGCGCCGCGCACCCCCACAGCGCCTGGCTCCGGCCGACGATTCCCTCCACCGGGCCGGCCACCGCGGTGGACAGCGGCACCATGGCGACGGAGCCGAACCAGTCGTAGGCCGACACCCGCGACAGCTTCTCCTCCGGAATCTCCTGGTGCATCGCCGTCATCCAGGAGACACCGAACACCTCGATCGCGACCCCGCTGACGAACATCACGGCGGCCAGTCCGGACACCGGCAGCGGCACCGCCAGCGCCGCCGACGGCAGGGCCAGCGGAAACACACAGAGGGTTCCGGCCAGCAGGAGCCGCCGCGGCTTCCAGCGCATCATCAGCAGCGCCCCGGCGAGGGTGCCGACGCCGAACGCGGCGAGTGCCAGCCCCCAGGGGGCCGCGCCGCCGAGTTCGTCCCGGGCGACCAGCGGCCCGTACACCGACTCGGCCGCCGCGACGACCGCCACGACCACGGAGAACTGGGCCACGATCGCCCACAGCCAGGGCCGGCCGGTGAACTCCTGCCAGCCCTCGCGCAGATCGGCCAGCAGCCCGCCGCCGGCCGCGCGCACGGGGATGTGACTCACGTCGAGGAACGCCCGCAGAGCCCCGGCGACGGCGAAGGCGGCGGCGTCGACGGCGAGCACCCAGCCCGGGTCCATCGCCGCGATCATCGCCCCGCCCAGTGCCGCGCCGCCGATGGCCGCGCCGTGCATCGACATCCGGAAGAGCGCGAACGCGCGACTGGCGTGCTCGGCGTCGACGCTGGACATCAGCATGCCCTCGGCGGCCGGGTTGAAGAACGCCTGCCCCGTTCCGCAGAGGGCGGTCAGCAGCATCATCTGCCACAGCTGGGCGTCTCCGGTCAGGACCAGCCAGGCGAAGGCGGCCTGCGACACGCAGTTCAGGGCGTTGGCGGCCACCATCACCCGGTGGCGCGGCAACCGGTCGGCTATCGCGCCGCCGATGAGCAGGAAGAGCACCAGGGGCGCCGTCCGGGCGGCGGCGACCAGTCCGACGTCGCCGCCGTCGCCTCCCGACTCCAGAACCGCGAACGCCGCCGCGATCAGCGCGCCATGGGTACCCAGGCTCGTGATGATCGCGGCGGCGGTCAGCAGACCGTAGTTGCGGCCGGCGCCGACAGGACGCGCGGCAGGGGCGGGAGGTACGGAGGCGGAGGTCACCAGGGGACTATCGCCACCGGAACCCCTCCTCGACAAATCGAGGAGGGGTCGGGGTCAGGACGAGGACTTCGCCAGCCGCACCGTGCTCAGGATCTTCTGGATGGTGGCGTCCGGGAGCTCGTCATCGACGCCCGCGTTGGCGTACAGGACCCAGGTCGAGTACTCCTTCTTGGCGTTCGTGAAGGTGAAGGCGATCGACTTGCCGTCGGTGTCGCACTTCTTCTTCTTGGATACGTCCGCCGCGGTCGCCGTCACCACGCTGCCGGAGAGGCCCGACTTGGTGGTGTAGGGCTTGGGCTTGCCCACCTTGACGGTGCCCTTGGGCTCCTCCTGGGCGTAGGCGGCCCACACCCAGTTGCCCGCCTCGTTCCTGGCGGCCTCGTCGGTGCTCTTCGCGCCCTGGGCGCCCTTGGTACCGACACCGGCGAGACCGGTGTCCTCCTTGGTGCCGTCCTTGTCCGCGTCGTCGATGCACCACTTGCTCTTGTAGTAGGCGGGTGCGGAGAAACCGACGGCGGGCGGCCCCTCGGGGTTCTTGACGTCCTCGAAGCCGGAGATCACACCCGTGCCCGCGACCTCCCAGTCACCCGGGACGTCGAACTGCGTGCCCCACTTGGGGTTGGTGACGACCTTCCACCCCGGGATCAGCGGCTCGGCGTCCCCGCCGCCCCGCGGATTCTCGACGGGCGCCGACGTGGCCTCCGTCGGTTTCGCCGTCGCGGACGACTTCTTGTCGTCGGCGACGGTCGTGCCGCCCTTCTCGTCGTCCTTGCCCAGGACGATCACACCGGTGACGACCGCCGTCACGACGACCGCGGTGGCGGCGACGATCGCGACGATCATCGTCTTCTTCTTGTCGTCGCCCTGCGGGCCGCCGGGCTGACCCGGAACGGCGTACTGCGGCACGGTCGGCTGCTGGTACGGATTGGGCTGCTGGTATCCCGGCTGCTGCCCGGGCTGACCCGGCTGCTGATACCCGGGCTGCTGGTATCCCGGCTGCTGATAGGGATTCGGCTGCTGGTACCCCGGCTGCTGGTACGGGTTCTGGTTCTGGTCCTGCGGGTTCTGCTCGCCCCCGGGCGGCTGCTGTCCTGGCCACATGGCCAGTAACCATAGAGGGGCCGCGCCACCGCTGCTACGCCCGCCCCCGTGCGGGGATGGCCAAACACGGCTACTCGTGAGTAACCTTCGGCGCATGAGCGCTGAACAGATGACAGTCGGCGAGATGCTCGTCGCGACCGTTCCGATGGCCAGGACCCTCAACCTGGAGTTCCTGGAGACCACCGCGGACCGCGCGGTCGTCCGGCTGCCCGACCAGGCCGAGTACCACAACCACGTCGGCGGGCCGCACGCCGGAGCGATGTTCACGCTCGCCGAGTCCGCGAGCGGCGCCATCGTCATCGCCGCCTTCGGCGACCAGATGTCGCGTGCCGTGCCGCTCGCCGTGTCGGCGGAGATCGGCTACAAGAAGCTGGCCATGGGCGAGGTCACCGCGACCGCGACCCTCGGCCGCCCCGCCGCCGACGTCGTCGCCGAACTCGACGAGGGCAAGCGGCCCGAATTCCCGGTGGCCATCGAGATCCGGCGTGCCGACGGCGCCGTGACGGGCGAGATGACCGTCGTCTGGACGCTGCGTCCGAACAGCTGACCTCCGGCTCCGCCCGGCAGGGCCGTCGCGCACCCCGACGAGGGGGCGCGGCGGCCCTGTGTGCTGCCGGGGCGGGTAGGCTGCCCGCCGTGCGCCACCGAGGTGCGCGGTGGGCGGTGAGCGGCGGCGCGGGGCGCGGCCGCGGAACCTGTACGGGAGGAACCGGCGTTGCACGTCCAGGAGTGGCTCGAGACTGTTCCCGCGATCAGCGTCTACCTCCTCGTGGGGGTCGTCATCGGCCTGGAGAGTCTGGGCATTCCCCTGCCGGGCGAGATCATCCTCGTCAGCTCGGCGCTCCTGGCCTCGCAGCACGGTGACATCGACCCGGTGGTGCTCGGCATCTGCGCCTCGGCCGGCGCGATCATCGGCGACTCGATCGGTTACGCCATCGGTCGCAGGGGCGGCCGGCCCCTCCTCGCCTGGCTGGGCGGCCGCTTCCCCAAGCACTTCGGGGAGGCCCAGATCGCGATGGCTGAGCGTTCCTTCGAGAAGTGGGGCATGTGGGCGGTCTTCTTCGGCCGCTTCGTGGCGCTGCTGCGCATCTTCGCGGGACCGCTGGCGGGCGTCCTGCACATGCCGTACTGGAAGTTCCTGATCGCCAACGTCTTCGGCGGCATCCTGTGGGCAGGCGGCACGACGGCCGTCATCTACTCCGTCGGCATCGTCGCCGAGGCGTGGCTGAAGCGCTTCTCGTGGCTGGGCCTGGTGCTCGCCGTCCTCATCGGCCTGACCTCGATGCTCGTGCTCAAGAACCGCGCCAAGAAGGCCGCCGCGCAGAGCGGCGCCGCCGCGCCCGAGCCGGTGCCGGCCGCCGACTGATCCGGCGGCCGGGTCCGGTCGCTCAGCCCTCGTGCTGCTGGCGGTGGGCCTTGGCCAGCTCGACGTAACCGGCCGCGTTGAACCTGACGCCCTCGCGCTCCTCGGCGGTCAGCTCCCGCTTGACCTTGGCGGGCACCCCGGCGACGAGCGAGTTCGGCGGCACCCGCATGCCCTGCGGTACAAGGGCCTGCGCCGCGACCAGCGAACCCGTGCCGATGTGCGCGCCGTTGAGCACGGTGGCGCCCATGCCGACCAGGACGTCGTCCTCGATCGTGCAGCCGTGCAGGACCGCGTTGTGGCCGACCGACACCCGGGCGCCGACGGTGAGCGGGAAGCCAGGGTCGGTGTGCACGCTGCAGTTGTCCTGGATGTTGCTGTCCGGACCCAGGCTGATGGGACCGCAGTCCGCACGGAGCACCGCGTGGTACCAGACGCTGGAACCGGGACTCATCGTGACCTCGCCGATCACGACGGCGGTCGGCGCCACGAAGGCGTCCGCGTCGATCTCCGGCTCCTTGCCGCCCATACCCATGATCAACGCCTGTCCAGCCATGGCCTGCTCCTCCGTGCTCCGGTGTGGTGCGGTCGCTCCGGAGGAACCGTAGGCGACGCCCCCGCGGCTGCCGGTGGTGGGGTGAACATCACAGGCCGGGGCGCCGGCCGGCTCCGCCCCGCCCGTTACGGTGTGTCGGGTGCCGATCAACCGAAACACGTTCTCCTCGCTCGCCGCCCGGCGGCACGGCGTCCTGTCCCGGGCCGTCCACCGCGCCTGGGCCTGGGTCCAGGAGACCGGCGCGGTCACGGCGCAGCACCCCGGGCGGCTCCGTTTCCGCCGGATCGGGCCGGGCACCCGGCTGGCCTTCCCGCAGGGCACGGTGTTCGGTGAGCCGTGGATCGAGCTCGGAGACCACTGCGTGATCGGCGAGCAGGTCTCGCTCACGGCCGGTCTGATGCCCGATCTGGACCTGGGCTCCGAGACCGTCCTGACCCTGGGCAACGGCGTGGTGCTGGGCCGGGGGAGCCATGTCATCGCCGACACCACGGTGACGATCGGCCCGGACACGTACTGCGGCCCGTACGTCTACATCACCTCCACCAACCACAGCTACGACGATCCGCACGAGCCCGTCGGCCGGCAGTGGCCGCGTATGGAACCCGTCGTGATCGGCCCCGGCTGCTGGATCGGCACGGGCGCGGTGATCCTTCCCGGCGCCAGGCTCGGCCGCAATGTGGTGGTCGCCGCCGGGTCGGTCGTCCGTGGAGAGGTCCCCGACCACGCGGTGGTGGCCGGTGCGCCGGCCCGTGTCGTACGGAGCTGGGACCCGGACAAGGGCTGGCAGCCGCCGCTCCGTACGCCCGCTCCGGTCCCGATCCCCGAGGGCGTCACCCCCGAACAGCTGCTGCTTCTCGCGGAGTTGGAGCAGGAGCCCCCCGAAGCCGGTTAGCCCGACGCCAGCAGGACCGTCCCCACGAGGGCGAGTCCCGCTCCCGCCGCCTGTACCGCCCGCAGCCGCTCACCGAGGACGCCGCGCGCGGCCAGGGCCGTCACCACCGGGTAGAGCGAGGCCAGTACGGCGGCCACGGTGACCGGGCCCTGCTGGGCGGCGATCGCGTAGGTGCCGTTGGCCGCGACGTCGGCGAGTCCGACGAAGGCGAGTGCGGGCAGGGCGGCCACGACGACCGGCCTGCCGCCCTCCTCCGGCAGTGCGCGGCCTCCCCGGCGGACCGAGACGCAGAGCGCCGCGCCGCCGACCGCGACGTTGGTGACGCGCTGGACGAACAGCGCGAGGAACAGTCCGGTGACCGTCGTGGACGCCTCGGAGATCAGCGCCATCACCGCGCCGAATCCGAATGCCGCCAGCAGCGTCAGCAGGACCGCCCGCCGCCGCACCGGCGCTCCGCGCAGTTCGGGGCCGCCCGCCAGCACGATGCCCACGACGGCGACGGCGATACCGGCGAACTGGAGCAGTCCCGGCCGCTCACCGACCATGAGCCCGATCCCCGCCGGCACGACCACTCCCACCGAGCCGAGCGGGGAGACGACGCCCATCGGGCCGATCGCCAGCGCCTTGTAGAAGCTCAGCATCGCCACCGGTCCGACGACGCCCGCGCCGACCGCGAACCACAGCAGACCCCCGGCCTCGCGCCAGGCGCCGGTGGCGATCACGACGACACCCAGCACGGCGGCCGCGATGGTCTGCGAGACCACCACCACGGTGAGCGCGGGCGTACGCCGGGTGAGCAGCCCGCCACCGAAGTCGGCCAGGCCCCAGAGCAGACTGGTGGCCAGGGCGAACAGTGCTGTCATTGCATGCCTCGCAGTACAGTGCGGTGAACGGTCGGTGCACCACACCGTAGTTCAGTATTTTGAACCCTGTCATCCAGAATATTGGACGGAATGTGTCTGACCTCGATCAGCTCACCCAGTCGCTCGCCCGCAACCTCAAGCGCTGGCGGGGTGAGCGCGGCTTCACGCTGGACGCCCTGGCCGCCCGGGCCGGGGTCAGCCGGGGCATGATCATCCAGATCGAGCAGGCGCGGACGAACCCCAGCGTCGGCACCACCGTCAAGCTCGCCGACGCGCTCGGCGTCAGCATCACCACGCTGCTCGACTACGAGCAGGGCCCGCAGGTCCGGCTGATCCCCGCCGACCAGGCCGTACGCCTCTGGTCGACGGACGCGGGCAGTTCGACCACCCTGCTGGTCGGTACGGAGGCCGGGGGTCCCCTGGAGCTCTGGTCCTGGCATCTGATGCCCGGCGACGGCACGAGCTCCGACCCGCACCCGGAAGGGACCATCGAGCTCCTTCATGTCACCGCGGGTGAACTGACCCTGGTCGTCGACGGGGAGCCGCATCCGGTGCCGGCGGGCACCTCCGCGACGTTCGAGGCGCATGTGGCGCACGGCTACCGCAACGACGGTGCCGAACCGGTCGACTTCACCATGGCGGTCTCGGTCCCTCCCGTCCGCTGATCATTACTGTCCGGAATCATCTTTCGTGAATTCCGGGTTTCGGTCGGGGTGGCATAGGAAGGTGTGCATCATGGCCCGCCCTCTGCCCTCGAACTCGTGCGCGCGATGTGGATGTGTGCGCGGGAAAGAGGCCCGTATCGCTCGCCCGAAGGAGTGCTTTCGGCCCCGGGGAAGTACGCGAGCGCCCGGACCGGAGTTTGAGGCACAGGGGCCGGGTGTGCCGTTATTTCACCCGTTCGGCTTGTGCCTGATTTGCGTTCCTTTTCCCGTTATGCAGAAATGAGGGCCCGTGGTATGCGGACGGCGAAATTCCGCCATTCGCACACGGGCCCTCGTCATTCGATCTGAGAGGCTCTCAATGGACATTCCACTCGTCTCCGCGGCCGGCAGGCCGGGGCTCGCTCCCCGCCGACAGGCTGCTCCTCGGGTGCCGCTGGCGAAGAGTGCCGCTGTTCAGGGCGGCGGCGCGGTGCCCGCCTCCCTCAGCCGTCTGCTGTCGAGCGGCACCGGGCCGAGCCCGTTGGTCGTCGCGGCCTTTCAGTCGTCCGTCTGAGTAGCCGGACAGCGACACCACCATGGACCGGCCACCGCTCTCCCTGAGTCAATTTGTGCTGAAGATGCACAGCCGCTGTGACCTCGCTTGCGACCACTGCTACGTGTACGAGCACGCTGACACGAGTTGGCGTGGCCGGCCCAAGGTGGTGTCCGAAGAGCTCCTGGCCAAGGCGGCGGAGCGGATCGCCGAACACGCCCTGGCCCACCGCCTCCCCGAGGTCCACGTCGTCCTGCACGGCGGCGAACCGCTGCTCGCGGGCCCGGCAAGGCTGCGGACCGCGGCCGAGGAGCTCTCCCGCGCACTCGACGGCGTGAGCATCCTGGACCTGCGCATCCACACCAACGGCGTACTGCTCAGCGAACGGTTCTGCGAGCTCTTCGCTGAACTGGGCATCAAGGTCGGGGTGTCGCTGGACGGGGACAAGACCTCCAACGACCGTCACCGCCGGTACGCCGACGGGCGCAGCAGCCACGCACAGGTCCTGAAAGCCGTCGAACTCCTCAGCAGGCCCCGCTACCGGCATCTGTTCGCGGGGCTCCTCTGCACGATCGACATCGAGAACGACCCCATCGCCGTGTACGAGGCGCTCGTCGGCCTCGACCCGCCCCGCATGGACTTCCTCCTGCCGCACGCGACCTGGGACGTGCCCCCGCCCCGGCCGGACGGGCGACCGACGCCGTACGCGGACTGGCTGGATGTCATCCACCGGCGCTGGGACGCGGACGGCAGGCCCGTGCCGGTGCGCGTCTTCGACTCCGTCCGGCGCACGCTGCGCGGCGAGAGCAGCCTCACCGAGTCGCTCGGACTGGCGCCCGCGGATCTCGTGGTGATCGAGACCGACGGAACGTTCGAGCAGGCGGACAGTCTCAAGACGGCCTACGAGGACGCGCCCGCCACCGGCATGGACGTCTTCACGCACTCGCTGGACGAGGTGCTCGGCCACCCGGGAATGCTCGCCCGGCAGCAGGGGGTCGCGGAGCTCGCCGCGGAATGCCGCTCCTGCCCGGTGGTCACCTCCTGCGGCGGCGGTCTCTACGCCCACCGGTACAGGACCGGCAGCGGCGGCGGCGGTTTCGACAACCCGTCGGTGTTCTGCCCCGACCTGATGGAGCTCATCGTGAACATCCGGGAGCGCGAAGCAGACCCTTCGCAGGCCGCCGACGGGGTGGAGCCGACCCTCGTCGACCTCGGCCTGGACGAGCTGGCGAGGGGGTTCGGGAGCGCCGAGACCGTGGGGCGGCTGGCGGAGAGCCAGCTCGACCTCGACCGGCACCTGCTCGCCGCCGTGCACGAACGGGGCCCGCGGACCGACCGGCTCGCGGCCGGCGCCTGGGAGCTGCTCGTCGACTTCGACACCTCGCTGCCCGCCGTGGTGGACGCCGTGATCGCGCATCCGTATCTGCGGCCCTGGGCCCTGCGCGTCCTGGACGGCAGGGCGCCCGGCACGGCGGGCAAGGGGCTCGCGGAGATCGCCGCCGCCTGCGCCCTGCGCGCCCGGCGCGGCGACCGCCTCACCGTGCCGGTACGCGAGGGACTGCTGCGGCTGCCGGGCATCGGCGCGGTCATGCTCCCGGGTGACGCGGAACTGGCCGAGGTGGAGGCGGGCCTGGACGGATTCACGGTGCGGGCGGCTGGCCGGTGCCTGGAGATCGGATGGGAGAGCGGCGCCGACGGGCTCGTGGCGCACTGGCGGCCGGTGCGCCTGGTGGAGCTGCCCGGCTGGACCGTGGCGCTGGAGGACACCGACCCGGTGCGCGACAGCCATCAGTGGCCCGTGTCGGACCGGCTCTCCCACGACGAGGCCAAACTGTGGTCCGAGGACCTTGCCGAGGCCTGGTCGCTGATCCGGTGTGAACTGCCCGCCTACGCCCCGGGAGTGGCCACCGGTCTGCGCGCCGTCACCCCGCTGGACGCGCCGCGCGGCAGCGACGTCAGCGCCGCGTCGCGGGAGGCGTTCGGTGCGATCGGCGCGGCGCGGCCCGTCACGCCGGACCTGCTGGCCCTGTTGATCGTCCATGAGTTCCAGCACGTCAAACTCGGGGCTGTCCTGGACAGTCATGACCTGTACGACCCGGACGACGGGGGCCGGCTGTTCTACGCTCCCTGGCGCGACGATCCGCGACCGCTGGGCGGCCTGCTGCAGGGCACGTACGCGCACATCGCCGTCACGGACTTCTGGCGGGTGCGACGGCTGACCATGCGGGGGCCCGCGGCGCGGGCCGCCGAGGCGCGGTTCGCCCGGTGGCGCGAGCAGACGGCCGCTGCGGTGGACGAACTCGCGGGCTCGGGCATGCTCACCCGCCTGGGAGAACGTTTCGTCGCGGGCATGGGTGAGACGGTCGCGGGCTGGTCGGCCGAACAGGTCTCGCGGGCCTCTCTCGCCGAAGCCGGACGGGCCGCCGCGACGCATCGCGCGGCGTGGAATGCGTCGGCCGCCTCTGTCGTCTCTACCTCCTCCAGTAAATGATCATATGCAGCCCCGGATTTGGCAGATTTGACATCAATTGATTGATCAAAAGGGAGAATTGATCAATTGGATCAGTCAATTGGTGCGTTCGCGTGGTTCCGCCGGGGAATCGAGGTTTCCTACACTGAGGGCCCAGCGAACAGGGACCGGGGGCGACGTTGGCCAGTGGAGCCGTGGGGGCCGGGGGAGACGAGCCAAAGCCTTACTTCTTTCTCAGCTACGCGCATACACCGAAGAACCATCCGAAGGACAAGGACCCGAACGTCTGGGTGGAGAGGTTCTACCGGGATCTGTGTGCTCACGTACTGCAACTGACCTCGTTACCGGCGGGTGTGCCCGCCGGATTCATGGATCAGCAGATGCAGCCGGGCGAGGGGTGGCAGGAGAGACTGTCCGAGGCGCTGGCGTACTGCCGGGTCTTCGTGCCGCTCTACTCGCCGCGCTATTTCCTGAGCGAACAGTGCGGCCGTGAGTGGTACGCGTTCTCCAGCCGGGCCGTGCACCACCAGGCCGCCCAGTACAACAACAGCAGCTCCCCGATCACGGGGATCGTCCCCGCGCTGTGGGTGCCCGTACCGCCCAAGCAGCTGCCGCAGCCGGCGGAGCGGCTCCAGTTCAACCACGCGACCTTCGGGGACGACTACGCGGACGAGGGCTTCTACGGGCTGATCAAGCTCCGGTACCTCAGGGACCAGTACGAACGCGCGGTGTATCTGCTGGCCAAGCGCATCGTCAAGGTCGCCGAACAGACCCGGATGGCCGAAGGTCACCCGCACCAGGACTACCTGGCCGTACCCAGCGCCTTCGGACCGCCGGGCCCCGCCCGCGAGATGGACATAGCCGTGCTCGCCTGTTCGCAGGCGGACCGGCCCCAGGACCGGGGCCCCGAGTGCTACGGACCGGATGCCCGGGACTGGAACCCGTACCACCCCAAGTCCTCCCGGCCGCTCGCCGACCACGCGGGCGACCTCGTGCGCAACCTCGACTACCTGGTGCGGGTGGGCGACTTCGAGGCCGAGGCCGAACGGCTGCTGGCCGCCGGGGAGCCCGGCGCTCCCGGACTTCTGCTGCTCGACCAGTGGGCCCTGGAAGCCCCGCACAGGAGAGATCTGCTGCGGCGGCTCTGCGCCCAGGACCGGCCCTGGATCAGCATCATGGTCCCCTGGAACCGCGAGGACCCGGAATCCGCGCTCCGGTCGCCGTCCCTGCACTCGGCCGCCGAGATCTTCGCCGCCGAGACGGCCGGCGGCCACCGCTCACCCGGCGCCGGAGTGCCCACACTCGAGGCGTTCAGCGAAGAGCTGCCGCGCGCCGTGCGGGCGGCCGACCGGCACTACACGGCTCAGGCGAAGACCTACCCCCCGGAGGGGCGGGGCGGGCGAATACCACGGGTGCTCCCCGGAGGCGTCGGTTACGGCGCCGATGTTCACGTCACCCCTCCTGACGGATCGCACCAGGGCAAAGGCCACGCCGACGACGCGGAGGGACCCTCGGATGACCGAGAACCGTGAAGGCACCATCGTCACCTTTTACTCCTACAAAGGCGGCACCGGGCGCACCATGGCTCTGGCCAACACCGCCTGGATTCTCGCCGCCAACGGATATCGCGTGCTCGCCGTCGACTGGGACCTGGAGGCGCCGGGTCTGCACCGCTTCTTCCACCCGTTCCTCGACTTCTCCGACCTGGAGGCCACCCCGGGGGTGATCAACCTGATCACCGAATACCAGGAGGAGGTACGACGGCCCGCGGAGCGGGAGCCCGAATGGCACCGCGACTACGCCCGGGTCCGCCCGCACGCGACCTCGCTGAACTGGTCCTTCCCGTTCGGCGGGAGCCTCGACTTCGTCTCCGCCGGACGGCGCAACCGGGACTACTCGGCGACCGTGGGGCGGATGGACTGGGAGGACTTCTACGAGCGGTACGACGGCGGTCAGTTCTTCGATGCGATGCGTACCGATATGCAACGCCACTACGACTACACCCTCATCGACAGCCGGACCGGAATCAGTGACATCGGCGACATCTGCACCGTCCAGATGCCCCAAGTGCTGGTCGTCTGTTTCACGTTGAGCGACCAGAGCATCGACGGGGCGGCCGCCGTGGCCCGCGACATCGAAGAGCGCTTCCACGACAAGAACATCCGCATCCTGCCGGTCCCGATGCGTATCGACGACGGCGAGAAGGAGAAGGCCGACGCGGGCCGCGCCCTCGCCAGGGAGAGCTTCAGCGGCTTCCCCAGCGGTCTGAGCAACGAGGAACTGGCCGGATACTGGGGCTCGGTGGAGATTCCCTACCGGCCCTTCTACGCCTACGAGGAGATCCTCGCCACCTTCGGGGACGCGCCCAACGTGTCCAGCTCCATGCTCACCTCGTGCGAACGGCTCACCTCCGTCCTCACCGACGGGGCGGTCAGCGCCCTGCCGCCGATGGACGAGGCCGAACGGCTCGGGTACGTCGCGGCGTACACCCGGCGGCGTCCCGTGCCGCCGTCCAACGTGGTGCTCGCCTATGTGGCCGAGGACCAGATGTGGGCCGACTGGCTGCAGGCCGTGCTCGCCCGGGCCGGCTTCCACGTCGTCGCCGTCGACGTCCGGACGACGCAGGTGTCCGGTGCCGAGGCCGCGTTCACCCCCGGAGCCACGTACCGCGTCGTCTCCGTCGTCTCGCAGGCGTACCAGAACTCCGCCCCGGCCAGGAATCTGTGGGACTCCGTGACCGGCCTCGACCCCACCGGGAGCCGGCGCCAGCTGATACCCGTCCGGGTCGGTGACGTACGGCTGAATCTGCCCACGAGCAGCCGCGCGGTCGTCGACCTCGTGCGGCTCGACGAGACCGAGGCCGCGTCCGCCCTGCTCCGCGCACTGGACCGGGACGAACCCGCCGCCTCGCCGCCGGTCCCCGACGGTGGTCCCCGCTTCCCTGGAGCGGCGCCGAAGGTGTGGAACGTACGGCCGCGGCACGCCTGGTTCACCGGTCGCGCCTCCGTGCTGGAACAAGTACGCGACCAGCTGCGCGGCGACACCCGCTCGGGACAGCGCCTGCCCCAAGTCCTGTACGGCCTCGGCGGGGTGGGCAAGACGCAGGTGGCCAGGGAGTACGCCCACCGCTTCCGCGCCGACTACGACCTGGTGTGGTGGGTCGAGTCGGAGCAGCCCGACCGCGTGCTCTCCTCGCTCGCCGAACTGGCCGCCGAAATGGGGCTGCGCACCGGTGACGGCGTCACGGACGCCGCCATGGCGGCCCTGGAGGCGTTACGCAGCGGGACGCCGTACTCCCGCTGGCTGCTCGTCTTCGACAACGTCGAGGACCTCGACAATGCCCTGGACGTCTTCGCCGACGAGACCGCGCCCCTTCCGGACTCCCTCTACGGCCACGTCCTCGCCACCTGCCGCAACAAGCCCGTATCGGCGCAGGTCGAGACGACGGAGGTGGAGGTCTTCACCCGCGCGGAGAGCGTGGAGCACCTCTGCCGCCGCGTCCGCAAGCTGCCCGGACGCGACGCGGACCGGGTGGCCGAGGCCGTCGGTGACCTGCCGCTGGCGGTCGAGGTCGCGGCCGCCTGGCTCGCCGAGACGGCCACTCCGGTGGACGACTACGTCCAACAGCTCAGGGAACAGAGCACCAAGGTCCTGTCCCTGGGCACCCCGGACGACTACGCCCAGCAGATCGGTGCCACCTGGAACATCTCCATCGCCAGGCTGCGCGAGGAGTCCAAGGCCGCGGTACGGCTCCTGGAGCTGTGCTCGTTCTTCTCGGCCGAACCCATCTCGATGAGTCTCATCGGCAGCGACTCGATGCTCCGCTCGCTGCTCCCGTACGACCCCGATCTGCGCGAGCGGTACATGCTCGGCAAGGTCACCCAGGCGCTCAACCGTTTCGCACTGGCCAAGGTGGACCCGGCCGACAGCAGCATCCAGGTCCACCGCCTCGTCCAGGCGGCCGTCCGCTCCGGGATGTCCCGGCAGGAGCAGGAGAAGGCGATGCACGAAGTGCACGTCACCCTGGCGGCGGCCCGCCCGCAGGACACCGGGGAACTGGACAGCCCCGTGAACGACCCCCGAACCTGGCCGAGCTTCGAACTGATCTGGCCGCACCTCGGGGCGTCGGGCATCGCCGACTGCGACGAGGAGTCGGGCCGACAGCTCATGCTCGACCGGATTCGCTACCTCCTCAAGCGCGGTGAGCTGGAGAACGCCCGGATTCTGGGCACCCAGCTGAACCGCACCTGGACCCGTGAGCTCGGCGAGGACGACAAACAGACCCTGAACCTCCGCTTCGAGCTGGCCAACGCGCTCCGGGCGCAAGGCAAGTACCACGCGGCACTGGCCCTGGACGAGGACACCAGGGAGCGTCAGATCCGGGTGTTCCACGCCGACCACCCGAACGTCCTGATCACCACCGGGAGCCTCGCCGCCGACCTGCGGGCCCTGGGCCGCTTCGACGAGGCACTGGAACGGGACGTGCGGATCTACCGGGGCATGCGGGAGACCTTCGGCGAGGACCACCCGCGCACCCTGACCGCGGCCAACAACCTCGCGATCGACTACCGGCTGACCGGTGACAGCGAACGCGCCCGCCGACTGGACGAACAGACCGTCGAGCGGCGCAGCGCCCTGCTGACCATGGACCACCCGTACACCCTCACCACCAAGGGCCACCTCGCCCGTGACCTGCGGGAGACCGGGGAGTACGAGGCCTCGGTGCAGGTCCTGCGGGAGGTGATCGCCGCCTTCGACCGCAGCGTGCTCAACGCCGACGTACCCGAGGCGCTGCGCACCGCCAAGAGCCTCGCCGTCTCGCTGCGCAAGGCAGGACATCCGCACGAGGCGAAGCGGCTCACCGAGGAGACGTACGGCCGCTACCGGGGCCGTTACGGGGCCAAGGTGCCCGACGCGCTGGCCTGTGGGCTCAACCTGGCCGCCGACTTCTTCGCGGTCGGGGACAAGCAGGCGGCCCTCGACCTGGCCCTCCAGGCGCTGGAGGGGTACCGGGAGAGCCTGGGCGAGGAACACCCCTTCACGCTGGCCTGCCGCAACAACGTGGGCATCTACCTGCGCGGGCTCGGTGAGGCCCGGCGGGCCGCCGAGGTGGGCGAGCTGGTCAGGGCGGCGCTGGAGGACCAGCTGGGGCCGTCGCACCCCTTCACGCTCTGCGCCGCGATCAACCTCGCCAACGCCTACGGGGATCTGCACCGGCCCGAGGCGGCGGAGCAGTGGGAGCGCATCGCGCTGGAGGGCCTGACGGCGAGGTACGGGGCCGCCCACCCCGATGTGCTCGTCTGCCGTTCCAACCTCGCGATCACCCTGCGTGCCTCGGGGCGCGAGGTGGAGGCGCAGCGGATGCGGGCCGAGGTCCTCGAACCGGCCGCGGTGCGGCTGGGAGCGGATCACCCGATCACCGAGGCGGCCCGCTCCTGGCGGCGGGTCAGCCGTGACCTGGAGCCACAGCCGGTCTGAGCCGGCGAGTGCGAGCGGTGCGGGGCCCGGGGCCCGGCGGACGGTTCACCACGACGTCCAGCCGAGCACCCGGGTCAGCACCCGCAGCGCGCCGAAGTGCGCGGCGCCCCGCTCCACGACCAGCTCGGCCCCGGGGATGCGCTCCGCGAGCCACCGGGTGTGGGACACCGGCGCGAAGACGTCCTCCTCGCCGTGCCACAGCAGTACGGGAGAGGCGATGTCCTCGGGGCTGAACCCCCAGTCGGTGCTGAACGACATCACGTCGTCGACCCAGCCGTCGGCCGAACTGCGCAGCCCCTCGGCGAAGTTCCGGGTGAGCATCGCCCGGATGCCGGCATCGGCGACGATGCCTCGGTCCGACGCGGGCAGTGTGCTGTGCATCTCGGCCACCATGCCGGCGGGGTCCGCCCGGATCGTGGCCGACCGGAACTCCAGCGCTGCCGTCAGCTGCCGTGCTCCGGCGGCAGCGTTGGTGTACTCCCGGACGTTCGACTCGGTCATGCCGTCGAACCAGTCCAGGCCCTGCGCGTCACGCGGCGCGAGTCCGACGAGCGCCGCGGTCCGGGCCGTGCGCTCCGGCAGCAGCGCGGCACAGGCCAGGGCGTGCGGAGCCCCGCCGGAACGGCCGACGACCCCGAACCGTTCGATGCCCAGGGCGTCCGCGATCGCGGCGACGTCGTCGGCGACATGGGCGACGGGGCGGCCGGGCAACCGGTCCGAATCGCCGTAGCCCGGACGGTCGTAGGCGATGAGATGCACACCCAGCCGGTAGAGCACGGAGCCCCGGGGCGCCGGTCCGAGCCGGCTGCCGGGTGTGCCGTGCAGAAGAAAGACGGGCCTTCCGTGCGGTTTGCCGTAGTGCTCGACAGCCAGTCGACGGCCGTCCTCGGTGTGAATCAGCTGCTTCATCCGGCGTCTCCCCATAGGTCCGACACGCCGCAAGTATGAGCGCAGGCACGGCAGTTGGTACATACGTGCTCCAGCCAACGGTCGTAGCGCGCCCACACGCGGACGTACCCGACCGGCAGATCCGCCCCCTACGGACGGATCGCCCGGTCCGGGTCCGCCGGGCGGTCCGTCCGGTGCTCCTCGAACCAGCCGGCCGCGAAGTCCACGGCGGAGGTGAGGCGGACGAGCCTGCAGTTCGCGGCACCGACCCGGCCCGTGCGCACGGCCCCCGTGGCGTCCGACTCCTCGAAGTCCCGCCCCAGCGCGGCGAAGTCGCTGTCGTCCAGATCGACGTCCTCGTACTCCCACCACCGGCGCCGTCCCCGCGTCGTCACCACACACCGGTAGCGACGGCGGGGCGGACGCGCCACCCGGTACTCGGCCAGGTGGAAGGCGGTGCAGGTGTCGAATCCCGTCCCCAGCAGGAGGATCCGCGCATCGCTCTCGTACAGCGCGGCGAGCGGGGAGTCCTCGCCGTAGTGGCAGTCGGGGCTGTGGCGCGCGGCCAGTGCGCCGGCGGCGGGCCCGAGCGCGGCGAACGAGGTCTGTGGGTGCCCGCTGCGCTCGGCGCCCGGAGTCAGCCGCACCGTCTCGGCGAGACGGCCCACGGACGGCGCGGGCGTGGTCGCCCTGTCGAAGGCGGGCATCGCGGCACGCACCGCCTCACGCGCCTCCTCGCTCAGGCCGTGGACGCTGCGGCGGAAGGCGGGCGAGGTGTCGGAGTTCTCCGGGGTGATCGCCGGGACCACCAGGGTCCCGTCCGGCCCCAGGGCCCGCCGCAAGGCGTCCACCATGGTGCGCACACCCCCGTCGACCGCACCGACGGAACGCATCGAGGCGTGCACCAGCAGCACCCCGCCGGGCCGCACGCCGAGCTCCGCCAACTGGGCCGCCGCCCGGTCACCGCTGAGGAGATCGCTCACGGCGGTCATTCTCCCCGGCGGCGGGCCCGGGCGACAGCATGCCCGGGAAGGTCAGCCGAGCCGGGGGATCTCGATCGCCGGGCAGCGGTCCATGACCATGTCGAGCCCGGCCGCGCGGGTACGCGCGAAGGCTGCCTCGTCGATGACACCGAGCTGGAACCAGACGGCCTTGGCGCCGACGGCGACGGCCTCGTCGGCGACCGCGCCCGCGAGCTCGCTGTTGACGAAGACATCGACCACGTCGACCTGGAAGGGAATCGAGTCGAGGGACGGATACCCCTGCTCCCCGTGGACGGTCTCGGCCTTGGGGTGCACGGGCACGATCTTCTTGCCGTAGCGCTGGAGCACCGCCGCGACACCGTAGGCCGCCCGCCCCGCGTTCGACGACAGGCCCACGACGGCCCAGACGTCGCCGGACTCGGTGAGGATCTTGCGGATGGTGTCCTCGTCGCCGTACATGCCATGCCCTCCTGCGGAAGCGAATACTGACTGCCTGCGCAACCTGCGACGACCGCCGGGGATTCCCGGGCAGGGCGGCGCATAGGGTGGCCGGATGCAGGAGCAGTACCGGACAGTCGCCCGTGCGGGCGTGCACGAGACCGAGATCAACCGCTCGCGCTTCATCTGCGCGCTCGCCCCCGCCGCCACCGAGCAGGAGGCGCAGGACTTCGTCGCACGCGTACGCAAGGAGCACCCCACCGCCTCCCACAACTGCTTCGCGTACGTGATCGGCGCCGACGCCTCCGTACAGAAGGCGTCCGACGACGGGGAGCCCGGGGGTACCGCGGGCGTTCCCATGCTGCAGATGCTCATGCGCCGTGAGATGCGTTACGTGGCCGCGGTCGTCACCCGCTACTACGGCGGTGTGAAGCTCGGTGCCGGTGGACTGATCCGGGCCTACGGCGGATCGGTCGGCGAAGCACTCGACGCGCTCGGGACGCTCACCCGGCAGCGCTTCCGGCTGGCCACCGTCACGGTGGACCACCAGCGCGCGGGCAAGCTGGAGAACGATCTGCGCGCCACCGGACGTGCCGTCCGCGAGGTCACCTACGCGGAGGCGGTGACCATCGAGATCGGGCTGCCGGACGCGGATGTCGCGGGATTCACGGCCTGGCTGGCCGATGCGACGGCGGGCTCGGCCACCCTCGAACTGGGCGGGGAAGCGTACGGGGACGTCTGAAACCATGATCGATGCCTGTTCCGGGCCCGACCGGCGTTAGCGTGGTCGGTGCCGATCGTGGGATCACGGGGCGGCCCCGGGGTGGAGGAAGAGAAACATGCAGGTCGTGGCCGTCACAGTGGTGTCGTTCGGAGTGCTGTCGTGAGGATCCTGCACACGTCGGACTGGCATCTGGGGCGCTCACTCCACCGTGTTCCGATGCTCGACGCGCAGCGGGCCTTCCTCGACCACCTGGTGGCCACCGTGCAGGAGCGCGGGGCCGATGCCGTCCTGGTGTCCGGGGACGTCTACGACCGGGCCGTGCCACCCCTGTCCGCCGTCGAGCTGTTCGACGACGCCCTGCACAGGCTCGCCGCGGCCGGTGTCCCCACCGTCATGATCTCCGGGAACCACGACTCCGCCCGCAGGCTCGGCGTCGGCGCCGGCCTGATCGGGCGGGCCGGAATCCATCTGCGTACCGACCCCGACGGCTGCGGCACCCCCGTCGTCCTGCGCGACGCGCACGGCGAGGTGGCGTTCTACGGGCTGCCCTATCTGGAACCCGCCCTGGTCAAGGAGACCCTCGGCGCCGCGAAGGCGGGTCACGAGGCCGTCCTCACCGCCGCCATGGACCGCGTCCGTGCCGACCTCGCCACCCGGCCCGCCGGAACCAGGTCGGTGGTCCTCGCCCATGCCTTCGTCGCGGGCGGCGAGCCCAGCGACAGCGAACGCGACATCACCGTCGGCGGGGTCGCCGCCGTGCCGGCCGGAGTCTTCGAGGGCGTCGACTACGTGGCCCTGGGACATCTGCACGGCAGCCAGCGCGTCACCGAGCGCGTGCGCTACTCCGGGTCCCCGCTCGCCTACTCCTTCTCCGAGGCGGACCACCGCAAGACCATGTGGCTGGTCGATCTCGACGCCGAGGGCTCCGTCGCCGCCGAGCGGATCGACTGCCCGGTGCCCCGCCGCCTCGCCCGGCTCCGCGGACACCTCGACACCCTGCTCGACGACCCCCGCCACGAACAGCACCAGGAGTCCTGGGTGGAGGCCACCCTCACCGACCCGGTGCGCCCGGACGACCCGATGGCCCGCCTCGTGGAGCGCTTCCCGCACACCCTCAGCCTCGTCTTCGACCCGGAACGGGCCCCCGAGGACCCCTCCGCCTCGTACGCACAGCGTCTCAAGGGACGCGACGACCACCAGATCGCGGAGGACTTCGTGGCCCATGTGCGCGGCGGGAGCGGTCCGGACGAGCGGGAGCGCGCGGTGCTGCGCGCCGCGTTCGACGACGTACGGGTGGACAGCGGCGTGCGCGAGGTGTCCCGTTGAGGCTCCACCGGCTCACGATCACGGCGTTCGGTCCCTTCGGCGCGACTCAGGAGGTCGACTTCGACGCGCTCTCCTCGGCCGGGCTCTTCCTGTTGCACGGACCGACGGGCGCGGGGAAGACCTCGGTTCTCGACGCCGTCTGCTACGGCCTGTACGGGGCGGTCCCCGGCGCCAGGCAGAGCCCGGGGACCTCGCTGCGCAGCGATCACGCCCCGGAAGGACTGACCACCGAGGTCTGCCTCGAACTGACCGTCGGCGGACGCCGCCTGGAGGTGACCAGGCGCCCGGCCCAGCCGCGCCGCAAGAAGAAGGGCACCGGCTTCACGACCGAGAAGGCGCAGAGCTGGCTGCGCGAGTACGGCTCCGAGCACGGCTGGCGTGCCCTGAGCCGTTCGCACCAGGAGATCGGTGAGGAGCTCTCCGAGCTCATCGGGATGAGCAGGGAACAGTTCTGCCAGGTGGTCCTGCTGCCCCAGGGCGACTTCGCCCGCTTCCTGCGCGCCGACGCCGAGGCCCGCGGCAGGCTGCTCGGCAGACTCTTCGACACCCGGCGCTTCGCCGCGGTCGAGGAACGGCTCGCCGAACTGCGCCGTGGCGCCGAGGCCCAGGTCAGAGCCGGGGACGAACAGATCATCGGCCTCGCCCAGCGGATCGCCCAGGCAGCCGGACCCGCCGGGCGGGAGTGGCCGCTGCCCGAGGACCGGCCGGGTGAGCCCGGACTCGCCGAAGGCGTCCTGGAGTGGGCCGCCGTCGCCCGCGCCGGGGCACGGGAACGGCTCACCGTCGCCGAACAGGCCCTGTCCGCCGCCGAGAGCCGGCAGGCCGCCGCCCGTCGCGCGCTCGACGCGGAACGCGAACTCGCCAGACTCCAGCACCGCTACGAGGAGACGCGCGGCCGGGCCGCCGCCCTTGAGGCGGGCCGTTCCGAACGAGACCGTTGCGCCGGACAACTGGCCCGTGCGCGCAAGGCCGACCTGGTCGCCCCGGCGCTGGATCTGCGCGACGAGGCCGAGCGGGCGTACCGCGCGGCGAGCGAGGCCCGTGAACGCTCACGCGCCGGGCTGCCCCCGGACCTGGCCGACGCGGGCGCGGAACAGCTCGCCACGCTGGAACGCCGGTTCCGCCAGGAGCTCGGCGGACTGGAGGCCGCCCGCCGGGCGGAGCGTCGCAGCACGGAGATCGACGCCGAACGGCTCGCGCTCGAACGGCAGTCGCGCGCCGACGACGAGCTGATCCAGGAGACCGGACAGTGGCTCGCGGGGTGGGACGTCACCCGCCGTGAGCTCCAGGAACGCGTCGACGAAGCCCAGGAGGCGGCGACCCGCGCGGAGCAGCTGGCCGGCCGGCTGGCCCCCGCGCGCAGGCGGCTGGAAGCGGCACGCCGGCGCGACGCGCTCGCCCTGGACGAGGAGGCCGCCGCCCGGCGGATGTCCGACGCCCGCGAGAGCGCGCTCGCGGCGCACGAACACTGGCTGGGCCTGCGGGAGCGGCGCCTGCGCGACATCGCGGCGGAACTCGCCGCGGGACTGGTCGACGGCGCGGCCTGCGCGGTCTGCGGCTCCGCCGACCACCCCGACCCGGCGCGGCCCGGAGACGGCCATGTGGACCGGTCGACCGAGGAGGCGGCGCTCGCCGCGCACCGGCGCGCCGAAGCGGCACGCACCGCGGCGGAGCACGAACTCGCCTCCGTACGGGAGCGGTTCGCCGCAGCGAGCGCCGATGCGGCGGAGGGGGCAGGGGAGGGCGAGACGTCGGAGCAGGCCGGCGAGCAGGCTGTCACCGGCCCCTCGGTCGCCGAACTCACCGCTGTCGTAGCCGGGTTGGCCGACGAGCACGCCTCCGCACACCAGCTGGCCGCCGGCACGCACGCGGCACGGGAAGCGCTCGCCGCCGCCGAACGGGAGCACGCGGGCCGACTGGACCAACGGCAGCAGGCGGAGCGCAGGGCCGCCGCCCGTACCTCCCGGCGCGAGGCGCTCGACCGTGAACAGGAGGCGCTGGAAGCCGGGTTGGTGACCGCACGCGGCGATTCGGACAGTGTCGCCGCCCATGCCCAGCGGCTGGAACGCCGCGTGGAGCTGCTCGGCGCTGCGGCCGATGCCGTACGCGCCGAGGAGAGCGCCGCGCAACGCCGCAAGGAGGCCGACGACCGGCTGGCCGACGCGGCGTTCAGGGCCGGGTTCGACACCCCCGCCGCCGCGGCCGCGACCCTGCTCGGCGATGCGGCCCAACGCGAACTCCAGCACCGGATCGACGCCTGGCAGGCCGAGGCCGCCGCCGTCGCCGACCGGCTGGCGGAGCAGGACGCGTACGCCGCCTCAGAACGCCCGCAGGCCACCCCCGACGCCGCGCGGACCGCGTACGACACCGCCGACCGGCTGCTGAGGGACGCCGGGGCCGCGCTCGCCGCCGCCCGCGAACGGTGCTCCGAACTCGGTCGGCTGTCACGCCGGACCGCCGACGAGGTACGCGCCCTGGGGCCGCTGCGCCGGGAGTACGAGCGGGTGGCCCGGCTCGCCGGGCTGACCGCGGGCACCTCCGCCGACAACGAACGCAAGATGCGCCTGGAGGCGTACGTGCTCGCGGCCCGGCTCGAACAGGTGGCCGCCGCCGCCACCGCCCGGCTCCAGAAGATGTCGTCGGGCCGCTACACCCTGGTCCACTCCGACGCCCGCTCCGGCGGACGCCGCGCCGGGCTCGGCCTGCACGTCGTCGACTCGTGGACCGGCCGGGAGCGAGACACCGCGACCCTGTCCGGCGGCGAGACCTTCTTCGCCTCGCTCGCCCTGGCACTCGGCCTCGCCGACGTCGTCACCGACGAGGCCGGCGGCGCACGCCTGGACACCCTCTTCATCGACGAGGGCTTCGGCAGCCTGGACGAGCAGACGCTCGACGAGGTGCTCGACGTCCTGGACTCGCTGCGGGAACGCGACCGCAGCGTGGGCATCGTCAGCCACGTGGCCGATCTGCGGCGCCGCATCCCCGCCCAGCTCGAAGTGGTGAAGGAGCGGCAGGGCTCCACGGTGCGCCACCGTGGAGCGGGCGGGCTCAGCGGCTGATCGGCCGCCGGGGGAGCGGGGAGGAGTACACAATGCTCGTGGTGACGGCGCCGAGCGCGCCGATACGGCCGGTGACCTCTTCCAGGTGTCTCATCGACCGGGCGGTGACCTTCAGTACGAAGCAGTCGTCGCCCGTCACGTGGTGCGCCTCCACGATCTCCGGTGTCGTGTCCGTCAGGTCGTGGAACGGCTTGTAGTTGCCGTTCGGGTAGCGCAGCCGCACCAGGGCGAGAATCGGCAGTCCGAGCCGCTCGGGGTCCACCACCGCGGCGTAACCGCTGATCACCCCCAGCTCCTCCAGGCGGCGCACCCGCTCGGTGACGGCGCTCGGGGACATCGCCACGGCGCGCGCCAGCTCGGCGAACGAGGCCCGGCCGTCACGCTGGAGGACATCGAGGATGCGCCAGTCAGTGGCGTCCGGGGAATAGTCGGTCATGCGCGAAAGACAACAGGGAAATCCACGGCGAATCAAGAGTGATGCCGGGGATCATCACTTCCACCCTGTGATCACCGCCCGTAGATTTTTGGCCATGACCTCCCAGCTGATCACCACCGCATCGAACCCCGTCCTGCGCGTCCCGCCGGCCTCGCCGGCTGCGGCGGCCGCCTACTTCGGGGCTTCGCTCGCCTTCCACGCCGACGTCTCCGACGTCGCGGCGGCCCTCGCCGCGGACGGCGACCCCGGATTCGTCGTCATCGACTCCCGCTCCACCGCCTCCTGGGACCAGGGGCACATCCCCGGCGCGGTGCACCTGCCCACCGCACTCATCGCGGAACAGGCCCGCGAACTCCTCGACCCGGCCGTGCCCGTGATCACGTACTGCTGGGGCCCCGGCTGCAACGGCGCGACGCGCGCCGCACTGGCTCTCGCCGAACTCGGCTACCAGGTCAAGGAGATGCTCGGCGGATTCGAGTACTGGGCTCGTGAGGGCTTCGAGTTCGAGACCTGGGAGGGGCGCGAGCGGCGTACCGCGGACACCCTCACCGCCCCTGCCGACTCCGAGGACTGCGGCTGCTGAGCGGCCCACGGTGAAGAGGTGCCCTCGACCGCCGGACTGGCCCGTACACCAGGCCCGTCCGGCGATCGAGCAGGCGCGGGATCAGAGCTTGGACAGCTCGTCCACCAGGTCGTCCAGCCCGAGGGATCCCTGCGAGAGGGCCGCCATGTGCCACGCCTTCGCGTCGAAGGCGTCGCCGTGCGCCTTGCGGGCGTTCTCCCGTCCCAGCAGCCAGGCGCGCTCGCCCAGCTTGTAGCCGATGGCCTGACCCGGCATCGACAGATAGCGGGTCAGCTCGCTCTCGACGAAGTCGGCGGGCCGGCCGCTGTGGCTGCCGAAGAACTCCTCGGCCAGGTCGGGCGTCCACCGCTCGCCGGGGTGGAACGGCGAGTCCGCCGGAATCTCCAGCTCCAGGTGCATCCCGATGTCGATGATCACCCGGCAGGCGCGCATCATCTGCGCGTCCAGATAGCCGAGCCGGCGCTCAGGGTCGGGCAGGAAGCCCAGCTCGTCCATCAGCCGCTCCGCGTACAGCGCCCAGCCCTCGGCATTGGCACTGACCTGCCCGACCGACGCCTGGTAGCGGGAGAGGTTCTCCGCCACGTGGGTCCACTGCGCGATCTGCAGATGGTGGCCGGGAACTCCCTCGTGGTACCAGGTGGACACCAGGTCGTACACGGCGAAGCGGGTCTCGCCCATCGTGGGCAGCCAGGTCCGGCCGGGACGCGAGAAGTCCTCGGAGGGGCCGGTGTAGTACGGGGCGGCGGCGCCACCCGCCGGGGCGATGTGGGACTCCACCTTCCGTACCCGCTCGGCCAGTTCGAAGTGGGTGCCGTCGAGCGCCTCGATGGCCTCGTCCATCAGGTTCTGGAGCCAGGTCCGCACCTCGTCGACACCCTCGATGTGCTTGCCGTGCACATCGAGATGCGCGAGGGCCTCCCAGGGACCCGCGCCGGGCAGGATCTTCTCCGCCTCGGCCTTCATCTCGGCCAGCAGGCGGTGGTATTCGGACCAGCCGTACGCGTACGCCTCGTCGAGATCCAGGTCGGTGCCGTTGTAGAAGCGCGCCCAACGGGCGTACCGCTCACGGCCCACGGTGTCGGGAGCGCCCTCGATCGCCGGGGCGTACACCTCGCTCATCCAGTCGCGCAGCGCCACGAGCGCCGCCGCGGCCTGACCGGCCGCCGCGTCCAGCTCCGTGCGCAGGGCGGCGGGCCCGGGGGCGACGAAGTCCTGGAAGAATCCCGAACCGCTGCCGCCGGCCCACTTCGTCAACTGCTCGATGAACGTGGTGGTCGGGCGCGGCCCCCCGTACAGCTTGCGCTCCAGGCCGAGTTCGAGCGAGGCGCGGTATCCCTCCAGCGCGTCCGGGACGGCCCGCAGCCGGTCCACGACCGCGGCCCACTCCTCGTCCGTGCCGGTCGGCATGATCGTGAACACCTCGCGCAGGCTGTGCACCGGCGAGTGGAGGTTGGAGACGACCCGCAGCCCCTCATCGGCGTCGTGGACGCCGAGTTCGGCCGTCAGCCGCTCGCGCAGCAGCCGTCCGCACCGGCGCTCGGCGTCACTGTCCGCACCGGGCAGCTGCTCCGCGGCGTCGAGCTTCGCCAGGGTCGCGCGGGCGAGATCGGCGACTGCCGCCTGACCGGCGGGCGAGAAGTCGGGCAGTCGGCGTGCGCTGTCGGCGACGCCGAGATACGTACCGGTGATCGGGTCGAGTTCGATGAATGCGTCGACGTAGGCGTCGGCGACCTGGCGGGGCAGCGGGCTCTGAGTAGTGTCTGACATGCGGACATCCTCGTACGGCGAGGGCCTCCGCGTCACCAACACCGCGAATCAGCCCGCGGACGGAGATCCCGGTGGCGGCGCCGACGGTGTGCCCGGGGGCAACAGGGGCCCGCATTCCCACTGTTGGAAGATCAGCCGGGTCTCGACCCGGGCCACCTCACGGCGCGAGGTGAACTCGTCCAGCACCAGCCGCTGGAGGTCCGCGGTGTCGGAGACGGCCACCTGGACCAGATAGTCGTCGGGGCCGGTGAGGTGGAACAGCGCACGGGACTCCGGCAGCGCCCTGATCCGGTCCACGAACGGGCCGATGAGCTCGCGGCGGTGCGGCCGGACCTGCACGAGGAGCAGTGCCTGCACGCCCCGGCCCAGACGTGCCGGGTCGAGGCGCAGCTGATGTCCGAGGATGATTCCGGAGCGGCGCAGCCGGGTCACCCGGTCCAGACAGGTGGACGGAGCCACCCCGACCTCGGCGGCCAGTTCCCGGTATGTGGTCCGTGAATCGTTCTGGAGGAGCCGCAGAATATGCAGATCCACCGGATCGAGAACGACAGAATCAGCCATGCGTCGAACGTAACACGGGGTTCTGCCCCCTCGACCCGTCAGCTGTTCAGAGTAGTGACATGGACACCGAAGCCTCGATGGCGCCCCGGACCTCATCCCCGTCCCGGGCGCTGGCCACCGAAGCCGTGCACGCCGGACGCGACGATCTCGCCTCCCTCGGACTGCATGCCCCGCCGCTCGACCTGTCCACCACCTACCCCTCGTACGACTCCAGGGGCGAGGCCGAGCGGATCGACGCGTTCGCCACCACCGGCGCCAGGCCGGACGGGCCGCCCGTCTACGCGCGCCTCGACAATCCGACCACCGCCCGCTTCGAAACCGCCCTGGCCCGTCTCGAAGGGACCGAGAGCGCTGTCGCGTTCGCCAGCGGAATGGCGGCGCTCACCGCCGTGCTGCTGGCCCGCGCGAGCATGGGCCTGCGCCATGTGGTCGCCGTGCGCCCGCTCTACGGCTGCAGTGACCACCTTCTGGGCGCCGGACTTCTCGGTACGGAGGTGACCTGGACCGACCCGGCGGGCATCTCCGACGCCATCCGCCCCGACACGGGCCTCGTGATCGTCGAGACCCCTGCCAATCCGACCCTGGCCGAGGTGGACATCCGGGCCGTCGCGCATGCCTGCGGGTCCGTTCCGCTGCTCGTCGACAACACCTTCGCGACCCCGGTGCTCCAGCGGCCGGTCGAGCACGGTGCCCGGATCGTGCTGCACAGTGCCACCAAGTACCTGGGCGGCCACGGCGACGTGATGGGCGGGGTCGTCGCCTGCGACGAGGAGTTCGCGGCGACTCTGCGCCAGGTGCGCTTCGCCACCGGCGGCGTACTGCACCCGCTCGCCGGATATCTGCTGCTGCGGGGGCTCTCCACGCTGCCGGTGCGGGTCAGGGCCGCGTCGGCGAGCGCCGCCGAACTCGCCAGGCGCCTCACCGCCGATCCGCGCATCGCCCGCGTCCACTACCCGCGGGTGGGGGGTGCGATGGTGTCGTTCGAGGTGTACGGGGATCCGCACCGGGTGATCGCCGCGGTACGGCTCATCACGCCGGCCGTCAGCCTGGGCAGCGTGGACTCGCTGATCCAGCACCCGGCCTCCATCAGCCACCGCATCGTGGCCGAGGGAGACCGGCAGGCGTCCGGCGTCGGGGACCGGCTGCTGCGCATGTCGGTCGGCCTGGAAGACGTCGAGGACCTGTGGGCCGACCTGTGCCAGGCGCTCAGCGGCCCGTCGGCTCAGCCCGCTCGTACGGCGGCAGCGAACGGACGGGAGAGGCGTCCAGTCGGGCTGTGACGACGAGCGTGCCCTCCTCGATCTGGTAGTCGAGGGGCAGTTCGAGGCCGCGCATCGCTGCGACCATGCCCGTGTTGTGGGCCTGGGTGACGGCGTAGACGCTCTCGCAGCCGGCCTCGACCGCCAGGGCCACCAGTCGGCCCAGCAGTTCGGAGCCGATCCCGCGGCGCTGCCAGTCGTCCTCGACGAGCAGGGCGACCTCGGTCTCGTCGCCGTCCCAGAGCAGATGGCCGAGCGCCACCAGCTTGCCGGAGGCGGTCTGCACGGCGAGGGTGCGGCCGAAGCGCGGGCTCAGCAGGTGATCGAGGTAGCGGTCGGCGTCGCGCACCGGCCCGTGGTAGCGCAGCCCGAGGGTCCGCTCGGAGCAGCGGTCGTGCATGGCGCGGGCTGCGGCGAGGTCGCCGCGGTCCGCGCGGCGCACGGTGATCTCGTTGCCCTCGGGGAGCGTGAGTACGTCCTCGCTGCGCGGGATCCGGGGGCCGAGCCGCGCGTCGAGCTCCACGAGGGCGCGGGCCCGGGCGAACTCGGTCGGCGTGAACGGCAGGTGCGGACGCTCCACGGTGATGACACCGCCCGAGGGATCGCGCAGCCGCATCACGGTCTCCTCCAGCATGCCTTCCACGGGTGCGCTCTCACCGGTGGGACGGCCGGTGATGGAGACGGCGGGCAGCGAGTGGATGGTGCATCGGCCCAGCAACTGCCGAAGTGCCAGCGGGAGTTCGGCGGCGTCCAGTGCGGTACGGGTGGCGAGCCCGAGGACCCGGGTCGGGGTGTCGACCAGGTCGTGGGCGTCCGCGCGCTCGATCCACGTGGAGCTGCCGCCCGCCGCGGAGATCTCCCGGGTGAGCTCCTGGGCCTGGAGCGCGGCGGGGGCGCGCAGCAGGAACTCGTCGACGGTGCCGTCGGCCAGCGGGTGCGTCTGGAGCGTCAGGATGTCGACCCGGAAACGGGCGAGCGCGATGCACAGGGCGGCCAGGCTGCCCGGGGTGTCGCGCACGGTCGTCCGCATCCGCCACAGGATGGTGTCCTCGGCGGTCAGCGAGGTCCCGGCCACGACGTCCTGTGTCGCCCCGGCGGCGCCCGCGCCCGGCGGGGCGTGACTGTGGCGCCGGGCCCACCAGGTGTGGAACGCGGCCGTGGCGGCGAGGGCCACGGCCGAGGCGATCAGCAGATAGGGGCCGTCGGGCTGGTGCCCGATCAGGTTGGCGATCGCGTCGGCCACGGCGACCGCCGTGAACAGGGCGGCCAGCTCGATCAGGTCCCGCCGCCAGTGGTGGGGACGGCGGGCACTCTTCGCGGATGTCACATCAGTCATGTCCTCACTGTGACCGAGCGGTGTTGCCTGATCACGAACGGCTTGTGACTGATGGGTTAAGTGTGGATCTGGTTGCCTATCGTCTCTTTTTGTCTGGTTCTCCCATGGCCATTCGGCTCACTGTCCCGTACGCCCCGGCTGGAGCACCTTGCTGTACAGGACGGTCCCGCCCTGCGCCCGGAGCCGTACCGTGAGTTCGCCGCTGTCACCGTCGATGTCCACCTCGCCGAAGTACTGCGGCGACTCCATGGGAGAGACGTTCGCCCGCTCCGGTGCCTGGAGGAAGACCCGGTCGGGTCCGAAGGTGGCATCGAGCTGGTTCGCGGGGAACCCCCCGGCCGCCAGTGGCCCCGAGACGAACTCCCAGAACGGCGCGAAGTCCTTGAAGGCCGCCCGCTCGGGGGAGTAGTGCTGCGCGGACGTGTAGTGCACATCGGCCGTCAGCCACACCGTGCCGGTGATCCGCTGCCGCTTGATGTGGCGCAGGAGTTCCGCCAGCTGGAGTTCGCGGCCGAGCGGGGCGCCGGGATCGCCCTGAGCCACTGCCTCGAAGTTCGTCGCACCGTCGGGGACGACCAGCCCCAGCGGCATGTCCGCGGCGATCACCTTCCACGTGGCGCGCGAGCGTGACAGTTCCCGCTTGAGCCAGCCGAGCTGCGCGGCGCCGAGAATGCCGGTGGTGTCGTCGGGCTGCCGGCCGGGGGAGTTGGCGTTGCGGAAGGAACGCATGTCCAGGACGAAGAGATCGAGGAGCGGCCCGTGTCGTACGACGCGGTGCATCCGTCCCTCACCGATGGGCCCGTGCGACGCCGGGACGGGGAAGTACTCGCCGAACGCGCGCACCGAGCGGGCCGCCAGCACATCCACGTTCTTCTCGGTGTAGCGCGGATCGTCGAGGATCTGGCCGGGATACCAGTTGTTACGGACCTCGTGGTCGTCCCACTGGACGACGGAGGGCACCTGTGCGTTGAACGCGCGCAGGTTCTCGTCGAGCAGGTTGTAGCGGAAGTTGCCGCGGTACTCGTCGAGCGTCTCGGCGACCTTCGCCTTCTCCTCGGTGGTGATGTTGCGCCAGATCCGGCCGTCGGGCAGCGTCACGCTCGGCTCGATCACCCCGTCCGCGTAGATGTTGTCCCCGCTGCAGAGGAAGAAGTCCGGGTCGAGGCGCCGCATCTCGTCGTACACCCGGTAGCCGCCGATGTCCGGGTTGATGCCCCAGCCCTGGCCCGCGATGTCGCCCGACCACAGGAAGCGCACGCCGTCGCGGCGCCGCGCGGGGGCCGTGCGGAACGATCCGTACACCGGCTTGCCCGTCCGGCGCGGATCATGCGGGTCGGCGAGTGTCACCCGGTAGTGCACCCGCTCGCCCGGCGGCAGCCCGTACAGCGGAGTCGTGCCGGTGAAGTCCGTACGGGACCCGATGAGCGGGCCGTGCCATCTGCGGGCCCGGCGGAACGACGCGGTGGCCGACGTCTCGACGAGCATCTGCGCCGGACGGTCCGAGCGCACCCACACCAGGGCGGACGACGAGGTCACGGCACCCGTCTGGACACCCCACGCCGCGCTCGGCCGGCCGGAGAGCGCGAAGGCGGGGGCCGCGGTGAGGGTGGCCGGAAGGGTGGCGGCGGCCGAGGCGACGAGCGAGCCGCGCAGGACGGTGCGGCGGCCGGGGTGCGGGACGTGCGAACGCGACGACATCGAGGGTCCTCCGGGGCGATGGGGCGGTCGGGGCAGAAGTGGCTGCCCGCCGACCCATGCCTAGTGCCTGGCGGCGGCTGCCACACCAACCTCAGGTGAACAAGAGGGCCTTGCCCCTGCCGTACGCGACGGGCCCCGCGGCGCTCAGCGGCTCGTGTCGAGGATGACGCGCGCCACCGCCGCGGGGTCGTCGTTCATCGGCACATGGCCGCAGCCCGGCAGCCGCACCAGCCGGGCCCCCGGGATGGTGCGCTTCGCCCGGATCCCCTGCCTGCGCAGCAGCAGCCGGTCCTGGCTGCCCCAGGCGATGGTCACGGGGAGGCCGGGCACGTCCTCGCTGAAGGCGACGTTCCCGCCGGCGGCCAGCGTCTGATGGAAGCCCGTCGCCTCGCGCAGCGCGAACGTCTCCGCGACCACGGCCTCGGGTGAACGGCGCCCGGGCCGGGCGTAGATGGTGCTTGTCAGCGCCGCGCGCCCGGCCGCCCCGGCCGAGAGCCGCTCGATCAGTGAAGCCGGCATGGACAGGGCGCCCAGGCGCATCGCGCGCAGGGCCGCGACCGCGTAGCGGCGCTCGCCAGGCGTCCAGAATCCGGCAGGGGACAGCGCCGTCACCGACCGGACGAGCTTCAGGCGGCCCAGTTCGAGGGCGAGCAGACCGCCGAGCGAGTTCCCGGCCACATGGGGCCGTCGCACGCCGATCTCCTCGCAGAACGCGTCCAGCAGGGGTGCCACCGTGGTCAGGTCGTACGGGAGACCGTCCGGCAGGCCGGGGGAGGTGCCGAACCCCGGCAGGTCCACGGCGATGACGTCCCGTTCCGTGGCGAGAATCCGCACCACCGGGTCCCAGGCCTGACGGTGGTGACCGATGCCGTGGAGGAGCAGCAGGGGCTCGCCGGACCCGGTCCTTTCGTACGCTATCGACACGCTGTGCCGCTCTCCGGCGGAACCGGCTGTGAACGAGGCCGTGGTGGCCATGCGGTAGCTCCCTGGCTCTCTGGCGATTTAGACGTTGTGTCAGCAACAATTACCGTCCGGTAGCTCGCAGTTCAAGGGCCCGGGCGATTCCCGCTGGACAGCGCACCGCGGGTGGGCTGGGATGGCACGGTGACTGTCAATACCGTGACCGATCTCTTCGAAGAACACCGGCCCGTGCTCACCGGAGTCGCCTACCGCATGCTCGGGCGCGTCGCCGACGCCGAGGACGTGGTGCAGGAGGCGTGGCTGCGCTGGTCGTCGGCGGCGCGGGAGGACGTGCGGGAGCCGAGGGCCTATCTCGTACGGATCACCACTCGCCTCGCCATCGACCGGCTGCGCCACGTCCAGTCGCGGCGCGAGGCATACGTCGGCCCCTGGCTGCCCGAACCGGTCGTGACCGACTTCGGTCCGTCCGTCCCGGACACCGCGGAACGGGTGGTCCTCGCCGAATCCGTCTCCCTCGCCGTCCTGGTCGTCCTCGAATCCCTCTCGCCGCTGGAACGCGCCGTCTTCGTGCTGCGTGAAGCCTTCGGATTCCCGTACGCGGAGATCGCCACCGCCCTGGACCGGACCGAGGCCGCCGTACGTCAGCTCGCCGGACGTGCCAAGCGCCATGTGGAGGAGCGCAAACCGCGCTACGACGTGGACCCGGCCGAGCGCCGCGACCTGACCGAGCGCTTCCTCGCCGCGGCGTCCGGCGGCGATCTCGAACAGCTGCTCGCGCTACTGGCGCCGGATGTGAGGCTCGTCAGCGACAGCGGGGGCAAGGCGAAGGCTCCGAGGCGGATCATCGAGACCGCGGACAAGGTGGCCCGCTTCCTCATCGCCGTCGGGCAGGACCGGACCCAGAGCTGGGAATACCGGCTGGTCGAGCTCAACGGTGGCGTGGCCCTTGTGGTGTTCGTCGACGGTGTGCCGGACACCTTCTTCCAGGTGGACGTCAGGGACGGAGTTATCCAATGCGCCTATATCATCCGTAACCCAGACAAGCTCTCCGGATTGCCCGTCGAATAACTCCCGCCCGCCCACTGCGTATGGGCACCGCGAGCCCCTCGCGACTCAGGTGCCGAGCCCCACGGACCCGCCCGGACGTGGGGCTTTGTGCTGCGCGCGGCTCACGGCATCACGAACGTCCTGTGAACGCTCTGCGGTGCGTCGCCGTTTCGCTCCGTTACTGGATAAGGATTGGTCTTGACCAAGGGGGTGCACCGTCCTATGGTCTCAACGTTAAGACAGGAACCTTTAATAAATAACGTCGCGGAAAGCCGCTGGGCGATTGCGGAGGACAGGGTGGGGACCACGCAGCTGGAATCGGTACAGGAGCCGAAGTACTGGCACCTCAAGACCGTGCTCAGTGAGGCACTCGACTCGGACTTTGCGGTGGGAGAGATCCTGCCCAACGAGCGTGACCTCGCGGCCCGGTTCGGTGTGGCCCGAGCCACGCTCCGGCAGGCTCTGGAGCAGCTCGAACTCGAAGGCAGGCTCCAGCGCCGCCGCGGCGTGGGGACCACCGTCGCCCCGCCCCGCGTGGGAGTCGCCGTGGCCGCCGCGCAGCAGGACTGGACGGGTGGCGCCGGCGAGACGTGGCAGCCCGTCGACTGCACCACCGGGCCCGTCCCGGCAGCCGTGAGCGCGATGTTCGACGCGGGCACGGGCGACACCGTGCACATGGTGCGCCGCATCCGGGTCAGCCACGGGCAGCCTCTCGCGGCGGAACTCCTCTACGTCCCGTCCTCCTCGGTGCCCGCTCTCTCCGCGATCGACGCCCCTTCGGGCCCCGCCCGCGCGCGGAGCGTCCTGCGCGAGCTGGACCGTCTGGGTCTCAACGGCCAGGACCGCTCGGTGGAGCTGGGATCGGCCCGGGCGGACGACGCCAAGGAACTCGACAGGCTTCCGGGCGCTCCCGTGCTCGTGGTCACCACACGCTACTTCGCGGCGGGCGGTACGGCGGCAGTCTCCGTGGCCACCTACCGGGCCGACACCTGCCGGCTCACCTTCGGTGACTCGGGGGCCCTGGAGATCAGCCACGAGGACCAGGCGCGGCAGGCTTCCTGACCGCCTGCGACGCCGCTTCCGAGCCGCTCGCTCATGTTCACGTACACCGTGCGGCCCGTCGCAGTCAGCGACGGGCCGTTACCGTGCCCTCCACCGCGAAAAGCTGCTCCTCGACATGGTCCAGTGCCAGCCGCAGCGCGCCTGTCGCGACGGCCGCCTCGCCCAGCAGGGAGAGCGTGACCCGGGGCGGGCGCAGGCAGTAGCGCGCCAGCTCCCCCCGGAGCGGATCGAGGACCCCGTCCAGCCCCGCGGCCCAGCCGCCGATGACCACGAGCTCCGGATCGAGCGCGAGCACCAGAGCCGCGACATCGTGGACCAGCCGCTGAATGAACCGCTCGACGGCCGCCTGCGCACCGGCGTCACCCCGCCGGGCCTCCGCGAAGACCGCGGCCACCGCATGCTCGTCCAGAGGGTCGAGCGGCGTGTCGGTCGTCGAGAGCAACCGCTCCGGCGTCACACCCCGCCCCAGCAGATGCAGCGCGCCGATCTCTCCGGCCGCGCCGCCGAACCCGCGGTGCAGCCGCCCCCCGATCAGCGAACCGGCCCCCGGGCTCAGTCCGGCCAGGACGAAGACGATGTCGTCCGACTCCGTCGCGGCGCCTTTCCAATGCTCGGCCACCGCCGCGGCATTGGCATCGTTCTCCACGAGCACCGGGCACCGGAACGACCGCCGAAGCCGCTCCCCGAGGGCGAGCCCGGTCCATTCCGGCAGTGCGGTGCCCAGCCGGACGGTCCCATCGGCCTCCACAATGCCCGGGCTGCCCACGCCGACCGCCCGCAGACTGCTGCGAGCCACCCCGGAACGCCGCAGCAGATCCGCGATCACGGTCCTGACCTGGTCCAGCCGTTCGTCAGCACCCGCGGTCTCGGACACCGCGCGAGAGCCGGCCCCGATGATCCGGCCGTCCAGCCCCGACAACAGCGCGGAGACCCGGTGGGGCCCGATCTCGACGCCCAGCAGATGCCCGGCCTCTGCCCGGAAGCGGAACCGTCTGGCCGGCCTTCCCTGCCGCCGCGCCTCACCCTCGTCGGCCTGTGCCTCGACGACCAGCCCGGCCTCGAAGAGGCCCTCGACGACACCTTCGACCGTGGGGCGGGAGAGCCCCGTGATCCGGGTCAGGTCCGTCAGAGTCGGAGAACCCGCGCCCCTCAGAGCGTGCAGCACCACCGCGGAATTGATCCGCCTCAACAGAGACGGGTCCCCTCCGGTCAGCCGGCCCACAGTGTGTCCTCCCAGCTCGCGCGCATGTCTGCCGGATCGTACTCGCTGGTCGGGGACCCAGCGACCACTGGACGCAGCCGGTATCGAGAGGTGACCTGCGTCAGCGGGGAGCGACGAAGCCGGACTCGTACGCGGCGATCACCGCCTGGGTGCGGTCCCTGGCCCCCAACTTGGCCAGGACGGCACTGACATGCGACTTCACGGTTTCGACACCGACCACGAGCTTGGCGGCGATCTCCGCATTGGACAGGCCTCTGGCCATCAACCGGAGCACCTCTTCCTCGCGCTCGGTGAGCGACGCCAGCTCCATGGCCGCCCGGGCCTTGCTCGTGCCGTACTCGGCGGCGAGCTGCCGGACCGCGGCAGGGAACAGCAGCGACTCCCCCTCCGCGACCAGCCGCACCGCGTTGACGATCTCGGCCGGCCGGGCCCGCTTCAGCAGAAAACCGTCCGCCCCCGCCCGCAGCGCTTCGTAGACGTACTCGTCGTTCTCGAACGTGGTCACCACAAGGATCTTCGGCGGCTCCGGCACCGTCCGCAGCACCACCCTGGTCGCCTCGATGCCGTCCATCAGAGGCATACGCACATCCATCGCGACGACATCGGGCCTCAGCTGACGCACCAGCGGAATCACCGCGGCGCCGTCGCCCGCCTCGCCCACCACCTCGATATCGGGCTGTGCCTCAAGGACCGCACGCAGTCCCGCGCGTACGAGAGGTTCGTCGTCGACCAGAAGAACGGTAACCGGCATCCGCTCAGCGTATGCGCTCCAGCGGAAGGCTCGCGTGCACTCTCCATTCGCCGTCGTAGGGGCCCGTCTTGGCTTTTCCTCCCAGCAGGGCGGCCCGCTCCCGTATGCCCCGCAGCCCGCTGCCACCGCCGGACATGCTCGTCGAACCCGTGAGCGGATTCGCCACTTCGAGCTCGAGCCATCCGTCCACCACGCTGATCCGCACCCGGACGGGCACGGAACCCGCGTGACGCAGTGCGTTGGTGAGCGACTCCTGAAGAATGCGATAACCCTCGCGGGACACCGAAGCGGGGAGCAGGTCCAACGCGCCGGACACGTTGGCCTCGACCTTCGCGCCGGAGCCACGCGCGGAATCCAGGAGCCGGTCGGCTTCGACGAGCGTGGGCCGCCTACCTACAGGGGTGCCGGACTCACGCAGCACCCGCAGCACCCGCTCCAGGTCGTCCAGCGCCTCCCGGCCCGTCTCCTCGATCGCGGCGAGCGCCCGCTCCGTGAACGCGGGATCGTTCGCCGCGCGTGCGGCGCCGGCCTGTACGACGGCCACCGTCAGCGCGTGCCCGATCGAGTCGTGGAGTTCGCGGGCGATCCGATTGCGTTCCAGCAGTTGCTCCGTGCGCTCCTCCAGGGCGGTCATCTTCTCCGTGGTGGTCGGTCCGAGCAGCCACCGCGCAGCTGCCGTGGCCACGTTGCCGCCCACCGTGACGAGGCCGAGAAGGACGAGGATCGGCACGGGGGTCAGGAGGACATACCACCAGTGGGATTCGACTCCCTGTATCAGCCATTCGTCACTGGGGCCTTTCCCGAAGGCGGTGAGGGCGAGATCCACGGAAGTAGCGGGCAGCCAGACCGTCGCGAACATGGCCGCTGCCGCGAGCAGGAGGCGCACCTCCAGCCAGAGCACGGTCCGCCACCGGTCCGCCCATGTCGCCGCGGGCGCCGCCGAGATCGCGGCGTCCGGGTGGCCGCGCTCCCACGGTGTCAGCAGCAACTGCCCCTGTATCCCCTCGGCCAGGCGCATCGCGGGAACGAGCCCGACCGGCACCGCCATGACCAGGAGCACCCACGGCTTGTCGGGGGAAACGAACAGCCACACGCTGGCTACGGCGGCCGGACTGAGGAGATGCAGCCAGCGGCTGTACGTGGCCTGCCTGGCCAGCGGAGCGAGGAAGCGGTACATGCGAGCCATCGTGCCAGCGCGCCTGCCGCGGCGGCTCCCCCGAGCGAGGGAGATGATCTACACGGGAGGGGGAGGCAGGGGGAGGGGGACGGCGGCCAGGCTGAGGACATGACCAGCATCGACGTCCATGAGCTCACCAAGGAATACGGCGCGACCCGTGCCGTGGACCGCCTCACGTTCAGTGTGCGGCCAGGCCGGGTCACGGGCTTCCTCGGCCCCAACGGCGCGGGCAAGTCCACCACCATGCGCCTCGTCCTCGGCCTGGACCGGCCCACCAGCGGCACGGCCACCATCGGCGGACAGGCGTACGCGACGCTTGACAGACCGTTGCGAAAAGTCGGCGCGCTGCTCGACGCCCAGGCGGCCCACGGCTCGCGTACCGCGCGGCATCATCTGCTGGCCCTCAGCGCGAGCAACGGCATCCCCGACGCGAGGGTCGACGAGGTTCTTGAGGAAGCCGGGCTCAGCCAGGTCGGGGGAAAGCGCATCAAGACCTTCTCCCTCGGTATGCGGCAGCGCCTCGGTATAGCCGCCGCCCTGCTCGGGGACCCGGAGGTGGTGCTGCTGGACGAGCCGTCCAACGGACTGGACCCGGAAGGCATCGTGTGGATACGTGAGCTGATGAAGCGGCTCGCACGCGAAGGCCGGACGGTCCTGGTCTCCAGTCATCTGATGAACGAGACGTCGTCCTTCGCCGACCACCTGGTGGTTCTCGGCAGGGGCCGGCTCCTGGCCGACCTGCCGATGCAGGAATTCCTCGACTCCCGCAGCAAGCCCCGCGTGCGGCTGCGCACCACGGAGTCCGCGCGACTCCGTGACGTCCTGCGAAAGAAGGGACATCACCCGGTGCAGGACGATGACGGCCGATGGACCGTCGAAGGTGCCAGGGCGGAGGAAATCGGCGCCATAGCCGCCGTTGAGGGAATCCCCATTCTCGAACTGCTCGACGAACAGCCCACCTTGGAACAGGCATACCTCGACCTCACGGCGGCAGAGACCGAATTCGCGTCCGCCGGTGCGTCCCCGACCACTCGCCAGGAGGCGTGACCATGTCGACGACCGCAGTTCTCCGCTCAGAGTGGATCAAGATCAGGTCAGTCCGGTCGGTCGCGGGCTCACTGATAGCCGTCTTCCTCGCCACGCTGGCCATCACCATCCTCACCTTTGCCACCGTCGGGCAGGCGGAGGCGGACAACGAGGGCGCCGAGCTGGTCTTCGGCGCGTTCTACGCACTCAACTTCGGGCAGATCGCGGCCATCAGCTTCGGTGCGACGGCACTCTCCTCCGAGTATCTGAACGGTGCGCTGCGGATATCGCTCGCGGCCGTGCCCCGCAGAGGTCTCTTCTACCTGGCCAAGATGTCGGTTGTCGGCGGACTCGCGCTCGCCGTGGGTCTGGTGACCAGCTTCACCTCGTTCCTGGTGGGTCAACTGTTCATGGGGGAGTACGCGATCGGTCTGGGGGAGCCGGGCGCGCTGCGTGCGGCCTTCGGTGGTGGCATCTATCTGGGGTTGATGGCTTTGTTCGCCGCAGGACTTGCGGCACTGCTGCGCAGCGCGGTCGCGGTACTGAGTCTCCTGATCCCCTTCATCCTCATCGTCTCCTTCGTGGTCGGTGACATCGCGGGAGGAGTGGCCCAATATCTGCCGGACCGGGCCGGGCAGTTGGTGCTGCACCAGAGTCCGGAGGGCAGCCTCGGACCATGGACGGGGCTGGCCGTGACAGCGGCATGGGCGGGAGCGGCGCTGCTGGCGGGTTGGTGGGCGGTGCGGAAGAGGGACGCGTGAGGGCGCATGTCGCTTAATACGCGCCCCGCGCCCCGTGCCCTGTGACCCGTGCTCCGGCCCCCGGCTCGCGCCCTGTCGACCGGAAACGTGCCGGTCGGGGGCCGCCCCTGCCGGGGAACATCCCGGCTTCCCTGCTCCCGGTTTGTCCCACCCTCGTCGTAGTCACGGCTGATCAGGTCCGGTGGTGCCGGGCGCAGGCCGCACCGGCGAAGCCGTCCATCATGCGGTGCAGGACGTCACTTGTCAGTGGTGGACGGTTTACTGACGGCATGACGACCGCACATCACCTTCGCCTCATCGACGGGATGCGCGCCCGGGACTTTCCCACGGAGCGCACCCCGGCGGGCTCGGGAGTCAGCGGGCCCGGATACCACACGGCGTTCCTGTACGCCGACGACGAGCATGGGCTGAGCGACGAGACAGGGGGCCTGGAGCATCGGGCACAGTGCCTCGCCGAGCACGACGCCTTGCTCACGCTGCTCACCCTCCGCTGGGGCGAGCCGGAGATCGTCAGCCTGTGGAGTGCGCAGGAACGGATGATGGCCGGGGAGGAGATACCTGAGCCGTGGGTCGATCCGGTGGCGGGCTGCGAGTATCTCCAGCTCTGGCGGATCGAGGAACGCTGGATCGCGATAGGGCTTCACCTGGAGGAGGGCGGGCCGGGGTGCGAGTTGAGTGTGCTGGTGACGGTGGTCGACCCGCCGTGACCTGGCGTGAGCCGCCGTGACTCGCCGATGACCGCAGAGTGGCCGGCGGCGTCGAGGTGCGGGCCAGGGTGGCCTTGCGTGGCGCGAACCAGGGCGGCCTTGCGTTGCGCGGACCAGGGTGGCCTTGCGTGGCGCGGACCAGGATGGCCTTGCGTTGCGCGGGCGGGCTCAGATGTCGCCGGGGTCCGGGCCGTCGATGGCCGCGGCGACGCGGAGGCGGGCGTACTCGTCGGCCATCGTCCGGACGGTCCAGTGGGCGTTCAGGCCGCTGGGGTTGGGAAGGGCCCAGACACGCGCCCCGCCGATCCTCCGCTCCTGCGGGCCGATCTGTGCCCGGCGCTCGCCGAAGGCCGTGCGGTATGCGGTGACCCCCACGACGGCGAGCCACTGCGGTTCCAGGCGCGCCACCTTCGCCGTCAGGAGCTGACCACCCTCGCGGAATTCGGCGGTGCTGAGTTCGTCCGCACGCGCCGTGGCTCTCGCCACCACGTTGGTGATGCCGAGGCCGTAGTCCGGCAGCTCGCTCTGCTCCGAGGGTTTCAGCTGTCGGGGAGTGAAGCCCGACAGATGGAGCACCGGCCAGAATCGGTTGCCCGGATGGGCGAAGTGGAAGCCGGTGGCGGCGGTCATGAGGCTGGGGTTGATCCCGCAGAAGAGCACACGCAGACCGCCCACGGCCACATCGGGGACGATGCGGTCGCGGGCGGCCAGGAGTTCTTCGGGTGTCATCCGGTGTCGGTCGCGGCCGTCAGAGGATGGAGCCGGGGGTGTAACCCGCGGCTTCGGGGTGCTGCTTGGTGATGTCCTCGATCCGGGAAACCACGGCAGCGACCTGGTCGCCCGCCGCGCCCGTGAAGGACAGCTTGTCGGCCATCAGTGCGTCCAGCTGCGCGCGGTCCAGTGGGATGCGCTCGTCGGCGGCCAGCTTGTCCAGCAGCTCGTTGCGCTCCGCGCCCTGCTCGCGCATGGCCAGCGCCGAGGCGACCGCGTGCTCCTTGATCGCCTCGTGCGCGACCTCCCGGCCGACTCCGGCGCGTACGGCGCCCATGAGGACCTTGGTGGTGGCGAGGAACGGCAGGTAACGGTCCAGCTCACGCGCTACGACCGCGGGGAACGCCCCGAACTCGTCCAGCACCGTCAGGAACGTCTCAAGGAGGCCGTCGAACGCGAAGAAGGCATCGGGCAGAGCCACGCGGCGGACCACCGAGCAGGACACGTCGCCCTCGTTCCACTGGTCGCCCGCCAGCTCGCCCGTCATCGAGGCGTAGCCGCGCAGGATCACCATCAGACCGTTGACACGCTCGCAGGAGCGGGTGTTCATCTTGTGAGGCATGGCGGAGGAGCCGACCTGACCGGGCTTGAAGCCCTCGGTCACCAGCTCGTGGCCGGCCATCAGCCGGACGGTCTTCGCGACGGACGAAGGCGCCGCCGCCAGCTGAACCAGCGCGGTCACGACGTCGTAGTCGAGCGAGCGGGGGTAGACCTGGCCGACGGAGGTGAATGCCTGGGCGAAGCCGAGGTGTCCGGCGATGCGGTGTTCCAGGTCGGCGAGCTTCGCGGCGTCTCCGCCGAGCAGGTCGAGCATGTCCTGCGCGGTGCCGACGGGGCCCTTGATGCCGCGCAGCGGGTAGCGGCCGAGGAGGTCCTCCAGCCGTCCGTACGCCACCAGCATCTCGTCCGCGGCGGTCGCGAAACGCTTGCCGAGGGTCGTCGCCTGGGCGGCGACGTTGTGGGACCGGCCGGCGATGACCAGCTCGCGGTATTCGCCCGCCAGCTTGCCGAGCCGGGCAAGGACCGCCACCGTGCGGTCGCGCATCAGTTCCAGCGACAGCCGGATCTGGAGCTGCTCGACGTTCTCCGTGAGGTCGCGGGACGTCATGCCCTTGTGGACCTGCTCATGGCCGGCGAGAGCGTTGAACTCCTCGATCCGGGCCTTCACGTCGTGCCGGGTGATCTTCTCGCGCTCGGCGATCGAGGCCAGGTCGACCTGGTCGAGTACGCGTTCGTAGTCGGTGAGGGCGGCGTCAGGCACCTCGATCCCGAGGTCCTTCTGAGCGCGCAGCACCGCCAGCCACAGCTGACGCTCCAGCTTCACCTTCTGCTCGGGGGACCAGAGGACAGCCAGCTCCGTGGAGGCGTAGCGGCCGGCCAGGACATTGGGGATGCGAGGCTTCGCAGACACAGCAGTCACGTGTCCAGAGCTTACCTGTCGTTTTCAGCGGTTCGTGAGCGCCCAATGAGTCCATAAGGTCCAGGTCAGAGACTCCTGGGCCACAGCCTCTCGCGCGGCGCGCGAGACGCGGTCCGGCCCCGGCGGTGATTCCGGTACCTCCGGAGTCCTTGGACAGAACCCTCGTACTCCGTGCATGCCCGGAGTACGGGGAGGTGGAATTCACGTGGACCCGGCAAAGAGCGTCTAGAGCATGCTGAGTGCGCGCATCGCATCGCGTTCGATGCGCGCGAGCTCGTGGAGGAGCGAGCCGGCCGGCCTGAGGTCCTTCGCGTCGCCCGATTCGCCTGCTGCCGCGATGAGTGCCGCCACCTGTGTCCAGAGAGTGGCGGCCTCGGTGTACAGGCTGTGGCCAGTGCGCAGGTGGCTGCTTTCGATCAGCTGGGCACTCTCGGCGAGGAAGTCCCGGTAGAGATTGCGGAACAGGGCGCCGCCGGTGCCTGCCCTCTCCATGAGGACGGCGGCCCGCGGCAGGTCCTCCTGCGGACTGTCACTGCGCTGCAGCCACTTCGGCACGAGCTTGGCGGTCTTCTCGATGCCCCGGTGGCCCAGGTTCGCGATGGGCGGATTCAGGAAGGCGTCGGCGCAGGTCTTGATCGCGGGGATGATCCGGTCCTGCGGTGATGTGAGGCCGGTGGGCGCTGTGAGGGTGAAGGAGCGGTGCCTGGCGGTCATGGGGCCGCGCTCGGCCCTGGCCCTTGCCAGACTGGTGAGGCTGGTCGAGACGGCTCCGCCCTGCGGGTCGGCGTCGACCAGGTAGGCGTTCAGTTCGTCGTAGCCGTACATGGCCACGACGTGTCCGCCGAAGTGCACCTTGGTGCTGAAGTAGTCCAGGTGGTAGCTGTCGAGTTGAAGGCCGACCGGGCGACCGGCGTCGATGGGTGCCGCCACGTTCTGCCATGCCTTGCGCGGGGAGGTGGTCTCCCCGACCAGCAGCTCGAGCCCGAGTACGGTGGCCAGGTTCCTGGTGAGCTCGAACGGCTTGACCCGGCCTCCCAGGAAGGGAAAGCCCATGCCTTTGCTGTCCCAGTAGATGAAGGACAGCCCCGAGCCAAGCCCGAACAGCATGGGCTCGGACAAGTCGATTCCCTCGTGCCGCAGCAACACGCCCAGCGCCGTCGTCTCGCAGTGCTGCATACCGTGGATATCGATGTCTTTCACCATGGTCATGCCGCTCATTCTCCTCCCTCACCGGACGACAACGACGCAGATGGGCGTGCCGGACCACCGCCTCCCAGCCACAGTCCGCCGGACAGGCTCCCCTCGTATCCCCACTGCCGGCGCGTCCTCGGATTCAGCGGGAATTCATCTGTTTTGCAGTGTCCTGGGAGAGGGTTCGCGATGGTGCCGGGTCACGACACTGTCACCCCGGCTCGGCGCGCAGGACGCATTCCGCCGGGCCCGCGGGCAAGGGGACCGTACGAGATAGAGAGGGATTGCGACGTGCTTCCCCCGGAGAGGTCAGCGGCATGACGCAACGACCCGTGGATCGGGAGCTCGGCGCCCACCTGAAGCACTACCCGACGCAACCGGAGAAGTGGGCCGGAACCTGGGTCACTGGCATGGCGCTCCTGCTGTTCTCACCGTTCCTGGTCATGGGTGCCGTCACCGGAGGTTACGTAGGCGTTCTGTTCCTCGTCTTGGTGGTGGGTGTCTGCGGGCTGGCCCTGGCGATCAAGATCCGGGCGTCCCGCCGTCTGGTGAACGCCCGGCTCGACTTGTTCGAGCACGGCTGCGCCATCACCACCTTCCGAGGACAGGTCTTCACCTTTCCGTGGGCCTCGACCAGGGTCGTGAGGAATGTGGTCGATCATCGTAAGAATGGCATCTCGCAGGTTACCCACGCCTGCATGCTGGTCAGTCCCGACGGGACGGCCGTGACCATCGGGGATGGAATTCCGCCGGCCACCCGGCCCCTCGGGATCACGACCTCGGTACGGGGAGCGAACTTCTCCCGACCGGAGGAATGGGGCAGTGCCCTGCAGCAGGCCGTGACCAACGCTCAACTGCCGGGTGCCGTCCAGGAAGCTCTTGCCGGACAGCCGCTCGACTTCGGCCCGGTCACCTTGCACCTGGGGGGAGTGGACTTCAAGGGAAGGACTGTTCCCTGGTCCCAGATTCGGGATGTGCGCGTGGGAAACGGGCACATCTATTTCACCGCGTACAGCGGACGAGCTTCGCCCTTCCACGTGCCCGTCGGAACGATCCCGAACCTGCCGATCCTGTACGCCCTGGCCAGGCAGTTTCACACCAGCGCAGGATGATGCCCCTGGTCGCCCACGCCGTGGCAGCCTTAGCGGCGGACCACGCCTCACTTCGGCTGCGCGGTCTGTGCAGGCCGGCGCCGGGGGCGGACGCGGGCCCCGTGCGTGTGCCGCACGGCCCCTGCGCGGGTCAGCTGAGCGGCGGCTCGTACGGGAGCAGCTCGGCACGTTTCGGCGGGCGGCCGTCGCCGGAGGAGCGGCCGGCCAGCCGACGGCCGATCCACGGCGCCAGATGCTGCCGGGCGAACCGGACGTCGTCGACCCGCCGTACCGCCCAGTGCGGCGGAACCGTCGACGGCATCTCCGTACGCCAGTCGTGCTCCTCGGGCAGCCCCAGCGTCTGCCAGACGGCCTCGGCCACCCTGCGGTGACCCTCCGCCGTGAGGTGCAGCCTGTCGACGTCCCACATCCGAGGGTCACCCAGGGACGCCGCGCCGTACAGATCGACCACCAGCGCACCGTGCCGGGCGGCCAGGTCGTCGATCAGGGAGAACAGCTCCTCCATCCGCGGCCGGAAGCGTTGCATCACCGGACCGTTGCGCCCCGGGCTGCGCATCAGCACCAGCTGTCGGCACGACGGCGCGAGACGTTCCACGGCCTCTTCCAGCCGTGCCCGCACCATGCCCATGTCGCACTTCGGCCGCAGCGTGTCGTTGAGCCCGCCCACGAGGGTGACGACGTCCGCCCGCATCGCCGCCGCGACATCGACCTGCTCGTCGACGATCTGGCCGATGAGCTTCCCGCGCACGGCGAGGTTGGCGTACCGGAATCCGGGGGCGCGGGCCGCGAGACGGCCGGCCAGGACATCGGCCCAGCCCCGGTACGAGCCGTCGGGGAGCAGGTCCGACATGCCCTCGGTGAAGGAGTCGCCGACCGCGACGAGACTGGTGTAGGAGGCATTCATTTCCATGGCCCTGCGATCGTACCGCGCTGGAATCCGTCGCATCCCGGGCTGCGCGGACTCCGGCGCTTCCGCTCCCGGCTTCCCCGGCCGGGGAGCCGGGAGCGGGTCGCCCTCAGCGCGTCTGGGGCCGTCCCACCAGCTCGCGCAGTACGTCCTCCATCGTGACGAGCCCGGCCAGCCGGTCACCCTCGTCGACGACCGCCGCCAGGTGCGTACGACTGCGCCGCAGCGCGGTGAGTACGTCGTCGAGCGGCGTCGAGGCTCGTACCCGTGCGATCGGGCGCATCGCCGTCACCGGGAACGGCACATTGCGCGGCGTCGCGTCCAGCGCGTCCTTGACGTGGAGATACCCCAGGATCCGTGCCTCGCTGTCCATGACGGGGAAGCGCGAGAAACCGGTCTCCGAGGAGAGACGTTCCAGTTCCTCGGGTGTCGTCCCGACCAGGGTCGACACCACCCGGTCCACCGGCAGGACCACGTCGCGGACCGGTCGGCGCCCCAGCTCCAGCGCGTGCCGAAGCCTCTCCGCCGAACGGTCGTCGACCAGGCCTGCGTCGCCGGCGTCCTTCACCAGCCGGGCCAGCTCGTCGTCGGAGAAGGTCGCGGAGACCTCGTCCCTCGTCTCCACCCGCAACAGCTTGAGCAGCACGTTCGCGAAGGCGTTGACCGTGAAGATCACCGGACGCAGCCCCCTGGCCAGGGCCACCAGCGGGGGGCCCAGCAGCAGCGCGCTGCGGGCCGGTTCGGCGAGCGCGATGTTCTTGGGCACCATCTCGCCCAGGAGCATGTGCAAGTACGTCGCCACGGCCAGGGCGATCACGAACGACAGCGGATGCACCAATCCGTGCGGCACACCGACCAGGTCGAAGATTGGCTCCAGCAGATGCGCGATGGCGGGTTCGGCGACGATACCCAGCACCAGCGTGCACAGCGTGATGCCCAGCTGCGCCGCCGCGAGCAGCGCCGACACGTGTTCGAGGCCCCAGATGACACTGTGTGCGCGCCGGTTGCCCGATTCGGCCTCGGGCTCGATCTGGCTGCGGCGTACGGAGATCATCGCGAACTCCGCGCCGACGAAGAAGGCGTTGACGACGAGGGTCAGCAGGCCGATGAAGAGCTGGACGGCGGTCATCGTTCGTTCTCCGTCAGCTCGTGGGAGCCGGCAAGCGGCGCGTGCAGGAGCGCCCGCGCGGCGCGGCGCCCGGAGGCGTCCACCACATCGATGCGCCAGCCGGTCAGGTCGACGGTGTCGCCCACCACCGGGATGCGTCCCATCTCGGCGGCGATCAGGCCGGCGAGGGTCTCGTACGGTCCTTCCGGCACGCGCAGCCCGATGGTCTTGAGCTGATCGGTGCGGGCCGCGCCGTCCGCGGACCAGAGGGTGCGTCCGTCGGCGTCCTCGCCGGCCGGGGCGAGGTCGGGTGTCTCGTGGGGGTCGTGCTCGTCGCGTACCTCGCCGACGACCTCCTCGACGATGTCCTCCAGCGTCACGACGCCCGCCGTGCCGCCGTACTCGTCGATGACGACGGCCATGGCCAGCTTGCCGGACAGCCGGTCGAGCAGCCGGTCCACGGTGAGCGTCTCCGGTACGAGCAACGGCTCGCGCAGCATGTCCGAGACCCGTTTGCGGGGCCGTTCGTCGGCGGGGATCGCCAGCACGTCCTTGATGTGGGCGACTCCGACGACCGAGTCCAGGTTGCCCCGGTAGACGGGGAAGCGGGAGAGCCCGGTCGCGCGCGTGGCGTTCGCGACGTCCTCGGCGGTGGCCTGCACCTCCAGTGCGGTCACCTGGACGCGCGGGGTCATCACGTTCTCGGCGGTCAGCTCCGCGAGGTTGAGGGTGCGGACGAAGAGCTCGGCGGTGTCCGCCTCCAGCGCGCCCTCCTTCGCGGAGTGCCGTGCCAGAGCCACCAGCTCCTGGGGGCTGCGGGCGGAGGCGAGCTCCTCGGCCGGTTCGAGGCCGAATCGGCGCACGATGCGGTTGGCCGTGTTGTTGAGGTGGCTGATGAAGGGACGGAAGACAGCGGTGAACACCCGCTGCGGCGTGGCCACCCTTCTGGCCACCGCCAGCGGTGAGGAGATCGCCCAGTTCTTCGGGACGAGTTCACCGACCACCATCAGGACCACGGTGGACAGGGCGGTGCCGAGCACCAGCGCCACCGACGACGCCACACCCGGGGAGGCGCCCAGTGCTTCGAGGGGCCCGCGGATCAGTTTGGCGATGGAGGGTTCGGCGAGCATGCCGACCACCAGATTGGTGACGGTGATGCCGAGCTGCGCGCCGGACAGCTGGAAGGTGAGGCTGCGTACGGCCTTGAGCGCGCTCGCCGCCCCCCGGTCTCCTCGGTCGACGGCCCGTTCCAGCTCGCCGCGCTCGACCGTGGTCAGGGAGAACTCCGCGGCGACGAAGGCGCCGCACGCAAGCGAGAGCAGCACTGCCACGAGGAGCAGAAGCACTTCGGTCATCGGTTCACCTCCGTCCCATGATCGGGCAGGGGCAGGGGGATCGCGCGATGGAGGCGATATCGGCTACTGGGAGGCTCGCCCATGGGCGGACGCTCACACCTTTCGGTGGGGGTCGGTCGGATGACAGGACATCGTAAGGGGCCGAGGGCGGCCCTTGCCCATGGTCTCAGCCGGTGAGGTGCTTCACCCAGCGGCTCCACTGCGGCTCCGGCGCGTACCCGGCGGCGCGCCAGGCATGCTGCGCCAGGTCGTTGTGGTCGAGGACCATGGCGTCGCCGCGCCGCCCGCCCAGTTCGGCGAACCGCTCCTCCGCCGCTGCCAGCAGTGCGGCGCCGATGCCACGACGGCGCTGTCCGGGATGGACCGCGAGCCGGTACAGATGGCACCGCCAGCCGTCGAAGCCGGCGATGACGGTACCGGCGAGGGCACCGTCCACCTCCGCGAGGATCAGAGCGCCGGGATCGCGCGCGACCAGCCGCCGGATACCGTCCTGGTCGTCACTGATGCTGGTGCCCTCGGCGGCCACCTTCCAGAAGGCGAGGACATCGTCCAGGTCGGTGGCTTCGGCGGCCCGTATCGCAAGATCATTCATGTCGGCCATCCCATCACCGGGCGGGCTGCGCGGTCGACCGGATTCCGGCATGTGGGCGGGCGCCCGGCGCAGGACGGGCCCGTCCGGTGACCGGGCCGCGTACACGAGTTTCCGGTGACCGGTCCGCCACCAGATGCTTCCCGTGGTCGGGCCGTATACACGTGTACGGAACACGGCACGGATGCCCTTGCTGGCGCTAGCAGAGGCGCGCTAGCGTGATGAGGTGCCCAAGACTCAGTTGAACGTACGAGTGGACGAGGCCACCGCCGAGGCCGCGCGACAGCGCGCGCTGCAGAGGGGGATGAGCGTGAACCGCTATATCGAGGAACTCGTGAAGCAGGACGCGGGGGAAGTGGGACACACCTTCGTCGAAGCCGCGGCCGACTTCATGAAGCAGTACGAGTCGGTCTTCGCGGAGGAGTTCGGCGCGGAGGGCGAACGAGCCCGTTGAACCTGAAGATCGACCTTTCCTGGCTGCTGATGGTCGCCGAACACAAGACGCCCGGTGATCCGCAGGTCGTCGACTGGGGCGCACTGGTCGCCGCGGTCAGCCGTCATGAGGCGGAGATCTTCGGCAGTCCCGTCTACAGCGACCCGCATTCCCGGGCCGCCGCGCTGCTGCAACTCCTGCTCCACGTGCCCGCGCTCGAACACTCCAACGCCATGTTCGCCTCGGCCGTCGCTTACGGCTATCTCGTCGCCTCCGGACTGAAGGTCATCACCTCGCCCGAGCAGGTGCGCGACCTGGCCAGACTGGTCAAGGAGGAGAAGGCGGACGTCCGGGCCATCGCCGACGAGCTGCGCCAGTGGAGTGGGTGACCGGGCGGGGCATCTCCGCGCCTGAGCGGTTCCGGGCCGGCTCCGGAGCGGCGCCGGGCAGGCGCGCGAGCGTGTGGGCCCTCCTGGGCGCAATCATCGGAAGGCCCCCTTCCGGGCCCGCCCGAGGCTAATGTCCCGAACATGACACGCATGACACGCATGGCGCGCCTGAGAAGCATCGGACGGACCAGACGGATGACGGTCACCCTCGTGGGCACGGCGGCCGCCGTGATCCTCGGCGTGAGCGGGGCCCTCGCCGCCGGTGCCCCGGACGACGGAGGCACGGACACCTCGGTCGGTACGACGGTGGGGGTGACGGGCGGTTCGGACGGCGAGCCGACCCCCGCGCCCTCCGAGGGTCCCGGCGCGACCGGGGGCACGGCGGGCGGCAGTACGGACGGCGGCACGGACACCGGCGGGACCGTCGGCGGTTCGGGCAGCAGCGGTGGCGGCGAACCGTCCTCCTACCCGGACCCCTCGGGCCACCCCAGCCCGAGCGGCTCCGGCGCTCCCTCCACGGCGCCCCCGGCCGACCTCGGCGAACTGACCGCGCGCATCGGTGAACTCGAGGCGAAGGTCGACCAGTTGCCGACCAAGCGGGAACTGGCCGACGCCCTGCGGGCCTTCGCCGACCAGCTGGAGAACGGCGGGCAGGACGAGGGCTGACGCTCAGTCGTCCGAGAACGGCCGGCGTGCCACACCCAGGACGCACGGGGAGGAGGGGAGTTGCATCCCCTTCTCCGGAATCCGCAGCCTGCGGTACGTACCCAACTCGAAGCCGGCCGCCTCGATGGCGGCAAGCGTGTCCCGTGCCGTGTGACACCCGCCGAAGAGCAGCGGCCAGACCGTACGGTCCACCATCCGCTGCGTCGTGGCCAGGCCGCGGCCCGGAGCCAGCCCGTGCTCGAAGAAGCGCAGCTCGCCACCGGGCCGCAGGACCCGCCTGATCTCGGCCAGGGCGCGCGGCAGATTCCGTACGGTGCACAGGACGAGGGAGGCCACGGCCGCGTCGAAGGCCTCGCTCTTCACCGGCAGGGCCTCGGCGGTGCCGGGCACCACGTCCACCGGGACCTCCGCCCGCAGTGCCGCGCCGGCCGCCAGCTGCCGCAGGCTCCGTTCCGGCTCGATCGCCACCACCTCGGACACGGCCGCCGGGTAGTGCGCGAAGTTCAGGCCGTTGCCCGCGCCGATCTCGATCACCCGGCCCGACAGGCCGGTCAGCAGTTCCGCGCGGAAGGCGGCGACCCCGGCCCGGTCGTCGGCGGTCACGCTCATCCGGGCGTAGAACCGGGCGAAGACGGGGTGGTGCACCGCGTCCCGCGGGATCTTCGTGCTGCGCAGGTGCATGACGGCCTCCTCGAGGAACACGTACGGCTCCTTCGATTCTCCCCCGGACGCGCCTGCTTCTCCCCTGTACAGACCCGCTCAGCCGGTCGTCACGGCCATCCGGTCCCCGCCGAGCTCCGCGGTCAGCCAACCCGCCGCGCGGGCACGGAAATCCTGTGGTGCGAGTGACCCCGCACCCTCCGGAACCGCACCCAGCAGTGGAGCGCCCGCAGCGACCGGAAGGTCGTCGATATTGCACCGGGCCGCGAGATCGGGCTCGGCCGGCATACTGCCCACCACCACCCCGAGACACTCCAGGCCCCGGGCCCGCAGTGCCTCCGAGGTCAGCGCGGTGGCATTCAGTGTGCCGAGCCCCGCGGGCGTGACCACCAGAACCGGCGCGCCCAGCAGCCGCGCCGCGTCCGCGAGGGTGGAGCCCTCGTCGTCGAACCGTACGAGCAGTCCGCCCGCGCCCTCGATCAGCACCAGGTCGTGTTCGGCGGCCAGCTTCCCGGCCGCCTCGGCCACCTCGTACGGACGTACCGGTGGGAGACCGGCCCTGCGCGCCGCCGTCGCGGGGGCCAACGGCTCCGGGAAACGGGCCAGTTCGACCGGAGTGACATGACCGCCCGCGAGCCGCACCACTTCCGCCGCGTCCCCGGGCTCGCCGGGGGCCAAGCCCGTCTGTGCGGGCTTGAGCACGGCGACCCTGCGGCCGCGCGCCGCCGCGGCGACGGCCGCCGTCACCACGGTCTTGCCGATCTCGGTGCCGGTCCCCGTCACTACCAGAATCGTCATCTCAGCCCTCTCGCGCCGCCGCGCACACGGCCCGGCAGATTCGTGCCACATCGTCATCACATGTCACATAGGGCGGCATGGTGTAGATGAGGTCGCGGAACGGCCGCAGCCAGACCCCTTCCCGTACCGCCGCCCGGGTCGCGGCCTCCATGTCCACCTCGTGATCCAGCTGTACGACGCCGATGGCGCCCAGCACCCGGACCTCCTGGACCCCGGGCAGCCCGGCCGCCTCCGCGAGACCGGCCCGCAGCCCGGCGCCGACCCGCGCGACCTCCCTCTCCCAGTCCTGGCCCAGCAGGAGATCCACCGACGCGCAGGCGACCGCGGCGGCGAGCGGATTCCCCATGAACGTCGGACCGTGCGCGAGTACGGGCACCTCGCCGCTGGAGATCCCCTCGGCCACCCGGGAGGTGCACAGCGTCGCCGCCATCGTGAGATAACCGCCGGTCAGAGCCTTGCCGACACACATGACGTCCGGCGAGACACCGGCATGACCGGCCGCGAACAGCTTCCCCGTGCGTCCGAAACCCGTGGCGATCTCGTCGAACACCAGCAGCACGTCGTGCGCGTCGCACGCCTCGCGCAGCACCCGCAGATACGCGGGCGAGTGGAACCTCATGCCGCCCGCGCCCTGCACCACCGGCTCCACGATCACGGCGGCCAGCTCGTGGGCATGGTCCGCGATCAGCGCTCGCAGATGCGTGACGTAGGCGTCGTCCGGCTCCGCGTCGAAGCCGTCCGGCGGTGCGTCGGCGAAGACCTGCCGGGGCAGCGCACCCGACCACAGCTCATGCATCCCGCCCTGGGGATCACACACCGACATCGGCTGCCAGGTGTCCCCGTGGTAGCCGCCGCGCCAGGTCAGCAGCCGCCGCTTGGCCGGCTGTCCGGCCGAGCGCCAGAACTGCAGGCACATCTTCACGGCCACCTCGACCGACACCGAACCGGAGTCGGCGAGGAACACGTGCCGCAACGGCTCCGGGGTGATCTCCACCAGCCGGGTCGCCAGCCGTACGGCGGGCTCATGGGTGAGCCCGCCGAACATCACATGGCTCATCCGGTCCAGCTGGCCGCGCGCCGCCTCGTTGAGCACCGGGTGGTTGTAGCCGTGCACCGCGGACCACCAGGACGACATGCCGTCCACCAACTCGCGCTGCCCGTAGGCCTCTTCGGCGAGCCGGAGCCGTACTCCGGACGCGGACTCCACGACCAGCGGTTCCTGGCGGCCCGGCATCGGGCCGTAGGGATGCCATACATGGGCCCGGTCCAGGGCACGCAACGCGGCGGGGGAGAGCGGCTCAGGCATTGGGTGCGAGATCCGTACCGGCACCGCGACGGCGGACCGCCACCAGGTCCGTGCGTGCCGCAGACACCTCGGCGGCGTCTGCGACAGCCTCGCCCGCGGCCCCCTCGTCCACGGGCTCGCCGCAAGGTGCGCAGCCCCCCTCGTGCGAGCCGCAGCCACCGCCGGCCTGCGTACGGTGCCGGGGCAGCGTCGTCGTACCCGCGCCCTCCACCTCGAAACCGGCGTCCGCGATCATGTCCAGATCGGCCTGGCCCGCCTGGCCCTCACTGGTCAGGTAGTCACCCAGGAAGATCGAGTTGACCAGGTGCAGGGCGAGCGGCTGCATCGAACGGAGATGGACCTCGCGCCCGCCCGCGAGCCGCACCTCGACATCCGGGCAGACGAACCGGACCATCGCGAGAATGCGCAGACAGCGCTGCGGGCTGAGGTTCCACTCCTTCGCGAGCGGGGTGCCCTCGAACGGGATGAGGAAGTTGACCGGCACGGAGTCCGGGTCCAGCTCGCGCAGCGAGAACACGACATCGACCAGGTCCGCGTCGCTCTCACCCATGCCGGCGATCAGCCCGGAGCAGGCGGACAGCCCGGCGGCCTGCGCCTGCTGCACGGTCTCCACCCGGTCCGCGTAGGTGTGCGTGGTGGTGATCTCGCCGTACGTCCCCTCGGACGTGTTGAGATTGTGGTTGTACGCGTCGGCGCCCGCCGAGCGCAGCCGCTCGGCCTGTCCGTCGGAGAGCAGGCCGAGACAGGCGCACACCTCGACGCCCTCGTTCTGGTCCTTGATCGCCTCGATGGTCTGCGACACCCGGTCGACATCGCGGTCCGTCGGACCGCGTCCGCTCGCCACCAGGCAGACACGCTTCGCGCCGCCCGCCACCCCGGCGGCGGCCGCCTTGGACGCCTCGTCCGGCTTCAGCCAGGTGTACTTGAGGATCTCCGCCTTCGACCCGAGCCGCTGCGAGCAGTACGAGCAGTCCTCGGGGCAGAGCCCGGACTTGAGGTTGACCAGATAGTTCAGTTTCACGCGCCGCCCGAACCACTGGCGGCGTACCCGGCCCGCGGCGGCCACCACGTCGAGCAGTTCGTCGTCGGAGGTCGCCAGCACGGCGAGCGCTTCTTCGCGGGTCGGCAGTTCGCGCCGCAACCCCTTGTCCACCAGCGTGTTCAGCAGGTCCATGGCGATGATCCTGACGTACGGCACGGTCATCGGCCAAGGAGGAACCAGACAGAAGAGGCGGCGAAGGGTGTGGGTATTGCCACACCCTGACCTGCTGCGCCCGCGGCTAGTGTCTGTGAGCTGCCTACAAAAGGGACCACCCCATGTCCTTCGCCCCGTTCGACTGGATCGACGCCGAGGCCCGTCGCCGTGCCGCCGCCGGACTCGTCCGCACGCTGCGGCCGCGACCCGCGGAAACGGAACTGCTGGACCTCGCGAGCAACGACTATCTGGGCCTCACCCGGCACCCCGAGGTCACCGCCGCGGCCGCCGACGCGGCGCTGCGATGGGGCGCGGGCGCCACCGGATCGCGACTCGTCACCGGTTCCACCGCCCTGCACGCCGCACTCGAACGCGAACTCGCCGCGTTCTGCGGATTCGAGGCGGCCCTGGTGTTCTCCTCCGGCTACGCGGCCAACCTCGCCGCCCTCACCGCGCTCTCGGGCCACGGCTCCCTGATCGTCTCCGACGCGGGCAACCACGCATCGATCGTCGACGGGTGCCGGCTCTCCCGGGCGGCGACGTCCGTCGTGCCGCACGCGGAGCCCGACGCCGTGCGCAAGGCGCTGCACGCGCACGACGGACGGGCGCTGGCCGTGACCGACTCGGTCTTCTCGGTGGACGGTGACGCCGCTCCGCTGACGGAGCTCGCCGACGCGTGCCGGGCGGAGAACGCCGCACTGCTGGTCGACGACGCACATGGGCTGGGCGTCCTCGGGGAAGGCGGGCGCGGTGCGCTCGCCGCCGTCGGACTCGCGGGCGGCGAGGGGATCGTCGCCACCCTCACCCTGTCCAAGTCCCTGGGCAGCCAGGGCGGGGCGGTCCTCGGACCGGCCCGGGTCATCGACCACCTGATCAACACCGCCCGTACGTTCATCTTCGACACCGGACTCGCCCCGGCGGCTGCCGGCGGCGCCCTGGGAGCCCTGGACCTGCTGAGGCGTGAACCGGAAAGGGCCGGCCTGGCCCGCGCGGTGGCCACGGCCCTGCACGAACGGCTGACCGCCGCCGGGCTCACGGCGGCCCGTCCCGACGCCGCGGTGGTGGCGGTCCGTGCGCCGTCCGCGGACGCCGCGGTGCGCTGGGCGGCCGACTGCCGCGCCGCCGGAATCGCGGTGGGCTGCTTCCGGCCCCCGTCGGTGCCGGACGGGATCTCCCGGCTGCGGCTGACCGCCCGGGCCGATCTGACGGCGGAGCAGATCTCGGCAGCGGTGGCCACGATCGTACGGACCGCTCCCGATGGCGCGTCGGTTCAGCCCGGCTGAAACGGGAGGCCACCCGGGCCGCCGCGGAGAAGCGCCACCGTCCCGCGGCGGAGTTCACCGCTTTGAGCGACAGATATCTGCATATCTTGGTGCAACGTCGTTACAGAGGGCAGCATCAGTGTCAATCTGGCGCGAAGCACAACCCTGGCCGATCTCGTGTCGGCCGGGCCGGGAAGGGACGGCGCCGCCATGGCAGACCATCAAGAAGCATCCGTCACTCTGCCGAGCGATCCGGTCTCGGTCTCCTCGGCGCGCAGATATGTGGCCCGGGTACTCACCGAGTGGGGCCTCCCGGACGACGCCGAGTTCGCCGACAGCATCCGCCTGATCGTCTCCGAACTGGCCACCAACGCCGTGCAGCACACGTTGGGCCAGTCGCCCACGTTCACCGTGGAACTCCGGCTCGACCGGGACGAGGAGCTGTACGTGGGGGTGACGGACAGTCACCCTCGCTGGCCCCGCCGGCTGCCCGTGGCCGTCCAGCAGGACAACGGGCGCGGCATGGTCATCATCCGCTGTCTGGCCAAGGAGTGCGGCGGGCGGCTCACGGTCAGTCCCACGGCCGAAGGGGGCAAGACGGTCTCGATCGCGCTGCCGTGGACCGTCCCGGTCCAGAGCTGACCCCGGAGGAAACGGTCCATCACTGCGCTGCGGCCGCGCGGCCGAAGCCGCTGCGCAACAGCGCCGTCAGCGTCGCCGCCGCCGCGGTCGCCCGGTCACCGCGGTGCACCACGGAAATGGTCCGGCGGAAGGCCGGAGGGTCGAGCCGGCGCACCGCCACCGGCGTCGGGGACATCGCTGCGACCATCTCCGGTACCACCGCCGCCCCGAGCCCCGCGCTGACCAGAGCGCACACCAGCGCGTAGCCGGGGGACTCGCAGACCACGGCCGGCGTCGCCCCCGCCTCGGCCAGGGCGCTCTCCACACCGCGCCGGGGCGGATGCGTCGGCGCGCTGCTGATCAGGGGGCGGCCGGCGAGCTCGGTGACCGGCAGCCGCCCCGTGCCCTCCGAGAGGACCTGCCCGACGGCGGTGATCAGGACCAGCTCCTCGACCAGCAGCGGTTCGACAACCACCCCCGCGGGGGGCGGATCGGCGACCGCCGGTTCGTACGCGTGCGTCAGCGCGAGGTCCACCTCGCCCGAGGCCACGGCGGCGACCCCGCCGGGCGGCTCCAGATCCGTGACGGTCAGCTCGACGTCCGGATGGGCACGGCGGAAGGCGCTCAGCACCGGAGGCAGCAGGTGGATGCCGGCCGTGGTGAACGTGGCGACCCTCAGCCGCCCGCCGGACAGCCCGGAGAGCCGCGCCAGCTCGTGGCGCGCCTGGTCCATCTCGTCCAGGACCCGCCGGGCCCGACCCGCCAGCAGCTCACCGGCCGCGGTGAGCCGTGCGCCGCGGTGGTGGCGCACCAACAGCTCCGCACCGGCCTCCCGCTCCAGTTTGGCCAGCTGCTGCGAGAGCGCGGGGGCCGTGTAGCCCAGCCGGGCCGCGGCCCGCGTGATCGAACCGGCCTCGGCGACCGCCACCAGCGCCGCCAGGCGTGTCGGGTCGTACATTAAGCGTTCCTTTAGGCAGACCCAGAAGATTGCAAGTACACGCTAAAGGCCCGGCCGGTCCATGGTGTACCCATGGACGCACAACTGCTGGCCTTCATCGGAGTCGCCGCGGGAATGGTGGCGCTGCCGGGCGCCGACTTCACCGTGGTCGTACGCAATGCCCTGGCCTCGCGCCGGGCCGGAGTGGCCACCGCGCTGGGCGTCGCCGGGGGGCTGCTGGTGCACACCGCGCTCGCCGTGGCGGGCCTCGCCGCTGTGCTGGTGGCGATGCCCGTGCTCTTCCGCACCGTCCAGCTGCTCGGCGGCGCGTATGTGCTCTACCTCGGACTGAGCGCGCTGTACGCGATACGGCGGCGGCCGGCTACGGCCGGGGCGGATCAGGACACGGCACCGGGGGCGAGCCCCGAAGCGCTCGGGCGCTCGCTGCGGCAGGGATTCCTGACCAACGCCCTGAACCCCAAGGCGCCCGTGCTCTTCCTCAGCCTGCTGCCCCAGTTCGTGCCCGACGGCGAACCGCCCCTGCCGAGGACGCTGCTGCTCGCGGCCGTCGTCGTACTGCTGGCGCTCATCTGGTTCCCGGCCGTGGCCCTGCTCGTGGACCGGCTCGGCCGGTGGCTGCGCCGGCCGCGTACCGCCAGGGCGATCGAGGGCGGCAGCGGCGCGGCACTCACCGCGCTGGGACTCGTGCTGGTGGGTGGGCCCCTGCTGCACTGAGGCAGCAGGGGCGCCGGTCAGCGCACCCGTCCGTACCAGACGCTCTTGGACCAGATCCGCTCCAGGCGCACGACCGACCCGGACTTCGGGGAGTGCCAGATCCGGCCGTGGCCGGCGTAGATGCCCACGTGGTAGACGCTGCGCCCGGAATGGAAGAAGACCAGATCGCCGCGTTTGCGCTGCGACGAGGAGATGTGGCGGGTCTTGTTGTACTGCTGCTGCGCCGTGCGGGGAAGCTTCTTGCCCACCCTCTTGAACGAGTACAGCGTCAGCCCCGAACAGTCGAAGCGGCGGGGGCCCGCGGCACCGTACTTGTAGGGTGCACCCTTCTTCGAGGCGGCGATGCTGAGCGCCTTCGTCGAATGGGTGGCGGCCTCGGCATCGTTCACGATGCCCGGGGCCAGCATGGTGGTGCCGATGGCGAGAGTGAGTACCGAGGCCGTACCGGCCCGGGCGAGAAGTGACGGGACATGAACCTGCGCAGACATGCGCAACCCTTCGTCAGCCGCCTGTGAAGGATGACCTGTCGGGTTCGGGCTGGCGAAGTTGCCCGGCCGCGCTTGGCGGCTTCACCCCGAGGGACGGCCGGTCTCCCGGTCGACCCGTTGTGCTCGGGTCCTCCACTCCTGCCGATCCACTCCTGTCGACCAGTCATCCGGACAGCGGCAGGACTCGGCGTCCGCCCGGACCGCCCCGCCGCGGTGGCGGGGGCTTGTCGTCCCAGGGATCTTGACTCACTCAGTGCCGGTTTTCCGAGCTGAAACGGTGTTATGTGAGGCTCATCACGACTGATCCATTCGGGTGGACAGGGAGGATTTGAGTCGGGAGACCGGCTCCCCGGCCCGCCTCGTACCAGCGGCGGAGCGCTGAATTCCGCTCACACTCCACTCGCTTTGCGCAAGTTGAGCTGTCCTTCGTGAGGGGGACGGCCTACGCCGAACGAGCGAGGAAATTCGGTACGAGGATCGGGCGTGTCGGACGGGTGCGCCCGAAGAACCGGTCGCGAAGGGGAGTCGGGGGAGCGGTCGGTCAACTGGCGCCGACGGGGGGTACGGTGACCCGCTCCGCGCGCCGCTCCCCGTCGAGCACCCGCAACGCCCGCGCCAAGGTGCCGGCGTGGATCTGCGTTTCGCCCCGCTCGTGCATGGAGGCGAGCGCGTCGCGCAGCGCTCCGGCCCGGGAGGCCAGTGCCTGCGCCGCGCGGAGCGCGCTGTAGGTGTCGCTGCCGCGCGCCGGATTGATCCGGCCCAGTTGGTCGAGCACTTCCAGGTAGCGGTCGATGAACTCCCCCTCGGCGCGGGTCAGCGCGGGGAGCGGCGGGAACTCCGGTGGCGGCATCGGCGGTTCACCTCACGGTGTGCGGCGGCTGGGACGGACTGCGGTTCTCCATGACGTGGTCCACCAGCCCGTACGCCTTGGCGGCAGCGGCGTCGAGGATGGTGTCCCGGTCGAGGTCGGCGGCGACCTGCTCCGCGGACCGGCCGGTGTGCCGGACCAGCATTCCCGTGAGCATCTCGTGCACGCGCATCAACTCCCGTGCCTCGATCTCCAGATCGGAGGGCTGGCCCCGCACGGCCTCGGGCAGGGAGGGCTGCTGAATGACTACCCGGGCGCCGGGCAGGGCATGTCGCCGGCCGGGCGCGCCGGCCGCCAGCAGAACGGCCGCGGAGGAACCGGCCTGACCGAGACAGAAGGTCTCCACCTCGCAGGTGAGGTACTGCATCGTGTCGTAGATCGCGGCCATGGCGGTGAACGAGCCGCCGGGGGAGTTGATGTACAGCGAGATCGGCCGGTCGGGCTCCGCGTGCTCCAGGTACATGAACTGAGCGATGAGGTCGGTCGTCGCGGTGTCGTCCACGGGCGTGCCCAGGAAGACGATCCGCTCGGACAGCAGCTTCGAGTACGGGTCGAGGGTCCGGGTTCCCGTCGCGGTGCGTTCGGTGAACTCCGGCAGTACGTAACGAGCGGCGGGGCGGATCATGGCGAGGTCCTCCTTGTAAAAAATGTACAGGACGTACACAAGGTTATGATGGGGACTATGGCCTACGAGATTCCGGTGACGCAAGCCCGGGCGGAGCTCGCCGAACTGATCAACCGCGTCGTCTACGGCGGGGAACGCGTGGTCGTGACACGGCACGGAAAGCCGCTCGTCGCACTCGTTTCTGCCGCTGACCTGCGGCGACTTGAGGAAGAGGAAGCCGCTGCGGAGGAACAGGTGATCCGCTCGGTGTCCTCGATCCGCTCCATCACGTCCGCTCCGGGCGAACGGCGCAGCTTCGGTATCGCCGCCGAGCACCGCGGTCACGACGACCGGGACGGCTGACCCCTTCGCGTACACCCCGCGCACACGAAAGAGCCGTGCACCCCCGTCCGCTACGGCGGGGGTGCACGGCGGCTTCGCGTGCGCGTCAGGGCGTCAGCGCCTCACGGCCCAGAGCCTGACGGCTCAGTGCATCGAGGGCTCAGTGCGTCAGGGCGGGCTCGGGTGCGGCGACCGCCGGGGTGGCCTCGTTCCTGCCGCGGCGCCGTCCGCTCAGGACGACGGCGGTCAGGCCGGCCGCCGACCACAGTGCGAGGGTCAGCACCGGGCCACCGGCCGCGCTGCCGTCGAAGAACGCGACCGACCGCAGCAGCGATCCGCCCGCGCCCGGCGGCAGCCACTGGCCGATCGTGCCGACGGGGTCGGGAAGCATCTCGGGTGCGCTGGTGACGCCGGAGAACGAGTTGCCGAGCAGCACCATGAGGAGCGCGCCGAGGCCGATGCCCTTCGGCCCCAGGAGTGCGGCGAGCCCGGCCACGACCGCGCCTATGGCCAGTACGGTCAGCGCCAGCACGCCGGCCTCGGTCCACCAGTCGCCGGTCAGTACACCGAGCCAGCTGTGCGCCAGGGCCGCGGCGGTGATGCCGACCAGCGCCGACGCGCCGGTCAGGGCGAAGGCGGCCCGGGCGCCTCGCAGGCCAAGGAGGGTCACGACGGCTCCGGCCGAGACCCCGGCGAGGGCCAGGGGCAGGGTGCTCGCGCCGAGGGCGCTGCCGCGCGGATCGTTCGCCGGGGCCTTCACGACATCGGTGACCTGGAGGCCGGTGCCGGGCGGCGCCGAGGAGGCGACGGCCTCGCGGAGCAGCTGGGCCACCACGGGGCCGGCCGCGGAAGCGGTGAGCAGCCGGGGGCCGGTGGGTGCGGCGACGACGGCGCCGTATACGACCCGGTCCTCGATCGCCGCGCGGGCCGCGGCCTCGTCCGCGTAACGGTGGATCTCGAACGCGCCCGCGCGCTGTTCGATCCGCTCCTGGAGCTGGTCGGCCGCGGGGGCGGTCCCGGCGATACCGACGGGGAGATCGCGTGGGGCGATGCGGGCGGCAGGCCAGGCGAAGGCCCACAGGGCCAGGGCCACCACCATGGGGACGAGAAGGATCACCGCCACGGTGCGGCGGTTGCGCTCGGTGGCGGTGAGAGGCGCGTGAGGCATGAGGAGGCCTCCAACCGGAGGGTTATAGAGAAGGATCGTTCGTTTTAGATACTCACTGTCACGCCGACACCTGCGGCTTGTCAAGAAGGAACGTTCGTTTTAAGTTGAGGGCATGGCTCGTGTATCCCAGGAACACCTAGACGCCCGTCGCCGCCAGATCCTCCAGGGCGCGGCCCGCTGCTTCGCCCGCGACGGCTTCCACGGCACCTCGATGCAGGACGTGCTGAAGGAGGTCGGGCTCTCGGCCGGGGCTGTCTACCGCTACTTCACCGGCAAGGACGACCTGATCGCGGCCATCGCCGGAGAGGCGATCGGCGGGGTGCGCCACGCTTTCGATGAGGCGGCCCGCACCACTCCGCCGCCCACGCCGGACGTGCTCATCGGCCGGGTCACCCGCAGCGTCTTCTCCGGCGGTCAGTTCGGCCTCGACCGGCAGGCGTACGCGGGTCTGATCGTGCAGGTCTGGTCGGAGGCCCTGCGCAGTGAACGGCTCGGCCGCACGCTCGGCGAGGCGTACGGCGGCCTCCGGGAGGCCTGGGCCGAGCTCGTCGACGCGTACCGCGCCAACGGCATGCTTCGCACGGAGCTGCCCACCGACCGCGTCGTCCGCACGCTGATCGCGACGGCCCAGGGTTTCATCGTCCAGTTGGCGCTGTTCGGGGACATGGAGTCGGAGGTCCTGGAGGACGGCCTGCGGGGCCTGATGTCCATGGATGTGCAAAGGGCCAGTTAACGCGCCGGAAAAACTTCCGCCCTAACGTGCAATACCTCGCCGCAGGACCCCGAATCAAGATCAACAACTTGTTGAAGGCGGATAGGGTCCCGCTGCGTCCAGGACAGGTACTGGGCGGAAGACGAAGAGGTGGAAGCGTGCAACTGACCCCGCACGAGCAGGAGCGTCTGCTCATCCATGTGGCCGCCGATGTGGCGGAGAAGCGCCGGGCACGCGGGCTGCGGCTCAATCACCCGGAGGCCGTCGCGCTGATCACCGCACATCTGCTGGAGGGTGCGCGTGACGGTCGTACGGTCTCCGAACTGATGGCCTCCGGCCGTAAGTTGCTGACACGTGACGACGTCATGGAAGGCATCCCCGAGATGATCCACGACGTCCAGGTCGAGGCCACGTTCCCGGACGGAACCAAGCTCGTCACCGTCCACGACCCGATCGTCTGACGGGGGAGCGCCGCGATGATTCCCGGAGAGATCCTGTACGCGGACGGCACCGTTCCGCTCAACGAAGGCCGTGCCGTCACCCGCCTCACCGTCCTCAACGCCGCAGACCGGCCCGTCCAGGTCGGCTCGCACTACCACTTCGCCGAGGCCAACCCCGGCCTGGACTTCGACCGGGCCGCCGCCCGCGGGCAGCGGCTCCACATCGCCGCCGGAACCGCCGTCCGCTTCGAGCCGGGCATTCCCGTCGACGTCGAACTCGTCCCGCTCGCAGGTCTGCGCGTCGTCCCCGGCCTGCGCGGCGAAACCGGAGGTGCCCTCGATGCCTGAGCTCGACCGCGCGGTCTACGCCGACCTGTTCGGACCCACCACCGGCGACCGCATCCGGCTCGCCGACACCGATCTGTTCGCCGAGATCGAGGAAGACCGCTCGGGCGGCCCCGGGCGCGCCGGTGACGAAGCGGTGTTCGGCGGCGGGAAGGTGATCCGCGAGTCGATGGGCCAGGCTCGCACCAGCCGGGCCGAAGGCGCTCCCGACACCGTGATCACCGGCGCCGTTGTCATCGACCACTGGGGCATCGTCAAGGCGGACATCGGCATCAGGGACGGCCGGATCACCGGGATCGGCAAGGCCGGCAACCCCGACACCATGGACGGGGTGCACCCCGATCTGGTCATCGGCCCCGAGACCGAGATCATCGCGGGCAACGGCAAGCTGTTGACCGCGGGCGCCGTCGACGCGCACGTCCACTTCATCTCGCCGACCATCGTCGACCAGGCGCTGTCCGCCGGTGTCACCACGCTCGTGGGCGGCGGCACCGGACCGGCCGAGGGCACGAAGGCCACCACCGTCACCCCCGGCGCCTGGCACCTTGCCCGGATGTTCGAGGCGCTGGAGGCCTACCCGGTCAACATCGGGCTGCTCGGCAAGGGCAACACGATGTCCGCCGACGCGATGCGCGCCCAACTCCGGGGCGGAGCACTCGGGTTCAAGATCCACGAGGACTGGGGGGCCACGCCCGCCGTCATCGACGCCTGTCTGAAGGTGTGCGAGGAGAGCGGCGCCCAGCTCGCCATCCACACGGACACCCTCAACGAGGCCGGCTTCGTCGCCGACACCCTCGCCGCCATCGCCGGACGCTCGATCCACGCGTACCACACCGAAGGTGCCGGAGGAGGGCACGCTCCCGACATCATCACCGTCGTCTCGGAGCCGTACATCCTGCCGAGCTCCACCAACCCCACCCGGCCGCACACCGTCAACACCATCGAGGAACACCTCGACATGCTGATGGTCTGCCATCACCTCAACCCGGCCGTGCCGGAGGACCTGGCCTTCGCCGAGTCGCGGATCAGGCCCTCGACCATCGCGGCCGAGGACATCCTCCACGACCTCGGCGCGATCTCGATCATCTCCTCCGACGCCCAGGCGATGGGCCGCATCGGCGAAGTCGTCATGCGCACCTGGCAGACGGCGCACGTGATGAAGAAGCGGCGCGGCGCCCTGCCGGGCGACGGGCGGGCCGACAACCGCCGTATCCGTCGCTATGTCGCCAAATACACCATCAATCCCGCGGTGGCCCAGGGGCTGGACCGGGAGATCGGCTCCGTCGAGACCGGCAAGCTCGCCGACCTCGTCCTCTGGGACCCCGCGTTCTTCGGCGTCAAACCGCAGACGGTCATCAAGGGCGGTCAGATCGCCTACGCGCAGATGGGCGACGCCAACGCCTCCATCCCCACTCCGCAGCCGGTGATGCCCCGGCCGATGTTCGGCGCACTCGGCCGCGCGCCGGCCGCCAACTCGTTCAACTTCGTGGCGGGCGCCGCCATCGAGGACGGGCTGCCGGAACGCCTCGGTCTCGGCAAACGCTTCGTGCCGATCACCAGCACACGGGGAGTCACCAAGGCGGACATGCGGGAGAACGACGCGCTTCCGCGCGTCCAGGTCGACCCGGACAGCTTCGCCGTCACCATCGACGGCGAGCCGGTCGTGCCGTCACCGGCGGCCGAACTCCCCATGGCCCAGCGCTACTTCCTCTTCTGATACCTCCTGCCGCCCTGATCGAGAGTCACCCATGACGCGCGCAGCGCTGCTCGTCCTCGCCGACGGCCGGTTCCCCGCCGGTGGCCACGCCCACTCCGGCGGAGCCGAACCGGCCGTCAAGGAAGGACGCATCCGTAACGCCGACGACCTCGCCGACTTCTGCCGGGGCCGGCTCCACACCACCGGACTCACCTCCGCCGCACTCGCCGCGGCGGCCGCCCACGGCCTCGACCCGCTCGCGCTCGACGAGGCCGCCGATGCCCGTACTCCCTCACCCGCCCTGCGGGCCGTCGCCCGCAAGCTCGGGCGTCAGCTGATGCGGGCCGCGCGGGCCACCTGGCCCAGCCCCGAACTGGCCGCGCTCGCCGCAGCCCGGCCACGCGGCGCCCACCAGCCCGTCGTCCTCGGCCTCACCGCACGGGCCGCGGGACTCGCCCCCGAGGACGCCGCGCACTGCGTCGCGTACGAGACGGTCAGCGGGCCGGCCACCGCGGTCGTCCGGCTGCTCTCCCTCGACCCCTTCGAGGCCACCGCCGTCCTCGCCCGCCTCGCCCCCGAGCTCGACCGGGTCGCCGAGCAGGCCGCCGTCGCGGCACGCCGCGGCCTCGACGCCCTGCCCGCCGCCTCCGCGCCCCTGCTCGACATCACCGCCGAGGCGCACGCCGCCTGGCCGGTCCGCCTCTTCGCCTCGTAACCGCACTCCCAGGAGCCGCCCCCATGCATCTCGACCACACCCACGACGGCCCGGCAGCCGTGAGCGCCGACGCCGCACGGCCCGACGGCACCCGGCGCGCCCTGCGCATCGGACTCGGAGGCCCGGTCGGCTCCGGCAAGACCGCGACCGTCGCCGCCCTCTGCCGCACCCTGCGCGACCAGCTCTCCATCGCCGTCGTCACCAACGACATCTACACCCGCGAGGACGCCGCCTTCCTGCTCCGCAACGCCGTGCTCCCGCCCGAGCGCATCCAGGCCGTCGAGACCGGAGCCTGCCCGCACACCGCGATCCGCGACGACATCTCCGCCAACCTCGAAGCCGTCGAGGACCTGGAGGACGCGGTCGGCCCGCTCGACCTCATCCTGGTCGAGTCCGGCGGCGACAACCTCACCGCCACCTTCTCCAGGGGCCTGGTGGACGCACAGGTCTTCGTCATCGACGTGGCGGGCGGCGACGACATCCCCCGCAAGGGCGGCCCCGGCGTCACCACCGCCGACCTCCTCGTCGTCAACAAGACCGACCTCGCCCCCTACGTCGGCTCGGACCTGGGCCGGATGGCCCGTGACGCCGCCGAGCAGCGCGGCGAACTCCCCGTCGTCTTCACCTCCTTGACGTCCGGTGACGGCGTCCGCCCCGTCGCCGACTGGGTGCGCGCACAGCTCGCCGCCTGGACCGCATGAGCGTCCAGGCCACGGCCCGCATCACCGCGATCCCCGACGGCAGGGGCGCCACGGCTCTCCCCGTGCTGGAGAGCAGCGGACCACTCGCCCTGCGCCGCACCAGGTCAGCCCTCGCCCCGTACGCCCGTGTCACCGTCGTCGGCGCCATGACCGCGCCGCTCGGCGGTGACCGGCTCGCCGTCGAGGCGGACATCGGGGACGGCGCGCGACTGACCGTCGACTCGGCGGCCGCCACCGTCGCCCTGCCCGGAGCGACGCGGGACGCCGGGCACGCGACGTACGACGTGCGGCTGACCGTGGGGGAGGAGGCGGACCTCCGCTGGCTTCCGGAGCAGCTCGTCTCCGCGTACGGCAGCGAGCTGCGGATGACCACCCGGGTGGAACTCGCCGCCTCCGCCCGTCTGGTGCTGCGCGAGGAGCAGATCCTCGGCCGGCACGGCGAGACGACCGGCACCCTCACCACCCGGCTCACCGTGCGCCGGGCCGGCCGGCCGCTGCTGGACCAGCAACTCGCCTACGGGCCGGGCGCGCCCGGCGGCTGGGACGGCGGGGCCGTGCTCGGCGGGCACCGGGCCGTCGGACAGCTCCTGGTCGTGGACCCGGAGTTCGAGGAGGCGTGCCCGGAGTCCCGGCTGCTCTCGCCGACCGCCGCACTCACCCGGCTCGCCGGACCAGCCGTGCTGGTGACCGCCGTAGCGGCCGACGCACGGCTCCTGCGCGGAGTCCTGGACGACGCCCTGCACGAGCTGGAAGGCGGCGGCCGAGGGGGAGTTCGCTGAGCGGGACACACGTCACCGGTTATTGGTTCGGTAAAGAAACACGTGTACGCCCTGTTGCCAGGAACCCCACAGACGAAAGGATCTGCCGGAAGTCCCGATGAACCGCGCCGCCACCCGCGGCGCATCGGATATGGGGGAGGTTCCACTTGAGACGCACAGCAGTGCTCGGTTCGGCCGGCACTCTGATCGCGGGCACGCTCATAGCGGGCGCGATAGCCGCACCGGCGGCCAGCGCCGACGGGCGCCACCACAGCGGCTCCGAGGCATTCGGCGTCAAGCTCGCCGCGGCACGGGCTGCACAGGCGGGTATCGACTGGCAGGACTGTCCCGCGGACTGGGCGCTCTCCAAGCCCATCCAGTGCGGCTGGGTGACCGTCCCGCTCGACTACGCCAAGCCGAACGGCAAGAAGATCAAGCTGGCCGTGGACCGGGCCGTCAGCACGGGCACCGCGGCGGAGCGCCAGGGCGCCCTCGTCTACAACCCGGGCGGTCCCGGCGGTTCGGGGCTCAGGTTCCCGAACAGGGTCGTCACGAAGAACCCGCTCTGGGTGAACACCTCGAAGGCGTACGACTTCGTGGGCTTCGACCCGCGCGGTGTCGGCCACTCGGCGCCGATCTCCTGCATCGACCCGCAGGAGTTCGTCAAGGCCCCGAAGGCGGACCCGGTCCCGGACAACGAGGCCGACAAGCGCGCCCAGCGCAAGCTGGCCGCCGAGTACGCGGACGGCTGCGCCGAGCGCAGCGGCGACATGCTGCCGCACATGACCACACCCAACACCGCGCGCGACCTGGACGTCATCCGCGCCGCGCTCGGTGAGAAGAAGCTCAACTTCCTGGGCGTCTCCTACGGCACCTACCTCGGTGCGGTCTACGGCACGCTCTTCCCGACCCATGTGCGCCGCATGGTCGTCGACAGCGTGGTCGACCCGGCGAAGGACAACATCTGGTACGAGGCCAACCTCAACCAGGACATCGCCTTCCAGACCCGCTGGAACGACTGGAAGGCGTGGGTCGCCCAGAACGACGCCACCTTCCACATCGGCTCCACCCCGGAGAAGGTCGAGCAGGCGTGGCTCGAACTGCGCGCCGCCGCGAAGAAGGACCCGATCGGCGGGGTCGTCGGCCCCGCCGAGCTCATCGGCTTCTTCCAGAGCGCTCCGTACTACGACTCCAGCTGGGCGCCCGTCGCCCGGGTCTGGAGCGCGTACCGGGGCGGCGACACCCAGGCACTGGTCGACGCCGCGGGCCCCGACATGTCGGACCTCGCGGGCAACGCGTCCTCGGAGAACGGCAACGCCGTCTACACGGCCGTCGAGTGCGCGGACGCCAAGTGGCCCACGAACTGGCAGCGGTGGGACCGGGACAACACCCGGCTCCACAAGGACTACCCGTTCATGACCTGGGCCAACGCCTGGATGAACCTGCCGTGTTCGACCTGGTCGGCCAAGCAGCAGACGCCGCTGGAGGTCAAGACCGGCAAGGGCCTGCCGCCCGTGCTGATCGTGCAGGCCACGCGTGACGCCGCCACCCCGTACGGGGGCGCCGTCGAGCTGCACAAGCGGTTCAAGGGCTCGCGTCTCATCACCGAGAAGGACGCCGGTTCGCACGGTGTCACGGGCCTGCTCAACCCCTGCGTCAACGAGCGGGTGGACACCTACCTGCTCACCGGGGAGACCGACCGGCACGACGTGACGTGCGCCCCGCACGCCACACCGAAGCCGTAAGCACACCCGTTACGGGGCAGGGGGCGGCCGGACGCACATCCGGCCGCCCCTTCGCCCTGCCCGGGCCTCACACTCCCCGGTCGTACTGCTCCAGCCAGGCGTCCTCCGCCGCGTAGTCGAAGATGTCGCCGTAGTTCCGCGCCATCTTCGGGAACGCCTCCGTCCAGTCCCGGCCGTCGAGCCGCTCGGCGAGCCAGGCCACGGTCTCCGGCAGGGACTCCACGTAGCCGGTCACCGGCCGGTAGCCGAGCTCCCGCTCCGCCGCCGCCATGTCGTACACGATGTCGTGCGGGGCGCTCCACGGGGTCTCCCCGACCCGGCCGGGCGCGGGTGCGCCCGCCAGCAGCACGGTCTCCGACTTCCTGCCGAGCACCTCGTCGACCGCCGCACCGATCTCGGCGACCGTCGGAGCCTCGGGGTCCGCCGCGTTCAGCACCCGGCTGCCGGGCCGCAGCGCGGCGAGGCGGATCAGCTCCGCCACATTGGACACATGGACGGGATGGAAGCGGCTGGTGCCGCCGTAGGCCAGCACCCGGCGCGCCCGGCCGTCCACCGCGCGCTTCACGAAGTACAGCTCGCGCGGGGTGCGGCAGAAGGGCCCGTGAATGGCTCCGGCCCGCAGCAGCGTCACCGGAAGGGAGTCCTCGGCGGCCAGCAGCTCGCGCTCCAGGCGGATCTTGCGTGTCGCGTACGTCGCGTCGCCCGGAGCCACGGTGGTGAGGGACTCCGGGATCGGCAGCGGATAGTGGGGGCCGCCGTCCGGACGTTCCTGGGTGTCGAAGCTGCGGCCCTGCTCGTCCTCGTACACCGCGCCGCTGGAGATGACCACCGCCGAACCGATGCGGTCCGCGAGACCGGTCAGCTGCCGGGCGTGCGCCCCGCCGAACGCCACCATGTCGACCAGGACGTCACAGCCCTCGCCCAGTGCCGCCGCGAGTGCCCCGTCCTCGTCCCGGTCGAGGCGCACCGTGCGCACGCCGTCCGCCCAGGTGTCGTCCCGGCCGCCGCCGTGCGAGGCGGCGGTCACCTCCCAGCCGTCCTCGGCGAGGGCCGTGACGGCCACCCGCCCGATCTGTCCCGTCGCGCCGAGCACGAATGCGTTTCCTCTGGTCATGGGGGAGACGCTAGAGGGCGGGCCGCCGACGGACCAGGAACCTTCGCTGAGCGCAGATTCGAGGTCAGCGCCGCAGCCGGGGGAACTTCTTCGGCTGGTCCGCCTCCGCGGCCTTCACCTTGACCGCGTACTCGTCGACGTACTCCTGGCCGGACAGACCGAGGATCGCGTACATGATCTCGTCCGTGACGGCCCGGATCGCCGCCTTCTGGTCCGCCATACCCGCGTACCTGGAGAAGTCGAGCGGCTCACCGAACCGGATCGTGACCTGCTTGATCCGCGGGACGGCCTGGCCGGGGGGCTGGATCTCGAAGGTGCCGACCATCGCGCACGGGACCACCGGCACCCCCGCCGTGATCGCCATCACCGCGACCCCGACCTTGCCCTTGTACAGCCGTCCGTCGTGCGACCGGGTGCCTTCCGGGTAGATCCCCATCAGCTCGCCCTTGGCCAGTACGCGGAGCCCTTCGCGGAGCGCTGCCTGTCCCGCGTTCCTGCCGGAGCGGTCCACCGGGATCTGCCCCGCGCTGCGGAAGAACGCGGCGATCAGCCGGCCCCTGAGGCCGGGCCCCGTGAAGTACTCCGCCTTCGCGAGAAAAGTGATGCGCCGCTTGATGATCGCGGGCATCAGGAAATGGTCGGAGAACGACAGGTGATTGCCGGCGACGATGGCCGCCCCGTCCTCGGGGATGTGCTCCAGGCCCTCGATACGCGGCCGGAACAAGAGGCGCAGCACGGGCCCCAGCACAACGTATTTCAGGACGTAATAGAACACGGAGGGTGCACCTCGCTCTGCCGGTCGGCTCAGGGCTGTGTCGTGCCAGGTCATCGTGGTGCTGGGAGACCGACAGTCTAGGGCGCCCCCGAGAGGGGCGGGCCCGTACTGACCGGTCACCACGCCGGTGCGAGGCTTCGGCCCGGTGGCGCACCGCTCCCGCCCAAGCGGATCAGCTCTCCCGTGTGGCCGCCATGCCCAGCGTCGCCAGGCCCAGCACCACCCAGCCGAACCAGAGCCAGCCGTTGCTCCCCAGGGCCACTGTGTATGCCGTCACGGCAACCAGCGCCCCGATGGTGAGCACTCCCATGGTCTTCACGGAACCGGACATGCGCGCACGCTCCTCACCGGCCGCGCGGCCGTTGAGCCCATGGTCGCCCCGTGGGGGCGCTCCGCGCTACTGTCCGCGCGCCTGCAAAGAGGCGAGATACGCGTTGTAGGCCGCCAGCTCCTTGTCGCCGTCCCGGTCGGCCGCCCGGTCCGAGCGCTTCGCGGTCCGCTGTTCGGAGCGGTACCACTGGAATACCAGGGCGATCAGCACCAGCACCGAGGGGATCTCGCTGAACGCCCAGGCGATACCGCCCGCCCAGTTCTGATCACTCAGCGCGTCGATGCCCAGCGAGGCCGGGGGATTCTTGTACGTCTCGACCATCGGCTGGCTCGCCATCATCAGAGCGATACCGAAGAACGCGTGGAACGGCATGCCGGCGAAGAGTTCCAGCATCCGCATCACATAGCCCGGCCGGTGCGGGCCCGGGTCGATTCCCATGATCGGCCAGAAGAACACCAGGCCGACGGCGAGGAAGTGCAGCATCATCGCGAGATGGCCGGGCTTCGATCCCATCAGGAAGTCGAAGATCGGGGTGAAGTAGAGCGCGTACAGACTCGCGATGAAGAGGGGGATCGTGAACACCGGATGCGTGATGATCTTCATGTAGCGGCTGTGCAGCAGCATGAGGAGCACTTCGCGCGGTCCGGTGCGGTCCCGTCCGGCGACCGGCAGTGCCCGTAGCGTCAGGGTGATCGGCGCGCCGAGCAGCAGCAGGATCGGCGACAGCATGCTGATCACCATGTGCTGCACCATGTGCACGCTGAACATGACCATGCCGTAGTCGTTGAGCTTGGTGCACATCACCAGGGCGATGGACAGCACACCGGCGACGAAGAAGACGATCCGGTTGACCGGCCAGCCGTCCCCCCGCCTGCGCAGCCGCAGCACGGCGTACGCGTACAGCACGAGCGCCAGCACGCAGCCGGTCAGGAAGAACGGGTCCGCGGAGAATTCCAGCCCACGTCCCAGCGTGAACGGCGGCAGATCCATGTTCATGCCGTGCCCGCTGTGGTCCATCTGTTCACTCCCGCTGGGGACGTCCCCGATTCGTGCCGCTTGTCCGGGTCCAGAGTAGAACTGCCCCCGGCCGCAGCTGCGGCCGGGGGCAGTCCATGGACCACGAACGGGTCAGAGCACGCACTCGGCCTCGGCGTAGCGTTCCGCCGGAACCGTCTTCAGGGTCTCCACGGCCGCCGCCAGCGGCACCATCGTGATGTCCGTGCCGTGCAGCGCCGTCATCATGCCGAACTCGCCCCGGTGCGCCGCCTCCACCGCGTGCCAGCCGAAGCGGGTGGCGAGGACCCGGTCGTACGCGGTCGGGGTGCCGCCGCGCTGTACGTGGCCGAGGATCACCGGGCGGGCTTCCTTGCCGAGCCGGTGCTCCAGCTCGATGGAGAGCTGCGTCGCCACTCCGGCGAACCGCTCGTGTCCGTAGATGTCCTTGGTGCCCTGGGCGAACTCCATGGAGCCCGCGCGCGGCTTCGCGCCCTCGGCGACCACGACGATCGCGAACTTCTTGCCGGCCGAGAAGCGCTGCCCGACGAGCGCGGTCAGCTCGTCGATGTCGAAGGGGCGCTCCGGGACGACGATCGCGTGCGCACCGGCGGCCATGCCCGAGTGCAGGGCGATCCAGCCGGTGTGCCGGCCCATGACCTCGACGATCAGCACCCGCTGGTGCGATTCGGCCGTGGTCTTCAGCCGGTCCAGGGCCTCGGTGGCGACCCCGACGGCGGTGTCGAAACCGAAGGTCACATCGGTGGAGGCGATGTCGTTGTCGATCGTCTTCGGTACCCCGACGATCGGCAGTCCCGCCTCGGAGAGCAGATTGGCCGCCTTCAGCGTGCCCTCGCCGCCGATCGGGATGATGGCGTCCAGGCCGAGATCGGAGACATGTCCCCGGGCCCGCTCCACACCGTCACGCAGATGGGCCGGCTGGACCCGCGAGGAGCCGAGGATGGTGCCGCCGCGGGCGAGGATGCCGCCGACCGCGTCGAGGTCGAGCTTGCGGTAGTCGCACTCGAGCAGGCCCCTCCAGCCGTCGTGGAAGCCGATGACCTCGTCGCCGTGGTCCACCACCGCGCGGTGCACGACGGAACGGATGACGGCATTGAGGCCGGGGCAGTCGCCGCCGGAGGTGAGCACACCAATTCGCATTGCCCGGGAAACCTTTGCAACGTGGGGCCGACGACCGGACCACGTCGTCCGGTTTGATCCCCGCCACCCTACCGGCGGAGGGTGGCGGGACCGAACCCGGCGTCCGCCTGCTGGACGCCGCTCAGTTGAGCCGAAAAGGCCTCAGGCGGGCTGCGTCGCCGCGGCGATCCGCTCGGAGCGCAGCGCCTCGTACCAACGGTCGTCTGTGGGCGGCAGCGCGTTGACGTCGAGCGCCAGTTTCAGCAGCAGATCCGCGATCAGCGGATTGCGTGCCATCACGGGGCCGTGCATGTACGTACCGAACACCGTGTCGTTGTACGCGCCCTCGGTGCCGTCCCCGGTGCCGTTGCCCCGGCCGAACTGGACCCGGGCGAACGGCCGCGCCGTCGGGCCGAGATGGGTGACGCCCTGGTGGTTCTCGAAACCGGTCAGGGGCGGCAGACCGAGGTTCGGGTCGATGTCCGCGAGGACGTCGCCGACGCACCGGGCGCCCTCTCCACGCGTGGAGACGACGTCGAGCAGGCCGAGACCCGGCTCGCGCTCCCCGAGGTCGTTGATGAACTCGTGGCCGAGGATCTGATAGCCCGCGCACACCGAGAAGATGATCGCGCCGTTGGACGCGGCGCGGCTCAGGCCGCCGTCGCGGCGCAGCCGCTCGGCGGCGAGCCGCTGCGGCCGGTCCTCACCGCCGCCGATCAGATAGATGTCGCCGGAGGTGGGGATCGGCTGGTCGCTGCGGACGTCGACGCGCTGCACGTCGAGACCGCGCTGCCGGGCCCGGCGCTCGACCACGAGGGCGTTGCCCTGGTCGCCGTAGGTGCTGAGGAGGTCGGGATAGACCCACACCAGCCGCAGGCTGTTGTTGCTCATGCTTCGTCCTCTCCGGAGGGGGCCGGGGCCGGGGTCAGTTGCCGACACGACGGCGCAGATCCTGGAAGGCGGTGTAGTTGGCGATGACCTCGATACGGCCGGGCGGCGCCAGCTGGACGGCCTCGTCCAGGGTCTCGCAGACCCGGAAGTCCAGACCGGCCACTTCGAGGCGGACCGCGAGGTCCAGCTTGCGGTCACCGAGCACGAAGATCGGGTGGCCGTACAGCTGGGTGTAGTCGACGTCCCAGAGCCAGGAGGTGTCCGTGCCGTCCGCGCCCCGGGCATTGACGGAGAGGATCACAGGCGTGGGCGGCGGGTCGATCAGGGAAAACGTTTCGAGCCAGCCCGCCGGGTTCTTCGCCAGCAGGAGCCGCAGCTCGCGGCCGAGGAAGGTGACGACGTCGTAGCGGCCCGCCACGGCCTGCACCTGGTACATGCGCTCCAGGGCGACCTGCGGCGGCACACCGAAGACGGCGGCGACCGCTGCCGAGCTGGTGGCGTTGGCCTTGTTCGCGCGCCCCGGCAGCTGGAGGTGGATCGGCCAGGCCGAACCGTGCGGGTCGAGGACGTAGTCGCCGTTCAGCGCCCAGCTCGGGGCGGGGCGGCGGAAACCGCACTCGCCGCAGAACCAGTCGTCGCCGGGGCGCTGCATCACACCACCGCACGCCGGGCAGGACCAGGCGTCGTCCTTCCACGCCTGACCGGCCGCGACCCACACCACGTTGGGGGAGGAGGACGCCGCCCAGACGATCAGCGGGTCGTCGGCGTTGGCGACGACCACGGCCTTCGAGCCGGAAAGGCCCTCACGCCACTTCTCGGCCAGCATCCGGGTCTCCGCGGCGCGGTCCAGCTGGTCGCGCGAGAGGTTGAGCAGCGCGATCACCTTGGGTGTCGTGTCGCGGGCGACCCCGGCGAGGTACTTCTCGTCGACCTCGATCACGCCGTACTTCGCGTCCGAGCCGCCGGCCAGCGCGGAGGTGATCCCCGCCGGCATGTTGGCGCCCAGCGCGTTCGACACGACGGGACCGGCGGCCCGCAGTGCTTCGGCGATCAGCCTGGTGGTGGTCGTCTTGCCGTTCGTCGCCGACACGAGGATCACGTCCAGGTGCTGCGCCAGCCGCCCCAGCAGGTCGGGGTCGAGCTTGAGCGCCACCCGGCCGCCGATCACCGATCCGCTGCCGCGCCCCGCAGCGCGCGACACCGCCGCCGCGGCCTTGCCCGCCGTCACGGCGAGCTTGGCCCGCGGCGACAACGGCTCCGTGTTGCCTGCCATCGTCCTAGATCCTCCTTGCATCGGTCCGCGCCCAGCCTATCGATGTCCGGTGCCACGACCGCACCGCGGCACCACGGGAAGGTGCGGGCCGCGACGGAACGTACGCTTGCCGCCATGCGAAACCGCCCGATCCCCGGCAGTTCCGGACTCATTCGCGCCATGAGTCTCTTCGGCGACCCCGTCCTCCACAGCCCCTGCGAGGACGTCACCGAATTCGGGCCGTCCCTCGCCCGGCTGGTCGAGGACATGTTCGCCACGATGTACGCGGCGCAGGGTGTCGGGCTCGCCGCCAACCAGATCGGCGTTCCGCTGAAGGTGTTCGTGTACGACTGTCCGGATGACGATGATCTTCGTCACCTGGGGCATGTCGTGAACCCGAAACTGATCGAGGTGGACGGGATCACCGTACGCGGACCGGAAGGGTGTCTTTCACTTCCGGGTCTGGAGTCCGGCACCGAGCGCTTCGACCACGCTGTCGTCGAAGGGGTGGATGTCGACGGGAAACCGGTCCGGATCACCGGCACCGGCTGGTTCGCCCGGTGCCTCCAGCACGAGTGCGATCACCTCGAAGGCACCGTCTATACGGACCGGCTCACCGGACTGCGCCGCGCCAGGGCGCTGCGCGCGGTCCGGCGGGCGCCGTGGGGGCAGGCCGGCTGAGGGCCTGCCGGGGCGCGGTTCAGAAGCCGGGGCCGCCGGGCCGGTCGCCGGCCTCGGCGAGCCTGCCCCAGAGCAGGTCGGCGAGGCTGCGCACCAACTGGGCGCGTGAGCAGGGGCGGTCGCCCAGCCACCAGTCACCCGCCGCGTGCATCATGCCGACGATTCCGTGGCCCCAGATGCGGGCCATCTGTTCGTTGTCGGGACCGAGATCCACCCGTTCGGCGATCACCTTGCCCAGCTCCTCGCCGAGACGGCGCAGCAGCGGGGCCGAGTGCCGGCCGACGTCGAAGCCCTGCTCGGGAGAGGGCGCGGCGTCGTCGGAGGGGTGCATCAGGAAGCGGTAGACCTGGGGGCGGGCCTCGATCGCCGCGAGATAGGTGTCGAGCGTCGCCTCGACCCGCTCGCGGCGCTCGGCGGGCGCGTCGAGCGCCGCGCGCAAGGCGCTCAGCAGGGCATCGGTGTGACGTTTGGCGAGCGCGCGGTAGAGCCCGCCCTTGTCGCCGAAGTGGCGGTAGAGGATGGGCTTGGTGATCCCGGCCTCCGCGGCGATCGCGTTCATCGATGCCTTGGGCCCGTCTCTGAGCACCACCCGGTCCGCGGCCTCGAGCAGTTCGCGGCGGCGGCGCTCGGCCGCGCTCCGCTGACGCTCGGCCTGTCGTGCGGTCTCCATGTCGTGTCTCCCCACCCCTGGCCATGCCTTTTCTTCACGCCTGGGCAACGTAACACCCTGCTCCGCGATGACGCGGATCGGAGTCGCGGTGGTTGACAGTGCTTACTTGTCGGTAACAGACTGTAGTTACCGCAAGTAACGTACGTTTTTTACGGCAGCGCATGGAGGGGAACATGGCCGAGTTCACACTCGATCTCAACGACGACCAGAAGGAGGTCCGGGACTGGCTCCACGGCTTCGCGGCGGATGTCATCCGGCCGGCCGCTTCGGAGTGGGACGAGCGTGAGGAGACGCCCTGGCCCGTCATCCAAGAGGCCGCCAAGGTAGGCATCTACTCCCTGGACTTCTACGCCCAGCAGTTCTTCGACCCCACGGGCCTCGGTATCCCGATGGCCATGGAGGAGCTCTTCTGGGGCGACGCGGGCATCGCCCTCTCCATCGTCGGTACGGGCCTGGCGGCCGTGGGCGTCCTCGCCAACGGCACCGAGGAGCAGATCGGCACCTGGATCCCGCAGATGTACGGCGACGCGAACGACGTGAAGGTCGCCGCCTTCTGCTCGTCCGAGCCGGACGCGGGCTCCGACGTGGGCGCGATGCGCACCCGGGCGGTCTACGACGAGGCCAAGGACGAATGGGTCCTCAACGGCACGAAGACCTGGGCGACCAACGGCGGCATCGCCAACGTCCACGTCGTCGTCGCGGTCGTCGACGCGGAGCTCGGCTCCAAGGGGCACGCCTCCTTCATCGTCCCGCCGGACACCGCCGGGCTCTCCCAGGGGCAGAAGTTCAAGAAGCACGGCATCCGGGCCTCGCACACCGCCGAGGTCGTTCTGGAGGACGTACGGGTACCGGGCAGCTGCCTGCTGGGCGGCAAGGAGAAGCTCGACGAGCGCATGGCCCGGGCGCGTGAGCGGGCCAGGTCCGGCGGCGGCGAGCGCGTCAAGAACGCCGCGATGGCCACCTTCGAGGCCTCCCGCCCCGCCGTCGGCGCCATGGCCGTCGGTACGGCCCGCGCCGCGTACGAGGTCGCGCTCGACTACGCCAAGACCCGTACGCAGTTCGGCCGCCCGATCATCGACAACCAGGGCATCGCCTTCCAGCTAGCCGACATGCGTACGCAGATCGACGCGGCCCGCCTGCTGGTCTGGCGCGCCTCCTGGATGGCGACCACGGGCAAGCCGTTCACGTCGGCGGAGGGCTCCATGTCGAAGCTCTACGCGAGCGAGACGGCGAAGAAGGTCACCGGCCAGGCCGTCCAGATCCTCGGCGGCAACGGCTTCACCCGTGAGTACCCGGTGGAGCGGATGCACCGGGACGCCGCGATCTACACCATCTTCGAGGGCACCAGCGAGATCCAGCGCCTCGTGATCGCGCGCACGCTCTCCGGTATGCAGATCCGCTAGCGCGGTGCGGATCGGCTGCGGGCCGCGCGGTTCTTCGTGCGCGCGGCCCGCGACTCCGGGTGTCCTCAGACGCCGGACGGCCCTGCCGTGAGCTGGGCCTCGATGGCCGCGACGACCTCGGAGTCCTCCGGCTCGGTGCGGGGGCGGATACGGGCGACCGGCTCGCCCGCCCGGGAGATCAGGAACTTCTCGAAGTTCCACTGGACGTCACCGGCGGAGCCGTCGGCGTCCGCGAGCTTCGTCAGCTCCGTGTACAGCGGGTGCCGGCCGTCACCGTTGACGTCGAGCTTCTCCAGGAGCGGGAAGCTGACGCCGTACGTGGCCGAGCAGAAGTTCTGGATCTCCTCGGCGCTGCCCGGCTCCTGGCCCGCGAACTGGTTGCAGGGAACACCGAGGACGGTGAGGCCGCGGTCGCCGTACTGCTTCTGGAGCCGCTCCAGGCCTTCGTACTGCGGGGTGAGCCCGCACTTGGAGGCCACGTTCACCACCAGGAGCACCTGGCCCCGGTAGGCGCCGAGCGTCGTCGGCTCGCCGGTGAGCGTGTGGAGCGGGATGTCGTACAGCGTCATGGAGCTACTCCTCGGTCGCGTGGTGTCGGTCTTCATTGTGCTGCCACGGGCGCGTCGGCGGCGCCCAGTGTCCTGTAGTAGAAGGTGGTCGGCCTGAGTACGCCGGCCGGGTCGGCCGCGTAATCCGGAATGGACCCGCACTCCGTCCAGCCCGCCGAGCGGTAGAGATGTTCCGCGGCGCTGCCCGACTCGGTGTCCAGGACCAGCAGCGTCACGCCTGCCCCGGCGGCCGCCTCCTCGGCGGCCGTGAGCAGGCGCCGGCCGAGGCCGCGCCCCTGGGCCGAGGGCCGGACCATCAGCTTCGCCACTTCGGCGCGGTGGCGGGCGTTGGGGAGCGGCGGCCGGATCAGGCCGATGGTGCCGGCCACCCGTTCCCCGTCGAGGGCGAGCCACACCAGGTGGTGGCCCGCGTCGACGGACGCCGCTCGCTCCCGCCACCACGCGGCGGCCTCACCGCGGTCGAGCGGAGCGAGGAAGCCCACCGAGGACCCGCCCTCGACGGTCTCCACCAGGAGCGCCGCCAGCTCGTCGGCGTACGTGACCAGTCCGGGGCCGGTCACGGGGACGATCTCGGTCATGTCGCAGATGCCTTTCTCGGCGGGGGAGGGGACTGGGTCACGGGAGGACGATCAGAAGGGCGTAACGGACCGGGTCCGGACCGGGGCAGTGGAAGCGGGAGGGGCCGTGCAGGCGGAAGCGCAGGCAGTCACCGGTGTCCACCGTGTGGACGCTGCCGTGGACCGTGATCTCCAGTGCGCCCTCCAGGACCCAGAGGTGCTGTTCGAGGCCGGGTACGGGCGGGCCCTCGTACGCGACGGTGGCGCCCGCGTCGAGCCTGCCCTCGATCACCTCGCCGCGCAGTCCGGCGTGCGGCGGTGAGACCGAACGGCGGACGAAGCCGGAAGCCTCGTCCCTCCACACGGGCTGCTGCCCGGCGGGCACAAGGAGTGGAGGCTCCGTCTCGACCTCCATGAGCAGGCGCGACATGGTCCGTCCGTACACCGTGCACAGCCGCCCCAGCAGTGCGGCGGTCGGGCTCAGCTCGCCGCGCTCCAGCCGCGACAGCGTTGAGCGGCTCACCCCGCTCCGCCGGGACAGCTCGTCGAGCGGCCAGCCGTGCTCGGTGCGGAGCTCGCCCAGACGGGCGGCCAGCCGGGCATCGACGGAGCCGGGTTCCGGACCCTCTGCCTCTCTCATATCTGAGAGGATATCCCTGATTCGGGATGCGATGTGAGGGGGTGCGCCGGGCGGTGGGGGACGGGAGGGTCCTGAGAGGATCAGCCCGTGCCGTCAACGGAACCAGAGCCTCTTCCCGCGTACTTCCCCGCACCCCCGACCGGCCCAGGGGCCGAACCGCTGCCCGGGACCGCGGCCACCGGCCGCCGCCTGGTGCGCTGCCGGATGTGCGGACGCCCCCTCACCGGTACGGCGTCGCGCCGCACCGGCCTCGGCCCCGCCTGCGACGCCAAGCTGCACCCCGCCGCCCCGGACATCCGTACCCGCCGTCACGAGGTCGACCAGGACACGCTGCCCGGCGTCTGAGCCGTACGGCGGAGAAGGGCGGCCCTACGCTTCGAGCCGCCGGAACAGCCCCTCCTGCACCACCGACACCAGCAGCTGGCCCTCGCGGTTGTAGATACGGCCGCGGGCCAGCCCGCGCCCGCCCGTCGCGATCGGCGACTCCTGGTCGTACAGGAACCACTCGTCCGCCCGGAACGGCCGGTGGAACCACATCGCGTGGTCCAGCGACGCCATGTCGAAGCCGCGCGGCCCCCACAGGGGCTCCACCGGAATCCGGACCGCGTCGAGCAGCGTCATGTCGCTCGCGTACGTCAGCGCGCAGGTGTGGACGAGCGGGTCGTCGCCCAGCGGACCGACCGCCCGCATCCACACGGCACTGCGCGGATCGGCGTCCTTGATCTCCTCGTGCGTCCAGCGCAGCCGGTCCACGTAACGGATGTCGAAGGGCTGGCGCCTGGCCATCCGCTCCAGCGCCTCGGGCAGGGCGCCCAGGTGCTCACGCACCTCGTCGGCGACGGTCGGCAGATCGTCGGGGTCGGGGACCTCGCGGGCCGGCGGCAGCTGATGCTCGAAGCCGCCCTCCTCCGGACGGTGGAACGAGGCCGTCAGGTTGAAGATCGTCCGGCCCTCCTGCACCGCCGTGACCCGGCGGGTGGTGAAGGACCGGCCGTCCCGCACCCGCTCGACCTCGTAGACGATCGGCACGCCCGGACGCCCCGGGCGCAGGAAGTAGGCGTGCAGCGAGTGGACCGGACGGTCGCCGTCGGTGGTGCGGCCCGCCGCCACCAGCGCCTGCCCGGCGACCTGGCCGCCGAAGACCCGCTGAAGGGACTCCTGCGGGCTGCGGCCACGGAAGATGTTGACCTCGATCCGCTCCAGATCGAGAAGGTCGACCAGGCGCTCGGCGGGGTTCGTCATACGGTTCGTCTCCACTCTCGAAGCCGGTTGCTCGTCACAGCTGGCCCACGGACGTGACCCGGACGACCGCCCGGCCCTCTTCGTCGGAAGCGGCCAGATCGACCTCGGCGCTGATGCCCCAGTCGTGGTCCCCGGCCGGGTCGGCGAAAGCCTGCCAGACCCGCCACAGGCCGTGCTCCCGGTCCTCGTCGATCTTCAGCAGCTTCGGTCCGCGGGCGTCGGGGCCGGTTCCCAGTTCCTCGTGCGCGTCCCAGTAGCCGTCCATCGCCTCGCCCCAGGCGTCCTCGTCCCAGCCCGACTCGCCGTCCATCTCACCGAGTTCACGGACCCGGTCCAGGGCCGCCAGCTCCACACGGCGGAACATCGCGTTGCGGACCAGGACCCGGAAGGCGCGCGCGTTCGACGTGACCGGCTTGACCTCGTCCGCCCGCTCCTGCGCCTGCTCGGCGGTCTCCACCTCCGGGTTGGCGAGCTGCTCCCACTCGTCCAGGAGACTGGAGTCCACCTGACGGACCATCTCGCCGAGCCAGGCGATCAGATCCTCCAGGTCCTCCGACTTCAGGTCGTCGGGAATCGTGTGCTCAAGCGCCTTGTACGCGCCCGCGAGGTAGCGCAGGACGATGCCCTCCGTACGCGCCAGCTCGTAGTTCGAGGTGAACTCCGTGAACGTCATGGCCCGTTCGTACATGTCCCGGATCACCGACTTCGGCGACACCGGATGGTCACCGACCCACGGGTGGCTCTTGCGGTACACGTCGTACGCGTGCCACAGCAGCTCGCTCAGCGGCTTCGGGTACGTGACGTCCTGGAGCAGCTCCATGCGCTCCTCGTACTCGATCCCGTCCGCCTTCATCTGTCCGACCGCCTCGCCCCGCGCCTTGTTCTGCTGGGCGGCGAGGATCTGCCGGGGGTCGTCCAGGGTGGACTCGACGACGGAGACCATGTCCAGGGCGTACGAGGGGGATTCGACGTCCAGCAGATCGAACGAGGCCAGCGCGAAGGTGGACAGCGGCTGGTTCAGCGCGAAGTCCTGCTGGAGGTCGACGGTGAGCCGTACGATCCGGCCCTCGGCATCGGGTGTGTCCAGCTGTTCCACCACACCGCCGTCGAGCAGCGAGCGGTAGATGGCGATGGCCCGCCTGATGTGACGCAGCTGCGCCTTGCGCGGCTCGTGGTTGTCCTCCAGCAGATGCCGCATCGCCTCGAAGGCGTTGCCGGGGCGGGCGATCACGGACAGCAGCATCGTGTGCGTGACCCGGAAGCGGGAGGTCAGCGGCTCCGGATCGGACTGGATCAGCTTGTCGAAGGTGGTCTCCGACCAGGCGACGAAGCCCTCGGGGGCCTTCTTGCGGACCACCTTGCGCTTCTTCTTGGGGTCGTCGCCCGCCTTCTTGACGGCCTTCTCGTTCTCGATGACGTGCTCGGGCGCCTGGGCGACGACGAAGCCCGCCGTGTCGAACCCGGCCCGCCCGGCACGGCCGGCGATCTGGTGGAACTCCCGGGCGCGCAGCGTACGGACCCGCGTGCCGTCGTACTTGGTGAGCGCGGTGAACAGCACCGTGCGGATGGGGACGTTGACGCCCACGCCGAGGGTGTCCGTACCGCAGATCACCTTCAGCAGACCCGCCTGAGCGAGCTTCTCCACCAGACGCCGGTACTTGGGCAGCATCCCCGCGTGGTGCACCCCGATGCCGTGGCGCACGTAGCGCGAGAGGTTCTGGCCGAACTTGGTGGTGAAGCGGAAGTTGCCGATCAGGTCGGCGATCTTCTCCTTCTCCTCCTTCGTGCACATGTTGATGCTCATCAGCGACTGCGCCCGCTCGACGGCCGCGGCCTGGGTGAAGTGCACGATGTAGACGGGGGACTGCCGGGTGTCCAGCAGCTCGGTGAGCGTCTCGGTGATCGGCGTCAGCCGGTACTCGTAGCTGAGCGGGACCGGCCGGGTCGCCGAGCGCACCACCGAGGTGGGCCGGCCCGTGCGGCGGGTGAGGTCCTTCTCGAACATCGCGACATCGCCGAGCGTCGCCGACATCAGGACGAACTGGGCCTGCGGCAGTTCCAGGATCGGGATCTGCCAGGCCCAGCCGCGGTCCTGCTCCGCGTAGAAGTGGAACTCGTCCATCACGACCTGGCCGACATCGGCGTACTTGCCGTCGCGCAGCGCGATCGAGGCCAGCACCTCGGCGGTGCAGCAGATCACCGGGGCGTCGGCGTTGACCGAGGCGTCACCGGTCAGCATGCCGACGTTCTCCGTGCCGAAGAGCTTGCACAGATCGAAGAACTTCTCCGAGACCAGCGCCTTGATCGGCGCGGTGTAGAAGGTGACCTTGTCCTGGGCCAGCGCCGTGAAGTGCGCACCGGCGGCGACCAGGCTCTTTCCGGAGCCCGTGGGCGTGGAAAGGATCACGTTCGCCCCGGAGACCACCTCGATCAGCGCCTCTTCCTGAGCGGGATAGAGGGTGATGCCCTGGGTCTCGGTCCATGACGAGAAGGCCTCGAAGAGGGCGTCCGGGTCGTCGGTCGGGGGCAGCTGATCGATAAGGGTCACACCCCCATCTTGCCTGTCTTCCGCCCGGATGAGGGAACCGGACGATCAGCCGAAGATCACGGACGATACGCTGCCCACTCAACTCGGCTGCGCCGCACCGGCCATGGCCATGCAAGATCTACGGGGGCGGGAACGACCATGATGGGACCGGCGCACTCTCTGTCGGGGGCAGCGGCCTGGCTCGGGGTGGGCGCGGCGGCGGCCGCCGCCGGGCATTCGATGCCCTGGCCCGTGCTGGTCGTGGGGAGTCTGATCTGCGCGGGCGCCGCGCTCGCCCCCGACCTCGACCACAAGTCGGCGACCATCTCTCGGGCCTTCGGCCCCGTCTCCAAGGGCCTCTGCGAGATCGTCGACAAGCTCTCGTACGCCGTCTACAAGGCGACCAGGGGACCCGGCGACCCGCGCAGGAGCGGCGGCCACCGGACCCTGACCCACACCTGGCTGTGGGCCGTGCTGACCGGTGCGGGTGCCTCCGTCGCCGCGGTCACCGGCGGCCGGTGGGCGGTCCTCGCGATCCTCTTCGTCCATCTGGTGCTCGCCGTCGAAGGACTGCTGTGGCGGGCCGCCCGGATGTCCAGCGACGTCCTGGTCTGGCTCCTGGGGGCGACCAGCGCCTGGATCCTGGCAGGCGTCCTGGACAAGGCGGGCAACGGCTCCGACTGGCTCTTCACCGCTCCGGGCCAGGAGTACCTGTGGCTGGGGCTGCCCATCGTGCTGGGGGCGCTCGTCCACGACATCGGCGACGCGCTCACCGTCTCGGGCTGCCCGATCCTGTGGCCGATCCCGCTGGGGCGCAAGCGCTGGTACCCGATCGGTCCGCCGAAGATGCTGCGCTTCCGGGCCGGCAGCTGGGTGGAGCTGAAGGTGCTGATGCCGGCCTTCATGCTGCTCGGGGGAGTGGGCGCGGCCGCCGCCCTCAACGTCATCTGATTTCCGCCGTCTCCCCGGGCGGCGGGCCCGGAGCCGTAGCACCATGACTGCATGCTGCTTGCCCGGCTCGCCCATGTGTCCCTGGATGTCGCCGCCACGTCGGCCCGGTCCCGGAAGGTCGCCCTGCTGGCGGGCCTGTTCCGGGACACCGCGCCGGACGACGTCCCGATCGTCATCCCGTATCTCTCCGGCCGCCTTCCGCAGGGGCGGCTCGGCATCGGCTGGAGCACGCTGGGAGACCCGGTGCCGCCCGCTGCCGAGCCCGCCCTCACGGTCGGGGAGGTGGACGCCGAGCTGACGGCCGTCGGGGCACTGTCGGGCGCCGGTTCCCAGGCGGGCCGCCGTGCCCGCCTCCAACGGCTCCTCGGCCGCGCCACCGCCGGTGAGCAGCACTTCCTGCGCGCCCTGCTCACCGGTGAGGTGCGCCAGGGGGCCCTGGACGCCGTCGCCGCCGACGCCCTCGCGCAGGCCGCCGGGGCGCCGCCGGAGGACGTACGACGGGCCGTGATGCTCGCCGGGTCGCTCCAGGCGGTCGCCGGGGAACTGCTGGCGCGGGGGCCGGAGGCGCTCGGCGCGTTCAGGCTCACCGTGGGACGCTCCGTCCTGCCGATGCTCGCGCACACCGCCCGCTCGGTCACCGAAGCGATCGACAAGCTCGGGACCTGCGTCGTCGAGGAGAAGCTGGACGGCATCCGCGTCCAGGCGCACAAGGACGGCGACGAGGTCCGCCTCTTCACCCGCACGCTCGACGACATGACCGAGCGCCTGCCGGAAATCGCGGCGGCCGTACGCGACTTCCCCGGTGAACGGTTCGTTCTCGACGGCGAGGTGATCGCGCTCGGCGCCGACGGCCGCCCCCGGCCCTTCCAGGAGACCGCCGCGCGGGTGGGCTCCCGGCGCGACGTGGCCGGGGCGGCTGCCACCGTCCCCGTCGTGCCCGTCTTCTTCGACGCACTGTCGGTCGACGGCCGGGACCTGCTCGACCTGCCGTTCACCGAGCGGCACGCGGCGCTGGCCGGGCTCGTTCCGGAGCGGATGCGTGTCCGGCGCTTCCTCGTCGACGAGGCGGCCGGGGCGGGCGGGCGCGAGGCCGCCGAGGCGTTCCTGGCCACCACGCTGGCCCGGGGGCACGAGGGCGTGGTGGTCAAGAGCCTCGACGCGCCCTACAGCGCGGGCCGGCGCGGCGCCTCCTGGCTGAAGGTGAAGCCGGTGCACACCCTGGACCTCGTGGTGCTCGCGGCCGAACGGGGGCACGGGCGGCGGACCGGGAAGCTGTCCAACCTGCATCTGGGGGCGCGGGCGGCCGACGGTTCGTACGTCATGCTCGGCAAGACCTTCAAAGGACTCACCGACGCCATGCTCACCTGGCAGACCGAACGGCTGGGCGAGCTATCCACCGGCGACGACGGTCACGTGGTGACCGTGCGCCCCGAACTCGTCGTCGAGATCGCCTACGACGGCCTCCAGCGCTCCACCCGCTACCCGGCCGGCGTCACCCTGCGGTTCGCCCGGGTGCTGCGCTACCGCGAGGACAAGCGGCCGGAGGAGGCGGACACCGTCGAAACGGTTCTCTCCCGGCGGACCTGAGCGGACCGGGCCCGCCGGGAGAGGGCGGGGTCAGTGGCGGATCACCGTCGCGGCCGTGTGCGCGCGCACCTGCTCCGGGGTGAGATAGGCGTCGGTGTACTCGAAGTCCTTGAGCGTCGCCGGGGTGCGGAGCTGGAAACCGGTCCGTACGAAGTCGTCACCGGCGATCGCGTTCAGCATCCAGTTCGTCAGGACCCGGGTCTTGGCGACGTTCGTCCGCAGCGCCGACCAGTGGTAGCCCCGGGCCACCACCTGGGCCGGGAGGCCCTTCAGCTCGATGCCGAGCGGTTTGGAGACGGCGTCCCGGCCGCCGAGGTCGACGACCAGGCCGAGGTCCTTGTGCTCGTACGGCGACATCGGCATGCCGCGCAGCGTCGCGATGAGGTTGTCGGCGACGGTGCGGCCCTGGCGCATGGCGTGCTGGGCGGTGGGCGGGCAGATGGCCCCGTCGCCCTTGGCCAGGTCGGGCACCGCCGCGGCGTCACCCAGCGCGAAGACTCCGTCCGAGCCGCGCAGGGCCAGTTCGGGCGTCACCGCCAGCCGGCCGCGTACCGTCTCCGCGCCCAGCGTGGCGATCAGCGGGCTGGCGGCGACGCCCGCCGTCCAGATCAGCGTGCGGCAGGGCAGGACCCGGCCGTCGGTGAAGGTCACCCGGTCCTCGGTCGCCTCGGCGATCGAGACGCCGAGCGAGACCTCGATCCCCCGCTTGCGCAGGATCTCCATGGCGTCCAAACCGAGTTTGTCCCCGAGTTCGGGCATGAGCTTGGGGGCGATGTCGATCAGATGCCACTTGATGAGCTTCGGATCGAGCCTCGGGTAGTGCTTCACGGCGCTGCTGGTGAGCCGTTGCAGACAGGCCGCGGTCTCGGTACCCGCGTACCCGCCGCCGACCACGACGAACTGGAGCCGGGAGGCCCGCTCCTCCTCGTCCTGGCTGGCGTCGGCCAGGTCGAGCTGCGCGATCACGTGATCGCGGATGTAGGCGGCCTCGGCGAGGGTCTTCATGCCCCGGGCGTGCTCGACGAGACCGGGGATGTCGAAGGTCCGGGTCACGCTTCCGGCGGCGAGCACGATGTAGTCGTACGGCTCGTTGACGATCTCACCAGTGATCTTGCGGACGACGCAGACCTTCGCGTCGGTGTCCACTCCGATGGCTCCGCCCGGCACGATCCGGGTGCGGTGGCGCCGGCTGCGGCGCAGCGAGACGGCGACCGACTGGGGAGTCAGCACGCCGGAGGCGACCTGCGGCAGGAGCGGCAGGTACAGCTGATACGAGAACGGTGTGACGAGCGTGATCTCCGCTTCGCCTGGCGTGAGCCTGCGTTCCAGTCGGCGTACGCACCCGACCCCGGCAAAGCCGGCGCCGACAACGAGGATCCTGGGTCGTGCCACGGTGTGCGTCCCTTCTCGGGCTTACGCGGTCCTGTTCTCGCCTGCCCCTGATTCCGGCCGGCTCACCCCTCATCCTTACCGGCCGCATCCGAGTTCGCCTCCTGACGGCACCCCGGCGCGCGGCGGCTCAGGAGGAGGACGGCCCCTCGCCGTGCCATGAGCGCCAGAGAGCGGCGTAGGCGCCGTCGGCCGCGACGAGTGCGTCGTGGCTGCCCAGTTCGGTGATGCGGCCGTCCTCCATCACGGCCACTCGGTCGGCGTCGTGGGCCGACTGCAGCCGGTGGGCGATGGCGACGACGGTCCGGCCTTCGAGGACGGCGGCCAGTGCCCGCTCCGCGTGCCGGGCGGTCCTCGGGTCCAGGAGCGCCGTGGCCTCGTCGAGTATGAGCGTGTGCGGATCGGCCAGCACCACGCGCGCCAGGGCGAGCTGCTGTGCCTGGGCGCCGTCCGGCCTATGGGCCCCGTGGCCCAGATCGGTGTCCAGGCCGTCCGGAAGCTCGACGGCCCACTCGGCGCCCACAGCGACGAGTGCGGCGCGCAGCTCGGCGTCGGTTGCGTGGGCGGAGGCGATCCGCAGGTTGTCCCGGACCGTGCCGAGGAACACGTGGTGCTCCTGGGTGACGAGAACGACGTGCCGGCGCAGCTGGGCGGGGTCCAGACCGGCGACCGGGACCTGTCCCACCGTCACCGAGCCGGTGTGCGGTGTGTCCATGCCCGCCAGCAGCCTGCCCAGGGTGGTCTTGCCCGCTCCGGAGGGGCCGACGATCACCAGCCGCTCTCCCGGCCGGACCGTCAGGTCCACACCGTGCAGGACGTCGCCCCCGTCGTCGTAGGCGTAGCGCGCACCGGTCACCTCGATCAGGTCGTCGGCCGGCGCGGGCGAAGCGCCTTGCGGCGCTTGCGCGGCCAGGCCGAGGCCCTCGACCCTGGCGAACGAGGCGCTGCTGCTCTGCACCTGCTCCAGTTGCTGAAGGATGGTGTCCAGGGGCTGCGAGAGCTGACGGAGATACAGCGCCGAGGCGATCACCGCGCCGAGACTCATCGCGCCGTGCCCGTGCAGCACACCGCCGATCAGCAGGACGCCGGCCACGGGAATGACGTACGAGATGTCCACGGCCGGGAAGAGCACACTGCGGAGGAACAGTGTGCGGGTCCGGGTGCCACGGCACCTTTCGATGTCCTCCTGGCACGCCGCGATGCGGCGCTCCTGCAGTCCGAGGGCCTCGACGGTACGGGCTCCGGCAGCCGTGGCCGCCAGCTGCTCGGCGAGAGCCGAGTTGGCGGCCCCCTCGGCGAGGTACGCGGTGAGCGCCCGGCGCAGATACCAGCGGGCGGCGAACCAGATGCCGAGCAGGCCGAGCACCCCGCACGCACCGAGCAGCGGGTCGAGCACGAAGACCGCGCCGACGATGAACAGGGCCTGGACCGCGGCGATGAGGATCTCGGGCCCGGCATCCCGGAGGGTGGCGCCGACCGCGGCGACATCGGTGGTGCCCCGGGTCATCAGATCGCCGGTCCCGGCCCGCTCGACCGCCGCGGCGGGCAGCGCGAGCGCCCGGTCGGTGAATTGCTCACGGATGCGGGCCAGCGTCCGCTCCCCGAAGCGGTGTCCGTCGTAGCTCGCGTATCGGGCCAGGAGGAGCTGCGCCAGCGCGAAGACGAGCATGGTGAGCGCGAGCCGGTCCACCGAGGCCACATCGCCCCCGGCCCTGACCTCGTCGATGATGCGGCCGAGGAGCCACGGGCCGACGAGCCCGGCACCGGCGGCCAGCGCGTTGAGGCCGATCATGACGGTGAAGGCGCGGCCGTCCAGCCGGATCAGCCGGAGCGCCGCCCGGCGTACCCCGGACGGTCCGGCCACGGGCAGGGACCGGGCGGTCGCCAGGGATTCCGCGGTCATCGGACGGCCTCCTGGAGCGGCGGGACGGTTCCTTCGTCCGGCCGGCCGTGGTCCTCGTCGTCCACGCCGCGTGACACGAGGAGACGGTAGCCGGACTGCCGGTCCAGGAGTTCGCGATGGCTGCCGGTGTCCGCGACCGAGCCGTCGACCAGGTAGTGCACGGTGTCCGCCTGGTCCAGGAGGAGCGGAGAGGTGGTGGTGACGACCGTGGTACGGCCGGAGCGTGCGGCGCGCAACCGGGTGGCGATGGCCGCCTCGGTGTGTGCGTCGACCGCCGAGGTGGGCTCGACGGCCAGGAGCACCTCGGGATCGGCCAGCAGGGCCCGGACCAGACGGATGCGCTGACGCTGACCCCCGGAGAGGTTGCGGCCCTGCGCGTCGACGCGCGAGTCGAGTCCGTCCGGCAGACCGCGGACGATGTCGCGCGCCATGGCCGCGTGGACACCGCGGCCGATGGCCTCCTCGTCCCGCTCCCGTGCGCCGCCGACCACGTCGCGCAGCGGGCCGGCGAAGAGATCGGCCTCGTTGTCGGCGACGAGAATCCGCCGGCGCACCTGCGTCAGGTCGATCTCGTCGAGGCGTATCGCACCCCAGGTCGCGGCCGACCTGGTGAAACGGCCGAGGCGGTCGACGACCGCCGCGGACTCCGCCGGCCGACCACTGACCAGCGCGGTCAGTCCGCCCGGTGCCACCTCGACGCCGGATTCCGGATCATGCAGCGCGGACGGCGCCCCGGGCCCGTCCGAAGCCGAGTCCCCGCCTACGGAATCGGGCTCCAGGGCCAGGAACCGTACGACTCTGCGGGCGGCGACGAGACCCCGGCTGAGATCGTAGCCACCCTCGATGAAGAACGAGACCGGCACCACGAGCACCGCGGCGTACCCGTAGACCGCGACCAGCTCGCCCACGGTGATGTCGCCCTGGACGGCCATCCGGGCCGCCAGCCAGGTCACCGCCCCGAGGAACAGGGTGGGAAGGCCCACGCCGAGGGCCTGGATCCAGCTGGTCACCGTGCCGACCCGGTAACCCTCCGCCCGCAGGGCCCGCGAGCCGCTGCGGTAGCGCTCGGCGTACACCTCCTTGCCGCCGATGCCGTTGAGGACGCGCAGGCCCCCGACGATGTCCCCGAACCGGGCGGCGAGGCCGCCCTGCTGCTCCCGGTACGTCGCTTCGACGTGCTGCAACCGGCCCAGCAGGGGGCCGACCAGCACCGCGAGCAGCGGCACCCCGAGCAGCACCACGACGGCGAGCAGCGGTGAGACGGTCAGCAGCAGCGCGGCCACGACGACATAGGCGAGGACCGCGCCGACGCCGGGACCGGTGATGGTCAGCGTGGCGGCGATCACTGCGACATCGCCGAAGCCGATCGTGACCACTTCCCCGGCCGTGGCCCTGCGCGGCAGCGCCCCGCCCAGCCGGGTCGCCTGCCTGACCACCACCTGTACGGACCGGAAGGCGGCGTCCATGCGCACCCTGGTCATCGTGCGGTGCCGCATGATGCCCAGCCACGCGTTCAGCACGCCCACACCGAACAACGCCGCGACCCAGCCGGCCAGCACGGACCCCTGCCCCGGTTCCAGACCGTCGTCGATGGCGCGTGACAGCAGGTACGGGGGCAGAGTCAGACACACCATCCAGGCGCTGCCGAGCAGCGCGCCGGCAGCGACCCTGCGGCGCTGACTGGTGATCAGCCACCACAGGTACCGCCCGGCGCTGCGGTAATCCGGCTCAGCCGAAGGCACGTTCGATACGTTCACCCGCCACATGTTAGGGAGCGCGGCTCGGCACGTGCGCATCCTTCGGGGGCCGGTCACCCGGCTCAGCCGTGCCAGGACCGCCACAGCGCCGCGTACGCGCCGTCCGCGGCCACCAGTTCGTCGTGGCTGCCCAGTTCGCTGATGCGGCCGCTCTCCACCACCGCGATCACATCCGCGTCGTGAGCGGTGTGCAGCCGGTGCGCGATGGCCACCACCGTACGGCCGTCCAGCACCTTGGCCAGCGAACGCTCCAGATGCCTGGCCGCCCGCGGGTCCAGCAGGGAGGTCGCCTCGTCCAGCACCAGCGTGTGCGGATCGGCGAGCACCAGCCGGGCCAGCGCGATCTGCTGCGCCTGTGCCGGAGTGAGGGCGAGACCGCCCGAGCCGACCTCGGTGTCCAGCCCCTTGTCCAGGGCCCTCGCCCAGCCGTCCGCGTCGACCGCGGCGAGCGAAGCCCACAGCTCGGCGTCATCGGCGCCGGTGCGGGCCAGCAGCAGGTTGTCACGCAGTGAACCCACGAAGACGTGGTGCTCCTGATTGACCAGGGCGACGTGCTGACGTACCCGCTCCGCCGTCATCCGCGACAACTCCGCACCGCCCAGTGTCACTTCACCCGTGCGCGGTGCGTAGATGCCGGCCAGCAGCCGGCCCAGCGTGGACTTGCCCGCCCCCGAGGGGCCGACCAGCGCCAGCCGCGTACCCGGAGCCACGTCCAGGGTCACCTTGTGCAGGACATCGACCCCGGCCCGGTAACCGAAGTGCACCTCGTCCGCCCGGACCGTGCGCCCGTCCGGGCCGACCTCGTCGTCCCCCGCGTCCGGCTCGATGTCCCGTACGCCGACCAGCCGGGCCAGCGAGACCTGGGCGACCTGCAACTCGTCGTACCAGCGCAGGATCAGACCGAGCGGATCGACCATCATCTGCGCCAGCAGCGCACCGGTCGTCAGCTGACCGACGGTGAGCCAGCCCTCCAGGACGAACCAGCCGCCGAGCATCAGCACCGCGCCGAGGATCGTCACGTACGTGGCGTTGATGACGGGGAAGAGCACCGAGCGCAGGAACAGCGTGTACCGCTCCCACGCGGTCCACTCCTTGATCCGCCGGTCCGACAGCGCGACCCGGCGGGCTCCCAGGCGGTGTGCCTCCACGGTCCGGCCGGCGTCGACGGTCTCGGCGAGCATCGCCGCGACGGAGGCGTACCCGGCGGCCTCCGAGCGGTACGCCGAAGGCGCCCGCCGGAAGTACCAGCGGCAGCCGGTGATGAGGACCGGCAGGGCGAGCAGTACGGCCAGCGCCAGCGGCGGCGCCGTCACCGTGAGCGCGCCGAGCAGCAGCCCCGCCCACACGACACCGATCGCCAGCTGCGGCACCGCCTCGCGCATCGCGTTCGCCAGCCGGTCGATGTCCGTGGTGATCCTGGACAGCAGATCACCCGTCCCGGCCCGCTCCAGGACCCCCGGAGGCAGCCCGACCGACCGTACGAGGAAGTCCTCGCGCAGATCGGCGAGCATCTCCTCACCGAGCATCGCCCCACGCAGCCGCATGGTCCGCGTGAACACGGTCTGCACGACGAGCGCGAGGGCGAACACCGCGGCGGTGCGCTCCAGGTGGAGGTCCGTCGCCCCGTTCGACAGGTCCTCGACCAGCCCGCCCAGCAGGTACGGCCCGGTGATCGAGGCGATCACCGCGACCGCGTTCACCGTGATGAGTACGGCGAACGCCTTGCGGTGACGCCGCAGCAGGTCGCGCACATATCCGCGTACCGTCGTCGGTGTGCCGACCGGCAGGGTCGTCGCCGACTCCGGGGCGGCGGGGTCGTACGTCGGTGGTGCGACGCCGATCATGCCCTCTCCTCGATTTCCTCGATCGCTTCGATCGCGTCGGCCTGTTCGGAGTCCGTGATCCCGTCCTGTGCGGCCAGGGCCGCGATTTCGTCCTCGGTCTCGCGGGTGACGACCGCCCGGTACCGGCGGTCGCCGCGCAGCAGCTCGCGGTGCGAGCCGACGGCCACGACGGAACCGTCGTGCACCAGCACCACGCGGTCGGCGAGGTCGAGCAGCAGCGGCGACGAGGCGAACGCCACCGTCGTACGCCCCTCGCGCGTCCGCTTGATACCGGCGGCCACCCGGGCCTCCGTGTGGGAGTCGACGGCGGACGTCGGCTCGTCGAGCACCAGCGCCTCCGGGTCCGTCACCAGGGAACGGGCCAGGGCGAGCCGCTGGCGCTGGCCACCGGAGAGCGAACGGCCGCGTTCCGTGATCCGGGTCCCCATCGGGTCGCCGTCCGTGTCGGGCGAAGCCTGCGCCAGCGCGTCCAGCACATCACCGCACTGGGCCGCCGACAGGGCGTCCTCGGCGGTCACGAGTCCGGAGGACGGCACATCGAGCAGTTCGCGCAGCGTGCCCGAGAGCAGCACCGGGTCCTTGTCCTGGACCAGCACCGCCGCGCGCGCGAAGTCCAGCGGCAGCTCGTCCAGCGCCACACCGCCGAGCAGTACGGACGGTGCCTTCGGCTTCGGCTTCGGCGCGGCGCCGTCGGTGCCTGCCGCGTCGTCCTCGGTCTGGACGTGCCCGCCGAGCCGTTCGGCCAGCCGGCCGGCCTCGTCCGGATCGCCGCAGACCACGGCGGTGAACAGCCCCTGGGGGGCCAGCAGGCCGGTGGCCGGGTCGTAGAGGTCTCCGACCGGAGCCGTGCCCTCGATCGTCGACGGCTGCTCGCTGCGGTGCAGGGACAGCACCCGGACGGCGCGCTTCGCGGAGGGCCGGGAGAAGGAGTACGCCATGGCGATCTCTTCCACGTGCCGCAGAGGGAACAGCATCAGTGTCGCCGCGCTGTACACGGTGACCAGCTGCCCCACCTCGATCCGGCCGTCCCGGGCGAGCGTCGCCCCGTACACGACCAGGGAGATCAGCAGAACGCCCGGCAGCAGCACCTGGATCGCCGAGATCAGTGCCCACATCCGCGCACTGCGGACGGCGGCCTTGCGCACCTCCTGGGAGGCGCGCCGGTAGCGGCCGAGGAAGAGCTCCTCACCGCCGATACCGCGCAGCACCCGCAGACCGGCGACCGTGTCGGATGCCAGCTCCGTCGCCTTTCCGGCCTTCTCGCGCTGGATGTCGGCGCGCGAGGTGGCCCGGGGGAGCAGGGGCAGGACGGCCAGGGCCAGAACCGGCATGGCGATCGCCACCAGCACACCCAGCGTGGGGAGATAGAGGACGAGCCCGATACAGATCAGTACGAGGGCGGTGGCGGCGGCGGCGAAGCGGGAGAGCGCTTCGACGAACCAGCCGATCTTCTCGACATCGCCGGTGGAGACGGCGACGACCTCGCCGGCGGCGACCCGCCGGGTGAGCGCGGAGCCCAGCTCGGCGGTCTTGCGGGCCAGCAGTTGCTGTACGCGTGCCGCGGCGGTGATCCAGTTGGTGACGGCGGTCCGGTGGAGCATGGTGTCGCCCACCGCGATGAGGGCCCCGAGGGCCACGATCAGCGCGCCGGCCAGCAGGAGGCCGCGGCCCGAGCGGTCGATGACGGCCTGGACGGCGAGACCGACGGTGAGCGGGAGGCCGGCGATACCGCACTGGTGAAGGAGGCCCCAGGAAAGGGACTTGAGCTGTCCGGCGATCTGACTGCGCCCGAGCCAGAACAGGAACCGTGGACCTGACCGGACATCCGGATCGCCAGGATCTGAATACGGAAGATCGCGAATCTGCATGACGTCCCAGGGCTCGGAAGGGCGGAGGTCCGTGGACCTCGCGGAATCGTTGAACGGGTGGGGGGACCAAACCGTGCAAGGTTCGCGTCCTGCCCGGGTCCGAGGCAAACGGTTTTTCGCGTCCGGGCCGCTCGGGGCGTATACGCGGCCTCCGCTCCTACGGGCGGGTAGCCCGCTCCAGCTCGATCAGCACCGAGTGGTACCGGTGACCGGTCGCCCGGTCCATGCCGATCTCGCACATCCGGTTCGCCGACAGATACACGTCGTACGCACGGCTGTTGACCTCCGCCGCCTCCTTCGCGGTGGCCGATGCCGTCAGTTCCTTGTGCAGCATGCCCCGGTCGCCCGCGAAGGCGCAGCATCCGGCGTCGTCGGGCACGACCACCTCGTCGGCGCACGCCTCGGCGATCCTGCGCAGATGCCCCGCATCCCCCAGATGCTCCATCGAACACGTCGGGTGCAGGACCGCCGAACCGGTTCTGCGGAGCACGGTGAGCTCCGGCAGCAGCTCGTCCGCCGCCCATACGAGAGAGTCCACGACCGTCAGCTCCCGGTGCAGGTCCCGGTTGTCGTCGGTGAGACAGGGCGTGACCTCGTGCGCGATGCCCAGCGTGCACGAGGAGGCGTCGACGACCAGGGGAAGCCTGCCGCCCGCGGTCCAGCCCCAGGCGGCCTCCACCATGCGATTGGCCATCACCTCGTTGCCCTCGTCGTAGCCCTTGGAGTGCCAGATGGTCGCGCAGCAGGTGCCCGCGACATCGTCCGGGATCCACACCGGCTTTCCGGCGCGGGCGGAGACGGCGACGACGGCCTCGGCGAGCGAGGGCCCCCGCCCCGGCCCGGGACCGGCGAAGATGCGGTTGACACAGGCCGGGTAGTACACGGCGTGGGCGCCGGCCTTCGATGTGCGCGGCAGCTTCCTGGCGGCCGCGCCGGGAATCTCCGGCAGCCACTCGGGCACCAGATCGGGGCGTACGGCCTTGCGGGCCAGCACGGTGACGGTCTCCAGCAGCCGGTCGCCTGCCCGGTCCCTGACCCTGTCGGCCGCGGCCACCGCCAGCCGTGCCGCGGCTTCCACCGCCTTGAAGTTCTTCGCGGTCAGCGCCGCGATCCGCTCCTCGCGCGGTGAGTGCCGCCGACGGCGGAAGCCCCTCATCATCGCCCCCGTGTCGATGCCGACCGGGCAGGCCGTCTTGCAGGTGGAGTCGCCGGCGCAGGTGTCCACCGCGTCGTACCCGTACGCGTCGAGCAGAGCGGCTTCCACCGGGGCGCCGTCACTCTGCCGCATCATCTCCCGCCGCAGCACGATCCGTTGGCGCGGTGTGGTGGTGAGGTCCTGGCTGGGGCAGGTCGGTTCGCAGAAGCCGCACTCGATGCACGGGTCGGCGACCGCCTCCACCTCCGGAATCGTCTTGAGCCCGCGCATATGGGCCTTCGGGTCGCGGTCGAGGACGATGCGCGGCGCCAGCACCCCGTCGGGATCGATGACCTGCTTCGTACGCCACATCAGTTCCGTCGCCTTCGGGCCCCACTCCAGCTCCAGGAACGGCGCGATATTGCGTCCCGTGGCGTGCTCGGCCTTGAGCGAGCCGTCGAACCGGTCGACGACGAGCCGGCAGAAGTCGTCCATGAAGGCGGCGTACCGGTCGACGTCGGAGGGCCGCGCGGCGTCGAACGCGAGCAGGAAGTGCAGATTGCCGTGGGCCGCATGGCCTGCGACAGCCGCGTCGAAGCCGTGCTCCGCCTGGAGCTCCAGGAGCGCCCGGCAGGCTTCGGCGAGGCGTGCGGGCGGCACGGCGAAGTCCTCCGTGATGAGCGTCGTACCGGCTGGGCGGGAGCCGCCGACCGCGGTGACGAAGGCCTTGCGCGCCTTCCAGTAGCCGGAGATGGCCGCGGTGTCCCGGGTGAACGCGTTGGTGATCGACAGGGCGGGTGCGACCAGCTCCAGACCGGCGAGGGCCTCGTCCGCCGCCCTCTCGTACGCCTCCTGTCCGGCCTCGTCGGGCGCGCGGAACTCCACCAGGAGCGCCGTCGTCTCCTTGGGCAGCGTCGCCCAGTCCGCGGGGACACCACGCACACTGACCGAGGCGCGCAAGGTGTTGCCGTCCATGAGCTCCACCGCGATCGCCCCCGCCTGGTTGAAGCGGGGCACGGCCGCCGCGGCGGCCGACAGCGAGGGGAAGAACAGCAGCGCCGAGGAGAGCCTGCGGTCCAGAGGCAGGGTGTCGAAGACGACCTCGGAGATGAAACCGAACGTGCCCTCGGAACCGACCATGAGCCCGCGGAGGATCTCCACGGGCGTCGAACCGTCGAGAAACGCGTCGAGGCGGTATCCGTTGGTGTTCTTGATCGTGTACTTCGCACGGATTCTGGCGGTCAGCTCGGGGTCCGCCTCGATCTCCGCCTTCAGCGCGAGCAGCCCTTCGCACAGGCGCGGCTCGGCATGGGCCAGCAGATCGTCCGCCGCCGGGTCCGCCGTATCGACGACGGTGCCGCTGGGCAGGACGAAGGTGAGCGAGGCGAGGGTGCGGTAGGCGTTCCGGGCCGTCCCCGCCGTCATCCCCGAAGCGTTGTTGGCGACGACGCCCCCGACCGTGCAGGCGATGGCGCTGGCCGGGTCGGGGCCCAGGAGTCTGCCGTGCCTTGCGAGGGTGGCGTTGGCCCGCATGACGGTGGTCCCGGGGCCGATCCTGGCCCGCGCCCCGTCGTCCAGGACCTCGATCCCCGACCAGTGACGGCGTACGTCGACGAGGATGTCCTCGCCCTGGGCCTGGCCGTTGAGGCTGGTGCCCGCCGCCCGGAAGACCACCTCGCGGCCCTTTCCGTGGGCGTACGACAGGATCGCGGAGAGGTCGTCGATGTCCTCCGGGACGACCACCACCTGGGGGAGGAAGCGGTAGGGGCTGGCGTCGGAGGCGTACCGCACGAGGTCGGAGATGTGCCACAGCACCTTGTCGGCTCCGAGCAGCGCCACCAGCTCGGAGCGCAGCGGCTCGGGGGTGCCGTGTGCCATGCGGTCGGGGACACGGTCGTGGGACGGCGGGCGATCCGTACCAGGACGGAGGGCTTGCGGCTTCGGCTCCAGCAGCGGCATGGCAGGTCCCCTCGGAGGTGCGGCGCTCCCCGCCGGATCAGCAGCGGCGCTCCGGCATCCCGTCGACCAGAGCGGACAGCAGCCCGCCGAGCACCTCGCGCTGATCGGTGGTCAATGGAGCAAGGATCTCCTCCGCGGCCGCGCGGCGCGCGCTGCGCAGGGACCGGAGAGTGGCGCGGCCCTCGTCGGTGATCTCGACCCGCACCACCCGGCGGCTGGCCGGGTCGGGTGCGCGGCGCACCCGGCCGCTCGCCTCCAGGCCGTCGACCAGACTGGTCACGGCGCGCGGGACGACGTCCAGGCGCTGCGCCAGATCGGCCATCCGGGGCGGGCCGTCGTAGTGCGCGACGGTGCGCAGCAGCCGGAACTGGGCGGGCGTGATGCCGATCGGCTCCAGCTGGCGGCTCTGGATGCGGTGGAGCCTGCGGGTGAGCCGCAGCAGTTGCTCGGCCAGCAGGCCGTCGGAATCGGGGGAGTCCATGAGGGAACAATATCAGGACCTGGTTCATTGTGAGTATAGGTAACAATGAGCTATGCTCTCCAAAGTCCCCTTGCCGCACGTCTGCCGAAGGAGCTCATGAAACCCGACGAACCCGCGTGGACGCCCCCGCCCAGGGATGACGGACAGCCGCCCGCCGAGCTGCGCCGCATCTTCCGTCTCTTCCGCCCCTACCGCGGCCGCCTCGCGCTGGTCGGTCTGCTGGTCGGCGCCTCGTCCCTGGTGTCGGTGGCCTCCCCGTTCCTGCTGCGCGAGATCCTGGACACCGCCATCCCGCAGGGCCGCACGGGCCTGCTCTCGCTGCTCGCCCTCGGCATGATCCTGACCGCCGTGATGAACAGCGTCCTGGGGGTGGTGCAGACCCTGATCTCCACGACGGTCGGCCAGCGCGTCATGCACGATCTGCGCACCGCCGTCTACACCCAGCTCCAGCGGATGCCGCTGGCCTTCTTCACCAAGACCCGCACCGGTGAGGTGCAGTCCCGCATCGCCAGTGACATCGGCGGCATGCAGGCGACCGTCACCTCGACGGCGACCTCGCTGGTCTCCAACCTCACCGCGGTCATCGCGACGGTCGTCGCCATGCTGGCGCTCGACTGGCGGCTCACCGTGGTCTCGCTGCTTCTCCTGCCGGTCTTCGTGTGGATCAGCCGTCGGGTGGGCCGGGAGCGCAAGAGGATCACGACGCAGCGCCAGAAGCAGATGGCGGCCATGGCGGCCACGGTCACCGAGTCCCTCTCGGTCAGCGGCATCCTCCTCGGCCGCACCATGGGCCGCTCGGAATCGCTCACCAAGGGCTTCGCCGAGGAGTCCGAGCGTCTCGTGGACCTCGAAGTGCGCTCCAGCATGGCGGGGCGCTGGCGGATGTCGACGATCGGCATCGTGATGGCCGCCATGCCCGCCGTCATCTACTGGGCGGCCGGTCTGACGCTCCAGTCGGGCGCCACCGCCGTCTCCATCGGCACCCTCGTCGCCTTCGTCTCGCTCCAGCAGGGCCTGTTCCGGCCCGCCGTGAGCCTGCTCTCCACCGGAGTGCAGATGCAGACCTCCCTCGCCCTCTTCCAGCGGATCTTCGAGTATCTCGACCTCAAGGTGGACATCACCGAGCCCGAGAAGCCGGTGCGGCTGGAGAAGATCCGCGGCGAGGTCGCCTTCGAGGACGTCGACTTCAGTTACGACGAGAAGAGCGGCCCCACGCTCAGCGGCATCGACGTCACGGTGCCCGCGGGCAGCAGTCTGGCCGTCGTCGGACCCACCGGTTCCGGCAAGTCGACCCTCAGCTACCTCGTCCCGAGGCTGTACGACGTCACCGGCGGACGGGTCACGATCGACGGCGTGGACGTGCGGGACCTGGACTTCGACACGCTGGCCAGGGCCGTCGGTGTGGTCTCCCAGGAGACCTATCTCTTCCACGCCTCCGTCGCCGACAACCTCCGCTTCGCCAAACCGGAGGCCACCGACGCGGAGATCGAGGCGGCGGCCCGCGCCGCGCAGATCCACGACCACATCGCCTCACTGCCCGACGGATACGACACCTTGGTCGGCGAACGCGGTTACCGCTTCTCCGGCGGCGAGAAGCAGCGGCTGGCGATCGCCCGCACGATTCTGCGTGACCCTCCTGTGCTGATCCTCGACGAGGCGACGAGCGCTCTCGACACGCGTACGGAATACGCCGTGCAGTCCGCGATCGACGCGCTCTCCGCAGGGCGCACCACGCTGACCATCGCGCACCGCCTCTCCACGATCCGTGGCGCGGACCAGATCGTCGTCCTGGACGGTGGCCGCGCGGCGGAGCGTGGCACCCACGACGAACTGCTCCGCCGTGACGGCCGGTACGCGGCACTGATTCGCCGCGACACCCAACCGGCGCCGGTCGCCCCCTGACGCGCGAGCCCGCAGGAGTTCCCCGACCAGCAGTGGGCTGCTTGCCCGAATCGGCGGCGCCGCCGCTTCGTGTGTCCCTTTGTGTGGGTGTGCGGTTCGTGTCGTCTGCGGCCAGGTGTCGAATCGATGCATATGTCCGGGTTAACGTGCCCGCATGGCCAACCAGTCCCCGGACGTCCCGCCCCGCCGCAGACTCCGCCCCACCCGGCGCGGACGGGTGGTGCTGATCCTCGGCGCCGCGCTCGTCGTGGCGGCAGCGGTGCTGGTGCCGTTGCTGGTCATCGGATCGCAGGAGAAGCGGGAAGCGCCCCGTTCCCTGGTGATCCCCGAGGGATGGCGGGCCTCGCAGGTGTACGGGGCGGCCGACAAGGCGCTCGGTCTGGCACCGGGCAGCACCGCCAAGGCAGTGCCCACGGCCGGACGTCCCCTCCCGGCGGCGGCCGGCGGCAACCCGGAGGGCTACCTCTTCCCCGCGACGTATCCCGTCGATGACGAGACGACTCCCGGGAGCCTGCTCCGGTACATGGTGGAGACGGCGGCCAAGCGGTTCGGCGCGGAGCACATCACGGCCGGCGCGCAGCGCAACAGCGTCTCCGTCTATCAGACGGTCACCATCGCGTCGATCGTGCAGGCAGAGGCCGACACCGTCTCCGACATGGGCAAGGTGGCCAGGGTGATCTACAACAGGCTGGCCCAGGACATGGCGTTGCAGATGGACTCGACGCTCAACTACGCCCTGAAGCGGTCCACTCTGGACACCACCACAGGGGACACGAAGATCGACAGCCCGTACAACAGCTACGAGCTCAAGGGTCTGCCGCCCACCCCCATCGGCAACCCGGGGGAGCAGGCCATGCAAGCGGCCATCAGCCCGCCGCCGGGGCCGTGGCTGTACTTCGTCACGGTCGGGCCGGGGGACACGCGCTTCACCGACAGCTACGACGAACAGCGTGCGAACGTCGAGGAATTCAACCGCAACCGCCGTTCCGCCGCCACGGGCTGAACCCGCCCGCCACCCTTCAGGCCGGGACCGGAGCGGGGTCGGGGCGACCGGCCCGGTCCAGCAGCCGCTTCACCGAACGGACCGCGGCCCGGCCCGCGCGGTTGGCGCCGATCGTGCTGGCCGACGGGCCGTACCCGACGAGATGGATGCGTTCGTCCCGTACCACCTGAGTGCCGTCGAGCTTGATGCCGCCGCCGGGCTCCCGCAGCTTCAGTGGCGTCAGATGGTCCACGGCCGCCCGGAATCCGGTGGCCCACACGATCACGTCTGCCTCGACGGTCCGCCCGTCGTCCCAGGCCACGCCGGTCGGAGTGATCCGGTCGAACATCTCGATCCGGTCGAGGACTCCCCGCTCGCGTGCGTCCCGGACGGCCTCGCTGAGCGGCAGCCCGGTCACGCTCACCACGCTCCGGGGTGGCAGCCCCCGGCGTACGCGGTCCTCGACGAGGGCCACGGCGGCGCGTCCCTCGTCCTCGCCGAACGGCCCTTCCCGGAACACCGGCGGCCGGCGCGTCACCCAGAACGTCTCGGCCGCCACGTCCGCGATCTCCATCAGATGCTGGGTGCCCGAGGCGCCACCGCCGACGACGACCACCCGCTGCCCGGCGAACTCGGCGGGCCCCGGATAGTCGGCCGTGTGCAGCTGACGCCCTCGGAAGGTCTCCTGGCCCGGGTAGCGCGGCCAGAAGGGCCGGTCCCAGGTGCCCGTGGCGCTGATCAGGGTGCGTGTGGCGTACGTACCCTCGGAGGTCTCCACGAGCAGCCGTCCGCCGTCCCCCTCACGGACGGCGCTCACCTCCACCGGCCGGTGGACCCGCAGGTCGAAGCGGTGTTCGTACGCGTCGAAATAGGCGCCGATCACCTCGGACGAGGGCCGGCCGGGATCGGCGCCGGTCAGTTCCATGCCGGGCAGGGCGTGCATGCCGTGGACCTTCCCGTACGTCAGCGAGGGCCAGCGGAACTGCCAGGCGCCGCCCGCACGGGGAGCGTGATCGAGGACGACGAAGTCGCGGTCCGGCTCCAGACCGGTCCGCCGCAGGTGATAGGCGCTGGACAGGCCGGCCTGCCCGGCACCCACCACGACGACATCCAGCTCTCGCGTCCCGAAGTTGTTCACACTTCCACCAACTGCGTCCGGGTCCTGGATCTTCCCGCGCCCGGGAGGATCCAGGACCCGCCGGCAGAGCGCCTGCTCAGCGGCCCCCGGCGAGGAGGAGCGGAGCGCCGCCCGGTGCGGAGGCCGGGCGGCCATGGGCCGCGGGCACCGAGAGCAGCGGCGAAGCCGGGACCGTGGAGAGCAGCCCGCGCGCCGCGAGCTGCGGAGTGACGCCCTCACCGAACCAGTACGCCTCCTCCAGATGCGGATAGCCGGACAGCACGAAGTGCTCCACACCCAGGGCGTGGTACTCCTCGATGCGGTCGGCCACCTCCGCGTGGCTGCCCACCAGGGCCGTTCCCGCACCGCCCCGCACCAGTCCCACACCTGCCCAGAGATTCGGTGAGATCTCCAGCTTGTCGCGGGAACCGCCGTGCAGCGCCAGCATCCGCTGCTGACCCACCGACTCGCTCCGCCCCAGCGCCTGCTGTGCGGCGGCGATCGTCTCGGGGTCGAGATCGCCGAGCAGCCGGTCGGCCGTCGCCCATGCCTCGCGGGAGGAGTCGCGCGAGATGGTGTGCAGCCGTATTCCGAAGCGCACGGTACGGCCCTGCTCCTCCGCCAGCCGCCTGATCCAGTCGATCTTCTCCTTGACCGCGGCCGGAGGCTCGCCCCAGGTCAGATAGACATCGGCGTGCGCGGCCGCCACCGGCCCGGCCGCGGCCGAGGAGCCGCCGAAGAAGATCTCCGGCAGGGGATCGGGCGGCAGCGCCGTGAGCGCGCCGTCGACCTGATAGTGCTCACCCGCGAAGTCGTACGGCCGCCCGCTCCACGCGCCCTTCACCACGGACAGGAACTCGGCGGTCCGGGCATAACGCCGGTCGTGGTCCAGGTGGTCACCAAAACGCCGCTGCTCCGTGGAATCGCCACCCGTCACCACGTTGAGCAGCAGCCGCCCCCGTGTGATCCGCTGGTAGGTGGCGGCCATCTGGGCGGCGAGCACCGGGGAGATGACCCCGGGACGGAACGCCACGAGGAACTTCAGCCGCTCGGTGTGCTGGGCCAGCGCGACCGTCGTCAGCCAGGCGTCCTCGCACCAGGTGCCGGTCGGAGTCAGTACCGCTTCAAAGCCCAACTGCTCCGCTGCTTTGGCTATTTGGGTCAGATACTCGATATCGGGAGCGCGTACCCCGCTCACCGGGGTGATCCGGTCGCGCTTGATCCCGCCGTCGGTGTACGCGTGCCGGTCGACCAGTGTCCGGCCGTCCCCGCCGGTCGGCAGGAACCAGTGCAGGGAGACGGTCATGAGGATGCCTTTCCGTAGGAACGGGGAGCGGTGGAGGACGGGGGAAGATCACGGTTGTAGCGGGTGTCGACGTACTCCTCGAAGTCGAAGCGGCGAGGGATCAGCTTCAGCTCGGCGAAAGTGTCGGCGATCGCCTGCTCGGAGGCGATCGCGGCCGGATCGATCGCGACCGGGACGCGGGTGCCGTAACTGCGCTTCACCGCGTCGAGCGCCACCTCGTACGGCAGTCCGGTCTCCTTCGCCCAGACCTTCGCCCAGGCCTCCGGATGCTTGAAGACCCAGCTCTGCGCCCGCTTCAGCCGGGTCAGCAGATCACCGATGGCCTTCGACTTCCCCTTGTCCTTCAGGGCGGAGGGCGAGGCCACCTGGAAGCCGAGCCCGTTGACCACACCCTCGCCGGTGGTCAGAATCCGGGCCTTCGTGCTCCGCAGGATCTGCGAGGTGTACGGGTCCCAGATCGCCCAGGCATCGACCTTGCCCCGGCTGAAGGCGGCCAGCGCGTCGGCGGGCTGCAGATAGTTCAGCTCGACGTCGGAGACGGACAGACCGGACTTCTTCAGGGAGGCGACCAACTGGTAGTGGGCGGAGCTGCCCTGCGCCACCGCGATCGACTTGCCCTTGAGCTGTGCGGGGCTCTTCAGCGGTGAGCCCTCGGGGACGACGATCACCTCGCCGGCCGATGAGCCATGGGTGGCGCCCACGACGACGATCTTCGAGTCGGCGCCCGCGGCGAAGACCGGCGGGGTGTTGCCGACCCCTCCGATATCGACGGCCTTGGCGTTGACCGCTTCCAGCAGGGGTGGCCCGGAGGTGAACGTCGACCATGTGATGCGGTAGTCGAGGTCGTCGAGCTCCCCGGACGCCCGCAGGATGGCCTCGTAACCGCCTTTCTGGTCACCGACGTTCAGCGTGACAGCGCCTGATCCATCGGTGGTGTTCGCGGACTCGGCGGAGGATGTCCCGCCGCAGGCGGCGAGCAGCAGGGTGAACGGCAGCAGCAGAGCGGGCAGGGTGCGGTGTCTCATGATCTCTGTTTCCTGATTCGGGGAGAGTGGTACGGAGAGAAGGGCCGGGCCGGGTTCAGGCGGCTTCGGCCCGGTCATCGACGCCCAGTTCGGACAGCAGCCGCGAACGCAGTGCGGCGAACCCGGGACTTCCCACACCGCGCGGCCGGTCCAGCGTCACGGGTGTGTCGTAGGCGATCCGGCCGTCCCGCATCACCAGGGCCCGGTCGGCCAGCAGCAGGGCCTCGTCCACGTCATGGGTGACCAACAGCACGGCGCATCCACGCCGTTGCCAGAGCTCGGCGACCAACTGCTGCGCCTTGATCCTGGTCAGGGCGTCGAGCGCGCCGAACGGTTCGTCGAGCAGCAGCAGATCGGGTTCGCGTACGAGGGCCCGGGCCAGCGACACGCGCTGCGCCTCGCCGCCGGACAGCGTCTTGGGCCAGGCCCCCGAACGCTCCGAGAGCCCGACCTCCTCCAAGGCCCGTTCGGCGAGCGCCCGTTCGGGGTGGCCCGGCAGACCGAGCAGCACATTGCGCCAGACCCGCTTCCACGGCATCAACCGCGGCGCCTGGAAGGCGACCGCCCGCCGCCGGGGCACGAGCACCGTGCCCTCGATCTCACGGTCCAGGCCCGCCAGAACCCGCAGCAGGGTGGACTTCCCGCAGCCGCTGCGCCCGAGCAGAGCGGTGAACTCGCCTGCCCGCAACGTCAGATCGAGCCCGTCGATCACGGGCGTGCCGTCGAAGGAGCGGGTCAGCCCCTCGATCCGTACAGCGGCCTCCGGCTGTGCGCCGGGGGCAGGGGCCGGGGCGGTCACTGGCCCGTGAAGGTCGGTCGCCATTGCAGCAGCAGCCTTTCGAGAACGCGGACGATGACATCGGCGGTGAGGCCGAGGAAGGCGTAGACGACCAGGCAGACGACGATGACGTCGGTACGGAAGAACTCACGGGCCTGGTTCATCAGGAAGCCGATTCCGGAGTCGGCGTTGATCGACTCGCCGAAGACGAGCGCCAGCCAGGCGGTCGCGAGGGAGTAGCGCAGTCCGGTCATGGCACCGGGCAGCGCGCCCGGCAGCACCACGTGCCGGACCAGGCCCCACCGGCCGAGGCCCAACGACTGTCCCGCCTCGATGAGCTGGGAGTCCACACCACGGATTCCGGCGTACACGTTCAGATACAGATGGAAGGCGACGCCGAGTGCGATCAGTGCCACCTTCGGGGCCTCCCCGATCCCGAGCCAGATGATGAACAGCGGGATCAGGCCGACCCAGGGCACGGTCCGCAGCATCTGCACGCTCGCGTCCACCAGGTCCTCGCCGAGCCGGGAGAGCCCGGAGATCAGGGCGAGCGCCGTGCCGATGACCCCGCCCAGCAGCAGCCCCACGGCCACCCGCCGGAGCGACACGCCCATGGCGGACGGCAGGGTCCCGTCCGCGACCAGATCCGCTCCGGCACGGGCGATGGTGCCGGGGGAGGCGAGCACGTCCGAATGCAGGACGCCGGTGGCACTGCACACCTGCCACAGCGAGAGAAGCAGCAGGGGACCGATCGTGCGCCGCACCCACCGGGGCACGGAACCGAGCCGGAAACCCGAAGCCGGGACGGGGACGACCGGTTCCAGGTCGACCGGCGCGGACGACGAGTCGACGGACGGCGGGGACGACGGGGAGAGCGGGGAGGACTTTCCGGATACCGGCGATATATCCGGCGGGGCATGGTCAACGGTCATGAGGACTCCATGAGCAGGTGAACGCGCGGGACGCGGGGAACGCGGACGACGCACGCCTCACACCCCGTACGCCCCGCCGTACCGTGCCGCGGCGCGGGCCCGCCAGGACAGGCGGACGCGTGGCGCTACGGCAGGCGCAAGAAGGGGGAGAGGCCGGTGAGGTGGTACGCGGACGCGTACGGCAGGAGCGGGCGCGTCGCGCGCCCGGTCACCCTGGGAAGTAGTGCTGAGAGAACGTCAGCAGCCGCGGCAACACGCGGCGGAGGCCACCCGCAGCAGGTCGATGTGACCGCGCGAAGTGAGCAGAGCTGAACGGAACATGGCCCAGAACGTAGCGACGCGGAACAGAGCCGGTCAATGGTGTCTCGTTCCGTGGACGCGCGATCCCATCCCACAGGCGCGAGAATGGGCACCATGTCGGAAACCTTCATCACCCGCGTCCTGAACATCACCACGGGAGCGACAGAGACCGTCACCGACCTGACGGCGGACTGTGAACAGTTCCTCGCCTCCGCCGCCCCGGGACGGGACGGCCTCCTCAACATCTTCGTGCCGCACGCGACGGCCGGCATCGCCATCCTGGAGACCGGGGCCGGCAGCGACGACGACCTGCTCGCCGCGCTCCACACGCTGCTCCCGGCCGACGACCGCTGGCAACACCGCCACGGCAGCCCGGGCCACGGCCGCGACCACGTACTCCCCGCCCTGGTGCCCCCGCACGCGACGCTGCCGGTGCTCGGGGGCCGGCTGGAACTCGGGACCTGGCAGTCGGTGTGCCTGGTCGACACAAATGTTGATAATGCCAACCGGAGGGTTCGGTTGAGCTTCTTCGGATAGCGCGTCGCCTCGGTGGGACTGCGGAGGGACCACCTGTTCCCGATGACGCACCACGTGGGGTGCGCGGCGGTCGCGGAGCGGTCCGCGAGGCTCGACGACAACAGCCGCAGGAGCAGTGTGCGGTGCACCTTGGAGTACGGGCATTGCCGTAGCGTTGATCGCCTGCCGCATGGAATGTCCATGTGTCCGGTCGGCCCGTGCGAGGGATTCCGGTGGCGAACGAGGGACCGTGATGAGTGAACTGACGAAGCCCAGCATCGAAGTTCCGGAGGGTGTCGCGACCACCGAGTTGACGATCCGGGACATCGTGGTGGGAGATGGACCCGAGGCACGGCCGGGCACGGTCGTCCAGGTTCACTATGTAGGGGTCACGTTCGCGTCCGGGAGGGAGTTCGACTCCTCCTGGGAGCGGGGCCGGCCGTTCAAGTTCGCCGTGGGCGGTGGCAAGGTCATCAAGGGCTGGGACCGGGGGGTAAGGGGAATGAAGGTCGGCGGCCGGCGCGAGATCATCGTTCCCCCGCGTCTCGGTTACGGCAGGCAGTCACCCTCTCCGTTGATCCCGGCGGGCTCGACGCTGATCTTCGTCGTGGACCTGCTCACTGTGGTGGGCGGCCCCGCCGGAGCGAGGCCCGGCTCGGCCGGCTCGGCCTGAACCTGGCGCTCCTGAGAGAGGGACCGGGCGGCCCTGTGACGCTGGGGGGGCGTGGGCCTTGGGGGCACGTAAAGCTGACCAGTCGGCCCACACCGACCTCTCCTGGCACGAGCCGACCCACCTGAGTGCGCGCTGGTGGTCCCTGGTCAGCGGCGACCAGCGGACAGGGTGACGAGGAACTGGCCGCCGCCCGGCTCGACGTCCGCGGTCACCGGCAGCCCCGGTACCAGCCGGGAGAACCGGTCCACCAGCCAATCCGCCGCCTCTTGGGCGTCCCGCTTGGTCGGACAACGGCCCACCATCTCGCGGCCCCCCTTGCGCTCCAGCCTTCCGGCGACGGTGATCAGCGGCGCGGGTTCGACCACGTACAGGTGGTCCGGCCAGGCGATGACCACCTTGACCGCGCCCTTGCGGGTGTTGCATCCGCGGTGCGCGAGCCGCTCGGCGACCTTGGCCTTCCGGTCGGCAGTCCTGCTGTCGACGCTGGGCCCCCGCGGGTCGTTCACCGACTCGTCGGGGTCGACCGCTTCGTCACACACCCAGCACCGCCAGCCGTCGCGCTCGGCCACATCATCAAGGAGACTCATCCGAGAAAACTAGCCTGTCCGGCCGCCAACCCGCGCACCAGGGACCCGGCAAGATCTCAACACGGGCCAACAATGCTGCAACGCACCCGGGCTGGGTGGCGGGATGTGAGGGCATGGGCTGAGGAGGCCGGGGAGCGACGACGGCACACTGGCGTGGCAACGGCTCATCCATTGCTGTCGGCGGACGCGTGCAGCCTGAGGCTGACGTCCGGGGCCGCCGCGCCCACACAAACGTCTCGACCGGTTGCTGTGCCCCACCGGTGTGGTGGGGCACAGCAACCGGTCGAGGTGGAACCGGCGCGGGTTCAGTTCACGCGCCGGCCACCACAGCGCCGAGGATCATGCCGCCGACCAGGCCTAAGGCGCTGACCACGATGGCGGGCACAGCGAGCCGCTCGTGCCGGACGGTCTTGGCGACGATGGCCAGCACCAGGCCGACCACGCCGAAGACGATCGGCAGGAAGATGAGTGCGACCACACCCAGCACCATCGCGATGATGCTCAGTACGTTGCCGGTCGCCGTGCGCTGCGGTGCGCCGTGGGGCTGCTGTCCGGTCGGTTGATTGCCGTACCGCGTCGTCATCTGCCACTCCTTCGTGATCAACGTGACGACTGGTCCGCTATTGGCCAGCCAACTCCTCGGGTACCCCGAAGTCCCTTGCTGACACCGCTACTTGAGCCTGTCGTGCGGACGTGCAGATCGTCAGCCCCGGAGACGGCGAGGCGTGACGGTGCTCCGACTTCGCCCAGATCCTTCAGGGCGCTCGCTGTCGAAGGCCACCGGGCCGGGTTCGGGTGCGCGTTGTCAGACCCGCCCCTCATGATGGATGACGCAAGGGAACCTGAGGGGGAAGACGAGTTGGAGAAGCTGACCGCCGCACAGCTCAAGGACGTGTTCGGTTTGTCGGAGGAGACGTGGTCGCGTCTCGCGGAGGGCATGATCGAGCCTCTCGACGGCTCCTTCGACGACGGTCCGACCGTCTGGTCCGGTCACGCGTTCGCGCGGTGGCTCGCCGCCGAACATCCCGAACTGGCGGGCGTGGGGCCCCTCCTGCTGCGTCCGGCCTCCCCGGCCGAGCCCCGCTACCTCGGGGGCGAGTACCACCGCGCGGACGACGGGACGGAGGCCGACGCCGAGTACTTCGCCGGGCGGTGGGACGCCTGCGGAGGCGTGGTCGCCGTCGTCTTCCCGTGCGACGGCATGCCGGACGGGAGAAGCCTCCTCGACCTGCACACGGACATCGTCGGCCTCGTCGTCGTCGGACACGCCTACGGGTATGACGGGCCCGAACTGGAAGCGGTGGACCGGGAGCGGCCCGAAGTCGTCTACCACCCGTCATGGGCGGAGCTGGCCGCGCATCTGGGAGGCCCCGCCCCGTGGTGGCCGAGTGCGTTGCGCCGCGAGGCACACCTCACCGCGTGGCGGCCCGGAGACGCTCCCGTCCCCGTCGAAGTGGTCACCTTGCCCTCCTGGGAGCCTCTCCACGCGCTGGCACGGCAGGAACCCGAGGGCTCTCCGGTCCGACGCGCCTGCTTCACGATCGCCCACCGCATCCGGACCGGTGCCGCGGACAACGCGTTGTGGGAGATGGAGAACCTCCGCTCCTGGCCGGCGGGGCCGGGGGACTCGATGGCGTTCCCGGCCGTTCCGGACACGGCCGGACCCGGCGGCGGGGAGCTCGCGACGGACGACGTCGTCGGCGCCGGACTCGCCGAACTCTGCGGGCGCACCGACGACCTGGCCGTGGAGTGCCTGGAACAGGTCAGCGGGTGGAGCGGCGCCGAGGACCTCCCGTACGGCGGCACGTTCGACGTGACGCGCACGGACGTCACCCGGGCCGCGGCCGAGTGGATCAACCGGCTGCGTGCCGTCCCGCCGACCGCTTTGCACCGTGTGTGGGAGGAGGCGTACGACACCGTGGGCACCTTCGTCGATCCGGTGACCGGCAGCCCGGTCGTCGCGGTGAAGGGGAAGTTCATCTCCCGAGCCGACCACGAGATCACCTACATGGGCCGGGCACCCAAGCGCCTGCCCGCGGGGTCCGTCCTCAAGGAGGTCGTCCTGGACGACCCGGTCTGGGTGCGCACCGACGACGGCGTGCTCTACCCGGCTCCTGCCATGGACGCGCCGGGCCTGTCCTGGGGCTACGGCGGGTCGGGGCCCCGCACGCTCGCCCAGTGCGTCGGACGGCTGCTCGACGACGGGGGCGCCCACGCGGTCACCTTCGGCGACGACCGGAAGGATGAGCCGGGGCTCGGGGCGTACTTCCGGATCAAGCACAAGCGGGGCACGCGCCTGTCGCGCCGGGACCTCGTCCGCGCGCGCACCGGCGCGTGACCGCACGACCGCACCGCTCCTGACCGCACCACCTCGTGAAGTGATCGGATGGCACCACCTCATGAAGTGATCGCACGGCCTCGTGACTCCGCGTCCCGGTCCGTGCCGCACCCCGCCGCCCCTCCCGAAAGGCCCCTCGTCCATGTCCCGACGCCGCCCGCGCCCCGCCTGGCAGGTCGCCGACTTCTTCGCCCTGGAGCGAGAGGCGGAGGAGTACCTCGCGGCGGTCGACGCCTGCCTGGCCGTGCCGGCCGTGGCACGGCGCCTCGGCATGCGCCCCCAGGCGACCGCCGAGAACGCCCGTGCGGCCCTGCTCACAGAAGCCAACGTCGAACGGGCCGTCGCGCCCTGCCGGAACACCCAGGAGCGCTTCCGCTCGTTGCTGGAGCAGAGCGAGCGGCCGCGTCGGCAGCTCCAATACCTCCGCAACCGCACGCATCCCGCGACCGCGGTCCTCTGCGGGATCACGGTGCTGGCCCTGCTGGTCGCGGTCTTCGCCTCCTGGCCGACGGCGCTCGCCGTCGCCCTGGCCCCGCCACTGACCGCCGCCGCGATCTGGCGGCACCCGGTGTGGCGCATGCACGTCCTGCTCAATCTGCGGGAGTGGGCCCTGCGACCGCGCGTCCTCCTGCTGGACAGGAGGACCGTGTGGGCGGCGGCCGCCTGGAGCCGCGACCTCCAGGAGAACGGCGTCCGTCCCCTGGTCGACCGGGTGGTCGAGGCGCTGCTCGGCGAGGATCACGACTCGCTGCTCCTCGCGGACAGCTACGACGGCCTGCGCTCGCCTCGCAATCCGCGGTACGTGGTCGACAGCCTGGCCGCCCGGAGTCTTGCCCGCAAGGTCGCCCAGCTCGAAAGCGGCGGGACGATCGCGGTCAGCGGTGCCCGGGGCGCGGGTAAGTCGACCCTGCTGGAGACGTGCGCGGAGGAGGCCGGTTTCGCGGTCGTCGTGCAGGCCCCGGCCACGTATTCGCCGTATGACTTCCTGTTGTCGCTCTACGTCCGGACCTGCGAGAGCTACCTCGTCCACATGGGCCACGTGCCTCCCGCTTTCCTCCGGCTCTCGCCCTTCCGCAGAGCGGCGCGCCGACTGCTGCCCGCTCTGTGGAAGGGGCTGACGCTGCTGGCCTTCGGGCTGGCGGCGGGCTCGCTCGTCGTCCTCGGTCTGGCCGCGACCGCGCGCTCCCTCACGGCCCGGCATGGGCCGTCCCTGGGGGCGCGGGCGGCGGACCTACGGCACCGGGTGACGGACGTGGTGCTGGACATCTGGCAGGGCGAGCGGATCGGCGCGGCCGTCCTCGTCGTGGTCGCCGGGGTCCTGGTGTGGAGCCTGCGGCGGTGGAAGCGGTGGCCTGCCGTCCGCCGCGGTGCCCGGTACGCCTTCGTCGCCACGGGCGCGGGGCTGATCGCCGTTGCCTTCGTCTCGCTGTTCGTCGACGACGACATGCGCGCCCTCGTGGGAAAGGTCGACGGCAGGGGCAACGGGGCGGGCCTCCTCCTGCTGCTCGTCTCGTTCGTCGGCCTCGCCAACCTGGCTCCCGAACGAGCATTGGAAGTCGGGGGGCGCGTCCTCCTCACCCTCCGTCTGCGGGGCCGGATCGGGCTCGCCGTCTTCCTCACCTCGTTCGCGCTCCTCTTCACCAAGCCCGTACCGCAGGCGCTGGCGGCCGACCCGGAGAACCCGCTTCGGCTCGCCCTCGCGCTCACGGGCCTGCTGCTGATCAAGGTGGCCACATGGAGCCCGGCGAGCCCGGTTCCGCCCCTCGTCACCGCCTGCCGCGACGAGCTGTACCGGCTGCAGACCGTGCAGACGGCCTCCTCCACCGTCACCGCCGGACCGCCGCAGCTGCTCACCGGGCAGACGACCTCGTTGTCGACCGTGCCGCCGAACTTCCCTGAACTGGTCTCCGACTTCCGCACGCTGCTGACGGGGATCGCCGCTGAGCAGCACCGGCTGGAGCAGCGGGTCGTGATCGCGATCGACGAGGTGGACCGGTTGGGCTCCGACACCGCGGCGCTTTCCTTCCTCAGCGAGATCAAGGCCATTCTCGGCGTACCCCACGTCCATTACCTGATCTCGGTCGCGGAGGACGTCGGCGCCTCCTTCGTCCGCCGGGGGCTGCCCCACCGCGGGGTCACCGACAGCTCGTTGGACGACATCGTGCACGTTCCGCCCTGCACGCTGCGGGAGTCCGAGGAGATCTTGGAGCGCCGGGCCTCCGGCCTCTCCGAGCCCTACAAGGCGCTCACGCACGCCCTCTCGGGCGGCGTACCCAGGGACCTCATCCGCTATGGCCTGCGGCTGGACGAGATCGAGGCCAGGACCCGGTTCGTCGAACTCACCGACATCGCGGGGCAACTGATCCTCGAGGAGCTCGCCGACACGCTCGCCGGATTCCGCACGCTCCTGGGCAAGCAGCGGTGGACGCCGCGGACCAGCACGATCCTCGTCGCCTTCCGGAACCTGATGGACCATCTGCGCCCGGCCTGCCCCTGCGGCTCGGTCGAGCTCCGGTGGGCTCTGGAGTACGTGGCCTTCCACGACCTCGGCGGCCATCTGGGCGAGGAGGCCGCCGCGGAGGTCCCGGACGAGGCGCGGGAGCTCCTCGACGAGGCCTCGGCCTACGCCCTGTTCTCCATGACCCTGCTCGACATCTTCGGCAGGAGCGACCTCGCCCGCCGCCGGGACGAGGCGGCGGCGCGCGGCCCCGCCGGAGCCCTGGACCTGTTGGGCCGCGCCCGGCAGGAGCTGGAAGTGTCGCCGTACAGCGCGCGGCATTTGATCGGCTCGATCCGCACCGCGTGGCGGCTGCCGGAAGGGCCGACCGGCGGCCTGCCGGCCACCGTCCCACCGCCCCGCGGCGCGGACTGCCCGCGTCATCCGCGGGTGTCGGCCTGATGCGGTCGGGGGCCGCTCGGCGGCGCGGCGGTTGCTTCCGTCTGCTGTCCGGGCCGCGGTCGGTGACTTCAGCGTGGTTCGGATTCACGCCCGTCATCGCGCCGACCGGGACCGGAACCGTGCCAGTCCAGGATGAGGACGGTGGCGTCGTCCTTGAGGTTGCCCCGGCAGGCATCCAGTACCGCTGTGGTCAGGGTGCGGACGGCCTCCCTGGGATGCGAGCTGCGGGTGTCGCGCACCAGCGACGCCAGATCGACGGCCGCGGCACCGCGTTCCTGCATCCCGTCGGTGAGCAGGACCAGACGGTCGCCGGGGCTCAGCTGAAGCTCCTGGAGGTGGTAGGAGGTGGGCGCGGCCACGCCGAACGGCAGGTTGACCGCGAGCCCCACCTCCTCGACCTCGGCAGCGCCGTCCCGCAGACGCAGGGGCCAGGGGTGTCCCGCGTTGACCAGTTCGCAGGTCCCCGTCTCAAGACGGACGCACAGCAGTTGTCCGGTGGCCAATCCACGACTGTGGGTCAGCAGTGCCTCGTGGGCACGATGGGCCTGATGAAGCGCGTCGCAACCAGTGCGGCGCGCGCCTCGCAGCGCAGCCGTGACCAAGGTGGCCAGCAGCGCGGAGTCGGTGTCGTGGCCCATGGCATCGGTGATGGACAGGTGCAGCGTGTCCCGGTCGAGCGTGTAGTCGTAGGTGTCGCCACCGATGTCGTCGGCAGGGACAAGGCCTGCGGCGAGGGTGAACTGGGGGGCCTCGCAGCAGGACGCCGAAGGGAGCAACTGGTGCTGGATCTCGGCGGCCAGGCTGGTGCGGGTGGTGCGTCTGCCCGCGTGGTAGAGGTCGGTGAAGCGGCGGTCCGTGACGATGATGTAAGCCAGCGCGTGGGCCGCGTCGCTGATTTGTCGGAGCACGGCGTCGTCGGCGTACTGCAACGTCACCTCCAGCACCCCGATGCAGTCGCCGCGATTGGTCACCGGCGAGATCACGCGACGTCCGCCCTGACCATCCGATTCCACATGCTGGCGCTGGTTGCGGAGAACCGTGTCGTAGACGGTGCCTTGCAAGTCGATCCGCTCCGCGGCGTCCGCCCTTCCCCCCTCTGCGGGCGCGGTCAGCCGCAGCAGCCGCTGCCCCATGAGGTCGACGAACAGGAACGACACACGCTCCGCCCCGAAGCGCTTGCGCAGGTCGTGCGCGAGTACGTCGACGGACTCCCCTGGCGGCGCGGACTCCGCGGCGGCCAGAAGCTCGCCCAGTTCCAGATCTCTGCCATCCATGGCAACCTCCCATCGTCTGTGGCCCCTTATTCCCCGGGTTTCGCCGACCTCACCTGGTACGTCCATCACGCCCGCCCACAGCGCCCCTCCTCAGGCCTGTCCCGCCGGGCCCGGCCGTGCGCAATGAACTGCGGCACTGGGCGCGTTGTGGCCCGGGATCGTCACGCTTCTGGCGGTGCCGGAAACCCTTTTGAATGCGTTCGAAGGGCGCTCTATAGTCATGCGACCCGAGACTGACGGTGAACATGACAGCTGTTGGTCTCTGTGTGGCATCCTGCGCGCGCCGAAGGCGGCGAACCGCCCCCGCGCAGGACCGAATCAGGGGGACTCCGCCGCATGAACACGCATTCCGCACGGCGCACCAGAACGGCCGCCGCGGTCACCGGACTGGTAGCTGCGCTGCTCGCCGCCACGCCCGGCACCGCCACGGCGGCCGGGGAGAATCTGCCTCCGCTTCGGCCGAGCGCCGACACCCTCACCGTCGACTGGTCCAAGTCCTGCTCCGACGAGCCTGTTTACGTCCCCCGCGCGCCCGAACTCCGGGCCACCGTCGAGGACACGACGGAGGACAACGAGGAGTGGGAGAGCAACGGGGCCGCTGCCGAGTTCGAGGCCTGGTGGACCGACGCCGACGGAGTCCAGGAGCGCCGCACCTACACGTCCAGGACGGTGCAGTCCCCCGTCGTCCAGTTGTGGCGGACTCCCTCCGACCTCCCGGCCGACACCGTCGTCTCCTGGCGCGTCCGGGCCGTCGACGCCGAGGGCGCGAGCTCCGCCTGGAGCGACGAAGCACCCGGCATCACCTGCCGGTTCGTCATCGACACGGTCAGCCCCGAGCCGGCCACGGTTGTCTCGGAGCAGTACCCGGATGACGACAGCGGCTGGCACGACGGCGTCGGCGTCTACGGCAGCTTCACGTTCGACTCTCCCTCCGAGGACGTCGTCGAGTACGTCTACTCCTTCCTCGGCTCCGCACCTGAGCGGGTCCGGCCCGAGGAGCCGGGCGGGCCCGCCACCATCCGGTGGATGCCGGAGCACAGCGGGCCCTACTACGTCCAGGTCCGCGCCGTCGACCGGGCCGGGCGGCCCAGCTCCGAGACGACGCACTGGATGCGCGTCGCCGCCGGACGCAGCCCCGTCGCCCACTGGACGCTCGCCGATCCGGCCGGAGCCGACCATGCCGCAGCCGAGGCCGGCCTCGTGGCCCGCGCCGAGGACGGCGTCCTCTTCGGAGCACCCGCTCCCTCCCGCACCGGCCTTAACTCGACCGTGACCCTCGACGGCCGGGGCAACAGCTACCTCACCCCGGACGCCCCCGCGACGGACACCGCCAGGACCTTCGCCCTCTCCGCCTGGGTCCGCCCTGCCGCCACCGGCAACCCGATGACGGTGGCCAGCCAGGACGCCGCCGACGGCACCTCCGCCTTCACCCTTGGCCTGCGCCCGAGCGCGGAAGGCCCGGCCACCTGGGCCTTCCGTTACGGAGCCGCCACCCTCACCGGCGGCCGTGCCTCCGTCGGCGGCTGGGCCCACCTGACCGGCCTGTACGACACCGAGGCAAACACCCTGCGCCTGTACGTCAACGGCAAGCAGGTCGCCTCCGAGAACGGCGTCGCCTCGGTGGCAGCCCCGGGCGCCTTCCAGATCGGCCGGGCCCGCGGTGACTCCGGCGCGCGCTGGCAGGGTGAGATCGGCGACGTCCGTGTCTGGGACCGGGTCGTGTCCCGTGAGGAGATCGAGGGGCTCGGGTTCCGCCCCGCCGAACGGGTCGCGGCCTGGGACATCGAGCGCACCGATGACGGTGTGATCCCCGACAGGGAGGGTGACAAGCCGCTCACCCTGCACGGTGGCGCCGCCTTCTACACCCCCGACTACGAGGCATGCCTCGAAGACCCGGAGTGCTCCGAGTTCCCGGCGGGCGCGCTCGACGGCAACGACCACCTGGCCCTGGACGGCACGGACGACTACGCCGCCACCAGCGGCCCCGTCGTCGACACCGCCGACAGCTTCAGCGTCGGCCTGCGGGTCCGCTTCGCCGACACCACCCCCGGCCGGCCGATGACCGTGCTGTCCCAGGGTGATGCCGACAGCGACGCCTTCAAGGTCCGTTACGACCCGGCCGTCTCCGAGTGGCAGCTGGTCGTCACCGGGGGCAGCGGCCCGGGCGCCGCGGAGACCGTTGTCGCCGGACCCGGCGCTCCCACGTCCTACTCCGACGAAGTAGTCGTCGTGTACGACGACTCCGAGGGCCACATCACCCTGTACGTTGAGGGCCAGGCCGTCGCCACCGCGGAGTTCAACGCCTTGTGGAGCGCCCCCGGCCCGCTCCAGATCGGCCGCGCCCACACCCTCGGCGGCAACTGGGGCGAGTACTTCCACGGCGGCGCGGACACCGTCCGCGTCTTCGACGGAGCCCTCACCGCGTCCCAGGTGAACTCGTTCCCCTACCTCGACTGATGTCCACAGGGGCACGGCCGGGCTCCGGCTCCGAAGCCGTTTCCACGACCGGAGTGCGACCTACTCGATCGGCGGATGCCCGCGAAGGCTCTCGGCGACGGTGAGAAGGAGCGGGAGACTCGCGATGTTCTTGACGTCGCCCCCGCCCCAGGGGACCGTTTCGCCGGTCTTCATGATGTGGACCCGGCCGTTGCGGACGTCGATCCTCTGGAGGTCGGTCCAGCGCAGGTGTTCCTTCCCGTCGGCGGCCACGCCGGTCCGGGACACCTTGAAGTCACCGAACCTGACCGTCTCGCCCTCCAGGACCGCGCGCAGGACCGCCGGGCCCTGCGCCTGGACGACGGCTTCCTGGATCCACGGCCCCCACGTAGCGGGGTGCTCGTAGAACTCCGTGAGCGTCGCGGTGCTTCCTCCGAGCGGAGAGGAGATGAGTGTGTAGACGTAGGTGACGGGGCCGGGAATCCCGTTGATGATGTTCTGGGTGATGTCCTGGAAGACCTTCACGGAATCCCAGCGCAGGGCGACCATGCCGTCCGCCGACTGCGGGTGCACGATCATGCCCTCGTCGAACAGGTAGAGGCGCTTGGAGGCCGTTTTCCTGCTGTAGTTCGGATACCGGCGCAGCCACAGGAAGAACAGCACCGGTGGTATGACGAGCACCAGGAGATACGTGAGCGTGAAGAGGTGGAAGGCGACCGTCATGAAGCCGAGGCGTTTCGGGCGGAAGACGCCCCTGAGCTCGCCGAGCTGATGACGGGCGGCCAGTTCGGCGGCCTCGGGCGACAGGGGTGACGGTGTCTCTGCGGGTCTCTGCGTGGTCATGAGCCTCTTCTTCGCTCTGGGGGAGGGGGATCGGGTCACGGCCGTGTCCGCGCGATCAGCTGAGCCAGCAGGCGGGTGCGCGGAATCAGCTGGGAGAGTTCGACATGCTCGGTGTCCGTGTGGGCACCGCTGCCGACGGCGCCCAAGCCGTCCAGGGTGGGGCAGCCGGTGCCCGCGGTGAAGTTGCCGTCGGAGGCGCCGCCGACGGCCATGCCGTGCAGGGGCGCATGGCCCAGCTCCGAAGCGATGTCCGTGGCCAGGGCGAACAGCCCGGCGGAGGACTCCGGTTCCATGGGTGGCCGCCGCATGCCTCCCCGTACGCTCAGACGCGCTCCGCTCGTCCGGGGGGTCAGTGCGCGGAGGAGGCCGTCGATCCGGTCCTGCGCCGCCAGGCTCGGTACGCGCACGTCCACCGAGACCTTGGCCAGCGCGGGCACCGTGTTGAGGGTGCTGCCTGCCGACAGCAGGGTGGGTGTGACGGTCGGTGCTCCCGGAACGGCTCCGGTGAAGCCGAGCGAGGTGGCGAGTTCGGCGATGGCCAGCACCTGATGGGCGGCCTCGACCGCGGCGTTGACGCCTTTCTCCGGCTCCAGGCCGGCATGGGCGGCCCTGCCGTGGACCACGACCTCGTACCGCGAGGTGCCCTTGCGTGCCGTCTTGAGCGCGCCCTGCCCGTTCGCCGATGGTTCGAGTACGAAGGCGGCCACGCAACCACGCGCGGACTCCTCGATCAACGTCCGCGAGGTGGGGGAGCCGACCTCCTCGTCCCCGTTGACCAGCACGCACACTCCGTCCAGGGACGGCTGGGAGGCCAGGGCGTGGAACATCTGGACCAGCCCCGCCTTCATGTCCAGCACCCCCGGTCCCCGGGCGACGCCGTCGGCCACGGACCAGGGACGGGTCTCCAGCGAACCCACCGGCCACACCGTGTCGTGGTGCCCCAGCAGGAGCACCCGTGGGATGCCGAAGGACCACCGCAGATGGCTGACACCGCCGATCACGATCACCTCCGGCCTCGCGCCGAGCAGTCGCGTGCCCAGGGCGCCGACCGCCTCGGCGCTGCGGGCCAGCGCCGCGTGGTCGGCCGAGAAGGACTCACGGACCACGAGCTGCTCCAGATCGGCCACCATCGCCGCGAGCGTGAGCGTGTGTCCCGCCGTCACCGGCCCTGCTCCGCACCGCTGTTCGGTAACTCCAGCATGCTTTCCCCGCTGTCCCTCGATGTGGAAACGCGATGACGGAACGACGCTATGGCGTGGCCAGACATTCCACTAGCGACTAGATTGCATCGCAGCCATGACCGGAGGGAATGTGTTCGAGACCGAAACGCTGCGCCTGCTGGTGGCCGTGGCCGACACCGGGTCGTTCACCAAGGCTGCCGGGCAGCTCAGTTACACGCAGTCCGCGGTGTCGCGGCGGATCGCGTCGTTGGAGCAGCAGGCGGGCGGACCGTTGTTCGAGCGGCTCCCCCGGGGCGTGCGGCTGAACCCCGCCGGACGCGCGCTGCACCGCCACGCCGTGGACGTACTGGAGTGTCTGGCCAGGGCCGAACACGAACTCGCCGCGCTGCACGCGGGCCGTGGCGGGATGCTGCGCGTCGGGGCCTTCGCCACCGCCAACATCTCCCTGGTTCCCGCGGCTCTGCGGGCGTTCAAGCAGGACAGGCCGGATGTGGAGGTCACCGCGGTCGAGGGCCGGAGCAGCACGTTGATGCGACGCCTCACGGAAGGGGCGCTCGACGTCGCCGTGGTGAGCGACTACCCGTCCGGTCTCCCGCCCGCCGAAGGCGTCACGACGACGGCTCTTCTCGGGGACGAGTTGCTCGTGGCGCTCCACCGCGAGCACTCTTTGGCAGGCGCCGGGACTGTCGACCTGCGTGACCTGCGCGACGAGGTCTGGCTCCAGGACGCGCCCGCGGACAGTCCCACCATGCTCGCCGACGCATGGGCACGGGCGGGCTTCAAACCCAGGAAGGTCATCAGGATCGCGGAGTGGGCGGGGAAATTCGGCTATGCCGCCGCCGGGCTGGGGGTCGCCCTGGTCCCCTCACTGGCCACCCAGGCGGTCCCGGCCGAACTCGTCCTGTGCCGCCTCGGCGACCTCCCTCCGCACCGGACCGTCCACATAGCCCTGCCCGACGCCCCACTGCCGGCGGCGCTGAAGCTGCGGGACCTCCTCCGCGACGCCGCCGGACGGACCGCCAGGTCCGCCTGAGGTTCCTGGGCCGCGCTCGCGCCCGTCCGAGCTCATGCCGCTCCCTCCGCGGGGTCGGCGCCCTCGTGGCGGGCGTGGGACCAGGCGTCCCAGAAGGGCTTCGTCACGCTCGGGTCGGCACCGAGCAGGATGGTGATCCGCTTGGTCGTGCGCCAGTCCGGCACCGAGGAGGTGGTGGCGCCGGAGGTCAGGAGTGCCTCCGCGCTCAGTTCTCCCGCGGCGGGTGCGCCCGCCGCCAGGTGCAGTACGTGCAGCACCTGCCGCAGAAAGCGCCCCGCCTCCGCCTCGGAGTGGGCGTCCGGGGGTGTTTCGCCGGAGGCGGCGTCCCAGACAGGGCGCAGGGCCTGGGGGTGCCCGCCCAGGATGGTGACGAGCAGATGGGTCGTCGGCCACGAGGCGACCCGTTCGCCGCCCAGGCTCAGGGCGACCGCGTCGTCCGGGAGGCCGGCTTCCCGGGCGAGCTCGGGCATCGATATCGGTGCTCTGTCGAACAGGGCTGTCAGATACCACTGCAACACCCGGGCTGCGGCCTGCTGCAACCGGCCGGAGGGCTGGGTGAACACCCAGTCGAGCGGCTTCCGCGAGGCCGGTCCGCCGCGTGGCTGGAGCCGGTGCGGGCCCGTGGCGCGGAGGGGCGGTTCCGCGCAGGTCCCGCCGGGCATCTCCTGGCGCACGGCGTCGCGTACCAGCGGTTGCAGGAAGTCGATGTGCGAGGAACCGTCCGGTCTCGCGCGCAGCAGTCCGGCGCGCAGCGCCCGTGCCACGTCGTGCGCGGACGCCCCGGCGGCGACGGCCAGTTCGCGCAGGGTGTCCGTGGTGCTCTCCGGACCCAGTACGGCACAGGCGTTCAGGACGGTGAGTACGCCGGCCGGAATGCCGGACAGCCTTTCCGTGATCACTTCGGCCAGTCGCGGCGGCAGCAGCTCGCTGACCTGGCGGGGCGTCGTACCCTCGCGCACCGCGTCGAGGAGCCCCAGCAGCAGGAAGGGGTTGCCGCCGGACCGCTTCTGCAGTGCGGCGCACAGGGCGGGATCGGCGCGAGCCCCGAGGGCGGCGGCCATGATGCTGTGGCTCTCCTCGGGCGGCAGCCCCTCCAGCCGGATCTCCTCGGCGTGCGGCATCTGCAGCAGGCGCGCGCGGGTGGCCCGCCAGCCCGGATCGTCGGAGATACGGAAGGCACGCGAGGTGACGACGAGCAGCAGCGAGGACTCGGCCGTCTGCTCCATGAGGAAGCGCGTCAGCGCGAGGGAGGGGAAGTCGGCCCGCTGGAAGTTCTCCAGGACGACGACCAGCGGGCGGTCGGCCAGGGCGAGCAGGAGCCGGCTCACCGCTTCCTGGAAGGCGAACGTCCCGGCGGCGTGCGGGACGGAAGACGGTTCGGCAGCCGGGTCGCTGTCCGGGGCGGGCAGGAGAGGGTCGAGGTGCCGGCGTACGGCCGGCGGCAGCGCCCGGATCGCCTCGGGCCGCCGGGCGGCCGCCTGGCGCAGCACCTGGAGCCACGGCCAGTACGCCGGCATGTCGTCGTCCGGAGGGCAGTAGACCGTGAAGACATCGATGTCAGACGCGCGGCATTGCTCCCCGAACCGCTGGAGCAGCCACGTCTTCCCCACGCCCGCCTCACCCACCAGCAGAACGCCGCGCCCGCTGCCGCGGTGCACCGCGTCCAGTGCGGCCGAGAGTTTCCCCAGCTCATGGCGCCGCGCCGACGGCGTCCTCGGCTCGCGAGCCGCCGCCGCTGCCGCGCCGGCCGGCGGGAACACCGGCACGGAGGCCGGCTTCGCCGCCCGGCCTGGGCCTTCGACGACGATGTGGCCGGCCGGTGCGGAGCCGGGTGTGTGCCGGGAGGGAGCCGGGGGCGCGGGGCGCAGGATGGTGGGGGGAGTGGGCGCGGGGTGGGGATGCCGGAGCGCGGGGTCGTGCCGCAGGATGCTCTCGTGCACCTGCCGTAACTCGGGACTGACGTCGACCCCGAGCTCCTTCGCGAGGAACTGCCGGGTGCGCTCGAAGGTGAACAGCGCGTCGGCCTGCCGGCCGCACTGGTACTGGGCACGCATCAGCTGGTGCACCAGGCGCTCGCGCAGCGGGTGGAGGTAGACCTCCCGCTCCAGTACGGGAAGCAGTTCCCGGCTGCGGTCCAGCGCGAAGGCGCAGTCGGCGCACTCCTCCAGGGCGGTCAGCCGCAGGTCGCCCAGCCGGGACGCCTCCTGGGAGGCGAACTCGTAGTCCGTCAGGTCCTCGAAGGGCGGTGCGTCCCAGCCGTGCAAGGCCTCGGACAATAGATCGTAGGCGTGCCGCGCATCGCCCCGGTGACGGGTGGCGATGCCCCGGCGTACCGCCTGCTCGAACCGCATCACGTCCACGTGTTCCGGGGGCACCGTCAGCACGTAGCCGGGCGAGCGGTGTCTGAGCTGGAGCTCCACCCCGCCGCTCAGCGGCCGGTCAGCCACCAGTTTCCGCAGCCGGGAGATGTACGACTGGAGGGTGGTGACCGCCTGACCGGGAGGTCTGGCACCCCAGATGTTGTTGACGAGGGACGAGAGCGACACCACCTGGCCGGCGTTGACCAGCAGGAGGGCCAGTACGGCACGACGGCGCGGTGGCCCCAGTTCCACCGGCCCTTCGGGCGTGCGCACGGTCATCCTGCCGAACGCGGAGATCACCGCGGGGGCGGCGGCGCTTTCCGGCGCGTGCACGGACCGGAGGCCCCCGTCGACGCTCTGGACCAATCCCTCTGTCATAAGCCCCTTGCCTCTGTGTTTCCGAAGCGGACGGCTCGTGGGCGGGACGGCGGATGCGGTCGGCGGGAGGCCTGTGCCGACTGCGGTGAGAACTTCGACCCGACGCTGAACCGGTCATAACGTACCAAGCGGTATGCGTCGAACACAGGGTGTGTTCGGCCAATCGCAACCGGGCGCAGGGCGGCCGGGGGTGGGTGATCAGGGGTCCGGGCGGGAAACTCCGGGGAACGCGCGGAAGTCGGCAGCTCCGGGAGGACGCGGGAATCCCCGTCGCGGGAGGGTGGGGGCACTCCTGCCTTGTCCCGTGCTTGTGGATCACTGGACGAACGGCGTGCGTCGTGATCATGCCGACCGCATGCGTCCGCTGCCAGACTCCCGTCCGGTCGGCGGCAGTTCCCATCCGCCGCCCACGCGTCCCTCCCGAGTCCGCGGCACCCTCGTGCCTGCCTGTCCAAAGGAGCCCGCCCATGTCCGTGTCCCCCACCGCGCCGGTCGCCGCATCCGCCGCATCCGCCGCGTCCAGGACGGCCGACTGGATTCAGGCCGACCGCGACCGGCTGATCCACCCGAACCTGCCGGCCGACAGGCGGGACCGCATCGTCATGGTCGAGGGGAGCGGCTGCCACGTCCGCGACAGCACCGGACGCAGCTACCTCGACGCCGCCGCGGTGCTGGGCATGATGCAGGTGGGCCACGGGCGCAGTGAACTGGCCGACGTCGCCGCCGCGCAGATGAACGCGCTGGAGTGCTTCCACACCTGGGAGCTCATGAGCAACGACAAGGCGATCGAACTTGCCGTGCGCCTCGCCGAGTTGGCGCCGCCTGGCCTCGAACGCGTCTTCTTCACGAGCGGTGGGGCCGAGGGCAACGAGATCGCCCTGCGCATGGCGCGGTACTTCCACTACCGCGCCGGGCAGCCCGAACGCACCTGGATACTCTCCCGCAAGTCCGCCTACCACGGCATCGGCTACGGCAGTGGCAGCGTGTCCGGACTCCCCGTCTACCACGAGGGGTTCGGCCCGACCCTGCCCGACGTCCACCACCTCACGGCGCCCGACCCGTACCAGCTCCAGGAGTACGGGGAGGAGGCTGTCACGGACTTCTGCCTGCGGGAGCTGCGCGAGACGATCGAACGGATCGGGCCGGGCCGGATCGCGGCGATGATCGCTGAACCGGTCATGAGCGTCGGCGGCGCCGTCATTCCTCCCGCGGACTACTGGCCGCGGGTGGCCGAACTGCTGCGGCAGCACGGCATCCTGCTGATCTTCGACGAAGTGGTGACGGGATACGGCCGCACCGGGCACTGGTTCGCGGCGGAGCACTTCGGTGTGACCCCCGACCTCATGGTCACCGCGAAGGGTCTGACCTCGGGGTACGTACCCCACGGAGCCGTGCTGGTCAGCGACGAGGTGACCGAGATGATCAGCCGGAACGGCTTCCCCATCGGCTTCACCTACACCGGTCACCCCACGGCCTGCGCGGTCGCCCTGGCCAACATCGACCTCATCGACCGCGAGAACCTGCTGGAGAACGCGACCAAGACCGGGGCGTACCTGGCCCAGCGGCTGGAGGGCCTGCAGGATCTGCCCGTGGTCGGCGAAGTCCGCCAACTCGGTCTGATGCTCGGCATCGAGCTGGTGGCGGACAAGCAGGCGCGGACCCCGCTGCCCACCGGGACGGCGCCCGTCGCGACGGCCCTGCGCGAGGACGCGGGGATCATCCTGCGCGGCAACCCCCGTGCGCTGCTCATCAACCCGCCCCTGGTGCTGAGCCGCGAGGACGCCGACGAGCTGGCCGACGGGCTGTACGCGGTGCTGCAGCGCGTGAACGCCGACGGCAGCGTGCGGACCTGATCCCCGCACGGCCCGCACCCCCTCGGGCCGCGCAGGCACCACCGCTCGTCTCCGTGTCCGCATCGAAAAAAGGACCCCCGTGTCTCTCTTGGACCTGACTCCTGACGAACTGCTGACCACCACGCGCTCCGTGCGCAAACGGCTCGATCTGTCCCGCCCCGTCCCGCTCGACCTGGTCAAGGAATGCCTGGAGATCGCGTTGCAGGCACCGTCGGGCAGCAACCGGCAGACCTGGCACTGGATGGTCGTCACCGACAAGGACCAGCGGGCCGCCATCGGCGAGTACTACCGGCGGGCGGTGCAGACCTACCTGACGTCCGAGGGTTCGTGCGCCTCGCTCTACGCGGACCACCCCGTGCGCCATCCGGAGCAGCAGCGCGTCGGCGACAGCGTCGCCTACCTGGGTGAGCACATGGCGGAGGTACCCGTCCTCGTCATCCCGTGCCTGGACGCCAAGGAGGCGCCGGAGTACAACCAGGCCGGTATGTGGGGCTCGGTCATCCAGGCCGCGTGGAGCTACATGCTCGCCGCCCGCGCCCGCCGTCTCGGTACCGCCTGGACCACCCTGCACCTGATGTACGAGAAGGAGATCGCCGAGCTGCTCGGGATGCCGGACGGCATCGTGCAGGCGGCTCTGATCCCCACCGCGTTCTCCATCGGCACGGACTTCCGGCCCGCCGCCCGTCAGCCGCTCGCCTCGGTGATGCACCTCGACACCTGGTGAAGGATGGCCGCCCGGGTCCGATGGGACCCTCCCCTCCTCGTACGGACAGGACACCGATGACGACCGCACCGCCGCTCCCCGCCCGCCGCCTCGGCACGTTGAAGCTGCCCGCCCAGGGCCTGGGCTGCCTCAGCACCACCTCGTTCTACGGGCTCGCCGACCCCGCCGAGGCACTGGCCACGGTGCACGAGGCGATCGACCGCGGTGTCGCGCTGCTGGACACCGCCGACGTGCAGGGCCTCGGCGAGGGGGAACGGCTGCTCGGCCGGGCCGTCGCGGGGCGGCGGGACCGGGTGCTCCTGTCCACGAAGGTCGGTCTGGAACGTGACGCGGAAGGGGCGTTCCTGGGCGTACGCGGTGACCGGGACTACATCCGGGCGCGCTGTCACGCCTCGCTGCGCCGCCTCGGAGTGGACCACCTCGACCTCTACGTCAAGCACTGGGCCGCTCCCGGCGAGGACATCGAGGAGGCGATGGGTGCGATGGCGGAGCTCGTCGCCGAGGGCACGGTGCGTCATGTGTGCCTTTCGGAGGTCTCCGCCGCCACCCTCCGCCGTGCGCACGCGGTCCACCCCGTCACCGCGGTCCAGAGCGAGTGGTCGCTCTGGAGCCGGGACGTCGAGGACGACATCCTTCCGGTCTGCCGGGAGCTCGGCGTGGGCCTGATCGCGTCCAGTCCGCTGGGCCGGGGATTCCTGACCGGGCACATCCGCTCGGACGCCGATCTCGGACCCGCGACGGACTTCCGGCGCACGCTGCCCAGGTTCGCCCCGCCCCACCTGCGCCGCAACGTCGCGGTGCTGGACGCGCTCCGGCCCCTGGCCGCGGCGCGCGGGATCACCGTCGCCCAACTCGCCCTGGCGTGGGTCCACCAGCAGGGCGACGACGTCGTCCCCATCCCGGGCACCGCACGACGGGACCACCTGGCGGAGAACCTCGCCGCAGCCTCGGTCGAGCTCTCCGCCGACGAGCTCGCCGCCGTGGCGGCGGCCGTGCCGGCGCACGCCGTCCACGGCGACCGGTACTCCCCGTTCCTCATGGGGCTGGTCGGCAACTGACCGCCGTACACGGTGCGTCGGCCGCCGCGTCACCCCGCACACGTCCCCTACGGGAAGGTTTGGAAGCGTGAAGTTCCTGCACCACGATCTCGCCGCCTGCGAGACCCTCTTACCGGGTCTCGCCGGACGGCTGGCCGACGTACCGTTCGACGAGCTGGAGTCCACGGAGAGCCCCGCGCTCGCCCTGTTCAAGCAGTACGGGGGCCCCAACCTCCTGATCCCGGGGGAGGCCGACGGCATCGGCGCCTCCGCTCTCGACGCGGTCCGGGTCGTCCGGGCTCTGGGGTCGCTCGCCCCCTCCCTCGCGGTGGCGACCGCGATGCACCACTTCTCGGTCGGCATGCTCTACTCCCTCTCGCCTCTCTACGGCGACGACTCCAAGCTCCGGAAGACCGTTCTCGACGTCATGGCGGAGAAGAGGTCCCTCCTGGCCTCCGGTTTCGCGGAGGGGCGCTCGGGCCGCGGCATCCTGAGCCCTGCCGTCCAGGCCCGTGAGACCTCCGGCGGCTACCTCGTCAGCGGCTCGAAGAAGCCGTGCAGCCTGTCGCGCTCCATGGACCTGCTCACCGCCAGCGTGGGCGTGAGCGGCAGGGACGGAAGTCCCGAGATGGCGCTGCTGGTGCTGCCCGCCGACACCCCGGGCATCTCCGTCCACCCCTTCTGGTCGACGTTCCCGCTGGTGGCGGCCGAGAGTCACGAAGTCCGTCTGGACGATGTGTTCGTCACGGACGAGGATCTGCTCCGGGCGCCCCCGGCCGCCGCCGAGAAGCTCGACGAACTCAACGAGACCGGCGTCATCTGGTTCCAGATGATCATCGCCGCCGCCTACACCGGCGTCGCCAGCTCCCTGGTGGCCCGGGCCATGGAAGGGCGGCGCGGCACGGCCGCCGAACGCGCTCAGCTGTGTCTCCTCGTCGAGACCGCCGCCTCGCTCGTCGAGGGACTCGCACGCCGGATCATGGACGGCGACCTCGGCAACGACTGCGCGGCCGCCTCCCTGTTCACCCGGTACTCCGTGCAGGACCTGCTGACCAAGGTCGTCGGCCTGGCGGTCGAGACCCTGGGCGGCATGGCCTACATCCGCTCGCCGGAGATCGCCTACCTCGCGTCCGCCGCCCAGGCACTGGTCTTCCATCCGCCCTCGCGGTCCAGCATGAGCGAGGCCATCGACGCCTACTACACGGGCAAGCCCCTCTTCTTCTCCTAGACAGCAGATCGTCACACCGACCGGACGGAGCAGAACATGGCCGGAATAACCGACTTCGAGATCACCTTCCCCTCGGCGCGCAGAAGCGTCCGTGAGATGGCGGCGCAATCGGGCCTCTCCGAGGCGGACGTGCGCGTCATCACGACGTGCGACAGCTACCCGGTGCTCGGAGAGGGGGAGACGGAGTGGGAACTCGCCCTGCGCGCCGCGCAGCAGGTGATGAAGCGGACCCAGGTGCCGCCCTCGTCCGTACGGACCGTGATCTACGCCGGTACGGGCGAGTGGGACAACGCCTTCTGGTCGCCGGCGGCGAAAGTGGCGCACGAACTGGGTATCACCGGCGCGTACTGCTTCGAACTGGCGAACTACTGCAACGCCGTGACCGCCGCGCTCCAGATCGGCAGCGACACGCTGGCCGGGCGGGAGGGCGAGTACGTGCTCGTGCTCATCGGCGACCGGGTGAGCACACTGCTCGACTACGGCGATCCCACCGCCAAGGAGATGTTCAACCAGGGGGACGCGGGCGGCGCGTTCCTGTTGTCGTCGTCCGGTGCCTCGGTCGAGGTCCTGGGCTCGCGACTGCGCACCGATCCGAGCTGGTGCGACTACTACACCGGCGTCCGTGAGGACGGCCGGATGATCATCCGGCGCCACGGCGACCGCGACGGCCTGGCCGAGGCGTACGCGCAGAACTTCACCACCCTCACCACGGACCTCCTCGCCTCGATCGGAAAGGACCTCGGCGACGTCGCCTATCTGCTGGTCACCCACGGCAGCAGGCCCATCCACGAACGGCTGCTGACGGACCTCGGCCTGCCCGAGAGCAGGAGCGTCCTGAACTACCACCGGCTCGGTCACATGGGCTCCGCGGACACCTTCATCGCCATGCAGGAACTCATCGACGCACAGAAGCTCGCGCCCGGCGACCTGGTCCTGCACGCCACGAGTGCGCTCGGGTTCAGCTGGGGGGTCATGGCCATGGAGTACACGGGCTGACAGCCCGCGCAGGGATGCTCACAGGTTTGCCCGAGACCGTTGGGGATACCGAAACGATCAGATCGGTTGAGTTGTCCGGGCTCGGAAAGCCAAGGCCATCACGGCGGCCCCAGGGCCGCACGAGTGGCAGTGGTGTGCCGCATGGCCGAGCCTGGAATGGTATTCGTCCAGTTCGGGAGGCGCCGTGAGCATTCCAGACGCCGGTGTGAAGGCCGTCCATGACACTCCGTGGCCGGGCAGGATCGTGCGGCTGCCCGGTGTGTACAGCCCGCAGGCCGACAGTCTGCTGCTCGCCGCCGCGATGCGCCGCGAGGGCATCCGTCCGGGCATGGAGGTGCTCGACCTGTGCACCGGCAGCGGCCTGCTGGCGCTCCACGCCGCCCGGCTGGGCGCGCGGGTCACCGCCGTGGACATCAGCCGCCGGGCCGTGGCATCGGCGCGCCTGAACGCCGCCCTCGCCCGGCTGGACATCTCGGTGCACCGGGGAGACCTGCTGACGGGGCTGCGGGGCCGCACGTTCGACGCGCTCATCAGCAACCCCCCGTACGTGCCCGCCCCGAACGCGTCGCTCCCGAGGCGGGGCGTCAGCCGGGCCTGGGACGCGGGGCTCGACGGCCGGATACTCGTGGACCGGATCTGTGACGCGGCCCCCGCCGCGCTGCGGCCCGGCGGACTGATGCTGATGGTCCATTCCGCCCTCAGCCGTCCGGACGAGACCATACGGCGGCTCTCCCGCGCCGGACTGGAGGCCTCGGTCTGTGACCGCGTGGCCATTCCGTTCGGGCCGGTGACGCGCGGGCGGCTCGCCTGGCTGCGCGCCCGAGGGCTGCTGCCGACGCACACGAACCGGGAAGAGCTGGTGGTCATCCGTGCGCGAAAGCAGTGAACGGCCGCGTCGCGTGGTGGCGGAACGAGACGGTCCGATCCTCGTGGAAGGACCGGTCGAAGTGACGACCGGAGACGGCCGGACGGTCGTCTCCGACCGCTTCGTCGTCGCCCTCTGCACGTGCCGACGCAGCCGTATCCACCCCTGGTGCGACACCAGCCACCGTCTTCGCACACCCGCAGCCGAAGGTGAGGACAAGCCCTCGTGACGCCGTTGCCCCCCACGGACCCCCACCGCTCCGCAGCGGCTCCCGCGCTTCCTCAGCCACGGGGCGACCTCTCGGAGCGGGTCATCGCCGCGTTGGCGGGGCGGCGAGGCGTGCTGCCCTCCGGCGACGAGACCGGCCGCGCCGACCCGTACGGCGAGGATCTGCACCTCCTGCTCTACGTCCTCTACGAACTCCACTACCGGGGCTTCGCGGGGTCGGACGAGATGCTGGAGTGGGACCCCGCGCTGCTGGCCGTCCGCGCCGCCGCCGAGGACGTCTTCCTGCGTGCGCTGCGTGAAGGCACGTCGGGCGGCAAGGACGTGGAGGAGGCCGTCGGCGCCCTGCTGCTGGAACCCGTCGGCGACGACGGGCACAGCGTCAGCCACCACCTCCAGCGCGAGGGGACGCTCGAACAGCTCCGTGAGTACGCGGCGTTGCGCTCGCTGTACCACCTCAAGGAAGCGGACCCGCACCTCTGGGTGGTGCCCAGGCTCCGGGGCCGGGCGAAGGCGGCCATGGTGGCCGTCGAGTACGACGAGTTCGGAGCCGGCCGGGCCGAGGACATCCACGCCCAGCTGTTCGCCGATCTGATGGCCGACCTCGGCCTGGACACGACGTACGGCGGCTATCTGGACGCCGCTCCCGCAGCCGCCCTGGCGACGGTGAACTCGATGTCCCTGTTCGGACTGCACCGCCGGCTGCGCGGTGCGCTGGTGGGCCATTTCGCCGCCGTGGAGATCACCTCGTCGCCGGGCTCCCGCCGCATGGCGAAGGCCCTGCGCCGGGCGGGGGCGGGAGCGGCCGCGCAGCGGTTCTACGACGAGCACGTGGAAGCCGACGCCGTCCACGAACAGGTGGTCCGCCGGGACGTGATCGGGGGGCTGCTGGAGGACGAGCCGGAGCTCGCCCCGGACATCGTCCTGGGCATCGAGGCCACCGGGCTGCTGGAGGACCGGCTGGCCGACCACCTTCTGGCGAGCTGGCGCGACGGACGTACGGCGCTTCGCGCGCCCCTGCGCTGACCCTCCTGCGCTGAGCCTTCAGCGCTCCTCGGTCGCCGCGCGTCCGCCCGCCCCCAGCAGGCCCGTCGGGGAGAACTCCGAGCGCGTCAGCTCCTGCCGCGAGTAGCGGACGACCAGCCCGGGCAGGGCCGCGCGCACCACCTGCACGCCACGCAGCCACCGGGGTACGTAGACGGTGGTCGCGCGCCGCTCCACGCCCTTCACCAGGGCGTCGGCCACGTACCGGACGGGATAGACCTTCCTGGCGGGCGGGGGCATGTGGGCGCGCAGTTCCCGCAGCACCGCGTACTGGTCGGCGTCCCGGATCATGTCCGTGTCGGTCCAGTTGATGTAGGCCGTGCCCACACCTACCCCACGCGGGTCGAGTTCGGCCCGCAGGGAGTGCGCGAAGGACTCCACACCGGCCTTCGAGGCGCAGTAGGCGCTCATCATCGGCGCCGCCCCGATCGACGCCAGGGAGGCGATCTGGAGGTAGTAGCCCCGGGTGTCGAGCAGGTGGGGCAGGAACGAGCGCGCAGTGACGGAGCTTCCCACGAGGTTGACCTCGATCACGCGGCGCCAGGTGGCCGGGTCGGAGTCGATGAAGGGGCCGCCCTCGGCCACCCCGGCGTTGGCCACCACGACGGACGCCTCACCCAGCCTGCGGCGTACCTCTTCCGCGGCCTCGGCCATCGCCCCGTCGTCCGTGACGTCGACGTGCCGGTACAGCGACGGAGTGGGAAGCGTGGAGGCCACCGCGGCCAGGGCTTCCTCCTCCAGTCCGAGCAGGGCCACCCGGGCACCCCGCTGGGCCAGTGCTCCGGCGACGGCCGCGCCCACGCCGCGTGCGGCGCCGGTCACGACGGCAGTACGGCCCCTCAGAACGTGCTGTCCAGCGGTCAACGGAACTCCTCGCTGTCGAGCGCGTGGGCCGACCGGTCGCGGTCTGCCCTTCGGTCCGGCGCCCGCCCTCCCCCATGGTTTCAGCGGTCGTGGCCACGCGCATTCCGGGCGGCCCGCACGCACGGGCGGAGAGGGCCGGCGCGGACGCGCTCGGCGGCCCGCACGGTCTCGTCCCCCACCTAGAATTCGACCGTCTCCGCGGTCCGGATGGCGGCGCCCATATTGCGCTCCATCATGCGCAGCGAGGCCTCCGCCAGGTCTTTGTGGATATGTGCCACCGCATCCTCCGGAACGCTGACCCGCAGATGACGGATGTGTGCGTCGAGGGCGGAATACAGCACGCACTGCTCGGTGACCTGGCCGCAGAGAACGACATGGTCCACGTCCAGCTGCGAGAGCAGATAGGTGAGCGGTGTTTCGTAGAAGATGGAGTGTCTGGCCTTCACGACGAACAAGGAGTTGTCGTCCGGCAGGACGGGCTCGACCAGCTCCGCGTACGTCCCCGCCAGCGCGGTTTCGACGATCTCACCGTGGTGGGACCGCCATTCGCCGAAATTGTCGTTGACGTAGATGACGGGAACGCTTTCCCCGCGGGCGCGTTCGAGAACGCGGGCCAGGTGCGGCAGCGCGGTACGGACGGAGGGGATCAGGAGTTCCGCGTCCGGATGGCCGTATGTGTTGATCATGTCGATGACGATGAGAGCGCTGTTTCCCATGGCTTCATGCTCCCACCGCGCCGTCCCCCTTTCCGGTCGGCACCCGGTCCGCCGGGCCCACGTTTCGGGAAGACCCTCGGGGGAACCCAGCACGCGTCCGTAGCGGAGGAAATGGCGACACAGCGTGGAAAGCGAGCTGCACCATGCGCGCATTGACCTATCAGGGGAAGCGGGACGTCCGGGTCGAGACCGTTCCCGACCCTCGGATCCAGGACCCGACCGATGTCATCGTCAAAATCACCTCCACCGGAATCTGCGGCTCGGATCTGCATCTCTACGAGGTGCTCGGGCCCTATCTCGATCCCGGCGACATCCTCGGTCATGAGCCGATGGGCGTGGTGGAGGAGGTCGGCCCGGAGGTGACCGCCCTGGTGCCGGGGGACAGGGTGGTGATCCCCTTCAACATCTCGTGCGGCCACTGCTTCATGTGCGCCCAGGGGCTGCACTCCCAGTGCGAGACCACCCAGGTGCGCAAGTACGGCACGGGCGCATCCCTCTTCGGCTACACCAAGCTCTACGGCCAGGTGCCGGGCGGCCAGGCGGAGTTCCTGCGCGTCCCCTTCGGCAACAGCCTGCCCGTCAAGGTCCCGCACGGGCCGCCGGACGACCGGTTCGTCTACCTCTCGGACGTGCTGCCCACCGCGTGGCAGGCCGTGGAGTACGCCGCCGTCCCGCCCGGAGGTTCGCTCACCGTGCTCGGCCTCGGCCCGATCGGCGCGATGGCCGCGCGGATCGCACTCCACCGGGGCGCGGAACTGGTCGTGGGCGTGGACCTCGTGCCCGACCGGCTGAGCCGGGCGAGCGAGTATGGAGTCACCTGCCTCGACCTGCGCAGGCACGGCAAACACCTCGGAGACGCCATCCGGGACCTCACCGACGGCCGGGGCACCGACGCGGTGATCGACGCGGTCGGGATGGAGGCGCACGGCGCACCCGTCGCCAAGGCGGCGCACGCGGCAGTCGGGATGCTGCCCGACGCCCTCGCCACGCGCCTGATGGAGACGGTGGGCGTGGACCGGCTCGCCGCACTCCACATGGCGATCGACGTGGTGCGCAGGGGCGGCACGATCTCCGTCTCCGGTGTGTACGGCGGGGCCGCCGACCCGATGCCTCTGCTGACCATGTTCGACAAGCAGATCCAGTTCCGCATGGGGCAGGCCAACGTCAAGCGCTGGGTCGACGACATCCTGCCGCTGCTCACCGACGAGGACCCGCTGGGTGTGGACACCTTCGCCACGCATCACCTGCCGCTCGAAGAGGGCCCGCAGGCGTACGAGACGTTCCAGAAGAAGGCCGACGGCATGATCAAGACCCTGCTCGTGCCATGACGCGGCAGGCACGAGCGCCGCACACCCCGGCGCGTCAGTCGTCGAGCACCTCGTCCTCGCCCATGTCCAGCTTCTCCAGGGGCCGGACCGCCGGGCCCTGGAGGACCGCCCCGTCCACAGCGAAGCGCGAGCCGTGGCAGGGGCACTCCCAGGAGGTCTCCGCCTCGTTGAAGGCCACCAGGCACCCGAGATGCGTACAGCGGGCGGACACCACCTGGGGCGTGCCGTCCTCGTCGCGGTAGACCGCGCAGCGGCGGCCGTTGACACGCACCACCGCACCCGTGCCCGGGCGGATGGCGTCGACCGAATCGACGTGGGTGACCTTCAGGCGGTCACCGGCGAAGTGCTTGGCCACCTCGGCCTGCTGGCCGAGCAGCGCGGGCGCCTCGCGCAGAGCGCTCCCCAGGCGTCGCGGGTCGTAGAGGCCCGCCCACGGCAACCGGTCACCCGTGCCCGTGACGAGCGCGCTCAGGAGGCGGCCGGAGAGCACGCCGCCCGTCATTCCCCAGCCGCCGAACCCGGTGGCCACATACGTATGACGGGCGCCGACGTGGAACGGGCCGACCAGCGGCACCGTATCGCTCGGATCGTTGTCCTGCGCCGCCCATCGGAAGGCGGTGGGACCCACCGGGAAGCGTGCGTGCATCCAGGCGTCCAGCCGGAGGAACGCCTCGCGCGCGTCGCCGGTGCCCGGCGTGAAGCTCTCACCGGTGACGATCAGGAGCCGCTGCCCGTCACCCAGCGGCGTGGAGCGCACCGAACGCTTGCCCTCGTCCTCCGTGATGTACATGCCCGTGGGCGCCCGGTCGGCATCGATGGGCGCGGCCACCACCAGCTCCCGGCGCGGGGAGAGCCGGGCGAAGAGCATCGCCCGGTCGAAGACGGGGTAATGCGTCGCCACGACCACGTCGTGCGCGGTCACCGTCCGTCCCGACTCGGTGGTGACCCGGCACGGGGTCCCCTCGGACAGTCCGGTGACCCGAGTGCGTTCGAAGACGAGACCGCCCCGCTCCCGCAGGTCCTCGGCCAGTGCCAGCAGGTATTTGCGCGGGTGGAACTGGATCTGCCCGTCCAGCCGGACCGCGCCGCTGACGTCGAAGGGCAGCTCGGTCTCGGTGACGTACGAGACCGGCAGACCGGCCTCGGCGGCCGCTTCGGCCTCCGCCTCGACCGCGGCACGGGACGAGGGATCGGCGGCGTACGAGTAGGCGCTCACCCGTTCGAGGTCACAGGCGATCCCCAGCTCGCGCACGATGTCCGCCACCCGTTCCACCGCGTCCTTCTGCGACAGCGCGTACAGGCGGGCCGCTTCCGTGTTCCGGGTCCGGCGCAGCCGGTCGTACACCAGGGAGTGCAGCGCGGACACCTTCGCGGTCGTGTATCCGGTGACGCCGGCGGCGATGCGGTCGGCTTCCAGGACGGCGACGCTCCGGCCGGCCCGGGTCAGTTCCCACGCGGTGCTCAGACCGGCGATGCCGCCGCCCACCACGGCCACGTCCACCTCGATGTCCTCGGTCAGCGGCGCATGGGCGGGGCTGCCGGTGCTTTCCATCCAGAAGGACTCGTCCTGTCCGGGCAGTCGGCTCGGGTTCTTCATGGCGTGTTCTCCCAGGTCGGTGTCGGGTCGGGACGGCGAACCCTGCGAGTGCCCGGTCCGGTCGTCGGCACACTCCTCGCGTTGCCGCGTTTCGCCTTTTCCGCCTGATTTCAGGTTATTTCCTCTGATCACTGGTTACCCGACACGAAACGACCGTGCCGGCGGGGGAGCCGCAGCCACCGGGGCTGCGGGGACGTCGGCCCGGCAGACGGCAGTGAGCGAGCGATTCATGGTCACCGATCCGTCCCCCGGCAAACGCGTCGTGGTCACGGGGGCCACCGGCAATGTGGGGACCAGTGTGGTTGCCGCGCTGGCCCGGGACCCCGAGGTCGGGTCCGTCCTGGGCCTGGCGCGCAGAAGGCCGAAGCTGTGGACCGAAGGGGTGGAATGGGAGACCGTCGACCTCTCGCAGCCCGAGAGCGCCGGTCCGCTGGAGGATCTGGTGCGCGGCGCCGACGCGGTCGTCCACCTCGCCTGGCGCTTCCAGCCGACGCACGACCCCGTGGTCACATGGCAGAGCAACGTGCTCGGGTCCATGCGGGTCTTCGATGCGGTGGCGGAGGCCGGCGTCCCGGCCCTGGTACACGCCTCGTCCGTGGGCGCCTACTCGCCCGGCCCGAAGGAGGAACCCGGCGTCGACGAGCAGTGGCCCACCCACGGCTGGCCGGACGCGGCCTACTGCCGGGAGAAGGCGTACCTGGAACGCGTACTCGACACCTTCGAACTGCGGCATCCGCAGATCAGGGTGGTCAGGATGCGGCCCGGTTTCCTGTTCAAGGAGACTTCGGCGAGCGAACAGCGCCGCATCTTCGCCGGCCGGTACGTTCCCGGGAGCCTGCTCAGGCCCGATCTGCTGCCCTTCGTGCCCGATCTGGAGGGTCTGCGCTTCCAGGTGCTGCATACCGACGACGCGGCGGAGGCGTACCGGCTGGCCGTGCTCCAGGACGTGCGCGGCCCGTTCAACCTGGCGGCCGACACGGTGACCGATGCCCGGGAGCTGGCCGAGCTGCTCGACGCCCGCGTCGTCCGCGTACCCCGGGCCGTGGTGCGGACCGCGCTGGCAGCCGCGTGGCAGGCACATGCCGTACCGGCGTCCCCGCATCTGTTCGACGCAGTGCTGCGGCTGCCGGTACTCGACTGCACACGGGCCCACCAGGTACTGGGGTGGCGCCCCGCCCACACGGCCGCCGAGGCGTTGAGCGCCTTCCTGCGCGGTGTACGTCAGGGGGCCGGCGAGGACACCGCTCCGCTGGCCGGCAAGCGAGTGGGATGACCGACCGGGTGGTGTGACGGAAAGGGAGTAGCGATGGACAAGGCGAAAGTGGCGTACAAGCCGGTCGGCCTGATTCTCGGTTCCGTGAGCGGGGTGGTGGCCGGCGCCCTGTTCAAGACCGTGTGGAAGCACCTGAAGAGCGAGGAGGACGCACCGGACGCGACCGACGAGAACCGGGGATGGCGCGAGATCCTGCTCGCGGCCGCGGTGCAGGGCGCGATCTTCGCGGCGGTCAAGGCGGCCACCGACAGGAGCGGTGCGGCGTTCGTCCGTCGGCTGACGGGGACCTGGCCGGGCTGAGACGGGGGAGAGGGCCCGTGGCGCCTGTCGCCACGGGCCCTCTGTCCTGTGCGGGGACCTACTGACGGCACAGACAGAACGGATGCCCCGCCGGGTCCGCGTACACCCGGAAACCGCGCTCGCCGCCCCGGTCGTCCACGTCCAGCGGTGTCGCGCCGAGCGCGAGCACCTCCTCCTGGGCCCGGTCGATGTCCGCCACCTCGAAGTCCAGGTGTTCCTGCTGGGAGTTGCGGTCCCCGCGCGGCCACTCGGGCGGCCGGTGGTCGGGCGCCCGCTGGAACGCGATCCGGGCCCCCTCGGGGACGTGGAGCTCGTACCAGTCCTCGTGGTCGTGCTTGACCTCACCCCCCAGCACCGCCTGGTAGAAGTCCGCGAGCGCCTTCGGGTCGGGGCAGTCGAGTGCGACGAGGGTGTAGGTGGCGATGGGCATGTCCGTTCCTTCTGTACGCAGGTGTGGAGAGGGACTGGCTCAGGGGCCTTCACCGTCCGCGCAGACGCGGACGGTGTCCAGGGCGGGGTCGGCGGGGTCGGGGACGTTCATCCCCGCCTCGATCCCCGAGCGCAGATAGCGCAGCAGGGGTTCCGTGATCCGCTCGCCGGGCAGGACGGTCGGGATGCCCGGGGGATACGGCGTCATCATCTCCGCGGCGACGCGGCCCACGGCCTTCTCCACCGGTACGTCCTCGGTGGCGGAGAAGTAGGCGTCGCGGGGCAGGCACACCTGGTCCGGCCGCAGCTCATCGGCGTCGGGGATCTGTACCTCGGGTGCCGGAGGCAGGGTGGGGGCGTGCGCGGACAGGTCGCGCAGGGCTTCCAGCAGCCGGCCGGCGGTGGTCTCGTCGTCGGCGTGGGTGAACTGCGCGCTGATCCGGCGGTGATCGGCCAGGTGCATGTCGACGTGATGGTGGGTGCGCAGCCAGTCGGCCGCGCGGTACCCGTTGGTGTCGAGCCCGCTGATGTCGATGATCACGGGAAGCGGATCGAACTCCGCCGCCCTGCCCGGCCCGCAGAAGTCCGCGGGCCCGTTGACGTGCATCCCGTCGATCTCCTCGATCCGCTGCCGGACCTCGGCGGTCAGTTCGAGCGCCCGGGACAACAGAGCGTGCCCCTCCAGCATCATCTGCCGCCGCCAGCCGTCGATGCCCGCGTACAGCAGGACGGACGGGCTGGTCGTGCCGAGCAGGTCGGCGCGCGAGGCCAGCGTGTCGTGGTCGACGAGATCGCCCTGAAGATGGAACACCGACCCCTGTTCGAGGCCGCTGCCCATCTTGTGGATGCTCGTGACGCAGACATCGGCGCCGGCGTCCATGGCCCAGGACGGCAGGTCCGGGTGGAACGGCAGATGCGCACCCCACGCCTCGTCGACGATCAGGGGCCTGGCCCGCCGGTGGCACACCTCCGCGATGGCCCGCAGATCGGCCGCCGAACCGTACGGGGTGGGGCTGGTGACCAGAGCGCCGCGGGCGTCCGGGTACTCGGCGAACGCCCGCTCGAAGGCCTCCGCCGAGGGCGGGTGGGCCAGGTGCCGCTCCGTGTCCCACTGCGGCTCCACCCACACCGGCTCGACACCGGACAGGATCAGCCCGGCGACGACCGACTTGTGGGCGTCCCGGCCCACCAGGAGCCGCTGACCCGGCACGGCGACGCTGAGCATGGCCGCCTTGACCGAGAGGGAACTGCCGCAGGTGGAGAAGAACGTGTGCTCCGCGTGGACGGCGTCGGCCATCAGTTCCTCGGCGCGCTGGAGTACCCGGGACTTCCCGCGCCGGTCGTCGAGACCGCCCGTGGCGAGTACGTCGCCGAAGAAGACCGCGTCGCCGAGCACCGCCCGTACGGCAGGTGCGGCGCCCCGCGCCTGTTTGTGCCCGGGAGGGGAGAAGCCCAGCTCTCCGTTCTCCTTGTAAGCGGCCAGAGCATCGAGAACCGGAGCTTCATGATGGTGTGCTGGCATACGGGACGCCTTCCCGCCTTCCCTCAGGTCAATCACGGTCACGGGAGCGGGGTGCCGCCGGTGGCGTTCATGATCTCGCCGGTGATGAACGAGGCGTTCGCCGAGGCGAGGAAGACATAGGCGGGCGCCATCTCGGCCGGCTGCGCCGGGCGGCCCAGCGGGCTCTGCTTCCCGAACTTCGTGGTGTCGGGCATCGTCGCCGGGATCAGCGGCGTCCAGACGGGGCCCGGGGCCACCGCGTTGACGCGGATACCGGAGGAGGCCAGCATCTGGGCGAGCCCCTGCGTGAACGTCACGATGGCGCCCTTCGTCATCGCGTAGTCGAGCAGGTGCGGGCTCGGCTTGTACCCCTGCACCGAGGTGGTGTTGATGATCGAACCACCGGCGGGGATGTGCGGCAGGGCCGTCTTGCACAGCCAGAACATCCCGTACAGATTGGTGCGCACCACACGGTCGAACTGCTCGGTCGAGATGGCGGCGATGCCCTCGGGCTGCGACATCTGGTATGCGGCGTTGTTCACCAGGACGTCGATGCGTCCGAACTCGGAGACGGCCCGCTCGATGAGGGACCGGCACTGCTTCTCGTCCCGGATGTCACAGACGACGGACACCGCTTTGCGGCCCGCCTGCTCGACCAGGCGGACGGTCTCCCGGGCCTCGTCCTCCTCGGCGGGCAGGTACGTGAACAGGACGTCGGCACCCTCCCGCGCGAAGGCCAGGGCGACCGCGCGGCCGATACCGGAGTCACCCCCGGTGATGACCGTCTTGCGGTCGAGGAGGAGCTCATGGCCCTGGTAGGAGTCCTCGCCGTGGTCCGGCGGCGGGTCCATGGGCCCGGTCCAGCCCGGGTGCTCCTGGTCCTGCTGCGGGAATTCCGGCTGGGGGAACCGCTGCGTCGGGTCCTGGGGCTGTTCGCTGTCACTCATGAGATGTCCTTCTCCCTCGGTGGCCGGCGGCGCACAGGTGGCGTCCCGCCCGAGTTCCCAGGACGCGGCGGACCAATCACCCCGGTCGGGTGAACGGCGAGCTCGGCGGAACCGTGGGCACGGCCGGCCGCGTTCAGCCGGAGGCGGTCTCGCCCGTCCTGCCGCGCCGGGCGAGCAGCCGCTGTGCCCCGGTCAGTACCGCCGCGGTGCTCCGGGTGGCACGGATCGCGGCGCGTGCGGCGTTGGCGCCGGGAGCGCCGTGGACCCCGCCGCCCGGATGCGCCGAGGCCGAGGCCAGATACAGCCCCTTCACGGGGGTCTCGGGCCGGCCCGTCCCGGGCAGCGGCCGGAAGAACAACTGCTGGTGCAGGGCCGCGGTGCCACCGTTGATCGCCCCGTCGCGCAGATTGCTGTCGGCCGCCTGGAGCTCCGGCGGTGTCAGGATGCGCCGGTTGCGGACACGGTCGCGGAACCCTGGGGCGTACCGCTCCACCTGCTGCTCCACCCGGTCCGCCATGACCTCCCGCTCCCGGGGGCCCCACGCCCCGGAGAGACCGTCCGGACCCGCGTCACCCTTCACCCGGTGGGGCACGTGGGTGTAGGCCCACGCCGATTCCGTACCCAGCGGTGAACGCGTGGCGTCCGCCGTGGTCATCTGGCCCACCAGCAGGAACGGGCGGTCGGGGATCAGGCCCCGGGCCACCTGCGAGGCGAACCGGGTCAACTCGTCGACGCCGTCGGCCAGATGAACCGTGCCGGCCGTCGCGGCATCGGCACAGCTCCACGGAATCGGCCCGTCCAGCGCCCAGTCGACCTTGAAGGTGGCGAAGTCCCACTGGAACCGTCGCAGGTCGTCGAGGACGCGCGACGGCAGATGCTCCGGGGCGATCAGCTCCCCGTACAGGGAGGGCGCCGACACATCGGCGAGAACGGCCCTGCGTACGGGAATGGCCTCCCGGGACGCCGTGCGGACTCCCACGGCGCGGCCCCGCTGTACGACGATCTCGCTCACGCGCTGCCCGCACCGGACGTGTCCACCGCGCGCCCGCAGACGCCTCACCAGGGCCGCGGTGAGCGCGCCCGCGCCGCCGACGGGCACGGGAAAGCCGAAGAACTGCCCCAGCATGGACATGAGCCAGCCGTAGCCCCCGCTTCCGGCCGCCTCGGGAGCCAGGTCGGCGTGCAGCGCGTTGCCGGCGAGCAGGAGCCGGCCGCCTTCCCCGCCGAACTCCTCCTCACCGAGCCGGCGTACGGGAAGAATCAGGCTCCGGGCCAGCCTCAGGCCGCCCGTTCCCCGGAGCCTCGCCGCCAGCACCGCTGTGGAGCGGATCGGCGGGAAGGGGGAGAACAGGGCGTTGAGCACGTCGTCGCCCAGCCGGTCCCAGATGTGGCAGAGGTCCAGCCAGCTCTGCCCGTCGCCGGGCGCGAAGCCGTCGAGCCCGGCGGCGGTCACCGCCCGGTCGCGGTCCAGTACGGCGCATCTGCCGTCCAGCAACGGATGGGCGAGCACCCGCGGAGCATGCGTCCAGCGCAGCCCCTCCCGCCCCAGATCCAGCCGTGCCAGGACGGGGGAGGCGGCGGCGAGGGGATAGAAGGAGCTGAACACGTCGTTGACGTAGTCGGGGTGGACGCCCTGATCGCTGCGTACCGCACCGCCCGGCACGCTCTCGGCCTCCAGCACCTCGACCCCCCAGCCGGCGTCGGCCAGCAGGTTGGCCGCGACCAGGCCGTTGGGGCCGCTTCCGATCACCACCGCGTCGACCATCGCGGCTCCCTTCGGTGGAGGGGCTCGGGCCGGGGCATCACTCGGCCGGTCCGGCGCCGACCTGTGCGCCGGGTTCGGCCGGCCAGGCTTCGACCACCTCGGCCAGCCGCGCCAGCATGGCGCGGTGCCGGATCTGGATCGCGGCGTCCAGCAGCGCGTTGTGGAGCATCCCGCCGGGGCCTCGCAGGGGATGCTCGTCGACGAGCACCAGGGTCTTGTCGCCCCAGGGGCGGATGTCGAACGCGATGCGCGCGCTGCCCAACGGCCCGCTCTCCGCCTCCAGTTCGAGGGCGTGCGGCCGGTCGATGCGCCGGACCACGGTCCGGCCCGTGAACTCCTTGGGGCCCAGGCGCACGGTGTACGTGATCGACGACCCGGTCTCCGGCCAGCTGCCCGACTCACGGCGCGACTCGGAGGTGCCGACCACCCACTTCCCGTACAGGGTCTCCTCTTCCAGCACCGCCCACAGGGCGGACGGCGGTCGGTCGATGATGTGATGCCGGACGGCCATGGGTCCTCCTGGCTGGTCGGATGCGTTCGTCGGGCCGCGCCCCGTTCACCCGGCCCCCTGGAGGGCCTGCAGGCGCAGTTGTTCGCAGGACTGGCTGAGCAGCCGGGAGACGTGCATCTGGGAGATGCCCAGCGCCTCCGCGATGCTGACCTGCGTCATGTCGCGGAAGTACCGCAGATACAGAATGGTCCGCTCGCGCTCCGGAAGGCGGCGCAGTCCCGGCTTCACGGCTTCGCGGTCGACGGCGACCTCCAGCGCCTTGTCCCAGCAGCCGAGCGTGTCCCCCAGGGAGTACCCGTCGTCCGCGCCCGGGAGATCGGCGTCCAGCGACAGGGTGCTGTAACTGTCCAGGGCCTCCAGCCCCAGCAGTACGTCCTCCTCGCTCAGACCGGTCTCCGCCGCGATCTCCGCGCAGGTGGGTACGCGTCCCTCGCAGGTCTGGGTGAGGTCGCGCCGCGCGACGCGGACCCTGTTGCGCAGATCCTGGATCCGTCGCGGCACATGGACGTCCCAGGTGTGATCCCGGAAGTGGCGTTTGAGTTCGCCCACGACCGTGGGCACGGCGTACGTCTCGAACGCCTTGCCCCGCAGGGGGTCGTAGCGGTCGACGGCTTTCACGAGCCCCATCGCCGCCACTTGGCGGAGGTCGTCCATCGACTCGCCCCGGTTGCGGAACCGGGTCGCCAGCCGATGTGCCATCGGGAGCCAGGCGCAGATCGTCTCGTGGCGCAGCTGGTCCCGTTCGGTTCCGGGCGGCAGGGTACGCAGCCGGCGGAAGGCGGAGTCGGTCGACGGGGTCTCGGCGTACGAACGCTCCTTTACGGAGGATGCGTCAGCCATGATGGTCACTCCTCGACGGTGATGCTTTCGGTCACCGCGGGAGCGCACGGGCCCGGACAGGTGGCGCCCGGAGCCGGACTCCCACGGGCGTACCTCTTGTCCGAAGCACGAAAACACCTATACCCGTCGAATTATAGACCAAACGTGCGATCATGATCGCTGGAATCCGGCGGGTGGCACGCGGGCGGCGACGGCGCGGACCCGGCCCCCGTCCACCCGGGTCCAGCCTCCTCGGTCCCGTCTCCTCAGCCCGTTCTGCTGTTTCTGATCGCGGTGTGCAGGAGGCGGTGTGTGGCCGGTGGCAGGGGCACCCCGTGATAGCTCTCGACGAGCTGGTGGGCGAGGTCGCGGAGCTTGATGTTGCTGTGCTGGGACGCGTGGACGAGCGCCTGCCACGCCTGCTCGCCGGTGCAGTTGCCCAGCGCCATGAGAATGCCGCGCGCGGTGTCGATGACGGGCCTGGACGCCAGCGCGGTGCGCAGCCCCTCGACCTCGCTCTGCAACGACTCGACGCTCGGCTCGCCCGGGGGCGACGGCCGGGGGCGTTCGGGAGCGGCGGGCGGGGTGTCCGCCCGTGCGTCGCGTGCGAAGGAGTGGTGGTCCTGCATGGGTCCGCCCCTTCCGGGTGCCGTCGGCTTCGCGGGGCGCTCTTTGGGGTGTTTCCCGGGCCCCCCCTTCCCGGACTTGGGAATAGGGGGAGGGGGGAAACCCAAAAAGGTATTTCAACGCTTTTCCCCTA
>NZ_JBWKLF010000012.1:0-11797 GCF_056430475.1 Streptomyces sp. NPDC045968 | reverse complement strand
CTGTGGATTCCTCCCGTTAGCCGCACGAACCCCCCTCTCTCCCCCCCCCCCCCCCCCCCCCCCCCCCCCCCCCCCCCCCCCCCCCCCCCCCCCCCCCCCCCCGCTGCCGGGCCTGCCCTTCCACGGCTTGGAGCATAGGGGGCGGCGGACGCCCGGAACGGGCATCGACACGCTCGCCCGCGCCTTTGCGCCCGGCCGGCGGCAGCCCCCGGGGCTCGGGGCACGAGCACGGGCCTCCCGTTCGGGCCGGACGCGAGCCCGGCATGATCGAACGAGAGGCCCGGGGGCTCACGGACGTACGGTGGTCAGGCGCCCTGGGGGCCGGCCTGGGCGTCGCGCTCCGCGTTCTTCTCCTTGATGCGGACGGTTTCCTTGCGGACCTCGGCCTGGGTGGCGCGCTCCTTCTGCAGCCACTCGGGGCTGTCCTTCTTGAGCGCGTCGATCTGCTCCGTGGTGAGCGCCTCGGTGACACCGCCACGGGCGAGGCCCGAGATGGAGATCCCCAGCTTGGCCGCGACGACCGGCCGGGGGTGCGGGCCGTTGCGTCGCAGTTCGAGCAGCCACTCGGGCGGATTGGCCTGGAGTTCACTCAGCTCGGTGCGTGAGACGACACCCTCCTGGAACTCGGCGGGGGTGGCTTCGAGATACACACCCAGCTTCTTTGCCGCGGTTGCGGGCTTCATCGTCTGGGTGCTCTGGTGCGACGTCATGGTGTCAAGAGTATCGAGCGTGTGCGCCACCTCCGACCACGACCGGTAACCTTGCGGTGTGACAAGCCCGGAAGTACGCCCCTCGTTCCGGCTCGCGTACGTTCCGGGAGTGACCCCCACCAAGTGGGTGCGTATCTGGAACGAGCGACTGCCCGACGTCCCGCTGACCCTCGTCGCGGTATCCCCCGCCGAAGCCCCCGACGCGCTGCGCGCCGGTGACGCCGACGCCGGGTTCGTGCGGCTGCCGATCGACCGGACGGCCCTCAGCGCGATTCCGCTCTACACCGAGACGACCGTGGTCGTGATCCCCAAGGATCACCTCGTGGCGGCGGTGGACGAGGTGTCCGCCGCAGACCTGGCCGACGAGATCGTGCTGCACCCCCTCGACGACACGCTCGGCTGGGAGGACCGTCTGCCGGGAAAGCCCGCGATGGAGCGCCCCGCCACGACGGAGGACGCGATCGAACTGGTGGCGGCCGGGGTGGGCGTGCTCGTCGTCCCGCAGTCGCTCGCCCGTCTGTACCACCGCAAGGACCTCACCTACCGGCCGCTCCTGGACGCTCCCGAGTCGCGCATCGCGCTGTCGTGGCCGGAGGAGGAGACCACCGACCTGGTGGAGGAGTTCATCGGGATCGTCCGCGGCCGGACCGTGAACAGCACGCGCGGCCGTCCCCCGACGCCCCCGCAGCCGAAGAACAAGCGCGCCGAGACGGCCGCCGCCAAGCGGAAGCCCGCGGGCGGCAGGTCGTCGGCGGGCAAGAACGCGCGGAGCGGTTCGGCGAGCACGAAGGGTGCGAAGCGGGGCAAGCCCCGCCGCCGCGCCTAGGACGGGACCCGGAGCCTGTCCGTTCGGACGGGGTGGTGATGGCTCTAGGAACCTGTCATGCCCCGCGCTACCCTCCGCCGCATGATTTCCACGGTTGTCTGGGGTACCGGCAATGTCGGCCGCGCGGCCATCCGTGCCGTCGACGCCCATCCGGCACTGGCACTGACCGATGTGCTCGTCCACGACCCGGCCAAGAAGGGCCGTGACGCGGGCGGTCTCGGCGGGCTCGGACGTGATCTCGGTGTGGCGGCCACCGACGACATCGGCGCGGTGCTGGCCGCCGGGCCCCGCGCCCTCGTGTACGCGGCCTCCGGCGACATCCGCCCCGACGACGCACTGGCCGACATCTGCCGGGCGATCAGGGCGGGAGCCGTCGTCGTCACCCCCGCGGTCTACGGGCTCTACGACCAGCTGAACGCCCCGCCCGAACTGCGGGAACCGGTACTGGCGGCCATCGCCGACGGCGGCGGCTCGCTGTTCGTCTCCGGCGTCGACCCCGGCTGGGGCAACGATGTGCTGCCGCTGCTGATCAGCGGGCTCGGCTCGGTCGTGGACGCCGTGCGCTGCCAGGAGATCTTCGACTACTCCACGTACGAGCAGGAGGAGTCGGTCAGGGAGCTGATCGGTATGGGCCGGCCGATGGACTACGAGCCGCTGATGCTCGCGCCCTCCGTCCCGGCCATGGTCTGGGGCGGACAGATACGCCTGATGGCCAGGGCCCTGGGCGTCGAGCTCGACGAGATCCGCGAGACCATGCACCGCCGTCCGCTCGACACCACGGTGAGCACCAGGACCATGGGCGACTTCGAGGCCGGCACACAGGGCGCGGTGCGTTTCGAGGTCCAGGGCATCGTCGGCGGCGAGCCCCGCATCGTCGTCGAGCACATCACCCGTATCCACCCGTCCTGCGCCCCGGACTGGCCGACGCCGCCCGACGGCGCCGGCGCGCACCGCGTGATCATCGAAGGCCGTCCCCGCATCGAGGTCACGGTCGCGGCCGACGACGAGGGCGAGAACCGTTCCGCCGGGGGGAACGCCACCGCGGTCGGCCGGCTGGTCGGCGCCATCGACTGGCTGGTGGCCGCGGGACCCGGACTCTACGACGCGCTCGACGTCCCGCTGCGCCCCGCGGTGGGCAGGCTCGGAAGGAGACCACGATGAACATCGACATCCCCGAGGGCAAGCACGCCATCGAGTACGTATGGGGCGACATGGTGCCCGGCATCGGAATCGCCGCCTCGAACTTCTCGCTGGCGGTGTACGCCCACACGACCCTCGGTCTCCGCGAGTTCGAGGCCGCGCGGCTGCGCGTGGCGCAGATCAACGGGTGCGCGTTCTGCCTGGACTGGCGGACCGAACGCGACGGACAGAAGGTCGAGGAGGAGTTCGCCGATGCGGTGACCCAGTGGCGTACCACCGACGCCTTCGACGACCGGACGCGGCTGGCCGCCGAGTACGCCGAGCGGTACGTGGTGGACCACCACGGCATCGACGACGCGTTCTGGAGCCGGATGACCGCGCACTACAGCCAGGCGGAGATCGTGGAGCTCAGCATGAGCATCGGCTCCTGGCTGGCGTTCGGCCGGCTCAACCGTGTGCTGGGTCTCGACACCGTGTGCGTGCTGCCCGGGCACTGAGGCGGTACGGGCGGGCCGGCCGAACACCACAGATCCTCGCCACACAGGACCGTCACAGGTCGGTGGCGATGATCCTCTCGATGTTCCGCTCGGCGAGCGCCGTGATCGTGACGAACGGGTTGACGCTCGTGTTGCCGGGGATCAGCGCGCCGTCGATGACGTACAGACCGGAGTAGCCGCGCAGGCGGCCGTAGTTGTCGGTGGCCCTGTCCAGCACCGCGCCGCCCAGCGGGTGGTACGTGAGGTGGTCGCCCCAGATCTTGTAGAGGCCGAACAGGTCGGTCCGGTAGATCGTCCCCTCCTTCGCGTTGATCCTGTCGAAGATCGACTTGGCCATGTCGATGGACGGCTGCTTCCACGCGGTCTGCCAGTCCAGGTCCACGCGTCCCGCCGAGGCGTTCCAGGTGAACCGGGCCCGGTTCGGGTTCTTGGTGATCGACAGATAGAACGACGCGTACGTCTCGATCCCCGTCGGCAGCGGCGCGACCTCGGCGAACGCGCCGCCGGCATCCCAGTTGTCGATGCCCGAGCACGGGATGCTCGACTGGAGGGCGCCGGTGGGGTCCCACATGTGGTTGGCGCGCCCGCACATGACGTTGCCGTTGTCGCCCCAGCCCCTGCCGATCTCGTCGTTCAGCCCGGGCAGCGCCCCGGTGGCCTTCAGCCTGGTCAGCAGCTTGCTCGTACCCACGCTTCCGGCCGCGAAGAACACCTTGTCCGCGGTCACGGTCTTGGTGGCCGCCGTCTCGCCGCCGGTGGTGAGCTGGTCGATGACGACCGTGTAGCCGCCGCCGGGGGCCGGGGCGACGGACGTCACCTTGTGCAGCGGTGAGATGGTCACCCTGCCGGTCGCCCTGAGCTGGGCGAGGTAGGTCTGCTGCAACGACTTCTTGCCGTGGTTGTTGCCGTAGAGGATCTCACCGGCCAGCGCCGACCGGGGCGCCGTCCCCGCCGCTTCCTGCTTCATGTAGTCCCAGTCGTACACGTCGGGCACGAAGACGAACGGGAAGCCGGAGCGCTGGGCGTGCTTGCGCCCGACGCGGGCGTAGCGGTAGCAGTCGGTGGACTCGAACCAGGCCGGGTCGACGCTGCTCACCCCGAGGCCGGCGTTGGCGCGCGGGTAGTAGGTGCTGTACATCTCCTCGGCGTTCACCGTGGGGAGGATCGCGCCGAAGTTCTCTCGCTTGGGGGTGACGGCCATGCCGCCGTTGACCAGTGAGCCGCCGCCGACACCGCGGCCCTGGTAGACCGTGATGCCGCTGAAGTCCTCGGCGTCCAGGATTCCGGTGTAGCGGGGGACGTCCTTGTCGATCGGGAAGCCGAGGAAGTTGCTGAGGGGCTGCTTGGTCCTGGTGCGGAGCCAGAAGGACCGGTAGTCGGGTGTGGTCGTGTTGGCGAAGATCTTGCCGTCCGGGCCCGGGGTGTCCCAGGACATGCCCATCTCGATCATGTGGACGTGGACGCCGGCCCGTGCGAGCCGCAGAGCGGCGACGGAGCCGCCGTACCCGGTGCCGATCACGAGGGCCGGTACGTGCGCCCCGGCGCCGATCACCGGGGCGGCTGGAGTGGCGGCCCTCGCCCGCGCCGCGGAGAAGGGGCCTGAGAGGGCGACAGCCCCGAGAACGGAGCCCGTACCGGCGAGCAGACTGCGCCGCGAGACGCCCTTGACGCCTCTGCCGCCGGGGCTGGAATCGCTCATGTCGCGTTCCTCACTCTCGATGGAAGGGGAACGAGTTCTACTGTCAGTCGCGCGATAAGTCACGACATACCAGTCGGTAATGTGGTGGGGCGGTGTCCGGACAGGTAAGGGCGGACGCGCCCGTCACCTTCGGCCCGGACGGGCCGCGACCCCTACTGCATCTGGCGCCGCACCAGCTCGCGCAGCCGGCCGTTCGCGTCGGCCAGCAGCTCGGCGGGCGGGCCCTCCTGGACGACGCGGCCCTCCGACATGACGATCACGCGGTCGGCGTCCAGCACCGTGGAGAGCCGGTGCGCGATCACGACCCGGGTCGCCCGCAGTGCGCGGGTGCTCTCGATCACGACGCGCTGTGTCTCGTTGTCCAGCGCGCTGGTGGCCTCGTCGAAGAACAGGATGCGGGGACGGCGCACCAGCGCCTGGGCGATCATCAGCCGCTGACGCTGGCCTCCGGAGATGGCGCCGCCACCGGCGATCATGGTGTGCAGTCCCATCGGCATCAGCTTGATGTCATCGGCCAGGCCCGCCAGTGCGGCGGCCTCCCAGACCTCCTCCTCGGTGAAGACCTCGGAGCCGCTGATGCACTCCAGGACCGACCCGGTGAACGGCTGCGCGTTCTGCAGAACGACCCCGCACTGACGGCGTACGGCCGCCTGGTCGAGAGCCGCCAGGTCCTGACCGTCGTACAGGACGCTCCCCGTGGCCGGCCGGTCGAAGCCTATGAGCAGTCTGAGCAGGGTCGACTTCCCGCAGCCGCTGGGCCCCACGATCGCCACGAACTCGCCGGCCCCCACTTTCAGCGACACCTCGTCCAGCACCGCGGGACCGTCGTCGGTGTACCGGAAGGAGGCCCCCCTGACCTCGATCTCCCCGGACAGCGTCCCCGGCTGGGTGCTCGCACCGCGCACCTCGGGCGCCTCGTCGAGCACCGGCTTGATCTGCTCGAACATCGGCAGCGCCGCCGCCGCCGAGACGAACGCCCCGGTGAGCTGGGTGACCGACGTCAGCAGCATCGTCACGGAGGTGTTGAAGGTCAGGAAGGCGCTGGCCGACAGCGAGCCGCTGGCCGGCCCCGCGAGCAGGACGAACATCGCCAGCGAACACAGCGGCAGATACGTCGCGTTGAGGACCGTCGTCAGATTCTTGATCCGGCCGGCCCGCTGCTGGAGTTCACGGCTGCGGGCGAACTCCCGCGCCCACGCGGCGTACGCGAAGCTCTCGGCCCCCGCGACGCGCAGTTTGGGCAGTCCGCGCAGCGTCTGGAACGCCTGGTTGTTGAGCTTGTTGCCGAGCTCCACCAGGCTGCGCTGCCACCGCAGCTCCCACATCCCCATGGTGAGGAACACCGCGACGATCACGACCAGCATCCCGATCGCCGCCAGTGCCAGCGGGACACTGAACCAGAGCAGCAGCACCAGGTTCATCGCGCCGACCGTGCCCGCCTGCAACGCCACCGGGCCGACGCCCGACAGGACGCGCCGGATCGCGCTGACACCCATCGCCGCGCTCGCCAGCTCCCCGGTGGAGCGCTCGGTGAAGAACGACGTCGGCAGCCGCAACAGCCGGTCCCAGACGGCCGGTTGCAGGGTGCTCTCGATGCGTCCCTCCATACGCAGCACCGTGAGGTTCTGCAACAGCGTGAAGGCGGCCGAGACCACCCCGGTGATGATCACCGCGAGGGAGACCTGCACGATGAGGCCGGTCTGAGCGTTCGGCACATAGACACCCAGGATCTGCCCCGTCGCGATCGGGACCAGCGCACCGAGCCCGACCGTCACCAGCCCGGCCAGGGCCAGACTGCGCAGATCGGCCCTCGTGCCGCGCAGACCGAAGCGCGCCAGCTGCCACTTGGTCATCGGCCGTTCCGGCAACGGGCGGTAGAACATGACGGCCCGCTGTTCGAAATCGCCGGCACTGCTCCGGTCGACGCGCGCCCTGCGGCCGGTCACCGGGTTCACCGCCTCGTACCCGCCCCGGCGCCACAGCAGGGCGACCGGAGTGCCCGTCGCCGACCGGTGACCCACCAGAGGGCCGGTGTTCTCCCGCCACCAGCGACCCGTCAGCCGGACCGCGCGGGTCCGGACGCGCGAGTGGACGGCGACCCGCTCGACCGGGTCGGTCCGGTCGTTCGCCACCTCGCCCGCCGGAGGCTGGGTGAGCGTGATGCCGGCCGCTTCCGCGACCAGCCGGCAGGCGCCGTACGTGGCGTCGTCACCGGCCGCGGCGGACGGGCGCGCGCTCCTGCGGTTACGGCCGATGGAGGTCAGCAGGGCCTGGTCGGCCTCGTCCCGTACCGCTTCGCCCGCCTTGATGCCGGCCGCCGCCCGGTCCTCGTGCGCGCGCTCCAGCCGCTCGATCCAGCGGTCCAGCGCGGACAGCAGACGGTACTGCCGGTTGACCATGCCCTGCCAGAGCTCGCCGTCGACGAGCAGATCACCGGCGGCCTCCGCACTGAACGCGGCGCCGTACTGCACACTGCCGGGAGCGACCGGGAGCCAGAGGACGTCGTCGTCGGCCACCGTCTCGTCGAGAGCCGTCCTGCCGTCCAGCGGCGCTTCGAACAGGACACGCTGACCACGGCCCACCCCCAGCGAGAAGGCGTGCTCCAGCAGGCTCAGCGTGCCGTCACCCGCGTCGTACCTGCTGAGGTACTGACCTTCGTACGCGCCGGGGTGCGGGTACTCCGGCCGGTACAGCTCCCGCAGCGCGATCCGGCGCAGCACACAGCCCTGGAGCGGCCTGCCGATCAGCGTGTGCTGCGGCCCTGCGACCGGCCCCAGCAACAGCGTCCCCGGCTCCAGCCGGCCGAGGAAGTGCCAGTGCCCCTGCTCCACCGTGTCCACCGCGAACAGGTCCAGCGCTCCGTCCAGGACGAGCCACAGCACCTGCGGTCCTTCGAGGGAGAGACTGCGCAGCCCGGTGCAGTCGACCTGCTCGCCGAGCCCTCCCAGCGCACCGATGACGGCGTCGTGCCCCACGGCACCGGAGTCCGCGACAGGGTGTACGGATGCCACTCAGTGCTCCTTGACCAACTGGGCGTACGGCCCCGCCGCGGCGACCAGGTCCTCGTGCCGTCCGCGTTCCACGACGCTGCCGTGGTCCAGGACCACGATCTCGTCGCTGTCGCGGACCGTGCTCAGCCGGTGCGCGATCACCACGCAGGCGCAGCCGCGCCGCCGCAGCGCGTCGATGACGAACTGCTCGGTCTCCGCGTCCAGAGCACTGGTGACCTCGTCGAGCACCAGGACGCTCGGCCGGCGCACCAGCGCCCGCGCGATCTCCAGACGCTGCCGCTGGCCGCCCGAGAAGTTGCGCCCGTCCTGCTCCACCCGGCTGTGAATGCCACCCGGCCGGCGGGCGACGACGTCGTACAGCGCCGCGTCCTGGAGCGCGGCCACGACCGCGTCGTCCGTCACCGACGGGTCCCACAACGCCACGTTGTCCCTGACCGTCCCCTCGAAGAGGAAGACGTCCTGGTCGACGAAGGACACCGACGCGGCCAGGGCGCCCCGGGGAATGTCCTCCAGCCGCTGTCCGTCGATACGGATCGTGCCCTCCCACGGGCTGTACAGACCCGAGATCAGCCGGGAGACCGTGGACTTGCCGCTGCCGGACCCGCCGACCAGCGCCACCTGCTGCCCCGGCCCGACGGACAGCGAGAAGCCGGTGAGCAGCGGCTTGTCGAGCGGGCTGTAGCCGAAGGTGATGTCCTCAAGCGTCACATGACCCTTGAGCCTGCGGGTGCTCCCCGGGCCTTCGTCCCGGGAGTACAGCGGGTCCACGGGGAAGTTCTCCACGTCCTTCAGCCGGGCCACGTCGGCGGCGAAGTCCTGGATGCGGCCCGCCACCCCGTTGAGCCGGGTGACCGGGGCGGTGAACCGGGTGACCAGGGCCTGGAAGGCGACCAGCAGACCGATCGAGATATGGCCCTCGACCGCGCGGAGCCCGCCGATCCAGAGGATCAGCGCGCTGTTGAGCGTGGCCAGAGCGGGGGCGACGATGCCCAGCCAGGCGCTCGGCACACCGAGACGCTGCTGTTCCTCCAGCGTGGTCGCGTGCTGGCCCGCCCAGCGGCGGAAGTACCCGTCCTCGCCGCCAGTGGCCTTCATCGTCTCGATCAGCTGGAGGCCGGTGTACGAGGTGTTGGTCAGCCGCGCGCTGTCGGCCCGCAGCTTCTGTGTGCCGGTGGCCCGCAGGCGTATGACGACGCGCATCGCGACGACGTTGAGGAGGGCGATGCCCACCCCGATGACGGTCAGCTGCGGATCGTACGTCCAGAGCAGCAGGGCGTAGAGCAGTACGACGATCCCGTCCACGCCGGCCGCCGTGAGATCCCGGGCGAGCGTTTCGGCCACCGCGTCGTTGGACTGGAGACGCTGGACGAGATCGGCGGGGCTGCGCTGGGCGAAGAAGGTGACCGGCAGCCTCAGCAGATGCCGGAAGAACCGGGCGCTGCCGAGCGTCGACGAGATGATGCGCCCGCGCAGCAGATTCGCCTGCTGCGACCACGTCAGGACGACGGTGAGCGCCACCATGGTGCCCATCGCCGCGAACAGCACACCCAGCAGTGAGCGCTGGTCACCGATCAGGAACATGTCGATGTACGTACGGCTGAGCGCGGGCAGTGCGGCGCCGACGGCCACCAGCAGCAGGCTGGCCAGCAGCGCGGCCATCATCGTGCCGGAGGTACCGCGCAGCCGGGCCGGCAGGGCGCTCATGATGCCGGGCTTCCTGCCCCCGCGCCGGAAGCCGGTGTCCGGTTCGAGAACCAGGACGATCCCGGTGAAGCTGGTGTCGAAGTCCTCCGCGGGCACGAAACGACGGCCCTTGTCGGGGTCGTTGATGTGCACCCCGCGCCGTCCCAGACGGCGCCCCATGCCGTCGTACACGACGTAGTGGTTGAACTCCCAGAACAGGATGGCGGGCGCCCGGACCTCCGCGAGCGCGGCCGGTTCCATCTGCATGCCCTTGGCCCGCAGTCCGTAACTACGCGCCGCCTTGAGTACGTTGCTGGCCCGGGAGCCGTCGCGCGAGACGCCGCAGGCGATCCGCAGCTCCTCCAGCGGCACATGCCTGCCGTAGTGGGCGAGGACCATGGCCAGGGAGGCCGCGCCGCACTCCAGGGCCTCCATCTGGAGCACGGTCGGGCTGCGTACGGTCTTCGGCTTCGGTGCCTTCGGTGCCGACCGGGCACGTGAACGGCCCCTGCCGCCTGGCGCCTTGCCCGGGCGGTGCCGGCCGCGGCCGGGCGGTGGGAGCTGTTGCGCCGAAGGGGAGGCGGGCGGGGCGGTCTGCGGGGCGGTCAAGGGAGCAGCCAATCGATCGGACGCTGGTCGGCCAGGTGGACGACGCCAGAGGCCGGGGTCATGGAGCCGATCGCGTACGGGGGCCCCTGATGCGACGACCACCGGTAACCGGACTTCGTGGCGGACGACCGGTCGAGCCGTACGAGGACCGCCACCGGCCTGCCGTGGGCCGAGAACTGCTCGCCCAACTGGGCGTCGCCGAGGGAACGGGCGATCTGCTGCCGCGTCAGAGCGGCCCTGCCGACGGCCGTCACCCGGCCGCGCAGCACACCGAACTGCTGGGTCGGCACGGACTGGACGGTGAGATCCACCGAAGCGCCCACCGGGACACCCGGCCCGTTGTCGCCCGGCACGTACAGCACCGCCATCAGCGGATCGTCGGCGCTCTTCATCCGCTCCACGCTCGCCACATCCGCGCCGGTGGCGACCACCGCGCCGATCGTGGCGGAGAGAGCGGTCAGCCGGCCTGCGGCGATCGTGCGCACGACTCGATCCCCTTGTTCCGTACGGACCTTGAGCAGGGGAGAGTCGGCAGGCAGTGTCTCGCCCTCCTTGGCGAGTACGCCGGTGATCTGGCCGGCGACAGGGCTCTGGAGGACGTAACTTCCCTGCGCGTGCGTGAGGATGCCGGGTGCGTTCATGGTGGAGGAGACGGTGCCCGTCGTGGCCCAGAAGCAGGCCACGGCCATGACCGCCACGGTGACGCCGAGGACGAGCCGCCCCTGCGGGCGGGCGAAACGCACCGGGAGGTCGAGCTCCTCCGGCGACTGGAGCTTGGAAAGGGCCTGTTGGCGGAAGCGCACGGAACTCTTCCCTCACCTGTCGCTTTCGGCGGTGAGCCCCGGAACCGAGGGGTTCCGGGGCGCACGCACGTTCTCAGAGGCCCGCGACGAGACCGGTGGCGATACCGGTGACCGCGCCGGTGTTCACACCGGTGGTGGAGCCGACGAGGCCCGTGACCGAACCGACGACGGCGCCGACCGGGGCGATCGACTCCGCGGTGGCCGTCACGTTGCCGAGCACGCCGCCGACGAGGCCGCCGGAGACGTTGTCGAGGTCGGCGTCGGAAATCTCGAGGGTCTCGACCTGGGGGGTGAAGTTCATGACTGCGTAGCCCTTCGTGTGGATATTCAGAATCCGGTAACGCCTGTGGGCGCTCCCGGCATTGGCCAGGATCAAAGCATGGCGACGGCGGGCGCAGCGAATCGAACAGTGCCTGATCAGGGGGCCTTCCCTTCACTTGCATGGCTTTACGTGCAGGCGTGTTCATGTTTTGCGAGCAGGTTCCACATGAGCTTCACCGGATGAATTCCCTTTGGTCGGAAGTCCCTCTGCTTCTACTCGGACACTTCCGCATCAAAGGCCCTGTGGCCTGCCCGCACCCAGCCTCGCGCCGGGTCCGTCGTGACAGGTCTGCGTACGCGGTGTGCAGGTTCCGCATGCCATTCCGGTTCCGTTCCGTGGAAGCGGGAAACGCAAAGGCCCGGGCGGTCTGCCCGGGCCTGCGAACGCGAAGGGTGCTGCTTGTCAGCCCTTGCGGGTGTGTACTTCTTCGGTGAGTTGGGGGACGACGGTGAAGAGGTCTCCGACGATGCCGTAGTCGACGAGGTCGAAGATGGGGG
>NZ_JBWKLF010000011.1:155963-292180 GCF_056430475.1 Streptomyces sp. NPDC045968 | reverse complement strand
CCCCCCCCCCCCCCCCCCCCCCCCCCCCCCCCCCCCCCCCCCCCCCCCCCCCCCCCCCCCCCCCCCCCCCCCCCCCCCCCCCCCCCCCCCCCCCGAGGCCCCTCGGATCTGACGAGAAAATGTGGTGATGAAAGTGTTCGACGTCGACGAGTATCTCCGGTGCATAGGCCACGACGGAGAAGTGAAGCCTGATATCGAAACGCTGCGGGTGTTGCACAAGAAGCACCTCATGGCGATTCCCTACAACAGCGTCAGCTCATTGACGTTTCCGCCCTCTCGGAGCGGGACCGGAGTCGACCTCGTCGATATCGACGAGGACGCGACATTCGATGCCGTGGTCGCCGAGGGGCGGGGTGGCGGCTGTATTCAGCTGAGCCGACTTTTCTTCCGGCTGCTCCGGGAATTGGGCTTCGATGTCGCGTTGCTGGGCGGAAGCACCGTCGAGGGGGCGCAGGTCTTCAGGACGGAGGTCGAGCACATGCTCATCCTCGTCACGCTCCACGACGAGAAGTGGCTGGTGGACGTCGGCTACGCCGGACCTTCCTTCCTGGAACCGCTGCTGGTCGGTGAGGCGGTGCAGGTCCAGTACGGGGTCCAGTACCGGCTGGTCGAGGACGCCGGCGTCCTCGTGCTCCAGCGGTGCGCGCAGGGCGGCCGCTGGCATGTCGTCTACCGGCTGACCCTGGCCGCCCGGCAGCCGGCCGCCTGGTCGGAGTTCGAGAGCCGGGTCAACGAGAAGCTGGCGCAGATGGAACCGGGCGAAGGCGGGCTGATGCTCTGTAGCCGGGCCTCGGACGACGGCCAGGTCATCCTCAAGGGACGGCGGTACCTGACGGTTCAGAACGGCCGGGAGCAGGTACGCACCCTCATCGACAACGACGAGTACAAGCAGCTCGCGTCGGGCGTCCTCACCGGGCCGAGCGGCCGAGTGTGCCGCGAATGACGACGTACCCCGCCCCGATGCGCGTCGTCTCCGCCCCTCGGGCGCGGCGCAGGGGACCGCTCGGACCGCTCGACGGGACGCACCACGACCTCGACGGGACGCACTACGACCCCGACGAGACGCACCACGCCCGCGCCGAGGCGCTGGACGAGACACGCTTCGGGCCGGCCGCCGTGCGGCAACGACTGCGCGCGGCGCCGCCCCTGGTCGCGCAGGACGAGACGGAACGGCTGTCGGCCCGGCTGGCGGCGGTGGCCCGCGGCGAGGCGTTCCTGCTCCAGGGCGGTGACAGCGCCGAGTCCGCCGCCTGCGACATGCAGGCGAATCTGGACGCGAACCTGCGGGTGCTGCACCAGATGGCCGTCGTCCTCATGTACGCCACCGGACTGCCGGTGGTGAAGGTGGCCCAGGTCTGCGGGCCGTACGCAAGGCCCGGCCGCGTCGGTGCGCATGCCGAGGCCGTTGCCCGCGATGACCGGATCCTGCGGGACCACGACATGTCGGCCGCCGCCATGAACCTGTTCCGTGGACTGTGCCGCAGCGAGACGGCCGGCCTGAGAGGTATCCACGGCTGGAACGCCGACTTCGTCCGCAGTGGGCCGGCAGGTGGGCGGTACCGTGCCCTGGCCGACCGGATCGGCCGTGGTCTGCGCTTCATGGAGGTCGGCGGATTCACGGACAACACCGTGCGGACCGCCGAGTTGTACACCTCCCGCCGCATGTCCGCCGGGGACCTCGGGCACGAGCCGGTGGCCACGCGCCCGGATGCTACGGCGCCCGGCCAGGCGTCGCCGACGTACAGCGGCCTGGCCCACTACCTCTGGATCGACGAGCACGCCGAACGCCTGGACGCCGCGCACGCCGCCTTCGTCCGCGGCTCCGCCGGCCCGATCGGCCTGCGCATCGGACCGGACAGCCCTCCGGCACACGTCGCCGACCTGGTGGAGAGGCTCGATCCGCACTCGACACCGGGGCGGCTGACCCTCATCAGTGCGATGGGCGAGGAGCGGGTCCGCGAGGCACTGCCGCCCCTCGTGGAGCGGGTCGGCGCGACCGGCCGGCAGGTGGTCTGGCAGTGCGACCCGCTGTACGGCAACATCCGGGAGACGGCCGCGGCCGGTCCGACCGTCGACTTCGACGGTGCGCTCGGCGAGGTCGGCGGCTTCTTCGAGGCGCACCACCGCCTGGGCACCCATCCCGGTGGCATCCGTATCGAGACCGGTGGCGCGGAGAAGACCGTCGGCGGACCGCGTCTCACCGGGCCGCAGGCGGTCGAACTCGGCTTCTTCACCGCGGAGCTGCTGCACGGCTGAACGGGACGGCGGATGAGCGCGGACATACGAAGAGGCGGTGCCCGGGGTGGACAACCCCGGGCACCGCCTCTTCGTCGCTCAACGCTCCTCGCGGCCCGGTCACACAGCCACAGCCGACGGCCTCACGGCCAGGTGAGCACGAGGTTGCCGCGGACGTCTCCGTCCGACAGGCGCTTGAATGCCGTCGGCGCGTCCTGCGCCGGCATCACCTCGTCCACCAGCGGCCTGATGCCCGTCGTGTTCATCAGCGCCAGCATCCGCGCGTACTCGTCACGCGTACCGCTGAACGACCCGACGATCTTGATCTGGTGGAAGTAGATCCGGTGCAGCCGCGCGGGCGAGACGTCGCCGGTGGTCGCACCGGCGACGACGACCGTGCCGCCGTTGCGCACGCTGCGCAGCGAGTGCGTCCACGTCGCCTTGCCGACACTGTCGATGACGGCATCCACCTGCTCGGGCAGGTCCGCGTTGGACTCGAACACCTCGTGGGCGCCCAGCCGCCGGGCCAGGTCCCGCTTGTCGGCGGTACGGCTGGTGGCATAGACGCGGAGCCCGGCAGCCGCCCCCAGCGTGATCAACGCGGTGGACAGTCCGCCGGCCGCGCCCTGCACGAGCACGGAGTTGCCGGGCAGCAGTTCGGCCTTGGTGAACAGCATGCGGTACGCCGGCAGCCAGGTGCACATCAAGCAGGCCGCCTCTTCCCACGTGAGGTGGTCAGGGATGGGCAGCAGGCTGGTCGCCGGAGCCGCGATGTACTCGGCGAGGGTGCCGGGCCGTGCTCCGACGAGCTGCGCGGCCGGCAGGACCAGCGTCTCGTCGGTCGTGCCCGGCGGGGAGTCCAGTACCGGGTAGAGCGCCACGCGCCGGCCGTCCGGGTCCTCACCAGCCGCTTCGCAGCCCAGGATCCGGGGGTACTTGTCGTGGTTCAGCCCCACGCCCCGCAGGGTCCACAGGTCCTTGTGGTTCAGGGAGACGGCCCGGACCCGCAGGCGTACCCATCCCTCGGGCACCACGGGGTCGGGGCGTTCGCCGACCATCAGGGCGGACAGCGGGTCGTGCTCGTCCGGGTGTGCGGCGTAGACGGCTTTCACACGCTTGCCCTCTCGCGTCGGCCCTCGCCACGCAGGCGATTCCCCGTTTCCTCGATGAGAGGCGCCTGAATGGGCAGTGGAATGTCGCGACAGCGCATGAATCTCCTCACGCAGTGGTCGGTCAGCAATGGAAAGTCGAATGCAGCATTTCCTTGGACGCACTGGCCGTGAAGTCCTGTCATGCCATTCGGTGACGCTAGCGCAGAGCCGTCGCGGCGCACCATCCCTCAGCCTGGTAGGCCTGGCCAGGACCGGCCGTCACTGATCCGTTCGCCCGACAGGAAATATCCGCAGGAACTACCAGACCGAGGGATGTGGAGATCCCGCGAGGGCTTTAGCGTGGCGCCGCCGAGTCATGTCTGGAGAAAAGATCTGTATGCGACGCAAGCTGTCTCTGTCGGAAATCCTGTACGTCGGTGAGATCAGAACCCTCGCGACGACCGTCTGCACCGTGCGCGGCGAGGTCGACGCGGAGTTGCTGGCCGCGGCGTTCGACGCGAAGGTCGCTCAGCACCGGTCGCTGCGCAGCCGAGTGGCCAGGGACGGCGACGACGTCTTCCTCGAACTGCTGGACGAGGACGAACTGCCCAGGGTCGAGGTGTATCCGGCCGGTCCCACCGACCTGACCGATCAACTCAACAGGCCGCTGCCGACCGGCGGCCCCCTGGTCCGCGCCACCCTCTTCCGCGGCGACGGCGAGTCCACCTTCGTCCTCGGCATCGACCACGTCATCTGTGACGGGCACAGTGCGACCGTCCTGTGCAACGAGATCTGGGGCACCTACGCCGAGCTCCAGGAAGGCACGTACCAGGCCCCGGAGAGCGCGGGGGAGTCCTGGCCGGTGGCCGTCGACGACCTGCTCGCACCGTGCGCCGAGGAGGAACTCGCCGCGTACGTCGAGGGCCGCACCGAGCGCGTCGCGGCGCATCCGCTGGCCGTGCTTCCGTTCACCGCTGAGCAGCCGGCCGAGCAGCCCACGGGTGAGGGGCCGCTGATGGACGTCCGGCGGATCCGCCTCACCCGTGAGCAGACCAGCAGGCTGGTCGCGTTCGCCAAGGCCACCGCGGTCTCCGTGCACGGCCTGGTCGGAGCGGCTCTGCTGACCGCCGTCCGGGACGGCTACGGGCCCGAGTACGGTGCCGACCACCGGCTGAGCTTCGTCTCCCCGGTCGACCTGCGGGCGCGGCTGACCCCGGCACTCGACCGCGACGTCCTGATTCCCGCCGCGTCCTGGTACCTCGATGTCGTCGACGTACCCGCCGGATGCGACCTGATCGAGCTGGGGCGCCGGATCACCGGGAACCTGCGCGACGCCATCGGGCAGGGCGAACCGGCCCGGGAGCTCCAGGCGTTGCCGCGGCTGCTGGCGAACCCCTCCGTGCTGACCGCGAGCCTGGTGATGCCCAACGTCGGCAGCGTCGCGGGTCCGCCCGCGCCGCGTGGGCTGGAGATCACCGATATGCGCAAGTTCGCCATCTCCTCCAAGTGGGTCCCCGAGGCAGGGGCGGGCGCGCTGATCGCGTCCCCTATGACCGTCTACGGCCGGCTGAGCATCGAGATGCCGTACAGCGCCAAGTGCTTCACGCCTGCCCGGATGGACGAGGTGCACGACCACGTGCTCGCCACCCTGCTGTCCTTCGTGGAGCGCGCCCCGGTCGCGGAACCCGTGGCCGGGGCGGTGTCGGCGGGCTGACGCCGACCTGTTCGGGGGATCCCGGAGATTCGATGGATTCGAGAGAGGGGCAAGGCATGGCTGGAGTCGCCATGGTGACCGGCGCAGCACAGGGCATCGGCGCCGCCGCGTCCGTGCGACTGGCCGAGCACGGCCTGGACGTCGCGGTGCTCGGCAGGGACGAGGCCGCGTACGCCGACACGGTACGCAGGATCACGGAGACGGGCCGGAGGTGCGTGTTCGTGGCCGCGGAGATCACCGACGCGGGCTCGGTCGACGCCGCGCTCGCCCGCGTCTGCGCCGAACTGGGCGATCCCGCCGTTCTGTTGCACTGTGTCGGAGCGGTGGACGGCGGTCCGTTGAGCGAGCTCTCCGACGAGGGCTGGACCGAAGCCGTCGGCGGCCCCCTCCGGGGGGTGTTCCTCACCAGCCGTGCGGTCATCGACTCGATGATCAAGAACGGCCGGGGCCGGATCCTCGCGCTCGCGGATGTCGCGGGCGCAGCCCCGGACGGGTCGCGGAGGAACTCGGTCGTCGAGACGGGGCTGGCCGGGTTCATCAGGACGCTCGCGCTGGAGCTGAGGCCCTTCGGCATCACGGCGAACATCATCGCGCCCGAGGCTCCCGTGGCCGGACTCACCCGTGCGCCCGCCCCCACCGGCGGGTCGGCGTACGCGGACGAAGTGGTGGACGCCGTACGGTTCCTGGCCGGCGACGACTCCTCGGCCGTCTCCGGCCAGGTCGTCCACGTCGCCATGACGCCCTGACCGTACGACGGTCCTGAACAGGCAGGCCGCACCAGAGCGGGCCCGGACACCGTCCGGGCCCGCTGCCGCATACGGCCCCCTGCCAGCCGAGCGGGGAGCCGCGAGACAAGGCGGGGGCCTTCCCGTACCGGAACCCAGTCCGTCACCGTCACCAGGTGACGGGCAGCTCCAGGAGGCTGACGACCGTGGAGCGGCCGCGCAGCGGGACCTCCTCCAGCGGAACGGCCAGCGCGAGACCGGGGAACTCCTCCACCAGCGTGCGGAGTCCGGCGCCGATGACGATGCGCGCCAGGTTCTGCCCAAGACACATGTGCACGCCGTACCCGAAGGCCATCTGCCCCGACGTGTCGCGGTCGAGGTCCAGCGCGTGCGGGCACCCGAACTTGGCAGGGTCGCGGTTGGCGGCCGGCAGCGAGACGGTGACGGTGTCGTCCTTCTTGACCGTCTCACCGCCCAGCTCGATGTCCTCAAGGGCGGTACGGAAGATCTGGTACTGGTTGACGGTCGTGTAGCGGAGCAGTTCCTCGATCGCGTTCGCGGACTTCGGGTCCGCGCGGAACGCCGCGAGCTGGTCCGTGTGGTGCAGCAGCGCCAGTGTGCTGCACGTCAGGGCCGCCTCGGTGGTCGAGTAGCCCGCGACGAACACCAGGAGAATCATGTTGGTGATTTCCTGGTCGGTCAGCTGGTCGGCGGCGATCAGCCGGCTCAGCATGTCGTCGCCGGGTTCCTCCCGCTTCCGCCCGACGAGCTCACGGACGTAGAGGAAGGACTCACGGGCGGCGGCGAACTCCGCCTCCAGCTCGATGCTCTCGTCGTTCGAGGTGTCCGGGAGCTGAGCGATCTTCTCGGACTCCTCGTACGGAATGCCGATCAGTTCGCAGATGACCCGCAGGACCAGGGGGCGTACGAAGGCCGAGACCAGATCCGCTGACGTGCCCTGCTCGCGCACCGCCTTCAGCTGCTCGGCGGCCAGGACGTCGACGCGCTCCGCCCACTGGTTCATCCGACGCGTGGTGAATTCCCCGGTCAGCAGTTTCCGGTACTTCGTGTGGTCCGGCGGGTCCATGTGAATGAACATGCCGGGCATCGCCGGGAGCGGCGGAATCTGCTTGCCCTTTTTGGTGATCGGGAAGTGCCCGATCCCATAATTGTGGCTGAAGACGGGATTGCTGAGGACCTCCCGGGCCAGCTCGTGGCCGGTCACCAGCCAGCCGACATGGCCGCTGGGATACGTCATTTTCGCCAACGGCCGTTCCCGGCTCAGGTCCAGCAGAAGCGACGGCGGATCGAAATGGTCCGTCCGGTCCCAGTGCTGCTGATAGGTAATCGGCTCGCTCATTACGGCATCCTTCTCAATATCGGGCATTACGCGGTGCGGTGCGAGAGTCGGCGGGCGTCCTTCACCGGACTCCCGGCCGCAGCCAGGCGCCGATCCGCTCCTGTACCTCCGGCGGGAAGATGTCCTTCGCCACCATGCCGTGGACCGTCTTCGGGGGCAGCGAGCTGTAGGTCGAACCCTTCTGGTCCGCGTACTGGGTGATCCGGAAGCTCACTGCCATGCTGCACAGCGCGTACGCCTCGGCGGCCGTGATGCCCGCCGCGGCCGGCAGCCAGGCGACCAGTCCGCGCAGACAGGCGAGCAGGGCGTCGTCGAGGTTGCCCGCGAAACCGAAGCCGATCCAGTGCGTGGGGGTCTCCGCGAGCGGCGCGGTCAGCGCCACGGTCTTGTGCAGGTCGTAGCGGATCCGCAGATCCTCCGCGGCCGACTTGATGCCCGTCTGGTCCACCATGCCGTCGCCCTGCACCGCGTGGACGTCACCGATCCACACCCGCCCGCCGGGCTTGGCCACCGGAAGGAACAGGGAGGAGCCGACGGTGAGTTCACGCAGCACCAGGTTGCCGCCGTACGCTCCGGCGAGCAGGGCGCTGACCGGTTCGTCCCCGGCCGGCTCGACGCCCATGACACCGAGGAACGGCGCGAGGGGCAGCGTAACCCCCTGGGCGTACGTCGCCGTACGGCGGTCCTCGTCGAAGCGGAAGTAGTGCATGTACGGCTCGGAGAAGTCGTCGCGCAGCGCACCGGAACCCGGATGGGACGCGTTGCAGCCCCAGTCGCGGGTCCGCAGCTCGGTGAGCCGGCACTCGATCACATCGCCGGGCTCCGCCCCCGCGACCTCCACCGGGCCCAGGAGCGGATACGGGCAGCCGGGATTGCGCCGACGCACGTCGACCAGTTCCTCGAACGACATCCCGAACGACAGCTCGTTGTTCCAGTTCGTCCAGGTGTCGGGGTAACTCACCACATCGCCGGAATCAATCGTGGCGACCGCCGGGGCACCCGGATCAAGTACGCCTGAGCGCACGGTGCCGGGTGTCGACCCGACCGTATGTATCTGCATGTCACACGACGCTAGGCCAGCTCTCGTCCGAATATCAAGGAATTCTGCGGGCGTTCTGATGACTACCAGACCTGGGGATGTCGGGCCGTCGGCTGCGCGTCTATCTTGAGATCTGGTGAACGACCATTTCAGCGGGCCGATATGCGAGGCCGGAACGCCGTGCCTCAATTGACTGATGCGCCAACGGCCTCGCTCCACGAGCCGAATTGGAGAACGTGGTGCAAGGCAATAGTCATTATGTCCGGCAGATCCTGGACGCCCTGGGCGCCGACCCCTCTCGTGCACCTCTCATATGTGAGGACGTACCCACCGGCGCCGGCGACCTCGCCGATTCGGTCACGTCCGCCGCGCAGACGATGCGCCTCCAGGGTGTCGACAGCGAGAGCGTGGTCGCCGTCCTGACCAACGCCAATACTCCCGCGACGCTGGTGCTGCGCTGGGCGGCCAACCTCCTGGGCGCCACCGTGGTCCATCTCCGGGGGGTCAACGCGGTCAACCCGCTCGACCAACTGCCACTGGACCTCCAGCTCGACATCCTCACCGGCGTACGGGCGACCATGGTGGCCGTCGACGCGGACAACGTCGGCCGGGCACGCGAGCTGTGCGACGCACTGCCCGTGCGCCCGCTCCTCGCCGGACTCGGCGCCTTCGGCCCCGACATCGTCGACCTCACCGCCGCCCCCGCCGACGCGTTCGATCCGGAGACGGCACGGACCGGGGACATCGCCGTCGTCACGTACACGAGTGGCTCCACCGGGCGCCCCAAGGGCGTCAGTTGGGCGTTCGCGGTGAAGAACGACATGGTGGCCACCTCGGCCGCCCGTGGCGTCCCCGCGAACTGCCTGGTCACCGCGCCGCTGACGCATTCCAGCGGATTCGCCGCGGACGACACGATCATCACGGGCGGCCTCGTCGTCCTGCAGTCCTCCTTCGACGCGACCGAGGTCCTGCGGGCGATCGGGCAGTACGGAATCACCCGGCTCGTCCTGTCCGCGCCCCAGGTGTACGCGCTGACCGAGCACCCGGACGTCGACAGCGCCGACCTGTCGACCGTGCGGGAGCTCTTCTACACCGGCAGCGCCGCCTCCCCCGACCGGCTGGGCAAGGCCGTCGAGGTCCTCGGCCCCGTCATCATGCAGGTGTACGGCACCAGCGAGAGCGGGCTGATCAGCCTGCTGCTCCCGGACGACCACCGTGACCCCGCACTGCGGGCCACGGTCGGCCGGCCGCCCGAGGGCGTACAGGTCACGATCCGCGACACCGAGGACGGCCGGATTCTGGCGGCGGGCGAGGCCGGCGAGGTCTGTGTCATCTCCCGCTGGTCGATGGAGGGTTACTGGAACGAGCCCGAACTCACCGCGCACACCGTCCGCGACGGCTGGATCCACACCGGCGACATCGGCCACCTCGACGAGGCCGGATACCTCCACCTGCACGGCCGGATCGCCGACGTCATCAAGACGAACGGCATCAAGGTCTACCCCGCGTCCGTGGAGCGCGCCCTGCTGGATCACCCCGCGGTCGCCGAAGCAGCCGTGTTCGGCGTCGAGGACGTGGACCGCCTCGAACGGATCTGCGCCGTGGTCGTGCCGGCCGCCGGCGTGACCGGTCCCGACGCCGACGCGCTGCGCCGGCACGTCAGCGAGCGGCTCACCGCGAACCACGTACCGGCCGACATCGAGCTGCGCACCGGCCTGCCCGTCCTCGCCCTCGGCAAGCCGGACCGGCTCCGCCTGCGTGCCGAGGCCCGGGAGCGGCTCGCGGTCGCCGACGCCGGATGGCCGGTGGCCTGACATGACGAAGTCGAACACGACGTCGGGGGGCGCGGCCCCGTCGCCCGGGACCGCACCGCTCGAGGAGCTTGAGGAGAAGGACGGCATGGCGACCACCACGCACGGCACTTGGACCGACAGCGGTCCCGGCCAGGCCCCGTTCACGCTCGCGGAGCTGCTGGAGCGGCGGGCCAAGGACTGCCCCGACGCGACCGCGCTCGTCTCCGGCGACGAGACCCTGACCTACGACGAGTTCAACCGGCGGGCCAACCAGCTCGCCCGGGTCCTCCTCGCCCATGGCGCGGGCCCCGAGCGACTCGTCGCCCTGGCACTGCCGCGCTCCATCGACATGGTGGTCGCCACCCTCGCGGTCGCCAAGACCGGCGCGGCGTTCCTGCCGGTCGACCCGGCCTACCCGGCCGACCGCATCGCCTTCGTCCTCGCCGACGCGGCTCCCGCACTGGTGTGCACCAGCCGTGCGTCGGCCGACCGGATACCGGCGTCCACCGAGGTGGAACGGCTCGTCATCGACGAGCAGGAGACCAGCGCCCGCATCACGGCCGCCCTCGACGCGAACCCGACGCTCTTCGACCTGAGCGCTCCCCTGATGGCGGCCGGCCTGGCCTACGTCATCTACACCTCGGGCACCACCGGCAAGCCGAAGGGCGTCGCCGTCACACACGCCGGCCTGGCCGGGCTGGCCGCCGCGACGGTCGAGCGGATGGCCATCGACGCGGACAGCCGTCTGCTCCAGTTCGCCTCGCCGAGCTTCGACGCGTACGTATTCGAGCTGCTCGCGGCCCTTGAGGCCGGTGCCGCCCTGATCGTCCCGCCGGCCGCCACCCTGGCGGGCGAGACCCTGGCCGAGGTGCTCACCGGACACCGCGTCAGCCACGCCGTGCTGCCTCCGGTGGCCGCGGCCAGCGTGCCCGCCGAGGAACTCACCGGTGTACGCAGCCTGCTGGTGGCGGGCGAGGCGTGCTCCGCCGAACTCGTGTCGCGCTGGGCCCAGGACCGCCGCATGATCAATGCGTACGGGCCGACCGAAGTCACCGTGTGCGCCACCATGACCGAGCCGCTGACCGGCCCCGGTACTCCCTCGCTCGGCACCGCGATCCCCGGCGCCACGGTCCACGTCCTGGACGCGCGGCTGCGCCCGCTGCCCGCGGGGGAACGCGGCGAGCTCTATGTCAGCGGTTCCGGTGTGGCACGCGGATACCTGGGGCGCCCGGGCCTCACCGCCGAGCGATTCGTCGCCGACCCGTTCGCGGCTGACGGAACCCGCATGTACCGGACCGGCGACCTGGTGTCCCTGCGACCGGACGGCAGTCTCGACTTCCACGGGCGTGTGGACGACCAGGTCAAGCTCCGCGGATTCCGCATCGAGCTCGGCGAGGTGGCGAGCGTTTTGGCAGGACACCCCGCGGTCGACCAGGCCGTGGCCATCGTCCGTGAGGACCAGCCGGGAGTCCAGCAGCTCGTCGCGTACGTCATCCAGGGGGCGACCTACGGGAAGCCCGCCCCGGCCTCCGCCGAACTGCGCGACTACGCGGCCCGGAGCCTGCCGGAGCACATGGTGCCCGCCGCCTGCGTCACCGTCGAGGCCTTCCCCACGACGCCCAACGGGAAGCTCGACCGCCAGGCGCTGCCGGCGCCGCAGACGACGGCCGACGCGGACGGAAGGGCGCCCCGCACTCCGGCGGAGGAAGCGTTCGCCGGCATCTTCGGCGAGCTGCTGGGCGTGTCCGAGGTCAGTGCCGACAGCAACTTCTTCGCCCTCGGCGGCGACAGCATGCTCGCCATCACCGTCATCCTCAAGGCGCGGGCCGCGGGCTACTCGATCTCGCCCCGCGAGATGATCAGCAACCCGACCGTCGAGGCCCTCGCCGCGGTGGCGAGCAGCACCGACCGCCCGGAGTCCGGCGCAGGCACCCCCGGCGGCAGCGCACCGGAGGCGCGATGAGGGCGCTGCCCTGCGCCCCTCGTGACCGTGGTGAGCACGCTCCCTCCAACCGGGCCCGTGCCACCACCAGTTCACCCGACGCCGCCCGGACGCGTACCACGCGCCACCGGGCCGCGCGATCGTCGACGCGAACCGCGGACTGGAGACACCGATGAACATCAAGCCCATGGTCGACCCGGCCGAACTCGAGGGCCTCGACCTCGCCGACCCCCGGCTGCACGCCGAGCGGGACCTGACCGAGGTATGGCGCCACCTGCGCGCCGAGCGCCCCATGTACTGGCAGGAGGCACGCGGCTCACAGCCCGGCTTCTGGGTGGTCAGCCGGTACGAGGACGCGATGTCCGTGTACCGGGACAAGGAACACTTCACCACCGAGCGGGGCAACGCCCTGGGCACCCTCCTGACCGGCGGTGACTCGGCGGCCGGGACGATGCTGGCGGTGACGGACGGAGTCCGCCACTCCCAGATCCGCAACATCCTGATGAAGGCGTTCTCGCCGCGGATGCTGCACGACATCGGCCAGGCCCTGCGCGAGACGGTCGACGGGCTCCTCGTCGACGCCATCAACAAGGGCGAGTGCGACTTCGCCGAGGACGTCTCGGGCAGCGTCCCGCTCGGAGCCATCTGCGACCTGCTCGGAGTGCCGCGCTCGGACCGCAAGTACCTCCTCGGCCTCACCTCCCGTGCCTGGAGCTCCGACCACGCCGACGCCCCGCCCGAGGACAGCTGGACCGCCAAGAGCGAGATCCTGCTGTACTTCGCGGACCTGGCGAGCACCCGCCGCCACAGCGACCACAACGACGTGGTCAGCCTGCTGGCCAACAGCCAGATCGACGGCGAACGCCTCAGCGACGCCGAGCTCATGGCGAACTGCTACGGCCTGATGATCGGTGGCGACGAGACCGGCCGCCACGCCATCACCGGCGGTCTGCTCGCGCTGATGCGCAATCCCGACCAGTGGAAGGCCCTCCGCAGCGGCGAGGCGAAACTCGACACCGCCGTCGAGGAGGTACTGCGCTGGACCGTGCCGTCCATCCACGGCGGCCGCGCCGCGACCGGTGATGTCGTCGTGAACGGACAGCGGATCAGGGCCGGCGACGTCGTCAGCGTGTGGATCTCCTCGGCCAACCGCGACGGCGACGTCTTCGCGGACCCGGACCGGTTCGACCTGAACCGCACGCCCAACAAGCACCTCACCTTCGCCCACGGCGCGCACTTCTGCCTGGGGCACTACCTCGCCCGCATGGAGATCGAGGCGGTGCTTGACGGGCTGCGCCGGATGGTTACCGACATCGAGCAGACCGCCCCCGAGAGCTGGATCTACTCGACGATCCTGCACGGCATGAGTTCGCTTCCGGTATCCCTCAAGCCCGACCTCAGCGGCATGCCCAAGGGCTGACACGCCCGCCGCGGCCCAGTGGAATGCCGCTGGAATGCCGCCCCAGAAAGGTGCACACCCATGTCCAACCCCTTCGAAGACCTCGACGGCGGTTACCTCGTCCTGGTCAACGACGAGGAGCAGTACTCCCTCTGGCCCGCGTTCGCCGATGTACCGGCCGGCTGGAAGGCCGTGATGGGGCCGGACGGCCGGGCGGAATGCCTGGCCCACATCGAGGCCTCGTGGCTCGATCTGCGCCCCAAGAGCCTGATCGGGTCGATGGCGGGCAACGCGGCCCCTGCCGCCGCCCAGTAGCACCGCGTACGCATCCGCGTAAATCCCTACGCATTCGCACACCGACCGGTACGCAGGCGAGACGCTGCGTGAGAAAGGACCGCGCATGGCCCCCGGCAGCCCCCGCACCGACGCCGTAGCGATCGTCACAGGAGCAGGTCGGGGCATCGGTGCCGCGACGGCGGAGCGGCTCGCGGCCGACGGCGCCGCCGTGGTCGCCCTCGACCGGGTCGAGGGCGACGCGGCGGACACCGTGGCCGCGATCCGGAAGGCGGGCGGCCGTGCCATGGCCGTCGGCTGCGACGTCACGGTGTCCGGCCAGGTCGACGCCGCGATCGACCGTACGGTCGCGGAGTACGGACGACTGGACATCCTCGTCAACAACGCGGGTGTCCTCCGCGACAACATGATCTTCATGATGAGCGACGACGACTGGGACACGGTCGTCGACGTGCACCTGAAGGGCACCTTCCTGTGCTCGCGCGCGGCACAGCGGCACATGGTGCGGCAAGGGTCGGGAAAGATCGTCAATCTCAGTTCCGTCGCCGCGGGCGGGAACCGTGGCCAGGCCAACTACGCGGCTGCCAAGGCGGGTGTGCAGGGTCTCACCCGTACGCTGGCGATCGAGCTGGGCCCGCACGGGATCAATGTGAACGCCATCGCGCCCGGCTTCGTGGCCACGGCCATGACGGATCAGACCGCGCGCCGCACGGGCGCCGACCCGGAGGAGTTCCGGCGGGCGGCGGCGTCCAGGTCACCACTGCGCCGCGTCGGCTCGCCGGCCGACATCGCCGGCGTGGTGGCGTTCCTCGCGAGCGACGACGCCGCGTACGTCACGGGCCAGACGATCCATGTGGACGGCGGGCCCCAGTAACTCCGCTCCCCATCCAGGGTGCCGGCGCACGCTCCCCGTCCTGTGCGCCGGCACCGCCGCCCGCACCCGCCCCGGCCGTACGGCCGCACCCCAGGAGGTTTCCCATGCTCGATCACCGTCTCCCCGCCGAGTACGAGGACTTGCGACGCACGGTCGCCGAATTCGCTCAGGACGTGGTCGCCCCGAAGATCGGCGAGTACTACGAGCAGCGCCAGTTCCCGTACGAGATCGTCCGGGAGATGGGCCGCATGGGGCTGTTCGGCCTGCCCTTCCCCGAGGAGTACGGCGGCATGGGCGGCGACTACTTCGCCCTCTGCCTGGCCCTTGAGGAGCTGGCACGGGTCGACTCCTCGGTGGCCATCACCCTGGAGGCGGCGGTGTCGCTCGGTGCCATGCCCATCTACCGGTTCGGCACGGAGGAGCAGAAGCGGGAGTGGCTGCCCCGGCTGACCTCGGGCGAGATGCTCGGCGCGTTCGGCCTGACCGAGCCCGAGGGCGGCTCGGACGCGGGTGCCACCCGCACCACCGCCCGCTACGACGCGGCGACCGACGAGTGGGTGATCAACGGGACCAAGTGCTTCATCACCAACTCCGGCACGGACATCACCGGCCTCGTCACCGTCACCGCCCTCACCGAACCCGGGCCGGCGGACGGTGCGAACGGCACCGATGGCCCACTGCCGCCCTCGCGAGGCATTTCCTCGATCATCGTGCCCGCGGGTACCCCCGGATTCGACGTGGCGAAGGGCTACTCGAAGGTCGGCTGGAACGCCTCCGACACCCACGAACTCTCCTTCAGCGACTGCCGGGTTCCCGCCGCCAACCTGGTGGGGACCCGGGGCCGCGGCTACGCCCAGTTCCTCCGGATTCTGGATGAGGGCCGCATCGCCATCGCCGCACTGGGCACCGGCCTGGCCCAGGGCTGCGTCGACCAGTCACTCGCGTACGCGAAGGCCCGCCATGCGTTCGGCCGCCCGGTCGGGGCCAACCAGGTCATCCAGTTCAAGATCGCGGACATGGAGACGCGTACCCACATGTCGCGTCTTGCCTGGCGGGACGCGGCTTCCCGGCTGCTGCACGGTGAACCGTTCAAGAAGGAGGCCGCGATCGCCAAGCTCCACTCCTCCGAGGCCGCCGTCGACAATGCCAGGGAGGCCACCCAGATCCATGGCGGATACGGCTTCATGAACGAGTACCCGGTGGCCCGGATGTGGCGCGACTCCAAGATCCTGGAAATCGGCGAGGGCACTTCGGAGGTCCAGCGGATGCTCATCGCGCGGGAACTCGGGATGATGTCATGACGCGGTCGCGGCCCGGCCCGGGGGACTCGCGATGACGCGGCAGGCGCCGGTGCTGACGAGCGCGGCTGATCCCGCCTCGGAGGCCTGGCGGACCAACGAGGCGGCGCACCGCGCACTCGTGGACGATCTGCGGGGACGCCTCGCGGTGGCCCGGCTCGGTGGTGGGGAGAGGGCCCGGGCCCGGCATGTGGCGCGCGGCAAGCTGCTGCCGCGCGAGCGCGTGGACACCCTGCTCGACGCGGGGTCGCCCTTCCTGGAGCTGGCGCCGCTGGCGGCGGAGGGGATGTACGGAGGGGCCGCCCCGGCCGCCGGGGTGATCGCGGGGATCGGCCGGGTGAGCGGGCGCGAGTGCGTGATCGTGGCCAATGACGCGACCGTCAAGGGCGGCACGTACTACCCGATGACCGTGAAGAAGCATCTGCGGGCCCAGGAGGTGGCGCTGGAGAACCGGCTGCCCTGCGTCTACCTGGTGGATTCGGGCGGCGCCTTCCTGCCGCTCCAGGACGAGGTCTTCCCCGACCGGGAGCACTTCGGACGGATCTTCTACAACCAGGCCCGGATGTCGGGCGCGGGCATCCCGCAGATCGCGGCGGTCCTCGGCTCGTGCACGGCGGGCGGGGCGTATGTCCCGGCGATGAGCGACGAGGCGGTGATCGTCCGCAACCAGGGCACGATCTTCCTGGGCGGCCCGCCGCTGGTGAAGGCGGCGACCGGCGAGGTCGTGACGGCCGAGGAGCTGGGCGGCGGCGAGGTCCACTCCCGGACCTCCGGGGTCACCGACCATCTCGCGGAGGACGACGCCCACGCGCTGCGGATCGTGCGCAACATCGCCGCGACGCTGCCCGCGCGCGGGCAGCTCCCGTGGTCGGTCAAGGCGGCCGAGGAGCCGGCGGTGGACCCGGCGGGGCTGTACGGTGCGGTGCCGGTCGACTCCCGCACCCCCTACGACGTGCGGGAGGTCATTGCCCGGCTGGTGGACGGCTCCCGGTTCGCGGAGTTCAAGGCGGAGTTCGGCCAGACGCTGGTCACGGGCTTCGCGCACATCCAGGGTCACCCGGTCGGCATCATCGGGAACAACGGCATCCTGTTCTCCGAATCCGCCCAGAAGGGCGCGCACTTCGTCGAGCTGTGCGACCAGCGGGGCATCCCGCTGCTCTTCCTCCAGAACATCTCCGGCTTCATGGTCGGCCGTGACTACGAGGCGGGCGGCATCGCCAAGCACGGGGCGAAGATGGTGGCGGCGGTGGCCTGCACCCGCGTCCCCAAGCTGACGGTGGTCATCGGCGGGTCCTACGGCGCCGGCAACTACTCGATGTGCGGCCGGGCGTACTCCCCCCGGTTCCTGTGGATGTGGCCCAACGCGAAGATCTCGGTGATGGGCGGCGAGCAGGCGGCATCGGTACTCGCGACCGTCAAGCGGGACCAGCTCGAAGGGCGCGGCGAGTCCTGGCCCGCCGCGGAGGAGGAAGCCTTCAAGGACCCGGTCCGCGAGCAGTACGAGCAGCAGGGCAACGCCTACTACGCGACGGCGCGCCTGTGGGACGACGGCGTGATCGACCCGATGGAAACCCGGCAGGTGGTGGGCCTGGCGCTCACGGCCTGCGCCAACGCCCCGTTGTCCGAGTCCGCCTTCGGCGTCTTCCGGATGTGAGGACCTCCCCATGACCATGTTCAGCACCGTTCTCGTCGCCAACCGGGGCGAGATCGCGGTCCGGGTGATCCGCACCCTGCGCGCGATGGGTATCCGCTCGGTCGCCGTCTTCAGCGACGCGGACGCGGACGCACGGCACGTGAGGGAAGCGGACACGGCGGTCCGTATCGGCCCCGCCCCCGCGTCGGAGAGCTATCTCTCGATCGAGCGCCTCATCGAAGCGGCGGCCGCCTCGGGCGCGGAGGCCATCCACCCCGGATACGGCTTCCTCGCCGAGAACGCCGCCTTCGCCCGCGCGTGTACGGACGCGGGGCTGGTCTTCATCGGCCCGTCCGCCTCCGCGATCGCGCTGATGGGCGACAAGATCCGGGCCAAGGAGACGGTGCGCACGGCAGGGGTCCCGGTGGTCCCCGGCTCGTCCGGCAGCGGCCTGTCGGACGGGGAACTGGCCGCCGCGGCACGGCAGATCGGCATGCCGGTCCTGTTCAAGCCCTCGGCGGGCGGTGGCGGCAAGGGAATGCGCCTGGCCCGCCTGGAGCCGGCCCTCCTGGAGGAGATCGCCTCCGCCCGGCGCGAGGCCCGCTCCTCCTTCGGCGACGACACGCTTCTGGTCGAGCGGTGGATCGAGCGCCCCCGGCACATCGAGATCCAGATTCTGGCGGACGCCCACGGGAACGTGGTGCATCTCGGTGAGCGCGAGTGCTCGCTCCAGCGCCGCCACCAGAAGATCATCGAGGAAGCCCCCTCGGTGTTCCTGGACGAGACGACGCGTGCGGCGATGGGCGAGGCGGCGGTACGGGCGGCCCGCTCCTGCGGCTACCGGGGCGCGGGCACGGTCGAGTTCATCGTCCCGGGCGACGACCCTGCCGCGTACTTCTTCATGGAGATGAACACCCGCCTCCAGGTCGAGCACCCGGTGACGGAGCTGATCACCGGCCTGGACCTGGTGGAGTGGCAGCTCCGGATCGCGGCGGGCGAGGAACTCCCGTACAGCCAGGGGGACATCACCCTGACCGGGCACGCCATCGAGGCCCGGATCTGCGCGGAGGACCCCTCCCGGGGCTTCCTTCCCTCCGGAGGCACGGTCCTGGCGCTCCACGAGCCCCAGGGGCAGGGGGTGCGCACCGACTCGGGGCTGAGCGAGGGCACGGAGGTCGGCAGCCTCTACGACCCGATGCTCTCCAAGGTCATCGCGTACGGCCCCGACCGGGCCACCGCCATCCGCAGGCTCCGCGCGGCCCTGGCCCGCACGCTCACCCTGGGCGTCCCCACCAACGCGGGCTTCCTGCGTCGCCTGCTGGCCCACCCCGCGGTGCTGGCAGGGGAGCTGGACACCGGCCTGGTCGAGCGCGAGGCGGATGCCCTGATCCCGGGCGGCATCCCGCACGAGGTGTACGAAGCGGCGGCGGCCGTACGGGAAGCGGCTCTCGAACCGCAGGCCACGGACGGCTGGACGGACCCCTTCTCCGTCCCCGGTGGCTGGCGCCTCGGCGGCACGCCCGCCCCCCTCACCCACTGGCTCCGCGTGGCGGGACTCGACCCCGTCGCCCACCAGCTGCGGGACAGGGGAGGACACAGGGTCGAGGGCGGCCGCGTATCGGTGACGGTGGACGGAGTGGTGCACACCTTCGCGTACGCGGGGGAGTGGCTCGGCAGGGACGGTGACGCCTGGCACGTTCAGGACCACGACCCCGTCGCCGCCGCGCTGAGCGGCGCCGGCCACGTCGGAGCCGACACCCTCGCCGCGCCCATGCCGGGCACCGTCACCGTCGTCAAGGTTGCCGTGGGGGACCAGGTCGACGCCGGGCAGAGCCTGCTCGTCGTCGAGGCCATGAAGATGGAGCATTCCCTGTCCGCCCCTCACACCGGCACCGTCACCGCACTCGACGCGACCGTGGGCTCCACCGTCGCCCTGGGCCAGATCCTCGCCGTCGTCACCCCGTCGCGGAACGAGGGTGAGGGCAGCCCGTGTTGACCGGAAGCGGAAGGAGACCGGCTGATCATCTCCGGTCCCCGTCGCATAGTGTTGCTGTCTTTCGTGACCGTCGCGGTTCACCGGGACAGGCGACCGAGAAAACGCACATCACCCATGCTGTTGAAAGGCTTTCATGTCGGCCCCTTCGCTGGACCAGTCCGAATCCGCCATCGTCGCCCGGCTCCGGGCCGCAGGTTGTGTCTTCGCCGAGGACGAGGCCCAGATGATCATGTCTGCGGCCGGTGACTCCGCCGAGCTCGAAGAGATGGTCGAGCGCCGCGTCGTCGGTCTGCCCCTCGAACACGTCGTCGGCTACGCGGAGTTCTGCGGTCTGCGCATCGAGGTGGACGCCGAGGTCTTCGTGCCCCGGCGGCGTACCGAGGCACTCGTTCAGCAGGCCGCCGCGATCGCCCCCGCGCGCGCGGTCGTCGTCGACCTGTGCTGCGGCTCGGGCGCGCTGGGCGTGGCGCTGGCCGCCGCCCTGGACGAGGTCGAGCTGCACGCAGCGGACGTCAACTCCGCTGCCGTACGCTGCGCCCGGCGCAATGTCACGGCGGCCGGGGGCGAGGTCTACGAAGGTGACCTCTTCGAGCCGCTGCCCGCCCGCCTGAAGGGCCGCGTGGACGTCCTGCTGTCCAACGTGCCGTATGTGCCCACGGTGGAGATAGAGCTGCTGCCGACCGAGGCTCGCGAGTACGAGGCGCGGGTGGCTCTCGACGGTGGCGTGGACGGTCTTGAGGTTCTGCGGCGCGTGGTCGCCGAGGCGTCCCAGTGGCTGGCACCGGGCGGCATCCTGCTGTTCGAGACGAGCGAGCGCCAGGCCGATCAGGCTGTCGCGGCGGTCACCGGCGCCGGGCTGGTCGCGCGGGTGGCCACCGACGACGAGCTGGACGCCACCGTGATCATCGCGACCCGCTCCGACGCCGAGAGCGTCGCAGCCCGCTAGAGGGCCCTTCCGGACCGGGCCGGCACGGTCGACAGCGGTCGAGTCCGCTGTCGACCGATGTGCCTCAGACCAGCCGGGCGAACTGCTCGGCGTCCTCGTGGGCGCGGGCGCGGGACGCGTCGGCCTGGGGGCGCAGCATGGCCATGGCCGGGTTGCGGTGGGCCATGGTCAGTTCGGGCGTGATGATCTCGAGGTCCAGCCCGAGGGAGCCGGCCAGGATCGTCTTGAGGTAGGGGACCACGTGGTCCATGCCCTCGCGCGGGGTGCCGGGGCCGTAGCCGCCGCCGCGGCTCGCGACGGCCACGGCGCGACGGCCGCGGGTGGGGACCTGGTCGGGGACGGGGAACAGGGTCCGCCCGTTGACGAAGACCTGATCGATCCACGCCTTGAAGACGGAGGGGACCGACATGTTGTACATCGGCACGGTGAACAAATAGGCGCCGGCCCCGAGGAACTCCTCGATGAGCGTGTCCTGGAGGGCTATGGCGGCCGCCTGGCCCGCGGTGCGGTCGTCGGGGCTGGTGAAGCGCCCGGTGACCGAGTCGGCGGTCAGGTGCGGCAGGGGGTCCGCGGCGAGGTCGCGGTGTACGACCGCGCTGTCGGGGTGCTCCTTCTGCCAGGTGGCGAGGAAGGTGGCGGCGACCTCCCGGGAAACCGATTGAGCGGGCACGGCCGAGGAGTCGATATGAAGCAGGTAAGTCATCTTCGCTTTTCATTCGTGGACTGTGCCGCCCGGTGCCCGCGTGGGGGGAGAGGGAGGGCTTGAGTCAGGGGGGGATGGGAACGACCCAATGATCACCCCATGTTATGGACCACCGCCACCCCTCCGGGACGGTGCGGCATCCCCCACGTTGACAGTGTGACCCGCGGAGACTCCCGACGGTCAGCACCGGCGCATCCAGGGCCCTTTGGCCCCGCTCGTTCTCCGCGTTCGCGATGAGACGGAGCGCCACCACATGCTCAGACAAAGCAGGGAATCATGGAAAGCAACTCTCTTTCGGCTCCACCGATTTCGGGGAGCACGCGGCTTTACGCCGTTCTCGGTGACCCCGTCGCCCAAGTGCGGGCACCGTCCCTCCTCAACCCGCTCTTCGCGCGTCTGGGCATGGACGCGGTACTCGTCCCCGTACACGTTCGACCGGATTCCTTTGCCGATGTTTTCCACGGGCTTCGGAAGATGGAGAATCTCGACGGCATGCTCATCACCATTCCGCACAAGGCGGCGGCCGCGTGCCTCGCGGACGAGGTGAGTCCGGCGGCCGCGGCATCAGGTGCCGTGAACGCGCTGCGCCGGGAACCGGACGGCCGCTGGACCGGCGAGAACTTCGACGGAACCGGGTTCGTCAGTGGGCTGATCGCGGCCGGGCACGTCGCCGAGGGGAGCCGGGTCGCCCTGATGGGCGCCGGTGGGGCCGGCAGTGCGATTGCCGCGGCCCTGCTGTCCGCGGGCGCGGCACGGGTGTCCCTCTGCGACCCGGACGCGGACAGGCTCCGGACGCTCGTCGCCCGACTGGAGCGGCACTGGCCCGGCCGCACGAGGGGTATGCGCGAGCCCGCACTCGGGGACGCGGACATCGTGGTCAACGCGACCCCGCTGGGCATGCGCGCGGACGATCCGCTGCCGTTCCCCCTGGAGGCGCTCCGCCCGCGTTGCGTGGTCGCCGACGTGATCATGAAACCGAGAGAGACCGCCCTGTTGAAGGCCGCTGCCGCGCTGGGCCATCCGATCCTTCACGGAGCCCATATGCTCGATCACCAACTCGACCTGTACCGGACCTTTTTCCGGTTCGACGAGCTGCTCTCGGGGGCGGGCCGTGACGGTGAATGAGGCCGTGACCGTGACGGGCGGGACCCACCGGGTCAGTCAGCCGGAGCGACAGGACCAGCCGCAGCTGTTCGCCATCAGCGACCTGCATGTCGCCCACGCGGAGAACAGGGAGATCGTCGAACGGCTCCGTCCGGCGTCGGACGCCGACTGGCTGATCGTGGCCGGTGACGTGGGGGAGCTGACCGAGCAGATCACCTGGGCCCTGCGGACGCTGCGGGACAGGTTCGCCCAGGTGATCTGGGCTCCGGGCAATCACGAGCTGTGGACTCCCACGCAGGACCCGGTCGCACTGCGAGGCGTCGAGCGGTACCAGTACCTGGTGGACGTCTGCCGCGACCTGGGCGTCCTCACTCCCGAGGACCCCTACGCGCTGTGGGACGGGGCAGGTGGCCCGGTGCGGATCGCGCCGCTCTTCCTGCTGTACGACTACACCTTCCGGACTCCCACGGCAGCGACCAAGGACGAGTCGCTCGCGCAGGCGTACGACGCGGGCGTGGTGTGCACCGACGAGTTCTTCCTGCACCCCGACCCGTACAGCAGCCGCGAGGAGTGGTGCCACGCGCGGGTGGCCCACACCGAGCAGCGCCTCGCCGCCTGCGACCCCGATGTCCCGCTGGTGCTGGTCAACCACTACCCCCTGGTGCGGGAACCCACGAGGATCCTGCGCCACCAGGAGTTCGCACAGTGGTGCGGCACGGAGCGCACGGCCGACTGGCACAAGCGGTTCAACACGAGCGTGGTCGTCTACGGCCATCTCCACATTCCCCGGACCACCTGGCACGACGGCGTGCGCTTCGAGGAGGTGTCGGTCGGCTACCCGAGGGAGTGGCGGAGGACCGGCCACCCCCGGAACCTGCCGCGTCAGATCCTCACAGCGACGAGCACCCCGTGATCGAGCACATCCTCCCGCCCGACGTCACCACCCACGAGGCATTCGACGACTCGGCGGACGCCCCGGTCTTCCCCGAGGAGGCGGCGGTCGTCCGTGATGCCGTGGACTCCAGGAAACGCGAGTTCGCCACCGTCCGGATGTGCGCTCGCCGGGCGCTCGCCGATCTCGGCCTGCCCGCCGGCCCCGTACTGCCCGGCGAGGGCGGCGCACCCCGCTGGCCGGAGACGGTCGTGGGCAGCCTCACCCACTGCACCGGCTACCGGGCCGCGGTGCTGGGCCGAACCACGCACATCGCGATGCTCGGCATCGACGCGGAACCCCACGCACCCCTGCCCGACGGGATCCTCGACGCCATCGCCCTGCCGACGGAGCGCCGCCGTCTCCGCGTCCTGGGGGCGGCGGACCCGGGCGTCTGCTGGGACCGCCTGTTGTTCTGCATGAAGGAAGCGGTCTTCAAGGCGTGGTACCCCTTCACCGGCCAAGGGCTCGGCTTCGAGGACGCCGACATCGGTATCGACCTCGGCACGGGGACCTTCGGCGCGCGCATCCTCACCCCGCATCGCCTGCCCCGGGGCGGGCAGGTGGACCGCCTCGACGGCCGGTGGCTGGTCCGCGACGGCCTCGCACTCGCCGCGATCGCCGTCCCGGCCGCTCACCTGGCTAACACTCGATGATGTTCACCGCGAGACCGCCGCGCGCCGTCTCCTTGTACTTCACGCTCATGTCGGCGCCGGTCTCCTTCATGGTCTTGATGACCTTGTCGAGGGAGACCTTGTGGGTGCCGTCGCCGCGCAGAGCCATCTTGGCCGCGGTGACGGCCTTGACCGCCGCCATGCCGTTGCGCTCGATGCAGGGGATCTGGACGAGGCCGCCCACCGGGTCGCAGGTCAGACCCAGGTTGTGTTCCATGCCGATCTCCGCGGCGTTCTCCACCTGCTCGGCCGAGCCGCCGAGCACCTCGGCGAGGGCGCCCGCCGCCATGGAGCAGGCGGAGCCGACCTCGCCCTGGCAGCCGACCTCGGCGCCGGAGATCGAGGCGTTCTCCTTGAAGAGCATGCCGATGGCCCCTGCGGAGAGCAGGAAGCGTACGACGCTGTCCTCCTTCTCGGCCTCGGTGCAGCCGCCGGCCGCGAAGTTCATGTAGTAGTGCAGAACGGCGGGGATGATGCCCGCGGCGCCGTTGGTGGGAGCGGTGACGACACGGCCGCCCGCCGCGTTCTCCTCGTTGACCGCCATCGCGTAGAGGGTGATCCACTCCATGGCGTGGGCCTGCGGGTCGCCCTCGGCCCGCAGCTGGCGGGCGGAGTTCGCGGCGCGGCGCCGGACCTTCAGACCGCCCGGCAGGATGCCCTCGGTGGCCATGCCGCGTGCGACGCACGCCTGCATGACGCGCCAGATGTCCAGGAGGCCGGAGCGGATCTCGGCCTCGGTGCGCCAGGCCTTCTCGTTCTCCAGCATCAGCGAGGAGATGGACAGACCGGTCTCCCTGGCGAGGCGGAGCAGCTCGTCACCGGTGCGGAAGGGGTGCTTGAGCACGGTGTCGTCCGGGACGATCGGGTTCTCCCCGGCCACCGCGTCCTCGTCGACGACGAAGCCGCCGCCGACCGAGTAGTACGTCTTCTCCAGGAGCGTGGCGCCCTCGGCGTCGAACGCGAGCACCGTCATTCCGTTGGCGTGGTACGGCAGGGCCTTGCGGCGGTGCAGGACCAGCTGCTCGTCGGCGTCGAAGGGGATCTCGTGCATGCCCAGCAGGTTGATCCGGCCCCGGGTGCGGATCTCCTCGACGCGGGCGTCGGCGGATTCCACGTCGACCGTACGGGGCGACTCGCCCTCCAGGCCGAGCAGGACGGCCTTGGGCGTGCCGTGGCCGTGGCCGGTCGCGCCGAGCGAGCCGTACAGCTCGGCCCGTATCGAAGCGGTGTGGGCCAGCAGGCCCTCGTTCTTCAGACGGCGGGCGAACATACGGGCGGCGCGCATCGGGCCGACGGTGTGGGAGCTGGACGGGCCGATGCCGACCGAGAAGAGGTCGAAGACCGAGATGGCCACGGGAGGACTCCTAAAAAAGGGTTGGTAGACGCCGTTGTCTGCCGGTGGTGCGGGACGGGCCGGTGGGCCCGAGTGCAGCGGGGGGACAAGGGTGGGGGCACCGCGCTCACTGTCCAGTGTGCGCGGTGCCCCGCCCCGAACGTACGAAACAGCCGACCGGACTACTTCAGGCCGGGGTACAGCGGGAACTTCTCGGCCAGCGCGATGACGCGGGCCTTGAGGTCATCGGCGTCGTAGGACGGCTTCAGGGCCGACGCGATGATCTCCGCGACCTCGGTGAAGTCCTCGGCCTGGAAACCGCGGGTGGCCAGGGCCGGCGTACCGATCCGCAGACCCGAGGTGACCATCGGCGGCCGCGGGTCGTTCGGGATGGCGTTCCGGTTGACCGTGATGCCCAGCTCGTGGAGGCGGTCCTCGGCCTGCTGGCCGTCCAGCTCGGAGTTGCGCAGGTCGACGAGGACCAGGTGCACGTCCGTACCGCCGGAGAGGACGGAGACGCCGGCCTCGGTGACGTCCGGCTGCACCAGACGCTCGGCGAGGATGCGGGCGCCGTCCAGGGTGCGCTGCTGGCGCTCCTTGAACTCCTCGCCCGCCGCGATCTTGAACGAGACGGCCTTGGCCGCGATCACGTGCTCCAGCGGGCCACCCTGCTGACCGGGGAAGACCGCCGAGTTGATCTTCTTGGCGAGCTCCTGCGTCGACAGGATCACACCACCGCGCGGACCGCCGAGGGTCTTGTGCGTGGTGGTCGTGACGACGTGGGCGTGCGGCACCGGGTTGGGGTGCAGGCCCGCGGCCACCAGGCCGGCGAAGTGCGCCATGTCGACCATCAGGTACGCGCCGACCTCGTCCGCGATGCGGCGGAAGGCGGCGAAGTCGAGCTGACGCGGGTAGGCGGACCAGCCCGCGACGATCAGCTTCGGCTTGGACTCCTTGGCGAGGCGCTCGACCTCGGCCATGTCCACGACGCCGGTCTCGTCGACGTGGTACGGGACCACGTTGTAGAGCTTGCCGGAGAAGTTGATCTTCATGCCGTGGGTCAGGTGACCGCCGTGGGCCAGGTTGAGACCCATGATCGTGTCGCCCGGCTTCAGCAGCGCGAACATCGCGGCGGCGTTGGCCTGCGCGCCCGAGTGCGGCTGGACGTTCGCGGCCTCGGCGCCGAACAGCGCCTTGATGCGGTCGATCGCGATCTGCTCGACGACGTCGACGTGCTCACAGCCGCCGTAGTAGCGGCGGCCCGGGTAGCCCTCGGCGTACTTGTTGGTCAGGACGGAGCCCTGCGCCTCCATGACCGCGACCGGAGCGAAGTTCTCCGAGGCGATCATTTCGAGGGTGGACTGCTGACGGTGGAGCTCGGCGTCGACGGCGGCGGCGACGTCCGGGTCCAGCTCGTGGAGGGAGGAGTTGAGAAGCGACATCAGGGGGTCCCTTGGGTCTCAGTTGCCGGAGAACTCGGTGTACTCGTCGGCGGAGAGCAGGTCCTTCGGCTCATCCGCGACACGTACCTTGAACAGCCAGCCGCCCTCGAAAGGAGCGGAGTTCACCAGCGACGGGTCGTCCACGACGTCCTGGTTCGCGTCGGTGACCTCACCGGTGACCGGCGAGTACAGGTCGCTGACCGACTTGGTCGACTCCAGCTCGCCGCAGGTCTCGCCCGCGGTCACCGTGTCACCGACCTCGGGGAGCTGGGCGTAGACGACGTCACCGAGCGCGTTGGCGGCGAATTCGGTGATGCCGATCGTGGCCACACCGTCCTCGACGGCCGACAGCCACTCGTGCTCCTTGCTGTACCGCAGCTGCTGGGGGTTGCTCATGACCTGAATTCTCCTGTACGCGGGGGAGTGCTGATGAACGGTGGTCTTACGGGGTGAGACGCGACTGCGTCACGTCAGGGACGCCGGGATGTCCCGGATGTCACTTCTGGCGCTTGTAGAACGGCAGGGCCACGACCTCGTACGGCTCGTGCGTGCCCCGGATGTCGACTCCGACGCCCGTGGTGCCGGGCGCGGCGTGCGCCGCGTCGACGTACGCCATGGCGATCGGCTTGCCCAGCGTGGGCGAAGGCGCTCCGGAGGTGACCTCGCCGATGACCGTGCCCTCGGGCCCGCCCACGGCGACAACGGGGAAACCGGCACGGGGCACCCGGCGGCCCTCGGCGACCAGGCCGACGAGCTTGCGCGGGGGAGCGGTCTCGGCGCGCTCGGCGGCGGCCTCCAGCGCGGCGCGCCCGACGAAGTCGCCCTCCTTCTCGAACTTCACGACCCGGCCGAGACCGGCGTCGAACGGGGTCAGCGCGGTGGTCAGCTCGTGCCCGTACAGCGGCATGCCCGCCTCCAGGCGCAGCGTGTCGCGGCAGGAGAGCCCGCACGGGATCAGACCGGCCGGGGCGCCGGCCTCGGTGAGGGCCTTCCACAGCTGCTCGGCGTGCTCGGGGGCGACGAAGAGCTCGAAGCCGTCCTCGCCGGTGTAGCCGGTACGGGCGATCAGGGCCGGGACACCGGCGACGGTGCCGGGCAGGCCCGCGTAGTACTTCAGTCCGTCCAGGTCCGCGTCCGTGACGGACTTGAGGATGCCGGGGGACTCCGGGCCCTGGACGGCGATCAGCGCGTACGCGTCGCGGTCGTCGCGTACGACGGCGTCGAAACCGGCGGCGCGCTCGGTGATCGCGTCGAGGACGGTCTGGGCGTTGCCGGCGTTGGCGACGACCATGTACTCGCTCTCGCCCAGGCGGTAGACGATCAGGTCGTCCAGGATGCCGCCGTCCTCGCGGCAGATCATGGTGTAGCGGGCGCGGCCGAGGCCGACCGTGCCGATGTTGCCGACGAGCGCGTAGTTCAGCAGGTCGACGGCCTGCGGGCCCGTGACCGTGATCTCGCCCATGTGCGACAGGTCGAAGAGACCGGCCCTGGTGCGCACGGCGTTGTGCTCGTCGCGCTCACTGGCGTAGCGCAGCGGCATGTCCCAGCCCGCGAAGTCGGTCATGGTCGCGCCCAGCGAACGGTGCAGGGCGTCCAGCGCGGTGTGGCGGGGGGCAGTGCTCGGGGCAGTGCTCATGGATACGGCTCCAGGGCATGACGACAGAGGACGATCCCTCCCCATCTGTCATCGGAACCTGAGAGGTTCGCCGAGAGGCCCTGAGGGGGTCGTTCCCCACAGAGGTCGGCTTGCACCTTGGGTGGAGCCGCGGAACGGCTCGCTTTTCAGATCTGCCTCATCCACGCGGTACGGGGCCTGAGAGATTCAAGGGAGGAACTTGCTCCTTCGGCGCCCGGCACACACAGTGTCCGGAACTCTCCCGCGCGGATTCAAACGGCCGGTATGCAGTTGGCGGGGTCATCATCGCACGGCATGCGGGAGAGTGGGACGTCCGGTCCCGACGGATACGGGCCGGTGAGCCGGTTGTGCCGCATTACCTTTTCTTTACACTTCTTGGGCAGATGTGGGTCACCGGACAGGGGGAGGCGATGACGTTGCAGCGTTACGCGACGACCGCGGGGGCCGCGCAGGGGGCGGTGCCGCCGCAGCAGGCGGCGCCCGTCCGCGCGCTGCTGGGCACGCACGCGCCCGTCGTGCGGGACCTGCGCGGCCGGGAAGGGCGCGGCCCGCGCAGTCTGGACTTCGCCGCGGGCGACGTGGTGGTCGTCTCCGGGCTGCCCGGCAGCGGCAAGTCGACCCTGATCCGCCGCACGGTGACGGAGCGGGCCATCGACTCCCAGGACACCAGGGACCGCTGGGGCCGCGCCCTGCCCCGTCTCCTCCCGTACGCCCTCTACCGCCCCCTCGTGCGCGCCGCCCACTACACCGGGCTCTGGCAGGCCCTGCGCTCCGGCGAGTCCGTCGTGGTGCACGACTGCGGCACGCAGACCTGGGTACGGCGCTGGCTGGCCCGGCACGCCAGGCGCAGAGGCCGCATCCTGCACCTCGTCCTGCTCGACGTCACCCCCGAGGTGGCCAGGGAGGGCCAGCGGGAGCGCGGCCGCGGAGTCTCCGGATACGCGTTCGCCCGCCACCGGCGCTCGGTCGGCCGGCTCATGCGGGACACGGAGACCGGCCTGCTCCCGGCGGGATGCGCCTCGGCGGTGCTGCTGGACCGCGAGGCGGCGGACGCGCTCGACCGGATCGCGTTCGCACCCACGTAGGGCCTGGCGTTCGCTCGTCTACGATCGCTGCCGCAGGGCACGACGAGAAGGGGAGCAGCACCAGTGGACAATCCGGCGCCGTTCGAGACCCAGCCGCACCACGGCTGGCCGGGCAACGAGCTCGAAGAAGTGCTGGTCGCCTCCCTCGGCGTCCCGGAGGCGGGCGGCCGGCTGCTCGAAGTGCTCGGCCGCAGCCCGCTCTGGGTGCCGCTGCCCAACGGTGGCCATCCCGCCAGCGACGACCTCGATCTGCCGATGATGGACATCGACGGCGCCGCGTACGTCCCCGTGTACAGCTCCGAGGCGCAGTTCCTGCTGTGCGTCGGCAGCCACATCTCCTTCGCCGTGGCGCCCGCCCGCGACTTCGCCCGCGGGCTGCCCCCGCAGGTGGGCATCGCGGTGAACCCGGGCGGCGCCGTCGGCCTGCCCCTGCCGCCGCCGGCCGTCGCCGAACTGTGCCGGGCCGGCCGCACCCCGCTGGACGGCCCCGCGGGCGGCGGCCGGGTCAAGCTCTACGAGCCGGACTGGCAGGAGGACCCCGTCGACTTCCTCGCCGCGGTCTCCGGCGAATTCCAGGAGAGCGGTGTCGTGAGCACCGCCCGCCGGGCGCTCGCCAGCATCGAGGGCGGTGATCCGGTCCTCTTCGTCGGAGTCGAGTTCGCCACCTGGGACGGCGCCGGGCAGAGCGCCCCGATGGACGCCATCGGCCGTGCGCTCGGCCGGGTCCAGCCGCCCTGGCCGGTCAATCTCGTCCTGCTCGACGTGACGCAGGACCCCGTCGGGGACTGGATGCGCGAGAAGGTACGCCCCTTCTACCGGCGCGAAGGACACTGACCGCCGTCAAGTCGGTGTCAGAAGCGAGGCATAAGCTGGTTTGATGGCATGGCGGGGTCGCACCCGTATGCCCGGAAGTGGCGGGGCGACAGCGGATCGATGAGGGGCGGGACCCAGAGTGAGCGCGTCAGGCACCGCGGCGGCCGGGCAGATCGAGCACATGCTGGGCCAGGTGACGCCCGGGCGTTACGACGCGTACGAAGCACTGCTCCAGGCCCTCACCGACGGCCGGGTCTGGATGCTCCTGTGGCACGGCACCGCGGGCTCTCCCGATGCCCAGTACGGGAACATGGAGGTCGACGGGCTGGGCTACGCCCCCTGTGTGACCTCCGCCCAGGAGCTCTCCGCCAGCGGCTGGAACCGCGCCCACGAACTGGTCACCGGACGTGACATCGCCCGCGCGCTCTTCCCCGACCGCTGGGGCATCTGGCTCAACCCCCACGCCCCGGGCGGCGGCGTCGGCATCCCCTGGCTCGACCTGCGCCGGATCGCCACCGGCCTCGACCGGATGCCCGCGGGACCGCTGCGGCTCTCCGAGCCCGCCATCGAGATCCCGCAGTTCTACGCCATGCTCACGCAGAACGCCCACCGCACCCCGGCCGTCCGCTCGCTGCGCCGCGCCTGGGTGCAGCCCGCGCTCGGCGTCCCGTACCTCGCGATCGGCCTCGACCTCTACGACACGGGCAGGCCCTCCGTCGACGCCGTGCGCGCCATGATGCAGCAGTCGATCGGCGCGGTCCCCGACGGCCTGCCCCTCTCCACCGTCTCCATGTCCGACGAGTACGACCCCGTCGCGATGTGGCTGCGCGCCAACGCCCGGCCGTTCTACGACCGCGAGGCGCACGCCCCGGCCGGCGCGCCGGGTTACGGCTACCCCCCGGCCCCGCGCGCCTTCTAGGGCCGGGCGATCCCGCCGGCGTAGACGTTGTCCGGGGTCACGACCCGGGTGATCGCCCGGGCGAGCAGCGTGGACGGCTCCTGGCCCCCGCTGAGGGCATCTGTGTTGATCATGATGACCAGGGTCGCCTTCTGCGAGGGCAGGTAGACGGTCACGGTCTCGTACCCCGGCAGTGAGCCGTTGTGCCCGATCCATCCGCCGGTCTTGAGGATGCCGAGGCCGTAGGTGGTACCGGGGAAGCCCGTCGGCAGCGTCTTGAGGCGCTGGGCCTGGGTCGCGGGGCTGAGCAGCTCCCCGGTGGCGACGATCTCGGCCCAGTGGCGCAGGTCGTGCAGGTTGGAGATCATCGCCCCGGCGGCCCACGCCCAGCTGGGATTCCAGTCCGTGGCGTCCTCGATCTCGCCGCTCAGCGTCTGGTCGGTGTAGCCGTGCGGATGCGGCTCGGGGAACTCGGGCCCCGTCGGGAACAGCGTGTGGCGCAGGTGGGACGGGCGGAGCACCCGGGCACGGATGAAGTCCTCGAGCCGGTGACCGCTGACCTTCTCGATCACCAGGCCGAGCAGGATGAGGTTGGAGTTGGAGTACTGGAACCGCGCGCCCGGCTCGAAGGTGTTCTTGTGCTTCATGCCGTACGCGAGCAGTTCCTGCGGGGTGAAGGAGCGCTGCGGGTCGCTCAGCAGATCCCGGTCGAAGTCCGCGTCGGCGGTGTACGGGAACAGGCCGCTGCGCATCTCGGCGAGATGGCGGAGCGTGATCCGGTCACCGTTGCGCACGCCCGGGACGTAGTCGGAGATCGGGTCGTCCAGCTCGATCCGGCCGTCGTCGACGAGTTCGAGCAGCGCGGTGACGGTGAAGGTCTTGGTCTCGCTGCCGATCCTGATGTACGAGTCCGCGGCCATCGGCTCGCGGGTGGCGGTGTCGGCGACGCCGGTCGCGCGGACGTAGCTCCCCCTGCCCGGCATCCAGAGTCCGACGACGACGCCGGGAATGCCCGCCTGCTCGCGGACGTCCGCGATGGCCTTGTCCAGGCGGGCGTCCAGCTCGGGACCGAGGCCGCCCGGCGGACAGTCGTCCTGGCCGTACCGGTCGACGCCCGCGGCGTGGACCGCCGGAGCGGGCGTCACGGCCGTCGGGGCCAGCACGGCCGCCACGAGCAGCGCTGCGGCGAACAGTCTTCGGCTGGGGATGCGTCGCATGTCGGGGCCTCTTCCAGGTCGGGGAGCGGACGGCAACATCACCATCCGGACTCCCGGCGGAGGGTCCCGTCCGATACGGGCTCCGTCGATTCCACTCGTTCGGAGCCACGCGGACCGCCCCATCCGGCCGATTCGCCCCCCATTCAGCGGGCGAGCTGCATTTCACCCCCTCTGATGGCCGCTGCCACCCAACGCGGCGTTGGCGGTGGTCCGTGCCCTAATCCGCGCCAACCTCCCCGTGTCCGGGGGGCGTTCACGTGCGTCCGCATAACGGATCAGCCCTGATGCATCACGGTTAGGCATCCATTCACCGCCAAGTCTGGCAACCTGTCGCGGCCCCGATGAAGACTCCCGCAACAAGGGATGTTCCGTCCCTGAACACAAACGGACTGATCACGCCGCCACAGCGGCAAGTGCGTACCGGCCACCGCCGGTTGAGAGGGGTCCCTGGCACGATGACGGCACCACTTCACGAGCCGACAACGGAAGCGGCCCCGACGGCGGGATTCGAGGCCGGCGTCCCGGAGAAGGCGGTGCAAGGCCGTTCCCTGGGCCGTATCGCCTGGGAGCGTCTGAAGCGGGACAAGCTGGCCCTCGGCGGGGGCGTCGTGGTGCTGGTGCTCGTCCTCGTCGCCGTGCTGGCGCCGCTGATCACGAGTCTGGTCGGCCAGTCGCCGTACGAGCGCCACGAGGAACTGATCGATCCTCTCTTCTCCACGCCCATCGGATCGTTCGGCGGGATGAGCGGGGAGCACCTGCTCGGGATCGAGCCGGTCAGCGGCCGCGACATCTTCGCCCGCATCGTCTACGGCGCCCAGGTCTCCCTGCTCGTCGGCTTCGCCTCCGCGGTGGTCGCCATCGTGCTGGGCACCGTCCTCGGTGTACTCGCGGGCTTCTTCGGCGGCTGGCTGGACGCGCTCATCAGCCGGGTGATGGACATGCTGCTGTCCTTCCCGCAGCTCCTCTTCATCATCGCGCTGGTCTCCGTCATGCCGAACGAGATGCTGGGGCTGACCGGTACGGGAGTCCGTCTCTTCGTGATGATCCTGGTCATCGGATTCTTCGGCTGGCCGTACGTGGGCCGGGTCGTGCGCGGCCAGACGCTGTCCCTGCGCGAGCGGGAGTACGTGGACGCCGCACGCAGCCTCGGGGCCGGGCGGATCTACATCCTCTTCAAGGAGCTCCTGCCCAACCTCGTCGCGCCCATCATCGTGTACGCCACGATGATGATCCCGACCAACATCCTGACCGAGGCGGCCCTGAGCTTCCTGGGCGTCGGCGTCAAGCCGCCCTCCGCCTCCTGGGGACAGATGCTGTCCTCCGCCCTGAGCTACTACGAGGCCGACCCGATGTACATGATCATCCCGGGCCTGGCCATCTTCATCACCGTGCTCTCCTTCAACCTCTTCGGCGACGGCGTACGCGATGCGCTCGACCCGAAGGGGACTCGCTGACTGCCGTACCCCGCGAAGCCCGTGCACCGCACAGGCCGCTTCTACACACGGAGGACCCGAATCGTGACTACCCGACGGAACGCACGGCGCAAGCAGGCAGTGGCCGCTGCTGCCGTGGTCGCGGCGCTGCTCTCCACCGCGGCGTGCGGCGGCGGTGATGACGGCAATGGCAAGGGCGGCAAGGGCAAGGGCGGCTCGGCGGCCGGCTTCGACGCGGCCAACAACAAGGTCGCCAACGCCTCGGCGAAGAAGGGCGGCACGCTGAAGTTCGCCGGAGTCCAGGACGCCGACTCCTGGGACACCACGCGTGGCTACTACGGCTTCGTGTGGAACTTCATGCGGTACTACAGCCGCCAGCTCGTCACCAGCAAGGCCGAGCCGGGCAAGGCCGGAGCCGAGCTGACGCCGGACCTCGCCACCGAGCGCGCCAAGATCACCGACGACGGCAAGACGTACACGTACACCCTGCGCGACGGCATCACGTGGGAGGACGGCAAGCCGATCACCTCCCAGGACGTCAAGTACGGCATCGAGCGCCAGTGGGCGCAGGACGTGCTGTCCGGCGGCCCGGTCTACCTGCGTGACATCCTCGACCCCAAGGGTGAGTACAAGGGTCCGTACAAGGACACCTCCAAGGACAAGCTGGGCCTGAAGGCCATCGAGACGCCGGACGAGAAGACCATCATCTTCAAGCTCCCGACGGCGAACTCGGACTTCGAGGAGATCCTGGCGCTGACCTCGTCCTCGCCGGTCCGCCAGGACAAGGACACCAAGTCGAAGTACGGCCTGAAGCCGTTCTCGTCCGGCCCGTACAAGTTCGAGTCGTACGCGCCGAACAAGTCCCTCGTGCTGGTCCGCAACGAGAACTGGAAGCAGTCCTCCGACCCGGTCCGCAAGGCGCTCCCGGACAAGATCACGCTGAACCTGTTCTCCAACGCGGACGACATGGACAACAAGCTGATCGCGGGCGACTTCGACCTCGACATCAACCAGACGGGTCTCTCCCCGCAGGGCCGCACCAAGGCGCTGAAGGAGCACAAGGAGAACCTGGACAACCCGGTCTCCGGCTACATCCGTTACGCGGTCTTCCCGCAGAACGTCGCGCCGTTCGACAACATCGACTGCCGCAAGGCCGTCATCTACGGAGCCGACCACAAGTCGCTCCAGACCGCGCGTGGCGGCCCGATCGCCGGTGGCGACATCGGCACCAACATGCTGCCCCCGTCGGTGCCCGGCTCCGAGGGCCAGAAGTACGACCCGTACGGCACCTCCGCCAACGAGGGCGCCCCGGACACCGCCAAGGCCAAGGCCGCCCTGAAGGCGTGTGGCAAGCCGAACGGCTTCTCCACCACCATCGCCGTGCGTAACAACAAGCCGGTCGAGGTCGCCACCGCCGAGTCGCTCCAGGCGTCGCTCGGCAAGATCGGCATCAAGGTCGAGATCGACCAGTACGACGGCTCGCAGACCTCGGGCATCATCGGCAACCCGTCCGTGGTCAAGAAGAAGAACTACGGAATCATCATCATGGGCTGGGGTCCGGACTTCCCCTCGGTCCAGGGTTACGGCGCGCCCCTCTGGGACAGCAGCTACATCCTCGAGAGCGGCAACAACAACTTCGCCATGATCGACGACAAGGCGATCGACGCCAACTTCGACAAGTTCTCCGTCGAGCTCGACCCGGAGAAGAAGAAGGCCATCGCCACGGAGATCAACCACCAGGTGATGGAGGGCGCGTACTACCTGCCCTTCGTCTTCGAGAAGTTCATCAACTGGCGCTCCCCGCGGCTGACGAACGTCTACACGACGGACGCCTACAGCGGCACGTACGACTTCGCCAGCCTGGGCGTTGTGAAGTAACCACCACACCGGCACACCCGCCGTACGGCACGAAAGGCAGGTGAAGGCCGGAGCGGTGCGGCCGCGGGCCATCGGACGACCTCCGGTGGCCCGCGGTCCCCCGCCGGGCCGAGAGCAGTGCTCACATACCTCATCAGGCGGCTCATGGCCGTCGCAGTAATGCTTGTGGTCATCGTCGTGGTGGTCTTCTGCATTTTCTTCCTCATCCCCCAGTGGACCGGCGTCGACCCCGCCACGATGTACGTGGGCAAGACTTCGGACGCGGCGGCCGTCGAAGGCATCAGGCAGAAGCTCGCGCTGGACGAACCGATCCTCATCCAGGTCATGGAGTTCTTCAAGGGCATCTTCGTCGGGCGTACCTACGCCGCGGGCGGCGACGTCACGAACTGCGCCATGCCCTGTTTCGGCTACTCCTTCCGCAGTGAGCAGGCCATCTGGCCGGTGCTCACCGACCGCCTCCCGGTGACCATGGTGCTCGCGCTCGGCGCGGCCGTCCTGTGGCTGCTCTTCGGTGTCGCGGCCGGTGTGCTCTCCGCCCTCAAGCGGGGCACGATGTGGGACCGTTCGGCGATGGTCGTGGCGCTCGCGGGCGTCTCGCTGCCGATCTTCTTCACCGCCATGGTGTCCCTCGCGGTCTTCGACTACGGACTCGGCTGGATCGACTCCGGATTCGTGCCCTTCGGGGACAGCCCCGGCGGCTGGTTCCAGGGCATGTTGCTGCCCTGGGTCACCCTCGCCTTCCTGTACGCGGCGATGTACGCCCGCATCACGCGGGCCACCATGCTCGAAGTCATGGGCGAGGACTACATCCGTACCGCCCGGGCCAAGGGCCTCAGCGAGCCGGTGGTCATCGGCAAGCACGCCATGCGCTCGACCATGACACCCATCCTGACCATGCTCGGCATGGACCTCGGCGCACTCATCGGCGGCGCGATCCTCACCGAGACCGCCTTCAGCCTTCCCGGCCTCGGCCAGGCGGTGCTCAAGGCGATCAACGAGCGCGACCTGCCGGTGATCCTGGGCGTCGTCCTGATCACCTCGCTCGCGGTGATCGTCGCCAACCTCGTCGTGGACATCCTGTACGCCGTGATCGACCCCCGAGTGAGGCTGTCATGACCGAGCTGAGCAAGAGCGGAGCCGCCCTGGGCGAACCGGTCGCCTCCGCCTCGCCCGCCACGGACGCCTTCCTCGACGTCCGCGACCTGAAGGTGCACTTCCCGACCGACGACGGCCTGGTCAAGTCCGTGGACGGGCTCAGCTTCACGCTGGAGAAGGGCAAGACCCTCGGCATCGTGGGCGAGTCCGGTTCCGGCAAGTCCGTGACCTCGCTCGGGATCATGGGTCTGCACACCGCCGGCCAGTACGGCAAGCGCAAGGCCCAGCTCTCCGGCGAGATCTGGCTGAACGGCAAGGAACTGCTGTCCAGCGACCCGGACGAGGTGCGCAAGCTCCGCGGCCGGGACATGGCGATGATCTTCCAGGACCCGCTGTCGGCGCTGCACCCGTACTACACGATCGGCAAGCAGATCGTGGAGGCGTACCGGGTCCATCACGACGTCGACAAGAAGAAGGCCCGCACCCGCGCCATCGAGATGCTCGACCGTGTCGGCATCCCGCAGCCGGACAAGCGCGTCGACAGCTATCCGCACGAGTTCTCCGGCGGTATGCGTCAGCGCGCGATGATCGCGATGTCGCTGGTCAACAACCCGGAGCTGCTGATCGCCGACGAGCCGACCACGGCTCTCGACGTGACCGTGCAGGCGCAGATCCTCGACCTGATCCGGGATCTGCAGAAGGAGTTCGGCTCCGCGGTCATCGTCATCACGCACGACCTGGGCGTGGTGGCGGAGCTCGCCGACGACATCCTCGTGATGTACGGCGGGCGCTGTGTGGAACGCGGGCCGGCCGAGAAGGTGTTCTACGAGCCGCGGCACCCCTACACCTGGGGGCTGCTCGGCTCCATGCCGCGTCTCGACCGCGAGCAGACCGACCGGCTCATCCCGGTCAAGGGCTCCCCGCCCTCGCTCATCAACATCCCGTCGGGCTGCGCCTTCAACCCGCGCTGCCCGTACGCGGATCTGCCCAAGGACGACGTCACCCGCACCGTACGGCCCGAGTTGCTGGAGGTCGGCAGCCGGCACTCGGCCGCCTGCCACCTGTCGCAGGAGCAGCGGGAGCGTATCTGGACCGAAGAGATTGCGCCCAAGCTGTGAGCGAGGACAAAAGCGAGGACAAAGCCGTGACGAGCCAGGACAAGAGCGTCGACGTCCCTGCGCAGAGGGCCTCCGGGAAGGGCGCCTCCCCGGAGGTGCTGCTCCGGGTGAGCGGCCTGAAGAAGCACTTCCCGATCAGGAAGGGCCTGCTCCAGCGCACGACCGGTGCGGTGCGGGCCGTCGACGGCATCGACTTCGAGGTGCACGCGGGGGAGACCCTGGGTGTGGTCGGCGAGTCCGGCTGCGGCAAGTCGACGATGGGCCGGCTGATCACGCGGCTGCTCGAACCGACCGCGGGCACGGTCGAGTTCGAGGGCAAGGACATCACGCACCTCGGTGTGGGCGGTATGCGGCCCATGCGCCGCGACATGCAGATGATCTTCCAGGACCCGTACTCCTCGCTGAACCCGCGGCACACGATCGGCACGATCGTCGGAGCTCCCTTCAAGCTCCAGGGCGTCAAGCCCGAGGGCGGCGTCAGGAAGGAAGTGCAGCGGCTGCTGGAGGTGGTCGGCCTCAACCCCGAGCACTACAACCGCTACCCGCACGAGTTCTCCGGCGGCCAGCGCCAGCGCATCGGGATCGCCAGGGCGCTCGCGCTCAACCCGAAGCTGGTCGTGGCCGACGAGCCGGTGTCGGCGCTGGACGTCTCCATCCAGGCGCAGGTCGTCAACCTGCTGGACGACCTCCAGACCGAGCTGGGCCTCACGTACGTGATCATCGCCCATGACCTCTCGGTGGTCCGGCACGTCTCGGACCGGATCGCGGTGATGTACCTCGGCAAGATCGTGGAGCTGGCCGACCGCGAGTCGCTCTACAAGGCGCCGATGCACCCGTACACCAAGGCGCTCCTGTCGGCGGTGCCGATCCCGGACCCCAGGCGCAGGTCGGCCAAGAGCGAGCGGATCCTGCTGAAGGGCGACGTGCCGTCGCCCATCTCGCCGCCGAGCGGCTGCCGCTTCCACACGCGCTGCTGGAAGGCGACGGAGGTCTGCACGACGCAGGAGCCGCCGCTGGTCGCGCTGAAGACCGGGCACCAGGTGGCCTGCCACCACCCGGAGAACGCGCCGGACCAGGTCCCGGGCGACACCGTGCTGGCGACGGCACGGGAGGCGATCGAGATCGTGGCCCTGAAGAAGGAACCGGAGGAAGTGACTCCGGAAGCCGCTCCGGAGCCGACGGCTCCGAAGGAGCCCGAGGAGCCGGGGGACAGCCCGAAGGAGTAGTACCGGCACAATTGCCCGAGTGCTCCTCGAACTGTTCACGCCCTCCGTCCAGCATGCGCTCGACATCGTCGGAATCTTCGTCTTCGCGATCTCCGGCGCACTGCTCGCCGTACGCAAGAACTTCGATGTCTTCGGCATCGCGGTGCTCGCCGAGGTGACAGCGCTGGGCGGAGGGCTGTTCCGTGACGTGATCATCGGCGCGATCCCGCCCGCCGCCTTCACGGATCTCGGCTACTTCACCACCCCACTGCTCGCGGCTGGGCTGGTCTTCTTCCTCCACCCCCACGTCGAGCGCATCCAGGCGGGCGTCAACGTCTTCGACGCCGCCGGCCTCGGGCTCTTCTGCGTCACCGGCACGGTGAAGGCGTACGAGTACGGCCTCGGGCTGACCGCGTCGGCGGCCCTGGGGCTCACGACCGCGGTCGGCGGCGGTGTACTGCGCGACGTGCTCGCCAACGAGGTGCCCTCGCTGCTGCGCTGGGACCGGGACCTGTACGCCGTACCCGCGATCGTCGGGGCCGCGATGGTCGTGCTGTGCATCCGCTTCGACACGCTGAACGCCTTCACCAGCGGTACGGCGGTGGTCACCGCCTTCGCTCTGCGGCTGCTGGCGATGCGGTTCCACTGGCGGGCGCCGCGCGCGTACAACCGCCGATCGGCCACGGCCGACGAGGGCTAGTGCGAGCGAGGTCCCGCGAAAAAAAAGCTACCGCTCAGTAACCCAATCGGTGTACGGTGCATCCCATGGCACAGGCAGCGCAGATGGCGCAGACGGCGCAGGCAACCATCGGGGACAGCGAGTTCGACCGCGACACCGCTGTCACGCTCCGCGAAGAGGGCGTCTACGACGCGGAACTCTCCGCGGGGTGGACGATCATCCACGCCGTCAACGGCGGCTATCTGCTGGCCATGCTCGGCCGGGCCCTCGGCGAGGCGCTCCCGCACTCCGACCCGTTCTCGGTCTCGGCGCACTACCTCACCGCTTCCGTGCCCGGCCCGGCGGTGATCCGCACGCAGGTCGTCCGCACCGGCCGCACGCTCTCCACCGGCGAGGCGTCCCTCTTCCAGTACGCGGAGGACGGCACCGAGATCGAACGCATCCGGGTGCTCGCCACCTACGGCGACCTGGACGGCCTCACCGACGACATCCGTACCTCGGCGCAGCCGCCCGCGATCCCGCCCCTGGAGCAGTGCCTCGGCCCGGCCGACGGACCGGCCCCGATCCCCGGCAGCTCCGCCATCACCGAGCGCCTCGACATCAAGCTCGACCCGGCGACGATCGGCTGGGCCGTCGGCGCACCGTCCGGCAAGGGCGAGATGCGCGGCTGGTTCGGCCTGGCGGACGGCCGTGACGCGGACCCGCTGTCCCTGCTGCTCACGGTGGACGCACTGCCGCCGACCTCGTTCGAACTGGGTCTCAAGGGCTGGACGCCGACCATCGAACTGACGACCCACATCCGCTGCCGCCCGGCCCCCGGGCCGCTGCGCGTCTCCATCACCACCCGGAACCTCGCGGGCGGCTTCCTGGAGGAGGACGCGGACGTCTGGGACAGCGCGGACCGCCTGGTCGCCCAGTCCCGCCAACTGGCCAGGGCGCCGAGGGGCTAGGGGCTACCCCGCCCGCAGAAATCCCGCGAGCGCCGCGGTCAGCTCGGCCGGGGCGTCCTCCTGGACGAGATGACCGGCCCCGCCGATCAGCCGCAGCTCGGCGCCCGGAATCAGCCCGGCCAGCTCGTGCCCCCGGGTGACCGGAATCCAGGTGTCCTCGGTGCCCCAGCAGATCAGTACGGGCAGCTCCAGCTCTCCGTACCTGTCCTGGATCTCGTCCGTGAACCGCTGGTCGTTCTGCGCGATCTGCCGGTAGAACGCGGGCTGCCCGGCCTCCGTGCACCACGGCGCGACGAGCCGGTCGAGCACGTCCGGGTGCAGCCCGGGGTGGCTGGCGGAGCTGACGTACTCCTTCACCAGGGCCCGGTGAAGGGCGGGCGGCAACTGCTCGAAGACGTCGGGGCGGCTGCCGAGCAGCCGGTACGTGGGTGAGCCCCACGGGGCCAGCGCCACCGGGTCGACGAGCGCGAGGCGGCGGTAGCGGGCCCCGTGCAGCAGACGGGCGCGCAGGGCGACGCAGCCGCCGAAGTCGTGGGCCGCCACGTCCGGTTCGCGCAGCCCCCAGTGGTCGAGGAGCTCGGTGAGGACGACGGCCTGGGCGCGCAGGGAGACGTCCTGGCGCGCGTGCTTCTCGGACGAGCCGTAGCCGGGCAGATCCCAGACGTGCACCCGGTGGTCCCGCGCCAGCGCGCGGGCGATGCCGCGCCACACGTACGAGGAGAACGGCGTGCCGTGCACCAGTACGACCGGCGGCGCCCCCTCGGGGCCGAGCACCGCCCAGCGCACCTCGCCCGAAGAACTCGTGAATGTCCGGTCCAGAACCCAGTCGCTCATGCGACCGACCCTAGGGCTTCTCGGGCCCGGCGCCCGCGCCCCGTCAAGCCCTGCGCCCCGTCAAGCCCTACGCCCCGTCCAGCCAGTGCGCCCGGCCCAGGGTCACCAGGCGCAGCCGCCGGCGGGCCACCCGGATCACCTCCCGTTCACCGAGGGGGCCGGCCTCCAGGAGGGCGGAGGCGGTGAGGACCATGTGGTCCACATAGAGCTCGCCCAGCATCAGCAGATCCTCCGAGTTCCAGCCGGCCGACTCCGGCTCCGTGCCGAGTGCCGTGGCCACCTCCTCCGCGAACAGGCCGAGTTGGGCGGCGATCGCCTCGCGGACCGGGCCCACACCGCCGTGCTGCTCGCGGGCGATGAAGCGGAAGTGGGCCGGCTGTTCGCCGACATGGCGCGCTATCAGCTCCACGCTGCGGTCCAGGCGGACCTCGCTGTCGCCCGTCTCGGCGAGGATCGCGCCGATCATGCCGTGCAGGCTGTCCAGCGTCTCCTCGACCAGGGCCACACCGAGCGCCGCCGTGTCCTCGAAGTGACGGTAGAAGGCGGTCGGGGCCACGCCCACCGCGCGGGTCACCTCACGCAGCCCCAGGCTGCTCAGGCTCTGGTGCTCCAGCAGCCGGAGCGCGGCGTCCAGAAGCGCCTGGCGCGTCTTCAGTTTCTGGGTCTGGCGGATGCCGGCGGTGTGACTCATGCCATTCAGTAAACAACCGTTCTCCCAACGAAGGAAGGGGTGAGGCGTTTAGGCTGGGAAGTCAGTGAACACTCGTACTCTCAAGCACTCACAGAGAGGCCGCACCATGTTCGTACTCGTCGCCGCCCTGCTGCTCCTGGGGGTCGTCCTCGGAGCCGTGGCCCACCTCCCGCTGTCCGTGGCCCTGACCGCCGCAGCCGTGATCGGCGGCTGGCTGGCGGTCTTCGCCGTACGTGAACGCCTCGCCCGACGGTCCCGCTGACCCCCTCACGCGAAGGAGCCCGTTCCATGACACTCACCGCATTCGCCCACCGCACCGAGAACCGCACCGAGAACCGGACCGGTGACCGGCCCGCCGCACCCGCCCCGCGCGGCACCCGCACCGCCCGTGGCCGGGAGGCCGACGGGCTGGCCGTCGCCTCCTTCGTCCTCGGGCTGACCGGCCTGCTCGTGATGAACATCCTGCTGGGGCCCGTCGCCATCACCATGGCCCTCATGGCCCTGGCCCGCTCCACCGCCCGCCGCGGCCGCGCCCTGCTCGGACTCGCCCTCGGCATCGCGGACCTCGTGGTCCTGGCCGTCCTCGTGACGGCCAACGGCACGGTCTCCTGGAGCCTCGGGGGCTGACGGAGCCACGTTCCGAGAGGCACTCCGCGTGACCGGACCGGGTTCCGGAGCGGGGTGATCCGCACGCCACCGGGCGTGCGCGGACGGCCCGCGGTGATGCGCCCGGCATGCGCCCCGCCGCAGGCTCGTAGAATCGAGCCCACCATGGCCTACCTCGACCACGCCGCGACCACGCCGATGCTTCCGCAAGCGATCGCGGCGATGACCGCCCAGCTCGCCGTCACCGGCAACGCGTCCTCACTGCACGCCGCCGGGCGCCGGGCCCGCCGTACCGTCGAGGAGTCGAGAGAAGCCCTCGCCGACGCCCTCGGCGCACGGCCCAGCGAGGTGGTGCTCACCTCCGGCGGCACCGAGGCCGACAACCTCGCGGTGAAGGGCCTCTACTGGGCCCGGCGCGACGCCGACCCCCGCCGCACCCGCGTCCTGGCCAGCCCCGTCGAACACCACGCCGTCCTGGACGCCGTCGACTGGCTCGCCGAACACGAGGGCGCCACCGTCGACTACCTCCCCGTCGACGCCTACGGGCGCGTCCACCCCGAAGCGCTGCGCGAGGCCATCCTCCGCGACCCCGACGACCTCGCGATGATCACCGTGATGTGGGCCAACAACGAGATCGGCACCGTCATGCCGGTTCGTGAACTGGCCGAGGTGGCCCGCGAGTTCGACGTGCCCATGCATGCCGACGCGGTGCAGGCGTTCGGTCAGCTGGAGGTCGACTTCGCCCGCTCCGGACTGGCGGCGATGACCGTCAGCGCCCACAAGATCGGCGGCCCGTTCGGTATCGGGGCGCTGCTGCTGGGGCGCGAATACACCCCCGTGCCGGTCCTGCACGGCGGCGGGCAGGAGCGCCACGTGCGCTCCGGCACCCTCGACGTGCCGGCCGTCGCGTCCTTCGCCGTCGCCGGGCGGCTCGCCGCCGAGGGGCGCGAGGACTTCGCCCACCGGATCGGCTCGCTCCGCGACGAGCTGGCCGCAGCCGTGCTGTCGGCCGTCCCGGACGCCGTCCTCGGCGGCGACCCCGCCCCGGGCGGCCGCCTTCCGGCCAACGCCCACTTCACCTTCCCGGGCTGCGAGGGCGACTCCCTGCTCCTGCTCCTGGACGCCCAGGGCATCGAATGCTCCACCGGCTCCGCCTGCACGGCCGGGATCGCCCAGCCCAGCCACGTACTCCTGGCCACCGGCACCGATCCGGACCTGGCCCGCGGCACCCTGCGCTTCTCACTCGGCCACACCTCGACCAAGCAGGACGTCGAGGACGTGGCACGCGCGATCGGCCCGGCGGTGGAACGCGCCAGGACCGCCGGGCTCAGCTGACGGCCCGCTTCGAAGGGCTCGGCTCCACCGCCCGGACCAGCTTCAGATACCGGTCCCAGTCCCAGTGCGGCCCGGGGTCCGTGTGGTCCGTGCCCGGCACCTCCACGTGCCCGACGATGTGCTCGCGGTCCACGGGTATCCCGTACCGCTCGCAGATCGCGGCGGTCAGGCGCGCCGACGACGCGTACATCTGCGGCGTGAGGTCCTGCGGGCGGTCCACGAAACCCTCGTGCTCGATGCCGATGCTGCGCTCGTTGTACGAGCGGTTCCCCGCGTGGAACGCCACGTCCAGCTCGCGGATCATCTGCGCCACCCGGCCGTCCTGGCCCACCACGTAGTGCGCCGCCGCACCGTGCTCCGGGTCCTGGAAGACCCTGACCGCGCTGCGGAAGTTCCCCTGGGTGACATGGATGACCACCCGGTCTATCCCGTAGTCGTCGGGGCGGTCCGCCATCCGCCAGTTCGCCTCGGAGGCGGCCACCCACTGGGCGGCCGCGAAATCCAGCTCACCCGGCTCACGGGGCTTCCGCACGCCCGGCGCCCGCCACCAGACGCGCTTGAGCTCGTCCCGAGCCAGGACGGCCGTGCCCACGGCCGTCGCCGCGCCGCCGATCAGTACAGCGCGCCGCCCGATACCGCGAGCGGGCTTCGCGCCCCGCCCTCCGGCAGTCCCTTTGGTCCCCATGCCGTCGACAACGCATATCCGCGAGCATTCGGTTCCCGGAGCCCCGTACCCTGGTGAGGCTATGACTCAGACTTCCCAGCGCCCCCTCCGTGTCCTCGCCGCCATGTCGGGCGGTGTCGACTCCGCCGTCGCCGCTGCCCGCGCCGCCGAGGCGGGGCACGACGTGACCGGTGTGCACCTCGCCCTCTCCGCGAACCCGCAGTCCTTCAGGACCGGGGCACGCGGCTGCTGCACCATCGAGGACTCCCGTGACGCCCGCCGCGCGGCGGACGTCATCGGCATCCCCTTCTACGTCTGGGACCTGGCGGAACGCTTCCGCGAGGACGTCGTGGAGGACTTCGTCGCCGAGTACGAGGCCGGCCGCACCCCCAACCCCTGCCTTCGCTGCAACGAGAAGATCAAGTTCGCCGCCCTGCTCGACAAGGCCCTCGCGCTCGGCTTCGACGCCGTCTGCACCGGCCACTACGCCACGGTCGTCCTGAACGAGGACGGCAGCCGCGAGCTGCACCGCGCCTCGGACATGGCCAAGGACCAGAGCTACGTGCTGGGCGTCCTGGACGAGAAGCAGCTCGCCCACGCGATGTTCCCGCTCGGCGACACCCTCACCACCAAGGACGAGATCCGCGCCGAGGCCGAGCGCCGCGGTCTGGCCGTCGCGAAGAAGCCCGACAGCCACGACATCTGCTTCATCGCCGACGGCGACACCCAGGGCTTCCTCGCCGACCGCCTGGGGGGCAAGGCGGAGGGCGACATCCTCGACGAGGCGGGCACCAAGCTCGGGACGCACGACGGCGCGTTCGGCTTCACCATCGGCCAGCGCAAGGGCCTGCGCATCGGGCACCCCGCAGCCGACGGCAAGCCCCGCTACGTCCTGGACATCTCCCCGGTCGACAACACCGTGACGGTGGGCCCGGTCGAGGCGCTCGACGTCACCGCGCTCACCGCCATCAGGCCCCGCTGGTGCGGTACGCCCCCGGTGGGCCCCGGCACGTACACCGCGCAGCTCCGCGCCCACGGCGGCGAGACCGAGGCCGGTGCCGAGCTGATCGACGGCACGCTGCACGTCTCCTTCACCGAGCCGGTACGGGGCGTGGCCCCCGGCCAGGCGGTCGTGCTGTACGACGGCAGCCGGGTGGTCGGCTCGGCCACCATCGCGACGACGGTGCGCCGGGAGACCGCCCCGGCGGGCTGACCGCGTACCGGCCTACGACGCCTGGCGCACGTGCACGTCCTTCGCGAAGAAGTCCGCGAGGACCGGGGCGATCACCTGGGGCGCGAGATCGCGTGTCTGACCCGTCAGAGTGCGGTGGCGGCCCCGCGGGAGCGCGTCCGCGAGGGCGTGGGTCGTGGCACGGACCTGGGCGGGGCTGAAGCCGCCGCAGACCACCAGCGTGCGGGCCGTGACGGACGCGAGCCGCTCCGCTGGGACGGTGCCGTCGCCGAGCAGCGCGTCGTCGTACGCGAGGGTGTGCGCCACCGACTCCAGCCCGCGCCACAGCGGCGCGGACCGCATCCGGCCGATCGTCACGTCCGGGACGCCCGTCATGGACAGGTACAGCTCCACGGCTCCGCCCCGGTCGCCCGCCGACAGCAGGCGGTGCAACCGTGACGTGCAGCGCGCCTTGTACAGCAGGCCGGCGGGTCCCGGCGTGTACGGCGGCTCGTACACCGCGAGCAGACCGACGGGCAGACCCGCCGCCTGGGCCTCCAGGGCCAGTGCCCCGCCGGAGAGCATGCCGAAGACCGAGGCGGTGCCGCCCACTTCGCCGATCAGCGCCGCCAGGTCCTCGATCTCGCGCCCGACCGTGTACGGACCGCCGTCACCGCTGGAGCCGCGCCCCCGGCGGTCGTACGTGACGACCGTGAAGTGCGGCGCCAGCAGGGACGCCAGCGGAGCATCGGTCGCGGCGGTGCTCAGCGCTCCGCCCACCAGGATCAGCGGCGGCCCGTCGCCCCGGCGGCGGTACGCGATGGCGGTGCCGTCGCGCGAGAGAGTCTTGTCCATGTGAGGGTGGACTGCGGCGCCCCGGGAAATTCATCGCTGCGACCGAAAAGTTTTTGAGAAAGTTCAAACCCCCTGGTCAGAGGGACTGTTGACGGTCAGTCGGTGACGATCTCCGTGTCGTAGAAGCAGAAGTGGTCCTTGATCGCGGCGACTTCGGGCTTCGGGTCGGGATAGGCCCACACCAGGTCGGCGGCCCCGGGCCGCGACCAGTAGGAGGCATCTCCCTTGAACGGACAGTGGGTACGGGAGCCCGAGGGCGTCAGCAGTTCCGTACGGACGTCCTCGGGCGGCAGGTAGTAGCGGACCGGGCAGCCCGTCTCGCGCAGCACGAGCGGGCGCCGGCTCTCGGCGAGCACCTGTCCGTCACGCACCGCACGCACGTGCTCGGTGCCGGGTTCGACGGTGATGCGGTGTCCTGGAGTGGGAGTCATGCCTGTCTCAGCGGTGGGACGGGCCGGATTCTTCCCCGCCCTGTGGAGTGCCGGCGGCGACTCGTACCGTAGGCGCATGAACATCTGTGTCTTCCTCTCCGCCGCCGATCTCGACGTCCGCTACACCCGGCCCGCCCGGGAATTCGCCGAACTGCTCGGCAAGGGAGGCCACACCCTGGTCTGGGGAGGCTCCGAGAGCGGGCTGATGAAGGTCGTCGCCGACGGCGTGCAGGAGTCCGGCGGGCGGCTCGTCGGCGTATCGGTGGACTTCCTGGCCGCCAAGGCGCGCACGAACGCCGACGAGATGGTGATCGCGCGCGATCTGGCCGAGCGCAAGGCGCTGCTCCTGGCGAAGGCCGACGCCGTCGTGATCATGGTCGGCGGTACCGGGACGCTCGACGAGGCCACGGAGATCCTGGAGCTCAAGAAGCACGGCAAGCACACCAAGCCCGTCGTCCTGCTGAACACGGCAGGCTTCTACGACGGACTGCACGAGCAGTTCCGGCGCATGGAGGACGAGGGCTTCCTGCCGATGCCCCTCACCGACCTCGTCTTCTTCGCGGAGGACGGCGTGGGCGCGCTCGCCTACCTGGAGGAATCCGCCGGCATGCTCTGATGGGAGCATGGGGGCATGCCTACTCATCTCATCACCGGTGCCGGTTCGGGCATCGGGGCAGCCGTCGCCCGCCGCCTCCAGGAGCGGGGTGACGAACTCTGGCTGCTGGCCCGCGACGCGGGCCGTGCCAGGGAGCTCGCCGCCCTCCACCCCGGGGCGCACACGCTCGTCGGCGACCTCGGCAACCCCGACCGGCTCTCCTGGGCGTTCGGGCAGCAGACCATGCCGGACCGGCTCGACTCGCTCCTGCACATCGCGGGCGTCGTCGAGCTGGGCCGGATCGGTGACCTCACCCCCAAGGCATGGCACTTCCAGCTCAACACCAACCTGGTCGCCCCCGCCGAGATCACCCGCCTCCTGCTGCCGCAGCTCCGCGTCGCCCACGGCCACGTGCTCTTCGTGAACTCGGGCGCCGGGCTCACCGCGCACGCCGAGTGGGGTGCGTACGCCGCGAGCAAGCACGGTCTGAAGGCCCTCGCCGACTCCCTGCGCCACGAGGAGCACGAGAACGGCGTACGGGTGACCTCCGTCTACCCGGGGCGCACGGCCAGCCCCATGCAGGCCAAGGTCCACCAGCAGGAGGGCAAGGAGTACGACGCCTCCCGCTGGATCGACCCGGAGTCGGTGGCCACCACACTGCTGATGGCCATCGACCTGCCGCGTGACGCGGAGGTCAACGATCTGACGGTCCGCCCGGGCCGCTGACGGGGGCGCCGGCGCGGGCACCGGCCGGGGCCGTGTCCGCCGGGCACGGGCCGTAGGCTTCCGGCGTGAGCGAGAAGAGCAAGTTCAGCGGGTGTCCGGCCACCGGAATCGGGTCCATGCCGGGCGGGGACGCCCGGGAGGCGGCGAAGACCGTCACCGGGTCCTTCGCCGACGGCCAGGGCATGCCGTATCTGGCGGAGCTGCCCGCCCGCGGGCCGGGCGCCGACATGACCGGGCGGACCATCGGGATGCTCGTCGAGATGTTCGGACATGTCGAGCCCAGCGGCTGGCGGATCAGTGACCGGCCGGGCCGCGACACCCGCCGGGCCCGCTCGTGGCTCGGTGAGGACCTCGACGCGCTGGAGGAGTTCACCCAGGGTTACGAGGGGCTGATCAAGGTCCAGGCCGTGGGCCCCTGGACGCTGGCCGCCGGACTGGAACTGCGCGGCGGCGAGGCGATGCTCGGGGACCCGGGCGCCTGCCGCGACCTGGCGGGTTCGCTGGCGGAGGGGCTGCGCGGACACCTCGCGGACGTACGCCGCCGAGTGCCCGGCGCCGAGGTGGTGCTCCAGCTCGACGAACCCTCCCTGACCGCCGTGCTGCTCGGCCGGGTCAGGTCGGCGAGCGGCTACCGCACCTACCGGGCCGTGGACCGCCAGGTCGTCGAGGCCGGCCTGCGGGACGTGCTGGCGGTGAACGGCGACGGGCCCACCGTGATCCACTCCTGCGCGCCCGAGGTGCCCTTCGCCCTGCTGCGCCGGGCCGGCGCCGACGCGGTCTCGTTCGACTTCTCACTGCTCACCGAGCGTGAGGAGGAGGCGATCGGGGAAGCCGTCGAGGGCGGGACCCAGCTCTTCCTCGGAGTGGTGCCCGGCACCGACGCGGCCTCGGACGGATTGTCAGACCCTGGCGGTAGCGTCATGGGTGTCAGGACGCTGTGGAGCAGGCTGGGGCTGAATCCGGGGACTCTCGCCGAGTCCGCCGTGGTCACTCCGTCGTGCGGGCTCGCGGGGGCTTCGCCCGCGTACGCGCGTGCCGCGCTCGCCCACTGCGCCCGGGCCGCGAGATCGCTCGCAGACAACCCTGAGTAACGGGGCACGGGTCAACGGGAGGACAGGACGATGGCCGGCGAACAGCAGGCGCAGCAGATCGCGGTGCCGGCGCAGGCACAGGAGCGGCACGCACTCCTTGCCGAGCAGGTCGAGGAGCACCGCTTCCGGTATTACGTGAAGGACCAGCCGGTCGTCAGCGACGCCGAGTTCGACCGGCTGATGCGCGAGCTGGAAGCGATCGAGGAGCAGTATCCGCAGCTGCGTACGCCGGACTCCCCGACCCAGAAGGTCGCCGGGCCGTACCGCACGGAGTTCACGTCCGTGGAGCACCGCGAACGGATGCTCTCCCTGGACAACGCCTTCGACGACCTGGAGCTGGCGGCCTGGGCCGAGCGCGTCGCCAAGGACGTCGGCACCGGTGGGTACCACTTCCTGTGCGAGCTCAAGGTGGACGGCCTCGCCGTCAACCTCACCTACGAGCACGGCAGGCTGACCCGCGCGGCCACCCGCGGCGACGGCCGCACGGGCGAGGACATCACGCCCAACGTCCGTACGATCGCCGAGATCCCGCACCGGCTGAAGGGCGAGCGGATTCCCGATCTCGTCGAAATCCGCGGCGAGGTGTTCTTCCCGATGGAGGCCTTCGAAGGGCTCAACGCCCGCCTGGTGGAGGCCGGGGACAAGCCCTTCGCCAATCCGCGCAACGCGGCGGCCGGCTCCCTGCGCCAGAAGGAACCCAAGGTCACCGCCACCCGCCCGCTGCACATGGTGGTGCACGGCATCGGAGCCCGCGAGGGCTTCGACATCGACCGTCTCTCGCAGGCCTACGAGCTGCTGCGGGAGTGGGGTTTGCCCACCGCGAAGCACAACAAGGTCGTGGACTCCATCGAGGGCGTGCGCGAGTTCATCGCCTACTTCGGCGAGCACCGGCACTCCGTGGAGCACGAGATCGACGGCGTCGTCATCAAGCTCGACGAGATCCCGCTCCAGGGCCGGCTGGGCTCCACCTCGCGCGCCCCGCGCTGGGCGATCGCCTGGAAGTACGCGCCGGAGGAGGTCAACACCAAGCTGGTGAACATCCGGGTCGGCGTCGGACGTACCGGCAGAGTCACCCCGTACGCCCAGGTCGAGCCGGTCGAAGTGGCGGGCTCCGAGGTCGAGTTCGCCACCCTGCACAACCAGAACGTGGTGCGGGCGAAGGGTGTCCTCATCGGTGACACGGTGGTGCTGCGCAAGGCCGGCGACGTCATCCCGGAGATCCTGGGGCCGGTCGTCGATCTGCGGGACGGCAGCGAGCGGCCGTTCGTGATGCCGTCCGAATGCCCCGAGTGCGGGACGGCGCTGCGCCCCATGAAGGAGGCCGACATCGACCTCCGCTGCCCCAACGCCCGTTCCTGCCCGGCCCAGTTGCGCGAGCGCGTCGCCTATCTCGCGGGCCGCAAGTGCCTGGACATCGACCACTTCGGCTATGTGGCCGCGGCCGCGCTGACCAAGCCGCTGGAGCCGGCCGAACCGCCCCTGCTGGACGAGGGGGACCTCTTCGGCCTGACGATCGACCAGCTGCTCCCGATCCGGGCCTACGTCCTGGACCAGGACAGCGGACTGCCCAAGCGTGACCCGAAGACGGGCGAGGAGAAGATCGCGACGGTCTTCGCCAACCAGCAGGGCGAGCCGAAGAAGAACGCCGTGGCGATGCTGGAGGGGATCGCCGCAGCCAAGGCCGCTCCGCTGGCCCGGATTCTCACGGGGCTCTCGATCCGGCACGTGGGGCCGGTCGCCGCCCAGGAGCTCGCCCGTCAGTTCCGCTCCATCGACCGGATCGACGAGGCCTCCGAGGAGGAGCTGGCCGCGGCCGACGGGGTCGGTCCCATCATCGCCGCCTCGGTCAAGGAGTGGTTCGCGCAGGACTGGCACCGGGAGATCCTGCGCAAGTGGCGGGAGTCCGGGGTCCGGATGGAGGACGAGGGAGCGGGTGAGGACGCGGGCCCCCGCCCGCTGGAAGGGCTCACCGTCGTCGTCACCGGCACGCTGGCCACCCACACCAGGGACGGCGCGAAAGAGGCGCTCCAGACCAGGGGAGCGAAGGTGACCGGGTCCGTTTCGAAGAAGACCTCCTTCGTGGTGGTGGGCGACAACCCGGGCTCGAAGTACGACAAGGCGATGCAGCTGAAGGTCCCCGTGCTCGACGAGGACGGCTTCGCGGTTCTGCTCGAACAGGGGCCCGACGCGGCGCGTGAGGCGGCGGTTCCCGCCGAGGGGTAGCCGGACAGCCTGTCCGCCCGGAGCCGGGCCCGATCGATATGGCATCGACACGCCGTCAGGGAGTGGCCCCGGAGGGAGAGGGGAAGAAAGCGGTCAAGAGGGCGCGAGTGGTTCCGGCCCGACGGCCGATGTCACCCGTTCGGCGCATATCAGAGGCTGACGGGCCGCCGGTTCGCATTCGGGCAAGAGCTGTAGAGCGCTGCCCGTGGAGGCCTTCAGCGGCCTACTGTTGAAGGCGCACCTGCCGTGCACGGCTGCGTGGTGGGAAATGGGTCGTGGCGGCATGACAGCGGCGGCCATGGTGTGACATCCGCACTGCCGGCTGTGAGAGGGACGGAATGAAACCGACCGAGAGCGCCGCACCGGTGTCGCGGCTGCAAGGTTTCGTCGGCCTCACGCCCCGGGTGGGGGCCGTCGTCGTGGCGATCGCGACCGTTCAGCTCGCGACCGGCTTCTACCGGACGGTGCAGGACGGTCACGCGCTCTTCCCTGACGGCAGGGCGGGCTGGTCGCTCGCGCTGCTCACCGGAGTCATCGTCGGCCATCTGGTCGCGCTGGGACGCGACCGCTGGTGGGGCGGCACCGGTTCCGGCGCCGCCCTCACCCTGGCCGTGCTGCTCGTCTACGGCTGGGTGCCCGCGGGCCTCGTCAGCCTGGTCGTCGTCGTGCTCGTCGGCACGGCCCGCCGCCACCGCTGGTGGCAGGGGATGCTCCACGGCGCCGTCGACATACTGGGCATCGGCGCCGCCGCGCTCGTCCTCGCCGCCTTCGGCGAGGTGCCGACCGTCGAAAAGCCCTGGCGGCCACTCGACTGGGGTATCGACGCCCTGCCGGAAGTGCTGCTCGCCGCCTCCACCTATCTCCTCGTGACCCGGGTCCTCCTGTGGTATGCCCGGGCCCCGCAGGGCAGCGGACTGCCGACGATCGCCCGCACGGCGCTGCTCCGCCAGGGGCTCGTGGCGGTCGCCCTGCTCGGGATCGCCCCGCTGATCTGTGTCGTCGCGGTGGCCATGCCCGTCCTGCTGCCGCTCTTCGCCGTTCCGCTGATCGCCCTGGACTCCACGCTCTGGATCGCCCGCGCACGGGCCGAGGAGCAGCTGAGGGACCCGCTGACCGGTCTGCCCAACCGGCAATGGCTCCTCGAAAGGACCTGGACGGCGCTGGAGGAGGCCGAGAACGCCGGCTCCCGGTCCGCACTCGTCCTGATCGACCTCGACCGGTTCCGTGCCGTCAACGACACCCTCGGCCATCTGGCCGGGGACCGGCTGCTCCTGCAGATAGCGGACCGGCTGCGCCTCGCCCTGCCCCGTGGTGCGGAGGCGGCGCGGCTGGGCGGCGACGAGTTCGCCGTACTGCTGCCGGCCGCGGACTCCACCACGAGCGCCCAGCGGGTCGCGCGCCATCTGGTCGCGGAGCTGTCGTCGCCGCTCGATCTCGACGGCCTCACGCTGGTGCTGGAGGCGAGCGCCGGGGTCGCCGTCTACCCCGACCACGCACTGGACGCCGAAGGGCTGCTCAGACGCGCGGACGTGGCGATGTACCAGGCCAAACGGGACCGTACGGGCGTCGAGGTGTACGAGTCGAAGCGGGACAGCAACACCCCGGACCGGCTCGGCCTGCTCGGCGACCTGCGGCGCGCCCTCGACGCGGGCGAGGTGGAACTGCACTACCAGCCGAAGGTGCGCTTCGACGGCCAGGTGGCCGGTCTGGAGGCGCTGGTCCGCTGGGTGCACCCGGAGCGCGGCCGGGTCTCCCCGGACGAGTTCATCGCGATCGCCGAATCCTCCGGCCTGATGCCGCACCTCACCGAGTACGTCCTGGAGACGGCGCTGGCCCAGGTCGCCCGCTGGCGGGCCCAGGGGCTGTACGTCCCGGTCGCGGTCAACGTTTCCCCGCGCGACGTCCACACCCCCGGCTTCGCGGGCAGCGTCGCCGCCCGGCTCGCCCGGCACGGCGTCCCGGCCGGCGCCCTTCAGCTGGAGATAACGGAGCACGTCCTGCTGGAGGACCCGCAGCGCGCCGCCGACACCCTCGCCGGGCTGACCGGACACGGTGTGAAGATGTCCCTGGACGACTTCGGCACCGGCTACTCCTCGCTGGTCCATCTGCGGAAGCTGCCCGTCAGCGAACTCAAGATCGACCGTTCGTTCGTCGCCCGGCTGGCCATCGACAACGAGGACGCGGAGATCGTCCGCTGCACCATCGACCTGGCCCATTCGCTCGGCCTGCTGGTCGTGGCGGAGGGCGTCGAGGACGACGAGACCTGGGAGCGGCTGCGGGATCTGCACTGCGACGCGGTGCAGGGCTGGCTGGTGGCGGCCGCGATGCCGCCCCAGGAGACGACGGCCTGGCTGCGGGCGCGCGGCGAGCACGGCTGGCGGCGTCCGGCGGAGCTGGAGGCCGCGGCCAGGGCCGCGGCGGCGGCATCCGCGGCGGGCGGCACGGCCGGGGTTCCCGAGCTGGAGCACCGGCCGACGGGCCGCACGGTGTCGGGACCGGCGACGGCCTGAGCTGCAGCCGGGGAGGAGTCCGTGGGGGTGGGCCGGGAGTGGCCGATGGCCGCTTTGTCCTCGATTGCCGGACGGGCTTGAATCCGTGGCCCGGGCGACCCCATAGGATTGGGCCAAAACCACACACCAAACCCTGAGGATCGCTGCATGCCTGGCATCACGCGCGAGGAGGTCGCCCACCTCGCCCGGCTGGCGCGTCTGGAGCTGAAGGGCGAAGAGCTCGATCACTTCGCCGGTCAGCTCGACGACATCATCGGCGCGGTCGCCCGCGTCTCCGAGGTCGCCGACCAAGACGTACCGCCGACCTCCCACCCGCTGCCGCTGACCAACGTCATGCGCGCGGACGAGGTCCGTCCGTCGCTCACCCCCGCGCAGGCGCTCTCCGGCGCCCCGGCCCAGGAGCAGCAGCGTTTCAAGGTGCCGCAGATCCTGGGGGAGGACTAAAAGTCATGACGGACATCAGCACCATCATCAAGCTGACCGCCGCCGAGATCGCCGAGAAGATCGCTTCCGGTGAGCTCACGGCCGTCGAGGTCACCGAGGCCCACCTGGCCCGGATCGACGCGATCGACGAGAAGGTCCACGCCTTCCTGTACGTCGACCGCGAGGGCGCGCTCGCGCAGGCCCGCGCCGTCGACGCGAAGAAGGCGGCGGGCGAGAAGCTCGGCCCGCTGGCCGGCGTCCCGCTCGCGCTGAAGGACATCTTCACCACCAAGGACATGCCGACCACGGTCGGCTCGAAGATCCTTGAGGGCTGGATCCCGCCGTACGACGCGACGCTCACGCAGAAGCTCAGGGCCGCCGACGTCGTCATCCTCGGCAAGACCAACATGGACGAGTTCGCCATGGGGTCCTCCACCGAGAACAGCGCCTACGGCCCGACCGGCAACCCGTGGGACCTCACCCGGATTCCGGGCGGCTCGGGCGGCGGCTCCTCGGCCGCGCTCGCCTCGTACGAGGCCCCGCTCGCCATCGGCACGGACACCGGCGGTTCCATCCGCCAGCCCGCGTCCGTCACCGGCACCGTCGGCGTCAAGCCCACCTACGGCGGCGTCTCCCGGTACGGCATGGTGGCGTTCTCCAGCTCCCTCGACCAGGGCGGCCCCTGCGCCCGTACGGTCCTGGACGCGGCCCTGCTGCACGAGGTCATCGCCGGGCACGACCCGATGGACTCGACGTCCATCGACGCCCCGGTCCCGCCGGTCGTCGAGGCCGCGCGCAACGGCTCCGTACAGGGCATGCGCGTCGGAGTCGTCAAGCAGTTCGCGGGCGAGGGCTACCAGGCCGGTGTCGTCCAGCGCTTCAACGAGTCGGTCGAGCTGCTGAAGTCGCTCGGCGCCACGATCGTCGAGCTGGACTGCCCGTCCTTCGACCTGGCCCTGTCGGCGTACTACCTGATCGCGCCGTCCGAGTGCTCCTCGAACCTGGCCCGCTTCGACGCCATGCGCTACGGCCTGCGGGTCGGCGACGACGGCACGCGCTCAGCCGAGGACGTCACCGCGCTCACCCGCGAGGCCGGCTTCGGTGACGAGGTCAAGCGCCGCATCATCCTCGGTACGTACGCGCTGAGCTCCGGCTACTACGACGCGTACTACGGCTCGGCCCAGAAGGTCCGTACCCTCATCACCCAGGACTTCGAGAAGGCGTTCGAGCAGGTGGACGTCATCGTCTCGCCGACGACGCCCACCACCGCCTTCCCGATCGGCGAGCGCGCCGACGACCCGATGGCGATGTACCTCGCGGACCTGTGCACCATTCCGACCAACCTCGCTGGCAACTCCGCCATGTCGCTGCCCTGCGGCCTGGCTCCGGAGGACGGCCTGCCGGTCGGGCTCCAGATCATCGCCCCCGCCATGAAGGACGACCGCCTGTACACGGTCGGAGCCGCCGTCGAGGCCGCCTTCGTGGAACAGTGGGGGCACCCGCTGCTTGAGGAGGCACCGTCGCTGTGAGCCCCATGCCCATCAAGGCCAAGGGATTCAAGAATTCAAAGGCCGGTACGTACCTGTCCATCGGCTCAACCGCCTTCGGCGCGATCAGCGTCGTCAAGCAGGCCCGTATGGCCCGCAAGGACAATGACACGCTCCGTCTCGTCGACGCCGCTGTCTCCGCCGCCGCCATCGTCACGGGCCTCGCTCTGCTCTACCGCGAGCTGAAGAAGCTCGGCGACGACGACGTCCTGCTGGGCTGAGAGGGAAAGTTTTCACCGTGACTGTCATCGACCTGGAGTCGTACGAGGACGCCCTCGCGACGTACGACCCCGTCATGGGCCTCGAGGTCCATGTCGAACTCGGCACCAAGACGAAGATGTTCTGCGGCTGCTCCACGGAGCTCAAGCAGGACGCCAACTCGCAGACCTGCCCGGTCTGTCTCGGGCTGCCCGGCGCGCTGCCGGTCGTCAACGAGATCGGCGTCGAGTCCGCGATCAAGATCGGTCTCGCGCTGAACTGCGAGATCGCCGAGTGGTGCCGCTTCGCCCGGAAGAATTACTTCTATCCGGACATGCCGAAGAACTTCCAGACCTCCCAGTACGACGAGCCGATCGCCTTCAACGGCTATCTGGACGTCCAGCTGGAGGACGGCGAGATCTTCCGCGTGCAGATCGAGCGCGCCCACATGGAGGAGGACACCGGCAAGTCGACGCACGTCGGCGGTGCCACCGGCCGTATCCACGGCGCGTCCCACTCCCTGCTCGACTACAACCGCGCGGGCATCCCGCTCATCGAGATCGTCACCAAGCCGATCGAGGGTGCCGGTGCGCGCGCTCCCGAGGTCGCCAAGGCGTACGTCGCCGAGCTCCGCGAGCTCATCAAGGCGCTCGGTGTCTCGGAGGCCCGGATGGAAATGGGGCAGATGCGCTGCGACGTGAACCTGTCGCTGCGGCCCCACGGCCGGGAGGAGTTCGGTACGCGCTCCGAGACGAAGAACGTGAACTCCCTGCGTTCCGTCGAGCGTGCCGCCCGCTTCGAGATCCAGCGCCACGCCGCGGTGCTGAACTCCGGCGGGACGATCGTGCAGGAGACCCGGCACTTCCACGAGGAGGACGGCTCCACCACGGCCGGCCGCATCAAGGACAACGCCGAGGACTACCGCTACTTCCCGGAGCCGGACCTCGTGCCCGTCGCCCCGGCCCGTGAGTGGGTCGAGGAGCTGCGGCGCGGTCTTCCCGAGCTGCCGCGGCTGCGCCGCGCGCGGCTCAAGGAGGAGTGGGGTGTCTCCGAGCACGACATGCAGTCCATCCTCAACGCGGGCGCGGTCGACCTGATCGTGGCCACGACGGAGGCGGGCGCTCCGGCGGACCAGGCCCGCAAGTGGTGGATGGGCGAGCTCGCCCGTAACGCCAACGAGACCGGCCGTGCCCTCGACGAGCTGGGTGTCACACCCGCGCAGGTCGCCAGGGTCGCCGAGCTCGTCTCCAAGGGCGACCTCAACGACAAGCTGGCACGCCAGGTTCTCGAGGGTGTCCTGGCGGGCGAGGGCGACCCGGACGCCGTCGTCGAGAAGCGCGGCCTGAAGGTCGTCTCGGACGAGGGCGCGCTGGGTACGGCCGTGGACGAGGCCATCGCCGCCAACGCGGCCATCGCGGACAAGATCCGCGGCGGCAAGGTCGCGGCGGCGGGCGCACTCGTCGGCGCGGTCATGAAGGCCACGCGCGGCCAGGCGGACGCGGCGCGTGTGCGCGAGCTGATCCTGGAGAAGCTCGGCGTCGACGGCTGACCTTCGGCGTACCGAGGTACGCGAAAGGGGCGGTGCACCCGGATTCCGGGCGCGCCGCCCCTTTCGCGTGTGCCGCCTCCGGCAGCCGTGCCCGGGTGGTGCCGTTTGGACTTTCGGGGGTGGCCTGTTGGACGTTCACCGCTGTGCCGTACGGCGGCCTTCCGGCCGCCACCTCGCTTGGCTAGTTTCCCGCCGTACGACCGATTCGGGAGGCTCACTTGACCACGGACATTTCACGGCGACGGCTCTTCGCCCTCGGGGGCGGCGCGCTCGGCGCAGCGGCAGCCGGATCGTTCCTGCCGCCATCGCTCCAGGCCGCCATCGCCGCGCAGCCCGCCCACCCGGCGGGGTCCGGCGGCGGGCTCGACGACATCAGGCACGTGGTGATCCTGATGCAGGAGAACCGGTCCTTCGACCACTACTTCGGGATGCTGCGCGGTGTACGCGGCTTCGGCGACCGCAACGCCGTCGAACTCCCCTCGGGCAAGCCCGTCTTCGAGCAGCCGGGCCCGCTGGGCACGTCCGTGCTGCCGTTCCCGGTGCGCGGGGCCGCCGAGACGCAGAAGAAGGATCTCCAGTACATCGGCGCGCTCGACCACTCCTGGAGCGGCGGCGGGCGGGCCTGGGCCGGGGGGTGGATGAACGGCTGGGTCACCACGAAGACGGCCGCCACGATGGCGTACTACGACCGCCGTGACATCCCGCTGCACTACGAACTGGCCGACACCTTCACGGTGTGCGACGCCTACCACTCGTCGATCCACACCTCCACCAGCCCCAACCGCAACCACCTGTGGAGCGGGAAGACGGGCTTCGAGGCCAACGGCAAGCGGGCCGTCGGCAACGACGCGTACAACGAGGGCACGCACCCCGGTTACGACTGGAGCACCTACCCGGAGCGGCTGGAGGCCGCGGGCCGGAGCTGGCAGACGTACACCGAGTGGGAGAACTTCACCGACAACCAGATCGAGTTCTTCGCCACGTTCAAGGCCATCGCCCGCAAGGCCCTCGCCAGGACCGGCGGCCACACCTTCATGGAGGCCTTCTACGCGGACGTCCGTGACGCGGACGACGACGCCGAGCGGGAGCGGCTGCTCGGGCTGCTGGAGGAGGGCGTCGCGACCCTCTCCGCGGCGGAGCGGAGCCTCTTCGAGCGGGGGCTGCGGCGGGTGGAGACGGGCACGCTGGCCGACCGGTTCGCGCAGGACGTGGCGGCGGGCACGCTGCCCGAGGTCTCCTATCTGGTGCCGTCGGCCGTGGACTCCGAGCACCCGAGCGTCTCCTCCCCGGTCCACAGCGCCACGATCCTCTACAAGGTGCTCGACGCGCTGGGCCGCCACCCCGAGGTCTGGCGGCACACCGCGGTCTTCATCAACTACGACGAGAACGACGGTTTCTTCGACCACGTCCCGCCCCCGGTCGCGCCGCCCGAGGTGGCCGAGGAGCGCTGGGAGGGCAAGCCCACCGGTCTCGGTGTGCGGGTGCCGCTGCTGGTCGTCTCGCCGTGGACCATCGGCGGCTACGTCTGCTCCGAGGTCTTCGACCACACCTCCGTGATCCGTTTCCTGGAGCGGTGGACCGGCGTGAAGGAGCCGAACATCGGTGACTGGCGGCGTACGGTCACCGGCGATCTCACCTCCGCCTTCGACTTCTCGCGGCGCGGGAGGCAGCCGGAGGTGGACAGGCCGGCGGCGATTCCGGTGTTCAGCGGACGCTGGCAGCCGAAGCCGCCGGCCGTCCAGCGGATGCCCGTACAGGAGGAGGGCACGCGCCCTGCCAGGCCGCTGCCCTACCAGCCGGACGCTCAGGCGTGGGTCACGGACGGCGCGGTGCAGGTGGGGCTCAGCAACACGGGGCGCTCGTCGGCGCACTTCACGCTCTATCCGTACGCCGGTGAGTTCCCCGTCCCGCAGCACCGGGATGTGAGGGGCACGGCGCAATGGACGGTGCCCCTCACCGGGGACGCCTACCGGTTCACGGTCACCGGGCCGAACGGCTTCCGTCGCGAGTTCGCGGGCGTGACCGGGGGAGACGCGGAGGTCGGCTCGCGGCTCGACGCCCGGGAGCGTGATCTCTACCTCACCCTGCGTAACACGGGACGGCAGACGCTGACCTTCACCGTGCGGCCTCTCGGGTACGTCGACGAGGAGGACCTGCGCGGCTGGACCCGGCGCATCACGGTCAAGCCCGGACGCAGCCGTACGGTCGTGCACTCGGCGGCCGACGCGCGTGGCTGGTACGACCTCGCGGTCACGGTCGACGGGGACGCGGCGTTCCGGCGGCGGCTGATGGGCCACATCGAGAACGGCAGGGCGAGCGTTTCGGGCTGAGTGGCTGAGTGGCTGAGTGGCTGAGTGGCTGAGGCCGTGCGGCCGGGTGGGCGGGTGCCGGGACTGGGCGCCCGCCCACCGCCGTCACCAGGGAGGGGGCTTGTAGGGGAAATATCAAGCCCTGTGAGCATGGACACGAATCGGGCAAAGGATCAGGTTTGGCTGTCAGAGTGACAGTTCTCAGGTCATGAGGTCTTTAACGGGAAGTTCCGGTCATCTCCCGACAAGGATCCGCGAACCCTCAGGGAGCTCGTCCGTTGGCTGCCATCGCCCGCTGGTGTCTCAGACACCGGCTCGTCGCCGTCCTCATCTGGCTGTTCGCCCTCGGCGGCGCGGCCACCGCAGCGGGTTTCGCGGGCTCGGCCTACTCCAACGACTACGAGGTGCCCGGCACCGAGTCCGGTCGTGCCACCGCACTCCTGCAACAGGGCTTCACGGACCTCGGCGGTGACACCGACACCGTCGTCTGGCACACCAGCGGCTCCACCGTCCGGGCCACCGACGTCCAGCAGACGATGACCAGGACGCTCCATGCGATCGAGGAGCTGCCCGGGATCGGCGCCGTCACCGGCCCCTACGGCTCGGCGGGCGCCGGACAGATCAGCGCGGACGGCCACACGGCGTACGCCACGGTCACCTTCGACCAGCAGGCCGACGACATCCCGCCGGAGCAGGCGCAGACCCTCGTCGACACCGCGAAGGCGGCGGAGAGCGACGGACTCCGGGTCGAGCTCGGCGGCAGCGCCGTCGCCCTCACCGAAGCACCCTCGGTCCACCTCAGCGAGGCCATCGGGGTGGTCGTCGCCGCGGTCGTCCTCTTCCTCGCCTTCGGCTCGCTCGCCGCGAGCATGCTGCCCATCGCCACCGCACTCGTCTCCGTGGGCACCGCCTACGCGGGCATCGTCCTGCTCGGCCACGTCATGACGGTGGCCGACTTCGCGCCGATGCTCGGCATGCTGATCGGGCTCGGCGTCGGCATCGACTACGCGCTGTTCATCGTCACCCGGCACCGCAGAGGACTACGGCGCGGCCTGTCGGTCACCGATGCGGCACAGAACGCCGTCGCGACGACCGGGCGCGCCGTGGTCTTCGCCGGGGCCACCGTCTGTATCGCGCTCCTCGGCATGCTCATCCTGCGGCTCGGATTCCTCAACGGTGTCGCGATCGCCGCCTCGCTCACCGTCGTACTGACGGTCGCCGCCTCCGTGACCCTGCTGCCCGCGCTGCTCTCCTTCATCGGGATGCGTGCGCTGAGCAGGCGCGAGCGCAGGCAGCTGGCCGAGAGGGGGCCGCAGCCCGAGCCGCCCACCGGCTTCGCCGCCCGCTGGTCCGCCTTCGTCGAACGGCACCCCAAGCTGCTCGGGGCGGTCGCCGCCGTCGTGATGCTGGTCCTGGCCCTGCCCGCCTTCGGGCTGCATCTGGGCACGTCCGACCAGGGAAACAACCCCGCGACGGCCACCACCCGGCAGGCGTACGACCTGCTGGGCGAGGGCTTCGGGCCGGGGGTCAACGGGCCGCTGACGATCGCCGCGCAGCTGGACGGCGCCGACGACCGGCTCGCCCTGGACGCGCTGCCCGCCACGCTGCGCGACACCGAGGGCGTCGCATCGGTCAGCCATGTGACGTACAACAACAGCGGCGATACGGCGTTCGTCACCGTCGTTCCGGACTCGGCGCCGCAGTCGCAGCGGACCAGCGACCTGGTCGACCGGCTGCGGGCGGACGTGCTGCCCGAGACGGTGGACAACACCTCGCTCCAGGCCCATGTGGGCGGAGTGACTGCCAGTTACGACGACTTCGCCGAGATCATCATCGGCAAACTTCCGCTCTTCGTCGGTGTGGTCATCGGCCTCGGCTGTCTGCTACTGCTGCTGGCCTTCCGCTCTCTCGGCATTCCGCTGAAGGCCGCCGCGATGAACGTGGCCGCCGTCGCCTCCTCCTTCGGCGTCGTGGTCGCGATCTTCCAGTGGGGATGGGGGAGCGAGCTGCTGGGGCTCGGCAGCGCGGGTCCGATCGAACCCTTCCTGCCGGTGATCATGGTCTCGGTGCTCTTCGGGCTCTCGATGGACTACCAGGTCTTCCTGGTCGGCAGGATGTACGAGGAGTGGCTGGAGACCGGCGACAACCGGCGGGCGGTCCGCGTCGGACTCGCCGAGACCAGCCGAGTGATCAACTCGGCCGCGGTGATCATGATCTCGGTCTTCCTCGCCTTCGTGCTCAGCGGCGACCGTGTCATCGCGATGTTCGGCATCGCGCTCGCCGTGGCGGTCGCGCTGGACGCGTTCGTCCTGCGCACCCTGCTCGTGCCCGCCCTGATGCACATGCTGGGCGGGGCGAACTGGTGGCTGCCCGGCTGGCTGGACCGGAGACTGCCGCGCATCAGCATCGAACCGCCCGACAGTGGCGTGGATCATGCGAAGATTCCCGGGACGCGTACGAGCGAGGGCGACGGGCCGGTGCCCCGGCCCGTCCGGCCCGAGCCCGCCGAGCCCGTTCACTGAGACCGGAGGAGCACGATGTTCGCGATATCCCTGGGTGACGACGGGGCGGAGCTGCGCCCGCTGGAGCCCTGGCAGGCGCAGGAGTTCCTGAGTCACATGGACCGGGCGCGCGAGCTCGTCGACCCGTGGATTCCCTTCGCCGCGGCCGCGGCCGACCTCGATTCGGCGCGGGCCCTGCTCCAGCGGTACGCGGACAGCCAGGCGGCCGACACCGGACGGCTCTACGGCATCTGGCTGGACGGCACGCTGGTCGGCGGTGTCCTGTTCCGCGTCTTCGACGCCGGGACCGGCAACTGCGAGGTCGGCTGCTGGCTCGAAGCGGGGGCGGAGGGGCGTGGCCTGGTCACCCGGGCGATGCGGAAGCTGATCGACTGGGCGGTCGACGTGCGGGGCATGCACCGGGTGGAGTGGGTCGCCTCCTCCGCCAACACACGCAGTGTCGCGGTCGCGAAGCGGCTCGGGATGACGTGCGACGGCGTGATGCGCGAGCGCTACCTCTACCGGGGGGAGCGGCACGATTCGGAGATCTGGGCCGTCCTGGCGCCGGAATGGCGTGCTCAGCGCGGCTGAGGGCCGGGCGGGGACGGAACGTTAAGAGGGTTCTCATCCGGGACCCCTAGCGTGCGGCGCATGAACACCTCCACCTCCAAGACCTCCACCGCTCCCGCCGTCGATGACGACCGCGAGGAGAAGACGGCGACGGACGAGAGCGCCGTGAAGGACACGAAGGACACGAAGGACACCGCCGGGGCCTCCGCAGCCGCCGGCACCGGACCGGCCGTGGGCGACGACGTGAACGACGACGCGGACGGCGACGACACGGACCTGGAGCTCGACGCGTACGCCGAGGCCGAGGCGGCGTCCGCTGCCGGGCTCGGCGCGGGCGCGGCGGCCGTCGTCGCCGCCGGGCTCGGCATCGTCTCGCTGACCGGCGCCTGGACCGGCCGGGTCGCCGCCGAGCGGGAGACCCTGATCGGCCAGATCAAGACCTCCGGCGGTGGCAGCGCGGCCCAGCAGATCTCCGAGATCTACGGGGACGCCTGGCACACCACCGCCCTGGTCAACGGGCTGTTCGCCCTGCTCGCCCTCCTCGTCGGCGTCTTCGTCCTCGTACGCCCCGCCTTCGGTGCGCCCGCCGAGCGCCCGCAGCCCGGCTGGATCCGTGCCGTCGCCCTGGCCGGTGTCGTACTCGGCGTACTCGGCGTACTGATCTCCGCCGGCATGTACTTCGACCTGCTCGTCTCGCTGCCCAGCGCGGCTTCCACGACCGGCGGCTGACCCTGCCCCTGAGGCACCGGCCGGAGCCGCAGCATGGCCCCGCGCCCGGTGTCCTGGTACGCGACCCGTGCCCGGACTCCCCCGAAGACGGCTCGTCACCGTCTCCCTAGGGCATCCGCCCCGCCGGGGCCCGGGACATACGGCATCGGCCGCGCCCGTCTAAGGCGCCCGCCCCGCAGAGATGCGGCACTCGCCCGATGCGGCGACACCCCCTGGCGAACGACAGTTGGTGCACGGCCGGAACCGGCCCCCGGCCACCGGCCGGTCAGGCCCCCACAGGCCGTCACCACCAGGGAGAGAGCCATGTACGCGTACGAACTCCACCAGCTCCGGTCCGCCGAACTGATCCGCCAGGCCGAAGCACAGCGCACCGTACGGCAGGCGGCGCTCGCCCGTCGTGCGGCGCGGCGTACCGGACGGAACGACACCGAGGGGCGGGTGAGCGCGGACCCGAGCCACTTCGTCCACGCCGCGTAGCGATGGCGGCACGCCTTCCGGCCGCCGTGGCATCGGACTTCTGTGCGATGCTCGGCGACGTGGAGAACAAGTCCGTCAGCCCCGCGTTCATCGGCCGCGACGACGAGCTCGCCCTGCTCACCGACGCGCTCGTACGAGCCTCGGACGGCGAGCCGCAGGCGCTGCTCATCGGCGGAGAGGCGGGTGTCGGCAAGACCCGTCTGGTCGAGGAGTTCCTCACGGTGGCCGACCGCCGCGAGGCCGTCGTCGCCGTCGGCGGCTGCGTCGAGATCGGCGCGGACGGACTGCCGTTCGCCCCGTTCGCCGCGGCGCTGCGCGCCTTGCGCCGCACCCTGCCGGACGAGCTGGCCGAGGCGCTGGCGGGCCAGGAGGGCGAACTGGCCCCGCTGTTGCCCGAACTCGGCGAAGCCGGCCGCGAGCCGAACGACGAGCACGGCACCGCCCGCCTCTTCGAACTCACCGCCCGGCTCCTCGAACGCCTCTCCGTCACCCGCACCCTCGTCCTCGTGCTGGAGGACCTGCACTGGGCGGACGCCTCCACCCGGCACCTCCTCGCCTACCTCTTCCGTACCCTGCGCAACGGCCGCATCACGGTCGTCGGCACCTACCGCGCCGACGATATCCACCGCCGCCACCCCCTGCGCCCGCTCCTCGCGGAGATGGACCGGCTCCGCGCCGTCCACCGCGTCGAACTCGCCCGCTTCACCCGGGCCGAGGTCGGCCGCCAGCTCACCGGGATCCTCGCGGCGACCCCCGAGGCCGCTCTCGTCGACGAGATCTTCGACCGCTCGGACGGAAACGCCTTCTTCGTCGAGGAGCTCGCCCGCAGCCTCGAATGCTGTGGCGACAGCTCCGGACTCTCCGACTCCCTGCGCGACCTGCTCCTCGTACGGGTCGAAGCCCTGTCCGACGACGCCCAGAAGATCGCGAGGATCGTCGCCGAGGGCGGCTCCACCGTCGAGCACGAACTGCTCGCCGCCGTCGCCGGACTGACCGATGACGACCTCATCGAGGCGCTGCGCACCGCCGTCGGCGCGAACCTGCTGCTCCCCGCGCCGGACACCGGCGGCTACCGCTTCCGGCACTCCCTGGTCCGCGAGGCGGTCAGCGACGACCTGCTGCCCGGCGAGCGCTCCCGCCTCAACCGCCGTTACGCCGAGGCCCTGGAAGCCGACCCCACGCTCGTCCGCGACGACGAACGCGCCACCCGCCTCGCCAGCTACTGGTACGCGGCCCGCGACGCCGCGAAGGCGCTGCCCGCCGTGCTCAAGGCCTCCGTCGAGGCCCGCCGCCGCTACGCCCACTCCGAGCAGTTCCGTCTGCTGGAACGGGCCATGGAGCTCTGGGACGACGTCCCCGAAGACGTACGCGGCACCCTGCGCCCCCTCGACTACGCGGAGGTCTACCCGGCCTGCGAAGGCGACCCGGGGACCGCCCCGCTCAGCTACCTGGACCTCATGGCGGAAGCCACCGTCGCCGCCCGCTTCGGGGGCGACCGTGAAAGGGCCCTGGCCATCTCCAAGAAGGCCATGAGGGTCCTGGACGGAGAGGACGACCCGCTGCGTGCCGCCTGGTTCTGGGTGCAGCGCTCCCGCCTGATGCAGGACCTCACGCGCGGCGACGGCCGCGAGGAACTGGCCATCGCCCAGGACCTGGTCCGTGGACTGCCCCCGTCCGCCGTGCACGCCGACGTCCTCACCAGCGTCGCCAGCTGGGGAGCCCTGCACCGGCCCGGCGCCGAGACACTCGCCGCGGCCGACCGCGCCGTGGAGTACGCGCGGCTCGTCGGCGACGAGCACATCGAGCTGTACGCCCGTCTCACCCGGGGCTGGCTCACCGCAGACGCCGGCAGCGTGGACGAAGGCATAGCCGAGCTGTACGCCGTCCGCGACCGGGCCGAGGAACTGCACCTGGTCGGAATCATGGGCCGCGCGAGCATCAACCTCCCCTCCACACTCGAATCCATGGGCCGCTCCCTGGAAGCCGTGGCCGCCGCGGACCACGGAATCGAGGTCTGCCACAGCCACGGCATCGCCGACACCGAGGCCTGGGTCCGCTCCAACCAGTCGCAGTCCTACTTCTCCCTCGGGTACTGGGACGAGAGCGGGAGGGCCGCCGACGCGGCCGCCCTGATCGCCCGCTCCCGCAAGGCCCGCGGACTCATCGCCGCCCGCCGGACCGAACTCGCGCTCGCCCGCGGCGACTACGCCGAGGCGGAAGGACAACTGGCCCTCACCCGGCGCCATTTCGGCCAGCTCGATCCGCAGCCCCAGCACCTGATCACCCCCGCCCGTCACACCCTGGCCCTTGCCGCACAGCAGGGCCGCCTCCCCGACGCACGGGCCGCGTTCCGGACGCAGGCCGAGCTCGGCTTTCCACCGGGCACCCAGCGCTACGCCCTGCCGCTCCTCCACGTCGCCGCGGCGACGGAGGCCGACGCACGTGGCCTGCCCGCCGCAGACCCAGGCCGTCCCGCGATCCTGGAGCTGATCCGCACCCACCTCAAGAGCCTGCCGATGCTCGTTCCCGTATGGGCCGCCTACGGCGTGCTCGTCGAAGCCGAACTCGCCCGCGCGGAAGGGGCCGACACCCCCGGTCACTGGTCCCGGGCCGCGACCGCGTTCGCTCCGCTCCAGCGGCCCTACGAGCTGGCCCAGATCAGCCACCGCTGGGCGGAAGCCCTCCTAACCGTCGAGGGCGACCGGGCGTCCGCGACCCCGCTGCTGCGCGAGGCCCACGCCGCCGCCGTGCGGCTCGGAGCACGGCCGCTCACCGAGACCATCGAGCTGCTGGCCGGCCGCGCCCGTATCGCGCTCACCCCTGCCGAGCGGACCCCCGAGCCGCAGATCCACCCCGCCGTACTCGTCCCGGCCGCGGACGGCGCGGCCGCCGAGGGGCAGGACCCGGCCGCGGCCGCCGTCGAGTCCTTCGGGCTGACGCCGCGTGAGCGGGATGTGCACCGGCTGGTGGCCGCCGGTCACACCAACCGAAAGATCGCCGAGGAGCTGTACATCTCGCCAAAGACGGCGAGCGTGCACGTCTCCAACATCCTTGCCAAGCTGGGGGTGTCCAGCCGAGGCGAGGCGGCTGCCCTCGCGCACCGCCTGCGGCTCTACCCGGCGCGGTGACGTGGTGGCCGGACGCCCCGGAGGACCTTTCCGGTCACGGCGCTAGCGCACCTCCAGCAGCAGGATCCTGTCGTCTCCCGGCTTCGGGGTCGCACGGCCGTCCGTGTTGCTGGTGACCAGCCACACCCGGTCGCCGCCCGCGGCGAGCACGGTCCGCAGCCGGCCGTACTTCCCGTCGAGGAACGACTGCGGTGCCGCCAACGGTTCCTGACCGGCCTTGCCCGCGAGCGGAACGCGCCACAGCCGCTCTCCGCGCAGACCCGCCATCCAGACCGATCCGGCGGCCACGGCGATTCCGCTCGGCGAGGCCTCCGCGGTCTTCCACTGGGCCACCGGGTCGACGAATCCCTGCTCGCCCTTCCTGCCCTCCACCGCGGGCCAGCCGTAGTTCCTGCCCGGCCCGATCAGATTCAGCTCGTCCCAGGTGTCCTGGCCGAACTCGGCCGCCCAGAGACGCTTCTGCCCGTCCCAGGCCAGTCCCTGCACATTGCGGTGCCCGTACGAATACACCACCGAATCGGCCTCGGGGTTGCCGTGCACCGGTTCGCCGTCGGGCGTCATCCGCAGGATCTTGCCGCCCAGTGACTCCTTGTCCTGGGCCAGCCCCGTGTCCCCGGTCTCGCCGGTGCCCGCGTACAGCATGCGGTCCGGGCCGAAGGCGATCCGGCCGCCGTTGTGGACGACGCCCTTGGGGATGCCCCGCAGGATCGTGTCCGGGGCGCCCAGCTGCTGGCCGGCCGGCTTCCGCTCCTCGTACCGCATGCGGGCGATGCGGTTGTCGGACTCCGTGGTGAAGTACGCGTATACCAGGCGGTCCTCGCCGAACGTCGCCGAGACGGCGAGGCCCAGCAGTCCGCCCTCACCGCCGGGCGACACCCCGGGCACGGAGCCCAGCAGCGTCTTCTTCCCGCTCCTGCCGTCGATCAGGGTGATCGTGGCCTCGTCGCGGGAAGCCACCAGCAGATCACCGCCGGGCAGCGCGGCCAGGCCCCACGGGCTCGCCAGCCCTTCCGTGAGCGTGGAGACGACCTTCACCGCCCCCTTGGCGGGAGGCAGATCCGAGGCCGTCGCGGAGGATGAGGGAGCGGACGAGGAGGTGGACGGCGGCGAAGAGTCCCCCTCCCGGCCTCCCGTACTCCCCGAGCCGTCCTCGGAGGAGCAGGCCGCGGACACCAGCAGCGAGGCCGTGGCCAGCGCGGCCACCACCCCTTTGCGTACAGCGGGGGAGAGCGCAGATCCGAACACAGCAACGATCCTTTCGACGGCCGCACGACTACTGTTCCTACACCGCTGCCCCGCCCCGGGTTCCCGATCTCCGCCAATTCTCTCGCGGCGCCCCCGGTTCCACGACCCGCAGGCCTCTCAGTCCCACGACCCGCGCGCCCGCGGCAGCCCCGCGATCTCCGCCAGATCCGCGTCGTCGAGCGCCAGCCGCGCGGCGCCCGCGTTCTCCACCGCCCACTGCTCCCGCTTCGCCCCCGGCACAGGCACCACATGCGGCCCCTGCCGTAGCACCCACGCCAGCGCCACCTGCGCCGGAGTGGCGCCGTGGCGTTCCGCGATCCGCCGGAGCCCGGACACCACCGGCTGGTTCGCCGCCATCATCTCGGCCGTGAACCGCGGGTGCCTGGCCCGCGGATCATCCGGCTCGAAACCCTGCCCGGGCGTCAGCGTCCCCGTCAGATAGCCGTTCCCGAGCGGCATCGCGGCCAGCAGCCCCACCCCGCGCGCCGTGCACCACGGCAGCAGCGTCTCCAGCGCCTCGGGCGACCACACGGAGAGCTCGGCCTCGACCGCGCTGACCGGGAAGACCTGTTGCACGCGCTCCAGTTGGCGGATCGTTCCGTCATGCAGCCGCGATCCCGGCCTGCGCGAGGCACGCGCTCCCACCGCGCACAGACCGAGCGCCCGCACCTTCCCCGCCGCGACCAGATCCGCCATCGCCCCCCAGGTCTCCTCCACCGGCACCTCGGGGTCGGCCCGGTGCAGTTGGTACAGGTCGATCACATCGGTCTGCAGCCGCCGCAGCGAGGCGTCGCAGGCCCGCCGCACATAGCCCGGACGCCCGTTGGCGACGATGTGCTGGTCACCCACCAGCAGACCGCCCTTGGTGGAGAGGAAGGCTTCGCTCCGCCGCCCCTTGAGGGCCCTTCCCACGAGCAGCTCGTTGGTGAAGGGGCCGTACATGTCCGCCGTGTCGAGCAGTTGGACGCCCGCGTCGAGCGCCGCGTGCACCGTCCGCACCGAGCGGTCGCCGCGCTGCTGCGACGTGTTGTACGCCCAGCTCATCGGCATACAGCCCAGCCCGACCGCGCCCACGGCGAGCGCCGCCGCACCGATAGTCCTGCGCTCCAACTCCCCGAACCCTTCCTCGGTCCCGCGCTCACGGGACCACACCGCACCCCAAAAGTAACCTCTGCCCCCACGGAGCCGCCGACCAGCCGTCACCTAGCCTCCTGAGCATGACTTCGACGACGACCACCGACGTGTGGCTGCCCATTCCTGCCGATGAGATCGAAGGCCTCCCCGACGGCCTCGACTACCACTTCTGGGACGGCGGCGAGGACTTCCCCGCCGACCCCGCGGACTGCGCCTTCTACGTCGTTCCCTACATGAAGGGCCCGCAGATCGCGGCCCGCCCGCTCGCCGCCATGAGCGCGGTCCAGGTAGTGCAGACCCTCTCCGCGGGCATCGACCACGTGGAGCCCGGCCTCGGTCTGCTTCCCGCCGGCGTGCGCCTGTGCAACGCCAAGGGGGTCCACGAGGCGTCCACCGCCGAACTTGCCCTCGCCCTGATCCTCGCCTCGCTGCGGGGGTTCCCCGGTTTCGTGCACGGCCAGGACAAGGAGGAGTGGCGGGCGGGCTTCTATCCCGCGCTCGCCGACAAGTCGGTGCTCATCGTCGGGTACGGCTCGATCGGTTCGGCCATCGAGGACCGGCTCGAACCCTTCGAGTGCGCGCGGGTGGCGCGCGTCGCGCGCTCCGCCCGGACGACCGAGCGCGGCCCCGTACACACGCTCGACGATCTGCCCGCGCTGCTGCCCGAGGCCGACATCGTCATTCTGTCCACCCCGCTGAACGCCTCCACGCAGGGGCTGGTGGGAGCGGAGTTCCTCAAGGCGATGCGGGACGGCGCTCTCCTCGTCAACGTCGCCAGGGGCCAAGTGGTGGACACCCCAGCCCTGTTGTCCGAACTCCAGTGCGGTCGGCTGCGCGCCGCACTCGACGTCACCGACCCGGAACCGCTGCCCGCCGGACACCCCCTCTGGCATGCTCCCCATGTCCTGATCACCCCCCATGTGGGCGGCAGCACCTCGGCGTTCCTGCCCAGGGCCAAGCGTCTGCTGGCCGGGCAGCTCACCCGGTTCGCCGCGGGCGAACCGGTCCGGAACGTCGTACTCACCACCGGCTGAACACGCTCCGGAGTACGTTCATCGCAGTGGGTTCTCACAACACCCCAGGTCGTCACGGAGAGTAGAGGCAGTATGGCCCTGAGTGACGGGTCTGGTGTATCGTCCGGAACGGGGGGCTGCGTCGTGGAAGGGGCGACGCGGGGGAGGAAGTAGAACGCGAGGGGGCGACGGGCGATGTGCGGCCAATGGAGAGACGATCCGACGCGGCAGGGCGGGCGACGGCGGTCATCGGTGCTGACGCCGGACAGGACTCCGCCCCGGCCGCGGCCACGGCGAGCAAGGGGCCGGACGCCGGGGGTGCCGGACGCGGCCCGGGGAGTTCCACGGTGAGCACCGCCGGGGCCAGGCTCTCCCGGCAGTCGGTCACGGGCGAGGGCTGCGGCCTGCGCTCCCGGATCACCCTGGCCGCGGTCTGCGCCGGATACGCCCTCGGTGCGGTCGTCGGCTGGGGCTCGCCGGAAGTCGCGCTGTTCATGGGGGACTTCGGCCTCAGCATGGCCGCCCTGGCCGCGGCGCTCTCCTGCTTCCTCTACGCGCGGGCCAGTGTCAGCCGGCTGCGCCCCGCCTGGCTGCTGTTCTCGCTCTCCTCCCTCATGGCCGCCTGCGGCAACGCGGTCTGGGGGTGGTACGAAGTGGTGCTGGACCTCCCCGTGCCCACGCCGTCCGTCGCCGACTTCTTCTTCCTCTGCTTCGCGCCGCCCGCCATCGTCGGGCTGCTCGTCCTCGCCAAGCGCCCCGTCACCCGGGCCGGCTGGGTCTGCCTGGCGCTGGACTCCTGGCTGATCGGCGGATCACTGCTGACGCTCTCCTGGAGCCTCGCTCTCGCCCACACCGCCCATGCCGCCGACCCGGAGGGCGAGAGCGTGGCCAGAGTCGCGCTCTCCCTCGCCTATCCGCTGCTCGACATCGTGCTGGTCTCCATGGTGCTGGCGCTCCACTTCCGGCGCTCCAGCATCAACCGCTCCGCGGTGAACACGGCCGTTGCCGCGCTCGCCCTGACCGTCCTGTGCGACACCGTGTTCATCTCTCCGCTGCTGCGCTCGACGTACCACTCGGGCCAGTTGCTCGACGCGGGCTGGTTCACCGGTTCGCTTCTCCTCGCGTACGCCCCCTGGGGCGCCCGGCGCCGCGGCACCGAAGCCATGCGGCCGGGCTCGGCCGCGATGCGCACCACCAGCCGCCCCATCGCCGGCTCGCTGGCCGCGCTGACGCCCTATCTGGCCGCGGCCGTCTGCACGTTGGGCATCCTGTACAACGTGGTGGAGGGCCGCAGGGTCGACCGGGTGGTGATCTTCACCGGATGCACGGTCGTGCTCGCCCTGGTCGTCCGGCAGGGCATCATGCTCCTCGACAACATCTCGCTCACCCAGGAGCTGGCACAGAAGGAGAACCACTTCCGCTCGCTGGTGCAGGGATCGAGCGACGTCATCATGATCGCCGCCCCCACCGGCATACTGCGCTACGTCAGCCCCGCGGCGGCCGGGGTGTACGGGCGCGAGGCGGACGATCTCGTCGGCTCCGAGCTGGCCTCGATCATCCATCCCGAAGACCTCGGCGGAGTGGTCCACGAGGTGCGGCGCTTCCTGGCCGCGCCGCCCCACGAGGAACCCACCACCCGCATCGAGTGCCGCTTCCGGTCGGGTACCGGCGACTGGCTCAACGTGGAGTCCACCGTCAACCGGCATCAGGGCGGCCTGCTCCTCAACAGCCGGGACGTGACCGAACGGGTGCGGCTCCAGGCCCAGCTGCAGCACAACGCCGAACACGACCCGCTCACCGATCTGCCCAACCGCGCGCTGTTCACCGACCGGGTCCGCCGCGCGCTCGGCGGCCGGCGCGCGGGCGACCAGGGCACCGCCGTCCTCTTCATCGACCTCGACGGCTTCAAGGCGGTCAACGACACCATCGGCCACCAAGCCGGCGACGAGCTCCTCATCCAGGCCGCCCGCCGCCTCGCGGACTCCGTGCGCATCGGGGACACGGCGGCCCGTCTCGGCGGTGACGAATTCGCCGCGCTGATCATCGGCGACGGCACCCGCGACCAGGGCGCCCGTGAGTACCAGGTGCACGAGATCGCCGACCGGCTGCGTCTCACGCTCTCCCAGCCGTACCGGATCGGGGCCAGCGAGGTCCGGGTGGCCGCCTCCATCGGCGTCGCGTTCGCGGAGCCCGGCATCACCCCCACCGACCTCATGCGCAACGCGGACCTCGCCATGTACCGCGCCAAGGCGGGCGGCAAGGACCGGGTGGAGCTCTACGCCCCGCAGATGCAGGCCGATGTCGTACGCCGTTCCGAGCTGGCCGCCCGGCTGCGTACGGCTCTGCGGGACGGCGAATTCGCACTGCTGCACCAGCCGGTCGTCCACCTCGGCAGCGGCACCGTCGCGGCCGTGGCGGCGCAGGCGCGCTGGCGCTCGGCGCAGGGCATCCTCTTCACCCCCGCCGAATTCCTCCGGGTCTCCGACGACAGCGACCGCACCGCCGAGCTCGGCCGCTGGCTCCTGGAAGCGGCCGTCGAGCAGGCCGCCGACCGGGCCAGGGCAGGTCACCCGATCTCCGTGTCCGTACGCCTCTCGGCCGGCCGGCTGCTCGACCGCGCCCTGCCCTTCGGTTCCATCGAAGCGCTCCTGACGCGGCACGGACTGCCCTCCGGCGCGCTGATGATCGAGGTCGCCGACAGCGACCCGCGGATCTCCTTCGACGATCTGGAACAGCGGCTCGTCGCCCTGCGCCGCCTGGGCGTACGGATCGCGCTCGACGGCTTCGGCAGCGGTTACGCGGCGATCAACGCCCTGCGCCGGCTCCCCATCGACGTACTGAAACTCGACCGCGGTCTGGTCGAAGGGGTGGTGGAGTCCGCCCGGCTGCACAAGATCACCAGTGGGCTCCTCCGTATCGCGTGCGATCTCGGCATGCAGTCCGTGGCCGACGGCGTGGACGTGCCGGAACAGGTCCTCGCCCTGCGCGCCATGGGCTGTACGCACGGGCAGGGAATGGCCTTCTCCGGGCCGCTCGACGAATACCGGCTGCGCCGCGCGCTGGTCCGGGGAGAGTTCCCCGTGCCGGGCAGTCCCGCCGCCCAGCCCGTCCTGACAGGCGGCTCGATTCCCCTCCTCAGTGGCTCACATGTTGAGACGCCCGTCCCACCCACTTGACACCGTGCGCGTGCCGGAGAGAGGGTCAATGCCATGCGCACCCGAATTCTCGTACTTGGAAAGCGCGTCGGCTGAAGCAGAGTTCCGCAGCGACACTCTGCAGACCGCACCGGCGCGCTCCCCTCGCTTGCCTCACGGCACGAGGGGTTTTTTGTTGCACTGGCACTTCCCAAAACCCCGCAAAAACCCTCAGCTTCGAGAAGAGAATGCCGATGACCGAGCAGGCCACCGGGGCCCACCACCCGCAGCCGCGGGCCCGTCACAACGGACCGTCGTCCGCCACCGTCGAGCACGTCACGGGCGCCCAGTCCCTCATCCGCTCTCTCGAGGAAGTCGGGGCCGACACCGTATTCGGCATTCCCGGCGGTGCGATCCTTCCGGCGTACGACCCGATGATGGACTCCACCCGGGTGCGCCACGTTCTGGTCCGGCACGAGCAGGGTGCGGGCCACGCGGCCACCGGCTATGCCCAGGCCACCGGCAAGGTCGGCGTCTGCATGGCCACCTCGGGACCCGGTGCGACCAACCTCGTCACGCCGATCGCCGACGCGCACATGGACTCGGTGCCGCTGGTCGCGATCACCGGCCAGGTCGCCTCCAAGGCGATCGGTACGGACGCCTTCCAGGAAGCCGACATCTGCGGCATCACGATGCCGGTCACCAAGCACAACTTCCTGGTCACCAGGGCCGAGGACATCCCGCACACCATCGCCGAGGCGTTCCACATCGCGTCCACCGGCCGTCCCGGTCCGGTCCTCGTCGACATCGCCAAGGACGCCCTCCAGGCACAGACGACCTTCAGCTGGCCGCCCACCCAGGACCTGCCCGGCTACCGGCCCGTCACCAAGCCGCACGCCAAGCAGATCCGCGAGGCGGCCAAGCTCATCACCCAGGCCAAGCGCCCCGTGCTGTACGTCGGCGGAGGCGTCATCAAGGCCGGGGCCACCGCCGAACTCAAGGTCCTCGCAGAGCTCACCGGAGCGCCCGTCACCACCACCCTGATGGCGCTCGGCGCATTCCCCGACAGCCACCCGCTGCACGTGGGAATGCCGGGCATGCACGGTGCGGTCACCGCCGTCACCGCGCTGCAGAAGGCCGACCTGATCGTCGCCCTCGGAGCCCGCTTCGACGACCGCGTCACCGGCAAGCTGGACAGCTTCGCGCCGTACGCGAAGATCGTCCACGCCGACATCGACCCGGCCGAGATCGGCAAGAACCGCGCCGCCGACGTCCCGATCGTCGGAGACGCCCGTGAGGTCCTGGCCGACCTCGTCCAGGCCGTCCAGGCGGAGCACACCGAGGGCAACACCGGCGACTACGACGCCTGGTGGAAGGACCTCAGCCGCTGGCGCGACACCTATCCGCTCGGCTACGACCTGCCCGAGGACGGCAGCCTCTCCCCGCAGCAGGTCATCCAGCGCGTCGGTCAGCTCGCCCCCGAGGGCACGATCTTCGCGGCGGGCGTCGGCCAGCACCAGATGTGGGCCGCCCACTTCATCGACTACGAGAAGCCGGCCACCTGGCTGAACAGCGGCGGCGCCGGAACCATGGGATACGCGGTCCCGGCCGCCATGGGTGCCAAGGCCGGCATGCCCGACCGTACGGTCTGGGCGATCGACGGCGACGGCTGCTTCCAGATGACCAACCAGGAACTCACCACCTGCGCGCTCAACAACATCCCGATCAAGGTCGCGATCATCAACAACGGCGCCCTCGGGATGGTCCGCCAGTGGCAGACCCTGTTCTACAACCAGCGGTACTCCAACACCGTCCTGCACTCCGGCGCCGACACCGACGGCGCTCCGGCCAAGGGCACCCGGGTGCCGGACTTCGTCAAGCTGTCCGAGGCCATGGGCTGCTACGCGATCCGCTGCGAGGACCCCGCCGACCTCGACAAGGTCATCGAAGAGGCCAACTCCATCAACGACCGCCCCGTCGTGATCGACTTCATCGTCCACGAGGACGCCATGGTGTACCCGATGGTCGCCGCCGGCACCTCCAACGACGAGGTCATGGCCGCCCGCGGTGTCCGCCCCGACTTCGGCGACAACGAAGACGACTGAGAGACAGAGAGAGACCGACTCCATGTCCACCAAGCACACACTCTCCGTCCTGGTCGAGAACAAGCCAGGTGTCCTCGCCCGGATCACGGCTCTGTTCTCCCGGCGCGGCTTCAATATCGACTCACTCGCGGTCGGTACCACCGAGCACCCCGACATCTCCCGCATCACCATCGTCGTGAATGTCGAGGACCTGCCCCTGGAGCAGGTGACCAAGCAGCTCAACAAGCTGGTCAACGTCCTGAAGATCGTCGAACTCGAGCCCGCCGCTGCGATCCAGCGGGAGCTCGTCCTGGTGAAGGTCCGCGCCGACAACGAGACCCGCTCCCAGATCGTCGAGATCGTCTCGCTGTTCCGCGCCAAGACCGTGGACGTCTCTCCCGAGGCCGTCACGATCGAGGCGACCGGAGGAGCCGACAAGCTGGAGGCCATGCTCAAGATGCTGGAGCAGTTCGGCATCAAGGAGCTCGTCCAGTCCGGCACCATCGCCATAGGGCGCGGAGCGCGGTCGATCACCGACCGTTCCCTGCGCTCACTCGACCGCTCGGCGTAGGACCCGGCGCCCGCCGCCACCCTGCCGCTCGCATGGCGAGACCCGACAACGTATACGACGCACCCCGCCGTACGGTGGGACGCAACACCTGCACACCAAGGAGAAGACCCAGTGGCCGAGCTGTTCTACGACGACGATGCCGACCTGTCCATCATCCAGGGCCGCAAGGTCGCGGTCATCGGCTACGGCAGCCAGGGCCACGCCCACGCGCTGTCGCTCCGTGACTCCGGCGTCGACGTCCGCGTCGGTCTGCACGAGGGCTCGAAGTCCAAGGCCAAGGCCGAGGAGCAGGGCCTGCGCGTGGTGACCCCGTCCGAGGCCGCCGCCGAGGCCGACGTCATCATGATCCTCGTCCCGGACCCGATCCAGGCCCAGGTCTACGAGGAGTCCATCAAGGACAACCTCAAGGACGGCGACGCGCTGTTCTTCGGACACGGCCTGAATATCCGCTTCGGCTTCATCAAGCCGCCGGCCAACGTCGACGTCTGCATGGTCGCCCCCAAGGGCCCGGGCCACCTGGTGCGCCGTCAGTACGAGGAGGGCCGCGGCGTCCCGTGCATCGTGGCCGTCGAGCAGGACGCCACCGGCAAGGGCCTGGCCCTCGCCCTCTCGTACGCGAAGGGGATCGGCGGCACCCGCGCTGGCGTCATCAAGACGACCTTCACGGAGGAGACCGAGACCGACCTGTTCGGTGAGCAGGCCGTCCTCTGCGGTGGCACCGCCGCCCTCGTCAAGGCCGGATTCGAGACCCTGACCGAGGCCGGCTACCAGCCGGAGATCGCGTACTTCGAGTGCCTCCACGAGCTGAAGCTGATCGTGGACCTCATGTACGAGGGCGGTCTGGAGAAGATGCGCTGGTCCATCTCGGAGACCGCCGAGTGGGGCGACTACGTCACCGGCCCGCGGATCATCACGGACGCCACCAAGGCCGAGATGAAGAAGGTCCTCACCGAGATCCAGGACGGCACCTTCGCCAACGCCTGGATGGCCGAGTACCACAACGGTCTGCCCAAGTACAACGAGTACAAGAAGGCCGACAGCGACCACCTGCTGGAGACCACCGGCCGTGAGCTGCGCAAGCTCATGAGCTGGGTGAACGACGAGGACGCGTAAGTCCTCCGCCGTGGGGCGGGCCCTCGGCCCGCCCCACGGCACACCGCCCGTCTCGGCTTCCGTGTCACTGCGGACAGAGGAGGTGGAAGCGGCTGCGTCGAATGTGTGTACAAGTCGTCCACCCTCGTGTGGGTGATCCTTCCACCGGGGCGCATTACGTGCCCCGCTGCATGACTACACTTCTCAACACATACACGCGTCAGGGCCCACAGTGTCGTGCGTCTCCACGCGGCTAGCCCCTCCACCGCCTGCGGCCGTCGGGACGGCCGTCCGCACTGGACATGTGAGGACTCTCGTGAGCTCGAAACCTGTCGTACTCATCGCTGAAGAGCTGTCGCCCGCCACGGTCGACGCTCTGGGTCCGGATTTCGAGATCCGGCACTGCAACGGCGCCGACCGCGCCGAACTTCTCCCCGCGATCGCCGACGTGGACGCCATCCTGGTGCGCTCCGCCACCAAGGTCGACGCCGAGGCCATCGCCGCCGCGAAGAAGCTGCGGGTCGTCGCCCGCGCCGGCGTCGGTCTGGACAACGTCGACGTCTCCGCGGCCACCAAGGCCGGCGTGATGGTCGTCAACGCCCCGACCTCCAACATCGTCACCGCCGCCGAGCTCGCCTGTGGCCTGCTCGTCGCCACGGCGCGCAACATCCCGCAGGCCAACACCGCCCTGAAGAACGGCGAGTGGAAGCGCTCCAAGTACACGGGCGTCGAGCTCAGCGAGAAGACCCTCGGTGTCGTCGGCCTCGGCCGTATCGGTGTCCTGGTCGCGCAGCGCATGTCGGCCTTCGGTATGAAGATCGTCGCGTACGACCCCTATGTGCAGCCGGCGCGCGCCGCGCAGATGGGCGTCAAGCTCCTCACCCTCGACGAGCTGCTGGAGGTCGCCGACTTCATCACGGTGCACCTGCCCAAGACGCCGGAGACGCTCGGCCTGATCGGCGACGAGGCGCTGCACAAGGTGAAGCCCTCGGTGCGCATCGTCAACGCCGCCCGCGGCGGCATCGTCGACGAGGAGGCGCTCGCCTCCGCCCTCAAGGAGGGCCGGGTCGCCGGAGCCGGTCTGGACGTGTACACGAAGGAGCCCTGCACGGACTCCCCGCTGTTCCAGTTCGACCAGGTCGTCTGCACCCCGCACCTCGGCGCCTCCACCGACGAGGCCCAGGAGAAGGCGGGCATCGCGGTCGCCAGGTCCGTGCGTCTGGCACTCGCCGGTGAGCTCGTGCCGGACGCGGTCAACGTCCAGGGTGGCGTCATCGCCGAGGACGTCCGTCCCGGACTGCCGCTCGCCGAGAAGCTCGGCCGGATCTTCACCGCGCTCGCGGGCGAGGTCGCGGCCCGCCTCGACGTCGAGGTGTACGGCGAGATCACCCAGCACGACGTGAAGGTGCTCGAACTCTCCGCGCTCAAGGGTGTGTTCGAGGACGTCGTCGACGAGACCGTGAGCTACGTCAATGCCCCGCTCTTCGCGCAGGAGCGCGGTGTCGAGGTGCGCCTCACCACCAGCTCCGAGTCGCCGGACCACCGCAACGTGGTGACCGTCCGCGGCACGCTGTCGAGCGGCGAGGAGGTCGCGGTCTCGGGCACGCTGGCCGGCCCCAAGCACCTTCAGAAGATCGTGGCCATCGGCGACTACGACGTGGACCTGGCGCTGGCGGACCACATGGTCGTGCTGCGCTACCAGGACCGTCCGGGTGTCGTGGGCGCCGTCGGCCGCATCCTCGGTGAGGCCGGACTCAACATCGCGGGCATGCAGGTCTCGCGGGCGGACGTGGGCGGCGAGGCGCTGGTCGTCCTCACTGTCGACGACACCGTGCCGCAGTCGGTGCTGACCGAGATCTCCGAGGAGATCGGCGCCGCCTCGGCCCGTTCGGTGAACCTCACCGACTGATCCTCCGCTGCTCGGACCACGTGCCCGGCATATAGACGCCCGTCTTACACAGGTGTCTGTATGCCGGGTACGCTGCGTTCATGGGACATCGTGAGGATCTGCTCGAAGGCGCCAAGCGCTGCCTGCTGGAGAAGGGGTACGCCCGGACCACGGCGCGCGACATCGTGGCCGCGTCGGGCACCAACCTGGCCTCCATCGGTTACCACTACGGCTCCAAGGAGGCCCTGCTCAATCTGGCCTTCCTCAAGGTGACGGAGGAGTGGGGCGACGTCATCACGGACGGGCCGGACCAGCCCGAGGCGGAGTCCGGGGACGCCCCCCGGGACCCCCTCGAACAGTTCCGGGACGTCTGGGAGCGGGTCATCGGCTCCTACGGACAGACCCGCGCCGTCTGGCAGCTCCAGATGGAGGTCATCTCGCGGATCGACACCGACCCCGAGCTCCAGAAGGCCCTGGCGGCCCCGCAGAACGACGCGCGCGACGGGCTCGCCCAGAACATGCTGGGCATCGACCCCGAAACCGATCCCGAGAAGGCGCGGGTGGCGGGACTCTTCTGTCAGGCGCTGCTCGCGGGCGTGATGGTCCAGTGGATGATCGACGGTGACTCCGCGCCGTCCGCCCAGGACCTGACGGACGGCCTGAAGGCCGTACTGGAGGGCCGGGCCTCCTAGGTCCTGTCAGGCGGCGCCGCCGCCCGGCCCGTCCGGCAGGACTGGGCCCTTGGTTGGGCCCTGGGGCCCACGACTCCGCACCCCGCGCGGCCCTAGCGTGAGACATCGTCATTTCGCTCACTGGCTGCACGGGTTGGGGTCACGCATGTCTGCGATCGGTGGCATACCCGCACACGGCGGCGCCGTCCCCGCGCCGGGGCCGGGGCGGCGCGAGATGCCGCGTGCGCTGGGCGCGGCCCGCCTGCTGGTCCACGTCCTCTTCGCCGCGACGGTGCTGGGCGGGTTCGGCCTGCTCGCCTCCGCGCTGGCCGCCGACGCGATGGGCGCCCGGTTGCTGGGTATCGCCGTGTACGCGGCCGTGCCCGGGGTGGCCGGCTGGCTGCTCTCCCGGCGCGCCTGGAGTGGCGGCCGCCGTGTGTGGTGGGGCCTGGTGGCCGTACAGACATGGCTGCTGCTCGGCGGTGTCGGGAACATCGGTGACGGGTCGGCGCACGGATTCACCCAGCTGTTCCTGCCGACGCTGATCCTGGTCTTCCTCACCCGGCGGCAGAGCCGGGGGTGGTTCCGCCTGCCGGTGCGGGAGCGTGAGGACAAGCCGGAGTTCTCGCTGCCGCACATGATCACCTGGCGGCGGGACCGCGGGCAGTCGACGGTGGAGTACGTCGGACTGGTCATGCTGGTCGCCGCCATCGTCGTGGCGCTGCTGGTCACGGGCGTCGGCGGCAGCATGGCGGACGGCTTCCGGTCGGCGATCTGCTCGGTCACGGGCACGGCGTGCCCCGCGGGCGGCGACGACAGCGGCACGGTGGAGGCCGGCCAGGGACAGGACGGCGGGGCCACGGGCGGCGCGGACGAGGGCTCGACCGTGACGGGGGGTTCCGGTTCCGGCGCGGGGGGCGCGGACGGCGGCGCCACGGGTGCCAAGGGCGCTGACGGGGCGTCCGGTGGCACGGGCGGTGCCGGTGGCACGGGCGGTACCGGGGGCGCCGGTGCAGGAGGTTCGACCGGTGGCACGGGCGGTGCGGACGGAGGTGCCGCCAGCGGTACGAGTGGTGCCGACGGAGGCTCCACCGGCTCCACCGGCTCCACCGGCTCCACCGGCACCACCGGCTCCACCGGCTCCACCGGCACCACCGGTTCCACCGGCACCGGCGGTGCCGACGGTGGGTCCGGTGGCGATACGACGGGCGGGCCCGAGGGCTCCCGCGACGACACCTATCCCGAGACCAGCGCCGAGCCCGAGGCGACGTACGACGACCTCCCCGCGTCGGACTCGGACGACGACGACGGCGGCGACGACGGCGACGGGGGCGACAAGGCCGACGAGGAGGACTGCGGAGGCTGGGGGTTCTTCGGCTGTGCCTGGGACCGCACCACCCAGGTCGTCAAGGGCGTGTTCGTCGACGGCATCTGGGGTGACGTCACCGGCATCATCGACCTCTTCAAGGCCGAGACCTGGTCCGGGATCGCCGACTACGGCAAGCAGCTGGGCGACCAGTGGGTGCAGGACTCCAAGGACGCCGCGGACAAGTGGAGCGACGGCGACTACCTCGGCGCGATCGGCGACTGGGGCGGAGCGTCGCTCAACACCGTGATCAAGGTCGGCGACGACGTGTTCGTCGGTGACGAGGTACGGGAGCGCTGGAACAACGGGGAGAAGACCCGGGCCGTCACCGATGTGATCTGGAACGTCGGTTCGCTCTTCATCCCCGGCTACGACGTCGCGAAGGTCATCGGCAAGGTCGGCAAGCTGGGCAAGATCGGCAAGGCCGCGGAGGAGGTCGCCGAGGCCGCCACCGACGCGGGCGACGCGGCCCGCCGGGCCCGCAAGGCGGCCGAGGCCGGTGACGTCGACGGGGTCCGGAAGGCGGCGAAGGAGGCCGACGAGGCGGCGGACGAGGCCGAGGACGCGGCCCGCAGGACCGGCTGCACCATCGCCTTCGGCCCCCGGGTGCGCTACGGCGGCACCGGGGGAGTCGCCGGGGCAGGTACCGGCGTACTGGCGTCAGGACCGCGGGACCGGGTGGTTCTCGCGGACGACGGCTGCGACGAAGCGGCCAAGGCCAAGGCGAAGGAGGCCCGCGACCAGGAGCGGGCCGCCCATCTCGAACAGAAGCGGGCCGAGGAGCCGGAGCGGGCGCGCCAGGCCGAGCTGGACAAGAAGAAGTACCCCGAGCCCGACCCGAACGACACGAGCGACCCGCGCAACTACAACCCGCCGGACTGGGCCGAGGACCTGGACACACCCACGCTGGGCGACGCCGACCTCGGTGACGGCTACTGGGCGAGCCGCGACCGCAACCCCCCGCCCAACTGGAAGAACGAGTCCTGGCTCCGCTACCAGGAGCAGATCACCGGCACCAACCGCGGCAGCGAGTACGTCGTACCGCATCCGAAGGAGGGTGTGCCGGCGGTCGAGTACGACGGCTGGGACTCCAGCCGGCAGACGTTCCTGGAGGCCAAGAACGGCTACGGCAGCTACTTGTCCAAGACCGAGCCGGGCAAGCTCACCGAGTCGGGCCGCAAGAAGTTCGTCGACGAGGCCCAGCGCCAGGTCGACGCGTCCGGCGGGCGGGCCATCGAATGGCACTTCTCCGACCCGGAGGTGGCCAAGGCAGCACGCAAGGCGTTCCGTGACGCGGGGCTCCCGATCAAGGTCATACCCACCCCGCAGAGCAAGGTGGCGGGGGCGAAGAAGTAGGAGGGAGACCGGAAGCCGGGCTGAGCGGTGACGGGGAGCGGCAAGCCCTAGGGTGGCAGCGGCTGGACCTGAGGAAGAGAGCGGCGAGGTACGGAGGCAGGACATGCAGCGTGTGGTGCGGGGATTCTGGGGACCCAGGCAGGAGTCCGCGGAGGCGCTGGCCCGGCGGTGGAAGCAGACGCTCGACCGGCTCGCCGGACTATTGCCCGAGGCGTGTGCCGGCGCCGGGAGCGACGGGGCGTGGCGGAACGTGCCGGGTTCCGGGCCCGCCACCGCTCTGCGTCCGGACGAGGAGTCCCTGCTCGCCGCCGTCCGCGCGGCGCAGGCGGCGGACGGCTGGTCGGACCGTACGGGCAGCAGCATGCAGTTCGTCGCGTCGGGGACGCCCGGGTGGAAGGTCGACGTCAGCGGGCGGGCCGGCGGCACTTCGGAGTACCTGCTCCAGACGGTCGTGATCGGTGTCCGGCCACCGGACGGTGCCGAGGTACCCGACGCCGCGCTTCTGGCGGCCGTCGCCGAAGTGTGGGAGGCCGACTTCGGGGGCGTGAGCGACGACGACGTGCTCGACGCCCTGGAGGACGAGGGCGGATTCGCCCCCGACGACCCGTCCGTCGGCTGGCTCGGATACCTCTCCTCGGCCCGCGCCGCCCTGCTGCCGGACGGCATCGCGGCCGCCCGCAAGGACGTGGGCTCCCAGGGCGTACTCCTGGACATCGCCGCACCCGGTGACGTCCCGGCGGTGCTCCGCGCCAACCTGCGGCTGCGCGAGGCGGGGGCGCTCAAGGCGCTGCCGCGCCCGATGGACCGGGCCGCGCTGTGACGGCCCGGGCGGGGGAGGAGTTCGACGCCGTACGCGCGGTCGCGGACGTGGACGCGCTGCTGGCCGGACCGGTACCGGAGGCCGGTCCGACCGTCGCCGTCGGTGATCCGGCCACGGGGGAGTGGACCACCACGCGAGGCGAGGGCTTCCGGGTCGTCCCGCTGTGGGAGGGCGACTCGCTCACGGGGGTGTACGAGCCCGGCTGGAACGCGGCGGTGGACGCCGCCGAAGCCCACCTCGCCGCTCTCGTACGCGAGTTGGACGACCGGTGGGGTGCGCACCGCCGGGTGGCGATGCATGTGCCGCTGTTCCGCAAGCAGCGCGGTGCATCCCTGCCGCCGCTGTTCGACGCCCTGCTGGCGGAGGACTGCTACGGAGATCTGATGGTGTGGGGGCCCGTGCCCGTCGAAGGTACGGAGGCCGTGCGGCGGTGGGTGGCGGTGAGCGCGGGACACAGCGACGGCGACGCCCCCGTGGTGCTGGCGGCCGCCGTCAGCGACCGGCCGGTCGTCGAGCTGCCCGAGGACGCCGCCTAGGACGCGTGCTTCACAGGCGCGCCGACTTCAGCGCCATGTGGAGCAGCAGCCGGTCCTCGCCGTCGTTCAGGTCGAGTCCCGTGAGCTGATGGACGCGGGCGAGCCGGTAGTAGAGGGTCTGGCGGTGGATGCCCAGCTCGGCGGCCGTCCGGCCGGCCTGGCCCGCGCAGTCGAGGAAGACCTCGGCGGTACGGGCCAGTTCGCTGTGCGCAGGGGTCAGCAGGGTGCGCACCGCATGGTCCGGGGCGGTGTCCGCGGACCGGGGGAGCGAGGTCAGCAGACGGTACGGGCCGATGGCGCGCCAGTCGGCGATCCTGCCGAAGCGGGTCTCGGCCGTGGCGGCGCGGGCCGCGGACGTGGCCTCGTGCCAGGAGACGGCCAGCTCCGCCAGACCCCGGCGCGGGACCGCGATCCCGGCGGTGGCGGCCGGACCCGCGGCGGAGCGCAGCCGGTCCGCGGCCGCCGTGGCGGGGTCCAGGACATCGGACGAGCGCAGCCTGATCAGCGCGGCCAGCGATACGGTGCCCGGCCCCGGCGGGCCCTCGCCGGCCGACGGGGCCGCCGCCCCGCTCGTGTACGTGACCGTGGACAGGGCCGCCGCCGACGGCACCGTACGGGCCGATGGGGTCTCGTCGGCCCATTCGGTCACGCACACCACCGTGTGCAGCCCGTCCGCGTCCGGGCCGAGGGCCTCGCGCAGCGCGGCCACCGCCATGTCGCGCTGCCAGCCGCGCACCGCCGTGAGGACCGCACCGAACTCCCGTGACAGGTCCGTGCCCGCCCGCGCCTCGTCGGAGAGCAGCGCCCCGATCCGGGACGCCACGTCCATGGCCGCCGTCAGCTGGTCGTCGGTCGGGCCGGGGTCGGCGTCGAGCAGCCACACGTAACCGAGTACGACACCCCGATGGCGTACCGGAAGACAGATCCGGCCCCGGAACACGCCGGCCTCCGGGGCGGCCGGAATGCGGACCGGGCCGGTGGCGCGGGCGATGCCGAAGTCCTCGAACCAGGCCCGGACCGCGGGTGTGGAGCGCCGGGTCAGGATCGACCGGGTGCGGACCGGGTCCATCGCCGTGTCGTCGTCGCTGTCGTGGGCCCCGAAGGCGACCAGGCCGAAGTCCCGGTTCTCCAGGGTCGCCGGGGCGCCGAGCAGTGCGGAGATCTCGTCCACCAGCTCCTGGTAATCGCCTTTCACCCGCCCATTCTCGCACCTCCTCAGACATATGTCTGAGGAGGCGGCCACAGATGCGTGACAGGTGTCGATGGCACAGGATCGGAGAGATCCTTAGATTTCACGGTGGTTCTCCGTGCTGTACCGGTCCGTGTCACTTCGTACCCGTACGGCCTCGTTCGTTCATTCCGTGGAGGTGCCCCGTGCTGGGTCCCGTGATTCTCGCCGCGTCACGCAGCGACAAGATGCGTCGTTTCATCTCGGCAGCGCCGGGCACGAAGCAGGTCGTCGACCGGTTCATCGCCGGTGAGACGGTCGAGCAGGTCGTCCCGATCGTCAAGGACGCCACAGGCAAGGGCCTGGAGGTCACCCTCGACGTCGTCGGCGAGGACATCACCACTCCCGAGCAGGCCGCCGCCGCGCGCGACGCCTACCTGGAGCTGATCGGCCGGCTCGAGGAGCTGGGCCTGGGCACGAGGGCCGAGATGTCGGTCAAGCTGTCCATGTTCGGCCAGGCGCTGGAGGGGGGCCACGAGCTGGCCCTCGCCAACGTGCGCCCCGTCGTCGAGGCCGCCGCCGCGATCGGCACCACGGTCACGCTGGACGCCGAGGACCACACCACTCTCGACTCGATGTTCGCCATCCACGAGGAGCTGCGGAAGGACTTCCCGCAGACCGGCTGTGTGATCCAGGCGTACCTGTTCCGCACCGAGGGCGACGCCCGCCGCCTGGCCGCCGCGGGCAGCCGCGTGCGCATCGTGAAGGGCGCCTACAAGGAGCCCGCCTCCGTCGCGTACCAGGACAAGGCCGAGATCGACAAGGCGTTCGTCCGCATCATCAAGATCCTGATGGACGGCGAGGGCTACCCGATGATCGGGTCCCACGACCCCCGCCTCATCGCCATCACCCAGGAGCTCGCCCGCAAGGCCGGGCGCAAACTGGACGAGTACGAGTTCCAGATGCTGTACGGCATCCGCAGCGACGAGCAGATCCGGCTCGCGGCCGAGGGCCACCGGATGCGCGTCTACACGGCGTACGGCACCGACTGGTACGGCTATTTCATGCGCCGCCTCGCGGAGAAGCCGGCCAACCTGCTGTTCTTCGGCCGTTCCATCCTCACCAAGGGCTGACCTGCCCGGCTGACCCCCACCCCCTGATACAAGGAGACAAGGCACTCATGGACGCTGTTACCCAGGTCCCCGCGCCGGTCAACGAGCCGGTCCGTTCCTACGCCCCCGGTACCCCCGAGCGCGCCCGCCTCGAAGTGAAGCTCAAGGAGCTCGCCGAGAACCCGATCGACCTGCCGATGACCATCGGCGGGGAGAAGCGGATGGGCGGCGGAGAGCGCTTCGACGTCGTACAGCCGCACAACCACAAGGCCGTCATCGGTACCTTCGCCGGTGCCACGCAGCAGGACGCGCAGGACGCGATCGACGCCGCCCTCGCCGCCGCCCCGGCGTGGCGCGCGATGTCCTTCGACGACCGCGCCGCGATCATCCTGCGCGCCGCCGAGCTGCTCGCCGGCCCCTGGCGCGAGACGCTGGCCGCCTCCACGATGCTCGGCCAGTCGAAGACCGCGCAGCAGGCCGAGATCGACACTCCCTGTGAGCTCGTCGACTTCTGGCGCTTCAACGTGCACTACGCGCGCCAGATCCTCGCGGAGCAGCCCCCGGCCAACTCGCCCGGCGTGTGGAACCGCATGGACCACCGCCCGCTCGAAGGCTTCGTCTACGCGATCACGCCGTTCAACTTCACGGCCATCGCGGGCAACCTGCCCACCGCCCCCGCCCTCATGGGCAACGTGGTGGTCTGGAAGCCGTCCCCCACGCAGACCCACGCCGCCGTGCTGCTGATGCAGCTCCTGGAGGAGGCCGGTCTGCCGAAGGGCGTCATCAACCTGGTGACCGGTGACGGCATCGCCGTCTCCGAGGTGGCGCTGAACCACCGCGACCTCGCCGGTATCCACTTCACCGGTTCGACCCCGACCTTCCAGCACCTGTGGAAGACGGTCGGCAACAACATCGCCAACTACCGGACGTACCCGCGTCTGGTCGGCGAGACCGGCGGCAAGGACTTCGTCGTCGCCCACCCCAGCGCCGACCCGGCCATCCTGAAGACCGCGCTGACCCGTGGCTCCTTCGAGTACCAGGGCCAGAAGTGCTCGGCGTCCTCGCGGGCGTACGTGCCGGCCTCCATCTGGAACTCCGGTTTCAAGGAGGCGTTCGCGGCCGAGGTCGACGGCATCACCATGGGTGACGTCACCGACCTGTCGAACTTCATCGGCGCCGTGATCGACGAGCGTTCCTTCGCGAAGAACAAGGCCGCGATCGACCGCGCCGCGTCCGACCCGAGCTGCACGATCGTCGCGGGCGGTACGTACGACGACTCGGTCGGCTACTTCGTCCGCCCGACGGTCATCGAGTGCGCGGACCCGTCGAACGAGGTCTTCACGACCGAGTACTTCGGCCCGATCCTCGCGATCCACGTCTACGAGGACGACGCGTACGACGAGATGCTGACCCAGATGGAGTCCGTCTCGGACTACGCCCTGACCGGCTCCGTCATCGCGGGTGACCGCGCCGCGGCGGCCTACACGATGGAGAAGCTGCGGTACGCCGCGGGCAACTTCTACATCAACGACAAGTCGACCGGTGCCGTCGTCGGCCAGCAGCCCTTCGGCGGCGGCCGTGCCTCGGGTACGAACGACAAGGCCGGTGCGCCGCAGAACCTGCAGCGCTGGACGCTGACCCGCGCCATCAAGGAGACGCTGGTCCCGCCGACCGACTACGTCTACCCCCACCAGGGCTGATCTCCCCGGGGCGCCGCACGGCGCCCCGCCACGAGTCCCGCCCCCCGCCCGGCCCCCCAGCCGGCCGGGGGGCGGTTTTCATGTGCCCCGGGGCCCTCCCGGCCGTCGCTTCCGGGGCACGCACCCTTGCGGCATAGGTAATGCGCATGTCAAATTCCTTGCTCGGTACGTACGTCCCCACACGTCATCCGAGAAGGAGCTCCCCCCATGAGACGCACCCTTCGCACGCGCATCGGCGTTTCCCTGCTCGTCGGTGCGACCCTCGGCCTCGGCGCGACCCCCGCCGGGGCCGAGGCCGGTCCCGCCCCGGCCCCCACCCCCGCCCCGGCCGCGTACGCCCTGGACGCCACGCTCGAACGGCAGCTCGGAGCGGACAGCGCGGGCAGTTACCTCGACGCGCGGACCGGCGGCCTCGTCGTCACCGTCACCAGCGACCGTGCCGCCGAACAGGCCCGTGCCGCCGGAGCCACCGTCCGCAGGGTCACCCGCAGCGCGGCGGAGCTAGGTGCCGCGATGGACGCCCTGGAGGCCGGAGCGAAGATCACCGGCACCTCCTGGGGTGTCGACCCCCGGACCAACCAGGTCGCCGTGGAGGCCGACGAGTCGGTCTCCCCGCGGGAGATGGCACGGATCAGGGCCGTCGCGAACCGGCTCGACGGGGCCGTCCGCATCGCCAGGGTGCCCGGCGTCTTCCACCGCGAGGTCGCGGGCGGCGGCGCCATCTACGGGGGCGGCAGCCGCTGTTCGGCCGCGTTCAACGTCACCAAGAACAACGCCCGGTACTTCGTGACCGCCGGCCACTGCACCAACATCTCCGCCAACTGGTCCGCGACTTCGGGCGGAGCGGTCATCGGCGTCCGGGAGGGCACCAGCTTCCCGACCAACGACTACGGAATCGTCCGGTACACCGACGGCTCCGCGCCCGCCGGAAACGTCGACCTCTACAACGGCGGCTTCCAGGACATCGCCTCGGCCGCGGACGCGGTCGTGGGCCAGGCCATCAAGAAGAGCGGCTCCACCACCAAGGTGACCAGCGGGACCGTCACCGCGGTCAACGTCACGGTCAACTACGGTGACGGACCCGTCTACAACATGGTCCGCACGACCGCCTGTTCGGCCGGCGGCGACAGCGGCGGCGCCCACTTCGCCGGCTCCGTCGCCCTAGGCATCCACTCGGGCAGCTCCGGCTGCACCGGCACCAGCGGCTCCGCCATCCACCAGCCGGTCAAGGAGGCGCTGGCCGCGTACGGCGTCACCGTGTACTGACCCGTCCGCGGGGGCGCCGATCCGTGACCGGCGCCCCCCACCCTCCACCCTCCGCCCTCCGCCGTCGAGCTGACGGCGGAGGGCGGCGGCGTACTCCCGGGCCGCGGAGGGCGGAGGGCGCCGGCCGAGACCAAGCGGTTCCTGATACCCCGTGGCCGGCATCCAGGAGTTCGGAGCGGCCGGTTCCGGCCCGGCCGTCTCAGATAGTAGGAAGTCCGAGTAATTGTGGAGACAGAACGGCTCACCTGTCCTAGCGTTGTAGAAGCCGAACGACTCGCTCGATCAAGCGACTGGCGGTTGTGAGCGCGTGCCCCGAAGCAGGCAACCCCTGCGGCACGCTCCCCGCCCTTCCGGCGCCTCGAAATCCCGATCTCGAATCTCGATCTCGAAATCCTCGCGATCTCAAGGAGTCGATCCATCATGGCCGAGACCACCGCCCGCCGCGTCCGTCACGCCCACCGCCCCACCGAGTCCGAGCGGAAGAACGCCGCCGCCGCACTCCAGCGGGCCCTCGACCGCAGGGACAACGGCGGCTCGACCGGCCACTGAGGGCCGGCCGGACCACCCCCACACCCCATCCGCTGTCCGCATGGCGGACAGCGGATGTCATGGGATGGGACGAACAGTAGGGTGCCGATATGTCTCGCAGCATCAATCTCGCAGTGATCCCCGGTGACGGTATCGGCCAGGAGGTCGTGGCCCAGGGCCTCAAGGTCCTCAACGCTGTTCTCCCGCAGGATGTGAAGCTGGAGACCAAGGAGTACGACCTTGGCGCCCAGCGCTGGCACCGCACCGGTGAAACCCTCCCGGACGCGGAGCTGGAAGCGCTCAAGAACCATGACGCACTGCTGCTCGGCGCGATCGGTGACCCGTCCGTGCCGTCCGGCGTCCTGGAGCGCGGGCTCCTGCTGAAGCTGCGTTTCGCGTTCGACCACTTCATCAACCTGCGCCCCTCGAAGCTCTTCCCGAACACCGCGACCCCGCTCGCCGGCCGCCCCGACATCGACTTCGTCGTCGTGCGCGAGGGCACCGAGGGCCCGTACACGGGCAACGGCGGTTCGCTGCGCACGGGTACGGAGCACGAGGTCGCCACCGAGGTCAGCGTCAACACCGCCTACGGTGTCGAGCGCGTCGTCCGTGACGCCTTCGAGCGGGCGAACGCCCGCCCGCGCAAGAAGCTGACGCTGGTCCACAAGAACAACGTCCTCGTGTACGCGGGCCACATGTGGAAGAACATCTTCGACAAGGTCGCGACCGAGTATCCCGAGGTCACCACCGACTATCTGCACGTCGACGCCGCGACGATCTTCTTCGTCACGCAGCCGGAGCGCTTCGACGTCATCGTCACCGACAACCTCTTCGGTGACATCCTCACGGACCTCGCCGCCGCCGTGACCGGCGGTATCGGCCTGGCCGCCTCCGGCAACATCAACCCGACGGGCACGTTCCCGTCGATGTTCGAGCCGGTCCACGGCTCTGCCCCCGACATCGCGGGCCAGGGCAAGGCCGACCCGACCGCCACGATCCTCTCCGTTGCCCTCCTGCTGCGTCACCTCGGCTACGAGACCGAGGCCGTGCGCATCGAGGACGCCGTCTCCGCCGATCTCGCGGAGCGCGACGGCACTCGGGCCCGTACGACCGACGAGATCGGCGACGCGCTCGCGGTACGAGTAGCCAGCTGATCCGACGACTCCACTTCGAAGCCGCCGGGTCACGACGCACCCGGCGGCTTCTCCTATGCGGTCTCCGGGTGCCACCATCGACCCTGGACCGCAATCACGCCATTTCGCGCACGGCCACCCCCGGGAGATAATCGAACGCGGGGCCGTGGCTCGCGGCAGTGCTCGGACGTCCTAGGACCTGTCCGACAGCCGTCGGGCGGCAGAGGGCGTGAGCGCGGTCCATCACACACAAGACCGGTGAAGGACACGCACTCATGACGACGCCCACGATCGAGCTCAAGCCCTCCTCGAACCCGCTGTCCGACGCGGAGCGCGAGGCGATCCTGGTCAACCCCGGATTCGGCCGCTACTTCACCGACCACATGGTGACGATCAGGTGGACCGAGGGCCGGGGCTGGCACGACGCCCAGCTCGTGCCGTACGGCCCGCTGTCGATGGACCCGGCCAACATGACCCTGCACTACGGGCAGGAGATCTTCGAGGGCCTCAAGGCCTACCGCCAGCCCGACGGCACCGTGGCCAGTTTCCGCCCCCAGGCCAACGCCGCGCGCTTCCAGCGGTCCGCGGCCCGGCTGGCGATGCCCGAGCTGCCCGTCGAGACGTTCATCGCGGCCTGCGACGCCCTCGTCCAGCAGGACGCGGCCTGGGTCCCGGAGCACGGCGGCGAGGAGTCCCTCTACCTGCGCCCGTTCATGATCGCGGCCGAGGTCGGCCTCGGCGTGCGGCCGGCCAACGAGTACCTCTTCATCGTCATCGCCTCGCCCGCCGGCGCCTACTTCCCCGGTGGTGTGAAGCCCGTCTCCATCTGGCTGTCCGAGAACCGCGTCCGCGCCGTCCCGGGCGGCATGGGCGACGCCAAGACCGGCGGCAACTACGCGGCCTCCCTGCTGGCCCAGGCCGAGGCCGCCGTGAAGGGCTGCGACCAGGTCGCCTACCTCGACGCCGTGGAGCACAAGTGGGTCGAGGAGCTCGGCGGTATGAACCTGTACTTCGTGTACGGGCAGGAGGACGGCAGGAAGCGCATCGTCACCCCCGAGCTGACCGGCTCGCTGCTCGCCGGTGTCACGCGTGACTCGCTGCTCCAGGTCGCCCGTGACCTCGGGTACGAGTCCGAGGAGGGCCGCGTCTCCATCGACCAGTGGAAGGCCGACACCGAGAACGGCACCCTGACCGAGGTCTTCGCCTGCGGCACCGCCGCCGTCATCACGCCCGTCGGCACCGTCAAGTCCGTCGGCGGCGAGTGGGTCCAGGGCGACGGCACGCCCGGCGAGGTCACGATGAAGCTGCGTAACCGCCTGCTGGACATCCAGCGCGGCATCGCCGAGGACACGCACGGCTGGATGCACCCGCTCGGCTAGGGGCTCCGGGTCCTGGACCCCTCCCGCTCACCTCTCAGGCGCCGTACGGGCTCGTACGGCGCCTGAGCCGTACCGTCGTACGGTCTCCTTCTGTCCGTCGATTTGAGCGTCGCTCAAAGTGACCATGAGGTAGCGACATTAGATGTTCCAGTAAAGCCGAATTCTGGTTAGAGTGACGCTCTAACTAGGAGGTGTGGTGACGTGAGACTGACCCCGACCGAGCGCGACCGGCTACTGCTCTTCGGAGCCGCCGAACTGGCGCGGGCACGCCGGGCGCGTGGGCTGAGGCTCAACGTCCCCGAGGCCACCGCGCTCATCGCGGACACCGTCTGCGAGGCGGCCCGCGACGGCCGCCGGCTCGCGGAGGCCATCGAGGCGGCGCGCACCGTGCTGGGACCCGACGACGTCCTGCCCGGAGTGGCGGACGTGGTCACCGAGGTCCATGTCGAGGCCGTCTTCGACGACGGTTCCCGGCTGGCGGTCGTGTCCGCGCCCATCGGCGGCGGGAGCCTCGGCGACGCCGCGCCCGGCGCCGTACTGCCCGCCCCGCCGCACGCCGAACCCGAGCCGGCCCTGCGGCTGACCGTGCGCAACACCGCGACCGTCCCGGTCAGTGTCACCTCGCACTTCCACTTCTTCGAGGCCAACCCCCGGCTCCGCTTCCACCGGGCCGCGGCCTACGGCATGCGGCTGGCGGTCCCCGCCGGATCATCGGTCCGCTTCGACCCGGGCGGCGAGGTCGAGGTCGGCCTCGTGCCGATCGGCGGCGCGCGGATCGCCATCGGCTTCGCGGGCCTGGTCGACGGCCCGCTGGACGCGCCCGGCGCGAAGGAAGAGGCCCTGCGGCGCGCGGCGGCCTGCGGCTATCTCGGAGTGGAGGACGCCTGATGGACCCCTACGAATACGCCTCGGTCCACGGACCGCGCGCCGGGGACCGGGTGGTCCTCGGGGACTCCGGCCTGGTGGTGCGCGTCGAATCGGACGCCCAGCGGCAGGGCGACGAATTCCTCGCCGGATTCGGCAAGACCGCGCGCGACGGGCTGCACCTGAAGGCGGCCGCCGTACGCGACACCTGTGACGTCGTCATCAGCAACGTGCTGGTCATCGACGCCGTCCTGGGCATCCGGAAGGTCTCCATCGGTATCCGCGAGGGCCGCATCCACGCGATCGGACGCGCCGGGAATCCCGACACCCTCGACGGCGTCGACGTCGTCGTCGGCACCGGGACCACGATCGTCTCCGGCGAGGGCCTGATCGCCACGGCCGGCGCCGTGGACACCCATGTCCATCTGCTCTCGCCCCGCATCATGGAGGCCTCGCTCTCCTCCGGCGTCACCACCGTCATCGGCCAGGAGTTCGGCCCGGTGTGGGGGGTCGGCGTCAACTCGCCGTGGGCGCTGCGGCACGCCTTCAGCGCCTTCGACGCCTGGCCGGTCAACATCGGCTTCCTGGCCCGCGGTTCGTCCTCCGACGACGCGCCGCTGGTGGAGGCGCTCGCCGAGGGCGGCGCGTCCGGTTTCAAGGTCCACGAGGACATGGGCGCCCACACCCGTGCGCTCGACACGGCCCTGCGCGTGGCCGAGGAACACGATGTGCAGGTCGCCCTGCACAGTGACGGGCTGAACGAATGCCTGTCCGTCGAGGACACCCTGAGCGTCCTGGACGGCCGGACGATCCACGCCTTCCACATCGAGGGCTGCGGCGGCGGCCACGTACCGAACGTCCTGAAGATGGCGGGCGTTCCCAACGTCATCGGCTCCTCCACCAACCCGACCCTGCCCTTCGGCAGGGACGCGGTGGCCGAGCACTACGGGATGATCGTCTCCGTACACGACCTCAAGACCGACCTGCCGGGCGACGCCGCCATGGCGAGGGACCGGATCAGGGCGGGCACGATGGGCGCCGAGGACGTGCTGCACGACCTCGGCGCGATCGGGATCACCTCCTCGGACGCGCAGGGCATGGGGCGCGCGGGCGAGACCGTGCGCCGTACCTTCGCCATGGCCGGGAAGATGAAGGCCGAGCTGGGGCCGCTGGAGGGCGACGGCCCGCACGACGACAACGCCCGGGTCCTGCGCTACCTGGCCAAGCTCACGATCAACCCGGCGCTCGCGCACGGTCTCGCGCACGAGATCGGTTCGATCGAGGTGGGCAAGCTCGCCGACATCGTGCTGTGGAAGCCGCAGTTCTTCGGGGCGAAGCCGCAGCTCGTACTGAAGTCCGGCTTTCCCGCGTGGGGAGTGACGGGCGACCCCAACGCCGCGACCGACACCTGTGAACCGCTGGTCCTGGGACCGTTGTTCGGCGGGTACGGCGCCACCCCCGCGGACATCTCCGTGGCCTTCGTGGCGAAGGCCGCGACCGAACTGGGCTCCGACCTGATGCCCACCCGGCGCCGCAGGGTCGCCGTGCGCGGCACCCGCGGCATCGGTCCGGCCGACCTTCGCCTCAACTCCCGGATCGGTTCCGTGGGCGTGGACGGGCACAGCGGTCTGGTCACGCTGGACGGCGCCCCCGTGCGCTCCGAGCCGGCCGAATCGGTCTCCCTCAACCGGCTCTACTTCCTCTAAGAACACCACCTTTGGAGTACGACGACATGAGCTTCCGTATGCCGCCGGAGTGGGCCCCGCACGAGCGGACCTGGATGGCGTGGCCGGGCCCCAACGTCACCTTCTCCGGTGACGACCTCGCCGCGTCCCGCGAGGCGTGGGCCTCGGTCGCCCGGGCCGTACGCCGCTTCGAGCCGGTGACGATGGTCGTCGGCCCCGGCCAGTCGGAGGAGGCCCGCGGCCTCCTCGGCCCGGACATCGAAGTGGTCGAGCGCGAGCTGGACGACGCCTGGATGCGGGACATCGGTCCCACCTTCGTCACCGACGGCACCCGGCTGGCAGCCGTCGACTGGGTGTTCAACGGCTGGGGCGCACAGGACTGGGCCACCTGGGAGCACGACGCGAAGATCGCCCGCCATGTCGCGGACCTCGCGGGCGTACCCGTGCACAGCTCGCCCCTGGTCAACGAGGGCGGCGGTATCCATGTCGACGGCGAGGGAACCGTCCTGCTCACCGAGACGGTGCAGCTGGGCCCCGAGCGCAACCCCGGGTGGACCAAGGCGGAGGCCGAGGCGGAGATCCACGCCAAGCTCGGCACCACGAAGGCGATCTGGCTGAAGCGCGGCCTCACCGGCGACTACCCGCCGCACGGCTACGGCACCCTCGGCCATGTCGACATCGTCGCCGCCTTCGCCGCCCCCGGGGTCGTCGTGGCCCACACCCAGCCCGACCCGTCCCACCCGGACCACGTGCTCTGCCAGGAGAACGTGGAGATGCTCAGGGCGCAGACGGACGCGAAGGGCCGCAGCCTGGAAGTGATCGAGGTCCCGGCCCCGACGGCGGTGCAGGACGCGGACGGCCAGTGGGTCGACTACTCCTACATCAACCACTACCTCTGCAACGGCGGCGTGGTGCTGTGCGCCTTCGACGACCCGCGCGACGAGCACGCCGCGGCGATCTTCCGCCGTCTCCACCCCGGCCGTACGGTCGAGCTGGTCGACGCCCGGACGATCTTCGCGGGCGGCGGCGGCATCCACTGCATCACCCAGCAGCAGCCGGCCGTGCACGGCTGAGCCGCGTATCCGGTAGAACGTACGGGTGAACGAGATGCTCTGCGCGCCGGGCGCCGCATGACCCCGCCACCCGCCCGCCGGCGCAATATCGCCCCGCCCCGGGAGTCCGTGCTCGTCGCGGCCATGGCCACCATCGCCGAGCGCGGACTCGACGGGCTGACCATGGCCGGGCTCGGGCGCGAGGTCGGGATGAGCAGCGGGCACCTCCTCTACTACTTCCGGTCCAAGGACGAACTGCTCCTCCAGACCCTGGAATGGAGCGAGGGCCGGCTCGGCGCCGAGCGCAGCGCCCTGCTCTCCCGGCAGGCGCCGGTCGCCGAGCGGCTCGACGCGTACGTCGATCTGTACGTACCCGAAGGCCCGCGCGACCCCCACTGGACGCTCTGGCTGGAGGTCTGGAACCGCTCGCAGAACGCCGACGCCGACGCGCGCGGACGGCAGGCCGCGATTGAGGGAGCCTGGCACCGGGATCTGGTGGCGCTCCTCGCCGAGGGGATCTCGCGCGGCGAGTTCCGGGCGGTGGACCCGGACCGTTTCGCCTCACGGCTGCGGGCCCTGCTCGACGGATTCAGCGTCCATGTCGCCGTCGGCATACCGGGTACGGGACGCGAGCAGGTCCTGTCCCATGTGCGGGAGTTCCTGCGGGACGCGCTGTTCCCGTTCCCCGGCGCGTGAACGCGCCGACCGGTGCGAGAGCCGCCTGCGACGGACGTCACGACCGCATCCTGAGACGGGCCGGGGCACGGGGGCGGCGCTGTGCAAGACTGCGTCCGTGTCCTCGTTCGTCATGATTATTGGCAACAGGCGCGCCGGTCCGCAGTGACCGTCCCGTACCACCACGTACGGCGCGGACACCGTGCCCCAGACCCGCGCGCAGACCTCTCGCACCCGCGAGAGGTTTTTTCGTTTTCCGGCCCTCACCTCGGCCGGGGCGCCGCGCGCGGGATGATGGGGGCAAGTGGAGCCCGATCGTCCGGTATCCACTCATCCGACAGGAGTCAGACAGCATGACCACCAAGGCCAAGGCCACCGACGACAGCTTCCATGTCTTCGACACCACACTGCGCGACGGTGCACAGCGTGAAGGCATCAACCTGACGGTCGCGGACAAGCTGACCATTGCCCGGCATCTGGACGACTTCGGCGTCGGCTTCATCGAGGGCGGCTGGCCGGGCGCCAACCCGCGTGACACCGAGTTCTTCGCCCGCGCGGCGCAGGAGATCCAGTTCGCCAACGCCCAGCTGGTCGCGTTCGGGGCGACCCGCAGGGCGGGCGGCAGCGCGGCCGACGACCCGCAGGTCGCGGCGCTCCTCGAATCCGGTGCGCCCGTGATCACCCTGGTCGCCAAGTCCCACGACCGGCATGTCGAACTGGCGCTGCGCACCACTCTGGAGGAGAACCTGGAGATGGTCCGCGACACCGTCTCCCACCTCCGCGCGCAGGGCCGGCGCGTCTTCGTCGACTGCGAGCACTTCTTCGACGGCTACCGCGCCAACGCCGAGTACGCCAAGGCCGTGGTCCGGGCCGCGTCCGAGGCGGGCGCCGATGTCGTCATCCTCTGCGACACCAACGGCGGGATGCTTCCCGCCCAGATCCAGGCCGTCGTCGCCACCGTCCTCGCGGACACCGGGGCCCGCCTCGGTATCCACGCCCAGGACGACACCGGCTGCGCCGTGGCCAACACCCTCGCCGCCGTCGACGCGGGCGCCACCCACGTCCAGTGCACGGCCAACGGATACGGCGAACGGGTCGGCAACGCCAACCTCTTCCCCGTCGTCGCCGCCCTGGAACTCAAGTACAGCAAGACCGTCCTGCCCGAGGGCGCGCTCGCCGACATGACCCGGATCTCCCACGCCATCGCCGAGGTCGTCAACCTGACGCCCTCCACCCATCAGCCCTACGTGGGCGTCTCCGCCTTCGCCCACAAGGCCGGACTGCACGCTTCCGCGATCAAGGTCGACCCGGATCTGTACCAGCACATCGATCCGGAGCTCGTCGGCAACACCATGCGGATGCTCGTCTCCGACATGGCGGGCCGTGCCTCGATCGAGCTCAAGGGCAAGGAGCTCGGCATCGATCTCGGGGGAGACCGCGAGCTCGTCGGGCGGGTGGTGGCCCGGGTCAAGGAGCGCGAGCTCAAGGGCTACACGTACGAGGCGGCCGACGCCTCCTTCGAACTCCTGCTGCGCAGCGAGGTCGAGGGCCGCGCCCGCCGCTACTTCCGTACGGAGTCCTGGCGCGTCATCACCGAGGACCGCCCCGACGGCACGCACGCCAACGAGGCGACCGTGAAGCTCTGGGCCAAGGGCGAGCGCATCGTCGCCACCGCGGAGGGCAACGGGCCGGTCAACGCCCTGGACCGGGCGCTGCGCGTCGGCCTGGAGCGGATCTACCCGCAGCTGGCCAAGCTGGAGCTGGTCGACTACAAGGTCCGCATCCTGGAGGGCACGACCGGCACCGACTCCACCACCCGGGTGCTGATCACCACGGGTGACGGGGCCGGCGACTGGTCGACGGTGGGGGTCGCGGAAAACATCATCGCGGCCTCCTGGCAGTCACTGGAGGACGCGTACACCTACGGCCTGCTGCGGGCCGGCGTCGAGCCCCTCGACTAGGGGTTCCTCACTGGAGCCGCCACTTCTGGTTGGCGGCTCCGGTGCAGGTCCAGATCTGGGTGCGGGTCCCGTTCGCCGAGGACTGGCCGGTCACGTCGAGGCATTTGTTCGCGGCCGTGTTGACGAGGTCCCCGGTCGCCGGGTTGTACGTCCAGCGTTGCGCACCCGTCCCGTTGCAGGTGTACAGCTGGACCTTCGCCCCATCGGCCGTGGACCCCGAGGTCACGTCCAGGCAGGCGCCGAGCACCCGCACGGAACCGTCGCCCGGGAGGTTCCAGCGCTGGTTGGCCGCGCCGGTGCAGTCCCAGATCTGGACGGGCGTGCCGTCCGCGCCGGTGTTGCCCGTGGCGTCCAGGCACTTCCCGCCGATGCCGGCCAGGGCGCCGGTGCTGCCGGTCGAGCCGGACTGGGTCCCCGACCAGGTGAAGGTCGCCGAGGTGCGGCCCGGAAGCGAGTAGGTGAACTTCTGCCCGCCCCAGTTGACGGTCACCTGCTGGGCGGAGGCCGAACCGTTGTAGGCGATCAGTGCCTTGGAGCCGTCGGGGTTGCGCCAGGCGACGTTGGGCACCGTCGAGCTGGCGGTGGAGGCGATGCGTGAGGCTCCGGGCCGCACGAACTTCGTCAGGTGGCCCATCGTGTAGTACTCGACCGTGTAGTCGACCTGCCCGTGCCTGCTGTCCCCGTTGTGCACGGTGATCAGCCCGTCGCAGGTGCCGCAGCCGCCGTTGTGCGGGCCCCGGTTCTGGTCCACGGCCAGCGACCACTTGGTCACCGACTTCGCCCAGTTCCTGGTGTAGTCGATGATGTTGAGCATGTCCTCGCGCTGCTGGTCGGCGATCCAGGTGCCGCCCGAGTGCTCGGTCTGGAAGGCGTCCAGCTGCGGGTACTGGTTGTGCACGGTGGTCTGCTTGGCGATGTCACCGCCGTAGCCGTGCCAGGCGATCCCGCCGAAGTTGGGGTGGCTGCGCACGGCAGCGTCGTCCACGGTGGCCGCCGCGTAGGCGTCGTAGGTGTCCCAGTTCCAGTCGTGGGCGAGCACCTTGGTGGCCAGCCCCGCCGACTGGAGCTTCGGCAGCAGCTCGCTCTTGGTGAAGTAGGCGAGTCCCGCGCCGTTCCAGCTCATGGACGGGTAGCCGGAGCAACAGGTGGGTTCGTTCTGCGCGGTGACGTAGTCGACCGCGATGCCCTGGTCCTTGTAGGCCTGGAGGTACTTCACGAAGTAGTTGGCGTACGCACCGTAGTTCTCGGCCTTCAGCCAGCCGCCGTTCAGCTGCCCGTTGTCCTTCATCCAGGCCGGCGCGGTCCACGGGGACGCGACCGTCGTCAGCGCGGGATTGAGCTGCTTGGCCTGCTTGGTGAGCGGCAGCACGTCCTGCAGATCGTGTGCGATCGAGAAGTTGGCGAGGTTCGGGTCGGTCTGCCCGGCGGGCATGTCGTCGTACGTGTAGCCGAACCTGGCGAGGTCGGACCCGCCCATCGGATTGCGTACGAACGAGAGCCCGATGCCGTCGGTGGGGGAGAACAGCTTCCTCATCGTCGCGTCGCGGGTCGACTGGCTGAGCGCGCCGCTGCCTTTCATCAGCCAGGCCGCGGTGTCGGTGAACGAGGCGCCGCCGCCGGTGAAGGTCTGGTAGCGGGTGTTCTCGTCGACCGTGATGTTCGTGCCCGAGCCGCCGTTCCCCGCGCCGAAGGCGATCGGCGTCTGGGCCTGGAGGCCACGGGTGACATGACGGCCGCCGGAGTCGTCCGTGGTGGTCAGCGCGATGTTCACGCTCTCGCCTGCTGCTTGCGCGGTACCGGAGGAGAGCCCGGTCAGACCTGCGGTCGCGAGCGCCGCGGCGACAAGGACTCTCGCCGCTCTGCTTGTTCGGATCATGGCTGCTGCCTTTCTCGGCAGGGGTGTGGGGTGTGCCGTCGATCGTGGCGAGAGTGAAACCGTCTTACGTGTCCGCGTCAAGAGCGTGTGTGTTCAGGAATTGAACGGACAATGCGTCCGGCCAGGTGGGGGAATGGGTACGGACCTATCTCGGTGTGAAGTATTGACGGCACCTTTTCGGCGCGGTTAACTCCAGCCGCGACGACGGAACCGGTTCCGGCAGCGGTTGCGGAACCGGTACCGGAGCCGTGATTTCCGCCCTGCTCCGCCGTGCCCACGGAGGCCTCGATGCGTGTCACCATCGCCGATGTCGCCCAGGCGGCCGGCGTGAGCAAGACAACGGTGTCGCGCGTCGTCAACGGCAAGGCGGACGTGGATGCTTCCACGGCCGACCGTGTTCGGGAAGTGATCGCAGGACTCGGCTATGTACCCAGCTCGGGAGCGGTCGGACTGGCCCGTGGCAGCAGTCGTACGGTCGGCATGCTGGTGCCCTCGCTGACCTGGCCGTGGATGGGCGAACTGCTCCAGGGCGTCGTCGACACGGTCGAGGCCGCCGACTACGGGCTGCTGCTCTTCACCTGCAACCGCGGCGCGGAGTCCGTGCGGCGGTTCACGGACCAGGTGTCGGCGCGCGCCTTCGACGGGCTCGTCGTCGTCGAACCGGAGAACACCCTGGGCCATCTCACCGCACTGCACCGGGCGGGCCTGCCCATCGTGCTCATCGACGACCGCGGCCACCATCCCGAGTTCCCCTCCGTCGTGACCACCAACCACGAGGGAGGCGCCTCGGCCGCCCGTCACCTGAGGGACTCCGGCCGCACCCGGCCCCTGGTCGTGACGGGCCCCCAGGACTTCGGCTGCGTACGCGACCGGATGCGGGGGTTCAGCTCGGTCCTGCCCGCCGCCCCGGTCGTGCGCGGAGACTTCACCGAACACGGTGGCCGGCTCGCGATGGAGCAACTCCTCGCGTCCGGAGCCGAGTTCGACTCGGTATTCGCGCACAACGACATCAGCGCGGTGGGCGTGCTGAGGGCCCTGCGCGCGGCCGGCCGCCGCGTTCCCGACGACGTCGCGGTGGTCGGCTTCGACGACATCCCGGTGGCCGAACACACCGAACCGCCGCTGACCACCGTGCGCCAGCCCACCCGGCGGATGGGGGAAACGGCGGCACGGATGCTGCTCGCGCACCTCGGCGGCACCGCCGTCCCGGACGAACCGGTGGTGCTGCCCACGGAACTGGTCGTGCGCCACTCGGCGCCGTAACGCACCGGCCCTCCCCGGCCGGCCCCGCTCTCCCCCCGGACCTACCCTCCCGGATTCCTCCCGCCCACTCGCCGCTCCGACGCTTCCTTCGGAGCCCACAGCCCTCACTGGAGCCGCAATGCCACGAACCCCGCACGCCCGCGCCCGCCACAGGGCAAGACCGGCGACGGCCGCGCTCGCCGCCGTCACGGTCCTCGCCGGACTGCTCGCCGGAGCCGTCCCCAGCGCCGCAGCCGAAGGAGACGACCCCGCGCCGGTCCTCGTCGACCGGTTCGAGGGCGAGGTCCCGTTCGGCAACCCGCCCGCCGACTCGCTGTTCACCTGGGGCGGTGACGCCGACGACCAGCCGAAGCTGGAGCTGGAGGAGCGGGCCGACGCGCCCGAGGGCGCCAAGGTCCTGCGAGGCACCTACGACATCAGTGCCTGGGGCGGGCTCAGCCATGAGTTCGCCGTGGACCAGCCGCCGAAGAACTGGACCACCCACAAGGGCATCCGCTTCTGGTGGTACGGACAGAACACCGCGCCGCTGCCCCCCGGTTCGGGCAGGCGGATCAACTTCGAGATCAAGGACGGCGGCGCCAACGGCGGCGCGTCCGAGCTGTGGACCACCTCCTTCACCGACGACTGGGAGGGCTGGCACCAGGTCGAGATCCCGTTCGCGGACTTCGTCTACCGGACCGACTACCAGCCCGTCGGCGGCATCGACCAGATCCTCGGCCTCGACGAGATGTGGGGCTACGCCCTCACACTGCCGACCGGCGGCCCCGGCGCGTTCGCCATGGACGGCGTCGAGCTGTACGGGAAGCCCGACCCGGCACTGAAGTCGAGCGTCGTCATCGACTCGGCCGTGCACCCGGTGAAGGAGGGTGCCACGGCGGACATCGAGATCTCCGTCGCGACCACCGGCTCCCTCCCCATCGAGGAGCCCGTCACCGTCGCGTACACGACCAAGGGCGGCAGCGCCGCGCCGGGCGCCGACTACACACCAGTCACCGGCACCCACACCTTCCCCGCGGGCACCGCGTCCGGTACCTCGCACACGGTCGCCGTGGCCACCGCGAAGGACGGGGACGCGGAGTCGGCGGAGACGATCCCGGTCGAACTCACCGTCACCGGGGCCAAGCCGCCCAAGGAGAACCCGCAGGTCGTCATCGACGCCCACGGACTCCCGTACCAGAACGCGAAGCTTCCGGTGAAGAAGCGCGTCGCCGACCTGGTGGCGCGGATGTCGCCCGCCGAGAAGGCCGGCCAGATGACCCAGGCCGAGCGCAACGCGCTGAAGTCGCAGGGCGACATCGCCGCGTACGACCTCGGCTCGCTGCTCTCCGGCGGTGGCTCCGTACCCACCCCGAACACCGCTGCGGCCTGGGCCAAAATGGTCGACGCCTACCAGCTGCGCGCCCAGGCGACCCGCTTCCAGATCCCGTTGATCTACGGCGTGGACGCGGTGCACGGCCACAACAACGTCATCGGCTCGACGATCATGCCGCACAACATCGGCATCGGCGCGGGCCGCGACCCGAAGCTCGCCGAGAAGACCGGTGCGGTCACCGCGAGCGAGGTCCGCGCGACGGGCATCCCCTGGGACTTCGCCCCGTGCGTCTGTGTGACCCGCGACGAGCGCTGGGGCCGTTCCTACGAGGCGTACGGCGAGGACCCTGCCCTGGTCGAAGCCATGGAGACGGTCATCAGGGGCATGCAGGGCAGCCCGTCGGGCAAGGACCTGGACCGTGACGACAAGGTGCTGGCCAGCGCCAAGCACTTCGTCGGCGACGGCGGCACGGAGTTCGGCTCGTCCACCACGGGCGCGTACACGATCGACCAGGGCGTCACGAAGGTCACCCGCGAGGAGCTCGAAGCGGTGCACCTCGCGCCGTTCGCCGAGGCCGTCGAGCGGGGCGTCGGCACGGTCATGCCGTCCTACTCCTCGCTCGACATCATCGGCGACGACGCGGGCCCGGTGAAGATGCACGCGAACGCCGAGATGATCAACGGGGTGCTCAAGGACCGGATGGGCTTCGAGGGCTTCGTCATCAGCGACTGGCAGGCCATCGACCAGATCCCCGGGGACTACGCCAGTGACGTCCGTACGTCGGTCAACGCCGGACTCGACATGATCATGGTGCCGACCGCGTACCAGGACTTCACGAAGACGCTCCAGGACGAGGTCACCGCGGGCCGGATCGGCCAGGCCCGGATCGACGACGCGGTCTCCCGCATCCTGACCCAGAAGTTCCGGCTGGGGCTGTTCGAGAAGCCGTACGCGGACCCGGCCCACCTGGACGAGGTCGGCTCGGCCGCACACCGCGCCGTCGCCCGCGAGGCGGCCGCCAAGTCCCAGGTGCTGCTGAAGAACGACGGCGCGGTCCTCCCGATCGAGCCGTCCCAGAAGGTCTACGTCGCCGGGTCCAACGCCGACGACCTCGGCAACCAGGCCGGCGGCTGGACCGTCAGCTGGCAGGGCTCGTCCGGGAAGATCACCACGGGTACGACGATCCTGGAGGGCATCCGCAAGAACGCCCCCTCGGCCACGTACTCCAAGGACGCCTCCGCCCCCACGGACGGCTACGACGTCGGAGTCGTGGTCGTCGGTGAGACGCCGTACGCCGAAGGCATCGGCGACGTCGGCAACGGCCACGACCTGGAGCTGACGGCCGCCGACCGGGCGGCCGTGGACACGGTCTGCGCCGCCATGAAGTGCGCCGTCCTGATCGTCTCCGGCCGCCCGCAGCTCATCGGGGACCAGCTCGGCTCCATCGACGCCCTCGTGGCCTCCTGGCTGCCGGGCACGGAGGGCGACGGGGTGGCCGACGTCCTGTACGGCAAGCGGGCCTTCACCGGACAGCTTCCGGTGACCTGGCCGAAGTCCGAGGCACAGCTGCCGATCAACGTCGGTGACGCGGCCTACGACCCGCAGTTTCCCTACGGCTGGGGGCTGACCACGCTGACGAAGCCCCCGGCGGGCGGCGAAGTCACCCTCTCCGCCCTCGCCGTCGCCGCGCACGTCGCGGAGAAGGCGGGCCTCGGAAAGACCCCGCAGGGCAAGGCGATCGTGGACCGGGCCAGGCTGCTGGTCCAGGAGAAGACCCGGGGCGAGGTGACCGCGGCGGTGTCCAGGCCGTTCGCCGACGCCGACCACCTGCTGCTCACGGGTGATCTCACGGGAGCGATGGCGAAGCTCCGCGCGGCCTACCGCGCCGCGTAAGCACGTAACAGTACAAAAGGAACCCAAGTGGGCGGCGCATTTGTCGCCCACTTGGGCTACTTTCGGAGTATGCGGAAGAGGCTGTTCGTGCCCCTGTGGGCCTGCCTGCTGCTGATGCTCTCGGCGGCCGTGCTGGCCATGTCCCCCGCCGCGTCCGCCCCCACCGCGATCGACGACGCCGCCCGGGCCCTGCGCCAGGGCCCGGTCTACGTCGACCCGGCGGCGGCCGGCCAGCTCTCCTCGTCCGAGGCGGACGCCCTGGAGAAGAAGATCGAGGACGCCGACAAGCCGGTGTTCGTGGCCGTCCTGCCGCAGTCCTCCGACTTCCCCGCCGAGGGCCTCCTCGCCAACCTGCGCAACGACACCGGGATCACCGGCCTCTACGCGGTCCGGCTCGGCGACGGCTTCGACGCCGGCGCGGACCGCAGCGTGATGCCGGTCCGGGCCGTCGACAACCTGGTCGCCTCCGTGAAGACGCAGGACAGCGGCGCGGACGCGGCGAAGCAGCTCAACGCCTTCGTGGACCAGGCCGTCGAACAGGCCCGGGGCAACGCGCCCGCTTCCTGGTCCGGTGGGGCCGCGGGTGACGCGGGGCCCTCCGCGACCGGCCTGATCGCGCTCGGCGCGGTGGCCGTGGCCGGCGGCGCCGGCGCGTACGCGATCGTCCGCCGCAACCGGCTCCGCAAGGCGGAGGAGGAGAGGGCCGCGCTCGAAAAGCTGCGGGTCGTCGTCGATGAGGACATCACCGCGTACGGCGAAACCCTGGAACGGCTCGACTTCCACCCCGCCGAACCACGCGCCGACGACACGATGCGCGCCGACTACGAGCGCGCGCTCGATTCGTACGAGAGCGCCAAGACGAGGATGGAGCGCGCCCAGCACCCCTCCGAGGTGCGCGGCGTCACCCAGGCCCTGGAGGACGGCCGGTACTCCCTCGCCGTCCTGGAGGCCCGCAGGACGGGCGCGGAACTCCCCGCCCGCCGCCCGCCCTGCTTCTTCGACCCCCGGCACGGCCCCTCGGTCGCCGACGTCCTGTGGACGCCGTCCGGCGGCGCGGGGCGCGAGGTCCCGGTCTGCGGCGCGGACGAACTCCGGCTCCGCGAGGGCGAGGACCCGATGAGCCGCACCGTCGACGTCGGGGACGGCCGCCGCCGCCCGTACTGGGAGGCGGGACCGGCGTACGGCCCCTGGGCGGGCGGCTACTTCGGCGGCGGACTGCTGCCGGGCCTGCTGGTGGGCACGATGCTCGGCTCGATGCTGGCGACGCCCGCGTACGCCGCTGAGTACGGCGGCGGAGAATTCGGCGCGGGCTCCGGCGGTGAATGGGGCGGCGGCGACGTCTCCGGCTCGGACTTCAACTCGTCGGACTTCGGCGGCTTCGGCGACGGCGGAGGATTCGGGGACGGCGGCGGCTTCGGCGGCGGAGGATTCGACGGGGGCGGCGGCTTCTAGACGAGCTGACCGCACCGTTCGGGAAGGTGCGATCCGTGCTAGACCTGATCTTATGTGGGGTTCCGGTCGATTCCGGGCGTGGTTCCGTCGCCCCGCTCGGCGGCCGCATCAGCACGGCGACGGCGGCCCGGCCCATGCCGAACGGCCGCTGCCCGGCAACGGCGGAGCGGAGAAGCCCGTGCGCGGCGGGGCGCGGGCGCTGTTCAACGTGCGCACGGTGGCCGGACAGGTCTTCTGCCTCATGCTGGGCCTCGTGGTGCTGCTCGTGTCCGCCGCCGCCGTCGCGCTGGTGGTCCAGGGCCGGCGCGACACCATGCAGGAGGCCAGGCTCCACACCCTGGGCGTCGCGGAGACCTTCGCCCACGCACCGGGCCTCGTGGCGGCGATGGACGGCCCCGACCCCACGGCCGTCCTCCAGCCGCTGGCCGAGCAGGTCCGCGAGAAGGCCGGGGTCGACTACGTGGTCGTCTCAGACCGCCGGGCGATCCGGCTCACGCACCCGGACCCCGAGCTGATCGGCAAGCGCCTCATCGGCCCGTACCGCAAGGCCCTGGCGGGCGAGCCGTTCACCCGGACCTTCGAGGGAGCCCGCGGACTCGCGGTCAACTCGGTGGTGCCCGTCCCCCGGCCGGACGGCTCCGTCGCCGGGTTGGTGTCCGTGGGCATCACGGTGGGCTCCGTGGAGAGCGTGGCGGACCGGAGCATCCCGTTCAGCATCGGTGCGGCGGGAGTGGCACTCGTCCTCGCCGCGGGCGGCGCCGCACTGGTCAGCAGGCGCCTGGGCCGCCAGACGCACGGGCTCGGGCCGGCCGGGATGACCCGGATGTACGAGCACCACGACGCCGTGCTGCACGCGGTCCGCGAAGGGGTGCTCATCATCGGGCCCGACGGCCGGCTGCTGCTCGCCAACGACGAGGCCCGCCGGCTCCTCGATCTGCCCGCGGACGCCGAGGGCCGGCTGGTGAGCGCCCTGGGCCTGGACGACGGAACCGCCGAACTGCTGGCCTCCGGCAGGAGCGTCACGGACGAGGTGCGGCGGGCCGGAAACCGGCTGCTGGCCATCAACCTCCGCCCCACCGACCCGCACGGCGGCCCGCCCAGCACGGTCGCCACCCTGCGGGACACCACCGAGCTGCGCGCCGTCACCGGTACGGCGGAACAGGTACGGGAACGTCTGCTGCTCCTGTACGAGGCCGGTGAGCGGATCGGCACCACCCTCGACGTCACCCGGACGGCCGAGGAGCTGACGGAGGTGGCGACCCCGGGGTTCGCCGACTTCGCCTCCGTCGACCTCGCCGACGCCGTCCTGCGCGGCGAGGAGCCGCCCCCGCCCGTGGGGGACGTACTGGAGATGCGGCGCACCGCCATCGCGGCCGCCGACCCCGACCACCCCCTCTACCCGCTCGGCCGGGTGGTCGGCTTCATGCCCACCACCGCGGGCGCCGTGGGCACGAGCACGGGCCACACCTGGATGGAGTCCGACCTGTCGGAGGCGCGGCGCTGGCAGCAGCGCGACCCCGAGCGCGGGGCGAAGGTGCTGGAGTACGGCATCCACTCCCTCATCTCCGTACCGCTGCACGCGCGCGGCGTCATCCTCGGCATGGCCAACTTCTGGCGCGCGGGGAACCCGGAACCCTTCGACCAGGATGACCTCTCCTTCGCCGAGGAACTGGTGGCGAGGGCCGCGGTGAGCATCGACAACGCCCGCCGCTACACCCGTGAGCACGAGATGGCCGTCACGCTCCAGCGCAGCCTGCTGCCCAGGCGCGTGCCCGATCAGAACACGCTCGACGTGGCGTACCGCTATCTGCCCGCCCAGGCGGGCGTGGGCGGTGACTGGTTCGACGTGATCCCGCTGTCCGGAGCCAGGGTCGCCCTGGTGGTCGGCGACGTCGTCGGTCACGGGCTGCACGCGGCGGCCACGATGGGCCGGCTGCGCACCACGGTCCACAACTTCTCCACGCTGGACCTGCCGCCCGACGAACTCCTCGGCCACCTCGACGAACTGGTCGCCCGGATGGACCAGGACGGCACGGACGACGGTTCCGACGCGGGGATCGCCGGGGCCACCTGTCTGTACGCGATCTACGACGGGGTCTCCGGGAAGTGCTGCATGGCCCGGGCCGGGCACCCCGGCCCGGCGCTGGTCCTGCCCGACGGCACCGTCGAGTTCCCCGAGACCTCTCCCGGCCCGCCGCTCGGGATCGGCGGCATGCCCTTCGAGTCGACCGAGTTCGCCGTGCCGGAGGGCAGCCGTCTCGTCCTCTTCACCGACGGCCTCGTCGAACGCAGGGACCGGGACTTCGACGTCGGCCTCGACATGCTGCGTACCGCTCTGGCGCACGCCGACCGGACGCCGGAGGAGACCTGCGACGACGTGATCGAGGCCCTGCTGCCCAGCCACCCCACCGACGACGTCGCCCTCCTGGTGGCCCGCACCCGCCGTCTCGACTCCGGCCGGGTCGCCCGGTGGGAGGTGGCCCCCGAGCCCTCGGCGGTCGCCGGAGTGCGTAAGGGAGTGGCCCGCTGGCTCGGCGAGCGGGGGCTGGACGAGGAGGCGTTCGTCACCGAGCTCATCCTGAGCGAGCTGGTCACCAACGCCATCCGTTACGGCACCGGGCCCATCGAGGTCCGGCTGCTGTACGACCGCAGCCTGGTCTGCGAGGTCTCCGACACCAGCAGCACCTCGCCGCACCTGCGCTACGCGGCGACGACCGACGAGGGTGGCCGCGGTCTGTTCCTCGTCGCCCAGTTCGCCGAACGCTGGGGCACCCGCTACACGCCCACGGGCAAGGTCATCTGGTCGGAGCAGGCGATCGGTCCGACGGACGACGACTAGATTCGGCCACACCATGCGTTTGCCGTTACGGCAATCTAACTTGTCGGTACAGCGGTACTCCGCGCACCATCTCCGTCCATGGAGGTGTTTCGTATGGACGACGACAAGCAGCGGTACGACGTAGTGGTGGTGGGCGGCGGGGCGGCCGGTCTGAGCGGCGCGGTGGCCCTGTCCAGGGCGAGGCGTTCGGTGCTGGTGATCGACGCGGGCCGGCCGCGCAACGCTCCCGCGTCCCACGTGCACAACTATCTGGGCCGTGAGGGCACCGCCCCCTCGGAACTCCTGGCAGCCGGGCGCGAGGAGGCGGCCGGGTACGGCGCCGAGTTCGCCGATGGCGCCGCGGTCTCCGCCGAGAAGCTCCCCGGCGGGGAGGGCTTCCGCGTCGTACGCGAGGACGGGAGCGCTGTCTTGGCGCGCCGGCTGCTGGTGACCACCGGCCTGGCCGACGAGCTGCCCCCGGTGCCGGGCCTGGCCGAACGGTGGGGCCGCGAGGTGCTGCACTGCCCGTACTGCCACGGCTGGGAGGTCAGGGACCTCCCGGTCGGCGTCCTCGCCGTGAGTCCGATGGCCGCGCACCAGGCGCTGATGTGGCGCCAGTGGAGCGAGGACGTCACGCTCTTCCGTCACACCGGACCCGAACCGGCCGACGAGGAGTACGAGCAGCTCGCCGCCCGGGGCATCGCCGTCGTGGACGGGGAGGTGACCGGGCTGGAGGTGACCGACGACCGGCTCACCGGGGTGCGGCTGGCCGGCGGACGGGTGATCGCCCGGCAGGCGCTCGTCGTCCAGCCCCGCTTCACCGCGCGCTCCCAGGTCCTGCTGAGCCTGGGCCTCGCGGCGACCGAGCAGGAGGTGGCCGGGCACGTGGTCGGCACCTACGTCGCCGCCGATCCGGCCGGGGCGACGCACGTCCCCGGGGTCTGGGTGGCCGGAAACGTCGCCAGCCTGATGGAGCAGGTCATGGGGGCCGCGAGCGCGGGGCTGAAGGCCGCGGCGGCGATCAACGCGGACCTGATCGCCGAGGACACCCGTGAGGCGGTGGCCGCGTACCGGCGGTGAGGCGGACGGCCGCACACGCCGAGCGCCCGCCTTCCTCCCCGGTGGAGGAGTGAAGGCGGGCGCGCTCGGTCGTACGGTGGTGCTGCGGGGATCAGGCCTGCGGGGCGGCCTTGATCGCGGAGATGTCGAAGTTCAGCTTGACCTTGTCGCTGACCATCACGCCGCCGGTCTCCAGCGCCGCGTTCCAGGTCAGGCCCCAGTCGGAGCGCAGGATGTCCGCGCCGCCCTCGAAGCCGACGCGCTCGTTGCCGTAGACGTCGGTGGCGGAGCCGTTGAACTCCAGGTCGATGGCGAGCGGACGCGTGACGTCCTTGATGGTGAGGTCGCCGGTGACGCGGTACTTGTCGCCACCGAGCTGCTCGGCGCCGGTGGACCGGAAGGACATGACCGGGAACTTCTCGGCGTCGAAGAAGTCGCCGCTGACCAGGTGTCCGTCACGGTCCGCGATACCGGTGTCGATGCTGGCGATCTTGACGTCGATCGAGGCGGCGGAGTTCGCCGGGTCGGCGCCGTCCAGCTTCAGGCTGCCCTCGTGCTCACCGAAGGATCCGCGCACGTTGGTGACCATGGCGTGGCGCACGGTGAAGCCGATGCTGCTGTGGGCCGGGTCGATCACGTAGTCGCCGGTCAGGGCGGCCAGTGCGGGGTCCACCGTGAGCGTGGCGGTCGTGGACGGGGCGTCGTTGTTCTTGCGGTTGAACAGAGCCATGGCTCCTCCTCGGGGGACGTGATCGAGCGGCTGTCGAAAGGTTGTTTAACCTTCAACGAGATTGACTGTAGACCAATCTAGTTCAAAGTTCAACATCAAGGGTCCAGGCCGGTCCGGAAGTAGCCGTTCCGCTCATCCGGTGGGCGCAGCCCTCTGGCGGACGCGCGTAGAACTCGGGCACTATCTGCCCTGCCCGCCGCAAGGCGACTGCCTCACTCTGATTGTCATGAGCAGGAGGAATCCCCCATGTCGTACCGTCCGAAGCTCCGCTCCGTCCTGACCGCCCTAGCGCTCGTCCTCGGCGCTCTCTTCGCCCCCGGCGTCGGTGTCGTCGGAGGCGCGACCGACGCCTTCGCCGTCACCAAGATCAGCCACTCCACCGCCACCTCGATGTTCCGCTCCTCCAACATCACGTGGTCGTCCTCCGGCGGCTGCTCCGACCGGTACAACTCCACCTGCACCTCGTTCGAGCAGCTCAATCTGGCCAGTGCCCAGGGCGCCCAGACGCTCAAGAGCGCCACCGGCTGCGCGCTGAACATCACCGGGGGCACCGAGACCGGGCACGCCAGTGGCACGTACTCGCACTGGAACGGCTACAAGCTCGACTTCTCCAAGACCACCTGCCTCACCAACTACGTCCACGGCGTCTTCACCTACATAGGTGTGCGCGGCGACGGCGCACCCCAGTACCGGTCCGGTTCCGGCAACATCTACGCGGACGAGGGCAACCACTGGGACGTGACGTACTACAACTGCGGCGGCTGCTGAGCCGTACGCGGGAGTGCCCCCGTCCGGCGGGACGGGGGCACTCGTACGCGACGGTGGGGTCAGGAGCCGACGCTCACCGTGAAGCGCCTCGGGTTGCCGTCGTACGCGGCTCCGGAGACGTCCGGCTGGCCGTCGGGGCGTACGTCGTCGTACGGGAACGCGTAGCCGATCGGGGAGTTGGCGTGGACGATCCGGGACCAGTGGTTGGTCACCGCGCCCCGGTAGTAGTCCGCCACCGTGGTGCCGTTCGGCTGCTGCGGATGGCTGAGCATGATCGAGCGGTTGAAGCCCGCCGCGAGCCTGGCCAGCAGCGCCTTCTTGTCGTCGGAGGCGCCCGGGTTGTTCGTGAACGGCCCGTGGTTGCAGGTGAAGATGTCCTTCGAGGCGGGCTTGGCGAAGGTGTGGCCGCCCTCGAACGTCAGCGTGTCACCGACGACCCGGCCGGCCAGGGTGCCCCGGCCGCCCTGGAGGTCGATCCGCAGGTCGGTCGTGCGGTACTTCTGCCAGACCTCGTCGATCTGTGCCGTGAACAGATCGCGGAACGGCATCTGGTCCGGCCGGTCGAAGAACGGGGCCATCAGGTTCTGCGGCGAGACGACCCGCAGGACCTTCCCGTCCGGGCCTCTGGTGACCAGCTTGTCCCAGGGCTGCCCGTCCAAGGCGGCCTGGGCGGTGAGGCCGTCGGCGATCCGCTGTACCGCGCCGTCCGGGAGCGGCGCGACGGTGTGCGTGGTGTCGCCCTGGAGGTTCAGGCCGATCGGCAGCGCGGTCACCAGGTCGACGTAGCTGATGTTCGCGTACAGCTGCTGCGGGTTGAACGTGAACTCGCAGAACGACCAGGTCCGCCCGTAGTTCGGGTCGGTGGGCGTCGCGAAGGCCGGCTCGACCAGCGAAGGACCCGGGTTGAGGTAGAAGTCCAGCTTGGCGTCGCGTACGAAGTAGATCCTCGCCCCGTACATCTGGGGGAGTGTCAGGACCACGGGTCCGGCGCCCGCCCCCTTCAGCGGGATGGCGCAGTCGACCGGCAGCGGGGTCTGCGGAGCGCCGGGGGAGTCGGGGCGGTAGACGCCGCCGTCGGCCCGTAGCAGCACCCAGCGGCCGGTGCCCTGCTCGTGGCCGGTCACGTACGCGTTCACCGTGCCCGGCAGTGAGCGGTTCTCCAGGGCCAGTTCGCAGGTGGCCGGTGCGGCGGAGGCGTGCGGGCTCAGGGCGCCGCCCCAGAGGGGATAGGTGAGCGCGGTCGCGGAGGCGGCGGCGCCGGTCAGGAACAGTCTGCGCGAGATCACGAGGTACTCCCGAGAGGTGGGGGCCGCAGACGGACATCTGGGGGGTGGACCGGGGAGGTGACGCGGTGGGGGCGTCTGCGGTGCGCACCACTTTCACGATGCTCCGGCGGAGCGTCAAGAGTTACGACTGAGAGCGCTCTCAAAAGTCAGATGTCTTCACAACTCAACGCCCCAGTCGGGAGTTTGGCGACTGGCTGTCCTTGATCGCCTGCCCTTGGTGAACAGGAACCGAACGCGATCCCGCCCCGGACCGCTCCCCTCCCACTTGGACTAACGCGGGGCGGTTGTTGGACTGGTAAGCCCATCCGGGCCGTACGCCGTTGACGGTGTCCGGACACGGGGACTACTCAGGCCCCATGTCGCGAAGATTCACTTCGGCGGGCGCTGTCGCCGCCGCCTCAGCAGCCGTCCTGGCGCTCGTGGGGACCACCCTCCCCGCCGTAGCCGCCGCCCCTCTCCCCGCCGCGGCCGACGCCGCCGGCTCCGCCGTGATCGGATCGGCGCAGCTGTCGGTCGCCGTCGCCGACGACTTCCCCCGCGTCCTGTCGTACACCGACCGGGCCGGCGGCGGGCAGCTGGCCGGCAGCACGCGGCCGGTCACCGAGATCACCCTCAACGGAGCCGCCCGCCCGGTGCGGCTCAAGGCGGCGCCCGAGGTCACCGCCACGGCCGCCCGCTACACGCTCACCTTCCCCGACCTGCCGGGCGTCGAGATCGACGCGGCCATCGAGGTCTCCGGGCGCGCCACCACCTTCAAGGTGACCGCCGTACGCGACACCGAGGCCTTCCGTGTCGGCACCATCGACATACCCGGCCACGACCTGGTCTCGGTCGGCTCCACGGACACCGGTGCCGCGACCGCCTTCACCCGCCTCGACCCGGACTCGACGAAGACCGCCGACGTCTTCGGGAAGGTCACGGCGGAGACCGCCGCCGACGCCGCCCCCGTGGGCGCCTCGTACGCCCTCGTCAACACCGGCTCCCTCGCCGCGGCCGTCGAGTCCAACTCCTCGTACGACAAGCCGTCCGGCGCCACCGGCGGCGACGACGCCCGTTTCTGGCACCAGGCGCGCAAGGCGGCGGACGGCAGCGTCCGGGTCGGCGTCTGGTCCGGACAGTGGACCTACCGGGGCGCCGGTGCGCCGGAGCCCGAGAGCGGGGCGGACCTGCCCTGGGCGAAGGTCGTCGTCACGCCCGACGCCAACGGCGACAGGACCGTGGACTGGCAGGACGGCGCCGTCGCCTTCCGCTCGATCGGCGTCGCCGCACCGGGCGGTGACGAGACCGCGAACCGGGTCATCACCCACATCCCGTTCAACTTCGCCAGCCAGGCGACGCACCCCTTCCTGCGCACGCTCGACGACGTGAAACGCGTCTCCCTGGCGACCGACGGGCTCGGGCAGATGGCCCTCCTCAAGGGGTACGGCTCCGAGGGCCACGACTCCGCCCACCCGGACTACGGCGGCAACTACAACAAGCGCGCCGGCGGGCTGAAGGACCTCAACAAGCTGCTCAAGCAGGGCAAACGGTGGGGTGCCACGTTCGGCGTGCACGTCAACGCCACCGAGTCGTACCCCGAGGCGAACGCGTTCGACGAGCAGCTCGTCGACAAGAGCAAGCCGGGCTGGAACTGGCTCAACCAGAGCTACTACATCGACCAGCGCCGCGACATCAACAGCGGTGACCTGGCCCGGCGTTTCCAGCAGTTGCGCGACGAGACCGACAGCAATCTCAGCCTGCTCTACATCGACGTGTACTACTCGCACGGCTGGATCGCCGACAAGACCCTCCAGGCCGTGCGGAAGCAGGGCTGGAACGTCGCCACCGAATGGGCCGACAAGTTCGAGCGCGCCTCGCTCTGGTCCCACTGGGCCAACGACCTCAGCTACGGCGGCGCCACCAACAAGGGCCTCAACTCGCAGATCATCCGGTTCATCCGCAACGGTGAGAAGGACGTCTGGAACAACGACCCGGTCCTTGGCCAGACGGCGATCGAGGAGTTCGAGGGCTGGACCGGCGAGACCGACTGGAACGCCTTCTACGACAACATCTGGCAGAAGAACCTGCCCGCCAAGTACCTCCAGCACCAGAAGATCACCCGCTGGGACAAGGCGGCCGGCGACATCACCTTCACCGGCGGGGTCCGGGGCACGGTCGAGAACGGCAAGCGGACGTTCTACGACCACGGCCGCACGGTCCTCAGCGGTACGGACTACCTGCTGCCGTGGGACGGCGGCAAGAAGCTGTACCACTACAGCAAGTCGGGCGGTACGAGCAGCTGGGCGGTGCCCTCGACGGGCGCGTACACCGTCTACGAGCTCACCGACAACGGCCGGAAGAAGACGGCCACCGTGCGCCCGGTGAACGGGAGGATCACGCTGAAGGCCGCGGCCGGGCAGCCGTACGTCCTCTACCCGGACCAGGCGCCGCAGGCCACGGACCCGCGGTGGGGCGAGGGGGGCCCGATCGACGATCCCGGCTTCAACGACAACGGGCTCGACAGCTGGTCGACGACAGGCACCGCCGCCCGGCACACCGACGACCGGGGCCGCAACAGCGCGAAGCTCTCCGGCACCGGCACGGCGGCGCTCGCGCAGAGCGTCGAGGGCCTGGAGCCCGGCAAGCGGTACACCGCCTCCGCACTGATCGAGGTCGAACCGGGCCAGGCCCGGCGCACCACCCTCTCGGCCGGCGGGAAGTCCGTCACCGTGAACCGCTCCACCGCCCGGGACCAGGTCGCCGCGTCCGACTGGCACGGCAGCTACTTCCAGCGGGCCAAGGTGAACTTCACCGCCCCGGCGAGCGGCCGGACCACGCTCCGGATCGAGGCGGCGAAGGGCAGTGCGGCGACGGTACGCGCCGATGACGTACGGCTCGTCGCCAACGCCCCGGCCACCCGCGACAACACCGTCGTCCACGAGGACTTCGAGGACGTCGACCAGGGCTGGGGGCCGTTCCTCAAGGGCGACGCGGGTGGTTCGACGGACCCCCGCACCAGCATCTCCCAGCTCCACGCCCCGTACACCCAGGCGGGCTGGAACGGCAAGCTCGTCGACGACGTGCTGGGCGGCAAGGAGTCCCTCAAGGCCCACGAGGAGAACACCGGTCTCGTGTACCGGACCGCCCCCTGGACCGTGCCGATGGCCGACGGCCACCGCTACACGGTCGAATACGACTACCAGTCCAGCCACGCCGGAGCCTACGAGTGGGTCGACGGCTACGACCGGATCGACGCGAGCGGCGACCCCGACTCCGTCGAGACCCGGACCACGGCCATCGGACAGCAGCGCACCACCGGCCACTTCAGCGAGACCGTCACGGCGGGCTGCGGAGACACCTGGACCGGTCTGCGCAAGCGCGGTGACGCCCCCGAGGGCGCCGACTTCGTGCTCGACGGCTTCACCGTGACCGACCTCGGGCCGGCACCCGCGGGGGAGCGGGCCGCCTGTGGCACGCTCACCGTGGCGGCGGGGGCCGAGACGCTGGAACCGGGCACCGCCAACACGGTCGCCGCCACGTTCACCAACTACGAGGCGACGGCGGCGACGGGCGTCGAGGTGGGCCTGACCGTGCCCGAGGGCTGGCGGGCGGAGCCCGCGGGCGCCGTCACCTTCGACTCGGTCGCCCCGGGCGCCGAGGTCACCGGCAGCTGGCGGGTCACCCCGCCGGTGGACGCCGAGTACCGGACGTACACCCTGGGTTCGCAGGCGTCGTACACGGTCGGCGGCGCTATCCGGAAGCTCGGTGCGCAGACGTCCGTACGGACCCTGCCGCCGCCGCCCACCACCGACAGCTGGGCCAGTGACCTGGACTGGACGGCCTCCGAGAACGGCTGGGGACCCGTCGAGCGCGATCTCTCCAACGGTGAGACCGGAACCGGCGACGGCACCCCGCTCAGGATCGGCGGCGTCACCTACGCCAAGGGCATCGGCACCCACGCCCCGGCGAAGGTCCGCTACTACCTGGGCGGACGGTGCACCTCCTTCACCGCCGAGGTGGGCGTCGACGATGCGCAGACCACCCGCGGCACCGTGCAGTTCTCCGTCACGGCCGACGGTACGGAGAAGGTGAAGTCGCCCGTCCTGCGGGCCGCCGACACCGCCTGGACGCTCACGGCCGACGTCACCGGCGCGAAGTACGTCGACCTGCTGGTCGGCGACGGTGGTGACGGCAACGGCAACGACCACGCCGACTGGGGCAGCGCCCGCTTCCACTGCGGCAGCTGACCCGCACAGAGGCACGGGCGCGGGGCACCGGCCCCGCGCCCGTGCCGTGGCGCTTCCCTTCCGGGAGCCCGCCGGGGAGAAAGCGCTTTCGATCAAAGCCCGCGCGCCCATTGAAAGGGCCTCGGGGCGCGTGCTAAACCAGCGGACAACAGGTCTACACCACTTGCTCCGGGAGGACTCCCCGTGCCGCTCCTGCCTGCCGCCTGGTCCCGCCGCGCCTTCCTCGCCACCACCTCGGCCACCGCACTCGGCGCCGCGCTCGCCGGCCCCGCGCGCGCCGCCTCGGGCGCGGACGCGGACGCGTACGACACGCTCAGGGCCCGCTGGGTCGGGCTCTCGCTCGGCACCGGCTTCGACCCGGCCGCCGAGCCCTTCGCCTCCCGGCTCCGCGAGACCGGCCAACTGGCCGCCGGCTTCCGGGCCTCCATGGCACCGGCCGCCAACTCGCTGTGGCCCGGCTACACCTTCGACCCGCCGTCCGGCATCTCCCAGAGCTACAGCCGCCTGTGGACCATGACCCAGGCGTACCTCCAGCCGGGCACCGGCCTCACCGCCGACGAGGCCCTCCTCGCCGACATCGTCAGAGGGCTCGACCACCTCTCCACGACGGTCTACAACCCCTCGACGACCCGCTACGGCAACTGGTGGGAGTGGCAGATCGGCAGCCCGCGTCTGCTCCTGGACATCCACGCAGGGCTCCACGACAAGCTCACGGACGCCCAGCGCCAGGCCGCCTGCGCCGCCGTCGACCACTTCATCCCCGACAGCGTGCTCACCGACTACACCGGCACGAGCACCGGCGCCAACCGGGTCGACCTCTGCCGCTCCGTCGCCCTGCGCGGCGTCATCGGCCGCGACCCGGCGAAGATCGCCCTCGCCCGCGACGCCCTCTCACCCGTCTTCCCGTACGTGACGAAGGGCGACGGCCTCTACGCGGACGGGTCGTTCGTCCAGCACACCTGGGTCGCCTACTCCGGTACGTACGGCCAGGTCATGCTCGACGGACTGGGCCGCCTCTTCACCCTCCTCGCCGGCTCGGACTGGGCGGTCACCGACCCGAACCGCCAGATCATCCTGGACTCGGTCGAGAACGCCTACGCGCCGCTGATCTACAACGGCCTGATGATGGACAGCGTCAACGGGCGGGCCATCAGCCGCGGTTACCTCAAGAGCGACGACCGCAAGGTCATGCGCAGCGACCACTTCCACGGGCAGGGCCTGATCGCCGCCATTGCGCTGCTCGCGGGCGGAGCCTCCGCCGCCGAGCAGCAGCGCTGGACCGCGATGATCAAGGGGTGGATCGACCGGGACCGCACGACGCCGCTGCTCACCGCCCCCCAGTTCAACGTCGCCGACCTCGCCCGGCTGCACGCCGTCGCCGCCTCGCCCGTGCCCGCCGCCCCCGAGCCCGTGGCGCACAAGCTGTTCGCCGCCATGGACCGTGCCGTGCACCGCAGGCCCGGCTGGGCCGCCGGCATCTCCATGGCCTCCGAGCGGATCTCGTTCTACGAGTGCGGCAACGGCGAGAATCCACGCGGCTGGCACACCGGCGCCGGAATGCTCTACTGGTGGCCGGGGGAGACGTGCGGGGACCAGTACACGGACTGGTTCTGGCCGACCGTCGACTTCTACCGCCTGCCGGGAACGACCGTGTCCACCAAGCGGCTCGCCGACCGGGCGGGTGGCGAGTGGGGAGCGCCCAAGCCCGCGGTGAAGTGGGTCGGCGGCGCCACGGACGGCGAGTTCGCCGCCGTGGGGCAGCACCTCAAGGGGCTCGGTTCCACGCTCGAAGCCCGCAAGTCGTGGTTCTGCGTCGCCGACACGGTGGTCTGTCTCGGCGCCGGCATCACGAGCACGGACGGAGTCTCCGCCGAGACGGTCGTCGACAACCGCATGCTCGGCGAGGCCGGCACGAACGTGTTCACCGCCGAGGACCGTACGGCCCCCCGCTGGGCCCACCTGGAGGGTCACGGCGGCTGGGTCTTCCCCGGCGGCGCGGGCCTGCGCACCCTGCGGGAGGACCGCACCGGTTCCTGGAGCGACATCAACACCACCAGCACCACCGAACGCCGCACCCGCCGCTATCAGACGCTCTGGCTCGACCACGGCGTCGATCCGGTGGACGCCCGGTACGCGTACCTGCTGATGCCGGGCGCCTCCCGGCGCACCGTCGCCGCCCGCGCGGCCGACGGCGACTGGCTGAAGATCCTCGCCAACACCTCCGCCGTCCAGGCCGTGGCGATCGGCTCGCTGGGTGTGACGGCCGCCAACTTCTGGCAGCCCGGCACGGCGGGCCCGCTCAGCGTCTCGGGCCCGGCGAGCGTGCTCGTCAGAACGGGGAGGTACTCCACTACGCTCTGTGTGAGCGGACCCGACCGGACCGGCGCCCCCGTGGACGTGGTCTGGAACCGTCCCGTACGGGAAGTCGTCGCCACCGCCCCCGGCATCGAGGTCCGGTCCACCGGCAGGAACCTGGTCCTGCGCGTCACGCCCGGCGTCGCGGGCCGCACCCTGCGGTGCGCGTTCCGCTAGGCCGCGTTCCGTCCGTCCTTGAGCGGTACCCGGACGACCGGGTGAACCTGTCGCCCGACACGGCACCGGGCCGTGTCCGGCGACACACCTTCCGCTTTGTCGGGGGCCCACAAAGCGGAAGGCCTGTGAGCTGGTGGAACGCCTGCTCGGCGTTCGGGTTCTGTTGAGGCCCACCAGGAAACGGGGCAGGAGACTGTACGGAGTCGACGGCACGATTTGTGCGGTCGGCTTCGTAGGGTCAGTACATGACCGTTGTGGACGAGACCCCGAGCGAGCCGAGCGACACCCGTGGCCGGGTGGCCGAACTGCTGGCCCTGCGTGAGCAGGCCCGGCGGGGACCGAGTGACCGGGCGACCGAGGCCCAGCACGCCAAGGGCAAGCTGACGGCCCGCGAGCGCATCGCACTGCTGCTCGACGAGGGTTCGTTCAAGGAGGTCGAGCAGCTGCGCCGGCACCGGGCGACCGGGTTCGGCCTGGAGGCGAAGAAGCCGTACACCGACGGCGTCATCACCGGATGGGGCACCGTCGAGGGCCGCACGGTCTTCGTCTACGCCCACGACTTCCGCATCTTCGGCGGGGCGCTGGGCGAGGCCCACGCCACGAAGATCCACAAGATCATGGACATGGCCATCTCGGCGGGTGCCCCGCTGGTGTCCCTGAACGACGGCGCCGGCGCCCGTATCCAGGAGGGCGTCTCCGCGCTCGCCGGATACGGCGGGATCTTCCAGCGCAACACCCGGGCGTCCGGTGTCATCCCGCAGATCAGCGTGATGCTCGGCCCCTGCGCGGGCGGCGCGGCCTACAGCCCCGCCCTCACCGACTTCGTCTTCATGGTCCGCGAGACCTCGCAGATGTTCATCACGGGACCGGACGTCGTCAAGGCGGTCACCGGTGAGGAGATCACCCAGAACGGACTCGGCGGCGCGGACGTGCACGCCGAGACCTCGGGCGTCGCGCACTTCGCGTACGACGACGAGGAGACCTGCATCGCCGAGGTCCGCTACCTGATCGGGATGCTGCCCTCCAACAACCGGGAGAACCCGCCCACGGTCACGAGCGACGACCCGGCCGACCGGCGCGGCGACACCCTGCTCGACCTGGTCCCCGCGGACGGCAACCGCCCGTACGACATGCACAAGGTGATCGAGGAGCTCGTCGACGACGGCGACTACCTGGAGATCCACGAGCGCTGGGCCCGCAACATCGTCTGCGCCCTCGCCCGCCTGGACGGTCAGGTCGTCGGCATCGTCGCCAACCAGCCGCTGGCCATGGCAGGCGTCCTGGACATCGAGGCGTCCGAGAAGGCGGCCCGTTTCGTCCAGATGTGCGACGCGTTCAACATCCCGATCGTCACTCTGCTGGACGTACCCGGCTTCCTGCCGGGCGTCGATCAGGAGCACGGTGGGATCATCCGGCACGGAGCGAAGCTGCTCTACGCGTACTGCAACGCGACCGTGCCGAGGATCAGCCTGATCCTGCGCAAGGCATACGGAGGCGCGTACATCGTCATGGACTCCCAGTCCATCGGAGCCGACCTCACCTACGCCTGGCCCACCAACGAGATCGCGGTGATGGGCGCGGAAGGTGCGGCCAACGTCATCTTCCGCCGCCAGATCGCGGAGGCCGAGGATTCCGAAACCATGCGGGCCCGCATGGTCAAGGAGTACAAGGCCGAGCTCATGCACCCGTACTACGCGGCCGAGCGCGGGCTGGTCGACGACGTCATCGACCCCGCCGAGACGCGCGAAGTCCTGATCGCCTCGCTCGCGATGCTCCGCAACAAGCACGCCGACCTGCCGTCCCGTAAGCACGGCAACCCGCCGCAGTAGGGCAGCCGACGCGGGTGACCCCGCCGAAGCCCGCGCCATCCTGCCGAGAAGACGGAGACACATCCATGACCACCACTCCCGCCGAGTCCGTGCTGCGTGTCGAGAAGGGTCTCGCCGACCCCGAGGAGCTGGCGGCCATCACCGCCGTCCTGCTCGCCCGCGCGGCGGCCCAGCCCGCCGCACCCGCCCGCCGAGGCCGTAACACCGCCGGATGGCGCCGTCTGGAGCGCACGCCCGGCTTCCGCGCCCCGCACAGCTGGCAGGGCTGAGAACCGCCGCGCGCGCCGCTCGGGCCGCGCACGAAAGGCCCCGCACTCCCAAGGAGTGCGGGGCCTTCGCCGTATACCGGGACCGTCAGCGCAGGCGGGCCATGAGGGCGTGCTCGACCAGCGTGATGAGCGCGCTCTTGGCGTCCGCGCGGTGGCGGGCGTCCGTCGTCAGGATCGGCGTGTCCGGGCCGATCTGCAGGGCCTCGCGCACCTCGTCCGGCGTGTAGGGCTGGTGTCCGTCGAAGCCGTTGAGGGCGATGACGAAGGGGAGGCCGCTGTTCTCGAAGTAGTCGACGGCGGGGAAGCAGTCGGCGAGGCGGCGGGTGTCGACGAGGACGACGGCGCCGATGGCGCCGCGTACGAGGTCGTCCCACATGAACCAGAAGCGGTCCTGTCCGGGGGTGCCGAAGAGGTACAGGATCAGGTCCTGGTCCAGGGTGATGCGTCCGAAGTCCATGGCCACCGTGGTGGTGGTCTTGTCCCCGGTGTGTGTGAGGTCGTCGATGCCCGCGGACGCGGACGTCATCACGGCTTCGGTGCGCAGCGGATTGATCTCCGAAACGGCGCCGACGAACGTGGTCTTACCCACGCCGAAGCCCCCTGCCACCACGATCTTCGCCGAGGTAGTGGAGCGGGCCGCTCCGCCGCTAGAGCTTGCGAAGTCCACTGAGCACCCTTTCGAGCAGTGTCACGTCTGGTTGGCCGCCGGCAGCCTCGTCGCCGCCGGGCTGATGGATAGCGACGAGTCCGGCCTCTGCCAGGTCGGCGACGAGGATCCGGGCAACGCCGAGGGGGATCGAGAGAAGGGCCGAGACCTCGGCCACCGACTTGATCTCCACGCAGAGCCGGCAGATCCGCTGGTGCTCGGGCAACTGCCCTTGCAGCCTCGACGGATCGGCCGTGGTGCTGACCAGCGCCTCGATGGCGAGCTGGTAACGCGGCCGGGTCCGGCCGCCGGTCATGGCGTACGGACGGACCAGCGGGTTGTGGGCCGCGGGCGCGGGCGCCGCGGCTCGCCGCGGCTGCACCGGCTGAATACGGGGCGCCTGGGGCGATTCGTACGGCTGCTGGGGCTGCTGCTGCGGCCACGAGCCCTGCTGCGGCCAGTCGGAGCCCTGCTGGGGCCAGTCGGACCCCTGCTGGCTCTGCGGCTGCTGGTAGGGCTTCTGTGGCTGATACGAACCCTGTCTGCCGGGCGCGGAGGGGAAGTTGAAACGGTTGTCGCCGTGCTCACCCGGAACCCGCTGACCACCCTCATATGGGTGTCCGCCTGTGGGTGCTGTCACGCTTCCTCCTCCGAATGCCGATCGCTGAACCCAGTGGGGTCGCGCCACCGCACCTTATGGCGCGGTGGCGAGAAACGCACTGTCTGTCTACTAGTTAAGAAGACTTCCCTGGAGCTCCGCACGGAGATCCGGGGTGAGAACGCTGCCCGCGCGATCCACCAGAAGCGCCATTTCGTACCCAACCAGACCGATATCGGCGTCCGGATGGGCCAGGACGGCCAGTGAGGAGCCGTCGGAGATGGACATGATGAAGAGGAATCCTCGCTCCATCTCCACAACGGTCTGATTAACGGCGCCGCCCTCGAAGATCCGGGAAGCACCCGCGGTCAGCGACGTCAGACCGGAGGCGACAGCCGCCAGCTGGTCGGCGCGGTCGCGCGGGAAACCTTCGGACATCGCCAGCAGCAGGCCGTCAGCGGAGACCACCACCGTGTGCGACACCCCGGGGGTGCTGTCCACGAAGTTGGTGATCAACCAGTTCAGATTCTGCGCCGCCTGGCTCATCGGGCTCACACTAACGCTCCTGGTTGTAGGTGTTACTTGCGTCCGACCCCGCATCGCGGCCCCGCTGGACACCGCGCCGCAGATTGCTCAACCTGCCACGGACGTCCTCGGGTGCGCGGGAGACCTGGGGGCCGCCCTGCTGCGTCTGCTCCGCCGTGCCCTCGACCAGATTGGCCTTGGGCACGCGGCGGGGGAGACCGGACGGGGTGATCCCGCCCGCCTTCGGGTCGCGGAGCTTCTCCGCCCGCTCCCAGCGCTCGTCGTTCGTGGAGCGCCAGTCGTCGGGACCCTCGCCGTTCACCGGGGCGGACGGCGGCTGCGGTGCGTCCTGCTGTGCCACGGCCGACGACTCGTTACCGCGACCGGTGGGCTGCCAGTGCTGCGCACCGCCCCGCCGCGGCAGACCGGCTTCGGTCATCTCCTGCGCGGCGTTCGGGACGGGTCCCGAACGGTCGAAGCCTACGCGCTCCTGAAGCTCCGCGGGAGCACTCGGTACGGATTCCGCTTCAGCCTGCGGCGCGGGCTCATAGGCCCCCTGATAGCCGCCCTGACCGGGCCAGTCATCCTGGTGGGACGGGGCTGCGGCGGAGTTGAACTGCTCGCCGTACTGGGCCTGCTGGGCTTCCGGAGCGCCATACGCCGCTTCCGGATAGCCACCCTGCTGACCCTGCTGCGGATAGCCGGCCTCGGTGCCGTACGGCTCGTAGGGAGCCTCGTACGACGCCTGCTCGTACCCCTGCTGCGCGGACTGCGGCTCCTGGGCGTACTGGTCCTGGCCGTACGGGCCCGGCCCGTACTGCTGCGTCTCGTCCTGGAACGCCGGGCGGTCCCCCGCCTGGGCCTCCAGCGCGGCCCGTCGCTCCTCCCGCAGGAGGGAGCGGCCGACCGGGTCCAGCTGCGCGTCCGCTTCCGGTATCTCGTACCGCGAGTCGTCGAAGCCGAGCTCGGCCGCCGTACGCATCGTGGACTGGTGCGGCATCGGGTCGAACGCCTGCTGCTGCTCCGGAATGATCGAGGAGACCGTGAAGTCGTCCTGCGCGGAGGCCTCGCCACCGCCACCGTGGGTGATCGCGTCCGGCAGCATGACCAGCGAGGTGGTACCGGCCTGCTCGCCCGAGGGGCGCAGCTGGACGCGGATGCCGTGCCGGTCGGCGAGACGGCCGACCACGAAGAGACCCATGCGCTGCGAGACGGCTGCGTCCACGGTTGGCGGGTTGGCCAGCTTGTGGTTGATGTCCGCGAAGTCCTCGGCGGTGAGGCCGATGCCCTTGTCGTGGATCTCGACCATCACCCGGCCGTCGGGCAGCCGGGTCGCGGTGACCCGGACCTTGGTCTGCGGGGAGGAGAACGTGGTGGCGTTCTCCAGCAGCTCGGCCAGCAGGTGGACGAGGTCGGTCACGGCCTGCCCGTGGATCTCGCTCTCCGGTACGCCGGTGAGCTCGATGCGCTCGTACGACTCCACCTCGGAGGAGGCGGCCCGCAGGACGTCGACCAGCGGAACGGGCTGGTTCCAGCGGCGGCCCGGCTCCTCGCCCGCGAGAACGAGGAGGTTCTCACCGTTACGGCGCATACGGGTGGCCAGGTGGTCCAGCCGGAAGAGGCTCTCCAGCTGGTCCGGGTCCGCCTCGTTGTTCTCCAGGTCGGTGATGAGGGTCAGCTGGCCCTCGATGAGCGACTGGTTGCGGCGCGAGAGGTTGGTGAAGATCGCGTTGACGTTGCCCCGCAGCATGGCCTGCTCGGCGGCGAGCCGGACGGCCTCGCGGTGCACCTGGTCGAAGGCGCGGGCGACCTCGCCGATCTCGTCCTGGGTGTTGATCGGGATGGGCTGGACCCGGGTGTCGACCCGGCCCGGGTCGGTCCGCGACAGCTGGTCGACGAGCATCGGCAGCCGCTGCTCGGCGATGCCGAAGGCGGCGGTACGCAGCTGGCGCATCGAGCGGCTCATCTGGCGGGCCATGAGCCCGGCGATGATGAAGGCGGCGAGCAGCGCGACGATCACGATCGCCGCGTTGACGATGGCGTCGGTCTTGGCGTCGGACGAGATGTCCGCGGCCTCGGTCACGGCCTTGTCGACGAGTTCGTCCTCGACCGTGGAGTAACCGTCGAACTTGGCGGTGGCGGCGGCCATCCAGGTCTCGGGGGTGATCCCCTTCGCCCGCAGCTCGGCGGGCGACTTGCCCTGACCGATCTGCTGGGCCATGCCGTCGAAGACCGAACCGTCGATGCTCGGCGGCGGCACGAACGGCTTGCCGGCGGCCTGGGCCTGCTCGGCGGCCGTCTTCAGCTGCTTGGCGCCCTCGGCGGCCTTGCCGGCCATCACGGTCTTGAGGCGGGTGGCATCGGCCTCCGTACCACCGGAGACGAACTCGCCGAGGGCGATCTGCTCCAGGTAGTTGTACGAGCCGAACGCCTTGACCTGCGCCTGGAACGTGTCGCGCTTCTGGCTGGGACGGACCAGCAGGTGCATACCGATGGAGCGCTGAAGCGATTCTGCGGCCTTGGCGAGCTCGATCGCGTAGACCGTACGGCCGTAGCTGGTGATGTTGCCGGTACCGAGCCCGAGCTCGTTGGAGAACTCCATCAGGGAGTGCTGGACCTTGGTGTAGCCCTCTTCGGTCTTCACCGGGTCCATCGCCTCGGCGTAGGCCGCCTTGCGCAGGCCGGGGAGGAGGGGCTCCTCCACCTTGAACAGCTTGAGGCGGCGCTCCAGGCCCTGCTTCTGCGGCATGCCCTTGACGGCTTCGTCGAACTTCGCCGCGGCTTCGTCCGTGGTGGCGCGGGCCTGCTCGACGACGTCGGCGGTGCGCTTGTTCGACAGGAGCGGCTGAGCGGACAGGTCACGCTCGTTGAGCAGCGCCTGCCCGTACTCCGAGGCCGCGCGCACGACCAGCGCGGTCTTCTCGGCGTCCTGGGCCTCGTTCCAGGTGTCGATCGATCCCTTCACCTGGAAGCCGCCCATGATCAGGCCGACCAGTGCGGGGATCAGGAGGATCGCGTTCAGCTTCGTGGGCACCCGCCAGTTGCGCGGGGACAGCCGGTTGGTGGAGCCACCGGCCGGTTCGGGCGCGGACATGTCCGCGGACGACGCCCCGGCGCGCGGCGGCGGGGTGAAGTTGCCCCGCTCCGGCTGCGCCGGGGAGCCCTCGTTGCTTCGCCTCACTCGACCAACAACCTCTCGGCGTCGGCACCAACGTTGTGCCGAAGTTTTTCGTTCAGGGGGCCGTACTACTCGGTAGTTCGTCGAATTCCAGCACGGGGACCGGTCGCGTTCCAAACAGTCGGAATGAGCCATTCCGAGTGGTCCACGCCGCAGATAAAACGGGCATAAAGAGCGAGCCCCGTCAAAAGGCGGGGCTCACATGAGCAGAGTGGTACCAGTCGAACGCATCGGGTGTTGATGCGAACGCAATTCTCTGTCGAAACGTTATGAACACGGGGGCGGATCGTGTCAAAGGACACAGTCCGCCCCCGGGCGACTACAACAACTTCCGTACGCCAATACCGACTTGCGTCTACTTGAGACGTGCCATCAGGGCGTGCTCCACCAGCGTGATCAAACCGCTCTTGGCGTCCGCGCGGTGGCGGGCGTCGGTGGTGATGATCGGGGCGTCGGGGCCGATCTGGAGGGCCTCGCGCACCTCGTCGGGCGTGTAGGGCTGGTGTCCGTCGAAGCCGTTGAGGGCGATGACGAAGGGGAGGCCGCTGTTCTCGAAGTAGTCGACGGCGGGGAAGCAGTCGGCGAGGCGGCGGGTGTCGACGAGGACGACGGCGCCGATGGCGCCGCGTACGAGGTCGTCCCACATGAACCAGAAGCGGTCCTGTCCGGGGGTGCCGAAGAGGTACAGGATCAGGTCCTGGTCCAGGGTGATGCGTCCGAAGTCCATGGCCACCGTGGTGGTGGTCTTGTCCCCGGTGTGTGTGAGGTCGTCGATGCCCGCGGACGCGGACGTCATCACGGCTTCGGTGCGCAGCGGATTGATCTCCGAAACGGCGCCGACGAACGTGGTCTTACCCACGCCGAAGCCCCCTGCCACCACGATCTTCGCCGACGTGGTGGCACGGCCCGTCCCGCCGTTAGAGCTTGCGAAGTCCACTGAGCACCCTTTCGAGCAGTGTCACATCCGGCGCGCCGCCGGCCTCTCCGTTGCCCGGCTGGTGGATGGCCACCATGCCGGCTTCCGCCAGGTCCGCCACGAGGATGCGGGCCACACCGAGCGGCATGGACAGCAGCGCCGAGACCTCGGCCACCGACTTGACCTCACGGCACAGGTGGCAGATCCGCTGGTGCTCGGGGAGCAGGGTCCCCAGGTGCGCCGGGTCGGCCGTGGTGCTGACCAGCGCCTCTATCGCGAGCTGGTAGCGCGGCCGGGTCCGGCCGCCGGTCATGGCATAGGGACGGACCAGCGGCTGGTCGCCTTCACCGTCGTACGACGCGTGGTGCAGTGCGCCGTACGGATCAGGTGAGGCGGGTGGCGGGGTCATGAATCCTCCGGGCGTGACAGCAGTGTGTCGGCTTGCCGTCTGAAGGGGCCGGTGGGGGGTCTGAGGCGGCCGGACGGGTGAGGGTTGTGGGTAGTACCTGGGGGGATTGTGACTGGTGTCCGCTGCATGGCCGCCTAGTGGAGCAGACTGCCCTGGAGCTCGGCGCGCAGGTCGGGCGTGAGGACGGTGCCCGCACGGTCGACGAGAAGGGCCATCTCGTACCCGACCAGACCGATGTCGGCGTCCGGGTGGGCGAGGACGGCCAGTGAGGAACCGTCCGAGACGGACATCAGGAAGAGGAAGCCTCGCTCCATCTCCACGACCGTCTGGCTCACGGCGCCGCCCTCGAAGATCCGGGAGGCGCCCGCCGTCAGCGACGTCAGACCGGAGGCGACAGCCGCCAGCTGGTCGGCGCGGTCGCGCGGGAAGCCTTCCGACATCGCCAGCAGCAGGCCGTCCGCGGAGACCACGACGGTGTGGGACACACCGGGGGTGTTGTCCACGAAGTTGGTGATCAGCCAGTTCAGATTCTGTGCGGCCTGACTCATGGGGCTCAACTAACGCTCCTGCTGGTGAGTGGGGCCGAGATGGAAACCGCCGGTCGACTGGCCGTTGTTGGCCTGCCGACCCTGCTGGATGCCCCGGCGGAGATTGGTCAGACGTCCGCGTACGTCATCGGGCGCACGCGAAACCTGGGGTCCGGACTGGTGATTCTGCTGCTGGGCGGTGCCCGGTACCAAATTGGCACGGGGAACCCGGCGCGGAAGTCCGGAGGTGGTGATCCCGCCGGCAGCCGGCTTCTTGACCCGCTCCGCCTGCCGGACGAGGTCGTCGTTGGGCGAGGGACGCCAGGTGCCGGCGGCGCCGGAGCCGGTGTCACCACGCCGGGGCATGGGCGGAACGGGCGCCGCGGACGGAGCCGGAGCCGGTGCCTGGGGCTCGGGAGCGGACGGCTGCTGGCCACCCTGCTGCGGGCCGTGGAACCAGTTCGTCTCCAGCGTGTCGTACAGCGGGGTACGACCGTCCCCGGGACCGGCCGGCGGAAGCGCCTCGGGCTGCGGCTGCTGCGGCAGGGCCGGGCGGCGCGGCATCTCACCCGCGGGTGAGGCGGCCGGACGCGGAGCGCCGAAGCCGGCGTCCTCCCCGCCACGCTGCCGCGGCGCCGGCATCCCCTGGTTCTGCTGGGGGGCACCGAAGTCGGGGCGGGCGAACTGGGCGGTTCCGGCCGGGTCCTGGGACACCTGCGGCGCCGAGAAGTCCGGACGGGCGAACTCCGCCGTGGCGGCGGGACCCTGGTGCTGGTCCGAACCGTTGAACGGCTGGTTCGGGCCGGCCGGCCGGGCGAACTGGCCGGTGGTGTCGGGCTCTTCGTGACCGCGCGGGGCATCGAGCGGAGACCGGCGCTGCGCACCCTGCTCCTCGACACCCCAGCTCGTGCTCTGCGGACGCTGAGGCTGGGGGTTGCCCCCGGGCAGCTCGGCGCGCGGGCCACCGGGCGACGGCAGCTGACGGCCGGTGCCGCCGGGCTGCTGGAAGCCGCTCTGGTCGTTCTGGGCGTGCCTGGCCTGCTGCGGCTGCCGGACGGGCGGGCCGCTCTGCTGTCCCTGCTGTCCCTGCTGACCGAACTGGCCGCCCTGCTGCTGGCCGGGCCTGCTCTGGCCCGAGTGACCGAACAGATTGGGCTGACCCGAGTCCGTACGGCCGGGAGCGTCGCCCTGGCCACCGCGGGCGCCCATCCGGGCACCGCCGCCGAAGGCGCCGGTCAGGCCGCCCGCGGGCGGCGTCTGCTGCGGCCGGCCCGCGTTCTGCGGGCCGTTGCCCTGCGGACCGTTGTTCTGCATGCCGTTGCTCTGGGAGCCGGCGGCGGGCTGCGGCGGACGCGGGCCGCCGTCGCGCGAGGGCAGCGCGGCACGCGGACCGGAGCCCGCACCGACCTGCCCGCGCTGCGGACCGGTTCCGAGCGGCGCCGAGGAGCCCGCAGGGGCCCCGCCGAGACCGGGACGCGGGGCGCTGCCCGGGGCACCACCGGCGAGCAGACCACCGGGAGCACCCTGCTGGCCGGGGCCCTGCTTGGACGGGGGCTGCTTGCCTCCGTGGGCGACGTCGACGGGAAGCATGACCAGCGCGGTCGTGCCACCGGAGTCCGAGGGGCGCAGCTGGATGCGGATGCCGTGTCGCAGGGACAGCCGGCCGACCACGAACAGACCCATGCGCCGGGAGACGGAGACGTCCACGGTGGGCGGCGACGCGAGCCGCTCGTTGATCGCCGCGAGGTCTTCGGGCGAGAGGCCGATACCCGTGTCGTGGATCTCGACGAGCACGCGGCCGTCGGGCAGCGCGTGACCGGTGACCTTGACCTTCGTCTGCGGCGAGGAGAACGACGTGGCGTTCTCCAGCAGCTCGGCGAGCAGGTGCACGAGGTCGTTGACCACGCGGCCCGCGACCTCGGTGGCGGGCACCGCGGCCAGTTCGATGCGCTCGTACTGCTCCACCTCGGAGGCGGCGGCACGGAGCACGTCGACCAGCGGCACGGGGCGGGTCCACCGGCGGCCCGGCTCCTCGCCCGCGAGGACGAGGAGGTTCTCGCCGTTACGGCGCATACGGGTCGCGAGGTGGTCGAGCTTGAAGAGGGAGGACAGCTGGTCCGGGTCGGCCTCGCGCGACTCCAGCTCGGAGATGAGCGAGAGCTGGCGCTGGATGAGGCCCTGCGAACGCCGCGACAGGTTGGTGAACATCGCGTTGACGTTGCCTCGCAGCAGCGCCTGCTCGGCGGCGAGCCGGACGGCCTCGCGGTGCACGTCGTCGAAGGCCGCGGCCACCTGGCCGATCTCGTCCCGGGAGTGCACACCGACGGACTCGACGGAGGTGTCGACGTCCTGCGGGTCCGTCTCCGAGAGCTGCTTGACGAGCTCGGGGAGGCGGTCCTGGGCGACCCGGGTCGCGGTGTCCTGGAGCCGCCGCAGCGAGCGGATCATGGACCGTGCGACGACGAACGCGCCCACCAGCGAGACACCGAGGACGAGGAGGATGACCACACCGTTGAGGATGGCCTCGCGCTGGGACTCCTCACGCAGCTCGCGGGCCTTGCCCTCCATGTCGCTGAGGAGGGTCTCCTCGATGGTCTTCATGGCCTGGATCTTGGTGGAGCTCTGGTCGTACCAGTCCATGTACGAGCGGGACTTCTTGCCCTCCATGCCCGTCGGGCTTTCGAGGACCTGCTTCGCGTACATGTCCGCGGCGTTGATCTCGGGGTGCCCGTTGGTCAGCGAGGACGTGAGCTCGTCGGCGCTGTTGCCGGTGTTCTCGTACGTCGACTTGAACGAGGCGAGCGTCTGCGCCTCCTTGCGGAGGGCGTTGCGGCCGAACTGCTGGTCGTTCTTGTCGAGGTTCGTCTTCTGGCTGTTGCCGCCGGGCAGCGCCGCAGCGATGACCGCGCGCTGGACCGAGGCGAACTCCTTGGAGGAGGAGAAGGCCGCCAGGGCCCGGGTCCGCTTGATCATCTCCGGGTTGTTGGTCGCCTGCGCCATGTCCTGCGAGAGGCTCAGCAGCGAGGTGATCAACTGGCTGTACCGGTCGATCGTGTTGAGGCTCGGAGTGCCCTTGGCGTACGCGTCCTCGCGGATGTCCCGGATCTGGCCGAGCTGCGTCGAGATCTGGCTGACGCTCGCGTGGATGCCCTCGAGGGCCTCGTCACTGTCCGTGTTGCCGATCGCGTTGGTCGCCTCGAAGAAGGCGTCCTTGGAGCGGTCGGTCTTCTTGCGGGGTTCCGTGACCTTGAAGTCGGTGGGCTTCACGCCGTTGGACAGCGGGCCCGCGGAACGGTCGCGCTCCTCCTGGAGCGCCTGGGCGAGCGCGGTCGCCTGCTTGGTCATCTTCGTCAGCAGCTGCATGTGCTCCAGCTGCTGCATGTCGTTCATGGACTCGTTGATACGGAGTCCGCCCAGCGTGGTCGCCGCCACCACGGGAAGGGCGAGAAGCGAGACCAGACGCGTGCTGATGCGCCAGTTACGGAGAGCTATTCGTGAGCCGGTGTTGACCGGGCCACGTGACTGGAAAGCGTCGGCCGGTTCCGCGGCGCCGCTCGGCGTCGCGCCTGAGCGCTGCGCGCGGTCGCCACTGTCACCGGCCGCGGCCTGCCCGGGGTTCTGGGCGTGCTGGGGCGAGGAACCGCGGTCGTTCCCGCCGCGCGGCTCCTGATCAGCCGGAGCTTCCCCTCGGCCCTGGCGGGCCTGGGGAGACCCCGTGCCATCCCTCTTGAAACGTCCCTGCACTAGCGTCGCAACCTCTGGACCAGGCGTCCCTTCCGCGTGTGCGGGTCGGGACGGTGTCGGCGTCGTGGGGCGCTGGACGCGCCCCATGGTGGTCGTGAGTGACCGGCGTTCTTCCCCCTCCCGCCGCGACTCGGCGCTGCTTAGCGCCCTGCGCGCCGGCCTGAAACCCGCGGCGGTGCGTGGAATTCCAGCACAGTGCCGGATCTCCAACAAGGCCCCTGTACCGGCCTGTGACCTGGGTGACACGTTGTGATGAATGTGTAACAAGGCGTGGAGAGTGTTCACGGTCAAACCGGACGATTAGTGATGAGTCGCTTACGGGTGGGGGGTGCCCAAGTCGCGATGATCAGCAGCGGAATGACGCATTCAGCTATGCAATGTCCGTTTCACGTCCCGTGATCACCTGCCCGTGATGTGGCATTTGTCGGCAACTTCGTGAGCAAACTCACATGATGATCGCCGTCTCTGCGGGGCGCCGCGTGGGAATTGGATGTTTAGCCTGACGCTTTACTGGGATGGCGAATCCGACAACCTCGCGCCCCTCCGGGTGGCGCCCACACCGACAGGGTCCAGACGGCAGATGAAGACCACGATGATGTTCCGCAACATTGCCAACCCCCGGCGCACCACGCTGGCGCACCTCGAGGACGCCCAAGCGCTGCGGACGCCGGAGCAGCCGGAGCACTCGGTCGACCTGCCCACCCAGACGGCCAACCCCCGCCGCACCATCCTGATGGAAGCCCCGGTCGCGGCCGGCGCCTGAGCCGGGACGCCGACGGCGCCGCTGTCCCCCTCGCCCGCGCTAGCCTGGAGCATCAGTCTTCAGCCAGCAAGCAAGTGAGGGGCGACAGCTTCCCGTGCGCATCGCCAGGTTCTCCATCGACGGCAATGTCGCCTTCGGCGCCGTGGAGGGTGAGGGCACCGTTGAATCCGGTGACCTCGTCCTCGACATCATCAGGGGCATTCCGTACACCGACTTCGAGCTCTCCGGCACCAAGGTCCCGCTGAGCAAGGTCCGGCTGCTGCCTCCCGTGCTCCCCAACAAGGTCGTGGCCATCGGCCGCAACTACGCGGAACACGCCGCCGAGCTGGGCAACGAGGTCCCGGAGGTCCCGGTCGCCTTCTTCAAGCCCACCACTTCGGTGATCGGCTCGGGAGACGCCATCGAGTACCCCTCCTTCTCCGACGAACTGCACCACGAGGCCGAGCTGGCCGTGGTCATCGGCCGTATGTGCCGCGAAGTTCCGCGTGAGCGCGTCAAGGACGTCATCTTCGGCTACACCTGCGCCAACGACGTGACCGCCCGTGACGCCCAGCGGCGCGAGAAGCAGTGGGCGCGGGCCAAGGGCTTCGACACCTCCTGCCCGCTCGGCCCCTGGGTGGAGACCGACCTCGACCCCACCGACCTCACCATTCAGGCGACGGTCAACGGCGAGCAACGTCAGCTCGGCCGTACGAGCGACATGATCCGCTCCATCGAGGACCTGGTCGTCCACATCACGGAAGCCATGACGCTGCTCCCGGGCGACGTGATCCTCACCGGAACCCCCGCAGGGGTAGGACCCCTGCACGTCGGCGACGAGGTCGCCGTCACCATCGAAGGCATCGGCACTCTCACCAACAAGGTGATCAAGCGTGGTTAACGGACCTGTCCGCGTACGTTTCTGTCCCTCCCCGACCGGTAACCCGCATGTGGGTCTGGTCCGTACCGCCCTGTTCAACTGGGCGTTCGCCCGGCACCACAAGGGCACCCTGGTCTTCCGTATCGAGGACACCGACGCGGCCCGCGACTCCGAGGAGTCGTACGACCAGCTGCTCGACTCGATGCGCTGGCTCGGCCTGGACTGGGACGAGGGCCCCGGGATCGGCGGCCCCCACGCCCCGTACCGCCAGTCGGAGCGCATGGACATCTACAAGGATGTCGCCGAGAAGCTGCTCGCCGCCGGTCACGCGTACCACTGCTACTGCACGACCGAAGAGCTCGACGCCCGCCGCGACGCCGCCCGCGCCGCCGGCAAGCCCTCGGGCTACGACGGCCACTGCCGCGACCTGAGCGCGGAGCAGACCGCCGCGTACGAGGCGGAGGGGCGCACCTCGATCGTCCGTTTCCGGATGCCCGACGAGGCGACCACCTTCACCGACCTGGTCCGCGGCGACATCACCGTCCAGGCGGAGAACGTGCCGGACTACGGCATCGTCCGCGCCAACGGCGCCCCGCTCTACACGCTGGTCAACCCGGTCGACGACGCCCTGATGGAGATCACCCACGTCCTGCGCGGCGAGGACCTGCTCTCCTCCACCCCTCGGCAGATCGCCCTCTACAAGGCGCTCATCGAGCTGGGCATCGCCAAGGAGATCCCGCTCTTCGGCCACCTCCCCTACGTCATGGGAGAGGGCAACAAGAAGCTCTCCAAGCGCGACCCGCAGGCCTCGCTCAACCTCTACCGCGAGCGCGGCTTCCTCCCCGAGGGCCTGCTCAACTACCTCTCGCTCCTCGGCTGGTCGATCGCCGAGGACCGCGACATCTTCGACATCGACGAGATGGTCGCCGCGTTCGACATCGAGGACGTCAACGCCAACCCGGCCCGCTTCGACCTGAAGAAGTGCGAGCACGTCAACGCCGAGCACGTCCGCAGGCTCGACGTGAAGGCGTTCACCGAGGCGTGCGGCCCCTGGCTGAAGGCGCCGTTCGCACCCTGGCGCCCCGAGGCGTTCGACGCGGAGCAGTTCGCGACGATCGCGCCGTACGCCCAGACCCGCCTGACCGTCCTCTCCGAGATCACGGCCAACGTCGACTTCCTCTTCCTCGACGAGCCGGCCGAGGACGAGGCGTCCTGGGCCAAGGCGATGAAGGAGGGTTCGAGCGACCTCCTCGTCACGGCCCGCGCCAAGCTGATCGCCGCCGAGTGGAACGCCGAGGCCCTCAAGGCCGCCGTCCTCGCGGCGGGCGAGGAGCACGGCCTGAAGCTCGGCAAGGCCCAGGCCCCGGTCCGGGTCGCCGTCACGGGCCGCACGGTCGGCCTGCCGCTCTTCGAGTCCCTGGAGATCCTGGGCCGCGAGAAGACGATCGCCCGCGTGGACGCCGCGCTGGCGAAGCTGGCCGCGTAGTACCCGTTACGGACACGGGCCCGGGGGGGGGGGGGGGGGGGGGGGGGGGGGGGGGGGGGGGGGGGGGGGGGGGGGGGGGGGGGGGGGGTGGTGGGTGTAGCGATGCGCCGTGTTGTTTTCTGCC
>NZ_JBWKLF010000011.1:112942-155953 GCF_056430475.1 Streptomyces sp. NPDC045968 | reverse complement strand
CCCCTTCTCAACAACCACGCTCCCCCCCCCCCCCCCCCCACCCCCCCCCCCCCCACCCCCCCCCCCCCCCCCCCCCCCCCCCGGGCCCGTACGCGTAACGGGGCCGTTAGAGTCGGCCCATGGCGATCAGAGCCGTCCTCTGGGACGTTGACGACACCCTCTTCGACTACGGATCAGCGGCTGCCACCGGTCTCAGCAGGCATATGGAGGCCGAAGGGCTGCCCGACGGCTACCGCTCCGCGCAAGATGCCCTCGACGCCTGGCAGGACCTCGCCCAGCGGCACTGGGAGCGCTTCGCGGCGGGACGTACCGACTGGGAGGGGCAGCGGCGCGACCGGGCCAGAGACTTCCTCGGGCGTCCGCTCAGCGACGACGAGGCCGACGAGTGGTTCGGCCGGCACATCCGGCACTACGAGGCGGCCTGGGCGCTCTTCCCGGACACCGTGCCCGTGCTGGACGCGCTGGCGGGTGCGTACCGGCACGCCGTCCTGTCGAACTCCTCGCTGGAACACCAGCATCGCAAGCTGACCGTTCTCGGCGTACGGGACCGGTTCGAGTCGGTGCTGTGCGCGGCCGAGCTGGGGATCTCCAAGCCCGAGGCCGCGGCCTTCCACGCCGCCTGCGAGGCTCTCGCGCTGGCTCCGCACGAGGTGGCGTACGTGGGCAATGAACCCGACATCGACGCAGGTGGGGCCGTGGCCGCCGGTCTGACGGGGATCTGGCTGGACCGGGACGACCGGGGCGGCCGGCCTGATCTCGTACGGATCACCGGGCTCGATCAGCTGCCCGGACTGCTGACAGGCAATACCCGTTTTGGAGCGCCGGACACCTTCGGGTAGTGTTCTTCCTGCGCCGCCCGAGCGGGACGAAAGATCCGCCAGGGAAGCGCAGACAGAAATGAAACCCCGCAGGGGTTGCGTTTCAGTGGGCTATGGTGTAATTGGCAACACTACGGTTTCTGGTACCGTCATTCTAGGTTCGAGTCCTGGTAGCCCAGCGCACGTCCGAAGTACAAGCAAGATCGAAGTAACAAGCCCCCGTTGTGTAGCGGCCTAGCACGCTGCCCTCTCACGGCAGTAGCGCCGGTTCGAATCCGGTCGGGGGTACAGATCCTTCCCGCGAGAACATCTGGGTCGCACCCACGTTCTTGATGCAGGATCGCTAGGGCCCCCGTTGTGTAGCGGCCTAGCACGCTGCCCTCTCACGGCAGTAGCGCCGGTTCGAATCCGGTCGGGGGTACTTGTAACACCATGGGCTATGGTGTAATTGGCAACACTACGGTTTCTGGTACCGTCATTCTAGGTTCGAGTCCTGGTAGCCCAGCGCAAGTCCGAAGTAACAAGCCCCCGTTGTGTAGCGGCCTAGCACGCTGCCCTCTCACGGCAGTAGCGCCGGTTCGAATCCGGTCGGGGGTACAACAGCTCGACAGGAAAAGGCCCTTCACCTCGGTGGGGGCCTTTTCCCGTTGTACGTCGCCCAGTCCGGCTGGAAAGGCCGAACGAAAGGCCGAACGGGGCCGCCACGGCGCTGGGGCGGCCTTCCGGGAGAGGTGGATGGGGGGCGGGTGGTACGTCAGCCCGTGCGGCGCAGGGCCTCGCTCAGTCGCGCGGCCGAGTCGATGACCGCCTGGGCGTGCATCCGCCCCGGGTGCCGGGTCAGCCGCTCGATGGGCCCGGAGACCGATACGGCGGCGACCACCCGGTTCGAGGGCCCCCGCACCGGCGCCGAGACCGAGGCGACGCCCGGTTCCCGCTCGCCGATCGACTGGGCCCAGCCCCGGCGGCGTACGCCGGAGAGTGCCGTCGCCGTGAACCGGGCGCCCTGGAGACCCCGGTGCAGGCGCTCCGGCTCCTCCCAGGCCATCAGGATCTGCGCCGACGAGCCGGCCTTCATGGTGAGCGTGGAGCCGACCGGCACGGTGTCCCGGAGTCCGGACAGCCGTTCCGCCGCTGCCACGCAGATCCGCATGTCGCCCTGCCGGCGGTAGAGCTGCGCGCTCTCGCCCGTGATGTCGCGCAGATGTGTGAGCACCGGTCCGGCCGTCGCGAGGAGACGGTCCTCACCGGCCGCTGCCGCGAGCTCCGAAAGCCGGGGGCCGAGAATGAAACGGCCCTGCATGTCCCTCGCCACCATGCGGTGGTGTTCCAGTGCCACGGCCAGTCGATGAGCCGTGGGTCGTGCGAGCCCGGTCGCCGCGACCAGCCCGGCGAGGGTGGCCGGACCGGACTCCAGGGCGCTCAATACCAGAGCTGCCTTGTCGAGAACGCCGACGCCGCTAGAGTTGTCCATACGACGATACTCGCGTCTCACTCTGTGAAACGCAAGTTCAATTTCCGGCGGAAGTTGCGAACCTGTACGGGCGGCCACACAACGGCCCGTAGCCATCGCCCCGCACGGGGGTCCGGACGGTGGCGCACCGAATCTCTAGTTGGGCCGGCGAAGACGCCGGCCGGAGGGAAAGCGATGGGTAGGACACTCGCGGAGAAGGTCTGGGACGACCACGTCGTCCGGCGCGCGGAGGGCGAGCCCGACCTTCTCTTCATCGATCTGCACCTGCTGCACGAGGTGACCAGCCCGCAGGCGTTCGACGGTCTCCGGCAGGCCGGACGCCCGGTGCGGCGCCTCGACCTCACCATCGCCACCGAGGACCACAACACCCCGACCCTCGACATCGACAAGCCGATCGCCGACCCGGTCTCCCGCGCACAGCTGGAGACCCTGCGCAAGAACTGCGCGGACTTCGGCGTCCGGCTGCACCCGCTGGGCGACGTCGAGCAGGGCGTCGTACACGTGGTCGGCCCGCAGCTCGGGCTGACGCAGCCCGGCACGACCGTGGTCTGCGGCGACTCCCACACCTCTACGCACGGCGCGTTCGGCGCGCTGGCGTTCGGCATCGGCACCAGCCAGGTCGAGCACGTCCTGGCCACCCAGACGCTGCCGCTGGCCCGCCCGAAGACCATGGCGATCACCGTCGAGGGCGAACTGCCCGACAGTGTCACGGCCAAGGACCTGATCCTGGCGATCATCGCCCGGATCGGCACCGGCGGCGGCCAGGGCTACATCCTCGAATACCGCGGCTCCGCCATCGAGAAGCTCTCGATGGAGGCCCGGATGACCATCTGCAACATGTCGATCGAGGCCGGCGCCCGGGCGGGCATGATCGCCCCGGACCGTACGACGTTCGACTACCTCCAGGGCCGTGACCACGCCCCCGAGGGCGAGGACTGGGACGCGGCCGTCGAGTACTGGAAGACCCTGCGCACCGACGACGACGCCGTCTTCGACGCCGAGGTCGTCATCGAGGCCGCCGAACTCGCGCCGTTCGTCACCTGGGGCACCAACCCCGGCCAGGGCGCACCCCTGTCGGCCAACGTCCCCGACCCTGCTTCGTACGAGGACGCCTCGGAGCGGCACGCCGCCGAAAAGGCCCTGGAATACATGGGGTTGACCGCGGGCCAGCGGCTGCGCGACATCAACGTCGACACCGTCTTCGTAGGTTCCTGCACCAACGGCCGCATCGAGGACCTGCGCAACGCGGCGGCGATCCTGGACGGCCGCAAAGTCGCCGATGGTGTGCGGATGCTGGTGGTGCCGGGCTCCGTGCGCGTCGCGCTCCAGGCCGTCGAGGAGGGCCTGGACAAGGTCTTCACCACCGCGGGCGCCGAATGGCGGCACGCCGGCTGTTCGATGTGTCTCGGTATGAACCCCGACCAGCTGGCCCCCGGCGAGCGCTCGGCGTCCACCTCGAACCGTAACTTCGAGGGCCGGCAGGGCAAGGGCGGCCGTACGCACCTGGTCTCCCCGCAGGTCGCCGCGGCCACCGCGGTGCTGGGCCATCTGGCCTCGCCCGCCGACCTGTCCGATGTCCTCACGTCCGCCGGAGTCCGATAGCCATGGAAGCATTCACCGCACACACCGGCCGGGCCGTCCCGCTGCGCCGCAGCAACGTCGACACCGACCAGATCATCCCCGCCCACTGGCTGAAGAAGGTCACCAGGGACGGCTTCGAGGACGGGCTCTTCGAGGCGTGGCGCAAGGACGAGAACTTCGTCCTCAACCGCCCCGAGCGGGCGGGCGCCTCGGTCCTGGTGGCGGGTCCCGACTTCGGCACCGGTTCCTCGCGTGAGCACGCCGTCTGGGCCCTGCAGAACTTCGGCTTCAAGACCGTCATCTCCTCCCGGTTCGCCGACATCTTCCGCGGCAACTCGCTGAAGAACGGTCTGTTGACCGTCGTGCTCGACCAGAAGGTCGTGGACGCGCTGTGGGAGCTGACGGAGGCCGACGCAACGGCCGAGATCACCGTCGACTTGGAGAAGCGCCAGGTCCTCGCGGAGGGCATCACGGCCGACTTCGAGCTCGACGAGAACGCCCGCTGGCGGCTCCTGAACGGCCTCGACGACATCAGCCTCACCCTTCAGAACGAAGCGGACATTGCGACTTATGAGGCGGCAAGGCCGACCCACAAGCCGCGTACAATTGACGTCTGAGCAGCGCTTTTCCATGACTGCGCCCCCTGCCTTCGGGCAGGGGGCGCAGTCGCTTGTTGAGCCCCCCTCGGGCGACAACTCGCCCCAGATGGCACAATCGGTGCATGGAACGCGACAGCCAACTCAAGCTCTATGGCCAAGTCGCCGACCGATTGAAGGAAGCGCACGCAACAGTGCGCACACTGCAAGTCCCGGAGGGCGTACGGATGGCGCTGTCCCGGAAGCTGCTGGTCATCACGGCCGCGGCAAAGCACGATCTCCCAGATGCAGCAAGGCGTCTGGACCGGTTGATGAAGGACCTCGATGAGCGCCGATTCCCCGAAGGTGACTGACTCTGCGGAACTGCGCAGCGGTCGACTTCGTTGCGGCACTAGGGTGATTAGCCCGTTTCGTGTTTGATTTGCGGTATATATCTGCCTAACGTGCGAAAAAGCTTGAACACTTTCGTTCTGGCAATGTCTCCGAAGGGGAAGACGTGAACAAGGCGCAGCTCGTAGAAGCGATTGCCGACAAGGTCGGCGGCCGTCAGCAGGCCGCAGACGCTGTCGATGCGGTACTCGACGCGATCGTCCGCGCAGTTGTCGCAGGGGACCGTGTCTCGGTCACCGGCTTCGGCTCGTTCGAGAAGGTCGACCGCCCCGCCCGCTACGCCCGCAACCCGCAGACGGGTGAGCGCGTGCGGGTCAAGAAGACGTCCGTGCCCCGTTTCCGTGCGGGACAGGGCTTCAAGGACCTGGTGAGCGGCTCGAAGAAGCTCCCCAAGAACGATGTGGCCGTGAAGAAGGCGCCCAAGGGCAGCCTCTCGGGCGGTTCTTCCACCCGTACGACGGCCAAGGCCGCGGCCAAGAAGGCCACCGCCAAGAAGGCCGTGGCGAAGAAGGCCACCGCCAAGAAGACCGTGGCGACGGCGAAGAAGACCACCGCCACCGCCAAGAAGGCCACGCCCACGGCGAAGAAGGCCACGGCGACCGCCAAGAAGGCCGCCACCACGAAGACGGCCGCCGCTCCGGCGAAGAAGGCGACCCCGGCGAAGAAGGCCGCCGTCGCCAGCAAGACCGCGCCCGCCAAGAAGACCACGGCGAAGAAGGCGCCCGCGAAGAAGACCACGGCGCGCAAGACCACGGCCAAGAAGGCCACTGCACGCAAGAAGTGAGAACGGGCGACGCTCGTTCCTCTCACACGCGCCGGGCCGGGCTCCCCCAGGGGAGCCCGGCCCGCGGGCTTTCCCGAGCTCCGAAGAGAGCGGCCGGAGGGATCAGAACGTCTGGAGCGTCACCAGGCTGATCCGCGGCGAGGCGCCCTCGCCGCTCGTCTCGATGCGCACCCGCTGCCCCGGGCGCAGCAGCCGCAGGCCGCCCGCGTCGAAGGCCGGGGCGTCGAAGTCCATCGGGGTGCCGTCGTCGAGGAGCACACTGCCGGTGCGGGACTCGGAGTCGTACGTGTACGCGGTCGCCTGCATGAACGGCAGCCTATCGGTCCCGCGCGGGACCCGCCGAGGCGCGCAGCCCCGCGGTGTGCGGGCCGACCCCGAGGGTCAGCGCCACCCGCAGATCGTCACCGGTGTCCACGTCCCGGCGGACCGAGTCGAGTCCGGACAGCGTGATTTCGGTGGCTCCCGAAGCCAGGTGCCGGGCCCTCGAAGGGCCCCCGAAAGCCGGGCTCAATTCCACACCGGGCGCCGCCGACAGAAATGTCGTACCGATTGTCGCCGCATCCGTCACAAATGCACGGGGAAATTCGGCGGAAAAATCGAGCACCCGCGCCAATTCCTCGGGGCGCAGTGCGGGAAGATCCGCGTTGAGCGCCGCCACCGCCGCACCCGCCCGCATCGCCCGCACCGAACGCGCCCCGTGCGACAGCGCCGCGTTGAGCCCGGCCGCCGGTGAGTCCGCCACGACGCGCGCCCCCAGTGCCGAAAGCGCCGCCCCGGCCACCGGATCGTCCGTGACGACCACCACATCCCGCACCGCTGGGCAGGCCAGTGCCGCGGCCACCGTGTCCTGGGCGAACGCCAGGGCCAGGCGGGGTCTGAGCAGTCCGCCCTCCGTGCGCCCCAGCCTGCTCTTGGCCCGGGCGAGCGGCTTCAGCGGGACGACCAGGGACCAGGACCCGGCCGGATCGGTGTTCGTGGCCATCTCCCCCTCCGTACGCATCGCGACTTATTCTCGCCTGCCGGTGTGACAACCCGGAGGTCCGGCCCGGAAGGCGAGGCGTACGGTGTTCTCGACAGAGCAGGGGCCTGGGGCGAGACGTGACCGCCGGCAGCCAGGCAGCAGGTCAGGTCTTAGAGGAAGGTGTCCGAGTGTCCCGCCGCAGAATCGGCTTCTGGTACCGCCTGGCGGCGGTCATCGCAAAGCCGCCATTGCTGGTCCTGTTCAAGCGCGACTGGCGGGGAATGGAGCACATTCCGACCGAGGGCGGATTCATCACCGCGGTCAACCACAACTCGTACCTGGACCCGCTTTCGTACGGACATTTCCAGTACAACACCGGCCGGGTGCCGCGGCTGCTCGCGAAGGCGGCGCTGTTCCGTACCCCCTTCGTCGGAATGATGCTGCGAGGCACAGGCCAGATCCCCGTCTACCGCGAGACGACCAATGCGCTGGACGCTTTCCGCGCCGCCGTCGACGCGATCGAGCGGGGCGAATGCGTCGCGTTCTACCCCGAGGGCACCCTCACCCGCGACCCCGACATGTGGCCGATGGCCGGCAAGACCGGCGCCGCCCGGCTCGCGCTGCTGACCAAGGCGCCGGTCATCCCCGTCGCCCAGTGGGGCGCCAACCTCGCGATGCCGCCGTACGCCAAGCAGAAGAAGTTCAGCTTCTTCCCCCGCAAGACGCTCCAGGTGCAGGCCGGTCCGCCGGTGGACCTCGACCGCTTCTACGGCCAGGAGCCCACACCCGAGGTGCTGCGCCAGGTGACCGAGGTCATCATGGCCGCGATCACCGCACAGCTGGAGGTCGTACGGGGCGAGAAGGCACCCGCCGAGCTCTACGATCACCGCAAGGCACGCGCTGAGCAGCGGCGCAAGGCAGAGGGAAAGGGACCCACGTGACGCACCCCGCAAAGGCAGCCGTCTTCGGAACCGGCTCATGGGGTACGGCCTTCGGCATGATCCTCGCCGACGCAGGCTGCGACGTGACCCTCTGGGGCCGCCGCGCGGAGGTCGCCGAGGCCATCAACACGACCCGTACCAACCCGGACTATCTGCCGGGCATCGAACTCCCCGCCTCGGTCCGCGCCACCACCGACCCCGCACAGGCCCTGCGCGGCGCCGACTTCGCCGTCCTCGCCGTGCCCTCGCAGACCCTGCGCGCGAACCTCGCCGACTGGGCCCCGCACCTGGAATCGGGCACGGTGCTCGTCTCGCTGATGAAGGGCGTCGAACTCGGCACCGCCAAGCGGATGAGCGAGGTCATCGCCGACGTCACCGGGGTCGCCGCGGACCGCGTCGCGGTCATCACGGGACCCAACCTCGCCAAGGAGATCGCCGAGCGCCGTCCCGCCGCCGCCGTCGTCGCCTGCCAGGACGAAGCGGTGGCCCAGCGCCTCCAGGCCGCCTGCCACACCCCGTACTTCCGCCCCTACACCAACACCGACGTGGTCGGCTGCGAGCTCGGCGGCGCCGTCAAGAACGTCATCGGCCTGGCCGTCGGCATCGCCGACGGCATGGGGCTCGGCGACAACGCCAAGGGCTCCCTCATCACCCGCGGCCTCGCCGAGACCACCCGCCTGGGCCTGGCCATGGGAGCCGACCCGCTCACCTTCTCCGGACTCGCGGGCCTCGGCGACCTGGTGGCGACCTGCTCCTCACCGCTCTCGCGGAACCACACCTTCGGCACCAACCTCGGCCGCGGGATGACGCTCCAGCAGGCGATCGCCGCCACCCGGCAGACCGCCGAAGGCGTCAAGTCCTGTGAATCGGTGCTCGATCTGGCGCGCCGGCACGGAGTCGACATGCCCATCACCGAGACCGTCGTCGGCATCGTGCACGAAGGCAAGCCGCCGGTCGTCGCGCTCAAGGAACTGATGTCGCGCAGCGCCAAGCCCGAGCGACGCTGAGGACACCGCGGCACGCCCCGTGCCTGCGCACTCCTCGGCCCCGGGCCTGCAAGGTACGCTCATCGCGATATGAGCAGCGAGAACCTCCCCCAGAGCCCTGAGAGCCCCGAGAGCCCTGTGCAGGGCCGTAAGCCGCGGGTGGCCGTCGTGTTCGGCGGCCGCAGTTCCGAGCACGGCATCTCGGTCGTCACGGCCGGCGCCGTACTGAACGCCATCGACCGGACCAAGTACGACGTCCTGCCGATCGGCATCACCACGGACGGCCGCTGGGCGCTCACCGCCGACGATCCCGGACGCATGGCCATCACGGACCGCAAGGTGCCGAACGTGGCCCAGCTGGCGGAGTCCGACGAAGGCGGTGTCGTACTCTCCGTCGACCCCGGCAGCCGCGAGGTCGTCTACACCGAACCGGGCGCGGTCCCCAAGGCGCTCGGAGAGGTCGACGTCGTCTTCCCGGTGCTGCACGGCCCCTACGGTGAGGACGGCACGCTCCAGGGGCTCCTGGAGCTCTCCGGTGTGCCCTACGTCGGCGCCGGCGTCCTGGCCTCCGCGGTCGGTCAGGACAAGGAGTACATGAAGCGGGTGTTCACCTCCTTCGGGCTGCCCGTCGGCCCGTACGAGGTGGTGCGCCCCCGCGAATGGGACAACGAGCGTCCCACCGCCCGCAAGCGCATCGTGGACTTCGCCGCCGAGCACGGCTTCCCGCTCTTCATCAAGCCCGCCCGCGGCGGTTCCTCGATGGGCATCACCAAGGTCGACGACCTCTCGGCCCTCGACGAGGCGATCGAGGAGGCCCGCCGCCACGACCCCAAGTTCCTTGTGGAGTCGCTGCTGCGGGGGCGCGAGATCGAGTGCGGCGTGCTGGAGTTCGAGGACGGCCCGCGCGCCAGCGTGCCCGCCGAGATCCCCCCGGTCACCTCGCACGACTTCTACGACTTCGAGGCCAAGTACATCGATTCGGCGGCCGGGCTCGTACCCGCTCCGCTCACCGAGGAGCAGACGGCCGAAGTCCAGCGGCTCGCCGTCGCCGCCTTCGAGGCCACCTCCTGCGAGGGCCTCGTGCGCGCCGACTTCTTCCTCACCGACGAGGGCGACTTCGTCATCAACGAGATCAACACGATGCCGGGCTTCACGCCGATCTCCATGTACCCGCGGATGTGGCAGGAGAGCGGTGTGGACTACCAGGAACTGGTGGACCGGCTGATCCAGGCGGCGCTGGACCGGCCCACGGGCCTGCGCTGACGTTCTGCCGCGCCCGTCGGAAGACCCCGGGGCCTACAGGCTCTCGGGAACCGTCTTCCTGACGGGCGCCGCGAACTCGGCCAGCGGGGTGACGTCATGGGCGTACTCCACGGGGAGCGTCACCTCGACATACGCCTTGCGGTACGTGGTGGTGAACCGCGGACCGGCGCCTTCCCGCTGCTCCAGCAGCCAGTTGACGCCGTCCGCGGTGATCGCGTCCGACTGGGCGTCCTCCATCTTCGCGGGCCGGGGGACGCCGCAGCGCAGTACGATCGCCCCGTCTCCCCATCCGGCCGTGAGGCCGGAAGCAGGCTCGGGATCGCTCCGGTCCATTCCGGCGACGGTCTTCGGCAGCTCCTCGTGCAGCGCTTCGCAGTACGCGGCGGCCTCCGAAGACGGCGTGGGAACCGTGATCGATGCCTGGGCGTCGCTGGAGGAGCAGCCCGCCGCGGCCAGGACGAGCACGGCGGCGGAGGGGGCGAGGAACAGCGAACGGGGGAGCCGGCGGCCGGAATACGTCACCGGCCCAGCCTAGACGGGGGTCAGAGGTGGACGACCGGGCAGGTCAGTGTTCGCGTGATGCCGTCCACCTGCTGGACCTTGGCCACCACCATGCGGCCGAGTGCGTCGACGGTGTCGGCCTGAGCGCGCACGATCACGTCGTAGGGGCCTGTGACGTCATCTGCCTGAATGACTCCCGGGATCTTCGCGATGGTCTCGGCGACTGTCGACGCCTTGCCCACCTCTGTCTGAATAAGGATGTACGCCTGTACCACGGAACCTCCAGGGCGGCCACGAGGATCATGTGGGGGAAAGGGACGCCACGGTATCGCGTCGCCGCGGGCCGCGGGGAGACCTGCGGGCCGGACGGCGCCCACAGCGTGGCGTACGGAAGACAGAAGTTGACGTATCTCTTGACGGTACCGACAGCAGCGACGGCACGCGACCGCAAGCCCACCGGTGCATAAGGGGGACAGACATGCCAGTACGTCCAGGGGCGGACTGCCCCCGGCGGCCGACGGCCCACGGCCGGGACCTCGGTCCGCTGAAGCAGCCCGGACAGGTGTCCGGTGCGATAAATGAGAGGTGAGACTCGGTGAAGGGAACCGTGGGCGAGTTGGGGGAGTTCGGGCTCATCAGAGAGCTCACTTCCCGGCTCACCACCACTCCGGCGGTACGGCTGGGACCCGGCGACGACGCCGCGGTCGTGGCCGCTCCCGACCGCAGGGTCGTGGCCAGTAGCGACATCATGTTGGAGGGGCGGCACTTCCGCCGCGACTGGTCGACGGCGTACGACGTCGGCCGCAAGGCCGCCGCGCAGAACCTCGCCGACATCGCAGCCATGGGCGCCGTGCCCACCGCGCTGCTCCTCGGCCTGGTCGTGCCGGCCGAACTCCCGGTCACCTGGGCGGGCGAGCTGATGGACGGCATCCGTGACGAGTGCCAGGTCGCGGGCGCCGCCGTGGTCGGCGGCGACGTCGTCCGCGGCGACACCATCACCATCGCGATCACCGCCCTCGGGGACCTGCGCAACCACGAGCCCGTCACCCGGGGCGGCGCCAGGCCCGGCGACGTCGTCGCCGTCACCGGCTGGCTCGGCTGGTCCGCCGCCGGTTTCGCCGTGCTCTCCCGGGGCTTCCGCTCACCGCGCGCCTTCGTCGAGGCGCACCGGCGACCCGAACCGCCGTACCACGCGGGCCCCGCGGCCGCCGGGCTCGGCGCCACCGCCATGACGGACGTCAGCGACGGACTCGTGGCGGACCTCGGGCACATCGCGGAGTCCAGCAAGGTGCGCATCGACCTGCGCTCCGGACTCATCGACATCCCCTCGCAGATGTCCGACATCGGCCAGGCCGTCGGCGTCGACCCCCTGCAGTGGGTGCTCACCGGGGGAGAGGACCACGCGATCGTGGCGACCTTCCCGCCGGACGTGAAGCTGCCGGCCCGCTGGAAGGTGATCGGCGAGGTCCTCAATCCCTCGGCGCTGCCCCAGGTGACCGTCGACGGCGCACCGTGGACCAGCAAGGGCGGCTGGGACCATTTCGGGGACATCGAGGACGCCCAGTAGATTGCCGCGTATGCCCATACGCACCGCTGTACTGCCTCGTGTCCTCACCGTCGCCGGGTCCGACTCCGGCGGCGGTGCGGGCATACAGGCCGACCTGAAGACGATGCTGGCCCTCGGAGTGCACGGCATGAGCGTGCTGACGGCCGTGACCGCGCAGAACTCCCTGGGCGTCCAGGGCGCCTGGGAGCTTCCGGTGGAGGCCGTACGCGCCCAGTACCGCAGCGTCGTCGACGACATCGGCGTCCAGGCCGTCAAGACCGGCATGCTCTCCTCGGCCGCCCTGGTCGAGACGGTCGCCGCGCTCCTCGCGGAGACGGACGCACCCGTCGTCGTCGACCCGGTCGGCGTCTCCAAGCACGGCGATCCGCTGCTGGCCGCCGAGGCGCTGGATTCCGTACGGACGAAACTGCTGCCCGTCGCCACCGTGGCCACGCCCAACCTGGACGAGGTGGCGCAGCTCACGGGATTCACCGTCACCGACGAACCCGGGATGCGGCGGGCCGCCGCCGAGATCCTGGCGTACGGGCCGCGCTGGGTGGTGATCAAGGGCGGTCATCTGCCGGGCGAGGCCGTGGACCTGCTCACGGACGGCGACGAGGAGCACTGGCTGCGCGCACCCCGGCACGACAACCGGCACACGCACGGCACGGGCTGCACCCTCGCCTCCGCCATCGCGTGCGGTCTGGCGCTGGGCAGGGACGTACCGTCGGCCGTCCGGGCCGCGAAGGAGTACGTCACCGGGGCGATCGCGGCGGGTTTCCCGCTCGGCGGCGGGATCGGCCCCGTCGACCACGGCTGGCTGACGCGTACGTCGCACTGACGCGGCCCCGCGAGGCGCCGCAGCGCGCCGGGGCAAAGCAAAAGGCCGGTCCACCGAGGTGGACCGGCCTTTTGGGCAACCGGTAAGGCTGCGCTACGACGAGACGTCAGCGCGCGACCTTGCCGGCCTTGATGCACGAGGTGCAGACGTTGAGCCGCTTCGGCGTCCGCCCGACCACGGCACGCACGCGCTGGATGTTGGGATTCCAGCGACGAGACGTACGGCGGTGCGAGTGCGAAATGCTGTTGCCGAAGCTCGGCCCCTTGCCGCAAACGTCGCAGTTGGCAGCCACGGGTCACTCCAAAGACTTCAGATGCACTTACAGTGAATTCCGGCGCGCCGGATTCATTTGACTGAAGTGGCGGTACCGGAGGGAATGGCCCGACTCTCGCCGGGCAACCGAAGCAGCATACAACGGCTGCGTCGGAGATACGAAACTACCATGGCTCACCCGGTCGCCGGCCCCGCCCCTGTCCCCGCCGGAGCCATGGCCCGGGGGCTAGTCTGCGGTGCAACCCGCCGCCGACGGCCGCTTCAAGGAGGACCATCAGGTGCCGCAGCTCCCCGACGATCTGGACGCCGTCGCGGTGCGCACCTGGTGCTCACTGGCGCTGGAGGCCCTGGGCCGGGAGCGCGAGGAGATCGACGCGATCAACGTCTATCCCGTGGCCGACGGGGACACCGGCACCAACCTCTATCTGACCGTGGAATCCGCTGCGGCCGCCGTCGAAGCGGTCTTCGCCGCCCATGAGACCGGTTCCTCCGTGGCCGACCGGGCCGATGCCGTACGGGCCATGGCGCACGGCGCACTGATCGGCGCCCGCGGGAACTCCGGCACGATCCTCGCGCAGCTGCTGCGCGGTATGGCCGGGGTGCTGGCCGACGGCGGGGACGCGGACCACCTGCGAGCGGCCCTGACCAGGGCGGCGGCGGCAGCACGGCAGGCCGTCGCCCACCCCGTCGAAGGCACGGTGCTGACCGTGGCCACCGCGGCGGCCGAGGCGGCGGAACGCACGGACGGCGGCCTCACGGCGGTGACGGAAGCGGCGTACGAGGGTGCGCGCACCGCGCTCTCCGCCACCCCCGGCCAGCTCGCCGTCCTCGGCCGGGCGGGGGTCGTGGACGCGGGCGGGCGGGGCCTGGTGGCCGTACTGGGAGCGCTGCTGGAAACGGTGTCGGGGCAGGCGCCGGCGCGGACGTCGTGGGCCGTGCCCGCGGGGCTGCCCGGGCCGGCGGAGGACTGCGCGCCGGCCGCCGCGGACGGACCGGCCTTCGAGGTGATCTACCTGCTGGAGGCCCGCGACGAGGCCGTCGCCCGGCTGCGGGCCCGGCTGGACGGACTCGGTGACTCACTCGTCGTGGTGGGCGGCGACGGACTGTGGAACGTCCACGTCCATGTCGACGACGCGGGCGCCGCCGTGGAGGCCGGGGTCGAGGCGGGCAGGCCGTACCGCATCCGCATCACCCACTTCGGCGCCGACCGGATCCACGCCCAGGCCGAGCCCGCCCAGCGCGGGGTCGTCGTCGTGGTCCCGGGCGACGGGCTCGCGGGGCTGTGTACGGAGGCGGGGGCGACCACCGTGCTCGCGCGCCCCGGGGAACCGCCCGCCAGCGGCGAACTGGTCGACGCGATCCGCCGGGCCCACGCCCGCGAAGTGGTCCTCCTCCCCAACGACACGGTGCTGCGCCACACCGCCGGAGCCGCGGCCGAGCAGGCACGCGCCGAAGGCGTCCGGGTCGCCCTGATCCCCACCCGCGCCGCCGTCCAGGGCCTCGCCGCCCTCGCCGTCCACGAACCGGAGCGCGGCTTCGACGAGGACGTGGTGGCCATGACCGCCGCCGCCGGAGCCACCCGGTACGCCGAACTGGCCGTCGCCGAGCGGCAGTCGTGGACCATGGCGGGCATCTGCCAGGCCGGTGACATCCTCGGCCTGATCGACGGGGACGTCGCCGTGATCGGAGCCGATGTGCCCGCGACGGCCCGCACGGTCCTGGACCGGATGCTGTCGGCGGGCGGCGAACTCGTCACGCTGGTCCTCGGCGAGGACGTGCCGGACGCACTGGCAGACGCGCTGTCCCAGCACGTGCGCGAGGGGTACCTGGCCGTGGACACGGTGGTCTACCGGGGCGGCCGCCAGGCGGCACCCCTGCTGATCGGCGTCGAGTAGGGGCCCGTCGGCCCGCCGTGGGGCGCCCGCCGGACATTTGTCAGTGGCGTGGTGTGCAATGGACCGCGTGTCTTCGTTCGATGAACCCCTGAAGAAGCTGCTCGGCGGAGCCACCGCGAAGGTGATGGCCGAACACCTCGACCTGCACACGGTCGGTGATCTGCTGCACCACTACCCGCGGCGGTACGAGGAGCGCGGCCAGCTCACGGCGCTGTCCGACCTCCCGCTGGACGAGCACGTGACTGTCGTCGCGCAGGTCGCCGACGCGCGGATCATGGTGTTCAACAACGGCAGGGGCAAGCGCCTCGAAGTGACCCTCACCGACGGCAGCGGCCGGCTCCAACTGGTCTTCTTCGGCCACGGCGTCCACAAGCCGCACAAGGAACTGCTGCCCGGCAGGCGCGCGTTGTTCGCGGGCAAGGTCTCCGTGTTCAACCGGAAGATGCAGCTGGCGCACCCCACGTACCAGCTGCTCGACGCCGCGGAGACCGACGAGGCCACCGAGGCGGTCGACGCCTTCGCCGGGAAGCTGCTGCCGATCTACCCGGCCTGCAAACAGCTCGACTCCTGGCGGATCGCCAAGGCCGTCGACGCGGTGCTGCCCAGCGCCCGGGACGCCGTCGACCCGCTGCCGCCCGCCCTGCGCGAGGGGCGCGGCTTCACGACGCTGCCCGAGGCACTGCTCAAGATCCACCGCCCGCAGACCAAGGCCGACATCGCGGATGCGAGGGAGCGGCTGAAGTGGGACGAGGCATTCGTCCTCCAGGTCGCCCTGGCCCGCCGGCGCTACGCCGACACCCAACTCCCCGCCGTCGCCCGCGGGTCCGTACCGGACGGCCTGCTCGACGCCTTCGACGCGAAGCTGCCGTTCACGCTCACCGAGGGCCAGGAGAAGGTCTCCAAGGAGATCTTCGACGACCTGGCGACCGAACACCCGATGCACCGTCTCCTCCAGGGCGAGGTCGGTTCCGGCAAGACGATGGTCGCCCTGCGCGCCATGCTCGGCGTCGTCGACGCGGGCGGGCAGGCCGCCATGCTCGCGCCCACCGAAGTGCTCGCCCAGCAGCATCACCGCTCCATCACCGAGATGATGGGGGAGCTCGCCGAGGGCGGCATGCTGGGCGGCTCGGACCTGGGCACCAAGGTCGTGCTGCTCACCGGGTCCATGGGCGTCCCGGCCCGCCGGCAGGCGCTGCTCGACCTCGTCACCGGTGAGGCCGGGATCGTGATCGGTACGCACGCGCTGATCGAGGACAAGGTGCAGTTCCACGACCTGGGCCTCGTCGTCGTCGACGAGCAGCACCGCTTCGGTGTGGAGCAGCGCGACGCCCTGCGCTCCAAGGGCAAACAGCCGCCCCACCTGCTGGTCATGACCGCCACCCCCATTCCCCGTACGGTCGCGATGACGGTCTTCGGCGATCTGGAGACCTCCGTACTGGACCAGCTCCCCGCGGGCCGTTCGCCGATCGCCAGCCATGTCGTCCCCGCCAAGGACAAGCCGCACTTCCTCAGCCGCGCCTGGGAACGGGTCCGCGAGGAAGTGGAGAACGGCCACCAGGCGTACGTCGTCTGCCCCCGCATCGGTGACGACGCCGACGAGGCCGCGGAGAAGAAGGGGAAGAAGGGGAAGGGCGCCAAGGACGCGGCCCCCGAGGACGACGGCGAGAAGCGGCCTCCGCTCGCCGTTCTGGAGATCGCCGGGCAGCTGGGCAAGGGAGCGCTCGCGGGGCTGCGGATCGAGGTGCTGCACGGCAGGATGCACCCCGACGACAAGGACGACGTGATGCGCCGCTTCGCCGCGGGGCAGGTCGACGTCCTGGTCGCCACGACCGTCATCGAGGTCGGTGTGAACGTCCCCAACGCCACCGCGATGGTGATCATGGACGCGGACCGCTTCGGCGTATCCCAGCTGCACCAGCTGCGCGGCCGCGTCGGACGTGGCTCCGCGCCCGGCCTCTGCCTGCTGGTCAGCGAGGCCCACGAGGCGAGCCCCGCCCGGGCCCGGCTCTCCGCGGTCGCCGCCACCCTCGACGGCTTCGAGCTCTCCCGGATCGACCTGGAGCAGCGCCGCGAGGGCGATGTCCTCGGCCAGGCCCAGTCCGGCGTCCGCTCCTCTCTCCGGGTGCTCAGCGTCATCGACGACGAAGAGGTCATCGCCGCCGCCCGCGAGGAGGCCGTCGTCATCGTCGCGGCCGACCCGGCGCTGGAGCACCTGCCGGAGCTGCGTACGGCCCTGGACGCGCTCCTGGACAAGGAGCGGGAGGAGTATCTCGACAAGGGGTGACCGGGGCCCGATCCGCCCGGACGCCATATCGTGGGTGCACGGCACGCGTACCGACCTGTGTGCCACCCACGACCCTAGGACCAGACACCCATGACCCGCGTGATCGCCGGCTCGGCCGGCGGACGCCGCCTGGCCGTCCCGCCCGGCACCGGCACCCGCCCCACGTCCGACCGGGCGCGTGAGGGCCTCTTCTCGACCTGGGAGGCGCTCCTCGGCACCCTGGAGGGCATCAGAGTCGCGGATCTGTACGCGGGATCCGGTGCGGTGGGCCTCGAAGCGCTCTCCCGGGGCGGCGCCCACGCGCTGCTCGTCGAGTCCGACGCCAGGGCCGTCCGCGTCGTGCGGGACAACGTCCGCACGCTCGGTCTGCCCGGCGCGGAGGTCCGTGCCGGCAAAGCCGAACAGATCGTGACAGGACCGGCGCCCGCCGAGCCCTACGACGTGGTGTTCCTGGACCCGCCGTACGCCGTCACGGACGACGATCTTGGCGAGATTCTCCTCACACTCCGTACCCAGGGCTGGCTCACCGCCGATGCGCTCGTCACCGTGGAGCGCAGCACCAGAGGCGGAGAGTTCAACTGGCCCAAGGGATTCGAGCCATTGCGGGCCCGTCGCTACGGCGAGGGAACGCTTTGGTACGGTCGCGCCGCCTCTACGTGCGAAGACGCACGATGACCGGACCGGAGAGGGAGGGAATCACGTTGCGCCGCGCCGTCTGTCCGGGGTCGTTCGACCCCATCACCAATGGCCATCTCGACATCATTGGCCGCGCCTCGAAGCTGTACGACGTCGTACACGTCGCGGTCATGATCAACCAGTCCAAGCAGGGACTCTTCACGGTGGAGGAGCGGATCGAGCTGATCCGCGAGGTCACCGCCGACTTCGGCAACGTCGAGGTCGAGTCCTTCCACGGCCTTCTGGTCGACTTCTGCAAGCAGCGCGACATCCCGGCGATCGTGAAGGGCCTGCGGGCCGTCAGCGACTTCGACTACGAGCTGCAGATGGCCCAGATGAACAACGGCCTCTCCGGCGTCGAGACGCTCTTCGTGCCGACCAACCCCACGTACAGCTTCCTGTCGTCCTCCCTGGTCAAGGAAGTGGCGACCTGGGGCGGCGACGTCTCCCACCTGCTGCCGCCCAGGGTCCACGAGGCCCTTACGGAGCGTCTGGGCCAGAAGTGAGGCGCTGAGCGTCCGTCACCAGGTGTCGGACGGGAGCCGACTGGCCTTACAGTCGTCCCGTCCGTCTCCAACAGCAGCAGAGAGTGGCGAGCACACGGTGGACGTGCAGAAGAAGCTCGACGAGATCGTCGCGGCGGTAGGGAACGCCCGGTCCATGCCCATGTCGGCGTCGTGCGTGGTCAACCGCGCCGAGCTGCTCGCCATGCTCGAAGAGGTACGGGAGGCCCTGCCCGGCTCCCTCGCCCACGCCCAGGAGCTCATCGGCGGCCGCGAGCAGCTGGTCGAGCAGGCCCGCCAGGAGGCCGAGCGGATCATCGAGTCCGCCCACGCCCAGCGCGGCTCGCTGATCTCGGACACGGAGATCGCCCGCCGGTCCCAGGAGGAGGCCGACCGCATCCTGTCGGAGGCCCGCAAGGACGCCGAAGAGGTCAGGGCGGAGGCCGACGAGTACGTCGACAGCAAGCTCGCCAACTTCGAGGTCGTCCTCACCAAGACCATCGGCTCCGTCGACCGGGGCCGCGAGAAGCTCCTCGGCCGCGGCCGGGACTACGAAGGCCAGGGCTACGACGACCCGGACTTCGCCGAGGCGCCCGAGCGCAGCGCCGACCCGGAGACGCTCCAGCGGCGGGCGGACGAGTACGTCGACACCAAGCTCGGCGCGTTCGAGGCCGTGCTCGCCAAGACCCTGGAAGCGGTCGGCCGGGGGCGGCAGAAGCTGCACGGCCGGGTGGCCAGCGACGACCTCGGGGCGCACATGGCCGCCCAGGACGCGGCGGGCAGCCAGGGGCACACCAGCGACGAGGACCACTGGGCCGGCCTGGCCGGGCTCTCCACGCCGGAGCCCGTGCCCCAGCAGTCCCGCTTCCAGGCACAGCCGGACTACCCGGCGCAGCCCGAGTACCCGGCACCGGACTTCCCCGCGCCGGACTTCCCGGCCCAGGCGCAGCCGGAGCCGCAGTACGCGCAGACGTACGCGTACCAGGACCAGCCCGTCCAGCAGGACGCCTACGGATACCAGCAGCAGCCCGACCCGTACGCCGCCTACGCGCAGCAGGGCTACGACCCCCAGCAGGGACAGCCCCAGCAGCAGGAGTACGGCTGGCCGCAGCAGCCCGCCCAGCCCCCCGCGCAACAGGGCGAGAGCGCGCTCGACGAGACCAGCCTCTTCGACACGAGCATGATCGATCTGGAGCAGCTGCGCCGTTACGAACAGGGGCGCTGACCGGACCCGTCCGGGGCGGGAGGGGCCCGATTGGGTGCTGGGCGGTGTGTCCAGTATCCTGGCTGTTCGGTCGCGCCTATGTCCGCGATCCCGGCTGCCCGCTTCTCATTCGAAGCCGGGACAGCCTTCCCCGAACAGCGCGACGCACATGATCTCGAAAGCAGGAAAAGCCCTGAACGGCCACCTCGACCACCGCAACCCTCTCGTGTTCGATACGCGCGAGCTGGGTCGGCGTCCTGGTGCCCTCAAGCGGCTGACCCGCTCGGTGGAGGCACCCCAGGACCTGGGTATCGACGGAGTCATCGGTGTGCCGGAAGGCGCGCCCGTGGCGCTCGACCTCCGCCTGGAGTCGGTCATGGAAGGGGTGCTTGTCACAGGCACCGCCCGTGCGACGGCCGAGGCGGAGTGCGTAAGGTGTCTGGAGCCGCTGAGCCGAGAGGTTTCGGCGGACTTCCAGGAGATGTTCTCGTACCCTGACGCCGATGACCGGGGCCGCAGCAGGACTGCGGAGCCGGTCGACGACGCCGAGGACGACGAGGACAGGTTTTTCCTCGAGGACGGCTTGTTCGACCTCGAGTCGGTGCTGCGTGACGCGGTGGTGCTCGCACTGCCGCTGCAGCCGGTGTGCAAGGAGACCTGTGCCGGTCTGTGTTCCGAATGCGGAATCAGGCTGGACGAGAATCCTGGCCATCACCACGATGCCGTCGACATTCGTTGGGCGGCACTGCAAGGACTCGCCGAGACCGTTCAGGACGGCGAGAAGGACAACATGGGCGGCGCCGAAGCAGGCGTCGACGAGAAGCAGGAGAAGTAGCCGTGGCTGTTCCGAAGCGGAAGATGTCGCGCAGCAACACGCGCCACCGCCGGTCGCAGTGGAAGGCTGCGGTCCCCACCCTGGTTTCGTGCGAGCGTTGCCAGGAGCCGAAGCTCCAGCACATTGCGTGCCCGAGCTGCGGCACCTACAACAAGCGCCAGGTCCTCGAGGTCTGAGCGGCTGGTGAGAGGCCCGATGTCTGAGTTGTCCAGCGCCAAGAAGCAGGCAGACAACGTCAACACAGCCTCGTCCCACACGCTTCTGGAAGGGCGGCTCGGGTATCACCTCGAGTCCGCCCTTCTGGTGCGTGCGCTGACCCACCGTTCGTACGCATACGAGAACGGCGGTCTGCCCACCAACGAGCGTCTCGAATTCCTCGGGGATTCGGTGCTCGGCCTGGTGGTCACGGACACGCTGTACCGCACCCACCCCGACCTGCCCGAAGGCCAGCTGGCCAAGTTGCGGGCCGCGGTGGTCAACTCGCGTGCACTTGCGGAAGTGGGCCGCGGCCTCGAACTCGGCTCCTTCATCCGGCTCGGCCGCGGTGAAGAGGGCACAGGTGGCCGGGACAAGGCTTCCATCCTCGCCGACACACTGGAAGCAGTGATCGGCGCGGTCTATCTCGACCAGGGCCTCGGCGCGGCCTCGGAGCTGGTTCACCGGCTCTTCGACCCGCTGATCGACAGGTCCTCCAACCTCGGCGCCGGCCTGGACTGGAAAACCAGCCTCCAGGAACTCACCGCGAGCGAGAGCCTCGGGGTTCCCGAGTATCTCGTCACGGAGACCGGCCCGGACCACGAGAAGACCTTTACTGCTGCTGCTCGCGTCGGTGGTGTCTCGTACGGCACCGGCACCGGCCGTAGCAAGAAGGAAGCGGAGCAACAGGCGGCGGAGTCCGCCTGGCGCGAGATCAGCGCCGACGCGGAAGCGCGACAGGCAGCGGCCAAGGCCGCCGCCGACGCAGGGGTCGCCGTCACCCCTGCGGAACCGTCGTCGCCGAACACGGACGTCGCTCCGGCCTGAACCATGAGGAAGCCCCTCGGTGCCTGGTGCACCGGGGGGTTTTCCCTGTCCCGCACCGCCCAGTCCTGCCGAGGAGCGTCACCGTGCCCGAGCTGCCCGAGGTCGAAGTCGTACGGCGGGGTCTGGAGCGCTGGGTCACCGGGCGCACCGTCGGCGCGGTGGAGGTCCTGCATCCCCGTGCGGTCCGCCGGCACCTCGCGGGCGGACCCGACTTCGCGGCCCGGCTGCACGGGGTCCGCTTCGCGACGGCCATGCGCCGCGGCAAGTACCTCTGGGTGCCGCTCGACGACATGGGCTTCTCGCTCCTGGGCCACCTGGGAATGAGCGGCCAGCTGCTCGTACAGCCGCAGGACGCACCCGACGAGAAGCACCTGCGGATCAGGATCGCCTTCGACGACGCACTCGGCACCGAGCTGCGCTTCGTCGACCAGCGGACCTTCGGCGGCCTCTCTCTGCACGAGTGCGCCGCCGGCAGCACGGACGGCCTGCCCGACGTCATCGCGCACATCGCCCGCGACCCGCTCGACCCGGCCTTCGACGACGCGGCGTTCCACACGGCCCTGCGGCTGCGCCGCACCACGGTCAAGCGTGCCCTGCTCGACCAGACGCTGATCAGCGGTGTCGGCAACATCTACGCGGACGAGTCCCTGTGGCGGTCCCGGCTGCACTACGAGCGGCCCACCGCCACACTCACCCGCCCCGCGACGGCCGCACTGCTCGGGCACGTCCGGGACGTCATGAGCGAAGCCCTCGCGCAGGGCGGCACCAGCTTCGACAGTCTCTACGTGAACGTGAACGGCGAGTCCGGCTACTTCGACCGGTCATTGGACGCCTACGGGCGGGAGGGCGAGCCGTGCCACCGCTGCGGTACGCCGATCCGCCGGCGGCCCTGGATGAACCGCTCCAGTTACTACTGCCCCCGCTGCCAGCGGCCGCCGCGCGCGCTGACCGTGCTGTAGCGCCCGTCGGCCCTGGGGCCTGGCGGCTGTCAGAAGCCGAAGTCCTGCGTCCACCAGGGGCCGCCGGAGCCGAAGTGGACGCCCACGCCGAGCGTCTTGTAGTCGCAGTTGAGAATGTTTGCACGGTGGCCGTCGCTGTTCATCCAGCCGTCCATCACGGCCTGCGCGTCGGCTTGGCCCCGGGCGATGTTCTCGCCGCCGAGCCCCAGCACGCCCGCCTTCGCCGCCCGGTCCCACGGGGTCGCCCCGTCGGGGTCGGTGTGGGAGAAGAAGCCGCGTGCGGCCATGTCCTCGCTGAAGTTCTGGGCGAGCGAGGTCAGACCGCGGGACGCGGCGACCGGGCTGCAGCCGACCTTCGCGCGTTCCTGGTTGACGAGGGAGAGCACCGCGGCGCGGGCGGACTCGGTCGCGCCGGTGGCCGGGGCCGAGGGCTTGGGGGCCGGGGCGGCGGACGAGGTCTTCGGAGCGGCCGGGGTCGTCGGGGCCGGAGCGGCGCTCGTCTTCCGCTCGGTCCTCTCGGTCTTCCTCGCGGGCGCCTTCGTCGGCTGCTTCGGCTTCTCCGCGGTCTTCGACGGGGTCGCGGCCGGCTTGGTGGGCGCGGCGGACTTCGGAGAAGCCGAGGTGGAGGGGGCCGCGGGGCGCTCACTGGAGCGGCTCGTCCCGGTGGAGGCCGAGGCGCGGTCCGTCGGTGAGGCCGTCGTGCCGCCCTGCGTCAGCAGGTCCGGCGCACCGCCCGAGCGGATCTGGTCCGCGGCGGAGCTGCCCCGTACGTCGAAGGAGTCACCGCCGGGCAGCAGGCCCGAGGTGACGGCGACCGCGCCGACGGCCATGGCCGCGGAGACACCGAGGAGACCCGTGCGTACGGGTATGGAGGCCCGCTTCTTGCCGTGGCGTCCCATGCGCTGTGCCTTCCCTGTGCTGCGGACGCCCTCGCGGCGTCACCGTGATTCTCGCAAGCTCACCCGTTCGGGTGAGGCTATTGCGACCGGACTGTACGCCATGACGTAAAGGGGTGAAGTGCTCCGCGAGCAATTGGCCGGTTAGCGTTCGGGTATGAACGAAGATGCACGACTCGTTGTGTGGGTACGCGGCCGAGTACAGCAAGTAGGGTTCCGCTGGTTCACCAGGGCAAACGCTTTGGAGATCGGTGGCCTCCGCGGCTTCGCACTCAATCTCGACGACGGCAGGGTGCAGGTGGTGGCGGAAGGGTCACGTGAGAATTGCCACCGTCTGCTGGACTGGCTTCGCTCCGACGACACTCCCGGCGACGTGGACGGAGTGACTGAGATCTGGGACACGCCGCGCGGCGGATATGACGGATTCGCGATCCGTTGAACGGGAGCCGGGGACCGGGCTCCGTTCCACTCCGTATTCGAGGTGCGGCGAGGTGTAACCGGGGTCCCTCTCAGGGCGGCGCACCCGAAATGACCTGCGAATTGATGCGTCGGCCGGTCATGGTTGCCAAGAGTGGGCCGGCATGCCAGGCTGCGGCGGTAACGAAGATCTCCACACCCCCCGGGGCCCGCAGGAGAGTCGCGCCGCAAGATCGACAAGCCGCGCGCCCGTGGGACACCCGCCTCAACGGGGTGTGATCGTGTTGACCGTCAAACTTTTTGGTGAGACGCTGAAAACCCCGCGCACCTTAGCTGTTTGGCAGAGCTGGTTGGCAGCAGAACCGCAGTGAAGACAGAGCACTGCCGAGCACCGCGGGTGCGATTCCCTCACGACCCACACCGCTTCGGTCGGTCACTCAGTGTGGAGGACCATCCATCATGGCAAAGGCGCTTCTCGGTTACGTCGGCGGTTCCGACCCGCGACTCCTCGCCGAGATGCGACGGCTCCAGCAGCGCGTCCAGGATCTTGAGTCCGAGCTTGCTCGGATTCAGGACGAGAACGACGCGCTGAACGCCGCCGCTCAGCACCAGGAGTCGTTGCTCGACAGCATCGACATCGACGTACCTCAGGCGGAGCCCGCGCTGACCTGACCGGTCCCCAGTCGGGGTCGGCCGGGCCGCATACGGCAGCCGCTTGATTTCACCACCGGAATGCCTTCGTCACGGATCGTCGTCCCTGGTCATCGAGGTTTGCTCGTGAAACCGGTCGGCCTCGGTCCGTAGCGCAGGCTGTTTCAAGCACAGGGGACGCTTCGGCGTCCCTTTTTTCTTTCCCCCCGCAGTGATTCCCCCGGCCCGCCCCGGACGTACAGCCCTTCCCTTACCGTCTGATGTGCCCTGCACCTTCATCAGCGAAACCGAGAGTGAAAGGTAGAGTCCGGCGGCGTGCACCTCAAGGCCCTGACCCTGCGTGGTTTCAAATCATTCGCCTCCGCCACGACCCTGCGGTTCGAGCCCGGGATCACCTGTGTCGTCGGGCCCAATGGGTCCGGCAAATCCAATGTGGTGGACGCGCTCTCCTGGGTCATGGGTGAGCAGGGAGCCAAATCCCTGCGCGGCGGCAAGATGGAAGACGTGATCTTCGCCGGTACCACCGGACGGCCACCGCTCGGGCGGGCGGAGGTCTCGCTGACCATCGACAATTCCGATGGCGCGCTGCCGATCGAGTACGCGGAAGTCACCATCACGCGGATCATGTTCCGCAACGGCGGCAGCGAATACCAGATCAATGGCGACACCTGCCGGCTTCTCGACATCCAGGAACTCCTCTCGGACTCCGGTATCGGCCGCGAGATGCATGTCATCGTCGGGCAGGGCCGGCTGGACTCCGTCCTCCACGCCGATCCGATGGGGCGGCGCGCATTCATCGAGGAAGCCGCGGGCGTGCTCAAGCACCGCAAGCGCAAGGAGAAGGCGCTGCGGAAACTGGAGGCGATGGGAGCCAATCTGGCCCGCGTCCAGGACCTCACCGCCGAACTGCGGCGGCAGTTGAAGCCGCTGGGCCGGCAGGCCGCCGTGGCCCGCCGCGCCGCGGTCATCCAGGCCGACCTCCGCGACTCCCGGCTGCGGCTGCTCGCCGACGACCTGGTGCGGCTGAACGAGGCGCTGCGTACCGAGATCGCCGACGAGGCCGCGCTCAGACAGCGCCGGGAGGCGGCCGAGGCGGACCTGAAGGCGGCCCTGGGGCGCGAGGCGGAGCTGGAGGACGAGGTACGGAGGCTGGCGCCGCGGCTCCAGCGGGCCCAGCAGACCTGGTACGAGCTGTCGCAACTGGCCGAGCGGGTCCGGGGCACGGTCTCGCTCGCCGACGCCCGGGTGAAGAGTGCCACCGAAGCGCCCGACGACGAGCGGCGTGGGCAGGGCTTCAGGGACCCCGAGAGCATGGAGCGCGAGGCCGCGCGGATTCGCGAGCAGGAGGCCGAGCTGACGGCCGCGCTGGAAGCGGCGGAGCACGCCCTGGAGGACACCACCGCCCACCGGGCCGAGCTGGAACGGGAGTTGGCCGCCGAGGAGCGCAGGCTCAAGGACGCGGCCCGGGCCATCGCCGACCGGCGGGAGGGACTGGCCCGGCTGCGCGGCCAGGTCAACGCCGCGCGCGGCCGGGCCGGTTCGGCCCAGGCGGAGATCGACCGGCTTGCCGCCTCCCGGGACGAGGCCGGGGAGCGGGCCGCCGCCGCCCAGGAGGAGTACGAACAGCTCAAGGCCGAGGTGGACGGCCTGGACGCCGCCGACGCGGAGCTGGGTGAGCGGCACGACGCGGCCAAGCGGGAACTGGCCGGGGCGGAGGCCGCCCACAGCGCGGCCCGGGAGGCGGCGACAGCGGCGGAACGCAAGCGGGCGGCGGTGGCGGCCCGTCATGAGGCGCTGGCGCTGGGCCTGCGCCGCAAGGACGGCACGGGGGCGCTGCTCGACGCGCAGAACCGGCCGGCGGGGCTGCTCGGACCGGCCGCGGAGCTGCTCACCGTGGTGCCGGGGTACGAGATCGCGGTGGCGGCGGCTCTGGGAGCCGGGGCGGACGCGGTCGCGGCCACGGACCCGGCCGCGGCGGCGGACGCGATCAGGCTGCTGCGCAAGCAGGACGCGGGGCGCGCGGCGCTGCTGCTCGGCGCGGAACCCCGGTCGGTGGACACCGCGGAGGACACCGCGGGGCAGGACGGTCCGGGCGCCGCTCCGGGCCGGGCGCCTGCGGTGGCGGATCTGGTGCGGGGGCCGGCCGGACTGATGGGCGCCGTACGCAGACTGGTGCGCGACATGGTGGTCGTCGGCACCCTGGAGGACGCCGAGGACCTGGTTGCCGCCCACCCCGGGCTGATCGCCGTGACCGCGGAGGGCGATGTGCTGGGAGCCCACTTCGCGCAGGGCGGCTCGGCCGGGGCGCCCAGCCTGCTGGAAGTGCAGGCCTCGGTCGACGAGGCCGCCGCCGAGCTGACGGAGCTGGCCGTACGGTGCGAGGAGCTCGCCGCCGCCCAGCAGCTGGCGGGGGAGCGGCGCCGAAGCAGCGCCGCGCTCGTCGAGGAGCTGGGGGAGCGCCGCCGGGCCGCCGAGCGCGAGAGGTCCGGGGTGGCCCAGCAGCTCGGCCGGCTCGCCGGGCAGGCCCGTGGCGCCGCCGGGGAGGCGGAGCGCACCACCGCGTCGGCGGCCCGCGCCCAGGAGGCGTTGGAGCGGGCGGTCGAGGAGGCCGAGGAGCTCGCCGAACGCCTGCTGGTCGCCGAGGAGACCCCGGTCGAGGAGGAACCCGACACCTCCGTACGTGACCGGCTCGCCGCCGACGGGGCCAACGCCCGCCAGACCGAGATGGAAGCCCGCCTCCAGGCCCGTACGCACGAGGAACGGGTCAAGGCGCTCGCCGGGCGCGCCGACTCCCTCGACCGGGGAGCCCGTGCCGAACGGGAGGCCCGGGCCCGCGCCGAGCAGCGCCGCGCCCGCCTGCGCCACGAGGCCGAGGTCGCCTCGGCGGTGGCCTCGGGCGCCCGTCAGCTCCTCGCGCACGTGGAGGTCTCCGTCGTACGGGCGCAGGAGGAGCGGGCCTCGGCCGAGGCGGCGAAGGCCGAGCGTGAACGGGGTCTGGCGGCCGAGCGTGGCCGGGGCCGCGTGCTCAAGGACGAGCTGGACAAGCTGACCGACTCCGTTCACCGGGGCGAGGTCCTGGGCGCCGAGAAGCGGCTGCGGATCGAGCAGCTGGAGGCGAAGGCCCTGGAGGAGCTGGGAGTGGAGCCGGCCGGGCTGACCGCCGAGTACGGCCCCGACCAGCCGGTGCCGCCCTCCCCGGCGGCCGAGGGCGAGGAGCTGCCGGACGACCCCGAGCATCCGCGCAACCTGCCGCAGCCCTTCGTGAGGGCCGAGCAGGAGAAGCGGCTCAAGGCCGCCGAACGGGCGTATCAGCAACTCGGGAAGGTGAATCCGCTCGCCCTGGAGGAGTTCTCGGCGCTGGAGGAGCGGCACAACTTCCTCTCCGAGCAGCTTGAAGACCTGAAGAAGACCCGGGCCGATCTGATGCAGGTGATCAAGGAGGTCGACGAGCGGGTCGAGCAGGTGTTCACCGAGGCGTTCCGGGACACCGCCCGCGAGTTCGAGGGTGTTTTCTCGCGGCTCTTCCCGGGTGGTGAGGGGCGGCTGATCCTGACCGACCCGGACAACATGCTGACGACGGGGCTGGACGTGGAGGCGCGTCCGCCGGGCAAGAAGGTCAAGCGGCTCTCCCTGCTCTCGGGCGGTGAGCGCTCGCTGACGGCCGTGGCGCTGCTGGTCTCGATCTTCAAGGCGAGGCCCAGCCCGTTCTATGTGATGGACGAGGTCGAGGCGGCGCTGGACGACACCAATCTCCAGCGGCTGATCCGGATCATGGAGGAGCTCCAGGAGAGCTCGCAGCTCATCGTGATCACGCATCAGAAGCGGACGATGGAGGTCGCCGACGCGCTGTACGGCGTTTCCATGCAGGGGGACGGTGTCTCCAAGGTGATCAGCCAGCGTCTCCGTTGACCCTTTACTCAATCGTCACCACTTCAACGCGCCTTTTGGGTGTTCCTGGGTAGATGTAGGGCTTCACTCGACGTTTGACTTCGAGACTTGAACGCATAGTCTCTGCAACGTCGTTTTTACATTCAACTGGTGGTGCCGAGAAAGTTGTGTGCCACTAGGGAGAGCTCGCCCCCCACGTCTGACGTAGCGGCCAGGCATCAGGAGTTCACGTGACCAGCACAGCGAACGGACCGGCGTCCGGGGCCCGAGAGGCTCATCCGGACCACCTCGGCCATGTCATCTTCATTACGGCAGCCGCAGCGATGGGCGGCTTCCTCTTCGGCTACGACAGCTCAGTGATCAACGGAGCTGTGGAGGCGATCCGCGACCGGTACGACATCGGTTCCGGGACGCTCGCCCAGGTCATCGCCATCGCCCTGATCGGCTGTGCGATCGGTGCCGCGACCGCGGGTCGCATCGCCGACCGGATCGGACGCATCCGGTGCATGCAGATCTCCTCGGTGCTGTTCACCGCCAGCGCCATCGGTTCGGCACTGCCGTTCTCGCTCCTGGACCTGGCGGCGTGGCGCATCGTCGGCGGGTTCGCGATCGGTATGGCCTCGGTCATCGGCCCCGCGTACATCGCCGAGGTCTCGCCCCCCGCGTACCGCGGTCGGCTCGGCTCCTTCCAGCAGGCGGCCATCGTCATCGGCATCGCCATCTCCCAGCTGGTCAACTACGGCATCCTCCAGATCGCCGACGGTGACCAGCGCGGTGAGATCGGCGGCCTGGAGGCCTGGCAGTGGATGCTCGGCGTGATGGTGGTCCCCGCCGTCCTGTACGGACTGCTCTCGTTCGCGATCCCCGAGTCGCCGCGCTTCCTGATCTCGGTCGGCAAGAAGGGCCGGGCCAGGGAGATCCTGGCCGAGGTCGAGGGCGCGCACGTGGACCTCGACGCCCGGGTGGCCGAGATCGAGACGGCCATGCACCGTGAGCACAAGTCCACCTTCAGGGATCTGCTCGGCAGCCGCTTCGGCTTCCTGCCGATCGTCTGGGTCGGTATCGGCCTGTCGGTCTTCCAGCAGCTCGTCGGCATCAACGTGGCGTTCTACTACTCGGCGACGCTGTGGCAGTCCGTCGGCATCGACCCGACCGACTCGTTCTTCTACTCGTTCACCACGTCGATCATCAACATCATCGGCACCGTGATCGCGATGGTCCTGGTGGACAGGGTGGGCCGCAGGCCGCTCGCCCTGGTCGGCTCCTGCGGTATGGCGATCGCGCTGGCCTTCGAGGCGTGGGCGTTCTCCGCCGACCTGGTCGACGGCAAACTGCCCAGCACCGAGGGTGTCGTGGCGCTGGTCGCGGCCCACGTCTTCGTGCTCTTCTTCGCCCTGTCGTGGGGTGTCGTCGTCTGGGTCTTCCTCGGCGAGATGTTCCCGAACCGGATCAGGGCCGCCGCACTCGGCGTCGCCGCCTCCGCGCAGTGGATCGCCAACTGGGCGATCACCGCGAGCTTCCCGAGCCTCGCCGACTGGAACCTCTCCGGCACCTACATCATCTACACGGCCTTCGCCGTGCTCTCGATCCCCTTCGTGCTCAAGTTCGTGAAGGAGACCAAGGGCAAGGCGCTGGAGGAGATGGGCTAATCCCCGCTGCCCCTCTCCTCGAACAGAGGAACTGCCCCGGTCCGGCCCTGCCGAGCCGGGGCAGTTCCCTCTCCGGTCACCTCGCAGAACAGCCGCAGGCTGCTCCACCCCTCCTCGACGGGCATCCCGCCGCACAGCGGATGCAGTACCAGGCTGTCGGCGTCCAGCTCCGCGCACTGCTCCGGCGTGAGGACCCGGTACACGCCCTCGGCGCGCAGCTCCTCCACCGTCGTCGCCGCCGAGCGCACGGCCGAGCGGATGTCCTTGGACTGCCAGGAGGCGTACGTGCGCGCCTCGTGCAGGAAGTGCTCGCCGTGGAGCGCCCAGGTCCGGTCCGGGTCCTCGGAGAGGTGCAGCAGCGGGGTCCTCGCGCCCGGCATCATGCAGAAGCCCTCGGTCCCGTGCTCCGCGCGCCGCTCGTGGTAGTACGCCTCCAGCTCCGGCAGATGCGCGCTCGGGAAGAACGGCAACCCCAGCCGCGCCGCCCGCCGCGCGGCCGCCCGTGAACTGCCGCCCACCAGGAGCATCGGACGGGGCCGGGTGTACGGGCGCGGGGTGACCCGGACCGTACGTCCCCGGTACGGGAACGGCTCTCCGCTCCACGCCAGCAGCAGCGTCTCCAGCAGCTCGTCCTGGATCCTGCCGCGCCGGCCCCACTCGACGCCCGCCCGCTCGTACTCCTCGGGTCGGTATCCGATGCCCGCCACCGTCACGAGCCGGCCGGCGCTCAGCAGGTCGAGCACCGCGATGTCCTCGGCCAGCCGCAGCGGGTCGTGCAGCGGACCGATGACCGCCGAGACGGTGACCGCGATCCGCCGGGTCGCTCCGAAGACCGCGCCGGCGAAGACGAAGGGGGAGGGCAGCCAGGAGTTGTCCGCCCCGTGGTGCTCCTCGGTCTGCACCGTGTCGACGCCGTGCTCATCGGCGTACCGGGCCATCTCCAGCGCCGCCCGGTAGCGGGCCGAGAGCGTGTCCGGGGTGGCGGCGGGGTCGACGAGATTGAACCGGAGCATGGTGAACGCCATGACATGTCCCTTCGCCGGATCGGCTGGCGAGGCGGCACGGTAGCTGACGTGGCGTCAGAAAGGTAGAGCGCCGGCCATCCCGCCGGGTGAGCGGTCGCCCGCAGGGCAGAAGCACTCCTTACCGCCAAAAGGTGCATAACGCCACCAGGTGCCTCCGGGTGGCCGCCGGAGCGGCGCCCCCGTCGCGGCCGTGGCCGATACTGGACGGGTTATGGACATCGTCATCCTTGCTGTAGTCATCGCCCTGGTCGCGGTCGGCCTGATCAGCGGGCTCGTGGTCAGCAGCCGCAAGAAGAAGCAGCTGCCGCCCTCGCCGCCGTCGAGCACGCCGACCATCACTCCTCCCGCCGAACCCCGTGTCGGCGAGGAAGCCGAGGCGCCGCGCGACGAAGCGCGGCGCACCATCGAGGAGGCCGGTCTCCCGGATACCGCGGAGGAAGCCCCGGCCACCGCCGAACCGGAGGCGCCCGCCGCCCCCGCGATCGAAATTCCCGAGCCCACCGCGGGCCGTCTCGTACGGCTGCGCGCCCGGCTCGCCCGCTCCCAGAACTCCCTGGGCAAGGGCCTGCTCACGCTGCTGTCCCGGGACAACCTCGACGAGGACACCTGGGAGGAGATCGAGGACACCCTCCTCACCGCCGACGTCGGCGTCGCTCCCACCCAGGAACTCGTGGAGCGGCTCCGTGAAAGGGTCCGTGTCCTCGGCACCCGTACCCCCGACGAGCTGCGCAAGCTGCTGCGCGAGGAGCTCGTCGCGCTCCTCGGCACCGACTTCGACCGCGCGGTCAGGACCGAGGGCGGGGCCGAGACCCCCGGCGTCGTGATGGTCGTCGGTGTGAACGGCACCGGCAAGACCACCACCACCGGCAAGCTCGCCCGGGTGCTCGTCGCCGACGGCCGCAGTGTGGTGCTCGGCGCTGCCGACACCTTCCGTGCCGCCGCCGCCGATCAGCTCCAGACCTGGGGCGAGCGCGTCGGCGCCCGCACCGTCCGCGGCCCCGAGGGCGGCGACCCGGCGTCGATCGCCTACGACGCGGTGAAGGAAGGTATCGCCGAGGGCGCCGATGTCGTGCTCATCGACACCGCGGGCCGTCTGCACACCAAGACCGGTCTGATGGACGAGCTCGGCAAGGTCAAGCGGGTCGTCGAGAAGCACGGACCGCTCGACGAGATCCTGCTCGTCCTGGACGCGACCACCGGACAGAACGGCCTGGTGCAGGCCCGCGTATTCGCCGAGGTCGTCGACATCACCGGCATCGTCCTCACCAAGCTGGACGGCACCGCCAAGGGCGGCATCGTCATCGCGGTCCAGCGCGAGCTGGGCGTACCGGTGAAGCTGATCGGTCTCGGGGAGGGTCCCGACGACCTCGCCCCGTTCGAGCCCGAGGCGTTCGTGGACGCGCTGATCGGCGACTGACGCCCCACCGGGCCGTCATGTACGGATGAGGGCCGGGCCAGCCGCATACGGCTGGCCCGGCCCTCACGTGTGCCCGCGCTCTACAGCCGGTGGCAGATGTACGCCAGCGTGCCCAGCAGCAGCCGCGCCTGCGGGGGAGTGCCGGCGGTGTCCGGCACCGGCGGGCGAAGCCAGCGGACCGGCCCGAGGCCCCCGAGGTCGGAGGGCGGAGCCGTGATGTGGGAGCCGGGGCCGAGCGCCCGCAGGTCGAGGTCCGCGTCGTCCCAGCCCAGCCGGTAGAGCAGCTCGGGCAGCTCGGCGGCGGCCCCGGGGGCCACGAAGAACTGCGCGCGCCCGGTCGGCGTGACGGCCACCGGGCCGAGCGGCAGCCCCATCCGCTCCAGCCGCACCAGTGCGCGGCGCCCGGCCGCTTCGGCGACGTCGAGGATGTCGAAGGTGCGGCCGACGGGGAGCAGCATCGCGGCGCCGGGCACCTCGGCCCAGGCGCCCGCCGCGATGTCGAGCGGGGCGCCGGCCGGGACCTCCTCCGCGAAGTCCAGCGGATGCGCGCCGGGGGCGGCGCAGGTGATGTCCCCGCACGAGCAGGTGCCCGCAGAGGCCCGCGCGCCGGGGGTCACCGCCCAGCCCCAGAGTCCTGTGTACTCGGCCACCGCTGTGCCCTCGGCCGAACGGCCGCGGCGCCGCGAGCCGGATCGCATCTCACGGATGCCGCCGATCGTGAAGCCCATGCCCCCTCCAACGGGTCCGACTCACCGGTGGTTACGACCCGGGGGCACCGATCCGCCCGCCGTGCCGTCGTCGATCCGTCGTGTGCGGGTGCTGTCGGGGGTTGTGCGCCAGAACCTGCGCGCCCCCCGAGTGCTTCATTCCGCCCGTCGCTGATCGCCGCGTGTCAAGTGAATCGCGACAGGCGCCAGGCGCGTTCATCCGAAGGGGTGGCGAATGGTGGCGTTTCTGTAAGGGCCCTCGCGAGAGGGGTGATCGTAGGATTACCGTCGGTACACGAACCCTGGAAGTATGGGCGCCACGGGTATGCCGGAGGCAACCCGACTTCCTGTGCGAGGGTGGTCAACCTCCGTACGGGCAGCATCGATGCACGGCATTCTGATATTGGTTCGCGCGACAGGTTTCGGCGGGATGGGGGCGTTCCAGTGAGTGGCAGCGGCGCAGGCGAGACGAATGCCGGGAAGCGCCCCAACGGGCAATTGGGATCATGGTTCGTGCGCAGCGGCTGGTCAAAGGGCGAACTCGCGCGGCAGGTGAACCGGAGGGCGCGTCAGATGGGCGCCCACCACATCAGCACCGACACCTCCCGGGTGCGCCGCTGGCTCGACGGTGAACAGCCCCGCGAGCCGATCCCGCGCATCCTCTCCGAGCTCTTCTCGGAGCGTTTCGGTGCCGTCGTCGCCGTCGAGGACCTCGGACTGCGTACGGCACACCAGTCGCCCTCCGTGTCCGGAGTCGACCTGCCGTGGGCGGGCCCGCAGACCGTCGCCCTGCTGTCCGAGTTCTCCCGCAGCGACCTGATGCTCGCCCGTCGCGGCTTCCTCGGCTCCTCGCTCGCCCTCGCCGCCGGCCCCGCCCTGATCGAACCCATGCAGCGCTGGCTGGTGCCCGTCCCGGCCACGGGACCGGCCGAGCCCGAATCGGCCGCCGCGGCCCGCCGTCCCTCCCGGCTCTCCGGCCCCGAGCTGGACCTGCTGGAGTCCACCACGGCGATGTTCCGCCAGTGGGACGCCCAGTGCGGCGGCGGACTGCGGCGCAAGGCGGTCGTGGGACAACTGCACGAGGTCACCGACCTGTTGCAGGAGCCGCAGCCCGAGGCCACCGCCACCCGGCTCTTCCGGTGCGCCGCCGAACTGGCCGAGCTGGCGGGCTGGATGAGCTACGACGTCGGTCTCCAGCCCACCGCCCAGAAGTACTTCGTCCTCGCCCTGCACGCCTCCAAGGAGGCCGGCGACAAGCCCCTCGGTTCGTACGTGCTCTCCAGCATGAGCCGGCAGATGATCCACCTCGGACGGCCCGACGACGCCCTGGAACTCATCCATCTCGCGCAGTACGGCAGCCGGGACTGCGCCACCCCGCGCACCCAGGCCATGCTGTATGCGATGGAGGCCCGCGCCTACGCCAACATGGGCCAGCCGAGCAAGTGCAAGCGAGCGGTCCGGATGGCCGAGGACACCTTCCTGGACGCCGGACTCGACGGCGAGCCCGAGCCCGACTGGATCAGGTTCTTCTCCGAGGCCGAGCTCAACGGGGAGAACGCCCACTCCTACCGTGACCTGGCCTACGTGGCCGGCCGCAGCCCCACGTACGCCTCCCTGGCCGAGCCCGTCATGGAGCGGGCGGTCGAGCTCTTCGGCGAGGACGACGAACACCAGCGGTCGTACGCACTGAATCTGATCGGCATGGCCACCGTCCATCTGCTCAAGCGTGAGCCCGAGCAGTCCACCGTGCTCGCCACCCACGCCCTCAAGGTCGCAAGGAAGGTCCGCTCCGAGCGGGTCAACACCCGGCTCCGCAAGACCGTCGACACCGCTGCCAGGGACTTCGGCGATGTCGCCGATGTCGCCAGACTCACCGAGCTGCTCCACGAGCAGCTGCCGGAGACCGCCGAAGCGGTCTGACCCGGCTCCCTCGCCACCGGCCACGACGACCCTCCCGTACAGCCCGACTCGGCTCCCCCATTGCCAGGTCATCGGGTGGTTGTCGTGGCCGGTTCATGTCTCCGGCCATTTCAACCGCACCGTATGCGGCACGGGACGCATGGTAGGCAGCGCGGCGCTTACGCCACTCCCGGTTCATTCGGACGTAACACACCGCGCCTCTTCGTCACTGAGGCGAAACACCGTGCAGCATCTGCGGAAACGGCGCTGGGCCAATCTCATGGCGCATAACCGGCCCGCACCTTTTCCCCAGTGGCCCGCAATCTCGCCCGCACGCGGCCGCACCGACGACGAGGAGACGCCGATGCCCCCAGGCATCATGACGCTTGCCGCAGACGCCCCTGAGCTGTCTGCCGCCAACACCGGGTTCATGCTCATCTGCTCGGCTCTGGTGATGCTCATGACTCCGGCCCTGGCCTTCTTCTACGGAGGCATGGTCCGCGTCAAGAGCACCCTCAACATGCTGATGATGAGCTTCATCAGCCTCGGGATCGTCACGATCCTGTGGGTGCTCTACGGATTCAGCATGGCCTTCGGCGCCGACATCGGCTCGGTCGTCGGCTGGTCCTCGGACTACCTCGGCCTCGGCGGGATCGGCGTCAACGAGCTCTGGGACGGCTACACCATCCCGGTCTACGTCTTCGCCGTCTTCCAGCTGATGTTCGCCATCCTCACCCCGGCCCTGATCAGCGGCGCTCTCGCCGACCGGGTCAAGTTCACCTCGTGGGCCCTGTTCATCACGCTCTGGGTCACCATCGTCTACTTCCCGGTCGCGCACTGGGTCTGGGGCGCGGGCGGCTGGCTCTTCGAGCTGGGCGTCATCGACTTCGCCGGTGGTACGGCCGTCCACATCAACGCCGGTGCCGCCGCGCTCGGCGTGATCCTCGTCATCGGCAAGCGCGTCGGCTTCAAGAAGGACCCGATGCGGCCGCACAGCCTGCCGCTCGTCATGCTCGGTGCCGGTCTGCTCTGGTTCGGCTGGTTCGGCTTCAACGCCGGCTCGTGGCTGGGCAACGACGACGGCGTCGGCGCGGTCATGTTCGTCAACACGCAGGTCGCCACCGCCGCCGCGATGCTCGCCTGGCTCGGCTACGAGAAGATCCGCCACGGCTCCTTCACCACCCTGGGCGCCGCGTCCGGTGCCGTCGCCGGCCTCGTCGCCATCACCCCGTCCGGTGGCGCGGTCAGCCCGCTCGGTGCCATCGCCGTCGGTGCCATCGCCGGTGTGCTCTGCGCCATGGCGGTCGGCCTGAAGTACAGGTTCGGCTACGACGACTCCCTGGACGTCGTCGGCGTCCACCTCGTCGGCGGTATCGCCGGCTCCCTGCTGGTCGGCTTCTTCGCCACCGGCGGCGTCCAGTCCGACGCCAAGGGCCTCTTCTACGGCGGCGGCCTCGACCAGCTCGGCAAGCAGGCCGTCGGAGTCTTCGCGGTCCTGGCGTACTCTCTGGTCGTCTCCGCGGTCCTGGCCTTCCTCCTGGACAGGACGATCGGGATGCGGGTGCCCGAGGACGACGAGATCTCCGGCATCGACCAGGTCGAGCACGCCGAGACGGCGTACGACTTCAGTGGCGCCGGCGGCGGTGCGGCCCCGCGCACCGCGGCCTCGGCCCAGGACACCACGGCAGCAGCGAAGACGAAGAAGGTGGACGCATGAAGCTCATCACCGCGGTCGTGAAGCCGCACCGGCTCGACGAGATCAAGGAGGCCCTCCAGGCCTTCGGCGTCCAGGGCCTCACGGTCACGGAGGCCAGCGGCTACGGGCGCCAGCGCGGACACACCGAGGTCTACCGCGGCGCCGAGTACACCGTCGACCTCGTACCGAAGATCCGTATCGAGGTACTCGTCGAGGACGAGGACTCCGAACAGCTCATCGACGTCGTCGTCAAGGCCGCCCGTACCGGCAAGATCGGTGACGGCAAGGTCTGGAGCGTTCCGGTCGAGACCGCGATCCGCGTACGGACCGGGGAACGCGGCCCCGACGCGCTCTGAGCGTTCCGCACAACCGAAAGGCAGCTGGGTGACGAGCACCGAAGTGACCACCGAATCCGAAGAATCGGGACCCAGCGGCTACGCGGCGGCCCGGCTGCGCCTCCTCCAGGAGAAGGCGCAGTCCGGGCCGCCGCGCCGTGCTGCCCTCGCGGCCCTGACCGACGACTGGCTGAACGCGCTCTTCACCAACGCGGCCGAGGAAGCGGGCGTCCGGGGCGCCGCCCTCGTCGCCGTCGGCGGATACGGGCGCGGCGAGCTCTCCCCGCGCAGCGACCTGGACCTCCTGCTCCTGCACGACGGCAGCGCCGGTGCCGGAGCCATCGCCTCGCTCGCCGACCGTGTCTGGTACCCCGTCTGGGACCTCGGCCTCGCCCTCGACCACTCCGTACGCACCCCCGCCGAAGCCCGCAGGACCGCGGGCGAGGACCTCAAGGTCCACCTCGGGCTGCTCGACGCCCGGCCCGTCGCCGGGGACCTCGGTCTCGCCGCCGGACTGCGCACCGCCGTCCTCGCCGACTGGCGTAACCAGGCACCCAAGCGCCTCCCGGCCCTGGACGAGCTCTGCCGCGAACGGGCCGACCGCATGGGCGAGCTCCAGTTCCTCCTGGAACCCGATCTGAAGGAGGCCCGCGGCGGCCTGCGCGACGCGACCGCCCTGCGCGCCGTCGCCGCGTCCTGGGTCGCCGACGCCCCGCGCGAAGGGCTCTCCGAGGCCCGCCGCGTCCTTCTCGACGCCCGCGACGCCCTCCACCTCACCACCGGCCGCGCCACCGACCGCCTCGCCCTCCAGGAGCAGGACCAGGTCGCCGCCGAACTGGGCGTCCTGGACGCCGACGCGCTGCTCCGCCAGGTCTACGAGGCCGCCCGCACCGTCTCGTACGCCACCGACGTCACCTGGCGCGAGGTCAAGCGGGTGCTGCGCGCCCGCTCCGTCCGGCCCCGGCTGCGCGCGATGCTCGGCGGCGGCAAGCCCGTACCCGACCGCACCCCGCTCGCCGACGGGGTGGTGGAGGCGGACGGCGAGGTCGTCCTCGCACGCACGGCACGCCCCGAGAAGGACGCCGTCCTCACTCTCCGGGCCGCGGCGGCCGCCGCCGAATCGGGGCTGCCGCTCTCCCGTCACCTCGTACGTCACCTGGCGAGCGCCGCCCGCCCGCTGCCCGTGCCGTGGCCGGCCGAGGCCCGCGAGGAACTGGTCACCCTCCTCGGGGCCGGCGAGGCCACCGTGGGGGTCTGGGAAGCGCTCGAAGCGGAAGGGATCATCACCCGGCTGCTGCCGGACTGGGAACGCGTCCACTGCCGCCCGCAGCGCAACCCCGTCCACACCTGGACCGTCGACCGTCACCTGGTCGAGACGGCCGTCCGCGCCGCCACCCTCACCCGCCGCGTCGGACGACCCGACCTGCTCCTCGTCGCCGCGCTGCTCCACGACATCGGCAAGGGCTGGCCGGGCGACCACTCCGTCGCGGGTGAGGTCATCGCCCGCGACATGGCCGGCCGCATCGGCTTCGACAAACACGACGTGGGCGTCATCGCCACCCTCGTACGCCACCATCTGCTGCTCGTCGAGACCGCCACCCGTCGCGACCTCGACGACCCGGCGACGGTCCGTGCCGTCGCCGCCGCGGTGGGGACCACCTCGACCCTGGAACTCCTGCACGCCCTGACCGAGGCCGACGCCCTGGCGACCGGGCCGGCCGCCTGGAGCACCTGGCGCGCCTCCCTCGTCACCGACCTCGTCGGGCGCGTCGCCGCCGTACTGGCCGGAGAGGCCCCGCCGGAACCGGAACCGGCCGCGCCCGGCGCCGAACAGGAACGGCTCGCCATCGAGGCCCTGCGCACCGGTGAACCCGTACTCGCCCTGCACGCCCAGACCGAGACCCCGCCGCAGGACGGCGAACCGGAACCGGTCGGCGTCGAACTCCTCATCGCCCTGCCGGACCGCCCCGGCGTCCTGCCCGCGGCGGCCGGAGTGCTCGCCCTGCACCGCCTCACGGTCCGGGCCGCGGATCTGCGCGCCGTCGAACTGCCCACCGAACTGGGCGAGCCGGCCGGGCTGCTGGTGCTCACCTGGCGGGTGGCGGCCGAGTACGGAGCCCTGCCGCAGGCCTCCCGGCTCCGCGCCGACCTCGTACGCGCCCTGGACGGCTCCCTGGACATCCAGGCCCGCCTCGCCGAACGTGAGGCCGCCTATCCACGGCGGCGCGGGGTGAAGGCCCCGCCGCCCAGGGTCACCGTCGCGGCCTCGGGCTCACGCCTCGCCACGGTGATCGAGGTACGTGCCCAGGACGCCCCGGGGCTGCTGCACCGGATCGGCCGGGCGCTGGAACAGAGCGCGGTACGGGTGCGCAGCGCGCATGTCTCGACGCTGGGGGCGAACGCGGTGGACGCCTTCTATGTCACGGACGCGGACGGTGGGCCACTGCCCGCGGAGCGGGCGGCCGCGGTGGCGAAGACGGTGGAGGGTGTCCTGCGGGAGTGACCTGGGGCGGCCGCCCTCGTTGGATCACCAGATGGTCCCTGCGAACACGGGGAAGTTCCGCCGCCCCAGCAGGGCGTGAGGACGGACAAGGACCGCTCCCCCCTCCTGCGGGGATTCATGTGACACGGCCCCTGCCCGGGATTTCCCCCGGCCAGGGGCCGGCGTCTCTTCCGAGCCGGATACCCTGGGTACCGAATCCAGTTTGCCCCCGACCTTGAGGACCGACGAGCGCCGTGTTCGATACTCTCTCCGACCGCCTTGCCGCGACTTTCAAGAACCTCAGGGGCAAGGGCCGCTTGTCCGAGGCGGACATCGACGCCACGGCTCGTGAGATCCGTATCGCCCTGCTGGAAGCCGATGTCGCGCTCCCCGTGGTCCGTGCCTTCATCGCCAACGTCAAGGAGCGGGCGCGCGGCGTCGAGGTCTCCCGGGCGCTGAACCCCGCACAGCAGATGATCAAGATCGTCAACGAGGAGCTCGTCTCCATCCTCGGCGGCGAGACCCGGCGGCTGCGGTTCGCGAAGAACCCGCCCACCGTGATCATGCTGGCGGGTCTCCAGGGTGCCGGTAAGACGACCCTCGCCGGAAAGCTCGGTCTCTGGCTCAAGGGCCAGGGCCACTCCCCGCTGCTCGTCGCCTGTGACCTCCAGCGCCCCAACGCCGTCAACCAGCTGAGCGTCGTCGCCGACCGTGCCGGAGTCTCGGTGTACGCGCCGGAGCCGGGCAACGGCGTCGGTGACCCGGTCAAGGTCGCCAAGGACTCCATCGAGTTCGCCAAGGCCAAGGTCCACGACATCGTCATCGTCGACACCGCGGGCCGCCTCGGTATCGACCAGGAGCTGATGCAGCAGGCCGCGGACATCCGCGACGCCGTCAGCCCCGACGAGATCCTCTTCGTCGTCGACGCGATGATCGGCCAGGACGCGGTCAACACCGCCGAGGCCTTCCGCGACGGCGTCGGCTTCGACGGCGTGGTCCTCTCCAAGCTCGACGGTGACGCCCGCGGTGGCGCCGCCCTGTCGATCGCCCATGTCACGGGCAAGCAGGTCATGTTCGCGTCGAACGGTGAGAAGCTCGAGGACTTCGACGCCTTCCACCCGGACCGCATGGCCTCCCGCATTCTCGACATGGGTGACCTGCTCACCCTGATCGAGCAGGCGGAGAAGACCTTCAGCCAGGAAGAGGCCGCTCAAATGGCCTCCAAGCTGGCGTCGAGCAAGGGCAAGGACTTCACGCTCGACGACTTCCTGGCGCAGATGGAGCAGGTCAGGAAGATGGGCTCCATCTCCAAGCTGCTCGGGATGCTGCCTGGCATGGGGCAGATCAAGGACCAGATCAACAACATCGACGAGCGCGACGTGGACCGCACGGCCGCGATCATCAAGTCGATGACCCCGAAGGAGCGCGCCGAGCCGACGATCATCAACGGCTCGCGCCGGGCCCGTATCGCCAAGGGCTCGGGCGTCGAGGTCTCCGCCGTGAAGAATCTGGTGGAGCGCTTCTTCGAGGCCCGCAAGATGATGTCGAAGATGGCCCAGGGTGGCGGCATGCCCGGGATGCCGGGGATGCCGGGCATGGGCGGCGGTCCCGGCCGTCAGAAGAAGCAGGTCAAGCAGGCCAAGGGCAAGCGCAAGAGCGGTAACCCGATGAAGCGCAAGGCCGAGGAGGAGGCCGCGGCCGCCCGCCGCGAGCAGGCCGCCCAGGGCGGCGCGCTGGGTCTGCCGGCCCAGGAGGACAAGAACTTCGAGCTGCCGGACGAGTTCAAGAAGTTCATGGGCTGACCGCCGAGAGGTCAGCTGTAAGGGGCGCCCTCCATGGGAGGGCGCCCCTTACGCATGTCCCGGGTGCGCGGTATCAGGACACGCACACCAGGTAGCGGAACACGTTGGGCATCCACACCGTGCCGTCCGGACGACGGTGCGGGTGCAGCGCCTCCGCGACCTCCTTCTCGACCTGGGACCGGTCCGTCGCCCGAACGGCGGAGTCGAACAGCCCGGTCGACAGCAGGCCGCGCACCGCACTGTCCATGTCGGCGTACCCGAACGGGCAGGACACCCGGCCCGAACCGTCCGGCTTCAGTCCGGCCCGCGCCGCCACGTCCTCCAGATCGTCGCGACTGGCCGCCCGCAGTCCGGCGGACCGCGGTGCGCGTGCCGACTCCGCGAGCCGGGCCGCCACCCGCAGCACGGGCGCCGTGGCGCACCGCTCGGGCGGCCCCCAGCCGGTCAGGACCACGGTCGTGCCCCGGGCGGCCAGCCGCACCGCCGACTCCAGCGCGGGCGAGAGCCCCTCGGAATCACCGGTCACACAGCCGATCGGGTTGAACGCGGTCACGAGGTTGTACGGGGCGTCGCCCGCGGCGGCCGACGGGCCACCGACGAAGAGCCCCGGCTGCTCCGCCGCGGGCCCGGGCCCGCCGTCCCACCCGGGACCGGGCAGAAGGCGCTCGCGGGCCAGCGCGAGCCGTTCACGGTCGGTGTCGACGCCGGTGACGCGCGCGCCGCGGGCAGCCGCGATCAGCAGCGCCAGCCCGGAACCGCAGCCGATGGAGAGCATGCGGGTGGCGGCCCCGACTTCGAGCCGCTGATACACCGCTTCGTACAGCGGTGCCAGCATCCGCTCCTGGATCTCGGCCCAGTCGCGGGCACGGGTACCGGCGTCCACCGTGGCGGACGAATCCGCATACCTGTGGTGCCGGACGAGCGTTGGTGTCATGAAAGCGCCCCAATCCGCCAAGAGGTCGGTCGTGCCCGAGTGGACGGCCCCCCCATGTGCGTACGCCCGCAGTCCCCCCGTATGTCAGAGAACTCCGCTTCCGCGGTCTCGTCCAGGGGTTGAAAGGCAATGCTTGTGCGCCCCGGTCGTGCACCCCCGCCGACCAGCGCTTCGGCGGACGGATTCACACGACGTCGGGCCCTGCGGGCTCCTGCTCTTCCTCCCCCAGTCTTACCCGACACGCGATCCGGAGCACGTCGAGCGCTCCACGCCCTGTCATCAGCGGGCCCCGGACGCGGGCGGGCCGGTGCCCGCGGCGTACCGGACGCCGGGTAAGGTCGCTCCTGTCCCGGCCACCGCATGCGCGTCCCGGAGCCCGTCGGAGCTCCCGCACTGCCCCCGCGACTACGCGCCGGACGTACGAGGCGCTACGTACCACCTTGGTGCGAGCTGTGAGGCTTCTCCACAGATCTGCGCACCCGCCCTCGTCCGGATGCATCAACGGCAACTGACTGGTACGTGCAAATTATTTGGGATGCCCCGGAATAGGAACACCGGGGCACTCAGGCTCGTTGTCACGACGTGAGCACGACACCACCTGTACTTGCCGCAGAGCTGGCACAGGCGTGGGCCGATATTCAGCGGTACCACCCCGAGCTGCCCGATCTTGCCGCGCCCGAGTCCCTGATCGGAGAGTCGTCGTCCGCCTGTGGCGCCGAGCTCTCCTTCGAGCGACTGCTGCATGAGGCAGTCCACGGCATCGGAGGGGGGGGGGGGGGGGGGGGTAAACGCCGGGAGCCGTCACATCCACCAAAAAAAAACACCCCCCCCCAACCAAAAAAGGGAGACAACATACCCCCCAAAACACCACCCCCCCCACCAT
>NZ_JBWKLF010000011.1:44798-112932 GCF_056430475.1 Streptomyces sp. NPDC045968 | reverse complement strand
GTTTTCTTCTTTAGGGAATGGGTGAGTGGAGACCTCCTAACTCACCCTCCGCGGGGGTTTCCCCCCCCCCCCCCCCCCCGCCGGCCGTTACCACAACCGACGATTCCTCGCGATCGCCGAGGAGATGGGCCTCGATCATGCCGAGGAACCCCATCCCAGCAGTGGCTTCTCGCTGGTCACCCTGAATCCGGAGGCCAAGCGGAGGTACCGACCGACCATCGAACGGCTGCAGCGCGCGCTCAAGGCGCACACCGTGGCCACGGCCGCGGACACCAAGCGTTCCTTCCGCGGGCCGGCCGCCCGGCACGGCTCCTCCGGAGGGGGTGTGCGGGTGAAGGCCGTCTGCGACTGCGGACGCAACGTACGTGTGGTTCCCTCGGTCCTCGCGCAGGCCCCCATCGTCTGCGGTGGCTGCGGAAAGCCGTTCCGGATCCCGGAAGCGGCGGTCGCGGTGGGGTGACCCGATGGGGTGTGGCACAATGGACAGCTGTACTCGACAGTCGCATAGGACCCCTCTCTCCTCCGACTGACGCGTCCGTCGGGCACGCGAGTACCGCAACCCCACGTGGCATCTTCGTTGTGCCCAACCACGTCAAGACCAGGAGACACCACTTCCGTGGCAGTCAAGATCAAGCTGAAGCGTCTGGGCAAGATCCGTTCGCCTCACTACCGCATCGTCGTCGCCGACTCCCGTACCCGCCGTGATGGTCGGGCCATCGAGGAGATCGGCCTGTACCACCCGGTGCAGAACCCCTCGCGCATCGAGGTCAACGCAGAGCGCGCGCAGTACTGGCTGTCCGTCGGCGCCCAGCCGACCGAGCCGGTTCTCGCGATTCTGAAGCTCACCGGCGACTGGCAGGCCCACAAGGGCCTTCCGGCCCCGCCGCCGCTCCTGCAGCCGGAGCCCAAGGCTGACAAGCGCGCGCTGTTCGAGGCTCTCACCGCGGACGGCGACGAGGCCAAGGGTGAGGCCATCACCCAGAAGGCCAAGAAGGCCGACAAGAAGGCGGACGAGGCGGCTGACGCTGCGTCCACCGAGTCGACCGAGGCCTGAGCATGCTCGAGGAGGCTCTCGAGCACCTCGTGAAGGGCATCGTCGACAATCCCGACGATGTGCAGGTCGCCTCGCGCAACCTGCGCCGTGGACGCGTGCTGGAAGTCCGGGTTCACCCGGACGACCTCGGCAAGGTGATCGGTCGTAACGGCCGCACCGCTCGCGCTCTGCGTACCGTCGTGGGTGCCATCGGCGGCCGTGGTATCCGCGTCGACCTCGTCGACGTGGATCAGGCTCGCTGAAGAGTTGAACACCGGCCAGGGCCGGGGAGGGCTTTCGAGCCGTCCCCGGCCTTTGTCGTCCGTAAACGATCACCTGGAGAAGTAGCGTGCAGTTGGTAGTCGCACGGATCGGCCGTGCCCACGGCATCAAGGGCGAGGTCACCGTCGAGGTGCGCACGGACGAGCCCGAGGTGCGGCTCGGCCCCGGTGCCGTCCTGGCCACCGAGCCCGCCGAGACGGGACCGCTGACGATCGAGACCGGCAGGGTCCACAGCGGCAGGCTGCTGCTCCGTTTCGAGGGCGTACGGGACCGTTCGGGCGCGGAGGCCCTCCGTAACACCCTGCTGATCGCCGACGTGGACCCGGACGAGCTTCCCGAGGACCCCGAGGAGTTCTACGACCACCAGCTCATGGACCTCGACGTGGTCCTCGCCGACGGCACGGAGATCGGCAGGATCACCGAGATCACGCACCTGCCGTCCCAGGACCTGTTCATCGTGGAGCGCCCGGACGGCAGCGAGGTGATGATCCCCTTCGTCGAGGAGATCGTCAGCGAGATCGACCTGGAGGAGCAGCGCGCGGTCATCACCCCGCCTCCCGGGCTGATCGACGAGACCGAGGCCGTGGTCGCCACCTCGCGCGACGAGGAGGGCGACGAGGAAGGCGCGGGGCAGGGCGACGAGTCCACCGCGTCCGGGGACGAGACCCGATGAGGCTCGACGTCGTCACGATCTTCCCCGAGTACCTGGAGCCGCTGAACGTCTCGCTCGTCGGCAAGGCGCGCGCCCGCGGCAGCCTCGACGTGCAGGTCCACGACCTCCGGGAGTGGACCTACGACCGGCACAACACGGTCGACGACACCCCCTACGGCGGCGGCCCGGGCATGGTCATGAAGACCGGCCCCTGGGGCGACTGCCTGGACGAGACGCTGGCCGACGGTTACGAGGCCGGGGCGCACTCCCCGGTGATCGTGGTGCCCACGCCCAGCGGCCGGCCCTTCACCCAGGAGCTGGCCGTCGAGCTCTCCGAGCGGCCATGGCTGATCTTCACGCCCGCCAGGTACGAGGGCATCGACCGCCGGGTGATGGACGAGTACGCCACGCGTATGCCGGTCATCGAGGTGTCCATCGGGGATTACGTCCTGGCCGGCGGGGAAGCCGCCGTCCTGGTCATCACGGAGGCCGTGGCACGGCTGCTGCCCGGTGTGCTCGGCAACGCCGAATCGCACCGCGACGACTCCTTCGCGCCGGGCGCCATGGCCAACCTGCTGGAGGGCCCCGTCTACACCAAGCCGCCCGAGTGGCGCGGCCGGGGCATTCCGGAGGTCCTGCTCAGCGGTCACCACGGCAGGATCGCGCGCTGGCGCCGGGACGAGGCCTTCCGTCGTACCGCGCTCAACAGGCCCGATCTGATTGAGCGTTGCGAGGCATCGGGCTTCGACAAGAAGGACCGGGAGATGCTCTCCATCCTCGGCTGGTCCCCGGGGCCCGGCGGCCGATTTTGGCGCAGGCCCGAGGGCATGGAAGAATAACTCTGCTGTACGTCCGGTGTGCGCCCCTGCCACAGGGGGAACGACGCCCGCCCGACGCGATCAGCACCCGAATCCTCCCTCTCTCCCGTCGATGACCTGTGGCATCGGCGAAGAAAGCAGACAAAATGTCTCATCTGCTCGATGGCGTCAACGCCGCTACGCTGCGTTCCGACGTTCCGGCCTTCCGCGCCGGTGACACCGTCAACGTCCACGTGCGCGTGATCGAGGGCAACCGCTCCCGTATCCAGCAGTTCAAGGGCGTTGTCATCCGTCGCCAGGGCGCGGGCGTCAGCGAGACCTTCACGGTCCGCAAGGTCTCCTTCAGCGTCGGCGTCGAGCGTACGTTCCCGGTGCACAGCCCGATCTTCGAGAAGATCGAGCTCGTCACCCGCGGTGACGTCCGTCGCGCCAAGCTGTACTACCTCCGTGAGCTCCGCGGCAAGGCCGCGAAGATCAAGGAGAAGCGCGACAACTGAGCTGACTCCGACGTCCTCGGTACGGCCGGATAAGCTTCGGCTCCGATGGACACGGAAACACAGCACACGGAGCGCGATCGCTCCTCCGGACCCGCAGAAGGGCCGGAGGAGGGGTCGCGCTTCTCGCATGTCCCGGGCCGGATATCCGCCGCGATGTCCTGGCGGCGGGCCGCCTCCCTGGGGGCCGCCCTCACGGTGGTGCTGCTGCTGTTCAGCAACTTCGTGGTGCAGCCCTTCCTGATTCCCAGCGGCTCGATGGAGTCCACGCTGCGGGTCGGGGACCGGGTCCTCGTCAACAAACTGGCGTACCGTTTCGGCTCCGAACCGCAGCGCGGCGACGTGGTGGTCTTCGACGGCACGGGCTCCTTCGTACAGGAGTCGACCGGGGACGACCCCCTCACCGCCCTGCTGCACGGTGCGGCCGCGTCCCTCGGTCTGGCGGAACCCGCCGAGACCGACTTCGTGAAGCGGGTGGTGGGCGTCGGCGGCGATCGCGTGGTCTGCTGCGACCAGCGGGGGAGGCTCCAGGTGAACGGCCGGTCTGTGGACGAGGAGTACCTCTACCGGGGCGACGCACCGTCCTCGGTGGCGTTCGACATCGTCGTACCCGAAGGCACCCTGTGGATGATGGGCGACCACCGCGGAAACTCGCGCGACTCCCGGGAGTACCTGGGGCGGCCAGGCGGCGGAATGGTCCCCGTGGACATGGTGATCGGGCGGGTCGACTGGCTCGGCTGGCCGCTGGGCAGACTGGGCTCCGTGCCCGCCACCGGCGCCTTCCACGGCGTACGGGAACCGGGCGGAGCCCATGGGTAACCGCGGGCGCCCGCGCGGAACACCGGAGGAGGACGTCCAGCTGCCCACCGGGACCAGGCCGACCGCTCGCCGCTCGCTGCCCACCCGGGCGGAGCGCCGCAAGCTGGCCCGCAAGGTCAAACGGCGCAGGCGCAGGTCCGCGGTGAAGGAGATCCCCCTCCTCGTCCTCGTGGCGCTGCTGATCGCGCTGGTCCTCAAGACCTTTCTGGTGCAGGCGTTCGTGATCCCGTCCGGTTCGATGGAACAGACCATCCGGATCGGCGACCGGGTGCTGGTCGACAAGCTCACACCGTGGTTCGGTTCGAAGCCGCAGCGCGGCGACGTCGTCGTGTTCAAGGACCCGGGGGGCTGGCTCCAGCAGGAGGGGGCCACCCAGGAGAAGGACCCGCCCATCGGCGTCAAGCAGGCCGAGGAACTGCTCACCTTCATCGGACTGCTGCCGTCCGACGACGAGCAGGACCTGATCAAGCGGGTGGTGGCCGTCGGCGGAGACACCGTCAGATGCTGCGGCGAGGACGGCCGGCTGACGGTCAACGGTGTACCGCTCAACGAGCAGTACGTGCTTCCCGGGGACAAGCCGTCGACCCTCACGTTCGAGGTGAAGGTCCCGGCGGGCCGCATCTTCGTGATGGGCGACCACCGGTCCAATTCCGCCGACTCGCGTTTCCACCTCGACGAACCGGAGAAGGGCACGGTTTCCGAGGACGAGGTCGTGGGACGGGCCGTCGTGATCGCCTGGCCGTTCGGCCACTGGCGCACGCTGGAGGAACGGGAGACGTACGCCGAGGTCCCGGCCGCCGGGCCGGGGTCGGCGGCCGGGACCGCCGGGTCGAATAGTGTGTCTTCCGAGGATCGATACGGAATGGTCCTGCTCCCGACCCCTGCGGAACTCCCGCTCGTTATGGGAGTGGTGGGCCTGCACCGACTAGGGCGCGGGCGGTGGCACGGATTGAGGAGTGGATGTGGGGGATTTGGCGGTCGGCGCACGATCCGGACACGACGAACCCGAGGACCGGCCGGAGCACGCCGGGTCCCAGGGGGATGCGTCGGCGGACCGGACGGAGAGTGACGGCGACTCCCCGGGCAGTGGTGGCAAGGCTCCGAAGAAGCAGCGCTCCTTCTGGAAGGAACTGCCGCTTCTCATCGGTATCGCGCTGATTCTCGCGCTGCTGATCAAGACATTCCTGGTACAGGCGTTCTCCATCCCGTCCGACTCCATGCAGAACACGCTGCAGCGGGGTGACCGGGTGCTGGTCGACAAGCTGACCCCGTGGTTCGGCTCGGAGCCGGAGCGCGGCGAGGTCGTGGTCTTCCACGACCCGGGCGGCTGGCTCGAGGACACGGCGACGCCCGAGCCCAATGTGGTGCAGAAGTTCCTCAGCTTCATCGGACTGATGCCGTCCGCCGAGGAGAAGGACCTGATCAAGCGGGTCATCGCGGTCGGCGGCGACACGGTGGAGTGCAAGAAGAACGGGCCGGTGACCGTCAACGGCAAGGCCCTGGAGGAGAAGTCGTTCATCTTCCCCGGTGACACCCCCTGCAATGACGAGCCGTTCGGGCCGATCAAGGTGCCCGACGGCCGTATCTGGGTGATGGGCGACCACCGCAGCAACTCGCTGGACTCCCGGTACCACCAGGAGCTGCCCGGCCAGGGCACCGTCTCCACGGACGAGGTCGTCGGCCGCGCCGTCGTCGTCGCCTGGCCCGTCAACCGCTGGGCGACGCTGCCGGTCCCCGGCACCTTCGACCAGTCCGGGCTGAACGCGGCGGCCGCGATGGCTCCGGGAGCACTCGGTGTAGCCGGAGCGCTGCCCCTCGTGTTGTGGCGCCGCCGGAGGCTGACCAGCGGGCATACCGCCGGGTAGGGTGCCGACTCGGATCAGCGATTGTCGATCTCCGATGGGGGAGCGCTGGGATGAGCGGAACAGGACGAACGGGTGACGGCCGCGGCCGGCTCGGCAACGCGTTGTCGAGCCTGGCCGTGGCCGTCGGCTGTGTGCTCTTTCTCGGCGGGTTCGCCTGGGGAGCGGTGGTGTACAAGCCGTACACGGTACCGACGGCATCCATGTCCCCGACGGTCAACGCCGGGGACCGGGTGCTCGCGGAGCGGATCGACGGCGCCGATGTGAGGCGCGGGGACGTGGTGGTCTTCACCGATTCGGTGTGGGGCAACCAGCCGATGGTGAAGAGGGTGGTCGGCGTCGGCGGCGACAAGGTCGCCTGCTGCGATGCCGACGGCCGGCTCACCATCAACGGCGAACCCGTTGAGGAACCGTATCTGCGGACGCAGTGGCCCACGGAGGGCGGCGCCGGGGCGCCGGCCGCGCAGCAGGACTTCTCGGCCGTGGTGCCCAAGGGCCAGGTGTTCCTCCTCGGTGACGAGCGCAGCACCTCGCTGGACTCCAGGGTCCACCTGGAGGACCCCGGGCAGGGATCGGTCCCGCTCAGTGCCGTGCAGGCCCGGCTGGACGCCGTCGCCTGGCCGTCGCAGACCCTGATCGAGCGGCCGGAGAGCTTCGCGGGGCTGCCCGGCGGGATCTCAGCCGGCGGACCGCTGCCGCTCCAGCTCGGCGCCGTGGTGGTGGGCGTGGTGCTCATCCTGGGCGGGGCCGCCTACAGCACGATCGCGGCACGCATCTCGCGCCGCGGCCGCGCGGCGGGAACCACACATGCCCGCTGAGTCGCGCAGGGTCGCCCGGGTGGTGCTCCTCGACCCGGACGACCGCATCCTGCTCATGCACGGATTCGAACCGGACGATCCGGCGAAGACCTGGTGGTTCACCCCGGGCGGCGGCCTGGAGGGCGAGGAGACCCGGGAAGAGGCCGCGCTGCGCGAGCTGGCGGAGGAAACCGGGATCGTGGACGTGGAACTCGGTCCGGTGCTCTGGACGCGGACCTGCTCCTTCCCCTTCGACGGGCGGCGCTGGGATCAGGACGAGTGGTACTTCCTGGCCCGGACGACACAGACCGCCCCTGCCCCGACGGCCTTCACCGAACTGGAGCTGCGCAGTATCGCGGGCTCCAGGTGGTGGACTTCCGCCGAACTGATCGCGGCGCGTGAGACGGTGTACCCGACCAGACTCGCCGAGCTGCTGCGCACGCTGCTCGACGAGGGTCCTCCACGTCATCCGCTGGTCCTGGCCCCCGAAATCGTCTAATCGGCCGGGAGCGGGAGCGGCTGACGCACAATAGGGGGACGCACGGCTGAAGGGGAACATGCCATGAGCGCCGAGGACCTCGAGAAGTACGAGACCGAGATGGAGCTGAAGCTCTACCGGGAGTACCGCGATGTCGTCGGTCTGTTCAAATATGTGATCGAGACCGAACGGCGCTTCTACCTCACCAACGACTACGAGATGCAAGTGCACTCCGTCCAGGGTGAGGTCTTTTTCGAGGTGTCCATGGCGGACGCCTGGGTCTGGGACATGTACAGGCCCGCCCGATTCGTCAAACAGGTCCGTGTTCTGACCTTCAAGGACGTCAACATCGAGGAGCTCAACAAGAGCGATCTCGAACTTCCGGGTGGCTGAGTTATCCACAATCGCTGAGTTGTCCACCAAGATCCACCAGTTCCGGCCCGACGCGGCAGAGTCGGTGCCGGAGGTGGTGCCGAATGAACGCACGGGGGGCACTCGGGCGGTACGGCGAGGATCTGGCGGCTCGGCTGCTGACCGAAGCGGGTATGGCGGTCCTGGCACGCAATTGGCGGTGCCGCGCCGGAGAGATCGACATCGTCGCAGGTGACGGCGATGCCCTGGTCATCTGCGAGGTCAAGACCCGCAGGTCGGGAGCCTTCGAACATCCGATGGCGGCCGTCACACCGGCCAAGGCCGAGCGGCTGCGCAGGCTTGCCGGGATCTGGCTCGACCGGCACGGCGGACCGCCGTCCGGCGGCGTCCGGATCGATCTGGTCGGAGTGATCCTGCCCCGGCGCGGAGCGCCCGTCGCCGAGCATGTGCGGGGGGTGGCCTGATGGGGTTCGCTCGTGCGTGTTCGGTGGCGCTGGTCGGCGTCGAGGGCGTGGTGGTGGAGGTCCAGGCGGATCTGGAACCGGGGGTGGCGGCGTTCACCCTGGTGGGTCTGCCGGACAAGAGCCTGGTGGAGAGCCGGGACCGGGTCAGGGCCGCGGTGGTCAATTCGGGTGCCGAGTGGCCGCAGAAGAAGCTCACGGTGGGCCTCTCCCCGGCGTCGGTACCCAAGAGCGGCAGCGGATTCGATCTCGCTGTCGCGTGTGCCGTGCTCGGTGCGGCGGAACGCATCGACCCGGCGGCCATCGCCGATGTGGTGATGATCGGCGAGCTGGGCCTGGACGGCCGGGTCCGTCCGGTGCGCGGAGTGCTGCCTGCCGTGCTCGCCGCGGCGGAAGCGGGATATCGCCATGTGGTCGTCCCCGAACAGACCGCCGGGGAAGCGGCCCTCGTACCGGGTGTCTCGGTCCTCGGTGTACGGAGCCTGCGGCAGCTGATCGCCGTGCTCGCGGACGAGCCTGTCCCCGAGGAACCGGCGGCGGCCCAGGGACGCCCGGACAGCATGCTGGCCGGGCTGATGATGCCCGGAGCGGGGGTCGGCTCGGGACTCGCCCCGTTCGCGTCACAGGGCAGCGACGGCCACCGCCCCGACCTCGCGGACGTCGCAGGCCAGCACAGGCCGCGCAAGGCTCTTGAGGTGGCGGCCGCGGGGGGCCACCACCTGCTGCTCTCGGGGCCGCCGGGCGCCGGGAAGACCATGCTGGCGGAACGGCTCTCGGCGGTCCTGCCGCAGCTGACCCGTCAGGAATCCCTCGAAGTGACGGCTGTGCACTCGGTGGCGGGCATCCTCCCGCCGGGTGAGCCCTTGGTCACCAGGGCGCCGTACTGCGCACCGCACCACTCGGCGACGATGCAGTCCCTGGTGGGCGGCGGCAACGGACTGCCGAGGCCCGGAGCGGTCTCGCTGGCTCACCGGGGTGTGCTCTTTCTTGACGAGGCACCTGAGTTCTCCGGACGGGCGCTCGACGCGCTGCGACAGCCGCTGGAGTCCGGACACGTGGTGGTCGCCCGCGCGGCCGGGGTGGTGCGGCTTCCCGCCCGGTTCCTGATGGTGCTGGCCGCCAATCCGTGTCCCTGCGGCCGGCACACCCTCAGCGGGGCGGGCTGCGAGTGCCCGCCCTCCATGATCCGGCGCTACCAGTCGAGGCTTTCCGGGCCCCTGCTCGACCGGGTCGACCTGAGGGTCGAGGTGGAACCCGTCAACCGGGCGGATCTCATGGGGCGCGGCGGACGGGGCGAGTCGACCGCCGACGTCGCCGCCCGGGTGCGGGAAGCGAGGGAGCGGGCGGCCGACCGGCTCGCGGGCACCCCGTGGACCACCAACAGCGAAGTGCCGGGCCACGAGCTGCGGACCCGGCTGCTCGCGGCCCCGGGTGCGCTGCTGGCGGCCGAACGCGACATGGAGAGGGGAGCCCTGACGGCCCGGGGACTGGACCGGGTGCTGAGAGTGGCGTGGACGGTCGCGGATCTCCGGGGCGCCGACCGCCCCGACGCCTCGGACATCGCGGTCGCACTGGAGCTGCGGACGGGCATCCAGCGCGGCGTGCCGATGCAGGCAGGGGCGTCGTGAACCGGCTGATGGAGGGGGGTGGCGAAGGGGGGCGGGACCCCCGGGACGCACGGGCGGTGGACGGAGGCTCTGGCGCGTACGCGGAGACCGGGGACCGGACGGCGGGCCGGGACCGGGCGCGGCTGGCGCGGGTGGCTCTGACGCGGATCCTCGAACCGGGTGACGAGCGTGCCGGCCGCTGGCTGCGGGAGACCGGCCCGGTCGAACTGGTCCGCCGGCTCACGGTCGCCGACGGTTCGGCGGAGCGGCTGCCTGGGATGACGGCCGTGCGGCTGGGCGGATACCGCCTGCGGGCCGCGGCGGCCGAACCGGAGCGCGATCTGGCGGCGGTGGCCGCGGTGGGCGGGCGCTTCGTCTGCCCCGGCGACCGGGAGTGGCCGACCCAACTCGACGACCTGGGTGACGCCAGACCGATCGGTCTGTGGGTGCGGGGGCGCTGCGATCTGCGCGTGTGGGCCCTGCGCTCGGTCGCGGTGGTCGGCGCCCGGGCCTGCACACCGTACGGGGCGCATATGGCGGCGAATCTCGGTTCGGGGCTCGCGGAGCGCGGCTGGGTGGTCGTTTCCGGAGCCGCGTTCGGGGTGGACGGGGCGGCGCATCGCGGAGCCCTGGCCGTGGGCGGCGCGACGATGGCGGTGCTCGCCTGCGGGGTGGACGTCACCTATCCGAGGGGTCACGCCGAGTTGATCGGACGTATGGCCGAACAGGGCCTGATCATGGGCGAGTTGCCGCCGGGTGCCCATCCGACGCGCAGCCGGTTCATTCTCCGTAACCGGGTGATCGCCGCCCTGACCAGAGGGACGGTCGTGGTCGAGGCGGAGTACCGCAGCGGCTCGCTGGTGACCGCCCGCAGCGCGCAGCGGCTCGGCCGCTTCACGATAGGGGTGCCGGGTCCGGCGACCAGCGGGTTGTCGGCCGGGGTCCATGAACTCCTGCGCGGCGAGGGCGTGTTGGTGACCGACGCCGCCGAAGTGGCCGAGCTGGTCGGTGACATCGGCGATCTGACCCCCGCCCGGCGGGGTCCGGTGCTGCCCATGGATCTGCTCGACGCCGTGACCGCACGGGTCCTGGAAGCGCTGCCGTACCGAGGCGTCGTGGACGGCCGGGAGGTGGCGCGTACCGCCGGTATCACCGCCGACGAGGCGCTCGGCCGACTGTACGAACTGCACTCACTGGGGTTCGTCGAACGGGAAGGCGACGGATGGTGTTTGACGCCGGGGTCGACACGCAACGGGGACGCGCGGCGAGGCGGTACTTGACCTGGAGCATTCGGGTGAAAAGGTGAGGCCGATGACCTCGGCGGCTCTCTCGGTGATGCCTCCGGGGCCGCGCTCACGGCGACGGCCCCGGATCCCCGTCATGACCGGCGACGCGCGCGATGGGGCAGAATCGCCCGGTGCGGGGCCCCGGTCCTGCGCACACTGCAACACTCCGATCACGCTACGCTCACAAGGATTCCGCACCAGACAGAAGTTCCCCAGCGCTTCACAGCAGAACGGCTCAAGGCACCACATGCCCCAGCACACCTCCGGGTCTGACCGCGCGGCAGTCCCACCAGCCGCGCGTGGCACTGTGCGCCCAGCTGCCCCCTCCTCCCTCGACGAGTTGTGGCGTTCCTACAAGTCCACGGGCGACGGCCGGCTGCGGGAGCAGCTGATCCTGCACTACTCGCCCCTGGTGAAGTACGTCGCGGGCCGGGTGAGCGTGGGGCTGCCGTCCAACGTGGAGCAGGCGGACTTCGTCTCCTCCGGAGTCTTCGGACTCATCGACGCCATCGAGAAGTTCGACATCGAGCGGGCCATCAAGTTCGAGACGTACGCGATCACCCGGATCCGGGGCGCGATGATCGACGAACTCAGGGCGCTGGACTGGATTCCCCGCTCCGTGCGGCAGAAGGCGCGGAATGTGGAACGCGCCTACGCCACGCTGGAGGCGCAGCTGCGGCGCACGCCGTCGGAGGCGGAGGTCGCCGCCGAGATGGGCATCGCGCTGGAGGAACTGCATGCTGTTTTCAGCCAGTTGTCACTGGCCAACGTGGTGGCGCTGGAAGAACTGCTGCACGTCGGCGGCGAGGGCGGCGACCGGCTGAGCCTGATGGACACCCTGGAGGACACGGCCGCCGACAATCCCGTCGAGGTCGCCGAGGACCGTGAGCTCAGACGGTTGCTCGCCCGGGCCATCAACACGCTCCCCGAACGGGAGAAGACGGTCGTCACTCTCTACTACTACGAAGGTCTCACCCTCGCCGAGATCGGCAACGTCCTCGGGGTCACCGAGAGCCGGGTCAGCCAGATCCACACCAAGTCCGTGCTGCAACTCCGGGCGAAGCTGGCCGACGCGGGGCGTTGAACGGTCCCCGCACACCGGCGATCCGGCGCCCGGCCTGGGCGGCTTCGGCCACCTGAACAGAGGCGCGCACCCCCTCCCGAACACCTGCCGCCGTAGAGTGGATACGTGCCCAGGATTCGAGCGGCCTCCGTGGCCGAGCACCGGACCATGCAGCGTGGCGCCCTCCTGGACGCCGCACGCTCCTTGCTGTCCGAGGGCGGTACGGAGGCGTTGACCTTCCCCGCTCTCGCCGAGCGCACGGGGCTCGCCAGGTCCTCCGTCTATGAGTACTTCCGCTCCCGTGCCGCCGTCGTCGAGGAGCTCTGCGCCGTCGACTTCCCCGTCTGGGCGGCCGAGGTCGAGAACGCGATGCAGCGTGCGGGGGCGCCGGAGGACAAGATCGAGGCGTACGTCCGCCGACAGCTCGATCTCGTCGGGGACAGGCGCCACCGGGCCGTCGTGGCGATCTCCGCGAGTGAGCTGGACGCGGGCGCGCGCGAGAAGATCCGGGCCGCGCACGGCGGGCTGATCGCCATGATCGTCGAGGCCCTGAGCGATCTGGGACATACGCAGCCGAGGCTCGCCGCGATGCTGCTGCAGGGTTCGGTGGACGCAGCGGTACGCCGGATCGAGCTGGGCGCGGCCGAGGAACCCGGCGTCGTCGCCGACACGGCCGTCGCCATGATCCTGCGCGGAGTACGGGGCTGACGCCCGCCACGGCCGCGGCCACCGCGAGCACTCCCGCGTGGACGGCATGCCCGGGCATCCCCCGTACGCCGTAGCCCGCTTCCCGGATCTCGGCCGCGGGCCCGGACTCCGCTCCGGCGAAGGGCCGCGGCGCCGGTTCCGGTACGCCGAACACCGGCAGCAACCGGGATGGCCCGCGCCTCAGCAGTGAGGGCGGCAGCAGCGACAGGGGGTCCAGATAGGACCCGCCGCGTTTCAGCCCCCAGTGCAGACAGGCCCCGGGGCAGTGGAAGGGCCCCGGCTCCAGAACCGCCACCGCCTGGCCGGCAGCGACCTCCTCGCCCTGGGCGACCAGGGAGCGCACCGGCTCGTAGGTGGTGCGCAGCGGTGGCTCGCCGCTCCCGGCCACCTCGATGGCCAGCACCCCCCGCCCCGCCACCCGCCCGGCGAACGCCACCCGGCCGGCCGCGGCCGCCAGCACCGGGGCGCCCGGTTCCGCGGCGAGGTCGACGCCGCGGTGGCCCGGCCCGTAGGGCCCGGCGGGCGGCTCCCACCCCCGTACCACCGGGGGGCGGCCGGACAGCGGCCACGAGCGGTCCGGGTCCGGCACGGGCGGCCCGGAGGCGTGGGCCCCGGCGCAGCCGGCCAGCACCGCGAGCAGGGCCGCGGACACGGCGAACAGGACGGCGGCCGGGGAGCGGGACGAGGGAGTTCCAGGTGTGCGGCGCATGACCGCAACGCTGCCCGTCCCCGCGAATCCGCGGGGATCATGAACCAGATCTGTGGACAACGGACGGGTTGTGGACAGCGCCGTCACCCGGCACCCGACGGGTCCCGTACACTTCCTTTGGCGATCCGGGTGACCGGGTCGACTTCGCACGCCCCGCCACCACCCTCTCTGCGGACGGTGGCCGCGCTCCTCGGTCCCTTGTGGCACGGCGCGTCGGGGCGTCAGGCGCGACAGCAATCCTGCGGTCGCGATAACCGAGTACCTCAAGGAGTACGGCCATGGCCGTCGTCACGATGCGGGAGCTGCTGGAAAGCGGCGTCCACTTCGGTCACCAGACCCGTCGTTGGAACCCGAAGATGAAGCGCTTCATCTTCACGGAGCGCAACGGCATCTACATCATCGACCTGCTCCAGTCGCTGTCGTACATCGACCGCGCCTACGAGTTCGTCAAGGAGACCGTCGCCCACGGCGGTTCCATCATGTTCGTCGGCACCAAGAAGCAGGCGCAGGAAGCGATCGCCGAGCAGGCGACGCGCGTGGGCATGCCCTACGTCAACCAGCGCTGGCTCGGCGGCATGCTGACCAACTTCTCCACCGTCTACAAGCGCCTCCAGCGCCTGAAGGAGCTGGAGCTCATCGACTTCGAGGACGTGGCCGCGTCGGGCCTCACCAAGAAGGAGCTCCTGGTTCTCTCGCGCGAGAAGGCCAAGCTGGAGAAGACCCTTGGTGGTATCCGCGAGATGCAGAAGGTGCCCAGCGCCGTCTGGATCGTCGACACCAAGAAGGAGCACATCGCCGTCGGTGAGGCGCGCAAGCTCCACATCCCGGTCGTCGCGATCCTCGACACCAACTGCGACCCCGACGAGGTCGACTACAAGATTCCGGGCAACGACGACGCGATCCGCTCCGTCACCCTGCTCACCCGCGTGATCGCCGACGCCGTCGCCGAGGGCCTCATCGCCCGTTCCGGTGCCGCCACCGGTGACTCGAAGCCGGGCGAGAAGGCCGCCGGCGAGCCGCTCGCCGAGTGGGAGCGCGACCTGCTCGAGGGTGACAAGAAGGCCGACGCCGAGGTCCAGACCTCCGCCGAGACCGAGAAGGTCGCCGACGCCGAGGCCGCCGAGGCCCCTGCCGCCGAGGCCGCTGCCGAGGCGCCCGCCGCCGAGGCCGAGGCTCCGGCCGCGGACGCCGAGCAGGCCTGACCCTTACGGCTCATGACGGCGGGGGCCGGTGCCACAAGCACCGCCCCCGCCGTTCACCCGTAGATCTTTCAGACTTCGAGAGAGACATACAGACTCATGGCGAACTACACCGCCGCTGACGTCAAGAAGCTCCGTGAGCTCACCGGCGCCGGCATGATGGACTGCAAGAAGGCCCTCGACGAGGCCGACGGCAGCGTCGAAGGGGCCGTCGAGGCCCTCCGTATCAAGGGCCAGAAGGGCGTCGCCAAGCGCGAAGGCCGTTCTGCCGAGAACGGCGCCGTCGTCTCCCTCATCTCCGAGGACAAGACCTCCGGCGTTCTGCTCGAGCTGAAGTGCGAGACGGACTTCGTCGCCAAGGGCGAGAAGTTCCAGGCCGTCGCCAACGCGCTGGCCGCGCACGTCGCCGCCACCTCCCCGGCCGACCTCGAGACGCTGCTCGCGTCTGAGATCGAGGCCGGCAAGACCGTCCAGGCGTACGTGGACGAGGCCAACGCCAACCTCGGCGAGAAGATCGTCCTGGACCGCTTCGCGCAGTTCACGGGCGGTTACGTGGCTGCGTACATGCACCGCACCATGCCCGACCTCCCGCCGCAGGTCGGCGTGCTCGTCGAGCTGGACAAGGAGAACGCCGAGGTCGCCAAGGACGTCGCGCAGCACATCACTGCCTTCGCCCCGAAGTATCTCAACCGCGACGAGGTCCCGGCCGAGACGGTCGAGAACGAGCGTCGGGTCGCCGAGGCCACCTCCCGCGAGGAGGGCAAGCCCGAGGCCGCCCTTCCGAAGATCGTCGAGGGTCGGGTCAACGGCTTCTTCAAGGACGTCGTCGTCCTGGAGCAGGCGTTCGCCAAGGACCCGAAGAAGTCCGTCCAGAAGGTCCTGGACGAGGCCGGTGTCAGCCTGAAGCGCTTCGCGCGCATCAAGGTCGGCATCTGAGTCCGTCCGCGAACAACGGTGGACCCCGATAGGGTCTAGTGCAGTCGCTGGCCGCACTCATGCCGGACGACCGCAGATCTGACGAGGAGGCCATTGCCGCTGAGGGACACCAGACCCACCGGCAATGGCCTTCTTCGTATGTGCACGAGGAGAATTTCCATGGACAAGGGCGCGGACGCCACACAGGCCGGCCACAAGCGCGACGAGGGCACGATTTCCGGACGCTTCATGCTGAAGCTTTCGGGGGAGGCGTTCGCCGGCGGCGGGGGCCTCGGTGTCGACCCCGATGTCGTGCACACCATCGCCCGCGAGATCGCAGCGGTCGTACGGGACGGCGCGGAGATCGCGGTAGTGATCGGCGGCGGGAACTTCTTCCGCGGTGCCGAGCTCCAGCAGCGCGGCATGGACCGGGCCCGGTCCGACTACATGGGCATGCTCGGCACCGTTATGAACTGCCTCGCGCTCCAGGACTTCCTGGAGAAGGAAGGCATCGACTCGCGCGTCCAGACCGCCATCACCATGGGCCAGGTCGCGGAGCCGTACATCCCGCTGCGCGCCGTGCGGCACCTGGAGAAGGGGCGCGTCGTCATCTTCGGCGCCGGCATGGGCATGCCGTACTTCTCCACCGACACCACCGCCGCCCAGCGCGCCCTGGAGATCGACGCCAAGGCCCTGCTCATGGGCAAGAACGGGGTGGACGGGGTCTACGACTCCGACCCGAAGACCAACCCCGGCGCGGTGAAGTTCGACGCCCTGGAGTACAGCGAGGTGCTCGCCCGCGATCTCAAGGTCGCCGACGCCACCGCCATCACGCTCTGCCGTGACAACCAGCTGCCGATCCTCGTCTTCGAACTGACCGCCGAAGGCAACATCGCCCGCGCGGTCAAGGGTGAGAAGATCGGCACGCTCGTGAGTGACGAGAGCACCAGGGCCTGACGGCCCCCAAGGATGGACAACGCCTGCCGGTCGGACACCGCGCAGGTGAGGACGCGACGCAGGATGATCCGCAGGGCCCGACGATGCCGGGTCCACTCAAGACACGCAGGAGCACGTGGTGATCGAAGAAATCCTCCTCGAGGCCGAGGAGAAGATGGAGAAGGCCGTTGTCGTCGCGAAAGAGGACTTCGCCGCGATCCGCACCGGCCGTGCGCACCCGGCGATGTTCAACAAGATCGTCGCGGACTACTACGGCGCGCTGACCCCGATCAACCAGCTGGCCTCGTTCTCGGTCCCGGAACCGCGGATGGCCGTGGTGACCCCGTTCGACAAGACCGCACTGCGCAACATCGAGCAGGCGATCCGTGACTCCGACCTCGGCGTCAACCCGAGCAACGACGGCAACATCATCCGTGTGACGTTCCCCGAGCTCACGCAGGACCGCCGCAAGGAGTACATCAAGGTCGCCAAGACCAAGGCCGAGGACTCCAAGATCTCGATCCGCTCCATCCGCCGCAAGGCCAAGGAGACGCTCGACAAGCTCGTCAAGGACAAGGAGTCCGGCGAGGACGAGGTGCGTCGCGCGGAGAAGGAGCTCGACGACACCACCGCGAAGTACGTCGCCCAGGTGGACGAGCTGCTCAAGCACAAGGAAGCCGAGCTGCTCGAAGTCTGATGAACGACTCTTCCTGGGGTGCCCCGCAGGGAGCCGGTTACTGGGGCGCGCCCCAGATGGGAGCCGCCCCGGCGGGTCCTGCATACGATGTGCATGACGCCCAGCAGACTCGGCCCATGCCCATCGTGCCGGACGTTCCCGACGCAGGTAGAGACGCTGACAACCGCGACGACCGGGACAGGGAGGCCGCGCGCGTCAGCGGCCCCCTGTCCCGTGACGAGATGCCGCAGGAGCCCATGTCCACCCCGCCGCAGCCCCCGCCGAAGAAGCGTGCCGGGCGTGATCTCCGCGCCGCCATAGGGGTGGGCGTGGGGCTCGGCGCCGTCATCGTCGCCTCGCTCTTCGTGGTGAAGGCCGTCTTCATCGGTGTGATCGTGGCCGCCGTCGTGGTCGGCCTGTGGGAGCTCACCTCCCGCCTGGAGGAGCGCAAGGGCATCAAGGCGCCCCTCGTCCCGCTCGCGGTCGGTGGCGCGGCCATGGTCGTCGCCGGGTACGTACGCGGGGCGGAGGGTGCCTGGGTGGCCATGGCGCTCACCGCGCTCGCCGTGCTGGTCTGGCGGATGGCCGAACCGCCCGAGGGGTACCTCAAGGACGTCACGGCCGGCGTGTTCGCCGCCTTCTACGTGCCGTTCCTGGCCACCTTCGTCGCGATGCTGCTCACCGCCGACGACGGGGCGCAGCGGGTCCTGACGTTCCTGCTGCTGACCGTGGTCAGCGACACAGGGGCGTACGCGGTGGGCTGGCGCTTCGGCAAGCACAAGCTCGCGCCGCGCATCAGCCCCGGCAAGACCCGCGAGGGCCTGCTCGGTGCCGTGAGTTTCGCCATGGTCGCCGGTGCGCTGTGCATGGAGTTCCTGATCGACGACGGCTCCTGGTGGCAGGGCCTGCTGCTGGGGCTCGCGGTCGCCGCCAGTGCCACCCTCGGTGACCTGGGCGAATCCATGATCAAGCGCGACCTGGGGATCAAGGACATGGGCACGCTGCTGCCCGGCCACGGCGGGATCATGGACCGGCTGGACTCGCTGCTGCCGACCGCGCCCGTGGTCTGGCTGCTGCTGGTGATTTTCGTCGGATCGGCCTGACGTACCGCCTCGGCACACCGTCTGACCTGCAAAGTTATGAGTGAGGGTCCGCTGTCCACAGGACGGCGGGCCCTTCCTCGTCTGTCTGCGACACTGGAAGAACCATGCCAAAGCCCGGAGAACTCACTTTTGTCGCGCCCCGCGGAGCCAAGAAGCCGCCGCGGCATCTCGCCGACCTCACGCCCGACGAGCGCAAGGAAGCAGTCGCCGCGATCGGCGAGAAGCCGTTCCGCGCCAAGCAGCTGTCGCAGCACTACTTCGCGCGGTACGCGCACGACCCGTCGGAGTGGACCAACATTCCGGCCGGTTCGCGCGACGGCCTCGCCGAGGCGCTGTTCCCCGACCTGATGTCCGTGGTGCGGCACATCAGCTGCGACGACGACACCACCCGTAAGACCCTGTGGAAGTTGCATGACGGGACGCTCGTGGAGTCCGTCCTCATGCGCTACCCGGAGCGGGTGACCATGTGCATCTCCTCGCAGGCGGGCTGCGGGATGAACTGCCCGTTCTGCGCCACGGGTCAGGCCGGGCTCGACCGCAATCTGTCCACCGCCGAGATCGTGCACCAGATCGTGGACGGCATGCGGGCGCTGCGTGACGGCGAGGTTCCGGGCGGGCCCGCGCGGCTCTCCAACATCGTCTTCATGGGTATGGGCGAGCCCCTCGCCAACTACAACCGTGTCGTGGGCGCGATCCGCCGGCTGACCGATCCCGAGCCCGACGGGCTGGGGCTCTCGCAGCGCGGGATCACCGTCTCCACCGTGGGCCTGGTGCCGGCGATGCTGCGCTTCGCCGACGAGGGCTTCAAGTGCCGTCTCGCCGTCTCGCTGCACGCCCCGGACGACGAGCTGCGTGACACGCTCGTCCCCGTGAACACGCGCTGGAAGGTGCGGGAGGTGCTGGACGCCGCGTGGGAGTACGAGGCGAAGTCCGGCCGCCGTATCTCCATCGAGTACGCGCTGATCCGCGACATCAACGACCAGGCCTGGCGGGGCGACCGGCTCGGCCGGCTGCTCAAGGGCAAGCGTGTGCACGTCAACCTGATCCCGCTGAACCCGACGCCCGGTTCGAAGTGGACCGCATCGCGGCCCGAGGACGAGAAGGCGTTCGTCGAGGCCATCGCTGCCCACGGCGTGCCGGTCACCGTCCGGGACACCCGCGGTCAGGAGATCGACGGGGCCTGCGGACAGCTGGCGGCATCCGAGCGCTGAGGCGGAGGGCGCCCGGTGTAGCCTGGGCGCCACATTCAACTTCATATTCCGACAGGGGAGCGCCACAGCGCTGAGAGTGCGGCACCAAGGACAGGCTGGCCGCAGACCCTCTGAACCTCGCCCGGGTTATTCCGGGTAGGAAGTTCGGACCTTACTCAAGCTGTTGCGCCCTGCCCGCTCCCCGGTGATCACCGGGGAGCGGGCAGGGCCGCGTCTCTTCCTGGTCACTTCCAGGAGGAATCACATGAGCACCACGAAGAAGATCACCGTGACCGCGGTCGCCGCCGCGCTCGGTGTCACGGCTCTCGCCGGCTGCGGAAGTTCCGACGACGCCTCCGGGGGAGCGAAGGGCTCGGGCTCCAAGACCGTGACGCTGGTCAGCCACGACTCCTTCAACGCCTCGGAGTCCGTCCTGAAGGCGTTCACCAAGGAGACCGGCTACACCGTCAAGGTCCTGAAGAGCGGTGACGCCGGTGCCGCGCTCAACCAGGAGATCCTGACCAAGGGGTCCCCGCGCGGTGACGTGTTCTTCGGTGTCGACAACACGCTGCTCTCCCGCGCCCTGGACAACGGGCTGTTCACTCCGTACGAGGCGAAGGGCCTCGACCGGGTCGCGGACGACGTGCGGCTCGACGGGGACAAGCACCGCGTCACGCCCGTCGACACCGGCGACATCTGCGTCAACTACGACAAGAAGTTCTTCGCGGACAAGAAGCTCGCTCCGCCGCGGTCCTTCGACGATCTGCTGAAGCCCGCGTACAAGAACCTGCTCGTCACCGAGAACGCCGCCACCTCCTCACCCGGTCTCGGCTTCCTCCTCGGCACCGTCGCCGCCTACGGCGAGGACGGCTACGAGGACTACTGGAAGAAGCTGAAGGACAACGGCGTCAAGGTCGTCGACGGCTGGGAGCAGGCGTACAACGACGAGTTCTCCGGTTCGGCCGGCGGCAGGAAGGCCAAGGCCGACCGGCCCCTCGTGGTCTCGTACGCCTCCAGCCCGCCCGTGGAGGTGCTGTACGCGGAGCCGCAGCCGGACGAGGCCCCGACCGGTGTCGCCACCGGGACGTGCTTCCGCCAGATCGAGTTCGCGGGCCTTCTGGACGGCGCGAAGAACGAGGCGGGCGGCAAGGCCCTGCTGGACTTCCTGATCGGCAGGACGTTCCAGGAGGACATGCCGCTGAACATGTTCGTGAACCCGGTCGCGAGCGACGCGAAGCTGCCGGAGCTCTTCACGAAGTTCGGAGCGACGGTCGACAAGCCCGCCACCGTGGCCCCGGAGAAGATCGCCGAGAACCGTGAGCAGTGGGTCCGGTCGTGGTCCTCGCTCGTGGTGAAGTAGCCGGCCGCTCCATGCGTAAAGGTGCGGCGCGCGGGAACGCGGTGCGGCTCGGCCTGATGGCCGTGCCCGTCGCGTTCTTCGCGCTGTTCTTCGCCTATCCCGTCGCCGCGATCGTGGGCCGCGGGCTGAAGGACGCGGGCCGTTGGCAGTTCGGCCGGATCGGTGAGGTGCTGGGCAGGCCTGAGATCCTCGACGTCCTGTGGTTCACCACCTGGCAGGCCCTCGCCTCCACCGCGCTCACCCTGATCCTCGCGCTGCCCGGTGCCTATGTCTTCGCCCGCTTCGACTTCCCCGGCAAGCAACTGCTGCGGGCCGTCGTCACGGTGCCGTTCGTCCTGCCGACCGTGGTCGTCGGGACCGCGTTCCTGGCCCTGCTCGGCCGCGGCGGCTTCCTCGACGAGCTGTGGGGTGTGCGGCTCGACACGACGGTGTGGGCGATCCTGCTCGCCCACGTCTTCTTCAACTACGCCGTGGTCGTCCGGACCGTCGGCGGCCTGTGGTCGCAGCTCGACCCCCGGCAGGAGGAGGCCGCCAGGGTCCTCGGTGCCGGACGGTTCGCGGCCTGGCGGCGGGTGACCCTGCCCGCGCTGGCGCCCGCCGTGGCCGCTGCGGCGCTGATGGTCTTCCTCTTCACGTTCACCTCCTTCGGCGTCGTACAGATCCTCGGCGGCCCGGCCTACTCCACGCTCGAAGTGGAGATCTACCGGCAGACCGCCCAGCTCCTCGATCTGCCGACGGCCGCGGTGCTGACCCTCGTTCAATTCGCCGCGGTCGGCGCGATCCTCGCCGTGCACGCCTGGACCGTACGGCGGCGTGAGACCGCGCTGAAACTGGTCGATCCGGACCAGACCGCCCGCAGGCCGCGCGGTGCCGGGCAGTGGGCGCTGCTGGGCGGGGTGCTGCTGACCGTCCTGGTGCTGATCCTGCTGCCGCTCGGCGTGCTGGTGGAACGCTCCCTGGACGGGCCGGGCGGTTACGGCTTCGCGTTCTACCGCGCCCTGCAGTCCGCCGACGCGAGCGGCTCCACGTTCCTGGTGCCGCCGCTCGAAGCGGTCTGGAACTCGCTGCGGTACGCGCTCGTCGCGACCCTCATCGCGCTCTTCGTCGGCGGGCTCGCCGCGGCGGCGCTGACGCGGCGGGCCGGGCGGCTGGTCCGCGGGTTCGACGCGCTGCTGATGCTGCCGCTCGGGGTGTCCGCGGTGACCGTCGGCTTCGGCTTCCTGATCACGCTCGACAAGCCGCCGCTCGATCTGCGGACGTCCTGGATCCTGGTGCCGCTCGCGCAGGCGCTGGTGGGTGTTCCCTTCGTCGTACGGACCATGCTGCCCGTCCTGCGTGCCGTGGACGGGCGGCTCCGGGAGGCGGCGGCCGTGCTCGGGGCCTCGCCGCTGCGGGCCTGGCGGGAGGTCGATCTGCCGCTCGTGCGCAGGGCGTTGCTGGTCGCGGCCGGTTTCGCGTTCGCCGTCTCGCTCGGCGAGTTCGGGGCGACCGTCTTCATCGCGCGTCCCGACAATCCGACGCTGCCGGTCGCGGTGGCCCGGCTGCTGGGGCGCTCCGGGGAGCTCAACTACGGGCAGGCGATGGCGCTCAGCACGATCCTGATGCTCGTCTGCGCCGTCTCGCTGCTTCTGCTGGAACGTATCCGCACCGACCGATCCGGGGAGTTCTGACGATGCTGACACTGGAATCGGTCACGGTCCGCTTCGGGAAGCGCAAGGCGCTCGACGCGGTGGACCTGGAGGTCGCCGACCACGAGATCGTCTGTGTGCTGGGGCCGAGCGGCAGTGGGAAGTCGACGCTGCTGCGGGTGGTCGCCGGCCTCCAGCCGATGGACGGCGGGCGGGTGCTGCTGGGCGGCGCCGACCAGGCGGGGGTGCCGGTGCACCGGCGGGGCCTCGGGCTGATGTTCCAGGACCACCAGCTGTTCCCGCACCGCGATGTGGGCGCCAATGTCGCCTTCGGACTGCGGATGCACGGTGCCGGGCGGGCCGAGCGGGAGCGCGGAGTGGCCGGGCTGCTCGATCTGGTGGGGCTGCCCGGCGCCGGGCGACGGGCCGTCGCGGCGCTGTCGGGCGGCGAGCAGCAGCGCGTCGCGCTCGCCCGTGCGCTCGCCCCCAGCCCGAAACTGCTGATGCTGGACGAGCCCCTGGGGCAGCTGGACCGCAGTCTGCGCGAACGTCTGGTCGTCGAACTCCGTACGCTGTTCGGCCGCCTGGGTACGACGGTGCTGGCCGTCACGCACGACCAGGGCGAGGCGTTCGCGCTCGCCGACCGGGTCGTGGTGATGCGCGACGGACGGATCGCCCAGACGGGGACCCCGCTGGAGGTCTGGCAGCGGCCCGCTTCCGCGTTCGTCGCCCGTTTCCTCGGCTTCGACAACGTCGTGGACGCCGAGGTGACGGGCACGGTGGCGGACACGGCCTGGGGCAAGGTGGCCGTGCCGGAGAGCGAGTGGCAGGGCCCGTGCGAGCTGCTGGTGCGCCCCGCCGGGGTGCGGATCGGCGCCCCCGATGACGGCCTGCGCTGCACCGTGGGAGTGCGTACGTTCCGGGGGCACCACGTCTCCGTACTGCTGCACCCCGACAGCGGGCCCGTGCTGGAGGCGGAGTGCGCGCTGCGGGACACCCCGCAGGAGGGCGCCGCGGTCGGGGTGACCTTCGATGTGGCGGAGACCGTGGTCCTGGCCCCGGCCGGCCGGGAGGCTGCCGGGCGGTGACCGGCTGGCGGCGTCCCCCGGAGCCTGGTCCCCTGTAAGCGGCAGCACCGCCCGGCCGGAGGCCCAGGAAAGGACCAGGACCATGAACGGGTCAGTACGCGAGGGGATCGACATCGTCCGTGTCTTCGACGCCCCGCGGGAGCGGGTGTTCGAGGCGTGGACGACGCCGGAACGCTTCGCCGCCTGGTACGGAGGCCACGCCGACGTACCGCTCGACCGGGTTTCGATGGATGTCAGGCCGGGCGGGGAGTGGAGCCTGGTCATCGTCGTACCGGGCACCGAGATGCCCTTCCACGGGGTCTACCGCGAGGTGACCGAACCGGAACGGCTGGTCTTCACGCTGAAGGACGCGAGTGCTGCCGACGACGCCGAGGGCGAGATCGTCACCGCCACGTTCACCGGCGGCGGGCGCACCACCGAGATGACCTTCCGGCAGCGCGGCGGCAACCTCACCCCCGAGCAGTACGCGGCGGCGGAGGACGGCTGGGAGGCGTTCTTCGACACCCTCGCCGCCGTCCTCGCGGACCGCCCCTAGGACCGCCCTGCCGTCACCCCAGCATCTCCTCGATGAGACCGGCGGCCCGCGCGGTGCCGCCCTCGGCTCGCGCGTCGGCGCGCAGCGCGGCCGAGCGGCGGGCGACCTCCGGGTCCGAGACCAGTCCGGTCAGAGCGGCCCGCAGGTTCTCGGCGGTGGCTTCGGCGGTGTCGACGCGACGGGCCACTCCCAGTTCGACGAGCCGGTCCGCGTTGATGAACTGGTCGGCGGCCTGCGGGACGGCGATCATGGGAACACCGCTGAACAGCCCCTCACTGCTGCCGCCCATCCCCGCGTGGGTGACGAAGGCGTCGGCCTGCTCCAGAATCGCCCGCTGGGGCACCCAGGAGTGCACCTCGACATTGGACGGGACGGCCCCGAGTTCCGCCGGGTCGGTGTACTTCCCGATCTGGAGCACGACATGCCAGCCCGGCAGGTCCCCGTATGCGGCCACGCACGTGCGGTAGAACTCCGCCTGGCGGGTGTACGCCGAGCCGAGGGAGATCAGGAGCACGTTCCCGGCGTCGGCCGGACGCGTCCAGCTCTCCTCGTCCCCGAGGGGTCCGAAACAGGGGCCGACGAACGTCACCGTGCTGGTGTCGACCCGGTCCGCCCGTGGCTGCATCGCCCGGGGGATCAGGGCCAGGGCCCTGGAGGGACGGCCGGAGAAGGCGTCGACGTCCGTCGTGGACGCCCCGCTCTCCGTGAGCCATCGGGTGAACCTCGCCCGGTGGCCGTCGGCACCCGGCAGCGCCCACACCTGCGCCCCGACCTCCTGGTCGTAGCCGTCCCAGGCCACGAAGGTCGGGGACAGCTGCATCAGGGGACGGTGCTGTGCCTCGGCGAGCGCCCGCGCGGCGTAGGCGCCGATGTCGTAGAGGTAGAGGTCCGCCGGGTCGGAGCCGTAGGCGGCGCGCAGCTGGGGGAGTGCCTGGACGGCGTCGTCGAGGAAGAGGTTCATCACGGCGATCGGGTCGTCGGGCCAGGCGTTGTCGGCGACCGGCAGCACGGAGTGGCAGGGGACGAACTCGGCGCCGGTGGATGTGATGAGCCCGGCCACCGCCGGATCGTTGGCGTAGGTCACCCGGTGGCCGCGGGCGACCAGTTCGCGGATGACCTGGAGGCTGGGCAGGACGTGACTGACGATGGGAATGCCGGCCATCGCGATATGGGCGGGGCGACGTGACATGGAGGATCACTCGTTTCAGGTCTACGGCAGAAGGACACGGCGAACCGGTGCGCCGGCCGCAGCGAGAGACGGGGCCTTTCGCGGGGGCGCACACGGGTGGCGGAACGGCGGCGGGAGGCCGCCGTCCGGCGTGTCAGCCGTAGATCTGAGGGAAACGCATGCCCGCCACCATAGAGCCTGTCGTTCCGGAGAGGCCAGGCATTTGATGGGGGCGCCTGCTGCCGTGCCGACCCGTCAGGCGGTCAGGGGCAGTGCCGCGAGTTCCGCCACCGCCCAGGTCAGCGGGGCGAACACGGCCAGCAGCGCGCCCGCGCGCAGTGCGGTGGCGCTGCGCAGCGCCGATGCGGGGGCGCCCATTCTGAGCAGCGCGTCGGCGGTCCGGACGCGGGACTGTTTCGCCTCCAGCGCGGAGGTGAGCAGCGTCGCGGTCGTACAGGCGAGGACGAGCGCCGCACCGAGCGCGGTGAGGGGACCGAAGGGGCGGGGGCCCGTCCCGTACAGCGTGGCGGCCGCGATCACTCCGGACAGCACCGCGCAGACGACCCCGATCGGGCGGCCGATCCGGCGCGCCTCGTCCATCAGGACCCGGCCCGCCAGCAGTCGTACGGCGCCCGGGCGCACCGCCTGGAGCAGCTGTCCGCAGAGGTAGGTGAGGCCGGGGCCGGCCATGGCCAGGCCGATGGCCGTCAGCGTCCAGCCCGCGAGTACGCCGGCCGGGGCGGCGTCCAGCCTGCCCGGCAGCGGGAACGGGCTGCCCGCCGTTCCCCGGCTCGCGTACGCCTCGACCGCGAGACCGGCCGCCGTCAGGGCGACGCCCCACGGCAGACCGGAGGGCGGCTGCGCCGGGACCGGCTCCTCGACGGCGTCGGCGGCGGTGTCGGTGGAGGGGGTCACGGGCCGGGAACGCAGCGCGAGCGCGCTGGCGACCGCCGAGGCCACCGGTACGAGGGCGAGGAGGGTGAGGGCGGCCGCCAGGGGCAACGGGGCGTCCGCGCCCAGCAGTTCGGCGGCGCCGCCGTCGAACGGCAGACCTGTCAGATCGCCGCGCAGGTGGAGGAAGAGGAGCAGGGCCACCATCGAACCGAGCGTGGTGGAGACCGCGGTGGAGACGGCCGCGAGCACGGAGAGCCTGACCGGACCGAGCCCGACGGCGGAGAGACCGGGGCGGGGCCGGGTGCCCGGATCCGTCCGGGCCACCGCGACGGCGAACTGCACGGTGGCCGCCAGCGGCACGAGGCACCACAGCAGCCGCAGCACCGATCCGGTGGCCTGTGCCGGATGCCCGGAGGCGTACCCCAGGGTGCAGAGCAGCAGGAAGCCGACCCCGGCCGATGCCGCGGCGACGAGCAGCCGCCGGATCAGGACCAGGGGATGCGTACCGCGGGTCAGACGGAGAGCGAGCACGCCGAGCGGCCCTCCGTATCGGATACGGCGGGCAGGGTGACGGTGCTGACGCGGCGGCCGTCCAGCAGGGCGACCGCGCGGTCGGCGAGGGCGGCGACCTCCACGTCATGGGTGGCGAGGACGACCGTGATGCCGTGCGAGCGGGCCGCGGTCGTCAGGGTGCGCAGGAGCTGCGTACGGTCGGCGCTGTGGAGTGACGCGGTCGGCTCGTCGGCGAAGATCACCGAAGGCGAGGCGGTCAGCGCCCGGGCGACGGAGACCCGCTGGCGCTGCGCCTGGAGCAGCGCGTGCGGACGCTTCTTGGCGAACATGGCGATGTCGAGGCGCTCCAGCCACTCCAGCGCGGCCTTCTTGGCCGCCCGGTGCGAGGTGCCCCGCAGGAGCAGCGGGAGGGCCGCGTTCTCCCAGGTGGTCAGTTCGGGTACGAGCTGGGGCTCGGGGGAGATCCAGGCGAAGCGTTCGCGGCGCAGCTGTTCGCGCAGGCGCGGGCCCATGGTGTGGATGGGGACGCTGTTGAACCAGACCTCACCCTGCTCGGGCACCAGCTGTCCGGACAGACAGCGCAGCAGCGTGGTCTTCCCACTGCCGCGCGGCCCCGTCACGGCCAGGATCTCTCCGTCGCGGATACCGACGGAGACACCACCGAGGCCGGGCGAGCCGTTGTGGGAGTGGTGCAGGGAACGCGCCCAGATCACGTCGTTGTCCGGCGGGGCCACCATGGCGTACACCTCGGTTCAGTTCAGTTTTCCCGTCCCCCGTACGGGGGAACGAAGACGCGGCCGATCGGTCACTCGGCACGGTAGGCAGCCCGGCCCGGGTGTGCGCACAGCACGCGGCCCGGATGCGCTCCTTCTCACTCGAAAGGCGTATCCGGGCCGCGTGGACCGTATGAAATGACCGCTGGAACGTCGTCAGCCAGTGGTCACCGTCGGGGTCAGAGCTTCGTCCACGCCTCCGTGAGCACCGAGCGCAGGATGCCCTCGATCTCGTCGAAGGTCGACTGGTCGGAGATCAGCGGCGGCGCGAGCTGGATGACCGGGTCGCCACGGTCGTCGGCCCGGCAGTACAGACCGTTCTCGTACAGCGCCTTGGAGAGGAAGCCGTACAGGACGCGCTCGGTCTCCTCGTCGGTGAAGGTCTCCTTGGTGGCCTTGTCCTTCACCAGCTCGATGCCGTAGAAGAAGCCGTTGCCGCGGACGTCGCCGACGATCGGCAGGTCGTGGAGCTTCTGCAGCGTCTTGAGGAACGAGCTCTCGGTGTCGAGGACGTGCTGGTTGAGACCCTCACGCTCGAACAGGTCGAGGTTGGCGATACCGACGGCCGCGGAGACCGGGTGGCCACCGAAGGTGTAGCCGTGCAGGAAGGTGTTGCCACCCTTGTAGAACGGCTCGGCCAGGCGGTCGGAGACGATGCACGCGCCGATCGGGGAGTAGCCCGAGGTCATGCCCTTGGCGCAGGTGATCATGTCCGGCACGTAGTCGAACTTGTCGCACGCGAACATCGTGCCGAGGCGGCCGAAGGCGCAGATCGTCTCGTCCGAGACGAGCAGCACGTTGTACTGGTCACAGATCTCGCGGACCCGCTGGAAGTACCCGGGCGGCGGCGGGAAGCAGCCACCGGCGTTCTGCACGGGCTCCAGGAAGACCGCGGCGACGGTCTCGGGGCCCTCGAAGAGGATCTCCTGCTCGATCTGGTCGGCGCACCAGCGGCCATAGGCCTCCGGGTCGTCGGCGTGGATCGTGGCGCGGTAGATGTTGGTGTTCGGCACCTTGTGAGCGCCGGGAACCAGCGGCTCGAAGGGGGCCTTCAGGGCGGGCAGGCCCGTGATGGACAGGGCGCCCTGCGGGGTGCCGTGGTACGCCACCGCGCGGGAGATGACCTTGTACTTGGTCGGCTCGCCGGTGAGCTTGAAGTACTGCTTCGCCAGCTTCCACGCGGTCTCGACGGCCTCGCCGCCACCAGTCGTGAAGAAGACCTTGTTCAGGTCGCCCGGGGCGTAGTCCGCGAGACGCTCTGCGAGCTCGACGGCCTTCGGGTGCGCGTACGACCACACCGGGAAGAAGGCCAGCTCCTGCGCCTGCTTGTACGCCGTCTCGGCGAGCTCGTGACGGCCGTGGCCGGCGTTGACCACGAACAGGCCCGAGAGGCCGTCGAGGTAGCGCTTGCCCTTGTCGTCGAAGATGTAGGTGCCCTCGCCACGCACGATGGTGGGAACGGGCGCGTTCTCGTAGTCCGACATGCGGGTGAAGTGCATCCACAGGTGGTCGTACGCGGTTCGGCTGAGGTCCTTGCTCACGGCTATCGGGTTCCCCACATATAGGTCTGCTTCTTGAGCTTGAGGTAGACGAAGCTCTCGGTGGAGCGCACACCGGGAATGGCCCGGATGCGTTTGTTGATCGTCTCCAGCAGGTGGTCGTCGTCCTCGCAGACGATCTCCACCATCAGGTCGAACGAGCCCGCGGTCATGACCACGTACTCGCACTCGGCCATGGCCGCCAGGGCTTCCGAGACGGGGTCGAGGTCTCCCTCGACATTGATGCCGACCATCGCCTGCCGGCGGAGTCCCACGGTGAGCGGGTCCGTGACGGCGACGATCTGCATCACGCCCTGGTCGAGCAGCTTCTGGACGCGCTGGCGTACAGCCGCTTCGGACAGGCCGACGGCCTTGCCGATCGCGGCGTACGGACGGCGTCCGTCCTCCTGGAGCTGCTCGATGATTGCGAGAGAGACGGCATCGACCGTCGGGGACGATCCGTTCCCGGTCCTGGAGTCTGCGCTGCGACTGGCCACAGACCCACCATGCACCGGGACTCGTCTGTCTGGCAAGCCCAGATCGATGAAATTCGTTGTTTGAAGGCCTGGATCTCACTGAATCCGAAGTTGGGGGACTGCGGGTATGTCGAAAGCGTCGCCGAAGCGATTAGGGTGGAATCTCATCCATCGGACAGCCGACAGGAGGGGTGGTTGTGACCACCGAGGTGCGCCGTCTGCGCAACTACATCAACGGAGAGTTCCGGGACGCCGCGGACGGGCGGACCATCGACGTGGTCAACCCGGTGACGGAAGAGGTCTACGCGACTTCCCCGCTCTCCGGACAGGCCGACGTCGATGCCGCCATGGAGGCGGCAGCCGCCGCTTTCCCCGCCTGGCGTGACGTCACGCCGGCCGAGCGCCAGAAGGCCCTGCTCAAGATCGCGGACGCCTTCGAGGAGCGTGCCGAGGACCTCATCGCGGCCGAGTCGGAGAACACGGGCAAGCCGCTGGAGCTCACCCGTACCGAAGAAGTCCCGCCGATGGTGGACCAGATCCGCTTCTTCGCGGGCGCCGCCCGGCTGCTCGAAGGCCGCTCGGCGGGCGAGTACATGGAGGGCCTGACCTCCATCATCCGCCGCGAGCCGGTGGGCGTGTGCGCCCAGGTCGCGCCGTGGAACTACCCGATGATGATGGCCGTGTGGAAGTTCGCCCCGGCGCTCGCCGCGGGCAACACCGTCGTCATCAAGCCGTCCGACACCACCCCGGCGTCGACCGTGCTGATCGCCGAGATCATCGGCCAGATCCTCCCCAAGGGCGTCTTCAACGTCATCTGCGGCGACCGTGACACCGGCCGCGCGATGGTCGAGCACCCGACCCCGGCGATGGCCTCCATCACCGGCTCGGTACGGGCCGGCATGCAGGTCGCCGAGTCCGCGGCCAAGGACGTCAAGCGCGTTCACCTGGAGCTCGGCGGCAAGGCGCCCGCCGTGGTCTTCGAGGACAGCGACATCGCCAAGGCCGTCGAGGGCATCTCCGTCGCGGGCTTCTTCAACGCCGGCCAGGACTGCACGGCCGCGACCCGCGTCCTGGTCCACGAGTCGATCCACGACGAGTTCGTCACCGCGCTCGCCAAGGCCGCGGCCGACACGAAGACCGGGCTGCCGGACGACGAGGACGTGCTCTACGGCCCGCTCAACAACGCCAACCAGCTGAAGCAGGTCAGCGGCTTCATCGAGCGCCTCCCCGCCCACGCCAAGGTCGAGGCGGGCGGTCAGCGGGTCGGTGACAAGGGCTACTTCTACGCCCCGACCGTGGTCTCCGGCCTCAAGCAGGACGACGAGATCATCCAGAACGAGGTCTTCGGCCCGGTCATCACCGTCCAGTCGTTCTCGGACGAGGCCCAGGCGCTGGAGTTCGCGAACGGCGTCGAGTACGCGCTGGCGTCCTCGGTGTGGACCAAGGACCACTCCCGCGCCATGCGGATGTCCAAGAACCTCGACTTCGGCTGTGTGTGGATCAACACCCACATCCCGCTCGTCGCCGAGATGCCGCACGGCGGATTCAAGAAGTCCGGCTACGGCAAGGACCTCTCCGCCTACGGCTTCGAGGACTACACCCGCATCAAGCACGTCATGACGTCGCTCGACGACTGACCGGCGTACCGCACAGCGGTTTCACGGCCCCGGGCTCGCGCCCGGGGCCGTTCCCCTTTCCCGTTCCCCGCGCCATCGACAGGGTGTGCGGACCGGGCACGTCCCGCTGGACGGTTGGTCCATTGCCCGCCGCGCCGGCCGGACGGCATCCTGCGCAGGTGCGAGCGATGTCGAAACACCCCATGCCCCGCCGTTCCCTGCTGCGTTCCCTCGGGGCGGGCGCGGCCGGTGCCGCGCTGGCCGGCTGCGGGGTGCCCGCCGCCTACGTCGAGCCGGGTGACCGCGCCGGCCGCGACACCTCGGACAGCGACCGCTCCCTGCACTTCGCCAACTGGCCCCTGTACATCGACACCGACGACACGGACGAGTCCCGGCGGCCCACTCTGGACGCGTTCACGCAGCGCACCGGGATCTCCGTCGCGTACACCGAGGAGATCAACGACAACGACGAGTTCTTCGGGAAGATCAGCCCCGCGCTGATGAACCACCAGCGCACCGGCCGGGACCTGATCGTCATCAGCGACTGGATGGCCGCCCGGTTCGTACGGCTGGGCTGGGTGCAGGAGATGGACCGGGCGAAGCAGCCCAACGTCGCCAAGTACCTGGACCCGCAGCTGAGTTCTCCCGCCTTCGACGAGGGCCGCACGCACAGCGTCCCCTGGCAGTCCGGGATCACCGGCATCGCGTACAACCGGAGGAAGCTCGGCCGCGAGATCCAGCACACGAGCGATCTGTGGGCGGACGACCTGCGCGGGAAGGTGACGCTGCTCTCCGGGCTCGACGAGTCCTTCGCGCTGCTGATGCAGGGCAACGGGGCCGACATCACCCGCTGGACGGCCGACGACTTCCACGAGATGTGCGAGCAGGTGGACAAGCTGGTCAGGTCCAGGCACATCCGCCGCTTCACGGGCAACGACTACATCAAGGACCTGTCCACCGGCGATGTCCTGGCCTGCCAGGCGTACTCCGGCGATGTCATCCAGCTCCAGGCCGACAACCCGGACATCGAGTTCGTGGTGCCGCGGGAAGGGGCGGAGCTGTGGTCCGAGAGCCTGATGATCCCCAACCTCGCCGGCCACAAGCGCAACGCGGAGAAGCTCGTCGATCACTACTACGAGCCGGAGGTGGCCGCCGAACTGGCGACCTGGGTCAACTACGTCTGCCCGGTCCCCGCGGCCCGCGACGTGCTGGCCTCCTCGCGGGACGAGGAGACCGCCGCGCTCGCCGAGGACCCGCTGATCTTCCCCGACGACGCGATGCGCGAGCGGCTCGCCATCGCCAGGGACATCACATCCGAGGAACGGTCCGGCTTCGCGAAGAAGTGGAACTCCATCGTCGGTCTTTAGGCGGGCCCCGGCCGGTGCCCCCTCGCCCCCTACGGCTTGCGGCCCACCGCGCCGAACTGGGCGACCTCGTCCGCCGGGCCGCCGGGTTCGGCACGCCACCGGGCGCAGGACACGATGCCGGGCTCCAGGACCTCCAGACCGTCCAGGAACGCGGCGAACTCGGCGCGGGTACGGGCGGTGATCGGCGGGGTGGCGTTCTCGTTCCAGAAGCGCATCGCCGCCTCGTTGCCCTCGCCGCCCAGCTCCAGCGTGGGGTGGGTGAGCACCAGATAGCTGCCGGACGGCATCGCGTCCATCAGCTTCCGTACGATGCCGAGCGCCTCACCGGTGTCCAGGACGAAGTTCAGGATGCCCAGCATCATCACCGCGACCGGCTGCTTCAGGTTCAGCGTCGGCTCGACGGAGCGCAGGATCCGCTCGGGGTCGTGGGCGTCCGCGTCGATGTACTCGGTGGCGCCCTCGGGGGAGCTGGTGAGCAGCGCCCGCGCGTGCGCCAGCACGATCGGGTCGTTGTCGACGTACACGACGCGGGAGCCCGGCGCGGTGTGCTGCGCGATCTCGTGGGTGTTGTTGAAGGTCGGCAGGCCCGTGCCGATGTCCAGGAACTGGGTGACGCCCCGGTCCCCGGCCAGGTGCCGCACCACCCGGCCGAGGAACGCCCGGTCGGCGCGGGCCACTTCACCGATGCTCGGGAACATGCCGGTGACCTGGTCGCCTACCGCCCGGTCCACGGGGTAGTTGTCCTTGCCGCCCAGCCAGTAGTTCCACACCCGGGCGTTGTGCGCGATGTCGGAACGGACGCGGGCGGGGACGGAATCGGTGCTGGGGTCGGTCACGTCTGCTCCTCTGGTGCCGGGCCGGGCATCACGGGCGATGCCGCGCCGTCCATCATGCCGGATCGATCAAGGTGCCTGACGGGCAGGCGAGTTGGTGAGCAGCCCGTGCAGTGCGTCGACGCGGTTCGTGGTGATCGAGTCGACGCCGCGCGCGATGAGCCGGCGCATCGTGCGTTTGGTGTCGGCCGTCCAGGCGGAGACCAGCATCCCGTCCCGGTGCACCCGGTCCGTCAGCTCCCGGCTCACCAGACCGAAGCGGTAGTTCATCCAGCGGGGCTTCACGGCGTCCAGGAGCGCGGCGCGCGGCGGTGCGAGCGTGTTCCACGTCAGCGCGATCTCGGCGGACGGATCGGCCGCCCGGACGCGGAGCATCGCCCCGCCGCCCGCGCAGTAGTACACCCGCTCGCCCGCCCCGCACTCGTGGACGACGCCGACGATGTCCCGTACGGAGGCGTCGGTGCAGCCGGGCAGATCGATCATGAGGCGGTGCCCGGGGGTGGCGAGCAGCGTCTCGTGCAGCGTGGGCACGCCGCCCGAGGTCAGCTCGGTCAGCTCCTGGTGGCGGAGCCGGTCGAGACGCAGGTCGTGGCCCCACAGCCGCTCCAGCGTGGAGTCGTGCAGCAGGACCGGCACTCCGTCGCGGGTGACACGGACGTCGATCTCGACCGCGTCCGCCCCCCGTTCCAGTGCGGAGCGGACCGAGAGCAGCGTGTTCTCGCGGGCGCGGTACGGGTCTCCGCGGTGTGCCACGGCGGTGACGGCGGGTGCGGTGTCGAGGAGGTGAGCCATGGGGCCATTGTGGCCGGGGGTCACCCGGCGGGGGTCTCCAGCCAGTTCGCCGTGTACGTGTCGATCTCGGCGGCCAGCTTCCGCTTGCCCGCCGGGTCCAGGTAGGACGCCTCCACCGCGTTCTTCGCGAGGTCCGCGACACCGCGCTCGTCGAGGCCCAGGAGGCGGGCCGCCACGCCGTACTCGTTGTTGAGGTCGGTGCCGAACATCGGCGGGTCGTCGCTGTTGATCGTGACGAGAACGCCCGCCCGGACCATCTCGCGCACCGGGTGCTGGTCCAGATCGGCGACCGCGCGCGTGGCGATGTTCGAGGTCGGGCAGACCTCCAGGGCGATCCGGTGCTCGGCGAGGTGGTCGAGCAGCTTCGGGTCCTGGACGGAGCTGGTGCCGTGGCCGATGCGCTCGGCGCGCAGGGCGGTGAGCGCGTCCCAGACGGTCTGCGGTCCCGTGGTCTCCCCGGCGTGGGGGACCGAGTGCAGGCCGGCGGCGATCGCCCGGTCGAAATACGGCTTGAACTGGGGACGGTCGACGCCGATCTCCGGGCCGCCGAGGCCGAACGAGACGAGTCCTTCCGGCCGCAGGTCCAGGGCGAGCCGGGTGGTCTCGGCGGCGGCCTCCAGGCCGGCTTCGCCGGGAATGTCGAAGCACCAGCGCAGGACGACCCCGAGCTCGGCCTCGGCCGCCTTGCGGGCGTCCTCGATGGCCTCCATGAAGCCCACCTCCGGAATGCCGCGCCGGGTCGAGCTGAACGGGGTGACGGTCAGCTCCGCGTACCGGATGTTCTGGCGGGCCATGTCCCGGGCTACCTCGAAGGTGAGCAGCCGCACGTCCTCCGGGGTGCGGATCAGGTCCACCACGGAGATGTAGACGTCGATGAAGTGCGCGAAGTCGGTGAAGGTGAAGAAGTCCGCCAGCGCTTCCGGGTCCGTGGGGACCTTGGAGTCGGGGTGGTGGGCGGCCAGTTCCGAGACGATGCGCGGCGAGGCGGAGCCGACGTGGTGGACGTGGAGCTCTGCCTTGGGCAGCCCCGCGATGAAGGGGTGCAGATCGTTCATCGGACTCTCCGGAATTCTCGGCGGTCGGCGTTTTCGGGCCGGGAGCACCGGCCGCACCGATCATCGTATGCGGGGGCGTACGGCCCGGGGCCGGGCCGTAGCATGACGGGACCACGATGGGGGAGGCCCATGTCAGACAGCACAGAGCAGCCCGGGGGCGGGCCCGCGCCGTACGATCCGTGGGCGCCGCCGGACGGCCGGGTGGAGCTGGGCAAACCGGCCGCCGCGGGGCCGCCGCCCGTGCACGACCAGCCGACCGTGAGCGCCATGCCGGGCGTGGGCAGCGGCCCCGCGCCGGGGGCCGGTGGTCCGGGCTTCGGACCGGGTGACGCGGGCGCCGGATACGGTCCGGGCGACGCGGCCGTACCGCCGCCGCCGATCGCACCGAACGGTCCGGGGCAGCCCGTGCCGCCCGCGGGGCAGTTCGGCTATCCGGCCGCGCCCGTCCCGCCGTACGGCGGCTACCCGGGATATCCCGGCTACGGCGGCCAGCCCGGCTGGGGCGGCGCAGCGCCCGCGAACGGCCTCGGCACAGCCGCCATGGTGCTCGGCATCCTGGCCGTCTGCCTGTTCTGCCTGTACGGGATTCCGAGCCTGATCCTCGGCGTACTCGCCCTGATCTTCGGCATCCTGGGGCGCAAGCGCGTACAGCGCGGCGAGGCCGACAACAACGGACAGGCGATGACCGGGGTCATCCTGGGGGCCATCGGCATCGCCCTCGGTGCGGCGATCATCGGTTTCTTCATCTGGCTGCTCGCCACGCACGGCGACGAATTCAACGACGTCGACGAGTACGACGATCCGTACGCCACGTCGCTGGTGGTCGACACCGGCCGATAGCGGCCAGGCCCCCGATCGCCGGACGGACCGCGACGCGGCCCGTCCGGCGAACGGCGTCCCACACCCCTGTGTCACCGCGCGCGCAGGCGCGACCTCGCCTCCATGAGCGCGAAGCCGAGCAGATTCAGGCCCGCCCAGCGGGCCGGATCGGTCACCCTCTGGTCGTCCGGGGCGTGACCGATGCCCCAGATCCGGTCGACCGGGCTCGCCTCGACCAGCACGCGGTCCCCCGTGCCGAGCAGATACCCCCGCAGTGCCGGGTCCTGGCCGAATTTGTGGACGCTGCCCTCCACCACCAGGTCGAACCGCTCACGTACCCAGACGCTCTCATCGAACCCGCGGACCAGCCGGCCCACTGCCTTCGCCGCCGCCGGACTGGTCGCCCCGACCGCCCGTATCGCGGCCTCCTCGTCGCCGAAGAGCCGTGCCTTGCCGGCCATCATCCAGTGCTCCGCCGACGCGTACGTCACCGCACCGACGGTGAACGGCGACGGCCACCACTGGCTCAGACAGCTCGGACCGAGCCGGCCGTCGGCGCGCGGGCGGTGTCCCCAGAACGGCAGGTACTTCACTTTCTCGCCATGCGCGAGCCTCGCCACAAGATCATCGATGTGCCCCATGGCATGTGAGTCTGGCATTCGCCACTGACACTCCGTACGGGGATCTTCGCGTCGACGCGACACATGGTCGACAGATTCCGTCGCGTAACCAAAAGGCAACAACGGAATCACTTGTTGGCCTGGGTCCCCTCTGTCAGGATCGGCACTCAACTCGACCAGAAGCTACGCCGCCCCCGCTCATCGGGGGAGCGGTGGAGGAGAGCGTCATGGGCAACGGCTTCCACGTGCAGGACCGCTTCGCGGGCGGCGCGCAGTACATTGGCGGAAAACTGCGGTCCGGCACGTCGGGCCGCCACCACGAGGTGGTGAACCCGGCGACGGGCGAGGCGGTCTACCGCTACGAACTGGCCGGCACGGACGACGTGGACGCGGCCGTCGCCGCGGCGGCGGCAGCCTTCCCCGGCTGGTCCGGCGCCACCCCTGCCGAGCGCTCGGAGGCGATGCACCGCTTCGCCGCCGTACTCGCCGAGCAGGCCGACGACTTCGCGTACGCCGAGTCCCTCCAGTGCGGCAAGCCGATCAAGCTCTCCACCGAGTTCGACGTACCCGGCACCGTCGACAACACCGCCTTCTTCGCGGGTGCCGCCCGCCATCTGGAGGGCAAGGCGGCGGCCGAGTACGACGGCGACCACACCTCGTACGTACGCCGCGAGGCGATCGGGGTCATCGGCTCCATCGCCCCCTGGAACTACCCGCTCCAGATGGCCGCGTGGAAGGTGCTCCCGGCCGTCGCCGCAGGCAACACCATCGTGCTGAAGCCGGCCGAGATCACCCCGCTGACCTCGCTGATGTTCGCCCAGGCGGCCACCGAGGCGGGCATCCCCGACGGCGTGATCAACATCGTCACCGGTGCGGGCAGGGACGCGGGCGAGCACCTCGTCGGCCACCCCGACGTCGTCATGACCTCCTTCACCGGCTCCACCGCCGTCGGCAAGCGGGTCGCGGAGATCGCCACCTCCACCGTCAAGCGCCTCCACCTCGAACTCGGCGGCAAGGCACCCTTCGTCGTCTTCGACGACGCCGACCTCGAAGCGGCCGTCAACGGCGCGGTGGCGGGGTCGCTCATCAACACCGGCCAGGACTGCACCGCCGCCACCCGCGCCTATGTGCAGCGCCCCCTGTACGACGCCTTCGTGCGGGAGGTCGCCGCGCTCATGGAGACCGTCAGGCTCGGTGACCCCTTCGACCCCTCGACGGACCTCGGTCCGCTGATCAGCCACGCGCAGCGCGACCGGGTCGCCGCCTTCGTCGAGCGCGCCCGCGCCTACGCCACCGTCGTCACCGGCGGCGAGGCGCCCGGCGGTGATCTCCGGGACGGTGCCTACTACCGGCCGACCCTGGTCGTGGGCGCCGCCCAGGACAGCGAGATCGTCCAGTCCGAGATCTTCGGGCCGGTCCTCGTGGTCCTCCCCTTCGACACCGACGACGAGGGCATCGCCCTCGCCAACGACACCCCGTACGGTCTCGCGGCCTCCGCCTGGACCCGCGACCTCTACCGGGCGAACCGGGCCACCCGCGAGATCAAGGCGGGCTGCGTCTGGGTCAACGACCACATTCCGATCATCAGCGAGATGCCACACGGCGGATACAAGGCCAGTGGCTTCGGCAAGGACATGTCGGCCTACTCCTTCGAGGAGTACACGCAGGTCAAACACGTGATGTACGACAACACCGCGGTCGCCCGCAAGGACTGGCACCGCACGATCTTCGGGGACCGATAGCAGCCGTCGCCTGACCAGCGGCCACACACACCCGAAAGGGCAACGCGTATGGAGCAGTACGAGCCCGAGCGCCTCTCTCCCGCCCAGCTGGCGGCCATGAGGCGGAGCCTGACCACGGGCAGGGGCGCCCTCACCCGCCGTTCGATGCTGCGCGCCTCGGGCATGGGCGCCCTCGCGCTCGGCGGTCTGGGCACACTGAGCGCCTGCGGCATCCCGCCCGCCAAGCGCGAGGGCGACACGGCGGCCGCCTCCGACGACCACTCGGCCCAGGAGAAGCAGATCAGCTTCTCCAACTGGACCGAATACATGGACGTCAGCGAGGACGAGAAGGGCCGCCCGACCCTGGAGGCGTTCACTAAACGCACCGGGATCAAGGTCAAGTACACCGAGGACATCAACGACAACGTCGAGTTCTTCGGGAAGATCAAGCCGCAGCTCGCGGCGGGCCAGAACACCGGACGCGACCTCATATGCGTCACCGACTGGCTGGCCGCCCGCATGATCCGGCTCGGCTGGGCGCAGAAGCTCGACCCGGCGAACCTGCCGCACGCCTTCGCCAACCTCTCGTCCCAGTTCCGCACCCCGGACTGGGACCCGGGCCGCGCCTACTCGTACCCCTGGACCGGCATCTCCACCGTCATCGCCTACAACTCCAGGGCGACCGGGGGCCGCAAGGTCGACTCCGTCACCCAGCTGCTCGACGACCCCAAGCTCAAGGGGCGGGTGGCCTTCCTCTCCGAGATGCGCGACTCCGTCGGCATGACCCTGCTCGACATGGGCAAGTCCCCGGAGACGTTCGGTGACGCCGACTTCGACGCCGCGATCGGCCGCCTCCAGAAGGCCGTCGACAAGAAGCAGATCCGCCGCTTCACCGGCAACGACTACACCGCCGACCTGAGCAAGGGCGACATCGCCGCCTGTCTCGGATGGGCCGGGGACATCATCCAGCTCCAGGCCGACAACCCGGACATCAAGTTCGCGATCCCGGCCGCCGGTTACATCACCTCCAGCGACAATCTGCTGGTCCCCGCGAAGGCGCGGCACAAGACCAACGCCGAGAAGCTCATCGACTACTACTACGAGCCGCCGGTGGCCGCCCAGCTCGCCGCGTACATCAACTACGTGTGCCCGGTCGACGGCGTCCGCGAGGAACTCGCCAAGATCGACGAGTCGATGGCCGACAACACCCTGATCCTCCCTGACAAGGAGATGGCGGCGAGGTCTCACCCCTTCCGCTCGCTCAGCTCGAAGGAAGAAACGGCGTACGAGGAGAAGTTCGCCAAGCTCATCGGCGCCTAGGGCATGCCCTGACGCCGGACCTTCCCTTCCCTCACCCGCCCTTCCACCACTGGGACTGCGACCCATGACTCAGCAGCAGACAGCAGGCGGCGACGTCCGCCTCGCCGGGATCAGCAAGACGTACGGCTCCTTCACCGCCGTACATCCGCTCGATCTGACCGTCCCGCAGGGCTCGTTCTTCGCGCTGCTCGGCGCGTCCGGCTGCGGCAAGACCACCACGCTCCGGATGATCGCCGGGCTGGAGGAGGCGAGCACCGGCACGGTCTCGCTCGGCGGCAAGGACATCACCGGCCTGCCCCCGTACAAGCGGCCCGTCAACACCGTCTTCCAGAGCTACGCGCTCTTCCCGCACCTGGACATCACCGAGAACATCGCCTTCGGTCTGCGCCGGCGCGGCATCAAGTCGGTCAAGAAGCAGGTCGACGACATGCTGGAGCTCGTCCAGCTCGGCGACTTCGCCCGGCGCAAGCCCCACCAGCTCTCCGGTGGCCAGCAGCAGCGCGTCGCCGTCGCCCGCGCACTCATCAACCACCCGCAGGTGCTCCTCCTCGACGAGCCGCTCGGCGCCCTCGACCTCAAGCTGCGCCGTCAGATGCAGCTGGAGCTCAAGCGCATCCAGACCGAGGTCGGCATCACCTTCGTGCACGTCACGCACGACCAGGAAGAGGCCATGACCATGGCCGACACCGTCGCGGTGATGAACGGGGGACGGGTCGAGCAGCTCGGTGCCCCCGCCGACCTGTACGAGAACCCGCGGACCACGTTCGTCGCCAACTTCCTCGGCACCTCCAACCTCATCGAGGGCGAGGTCGTCGAGACCGGTACGGACATCGTCGTCTCGGCCGGCGGCGGGAAGCTCCGGCTGCCCGGCGACCGCTGTACCGCACCGGCGACGACCGGAGGGAAGGTGCTGCTCGGCATACGCCCCGAGAAGATCTCCTTGGCGCACGCCGACGCCGCCGAGCGGATAGCCGACGGCCGCAACCGGGTCACCGGCCGGATCGTCGACTCCAGCTTCATCGGGGTCTCGACGCAGTACGTCGTGGAGAGCCCCGCGGGCAAGGCGCTCCAGGTGTACGAGCAGAACATCGAGCGTGACGCCCGGCTGGTCCCGGGTGCCGAAGTCGTCCTGCACTGGAACCCGGCACACACGTTCGGACTCGACGCCGCCCAGGACATCGACGCCGGTGTGGAGACGGTGGAGGACGCGGCGTGACCGTCACAGAAGCGCCGCCGGCACCGCCGACCGCACCGAAGGCACGCAAGCCCTCCACCCGTAAGCGGCTCGTCCCCTACTGGCTGCTGCTCCCCGGCATCCTGTGGCTGATCGTCTTCTTCGCGGTGCCGATGGTCTACCAGGCCTCGACCTCCGTACAGACGGGTTCGCTGGAGAAGGGGTTCGAGGTCACCTGGCACTTCCAGACGTACTGGGACGCGCTGAAGGACTACTACCCGCAGTTCATCCGGTCCCTGCTGTACGCCGGTTCCGCGACGGTCCTGTGTCTGGTGCTCGGCTACCCGCTCGCGTATCTGATCGCGTTCAAGGCGGGCCGCTGGCGCAACCTGGTGCTGGTCCTGGTCATCGCGCCGTTCTTCACCAGCTTCCTGATCCGTACGCTCGCCTGGAAGACGATCCTCGCGGACGGCGGCGCGGTCGTGGACCTGCTGAACACGCTGCACGTCCTGGACGTGACCAGCTGGCTCGGCTGGACCGAGTCCAACCGGGTGCTCGCCACACCGATGGCGGTCGTCTGCGGTCTGACGTACAACTTCCTGCCGTTCATGATCCTGCCGCTCTACACCTCGCTGGAGCGGATCGACGGCAGGCTGCACGAGGCGGCCGGCGATCTGTACGCCACCCCCGCCACGACCTTCCGGAAGGTGACGTTCCCGCTCTCGATGCCGGGAGTCGTCTCCGGCACGCTGCTGACCTTCATCCCCGCCAGCGGGGACTACGTCAACGCGGAACTGCTCGGCTCCACCGACACCAAGATGGTGGGCAGTGTCATCCAGTCGCAGTTCCTGCGCGTCCTGGACTATCCGACGGCAGCCGCGCTCTCCTTCATCCTCATGGCGATCGTCCTGCTGATGGTCACCTTCTACATCCGCCGCTCCGGGACGGAGGACCTGGTCTGATGCCCGCACTGCGCTGGATTCGCCGCAACATGATCGTCATCGCGGGTCTGCTGACCCTCGCGTACATGATCGTGCCGAACATCGTCGTGATGGTGTTCTCGTTCAACAAGCCCAACGGACGCTTCAACTACGCCTGGCAGCAGTTCTCGCTGGACGCCTGGAAGGACCCCTGCGGCGTCGCCGACCTGTGCTCGTCGCTCTCGCTCTCGTTCCGGATCGCGATCTGGGCGACGATCGGCGCGACCGTGCTCGGCACGATGATCGCCTTCGCGCTGGTCCGCTACCGCTTCCGGGCGCGTGGTGCGATCAACTCGCTGATCTTCCTGCCGATGGCGATGCCCGAGGTCGTCATGGCCGCCTCGCTGCTCACGCTCTTCCTCAACATGGGCGCCGAGCTGGGCTACTGGACCGTCCTGATCGCCCACATCATGTTCTGCCTCAGCTTCGTGGTGACCGCGGTCAAGGCACGGGTGATGTCGATGGACCCGAGGCTGGAGGAGGCCGCCCGCGACCTCTACGCGGGGCCCGTACAGACCTTCCTGCGGGTGACCCTGCCGATCGCGGCCCCGGGGATCGCCGCGGGAGCGCTGCTCGCGTTCGCGCTCTCCTTCGACGACTTCATCATCACCAACTTCAACGCGGGCTCGACCGTGACCTTCCCCATGTTCGTCTGGGGTTCGGCTCAGCGCGGCACGCCCGTGCAGATCAACGTCATCGGCACGGCGATGTTCATCATCGCCGTGACGGTGGTTCTCGTCGGCCAGCTCGTGGCGAACCGGCGGAAGAACAACGCGCAACCCTAGAGAGTTCCCGAAGGAGTTGGAAACCATGGCCCCAGCTGCCATGCGTACTGCCGCACAATCGCTCGCCGGCGCCAAGCCGCTCTCGTACTGGCTCGACGACCCCGCCAAGCCCGAGGCGCTCCCCGCGCTCATCGGGGAGGAGCGCTGCGATCTTCTCGTCATCGGCGGTGGTTACAGCGGTCTGTGGACCGCGCTGATCGCCAAGGAACGGGACCCGGGGCGCGATGTCGTCCTGATCGAGGGGCACGAGGCGGGCTGGGCCGCCTCGGGCCGCAACGGCGGATTCTGCGCCGCCTCCCTCACCCACGGCCTGCCCAACGGCGTGGAGCGCTGGCCGGACGAGATCAAGAAGCTGGAGGAGCTGGGGGAGCGGAACCTCGACGCCATCGAGGCCGCCGTCGCCCGCTACTCCATCGACTGCGAGTTCGAGCGCACCGGCGAGATCGACGTCGCGACCGAACCGCACCAGCTCGAAGAGCTGCGCGCCTGGCACCAGGAGGCCACCGAACTCGGCTTCACCGGGCTGGAGTTCCTGGACCGCGACGCGATGCGGGCGGAAGTCGACTCGCCGACATTCCTGGGCGGGCTCCTCGACCGGAACGGCGTCGCCATGCTGCACCCCGCCAAGCTGGCCTGGGGCCTGAAGCGGGCCTGTCTCGAACTCGGCGTGCGGATGTACGAGCACACCCGGGGCCTCGATCTGCTCAAGTCCGGCCCCGGGATGGCGGTCCGCACACCGTACGGACGGGTCCTGGCGCGCAAGGTCGCGCTCGGCACGAACATCTTCCCCTCGCTCGTCAAGCGCGTACGCCCGTACACCGTCCCGGTCTACGACTACGCGCTGATGACCGAGCCGCTCAGCGAGGGCCAGCTGGCCTCGATCGGCTGGAAGAACCGGCAGGGACTCGGCGACAGCGCCAACCAGTTCCACTACTTCCGGCTCTCCTCGGACAACCGGATCCTGTGGGGCGGATACGACGCGATCTATCCGTACGGGGGCCGGCTCAGCGCCGATCTGGACCAGCGGCCCGAAACCTTCCTCAAGCTCGCGGGCCAGTTCTTCGACTGCTTCCCGCAGCTGGCGGGGGTGCGCTTCAGCCACGCGTGGGGAGGCGCGATCGACACCTGTTCGCGCTTCTCCGCCTTCTTCGGTACGGCCCATCAGGGGCGGGTCGCCTATGCGGCCGGATTCACCGGGCTCGGGGTCGGCGCGACCCGCTTCGGGGCCGATGTGATGCTCGACCTGCTCTCCGGTGAGCAGACGGAGCGCACCGCGCTGGAGATGGTCCGTTCCAAGCCGCTCCCCTTCCCGCCCGAGCCGTTCGCCTGGGCCGGAATCGAGCTGACCAAGAGGTCGCTGGCCAGGGCCGACAGCAACGGCGGCCACCGCAATCTGTGGCTGCGGGCGATGGACAGGGCGGGCCTCGGCTTCGACAGCTGAGCCCCTGCCGGGCCCGATGTGGCCCGGATCACAGTCGCCACCTTCCCGAACCCGCGTAATGAACCGGGCGCAGTGCTCTCTCTTCCGTGAACGTACCGGCGGATCCCTGCCGGTGTCCACAGAAACGGAAGGCACGCCATGGCCGGCCCGGGGGCAAAGTCCGCAGTCGAGTGGCTCGCATCAGCGGCACCGGATCCCGACGCCTGCCGGTGGGAATGGGAGCGCAATCCGCAGGGGATCGCGCTTCTGCCCGCCGGCAGGCGTTGGGACGTGCTGATTCTTCCGGGGGAGCTCGGCTATCCGACCCTCGACGTCCTCACCCGTCTCGTCGACCGGCCGGGGCCGGTGCTCGCCGACTTCGGCGATGCCCGGATGGGCTTCTTCGTGCCGCCGGGCACCGTCACCCGCTGGCTCGGCACCGGCGTACGGGGAGCCGGTCAGGGGACCTGGATCGTCGTCCCGTATCCGGGCCGGGCGTCCGGCGGGGTGCGGTGGCTGATCCCGCCGGACGGCTCCGGGACCCTCACCGACCCGTCCCTGCTGGAACTGGCGATGCACGAGGCCGCGGGGGCGGCCGCCCAGGACGGCGAGGGTTGAGTGCCAGAGGTCTTGACAAGTTGATTGGTCTGGACCATGTTGTGGCCGCCACCCCCAATTCCCCCATGCCCGGAGGCTGTTGTGGAACGTACGGGATCCCCCACTCGATGGCCGGGACTTCTGGCCGCCCTCGCGGCAACCCTGCTCGCCGCCACGGGACTGGTCGCGACCGCACCGGCCGCCGGCGCCGCCGACGCCGAACTGGCCCGCAACGGCGGCTTCGAGGCCGGTCTGGACGGCTGGAGCTGTAGCGCCGGCAGCGGAGCCGTGGTCGGTACGCCCGTCCACGGCGGCACCTCCGCGCTGAGGGGCACCCCGGCCGGCAGCGACCACGCCAAGTGCTCCCAGACGGTCACGGTCAGACCCGGCTCCACGTACACGCTGAGCTCCTGGGTGCAGGGCGGTTACGTCTACCTCGGCGCGTCCGGCACCGGCACCACCGACGTCTCCACCTGGACCCAGTCGCCCGGTGCCTGGAAACAGCTCACCACCACGTTCACGACCGGGGCCGCCACCACCTCGGTGACCCTCTACACCCACGGCTGGTACGGCACTCCCGCCTACTACGCCGACGATGTCAGCCTCATCGGCCCGGGCGGCGACCCGGTCGTCCTGCCCGCCGTACCCGCCGGGCTGAAGGCGGGCACGGCCACCGCCTCGTCCGTCCCGCTCAGCTGGAACGCGGCCTCCGGAGCCACCGGCTACCACGTCTACCGGGGCGGCACCAAGGTCCTCACGGTCACCGGCACGTCCGCCACCGTCACCGGCCTGGCCGCCTCGACCGCGTACAGCTTCCAGGTGAGCGCGGTCAACGCCGCCGGTGAGTCCGCCAGGTCGGCCGCCGTCGGCGCCACCACCGCGGCGGGCGGCGGCGGAGGCGGCGGAGACCTCCCGGCCCACGCCCTCGTCGGCTATCTGCACTCCAGCTTCGCCAACGGCTCGGGCTACACGCGGATGGCGGACGTTCCCGACTCCTGGGACGTCATCAACCTCGCCTTCGGCGAACCGACCTCCGTCACCTCCGGCGACATCCGCTTCTCGCTCTGCCCGGTCGCCGAGTGCCCGAACGTCGAGTCCGCGGCCGAGTTCAAGGCGGCCGTCAAGGCCAAGCAGGCCGCCGGCAAGAAGGTGCTCATCTCCATCGGCGGCCAGAACGGCCAGGTGCAGCTCGCCACCACCGCCGCCCGCGACACCTTCGTCTCCTCGGTCAGCAGGATCATCGACGAGTACGGGCTGAACGGCCTGGACATCGACTTCGAGGGCCACTCCCTCTCGCTGAACACGGGCGACACCGACTTCCGCAGCCCGACCTCACCGGTGATCGTCAACCTGATCTCGGCGGTCAGGACCCTCAAGGCGAAGTACGGCGCGGGCTTCGTCCTCACCATGGCCCCGGAGACCTTCTTCGTCCAGCTCGGCTACCAGTACTACGGCTCGGGCCCCTGGGGCGGGCAGGACCCACGTGCCGGGGCCTACCTCCCGGTCATCCACGCCCTGCGCGACGACCTCACCCTGCTGCACGTCCAGGACTACAACTCGGGCTCCATCATGGGCCTGGACAACCAGTACCACTCGATGGGCGGCGCGGACTTCCACATCGCCATGACCGACATGCTCCTCACCGGCTTCCCGGTCGCCGGGGACCAGGCGAAGGTCTTCCCGGCGCTGCGCCCCGAGCAGGTCGCCATCGGCCTGCCGGCCTCCACCCAGGCGGGCAACGGGCACACCTCGCCCGCCGAGGTCACCAAGGCGCTGAACTGTCTGACGAGGAAAACGGACTGCGGCGGCTACCAGACGCACGGCACCTGGCCCGCACTGCGCGGGCTGATGACCTGGTCGATCAACTGGGACCGCTTCAGCCAGTGGGAGTTCTCGAAGAACTTCGACGCCTACTTCGGCGGCTGAGCACCCAGAGCACCACCAGCAGCACCCCGCTCAGACACCAGCTGGCGACCACGTCGAGCGGCCAGTGGTAGCCCCGCAGTACCAGACCGGTGCTCGTCGCCGCCGTCAGCAGGACGGCGGCGGCGGGCATCGTCCATGAACGCCTCAGATACGGGACCAGAAGCATCGCCGCCGCTCCGTACGCCACCGCGGAGGTGGCCGTATGGCCCGAGGGGTAGTAGCCGGTCGCCTCGGTCAGTGGGCCCTGGCGGTCGGTCCACAGCTTCAGCGGGACCACCAGCGCGGGCACGGCAGCCATCGTGAGCGCGGCGTACAGCGCCTCCCGGCGGTCACCGCGCACCAGCGCGAAGACGATCGCGCAGGCCAGCACCGGCAGCGCGACCTCCATGTTGCCGAGATCGGTGAAGAGTTCCGTGAGCGCGACGGGGCCGCGGCCTGCCAGCGCCCCGCTGAGGCGTTCGTCGGGGCCGAGCAGGGGGCCGTCGGCCACGACCTGCCAGGTGATGAGCGCGAAGACCGCGAGGAGCGAGGCCACCACGGAAACGAGAGGAGCCGGTCGCCCAGGAACAGGGGGGGTTGTTCCTGGGCGACCGGCGGGATCGGTTTGCCGCGCGCCCCGGGGGGTGTGGGGCGGGCGGCCATCCGATCGGTGAGGAGTCCCGGAGCCAGAGGCTCCAGTGGTGTGCGCGTGGGCACAACCCGGACGGCACTGGGGAAGCGCCGAACCGGAGTCGCCCGCAGTCTCCCGCGAGCGGCGTGTTTCTCTCATCTGCGGAAACCGTACGTCAGCCGAAGGGGGACCGACAGCCGGAATCGAATCCCGCCATCGGCCCCCCACACGTTCTTCACAGGCCGTACCCGGGCCCGGGCCGTCCCCCGCGAAATCACCTTCCGGCGTTCGGCGGGGTTCGCACGGATCAGACCGTGGCGAAAGCCTGCTCGATGATGTCGAGGCCCTCGTTCAGCAGGTCCTCGCCGATGACGAGCGGCGGCAGGAAGCGCAGGACGTTGCCGTACGTGCCACAGGTGAGGACCAGCAGACCCTCGGCGTGGCAGGCCTTGGCCAGGCCGGCGGCGGCCGCCGGGTTCGGGTCCTTCGTGCCGGACTGGACCAGCTCGATCGCGATCATCGCGCCGCGGCCGCGGATGTCACCGATGATGTCGCCGTTGGGGAGCTTCGACTGCATCTCGGCGAGGCGGCCCTTCATGACCTCCTCGATGCGCTTGGCCTTCCCGTTCAGGTCCAGCTCGCGCATGGTCTCGATGGAGCCGAGCGCACCCGCGCAGGCCACCGGGTTCCCGCCGTACGTGCCGCCGAGGCCGCCGGCGTGCGCGGCGTCCATGATCTCGGCGCGGCCCGTCACGGCGGAGAGCGGCAGACCGCCCGCGATGCCCTTGGCCGTGGTGATCAGGTCGGGGACGATGCCCTCGTCCTCGCAGGCGAACCACTGGCCGGTGCGGCAGAAGCCGGACTGGATCTCGTCCGCGACGAAGACGATGCCGTTGTCCTTGGCGAACTGGGCGATCGCCGGGAGGAAGCCCTTGGCCGGCTCGATGAAGCCGCCCTCGCCGAGGACCGGCTCGATGATGATGGCGGCGACGTTGTCCGCGCCGATCTGCTTGGTGATCTCGTCGATGGCCTGCGCGGACGCCTCGGCGCCGGCGTTCTCAGCGCCGGTCGGCCAGCGGTAGCCGTACGCCACCGGGACGCGGTAGACCTCGGGCGCGAACGGACCGAAGCCCTGCTTGTACGGCATGTTCTTCGCCGTCAGCGCCATCGTCAGGTTGGTCCGGCCGTGGTAGCCGTGGTCGAAGACGACGACCGCGGTGCGCTTGGTGTAGGCGCGGGCGATCTTCACGGCGTTCTCGACGGCCTCGGCGCCCGAGTTGAACAGCGCCGACTTCTTCGCGTGGTCGCCCGGCGTCAGCTCGGCCAGCTGCTCACAGACCTCGACGTACCCCTCGTACGGCGTGACCATGAAACAGGTGTGGGTGAAGTCGGCGAGCTGCGCGGAGGCGCGGCGTACGACGGCCTCGGCGGAGGCGCCCACCGACGTCACGGCGATGCCGGAGCCGAAGTCGATCAGACGGTTGCCGTCCACGTCCTCGATGATCCCGCCGCCGGCGCGGGCCGTGAACACCGGCAGAGTGGAGCCCACCCCTGCGGCGACCGCCGCGACACGGCGAGCCTGGAGCTCGACCGACTTCGGGCCGGGAATGGCGGTGACGAGGCTGCGCTCCTGCGGGACTGCGCTCATGAGGGGGCTCCTGGGGGGTGTTCGTACGCTTCTCTTCCTGCAGGCTAGGGGCGGGAAGCGGTGACGGGCATGCGCCGATCGGGAGTGGTGGGGGGCGTGTCCTTGTCCCATCCGGACAGATGGGCGTACGCGCCGGGGAGGCGCGCAGGACGGGACCGGCTCCGGCGCCTGGCTGAACTCCTGGTGCGGGCCCACTAGATTGACCGGGGCAGAGGCGGGACCTGGCTGGTCAGGGGGCAGCGGTTCATGGACACCGAAGGCACGTACGGCGCACGGGACACACGGGCGAATCAGGTGCCCCGCCCCGCTGCGCCCCCACCCGCGGGACCCCCGTCCACGACGCCACCACCCCTCGGTCCTCCACCCACGACGCCCCCGCCCGCCGCCCCGCCGCGCCCGGACCACGCCCCGGCCGCCGGCCCGCGGCTCGACGAGTGGCTGCGCACCCCGCGCCTCCCGCAGGAGCCCGGCGTCTGGCGGTACGGACACACCCCCCGGCCCCCCGAGAAGCCCGAAGGGGTCTCCGACCGGTCCCTGGTGGTCGGCACGGTGATCGCGGTGCTGTGCGGCGTGCTCGTCTGGTCCCTGTGGCGCAACGGGTACATCCCCTACCGGCTGGTCCCGCTGAAGCTCTTCACCCCACGCGAGTGGTGGTACGTGGGCACCTCGGGCGGTCCGCGGACGGTGGAGGGCGTCGACGCCCTGACGGTGTACGAGGCCGTCCTGTTCGGCCTGCTGGTGTACGGCTGCGGCCGCCTGGGTAACTGGCCGGAGCTCTTCCGGCGGCATGTCGCAGGGCGCGGGCAGCCCTTCCTCGGCGGCGCCACCGCGGTCATGGCGGGCCTGGCCCAGCTTCTCGTCTGGCAGGACGCCGTACCGCTCGTCAGGCCCGTCCTCGTGCTGGTCGCCGCGGTCGCGGGCGGTGAGGTCTTCCAGAGCCAGAGCGTCGTGAACGTGATCTACGCGCTGATCACCGCGGCGGTCCTGTACCCGTTCGCCCGCCTGGGCCGCTGGCGGGAACTCCTCGCCGCCTACCGCAGGAGTGGGACCGGCGGCGCCGCCGCTGCCGCGCCGGAGCCGGCTCCCGACACGGCAGCCGACCGGTGGCCGGAGCTGCGCGCCGCCGGGCAGACGGACGCCGCCGAGACACTCACCGCCGAGGTGCGCACCGGCCGGATGAACGACGTGGACTGCGCACGGCTGCGCCACGCCTGGGCCGTCGCCCGCGCGCACCCCGACCGCTTCGCGGGATTCACCGACGCCGTGCTGCGCGCGGGAGGCGCCGCCGCCCTGCACCCCTCCGGCCAGCGGGACCTGCCGCTGCGCACCGCCCGGCACGACGTGCTGACCGGCCAGGTGCGCATCGGCCGGTGCGCCGAGGACGCCCACAACCCCTACGAGCGCCGGGGTTCGGGCGTCGCCCTGGAACCCGCGCTCCTGGGCACGTCCCTGCTGGCGGTGGGGCCGCCGGGCTCGGGCAAGTCCGCCGCGCTCGTACGCCCCGTCGTCGAGTCACTCGCGCTCCGGGCGCTCGCCGGGCAGGCCGCGGTACTCGCGGTGGGCGGCGGCGGAGCCGCGTTCGGCCCCGACGACGCGTACGACGTCGTGGTGCGGATCGGCGACCCCCGGTCCGTACACGACTTCGACCTGTACGGGGGGACGACCGACCCCGACGAGGCGGCCGGGGTGCTCGCGGAAGGGCTCATCGGCGATGTGCCCACGGTGGACAGCCGGCGCGCCGCCACCGTTCTGGCCCAGTTGCTCGGCCCCTTCCGCACCGTCCACGGCCGCTTCCCGCGCGTGCCCGAACTCCGTGAGCTGCTCGACGGCGCCCCGTCCGCCCTCACCGCGCTGCGCGGGCCGCTGGAGGCGGGCGGCCACGGGGCGATGCTGCGCGAACTGGATGCCAGGGCCCGGCAGGCGGGCGGCGCGGGAGATCCCGGGCCGGTGCTCGCCGACCGGATCGCGCTGCTCGACCGGCCCGCTTTCGCCGGATTCTTCGCCACCGGGGAGGGCGCGCGCCCCTTCTCCCCACGCTCGCTGGAACAGCTTCCCCTGCGGGTCCGCATCGACCTGCCGGAGCGCACCCACGCCGAGGCGTCGCGGCTGCTCGCCCGGCTGGTCCTCGCCCAGTTCACGGCCGTCGCCGCCGCCCGCGGCGACCGTTCGCTCTTCGTCTGCCTGGTCCTGGACGACGCGACGCACACCGTGACCCCCGAGACCGTGCGCGGCATCAGGCGGCTGCGGTCCGTCAACGCGGGCGCCGTTCTCGCCCTGCGGACCGTCGACGACGTCCCCGAGGGGCTGCACACCGCGCTGATGGGCGCCGTCGGCTGCTGCATGGCGTTCTCCGGTGTCACCACCTGGGACGGCAAGCGGTTCGCGGAGGTGTGGGGCAAGGAGTGGGTGTCGACCCGGGAGGTCGCCCAGCACACGGTCTTCGCCGACCAGCCCTTCACCCGCGCCGTGCACGCCCTGCGCAAACTGGTGACGGGCAAGGCGGTGACGACGGACGCCGTGACCGTGCGGCAGGTCGAGCGGGAGCGCTGGTCGGCCTCCGAACTGGCGTACTCCGTGCCCGCCGGACACGCCGTGCTCTCCCTGACGACGGTGGACGGCGAGCACGTACCGCCGCTCCTGGTCGAGCTCGGCGGCTGAGCCGCCCTACCGGTCAGTAGCGGGACGAACGGCTCCACGGACTCTGCCGCCCTGGCAGAATTGAAGCAGCCGTTCGTACGGGACGGCGAAATCGATCCAAAGGTTCCGCCGTCCCATGCCCCCCACACTCGCCTCGCTCGCCCAGCACTCGGCGCTCAAGCTCACGGTCCGCGCGGGGGCCGACCGGCTCGACACCCCCGTGCGCTGGGCGCACGCCAGTGAGCTCACCGACCCCGTGCCCTACATGGAGGGCGGGGAGCTCCTCCTCGTCACCGCCACCAACCTCGAAGCCGAGGACAGCGCGGCGATGCTCCGGTACGTGCGCCGGCTGGCCGAGGCCGGGGTCGCCGGGCTCGGATTCGCCGTCGGAGTGAACTACGAGGAGGTCCCCCAGGCCCTCGTCGACGCCGCGGAAGAGGCCGGGCTGCCGCTCCTCGAGGTCCCGCGCCGCACCCCGTTCCTCGCCATCACCAAGGCCGTGTCCGCTGCCATCGCCGCCGATCAGTACCGGGCCGTCACCGCCGGCTTCGAGGCCCAGCGCGAGCTGACCAAGGCCGCCGTGGCGGGCGACGGACCCGGCGAACTCCTCACCCGCCTCGCCGCCCACGTCGACGGCTGGGCGGCCCTGTACGACACCTCGGGCGCCGTCGTGGCCGCCGCGCCCGACTGGGCCGCCAGACGGGCAGCCCGGCTCACCCCCGATGTGGAACGCCTCCGCGACCGGCCCGCCCCGGCCAGCGTCGTCGTCGGCGGCACCGACGACCGGGTCGAGCTCCAGTCGCTCGGCACCGGCCGCCGGGTCCGCGGCGCACTCGCCGTGGGGACGGGCGCGGCGCTGGGGACCGCCGAGCGGTACGCCGTGCACTCCGCGGTCGCCCTGCTGACGCTCACCACCGCACGCTCCCGCTCGCTCCAGGGCGCCGAACAACGCCTCGGCGCCGCCGTCCTGCGCATGCTGCTCGCCGGCCAGCCCGACCACGCGCGCGCCGTCGCCGGAGACCTGTACGGCGGACTCCTCGACGCCCCCTTCCGGCTGCTGATCGCGGAAGCGGCCCCCGCCTCCACCCCCGAGCTCCTCGCCGAGACCATGGAAGCCGCCGCGGCCCGCGCCGGGGAGGCGGTGCTGATGGTCCCCGAGGGCGAACGGATCGTCGTGCTCGCCGCGGACGGCGGCGCCGCGGTGGCCGCCTGCGCCGGATACGCCGAGGCCCAGGACGAGCGCCCGGCCCGCGAACCTGGCACGGAGGACGGCGAGGTCGTCGTCGGTCTGTCCGCGCCGTCCGGACCGATCGCCGTCTCCGCCGCGTACAAGCAGGCGGAACAGGCGCTCTCGGTGGCGCGCCGCCGGGGCAGGGCCCTGGTCGAGCACGAGGAACTGGCCGCCGGCTCCGTACTGCCCCTGCTCGCCGACGACGCCGTACGGGCCTTCGCCGACGGGATGCTCCGCGCCCTGTACGAGCACGACGCCAAGGGCCGAGGCGACCTCGTCGCATCCCTGCGCGCCTGGCTCTCCCGGCACGGCCAGTGGGACGCGGCCGCCGCCGACCTGGGCGTCCACCGTCACACCCTGCGCTACCGGATGCGGCGCGTGGAGGAGATCCTCGGCCGTTCCCTGGACGATCCGGACGTGCGGATGGAGCTCTGGCTGGCGCTGAAGGCCACGACGGCCTCCGCCCCGGCCACCCCGGGCACCTGATCCCCGACAAAGCGGAGTGCCGGGCGCGCCCTGTGCTCCACGCCGGACAAACGTCATCCGCGCCCGGCCGCCCTACGGTGGGGGAGCACGACACCCACGAGCTCCGTCACGACCTCCGAAGGGCCGGACCCGCCATGACTTCCACCCACGCCTTCTGGCTGGCCGGCCGCCAGGCCACCGGCGAGGACAGCTTCGACGTCACCAACCCCTGGGACGGCCGTCTCGTCGGCACGGTCAGCGTGCCGACCGACGCGCAGACCGAAGAAGCCGTCGCCGCCGCGCACGCCGTGCGCGAGGAGTTCGCCGCTACCCCGGCGCACGTCCGGGCCGCCGCGCTCGACCACGTCGTACGCCGCCTCGTGGAGCGCACCGAGGAGATCGCCCAGCTGATCTCCGCCGAGAACGGCAAGCCCATCAAGTGGGCCCGCGGCGAGGTCGGCCGCGCCGTCTCCGTCTTCCGCTTCGCCTCGGAGGAGGCCCGCCGCTTCAACGGCGGCGACGCCCAGCGCCTGGACACCGACGCCGGCGGCACCGGCCGTCTCGGGCTGACCCGGCGCTTCCCGCGCGGCACCGTGCTCGGTATCTCGCCCTTCAACTTCCCGCTCAACCTGAGCGCGCACAAGGTCGCCCCGGCCATCGCCGTCGGCGCCCCGATCATCCTCAAGCCCGCCCCGGCCACCCCGATCTCCTCGCTGATCCTGGGCGAGCTGCTGGCCGAGACCGACCTGCCGGCCGGTTCCTGGTCCGTGCTGACGGTCCCCAACGACCGCATGCCGGCCCTCGTCCAGGACGAGCGGCTGCCCGTGATCTCCTTCACCGGCTCCGGCCCCGTCGGCTACTCGATCATGGACTCGGTCCCGCGCAAGCACTGCACCCTGGAGCTCGGCGGCAACGGAGCCGCGGTCGTCCTCGGCGACTACGCCTCCGAGGAGGACCTGGACTGGGCCGCGACCCGTATCGCGACCTTCTCCAACTACCAGGGCGGCCAGTCCTGCATCTCGGTGCAGCGCGTCATCGCGGACGCCTCGGTCTACGACCGGCTCGTCCCGAAGATCGTCTCGGCCGTCGAGGCCCTGGTCACCGGTGACCCGTCCGACGCCACCACCGACGTCGGCCCGCTGGTCAGCGAGGACGCCGCCCAGCGCGTCGAGTCCTGGGTCGACGAAGCCGTGCAGGCCGGTGCCGCCCTGCTCACCGGCGGCAAGCGGGACGGGGCGACGTACGCCCCGACCGTGCTCACCGACCTCCCGGACAACGTCACGCTCTCCGGCGAAGAGGTCTTCGGCCCGGTCCTGTCCGTACAGAAGGTCGACGGCGAGGCGGAGGCGTTCGCCGCCGTCAACTCCTCCAAGTACGGCCTCCAGGCGGGCGTGTTCACGCACGACCTCCAGACCGCGTTCCGCGCCCACCGCGCCCTGGAGGTGGGCGGCGTGATCATCGGCGACGTCCCCTCGTACCGCGCGGACCAGATGCCGTACGGCGGTGCCAAGCAGTCCGGCGTCGGCCGCGAGGGCGTGCGCTACGCGATGGACGACTACACCTACGAGCGCGTCCTGGTCCTCACCGGCCTCGCCCTCTAGAACCCCCCGAACGGCCGCCTGCCTTCCGCCCGGACAGCGATCGCAGCAGGCGGCACAACGAACGGCCGGAGCCCACTGTGCGGGGGCTCCGGCCGCTCGTATGCCCTGCCGCAGGGGTGGTGGGAGCGGGTCGCATCGGGTACATACGGACGAGTGGCACCAACCGGAGAACGTCCACCGGCCGGTCCACCGACCCACCCGATCCGAGACGCGGCGAGGTGAGCTCCTCATGTCCGCCCCACCCGCACCACCCGAACCGCCCCAGGCGCCCAAAGTCACCGAGCGTGAAGCACGCAGGGTGGCCGAGGCCGCCCGTGAGCAGGACTGGCGCAAGCCCAGTTTCGCCAAGGAACTCTTCCTCGGCCGCTTCCGGCTCGACCTGATCCACCCCCACCCGCTCCCCGCGGGCGAGGACGTACGGCGCGGTGAGGAGTTCCTCGCCCGGCTGCGCGACTTCTGCGAGACGAGGATCGACGGCGCGCTGATCGAGCGCGAGGCCAGAATCCCCGACGAGGTGATCAACGGCCTCAAGGAACTCGGCGCCCTCGGCATGAAGATCTCCCCGCGGTACGGCGGCCTCGGGCTCACCCAGGTGTACTACAACAAGGCCCTCGCCCTGATCGGATCGGCCAGCCCCGCGCTCGGCGCGCTGCTCTCCGCCCATCAGTCGATCGGCGTACCGCAGCCACTGAAGATCTTCGGCACCCAGGAGCAGAAGGACGCCTTCCTGCCCCGGCTGGCCCGTACGGACATCTCGGCGTTCCTCCTCACCGAACCCGACGTGGGGTCCGACCCGGCCCGGCTCGCCACCTCCGCCGTGCCCGACGGCGAGGACTACGTGCTCGACGGCGTGAAGCTCTGGACGACCAACGGGGTCGTCGCCGACCTGCTGGTCGTCATGGCCCGCGTCCCCGCGTCCGAGGGCCACAAGGGCGGGATCACCGCGTTCGTCGTCGAGGCGGACGCCCCGGGCATCACCGTCGAGCACCGCAACGCCTTCATGGGCCTGCGCGGCCTGGAGAACGGCGTCACGCGCTTCCACCGCGTCCGCGTCCCCGCCGCCAACCGGATCGGCCCCGAGGGCGCCGGCCTCAAGATCGCCCTGACCACCCTGAACACCGGCCGCCTCTCGCTGCCCGCCATGTGCGTGGGAGCGGGGAAGTGGAGCCTGAAGATCGCCCGCGAGTGGTCGGCGGTGCGGGAGCAGTGGGGCAGGCCCGTCGCCCGGCACGAGGCGGTCGGCGCGAAGATCTCCTTCATCGCGGCGACCACCTTCGCCCTGGAGGCCATCGTCGACCTCGCCTCGCAGATGGCGGACGAGGACCGCAACGACATCCGGATCGAAGCCGCCCTGGCCAAGCTGTACGGCTCCGAGATGGGCTGTCTGATCGCCGACGAACTGGTGCAGATCCGTGGCGGCCGGGGCTTCGAGACGGCCGACTCCCTCGCCGCCCGCGGCGAACGGGCCGTCCCCGCCGAGCAGTTGCTCCGCGATCTGCGGATCAACCGGATCTTCGAGGGCTCCACGGAGATCATGCACCTGCTGATCGCCCGCGAGGCCGTCGACGCCCACCTCAAGGTGGCCGGAGACATCATCGACCCCGACAAGCCGTTGTCCGCCAAGGCGAAGGCGGGCGCCAACGCGGCCGGCTTCTACGCCCGCTGGCTCCCGAAACTGGTCACAGGACCCGGGCAGCTCCCGCGTACGTACGGCGAGTTCCACCCCGCCGGGCACCCCGACCTGTCCACCCATCTGCGGTACGTCGAACGCTCCTCCCGCAAACTGGCCCGCTCCACCTTCTACGCGATGTCCCGCTGGCAGGGCCGCATGGAGACCAAGCAGGGCTTCCTCGGCCGGATCGTCGACATCGGCGCCGAACTCTTCGCGATGAGCGCCACCTGCGTCCGCGCCGAACTCCTGCGCACCACCGGCGAGCACGGCCGCGAGGCGTACCAACTGGCCGACGTCTTCTGCCACCAGTCCCGCATCCGGGTCGAGGAACTCTTCACCCGCCTGTGGTCCAACACCGACGACCTGGACCGGCGCGTGGTCGACGGCGTCCTCTCCGGTACGTACACCTGGCTGGAGGAGGGCGTCGTCGACCCGAGCGGCGAAGGCCCGTGGATCGCCGACGCCACCCCGGGCGCCTCGACGAAGGAGAACGTCCACCGCCCCATCCGCTGAGCCCGTGCCCCACCGGCGGGGCCCGTCCACGCGCTGGACGTGCCCCGCCGCCGTGCCCGGGGCACGGCAGGATGGGCGCCCGTGACCGTCATCCACATCCCCGGCTCCAAGTCCGTCACCGCCCGCGCGCTGTTCCTGGCCGCCGCTGCGGACGGCACCACCACCCTCGTACGCCCCCTGCGCTCGGACGACACCGAGGGCTTCACGGAGGGCCTGACCCGTCTGGGCTACACGGTGACCCGTGAGCCCGGGCGCTGGCACATCGAGGGGCGCCCGGCCGGCCCGGCCGTCACCGACGCCGACGTGTACTGCCGCGACGGAGCCACCACCGCCCGCTTCCTGCCGACGCTCGCCGCCGCCGCGGCCTCCGGCACCTACCGCTTCGACGCCTCCCCGCAGATGCGCCGCCGCCCCCTCGCCCCGCTCACCGGGGCCCTGCGCACCCTGGGCGTCGACCTGCGCCACGAGGAGGCCGAGGGCCACCACCCGCTGCGGATCGAGGCGTCCGGCATCAAGGGCGGCGAACTGACCCTGGACGCGGGGGAGTCGTCCCAGTACCTCACCGCCCTGCTCATGCTCGGACCGCTCACCGCCGAGGGGCTGCGCATCGACGTCACCGAGCTGGTGTCGGCGCCGTACATCGAGATCACCCTCGCGATGATGCGGAGCTTCGGCGTCGAGGTGGGCCGGGAGGGGAACACCTTCACCGTCCCTCCCGGCGGCTACCGCCCCACCACGTACGCCGTCGAACCCGACGCCTCCACCGCGAGCTACTTCTTCGCGGCCGCCGCCCTCACCGGCCGCGAGGTCACCGTGCCCGGCCTCGGCCGCGACGCGCTCCAGGGTGATCTGCGCTTCGTCGACGTGCTGCGCCGCATGGGCGCCGACGTCCGTACGACGGCGGACGCGACGACCGTCCGCTCCACCGGGACCCTCGCCGGCCTCACGGTCAACATGCGCGACATCTCCGACACGATGCCGACGCTGGCGGCCATCGCACCGTTCGCCTCGTCGCCCGTGCGCATCGAGGACGTCGCCAACACCCGGGTGAAGGAGTGTGACCGGCTCGACGCCTGCGCCGACAACCTCCGCCGCATGGGCATCACCGTGCACACGGGTCACGACTGGATCGAGATCCACCCCGGCACCCCGCGCCCCACCGAGATCACCACTCACGGCGACCACCGCATCGTCATGTCGTTCGCCGTCACCGGGCTGCGCGCACCGGGCATGACGTACGACGACCCCGGCTGCGTACGCAAGACGTTCCCGCGCTTCCACGAGACCTTCGCGGAGTTCACGGATTCCGCGGCACAGGCGGCCGGTTAGGGTTCCTGGGCCCTCGCCGTCCACAGGAGAACTCATGGCCACCCAGCCCCACCAGCCCCTGCCCCCGTACGGGTTCGGCCGCCCCGCGCCGCTCCCGTGCGACATCTGCGGTGCGATACCCGCCGCCCACACCGTCGTCCGTGGTCATCAGGGGCTCGTCGTCACCCTGCGCTTCCTGACGAGGGAAGGCACCTTCTGCCGCACCTGCGGGACCTCGCTGTACCGCAAGATGACCTCGGACACCCTGTGGCAGGGCTGGTGGGGACTGCTGTCCGTGTTCGCCGCGCCGGTCACCCTGGTCATGAACATCGGCGCCCGCTCCCGGATTCGCGCCCTGCCGCACCCGGTGGGCAGCCTGCGCCCCCAGCTCGCCCCCGGCCGCCGCGTGCTGGCCCGGCTGCCCGCCCTGGTCATCATCGGCGCCCTGCTCGTCGGCCTCGGCACCTTCGTCGTACCACGGCTGATCCCCCGCACGCAGACCACGTTCACCGCGGGCGACTGCGGGCGCAACGTAGCCGAGTGGCCCGAACAGGATCTGGAAGAGGTCGGATGCAGCTCGGCCGAGGCCGAGTTCTGGCTCTCGGACGGGGAGAAGTGCTGGGGAATGGACTGGCTGCTGTACCTGGAATACAGCGCCGAGCAGAAGCAGCTGTGCGCTCATCCCATGAAGAAGTGACACCGACGGGGACGCCCTGTCCCGGCGCACAGCCGATGCGGCGACAATGGGGGGCATGAGCGACAGCCCTGCCCCCCTCGCCGATCCGCATCTGATCTTCGACGCCGCGGAAGGCCCCCGGGATCTCGTGATCCTCGGCTCCACCGGGTCCATCGGCACCCAGGCCATCGACCTGGTGCTGCGCAACCCCGACCGCTTCCGCGTCACCGCCCTCTCGGCGGCGGGCGGCCGGGTCGCCCTGCTCGCCGAGCAGGCGCGGCGCCTGCGGGTGCGTACGGTCGCCGTCGCCGCCGAGGACAAGGTGCCGGCCCTGCGCGAGGCGCTGCGCGAGGAGTACGGGGCGGGCGAGCCGCTCCCCGAGATCCTGGCCGGGCCCGACGCCGCCACCCAGCTCGCCGCGGGCGACTGCCACACCGTGCTGAACGGCATCACCGGCTCGATCGGTCTCGCCCCCACCCTCGCCGCCCTCACGGCGGGCCGCACGCTCGCCCTCGCCAACAAGGAGTCGCTGATCGTCGGCGGCCCGCTGGTGAAGGCGCTCGCCGCCCCCGGCCAGATCATCCCGGTCGACTCGGAACACGCCGCGCTCTTCCAGGCCCTGGCCGCCGGCACCCGCGCCGATGTGCGCAAGCTCGTCGTCACGGCCTCCGGCGGACCCTTCAGAGGGCGTACGAGGAGTGAGCTGGCCGACGTCACCAGGGAGCAGGCCCTCGCGCACCCGACCTGGGCGATGGGCCCGGTCATCACCATCAACTCGGCGACCCTCGTCAACAAGGGCCTGGAAGTCATCGAGGCGCATCTCCTCTACGACATTCCGTTCGACCGCATCGAGGTGGTGGTCCACCCGCAGTCGTACGTGCACTCCATGGTCGAGTTCACGGACGGCTCCACGCTCGCCCAGGCCACCCCGCCCGACATGCGCGGCCCGATCGCCATCGGCCTCGGCTGGCCGCAGCGCGTCCCGGACGCCGCACCCGCCTTCGACTGGTCGAAGGCGTCCAGCTGGGAGTTCTTCCCGCTGGACACCGAAGCCTTCCCGTCCGTCGGGCTCGCCCGGCACGTCGGCACCCTCGGCGGCACGGCACCCGCGGTCTTCAACGCCGCGAACGAGGAGTGCGTGGACGCGTTCCTGGCGGGACGGCTGCCCTTCAACGGAATCATGGATACGGTCACCGCAGTGGTGGCCGAACACGGCACCCCTGCCACGGGAACTTCACTGACGGTCGCGGACGTCCTCGAAGCGGAGACCTGGGCGCGTGCCCGGGCCCAGGAGCTCTCGGCGAAAGCGACAGCGGAGGCGCGCGCATGAGTATGACGACGATCCTGTTGACGATCCTGGGGATCGCCATCTTCGCCGTGGGTCTGCTGTTCTCGATCGCCTGGCACGAGCTGGGGCACCTCTCGACCGCCAAGCTCTTCGGCATCCGCGTACCGCAGTACATGGTCGGCTTCGGCCCGACCATCTGGTCGCGCAAGAAGGGCGACACCGAGTACGGCATCAAGGCGATCCCCGCGGGCGGCTACATCCGCATGATCGGCATGTTCCCGCCCGGCGCCGACGGACGTCTGGAGGCGCGTTCCACCTCACCGTGGCGCGGCATGATCGAGGACGCCAGGTCCGCCGCCTTCGAGGAACTCCAGCCGGGCGACGAGACCCGCCTCTTCTACACGCGCAAGCCGTGGAAGCGCGTGATCGTGATGTTCGCCGGCCCGTTCATGAATCTGGTGCTGGCCGTCGCGATCTTCCTCGGCGTCTCCATGACCTTCGGCTTCCAGACCGAGACGACCCAGGTCGCCGGGGTCCAGCAGTGCGTGATCTCCCAGAGCGAGGACCGCGACACCTGCAAGAAGGGTGACCCGGTCTCACCCGCCAAGGCCGCCGGCCTCCAGAAGGGCGACAAGATCGTCTCCTTCGACGGCCAGCGGATCGACGACTGGCAGGCGCTCTCCGACCGCATCCGCGACACCATCGGCCCCGCCACCCTCGTCGTCGAGCGCGACGGGCAGGAGAAGACCCTGCACGCCGTGCTGGAGAAGAACGAGGTGGCGAAGAAGGACGCCGACGGACAGGCCGTCCCGGGCGAGTTCGTGGACGCGGGTTACCTCGGCTTCGCCCCCCGCAGCGAGATCGTGCCGCTCTCCTTCGGCGACTCGGTCGTCCGCATCGGAGACATGATCGAGAACGGTGTCGACTCGATCATCGCGCTGCCGTCCAAGATCCCGGACCTCTGGAACGCGGCCTTCAGCGACGGGGAACGCGCGGACGACTCCCCGGTCGGCGTGATCGGCGCGGCCCGCATCGGCGGCGAGGTGATGACCCTCGACGTCCCGGCGCAGAACCAGATCGCGATGATGCTGTTCCTGCTCGCCGGCTTCAACCTCTCGCTGTTCCTCTTCAACATGCTGCCCCTGCTGCCGCTGGACGGCGGGCATATCGCCGGCGCCCTCTGGGAATCCCTGCGCCGCAAGGTGGCACGGGTCTTCAAGCGCTCCGACCCCGGCCCGTTCGACGTGGCGAAGCTGATGCCGGTCGCCTACGTCGTCGCCGGAATCTTCATCTGCTTCACGCTGCTGGTCCTGGTGGCCGACATCGTCAACCCGGTCAAGATCACCTGACCGGCCCACGCGCACCACGGGTGGTGGCCGGTCACACACGTGAGGGCCGGCCACCCGCCACAGGGTGGTTTCGCCGGACGGGATGCGTCCGGCGCCCCTTCGGTGCCGTAACCTCGAAGACCGGAGCCCGCCGATCTCGGGACCTTGATCCACACCTTGGGGATGCTCAGCGCATGACTGCGATTTCTCTCGGAATGCCCGCCGTTCCGACCAAGCTCGCCGACCGAAGGGTCAGCCGCCAGATCCAGGTCGGATCGGTCGCGGTCGGCGGAGACGCACCCGTGTCGGTGCAGTCGATGACGACGACGCGTACGTCGGACATCGGTGCGACGTTGCAGCAGATCGCGGAGCTGACGGCGTCCGGCTGCCAGATCGTGCGAGTGGCGTGCCCGACGCAGGACGACGCGGACGCGCTGTCGACGATCGCGCGCAAGTCGCAGATCCCGGTGATCGCCGATATCCACTTCCAGCCGAAGTACGTGTTCGCGGCGATCGACGCGGGCTGCGCGGCGGTGCGGGTGAACCCCGGGAACATCAAGCAGTTCGACGACAAGGTCAAGGAGATCGCGCTCGCGGCCAAGGACGCGGGCACACCGATCCGGATCGGTGTGAACGCGGGCTCGCTGGACGCGCGGCTGCTGAAGAAGTACGGCAAGGCGACGCCGGAGGCTCTGGTGGAGTCCGCGCTGTGGGAGGCGTCGCTCTTCGAGGAGCACGGCTTCGGCGACATCAAGATCTCGGTGAAGCACAACGACCCGGTCGTGATGGTGAACGCCTACCGTCAGCTGGCGGCGCAGAGCGACTACCCGCTGCACCTGGGTGTGACGGAGGCGGGACCGGCGTTCCAGGGGACGATCAAGTCCGCCGTGGCGTTCGGCGCGCTGCTGTCGGAGGGCATCGGGGACACGATCCGTGTCTCGCTGTCGGCCCCGCCGGCCGAGGAGGTCAAGGTCGGCCTCCAGATCCTTGAGGCGCTGAATCTCAAGCAGCGCCGCCTGGAGATCGTCTCGTGCCCGTCGTGCGGGCGCGCGCAGGTGGACGTGTACAAGCTGGCGGACCAGGTCAGTGCGGGCCTTGAGGGCATGGAGGTCCCGCTGCGGGTCGCAGTGATGGGCTGTGTCGTCAACGGTCCCGGTGAGGCCCGTGAGGCGGACCTGGGTGTGGCGTCCGGCAACGGCAAGGGCCAGATCTTCGTGAAGGGCGAGGTCATCAAGACCGTCCCCGAGTCGAAGATCGTCGAGACCCTCATCGAGGAAGCCATGAAGATCGCCGAGCAGATGGAGAAGGACGGCATCTCCTCCGGCGAACCCCAGGTCTCCATCAGCTGACCCGCCCCTGGAGGCCCCTTCAGGCCCCGGAGCGTTCCCCGTCGCCGTACGGACTCGGATTCCCGAGCCCGTACGGCGACGGGCTTTTCCGTGCCCGTCCCGGGACAGCTCCCGGGCGCGGGGGGCGTCCGCCGCCGCCGTTCGGTACAGTGCGGAAATCAGCAGACCGCATGGTGAGGCCCCCTCGTGTTGACGCAGACCACCACCCGGGTCCTCGAACCCAGCGACCTCGGCGCAGCGCTCGCCATCCTGGAGAGCGAGCCCGTGGCCAACGCCTTTGTCACGTCCCGTGTACAGGTCGCGGGGCTCGACCCCTGGCGCCTCGGCGGCGAGATGTGGGGCTGGTACGCCGACGGGCGACTGCGGTCCCTGTGCTACTCCGGGGCCAACCTCGTGCCCATCTGTGCCACTCCCGAGGCCATCAGGGCCTTCGCCGACCGGGCCCGCAGAGCCGGCCGCCGCTGTTCGTCGATCGTCGGCCCCGCCGAACCCACCACCCAGCTGTGGCGTCTGCTCGAACCCGGCTGGGGCCCCGCCCGTGAGGTCCGCGCCAACCAGCCGCTCATGGTCACCGAGCAGCCCTCCGCCGACGTCGAACCCGACCCCCTCGTGCGCCGCATCCGCAAGGAGGAGATGGACATCCTCATGCCCGCCTGCGTGGCGATGTTCACGGAGGAGGTGGGCATCTCACCGATGGCGGGCGACGGCGGACTCCTCTACCAGGCACGCGTCGCCGAGCTGATCGGCACCGGCCGCTCCTTCGCCCGCATCGAGGACGGCAAGGTCGTCTTCAAGGCGGAGATCGGCGCGGCCACCTCGCTGGCCTGCCAGATCCAGGGCGTCTGGGTCGCTCCCGAGCACCGCGGCCGCGGACTCTCCGAAACCGGCATGGCCGCGGTCCTGCGGTACGCCCTGGCCGACGTGGCCCCGATCGTCAGCCTGTACGTGAACGACTACAACACCCCCGCGCGCAAGGCGTACACGCGTGTCGGCTTCCGCGAGACCGGAGCGTTCATGAGCGTCCTCTTCTGACCCCACGGCCCGAGCGCGGCCAGTAGGGTTCCCGCATGGCAGCAGCAGTTTCCGGGATCGGGCCCGGGGCCCCCGACATCCTGGTCGGCCCCGTCGACCTGGCCGAACGCGTCGACGAGGCACTGGCGGTGCAGGCCGTCGCCTTCGGCCTGGGCCCGGAGGAGATCGCGGTACGCCGCCACATCGTGCTGCGGCACCTCGACCATCCGCGGGCCCGGGCGCTCGGAGCCACCACCCCCGCCGGCCGGCTCGTCGGATTCGTGTACGGCATGCCCAACGACCGCGCCCAGTGGTGGTCCACCGTCGTCGAGCCCTATCTCCGGGCCACCGGCTCCGACGACTGGCTCGACGACTCCTTCGTGATCACGGAGCTGCACGTCCATCCGGACTTCCAGCAGCGCGGGATCGGCCGCACCCTGATCACGACCGTCACGGACGCCGCCGGCCTGCCGCGTTCCATCCTCTCCGCGATCGACACGGAGAGCCCGGCGCGTGGCCTCTACCGCGCCCTCGGCTACCAGGACCTGGCCCGCCAGGTGCACTTTCCCAGCGCTCCCAGGCCCTACGCCGTGATGGGCGCGCCCCTCCCGCTGCGCCGTGCGGAGCGAATCGATTTCCGCCCGCCCCTGCCGCCCGGCTAATCTCGGCCACATCACCCTTCCGAGCAGGAGTTCATCATGGCCCAGGTCCAGCGCATGTCCCGATTGATGATCAAGACACTGCGCGACGACCCGGCAGACGCCGAGACGCTCAACCACAAGCTGCTCGTCCGGGCCGGTTACGTACGTCGCACGGCCGCCGGCATCTGGAGCTGGCTGCCGCTCGGCAAGAAGGTCCTGGAGAACGTCACCCGCGTCGTCCGCGAGGAGATGGACGCCATCGGCGGCCAGGAGGTCCTGCTCCCCGCGCTGCTGCCGAAGGAGGCGTACGAGGCGAGCGGCCGTTACGACGAGTACGGCGACCTGCTGTTCAGGCTCCAGGACCGCAAGGGCGCCGACTACCTCCTAGGCCCCACCCACGAAGAGATCTTCACGCAGGTCGTCAAGGACATGTGCTCGTCCTACAAGGACCTGCCGGTGATCCTCTACCAGATCCAGACCAAGTACCGCGACGAGGCCCGCCCCCGCGCCGGTGTGCTGCGCGGCCGCGAGTTCCAGATGAAGGACTCGTACTCCTTCGACACCACCGACGAGGGGCTCGTCGAGGCGTACCAGCTGCACCGGGCCGCCTACATCCGGATCTTCGAGCGCCTCGGCCTCGACCACCGCATCGTGTCCGCCGTCTCCGGCGCCATGGGCGGCTCCGCGTCCGAGGAGTTCCTCGCCCCCGCCCCGGCCGGCGAGGACACCTTCGTCGACTGCCCCAACTGCGACTACGCCGCCAACACCGAGGCCGTGACCTACAAGGCCACCCCGTCCGACGCCTCGGCGCACAGCCCCGTCGAGGAGCTGGACACCCCCGACACCCCGACCATCGAGACCCTCGCCGCCCACCTCGGCGTCGAGGCCTCCGCCACCCTGAAGAACCTCCTGGTCAAGGTCGACGGCGAGATCGTGGCCGTGGGCGTACCCGGTGACCGCGAGGTCGACCTCGGCAAGCTCGGCGAGCACCTCGCCCCCGCTGTCGTCGAGCTCGTCACCGCCGAGGACTTCGTGGGCCGCCCCGACCTGGTGCGCGGCTACGTCGGCCCGCAGGGCCTGGAGAAGGTCCGCTACATCGCCGACCCCCGCGTCGCCGCGGGAACCGCGTGGATCACGGGCGCCAACAAGGAGGGCAAGCACGCGAAGAACGTCGTCGCGGGCCGCGACTTCGAGGTCGACGACTACGTCGACGTCGTCGTGGTCGAGGCGGGCGACCCCTGCCCCAACTGCGGCGCCGGCCTCCGGGTGGACCGTGCCATCGAGATCGGTCACATCTTCCAGCTCGGCCGCAAGTACGCCGACATCTTCTCCCTCGACGTCCTCGGCCAGCAGGGCAAGCCCGTCCGCGTCACGATGGGCTCGTACGGCATCGGCGTCTCCCGCGCCGTGGCCGCCCTCGCCGAGCAGACCGCCGACGACAAGGGCCTCTGCTGGCCCCGCGAGATCGCCCCGGCCGACGTCCACGTCGTCGCCGCGGGCAAGGCGCTCCAGACGGAGCTGGCCCTCGAAGTCTCCGAGAAGCTGAACGCCGCGGGCCTGCGCGTCCTGGTCGACGACCGCCCGGGCGTCTCGCCCGGCGTCAAGTTCACGGACTCCGAGCTCATCGGCGTCCCGAAGATCCTGGTGGCAGGCCGCCGCTCGGCCGAGGGCGTCCTCGAACTCAAGGACCGCCGCACGGGCGAGCGCGAGGAGCTCACGGTGGACGAGGCGATCGCCCGCCTCACCGACCAGGGCTGAGCCGCGCCGATACGTCACGAAGGCCCCCGCGCACCCGCGCGGGGGCCTTCGGGCTGTCCGGGGGCGGTTCTACAGCCAGCCCGCGAACTCCAGCGTCAGTTCGCCGTCCTGCCGGCGCCCCGCTGCCAGCGCCCGGGTGCCCGACTCCACGGCCCGGAACAGGGTCCAGCCGTGCAGCCTTTCCCGGTCCACGTCGAGGGAATCGGCGAGCTTCTTGATCCGTCGCCGTGCCGTCGCCGCACCACCGGGGGAAGCGATCAGATCCTCGACCCGGTCGCGCACCAGCCGCGCCAGATCGTAGGCGCGCTCGCCGACCAGCGGCTCAGGACCGACCGTCAGCCAGGGGGAACGCTCACCCGAGAGCACCTTGCTCTGGCGGAAGTTGCCGTGCAGCAGCAGGAGTTCGGGGGAGTGGGCGACCAGCTCCGCGCGAGCCGCCAGCGCGGCCGTCACCAGCGGCGCCAGCGCGGGGTCCGCCTCCGCGGCGGCCCGCATCGGCCCCGCCTGACGGCCCGTCCGCGCCTCCACCGACTCGAAGGAGTGCCCGGCCGGCGGGTCGACCCACAGCCGGCGCACCGTGCCGGCCGCCTCCAGCAGAGCCTTCGCCTCCGGCAGCGAGCGCAGCGACACCTCGTGGTGCAGCCGTTCCAGGAGCAGCGCGTCGCCCGGCAGCGCCCCGGCGGAGGGGTCGAGCAGCTGCACCGCGCCCCAGCCGTTCCAGTGCGCCAACGCCGCCCGCTCGCACGCCGGTGCGGCCTCGGGAGGGGCGATCTTCAGCACGCCGGGCGCACCGTCGGACCGCCGGACCAGGACGACCAGGCCGCTGCGACCGCCGGGGGCGACCACCCGCTCGGCCGTGAGCTCCTGCCCGTCCCCCGAGAGCGCCTCGTCGGTCAGTGCGGGAAGCCGTCCGAGCCAGTCGGCCGCGGCGGCGTCGCCGTACATCTCGCCGAGCGCTCGCACCAGACGCTGCGGCGGTTCGAAACCCATACGTGCCTTGTTCCCTTTCAGAGCCTCTTCAGCGCGTCCCGCTCGTCCGGTTCGCCTCGTCCGCACCCGCGGCCTTCGCGGGTGCGGCCTTCTCGGTGAGCCCGGGAAAGGCTACGCCGGTGCCCCGCCAGCGGACCGCGCGTACGGCGGCCTCCCGCAGAGCGCCCGCGGCCTCACGCCGCAGGGGGCCTCCGGCGGCCCGTACGAGATCGGAGTAGACGCCCGCGACCCGGTCCTCCAGCACGGCGGCGAGCCGCACCGCCGCCGCCGGGTCCCGCACCGCGAACGGCAGAGCGTACGCGGCGTCGGCCGCGACCGGCGTACCGCCCAGGTCACGCACGGTACGCACCAGGGCGTCGCGCCGGGCCCGGTGGCCGTCGTGGGCGGCCGTGGCCTCCCTGCCGCGCCGGCCGGTGAGCCGGCCGCCGAGCACCGCGTATCCGTACACCGCGGCGTGCTCGGCGGCGAGGGCCGCCTGTGCGGCCTCCAGTTCCTCGGAGCCGTCCTCGGCCCGGGAGTCCATGACGCTCATCAGGCGGTGTCCTTGGCGAGTTCGGTGAGCAGATACGCGTGCACGGCGCCGGCCGCCGCGACGGAGGCGAGCAGCCGGGCGAGTTCGGGCTCCGCCTCCAGCAGGGACGCGGTGTGGGCGTCGGCTGAGCGTCGCGCCTCGGTGGCCAGCGCCTTCAGGGCGGCCTTCGCGTCGACGGCCGGAGCCGGCGCGGGCGGGACGGGTGCCGTCCGTCCCGCGCCCTTCGACAGGGCCGCCGTGTGCTCCTGCACGGCCGACCGCAGCGGGGCCAGCCCGGCAGCCGTCGCGGGATGGGCCGCCGCGACCTGGTCGTACCGGGCGAGCAGCGAGGCGCTGACCCGGGTCGCGGGGGGGGGGGGGGGGGGGGGTGGGATGGTTTGGTGTTGGGGGTGAGTGGTTGAAAGTACGTGAGTACACC